>CAZHUJ010000025.1:0-2256 GCA_964535565.1 uncultured Pseudohongiella sp. | reverse complement strand
TCAGCCCGCCGGACAGACCGTCGAGGCCGTCGCTCATGTTGACCGCATTGATCACACCCACAGTGGCAAAAATAGTGACCGGAATGGCCAGCAAGCCCAGCTCGATCGGGCCGATAAACAGAATGTCGCCGAGGCTGGTCAGTTTTACACCGGCTACCTGTGCCATAACAAAAGCAGCAACGCCGTGTACAGCCATGCGCACAGAAACGCGTATATCAAACAGATCATCCACCACACCTACCGCCAGTACGAAGCCGGACAGTGCAAGCAGAATTTTATAGTCATGCATGATGACAGGGGAAAGCAGGCAGATGGAGAGCGTACCCAGGTAAATACCCAGGCCACCAATCAGCGGCGTCGGATTCGCATGAGTCTTACGCCCACCCGGAACATCCAGCAGGCCCACGCGGACTGCAAACGGGCGCAATGCCATCAGCACCAGGGCTGTGACAACAAATGCGCAGAATAATGTGTACAAGTTGACTGACATCTTCCGTGTGTTCCAACTGTTTTAATTGCTGTTGAATCTAACTGTACGACTCGCCGAGATTTTTATTCCATTCAATCTGCACAAAGCCGGTTGACCACGAAGGTCAACCGGCTTTGGGGCAACAACATTACTTTCCTAGTTAGTGCCAAGCAGCAACTGCACGCCGGACGCGGAGATAATCTTGTAGTCCAGACGGCCGTCGCCGTTGAAGTCACCACCCTCAAAAGCCAGACCGAAGGCGTCACCGTTTGCAGTCAGGTAAGCCGTCTCAGCCGAAGTCGGCGCATTCACGAAGAAGCCCAGCTTGAACGTACCCACGCCTGCCACTGTGACAAAGCCGGTGTTACGGTCGATACGGCCTGACAGTCCATGCCCGGACAAGCTGCTGAAGAAGTCGGCGCTGTACACATACGGCTGAATGCGCTGGGTCACACCGCTGTTAGAGCAGGTCGCCACAAACGCGTAGTTGGCGCTATTCAGAGCACCCGCAGGTTCTGTGAAACTGATGTCGCCGCAGTTTTGCAGATCCTTGCCGGTCAGGTTGTCGTAAGCAAACGCACCGCTGAACTTCTGGTTGCCGCCCAGATCCAGGACAAAGCTGCCGCTGCTGGCGTTGATGTCAGGGGTAAATCCTGCTCCCACTGTAGCGCCGAGGAAGCCCAGTTGGTCAACCGACACCGGAGCCAGTTGTACAGCCAGACCGTCGCGTACAATCACGACGGTACCGTCTGCCAGGAAGCTCAAGCCAGCCGGCACAGACGTTGGCACTGCTTTAATGGCGGTGATGGTGCCGGTGTAGGACTCGCCTGGCAGTTCAATCAAC
Organism: uncultured Pseudohongiella sp.; assembly: GCA_964535565.1. GTDB lineage: Bacteria > Pseudomonadota > Gammaproteobacteria > Pseudomonadales > Pseudohongiellaceae > Pseudohongiella. The sequence continues at coordinate 943 of CAZHUJ010000025.1, read as the reverse complement.
ACTTCGCCAGTGACTTCGTTCTGAGTGATCGAGTAACTGGTGGCAGCCAGAGTCTGACGTCCGTCGCTGAGCGCCGTGCTGGCTCCTCCGCCGTTCTCACCTGTCAAGACGAAGGTCACTGTCTCAGGGGGGGGAAGCTGAGCCGCTCTGAAGGTAACGAGGCTGGTCCGAGGCATAACAGGCTGCGGGACGGGGGGAATTATTAAACCACCAAAGCGGTTTAAATACGCGGTTCGAATGCGGTCCCGGGTGGTTTCTGCCGGTTCTGTGGCTGTCGGCGGAAGATCCAGTGAGGCGCTGACGATGTCTTCAAGCAGAGATGAATCTGCTTTCAGTAACTCCCCGATCTGTTCTTCAGTGACGTTATTACCCAACTCTTTTCTGATGACTGCCACCGCCAGCTCACGGCTCAACTCTTCAACCTTCGCTGACTCTTCCTCAGTCGCGGCAATGCCCAATGCGGCGCGCGCCTGAGTTATTTCATTGGCTTGCTTCACCAGCTCAGTCAGTTGTGCCGGGGTAGACGCCGTGGTATCAGCGATGTTGTTCAGGGTATCCAGAGTATTGCTGACAATGGAGTTAACTTGCTGAATCTGAGCGGGGTCTAGTGTAGCGCCCGCATCAGCCAGCGTGTTCAAAACGACGGCTGCGCCGGTGGTGATGGCAATCGAGTTTTCAACCAGCGCGGCCTGGGTGTCTTCACTGCTCAAGTCACTTGCGGCCACCTTGGTGCCGGTTGCAGCTGTACCAGTTATGGTGTCCACCGCCTGCAGCAGCGTTAGCGGATCTACAGTGGAAGTACCACCAGTCAGCGCGTTGACAATATTTTGAGTTTGTTCGGTCGCTTTGTTGGTTGAATCGGTTGCCAGATTTTCAATTACAGGCGTGATGTTCTGGTTGTTGATAGCGTCTTCAATCGCCTGCTTGTTGTCTTCCAGCTCTT
>CAZHUJ010000024.1:0-2389 GCA_964535565.1 uncultured Pseudohongiella sp. | reverse complement strand
ACGAGGCTAAGCTCGAAGGTCGGGCCCTGGCCGAATCAGAACGCGAAGAACTCATTAGGTAAACCCATCCAGAGAGAATTGCTGCCGTTACAGGCCCGCGATGTTCCAGCCACCTATGCCAACGTAGATGACCTGGTCGAAAACCTGGGTTACAAACCCGCAACTCCTGTACAAGTTGGAATTGATAATTTTGTGAAGTGGTATCGAGAGTTTTTTAACGAAGGAGATCAACAATGAGCAAATACGCAGAAATCCAGGCAAAAATTTCCGAACTGCAAAAGCAGGCTGATCAGGTTTATGCCTCTGAGAAAAAAGCCGCTGTTACACAGGTTAAGGACCTGATCAAGTTGTACGGCCTGAGCGCTGCTGAAGTGGGTCTGGTTAAGTCCAAAGCCATTAAAACCACGCCCAAACCCGCTCGTAAAACCGCTGCCACCAAAGGCAAGCGCGCCGCCGCCAAAAAAGCTGCATTTGTGGGCCCCAATGGTGAGACCTGGGGCGGTGGACGTGGCAAGCGTCCGGCATGGGTGAATGAAATTCTGGCTTCTGGTGGGGATATCGAGCAGTACCGGGTTAAATAAAAGCCGTGTCAAAACCCCGAATCCTCATAACCGGCGTAAGCCGCCGCCTGGGCCTGCATCTTGTGCAGGAGTTCCTGCGTAGCGGCTGGGACGTTATTGGTGTTACGCGGGCAGTGACGGCGGAGCTGCAGGCTTGTGTTAATGACAACCTGACGCTTTTGAGGGTTGAGGCTTACAACGGCCAAGCCGCTGAACGCCTGGCTGAAGAGCTGCTTGGCAAGTTTAATTCACTCGATGTTATTGTCCATAACGCTTCGTTATTTGTTGCGGATCGCAACCACAAGGGCGCGGAGACGGTTTTTTTTCAGCAGCTTTTTGATGTGCATATGGCTTTTCCGGCGCTGCTGAATGAGCGCCTTCAGCACGTTCTGGGTAACGGCGACAGAGCGGGCAATATTATTCATATCACCGATATCTATGCGCAGGATCCGTCGGAAAATTTTCTGTTTTATTGCGCCACCAAGGCAGGGCTGGAAAATCTGACCAAAAGTTTTGCCTTGAAGTATGCGCCACGTATACGCGTGAATAGCGTGCTGCCTGGCCCCATGAAATTTCTGCCGGAGCATGGCGCGGAGTATCAGCAGAAAGTCCTATCCAATACGCCGCTGAAACAGGAAGGCGGGTTTGGCCCCCTCTACCAGGCGATCTGCAGCATCATTGATAACCCATACATTACCGGCAGCAGCATCAAGGTGGATGGTGGAAGGTCGCTGAAACGCTGGTAAGTCAAACCGCGACAGGTCTGCAATGTGTGAGTTTTTGTAGTCCAGCACTTCCTGAATAAAGCTTGAGCGTTGTGCCCGGAAAATCTCTGTAGTCAGCACCGCCGAGTCGCCAAGAATATCCAGATCCGCCGGCCTGTCCTTGAGGGCGCTCTCCGGATCATTCCTGTTGCGCCCCAGGTCTATTTCGATGGTGTTGAACAGCGCTTTCAGCTCGGCTTTGCCGAGATCCGATTGCAGCAGGCACAGTGTATTGATAAAAATCGAGTCGCTGTTTATCCCCTGCGGTCTGGTGTACACCAGCGGGTAACTGATGATCTCCCCGAAATGACGGCACAACAGCTCCAGCGTGCGGATGCTGTTGTGTTCAGGCGCGATGTTGCTGCCGAAGGAAAGATAATAAAGTCTCATCGGAGTAGTTTTCTGATATAGGCGCCTACAAAGACTGTTATGAACAGGACCCCCAGGTAGGACTCCAGTGTTATCAGTGTTGTCATGGTTGCGCTCAGATTGTATACACTCCAGTCCCCCAGAAACGAGCTGATAAAACTCTGGAAGCTGAGCAAAACGCTTTGCGGCAGTGTCAGTTGCTGGTTTAAGAGCTGATAAACGGCAGCAAACAGCAGCACCATCACCAGTGACGACAGCGCGATGTTACGCAGATAAACCCCCCAGCCGCTGCGGGTCATTTGCTTTAAGGATCCCGAATTTTTGCGGCTGCATGACCTTGGTGCCAGCATTTCCAAGCAGAGTGGTGGATGGGTAAAAAATGAATCGGGATGTGGTGTATTGAAATACATCCAGCCGGGCTTTTTCAGTGAGTTGATTGTCTTCAAAACGTGTTACTTCACCGGTTGTACTGCCTGCCAGACTGACCTCGTTGCTGATGGTGCACCCGGAAACAACAAGATGCCGGTTGATGCTGGTCTGGCTTATGTCCAGGTCGGCAATAACAGATGACATCACCGACAGGTCAGTTGAGATGGAGCAGTTCTTGAGGGTGACAGTTGCACACTTCACGTCGTTTATTTGGTAATCACCCCATTTTTAACGTCACTCAAAAGTGGAGGATCTTTACGCGGCCAT
>CAZHUJ010000023.1:0-8529 GCA_964535565.1 uncultured Pseudohongiella sp. | reverse complement strand
CGAAGGCAGGCAGATCCGGATGGTTAAACTGGCGCGCTGACAGGTTAACGGCCAGGGTCAGTGACGGCAGTCCGGAACGTTCCCAGGCTTGCACCTGGCGGCACGCCGTGGTCATCACCCATTCACCAATCGGCACAATCAGGCCGTTGTCTTCAGCGATGGGCACAAACCGGGCGGGGGAAATATCGCCCAGCGTGGGGTGGTGCCAGCGCAGCAGGGCTTCCACACCGATAACGCGCCCGCTGCTGACCTCAACCTTGGCCTGATAGTTCAAATACAGTTCATTGCGCTTGAGTGCATGGCGCAGCTCCACCGCCAGACCGGCGCGTAATTCGCGGTGTTGATGCAATTCCGCCGAATACAGGCGGACGTTGTTGCGACCTTCCTCTTTGGCGGCGTACATCGCGGTATCCGCGTGTGTCATCAGCGTTTCTTCATCGTGTGCATCTTCCCCGAACAGGCTGATACCAATGCTTGCGCCGATGAGAAATTCCCGCTGGTCCACCGTAATGGGCTGGGTGAATACATGCAGAATATTGCTGGCGATACGTGCCGCCTGGTCCCGGTCGGAAATCTTCTGCAGCAGCACCACAAATTCATCACCGCCCAGGCGCGCCACAATATCGGATTTGCGCAGTGGATTACGCAGGCGCTGAGCCACTTCGGCCAGCAAATGGTCCCCGGTGTGATGGCCATAGGTATCGTTGACTGCCTTGAATCGGTCCAGATCGATAAACAGCACCGCAAAGCGCTGGTCCTTGTAACGAGTGGCGCTACGAATGGTCTGCGCCAACAGCTCGCTGAACATGACGCGATTGGGCAGCCCGGTCAGTGTGTCGTGAGTGGCCAGATGTTTGATGTGGTTGGCGATACGTTTTTTACTGGTGATATCACGGGTAATGCCCCGATATCCGGCAAATTTTCCGTGGCTGTCCAGAATGGGTTCACCACTGAGTGTGAGGTGGTAGTGCAGTCCACTGGGCATGGTCAACGAAAACTCAAAATCACTAAACGCCTGCCCGTTTTTCAGCATACGGCGGAATTGCCGCCAGTTCATGGAGTCCGGTTTGATGCCTGGAAGTTCCCACAAACGTTTGCCGATTCCGGTGTGATCATGCGCCATGGAGCCTGTGACAATGCGGCCTTCGTACAGTGTAAAACACAAATCTGCATTCATTTCCCAGTATGAATCTGAACTCAGCTTGGTCAGGCTGCGGAAGCGTTCCTCGTTCTGGCGGATGATCTCAGCAGCAATCTGCTGCTCAGACTGGTTGGCAAAATTTTCCAGCGCAAATGACATATTGTCGGCCATGCTTTGCAGAATGCTCTGGACCTGTTCATCAAAAAAGCCCGGCTCTGTTGAGTAAAACAACATAACCGCCACCGGCTTTTTATGTTGCAGCAAGGGCAGGGCGGCGGCGCTGTGAATGCCGTGTTCTATCGCCTGTTCGCGCCAGGGAGCGGAGCGTTCATCATTCTGGAAGTCATTGCTGAAACGCGCTTTACCGTCGCGGAAGGACAGCGCTGTCATACCCCGGCCTTCTGGAACACGTGGGTCAGCGCTGACACGAATTTTTTTCATGATGGGCAGCACATTGCCGGCGTTTGCCTCAGCAGCAAAATGGCCGCGCGCATTGGGAACAAGCACACTGGCAATGGCAAACAGTTCGCTGGAAACGGCCGCTTTACACGCCTGCTGGTACAGGCTTTTCACGGAGGTCGCGCGCAATATGGCTTCGTTGGTCAGGCTCAGGGCAGAAAACAGCTGCTGCAAACGCAGGGCTTGCTGTTCGGCTTTTTTGCGGTCAGTGATGTCACGGCTGATGCCAATGACCACCCAGCGGCCATCGATGCGAGTGGCCCGACTGCGAATTTCCATGGTGACCAAGGTGCCTTTTTCCGGGTGCAGGTATTCGCGCTCAATACGGCTGGCACCGCCTTGGTCAACCAACTGCTGGTAACGCTGACGCAATTCTTCCCGGCTCATGCCCAGCAACTTCATGGGACCTTGAGCCAGCAATTGTTCACGGCTCAAACCGCTGCTGCGGCAGGCTGTCTGATTCACGTCCAGAAATTCAAGCGTTTCAGCATCGACCAGATAAATCAGGTCAAGCGACATATCCATTGCCGCGCGAAAGCGCTGCAAACTGGTGTCGTATTGAACATTCGCAGTGGTAGTCATGCCCCTTTCTGCCACGGAAGGGGGCATGCGTCAACCAGAGAGCCCTGCAAATGGGCAAAGTTTTTGTTATCTGTTAACTATTTCACATGCGTTTGCCAGCAGCGTCAGCGCTTCGTCAACTTCGGCTTCGCTCAGATTCAAGGCCGGCAACAAACGCAGGGAGTTGCCGCCGGCTTTCACCACCAACATTTTCTGCGCCATCAGTGCGTTTAGCAGATCCGCGTTTGCACACACGCACTTCAGACCTATCATCAGGCCCAGGCCGCTATGGCCGGCCAGAACGTTGGGATATTTTTGCGCCAGTCTATCAATGCCACTACGCAATTGTGATGAGCGGTCACGAACAGTTTGCAGAAACGCAGCGTCACTCAGGATATCCAGCACGGCATTGCCCACGGCAGTGGCCAGCGGATTGCCACCAAAGGTGCTGCCGTGTGTGCCGGCAGTCATCACTTCAGCGACTTTTTCAACCGACAGACAGGCACCAATCGGGAAGCCACCGCCCAGACCTTTGGCAGAAGCCAGCAGGTCCGGCGTGATGCCGCCGAGGACTTCGTGAGCAAACAGATAGCCGGTGCGCCCCATGCCACATTGCACTTCGTCGAACATCAGCAGAATGCCGTGTTCATCGCACAGCTCGCGCACGGCCCTCAGGTAGTCCACATCCACGGCACGGATGCCGCCTTCTCCCTGCACCGGCTCCAGAATAATGCCAGCTGTTTCCTCCGTGACCAGCGCGCGCAGCGCCTCCAGGTCCCCAAACGGGGCCTGATCAAAACCGCCATCGCCCACCAGAAAACCTTCGGTATGCAGCGGATTGCGGCTGGCAGCCACCGGCGCCAGGGTGCGGCCGTGGAAGGACTGGGTCAGGGTGATAATGCGCACACGCTGTTTGCGGCCGTGATGGTAGTGGTAACGGCGCATCATCTTGAAACCGCATTCAACCGCTTCGGTGCCGGAGTTGGCAAAAAACACGCGGTCGGCAAAACTCAGGTCCACCAGACGTTGCGCCAGACGTTCAGTCGGGATATTGCTGAACAGGTTGGAGGTGTGCCAGAGCTTTTCAGACTGTTCGCGAATGGCCTGAACCAGATGCGGATGGCAGTGGCCGAGGCAATTCACAGCAATACCTCCGGTGAAATCGAGGTAACGCTGGCCATCAGCGGTGTACAGATACACGCCTTTACCATGGCTGAATTGCAGTTCCGGGTGGCCGTAATTGGCCATTAACGCTGATGTCATGTCGATATCCTGGTGAAAAACAGTCGAATTTGTAGGCTGTGATATTCTAGGCATCACGCTTGAGAGTGTATAGGGTGGGCATATGTCAATTGCAGTATTTGGTATGGGTTGCTTCTGGGGCGCTGAAAGAGTGTTCTGGCGTCTGCCGGGTGTGGTGAGCACGGCCGTGGGCTACGCAGGCGGCGTGACACCCGATCCGAGCTACGAACAGGTATGCAGCGGCATGACCGGCCACGCGGAGGTGGTGCGCGTTGATTATGATCCGCAGCAGATCAGCTATGAACAACTGCTGCAGACGTTCTGGGGTTCTCATGACCCCACACAGGGCATGCGTCAGGGCAATGACCTCGGTACCCAGTACCGTTCGGTCATTTATACCTGCACGCCTGAGCAGCTGATGCTGGCGCAACAGAGCCGCGATGCGGCGCAACGCAAGCTGGATGCGGCGGGGCTGGATACCATCACCACGGAAATCGAGCCTCTGGGCGATTTTTATTATGCCGAGGACTATCACCAGCAGTATCTGCAGAAAAATCCCGGCGGTTACTGCGGGATTCGCGGACTGTCCTGTCTTGCTACCTGACTTGACTTGCTAGCTGACTGGGTTTGCTACATAACACGGGCTTGTCACCTGTATGTCACAAAACAGTTGTTAAACTGCCACCGTTTTGTCATGTAACGCTGACGTGACAGTTCGTTAATCTTGTCTGCCCCGGGCAGTGGAGGAATAGTTTGAAATATCTAGTAGTGGTGGCGGCCGGTCTGCTCGCATCTTCGGCTCATGCACAGAATAACGTGGACTTTTCGGGTGATATCCGCTTCGGGTATTACGGTTTTGATCGCGATGAACGCAACGGCAGCAACACCGATGATGACATGCTGCGTCTGAGAGTGCGCGCGGGCCTGCAGTGGGATATCAATGACACCTGGTCATTCAAGGGCCGTTATGCCGCGCGTATGCACAACAAGGACAATAACAGCGGCTGGGTCAATCTGTTTGATGGACTCAATCCCGGTGCCAGCAGTATTGCCGCCGGCGAATCCACACTGGATGAATTTTTTGTACGGGCGCGGTACGGCAAGTGGGATCACCGTATTGGCCGCTTCCAGACCAACAACCGTTTGGTAGGGGTGGCCGCCAAGTCTTTCAGTCGCACCAACTCCACGGGCTGGGATGTGGGCTACACCGATGGTCTGATGACCGTCTATAAATCAGATGCAGGCATCAATGTCACCGGACTGATTGAATATAACGACAAGGACGGCACGGCCAACCTGCGTCGGTCGCCGCTGGATTTCCACGCCACCTCCAGCCGCCAGAGCTACTATCTGGCGCTGGACGCACAGGATACCAGCGGCCTGTGGGCGCAGCGTTCCATTGATGTCACCTACATTCCATCCGCGCTGTATTACAACGGCGTGGCAGCCGGTGACAAACGCGACTATATTGGGTTTAGTGGACGTGTGGCCACACAGGTCAAACTGCAGGGTGAAAGCCGGCTGGTGACAGGTGTTGAACTGGCCTGGGCACCGGAGACCCAATCCAGAGCCGTCGCCGGATTGCCCGGATCAGGCAAGGCCGAAAGCACCTCCTGGCACGTGTCCGTCAACCTGATGGACATCCTGCCCGGGCACAGCATCGGTCTGGTCCACGGCGAATCCGAAGCCGGCTGGCTGCTGTCCACCGACTTCCAGAACAATGGCAAACAGACCGAAGTGCGTTACGCCTGGGTACCGATGCGCGGCCATCAGCTGGAAGCACGCGTACGCCAGCGTGAGGATCTGAAGCAACTGATGAGCGCCATGCGTAAGCGCTCGGAGACAGACATGTATTTGAGGTACACCATCAGCATCTGAAGTAGGGTCGGGGAAATAGGGTCGGAGGATATTTTTCAAGAAAAATATCCTCCGACCCTATTTCCCCCATTTAAGGAGGGAAAATGGAGTATCCCCGTTACAGCCATCACGGCGCTGCTGGAGGAGTTACCGGCAGCTGCCACCGCTACGAAGCTGGCCCGGACACACATCTGCTGATTGACTGCGGATTATTCCAGGGGCTGGATATCACTGCCGCTGACCATCATGCCCAGCACCGGATTGAATTTGATCTGTCTGCTGTGCTGGCGCTGATTGTCACCCATGTCCATATTGATCACGTCGGCCGCATTCCGTATCTGTTTGCCGCCGGCTTTCGTGGCCCCATCTATTGCAGTGAACCTTCGGCGCATTTGCTGCCGCTGGTGATTGAAGATGCGATGAAGGTGGGTTTCACCAAAGAGGAAGCGCTGATTCAGCGCTTCCTAGGCGCCGTCAGCAGCATGCTTGAACCGCTGCCCTATAAACACTGGCAGACCATTCTCGACAATGACGCTATCTGCATTCAGATCAGACTGCAGCGGGCAGGGCATATCCTGGGTTCTGCCTATGTTGAGATAGACGCCTTCTACAAACAACAGAACCGGCATCACCGCACGGTTTACTCCGGCGACCTGGGCGCACCGCATGCGCCGCTGCTGCCGGCGCCCAAGGCGCCCTATGGCTGCGACACGCTGGTGATCGAAAGCACCTACGGCAATCGTGTCCATGAGAGCCGCCGCGAACGCCGCGAGCGTCTGCGCGCGGTGATCACCCATGCCTTGCTCGACCAGGGTACGGTCATGATTCCCGCTTTCAGCATAGGTCGCACGCAGGAGATCCTGTACGAACTCGAAGGCCTAATCCACGAAGCGCGTACAGGCAAGTGGCACCATGCAGCCGTAAACTGGAGTCAGCTGCAGGTGATTGTGGATTCACCGCTGGCCTCGAAGTTCAACCAGGTTTACCGCGATCTCAAACCGTTCTGGGATGCCGAAGCGCAGCAGCGCTTGCGTGCCGGACGTCACCCTTTAAGTTTTGAAAATCTGATCACCATAGACTCCCACGAAGACCACGTGAAAACGGTCGCGTTTCTGACCCGCACAAAACAGCCTGCGGTGGTCTTGGCTGCCAGTGGCATGGCCGCCGGTGGTCGCATCGTCAACTATTTAAAAGCCATGCTGCATGACCCGGTGCACAGTGTCCTGTTTGTGGGATACCAGGCACGTGGAACAACGGGGCATCGATTGCAGCAGATCGCCGCCGGCAAAGTAGAGCCGGTTCTGCGCCTGGACGGGCAGGCTATTGAAGTCAACGCCTTGATCAGCAGCATCGGCGGCTACAGCGCACATGCGGACCAGAAGGACCTGCTCAACTTCCTCAGGCGCATGCGTAAATGGCCCACTCATGTGCGAATTATTCACGGTGAGAGCAAAGCTAGAGCGAGCTTAAAAGCGTTATATGATGAGCTGGCCAAGGAAAAGGGTGTGACCATGGAAGTCACGGTGCCGGTTAACACACGCTAGTACGCACGGTATGCTTCTCAGCATTAAAAAAAGCCGGTTGACGCTAAATCAACCGGCTTTAGTGTGTTGGCAATACTGATGATCAGTTAGTGCCAAGCAGCAACTGGACGCCTGAAGCAGAGATAATCTTGTAGTCCAGACGGCCGTCGCCGTTGAAGTCACCACCCTGGTACGCCAGGCCAAAGGCGTCGCCGTTTGCAGCCAAATACGAGGCTTCAGCCGCACTGGGTGCTGTCACAAAGAAGCCCAGCTTGAAGGTGCCGATACCCGCCACAGTGACAAAGCCGGTGTTACGGTCGATGCGTCCCGACAGTCCATGTGCGGACAAACTGCTGAGGAAGTCAGCACTGTACGGGTAGGGCTGAATGCGCTGGCTGACACCACTGGCAGAACAGGTGGCCACAAATGCGTAGCCTGCGCTGTTCAGAGCGCCGGTGGGTTCTGTGAAGCTGAGATCGCCGCAGTTCTCCAGATCCTTGCCGTTCAGGTTGTCATAGGCAAACGCACCGCTAAACAGTTGATTTCCGCCAAGATCCAATTCAAAACTACCGTTGTTATCATTAAAAGCTGGCGTGTATCCTGACTCTACCGTGGCTGCAATGAATCCTAAACGGTCCACAGAAACCGGCGCCATTTCAACGGCAAAACCTTCGCGTATAAAAATGACACGTCCATCGGCCAGGAAATTCAGTCCGCTTGGAATGGATTCAGGAACCGTTTTAATGCCCAACAACAGAGCACTGTAGGCTTCACCGGGCATCTGCAGCCGGAGGTCACCCGTAACCGGGTCGGCGGTCATATCTTCCGATGTGGTGGCAGCAAGCATTTGTCGTGAATGGCTATCGTCCATCAACGTTGATGTTTGTCTGAAGAAGACAATGTCCCCAACGCCCTGAATTTCAGCTTTCATTGATCTGATCAAGCCATTAATCTCTCCCTGGGTTAAGGGATAGGAGCGTGCAAACGAGGTCTTCATGTTAACTACCTCGGTGCCGAAGCGAGCCTTATAGGCATCTTTAATTCGTTGATCAAGCTCCGCTTGGGATTCTGTTCCAAAGGGCAATAACGTCAAAGAAGCCGCAACAATGTCATCCAACAGCGCTGGATTAGCGTCTAACAACTCGCCAATTTTGTCTTGTGAAACATTTTGTCCCAACACCTTGCTGACCACAGCCGCGCCAAGTTCTCTGCTGAGCTCCGCAACTTGATCGGCTTCCTGTGATGTGGGCGGAATGCCCAATGCGGCGCGCGCCTGTGTTATTTCATTGGCTTGCTTCACCAGCTCAGTCAGTTGTGCCGGGGTAGACGCCGTGGTATCAGCGATGTTGTTCAGGGTATCCAGAGTATTGCTGACAATGGAGTTAACCTGCTCAACCTGAGTGCCGTTCAGTGTGGCACCCTGATCCGCCAGCGCATTCAGAACGGTGGCAGCACCGGTGGTAATGGCAATCGAATTTTGAACCAGTGCGGTCTGCGTGTTTTCACTGCTGCTGTCACTTGCTGCCACCTTGGTCCCGGTTGCGGCAGTGCCAGTGATGGTATCCACCGCCTGCAGCAGCGTCAGCGGATCCACCGTCGATGAATCACCGGTCACGGCGTCGACAATTTTTTGCGTCTGCTCGGTCGCTTTGTTGGTTGAGTCTGTGGCCAGGTTCTCAATTTCAAGTGTAATGTTCTGGTTGTTGATAGCGTCTTCAATCGCCTGCTTGTTGTCTTCCAGCTCTT
>CAZHUJ010000022.1:0-8892 GCA_964535565.1 uncultured Pseudohongiella sp. | reverse complement strand
GCCTGCACACTGGGCATGGCCGGGGACAACTGGCGTTGCCAGCCATAGAAGGCGGCGCCGTTATATTCGACACCGAGGGCGTAACGTATGGTATTCACTGTCAAAGACGTCCCAGCAGGTCCTGCGCGTCGGTGCGCTGCTCTTCGGAGCCTTCCCTGAGCACTTCTTCCAGAATCTCGCGAGCCCCTTCACTGTCGCCCATATCAATATAGGCACGCGCCAGATCCAGCTTGCTTGCGACTTCGTCCGTGCCAGCGAGGAATTCAAAATCATCGTCGTCATCATCGGCTGCAGCCAGGGCCTGGTCGGTGAATTCGTCTTCCGCTGGCAGGAAAGCCAGATCATCAAATTCATCAGCAACACGCGTGCGGCTGGCCGGCGTATGTGGCTCTTCATCTACCTGGCTGATGTCAAATTCATCAGCAGCCGGAAGTTCTTCAGCCGCTGGAGGTTCCTCAGCAGCCACGGCTGCGCTGCGTTCTTCATCCGGCCAGCTCAGATCAGCGCCGGTTTCCGATTCAGCCACATCTTCCAGATCAAAATCTGCCGGAAGCTCCACGGCCTCAGCTTCCTCAGCTTCCGCAGTTTCGCCAATGTCCAGTTGATAACGATCGTCATCAATCAGTTCGTTATCAGACAGATCATCCGGCTGCCAGTCGTCCGCTGACGGCTGGGTTGTATCTTCCGGCACTGTGCTGTCGCTGAACGTCTGTTCAGTGTTTGCGTCAGCAGTTGCGCTGTGTTTCAACTCTTGCTGAATCAGATTGTCAAAATCGGTTTCGGAATCGTTGCCAGTACTGTCTTGCACAGACTGATAGGCAGCGGCGCCAGTCTGCAGCACTGGCGCTGCATCTACGTCGGCCTCAACAGCCACTGCAACATCATCTGTGTCATTCGGGGTGTCCACGCTGTCCGTCACGCCGGTGAACAACAGCTCATCGTCATCGGCTCCCAGACTCATACTGTCATTTTCACGGGCACTGGCCTGCGCCTTGGCCTGAGCAGCTGAGCGGTTACGCAGCACCATTATCAATACCAGCAACAGCACCAGCGCAGCAGCCGCCGCCAACATTGCCCAGGTGTTGCTGGTCAACAGATGCATCAAACGCTGTACCGGACCCGCATCAGGTGCCATGGTAATCAGCGGAGGTTCAACAGCGGCTGTTGTGCTGGCCTGGCTTCCTTCCTGAACCAGTTGTTGCTGCAACTGGGCCAGTTCCAGATCACGCAGGCGGATGATTTCCTGCGCTGCTGTGATCTGCTGTTGTAATAACGCCAGACGGGCATTGAGTTCTTCGTTTTGCACATCCAGGCGAGAAAGGTCTTCTTCACGCAGGGCAATACGATCTTCCAGCGCTTCTATCTGCTGGTCCAGCTGTGTGGTCTGATTGCCGGAACCACCGGTATTTGCTTGCTGGCTATCGGCGTCCTGCTGGACGGTGACAACACGCAGTTCACCCTGGGCTCCCGGATTGGAGGCCACGGTTGAAGTCGGTGCAGATACCGCTGCAGGCACCGCGGCGCCGGAGGCAAATTCACGGTTCTGGCGACTGACTTCAGCAACCGCTTCGGCGGAGGCAATACGGCGAATTTCGCTCAGCTCAGGCACCTGAAGCACTTCCCCGCGACGCACACGGTTGATGTTGCCGGCAATAAACGCCTCAGGATTCAGGCGCTGCAACGCCAACATGGTTTGCTGCACACTGACAGAGGTATCAGGTCGTACCCGTTGCGCCAGCTCCCACAAGGTATCTCCAGCATTGACCGTAATGGTACTGGCATTGGAGATGACGGCTGGCGCCGGCGCCGCAGGACTGGCTGCAGGTGTTGCAGCGGCAGGGGCTGCCGCAGTGGATGAACCACTGGCAACCGGTGCATTGGATACCACGGCTGGAGTTTCTGCGGTATCTGTATCAAGGGGCGCAGTATCAAGAGGCACTGTTTCGGTACGAACCGGAGCCGACGATGTCAGCGCACTACCGGCACTGAATGCCGGAGATTCCAGGCGGATCATGTACTCGGTCAGCACACGGCCGGCAGGCCAGCGCGCATCCAGTACCAGACTCAAAAACGGTTCATTAATAGTGACCGGACTGGTGAGTTTGAGCACGGGAGCTGCGCCGGAGAAGTCCACTGCAATTTGCAGGGTTTCCAGTGCAGCCAGCCGCTCAAGGGAAAATCGCTGGAAATCAGCCGGCGAGGCCAGCTCAACGCGAAGATCAGCAACACTGAGGCCTTCGACATCGGAGAGGGCAATGGTAGCTTCCAGAGGCTGACCACTGCCCGACTGCAGATTCAGGGTGCCCAGTTCAACCGCATCGACTGTTCCCGGTGCCATCAGCAGCAGCGCGAGCGCCAACGGCGACAACGCAGCAACAAATGGCACTCGGCGGTTGAACATGGTCAGTTCCTTTTATTGTCGCGGCATCCTGGCCGCATTTAACCTGTCGGAGTATTAATTAAAGGTAGTCTTTAATCAACACTTCGGCGATCTGGATAGAGTTCAGCGCAGCGCCTTTACGCACGTTGTCGCCGACCACCCACATATCAATCCCGTTAGGATGGCTGATGTCCTTACGGATACGACCTACTGCCACTGCGTCTTTACCGGCAGAGTCGGTCACCGGTGTAGGGTATCCGCCCGGTACACGCTCGTCGATCAGCACCACACCTGGCGCATTGGACAGCAGTTCCCGAACTTCTTCCACACTGATCGGCGTTTTTGTTTCCAGGTGTATCGCTTCGGAGTGACCGAAGAACACCGGGATACGCACACAGGTCGGGTTAACCTCAATGGACGGGTCCATGATTTTTTTGGTTTCCCAGCTCATCTTCATTTCTTCTTTGGTGTAACCGTTATCCATGAAGACATCAATGTGCGGCAGTGCGTTGAACGCAATCTGCTTGGGATACACATTGCACTCAACATCACGGCCGTTGAGCAGCGCAGCCGTTTGTGCTGCCAGCTCTTCAATAGCCTCTTTACCGGTACCGGAAACAGCCTGATACGTCGCCACGTTGATGCGGGTAATACCTACTTTGTCGTGAATAGGTTTCAGTGCTACCAGCATCTGGATAGTGGAGCAGTTGGGGTTGGCGATGATGTTGCGATTTTTGTACTGCGCAATCGCTTCCGGGTTTACTTCCGGGATCACCAGCGGCACATCTTCGTCATAGCGGAACTGGGAGGTGTTGTCGATAACAACACAGCCGGCCGCTCCAGCCTTGGGCGCATACACTTCAGAAATGCTGCCACCGGCTGAAAACAGACCAATATCCGCCTTGGAGAAATCAAAGTCGGCCAGATTCTGTACGGTGATGGATTTGCCCTTGAACTGGATTTTGCTGCCCGCAGAGCGCTCACTGGCCAGCGGGAACAGTTCGTTCACCGGAAAATCACGCTCTTCCAGAATACTGATCAGCGCTTCACCTACGGCACCTGTGGCGCCTACTACTGCAACGTTGTACTTTTTCATCTTGTTAAAACTCCCGATTAAATTCCCTGGTCACATCCGCTGTTATACGGATGGGAAATACCAAGGTGATTTTTCCCGCCACTGGCTCTCAAACGCACGAATGGCGTCAGCGTCTTCCAGGGTCAGGCCGATATCATCCAGACCATTCAGCAGGCAATGCTTGCGGAACGCGTCTACTTCAAAATGAATCACGGAACCATCGGGACGGGTGATGGATTGCGCTGACAGGTCCACGGTGAGCGTGTAACCTTCAGCGGCATTTACCTCTTTAAACAGGGCATCCACAATTTCCTTATCCAAAACAATAGGAAGGATGCCGTTTTTGAAGCAGTTATTAAAAAAGATATCAGCGTAGCTGGGGGCAATCAGCACGCGGAATCCAAAGTCATCCAGCGCCCACGGCGCATGCTCGCGACTGGAACCACAACCAAAGTTCTCACGCGCCAGCAGGATGCTGACGCCCTGGTAACGAGGCTGGTTCATCACAAAATCCGGGTTCAGCGGGCGTTTGCTGTTGTCAGCATCCGGCTCGCCTTTGTCCAGGTAACGATGTTCATCAAACAGATTGACGCCGAAACCGCTGCGCTTGATCGACTTCAGGAACTGCTTGGGGATGATGAAGTCGGTATCCACGTTGGCACGGTCCAGTGGCATTACCAGTCCGCTATGTACAGAAAATTTTTTCATCTCGGTTCACTCAAATTCGGTTAGTGGCTTTGCTCACAGATCTCAGGCGCGTGCGCTGTCCAGCAGGATATCGCGCACATCCACAAAATGACCGTGGATTGCAGCCGCTGCCGCCATCGCCGGGCTCACCAAGTGGGTACGCCCGCCAAAACCCTGACGACCTTCAAAGTTACGGTTGGAGGTGGACGCACAGTGTTTGCCTGCTGGCAACTGGTCGGCGTTCATGGCCAGACACATGGAGCAGCCCGGCTCGCGCCATTCCAGACCGGCTTCAGTAAAGATCTTGTCAAGGCCTTCAGCTTCCGCTTGTTGCTTGACCAGACCAGAACCTGGAACCACCATCGCCAGCTGAATGCTGTCAGCGACTTTGCGGCCTTTAACCACGGCTGCCGCCGCGCGCAGGTCTTCAATACGCGAGTTTGTGCAGGAACCAATAAACACCACATCCAGTTTGATGTCCTTGATCGCAGTGCCCGGTTTCAGGCCCATGTATTTCAGCGCCTGACGGATATTCTCGGCACGGCTGGCGTCTTTTTCCTGCTCAGGATCCGGTACCACGCCAGTGACGGGCGCCACCATCTCGGGAGAAGTACCCCAGGTGACTTGCGGGATAATGTCCGCAGCATCCAGCACCACAACGCGGTCAAAGTGCGCGTCTGCGTCGCTGACCAGCGTACGCCAGTACTCAGCAGCACGCTCAAACAGCTCCCCCTGGGGCGCCATCGGACGACCTTTGATGTAATTGATGGTGGTCTCGTCCACCGCAATCAGACCCGCACGCGCACCGGCTTCAATGGCCATGTTGCACACGGTCATACGGCCTTCCATGCTCAGTGAGCGAATGGCCTCACCACCAAACTCGATGGTGTAACCGGTGCCGCCCGCTGTACCAATCTCACCGATGATTGCCAGCACGATGTCCTTGGCAGTGACGCCAGGATTGAGCTTGCCATCCACGCGGATCAGCATGTTTTTCATCTTTTTCTGGATCAGGCACTGTGTGGCCATCACGTGTTCAACTTCAGAGGTACCAATACCGTGCGCCAAAGCGCCCAGTGCACCGTGAGTTGAGGTGTGAGAGTCACCACATACAATGGTCATGCCTGGCAGTGTAGCGCCCTGCTCCGGGCCAACCACGTGCACGATACCCTGACGGATGTCGTTCATATCCAGGGCGGTAATACCAAAGTCATGGCAATTCTCGTCCAGGGTTTTTACCTGGATACGGGAAATGGGATCAACAATACCGTCGAGGCCACGGCTGCGCTCGGCCTTGGTGGTTGGAATGTTGTGGTCAGGCGTTGCCAGGTTGGCATCAGCGCGCCACGGTTTGCGACCGGTCAGACGCAAGCCTTCAAAAGCCTGCGGTGAAGTCACTTCATGAATCAGCTGGCGGTCGATATAAATCAGCGCCGTACCATCATCACGCTGTTTGACCAGATGTGATTCCCAGAGTTTGTCGTACAAGGTTTTACCAGACATGAACGTTTCCCGCTGACAATTTGACTTTAGATAAAAATCCTAACCACAAGATATTATTGTTTTTTTGCACCGATTACTGGTGTCTGACTACGCACATCGGCGTTTTGGGCACGATGTCGCAACAAATGATCCATCAACACAATAGCCAGCATGGCTTCGGCGATGGGTACCGCACGAATTCCCACACAGGGATCGTGACGGCCGGTGGTAACCACCTCTACCGGGTTACCGTGAATATCAACCGAGCGACCAGGCAAGCGCAGGCTTGACGTCGGCTTCAATGCAATATGCGCCACAATATCCTGGCCGCTGGAAATGCCACCCAGCACACCACCGGCATTGTTAGACAAAAAACCTTCCGGTGTGATTTCGTCACGGTGTTCGGTGCCTTTCTGCGTCACCGACGCAAAGCCGGCGCCAATTTCCACACCTTTAACCGCATTGATGCTCATCAGCGCATGCGCGATATCCGCATCCAGACGGTCAAACACCGGCTCACCCAGCCCCACCGGCATACCGCTGGCCACCACAGTCACTTTGGCACCAATGGAATTACCTTCCTTGTTGAGCGCCGCCATATACGCTTCCATCTCCGGCACCTTGCTGGCATCCGGGCAGAAAAACGCATTCTGTTCAACCTGATCCCAGTCCAGCGCCTCAGCCTTGATCGGGCCGAGCTGGCTTAGATAAGCGCGCACTTCAACACCGCAGTGCTGGGCCAGATATTTTTTGGCGATGGCACCGGCAGCCACCCGCATCGCAGTTTCGCGCGCGGAAGACCGTCCGCCGCCACGATAATCGCGAATACCATACTTCTGCTGATAAGTATAATCAGCATGAGCAGGCCTGAACAAATCTTTGATATTGCTGTAGTCTTTTGATTTCTGATCAGTGTTTTCAATCAGCAGACCAATCGGTGTGCCGGTGGTCACGCCTTCAAACACGCCGGACAGGATTCGCACCGCATCGTCTTCACGACGCTGGGTAGTAAAACGCGACTGACCGGGTTTACGGCGGTCCAGATCATGCTGCAGATCAGCCTCAGTCAGCGCCAGTCCAGGCGGGCATCCATCAATAATACAGCCCAGCGCCAGACCGTGACTTTCGCCAAAGCTGGTGACTGTAAATACATTCCCTATGCTATTACCGGACATCTGTCAGTGATCCACCTGTCAGGAAAAGGCGAGCATTGTACACGAATTCACAAACTCGCACGAATCAGCGCGTCGCGGGTAATGGCAAATACACCTTCCCCGCCGCTGTCGAATTCCAGCCAGAGCACTGGCAATTCCGGATAACGGCTGGCCAACAGTTCCCAGCTGTATCCCACTTCCAGCACCAGCACGCCTTCTTCAGTGAGAAAATGCGGGGCCTGACGCAGAATCTCAAGCGGAATTGCCAGGCCTTCATCAGCGGACAACAATCCAAGCTCTGGCTCACGCTGGTATTCTGGCGGCAGCTCCGCCACCTCTTCCGCCGAAACATAAGGTGGATTGCTGACAATCAGATCGTATTTTCCCTGCAGGCTGCCAAACAGATCCGACTGACAGGTGTGTACACGATCCTGCACACCATGCTGCAGGATATTGGTCTGAGCTACAGTCAGTGCATCAGCAGAAATATCCGCCAGATCCACCTGGGCCTCAGGAAACACCAGTGCGGTGGCAATGCCAATACAGCCGCTGCCGCTACATAGATCCAGCACACGTTCAGGCGCCTTGGGCAACAAGGGCTGATACTGCTGCAGAATCAGCTCAGCGATGGGTGAACGCGGCACCAGCACCCTTTCATCAACATAAAAAGGCAGTCCGGCGAACCAGGCCTGCTGCAACAGATAGGCCATTGGCACCCGCTCGCTGATACGGCGCTCGGCCAGCGCCATTATCTGCTGCTCTTCAGCGGCGCTGAGCTCGCGGCGCTCAACATCAGTACTGGCTGTCTCATCTTCCGAATCGGATGAAAACGGGATACCCAATACTGTAAAAACCAGATAAATAGCTTCGTCCCACGGGTTATCAGTACCATGGCCATAATAAAGATCAGCCTGCTCAAAACGCAGGCTCAGAGTTTCAACACATGTCAGTACATTCATAAATTGCTTTACGCTCGCCCGGTGATATCGTAGCTTAGTGCCCCTTTTTTAACCCTGTTATCAACGAATCAGGATTTGCAGTCATCCATGAACATAAAAGACGATCTACCCGCCAACGCTGACAACTCACCGCTGGCAACCATGGAGACCGCTTACCGCGACATTATCGCGGCAATCGGTGAAGACCTCACGCGCCCAGGCCTGACAGATACACCTCTTCGTGCTGCCAAAGCCATGCAGTTCCTGACGCGTGGATATAATCAGGATATTGACAAGGTCATCAATAATGCCTTGTTCCCATCCTCATCCGAGGAAATGGTGATTGTTAAGAACATCGAATTATATTCGATGTGTGAACACCACATGCTGCCGTTTATTGGCAAATGCCATGTTGCCTACATGCCCAGAGGCAAAGTGATAGGCCTGTCAAAAATTGCGCGTATTGTGGACATGTATGCACGTCGGCTGCAAATTCAGGAAAACCTGACCAAGGAAATCGCCGAAGTGATTATCGCCAAAACCGGTGCCGCCGGTGCCGCCGTGATTATTGAAGCACAGCATATGTGCATGATGATGCGGGGCGTGGAAAAACAGAACTCGGTGATGACAACATCATGCATGCTGGGTGCGTTCCGCAACAGCCAGAATACCCGCAACGAATTCCTGTCATTGATTCAACGCTGAACCCGCTGTGTTATGCCCCGTCAGGGGCGTAACAGCACTTCGATGCGTTGGCTGCATGGACCTGGGCGACAAAATGGTGCCAGCGGTCCAACACCATGAACCTCCAGTCGCTCTGCATTGATGCCGCGCTCAACCAGGGCATCGCGGACGCGCGAGGCGCGCTGCAAGGAGCGTTGTAGCTGTTGCTCCAGGCTGGCGTCGGCCTGCAGATGTCCAACAATATAAACGTTGATCAGTGGTTCAGCGCGCATGACTGAGGCCAGCAGATCCACTCCACGGCTGTCGCTGATCTGATCGTTCTCATCAAACAGCACACCCGGCAACATCACCCCGCCATCCTGGTTTAAACGCAGGCCGAGAGTTTGCGGACTCAGTTCCTGGGCAGCACGCTGCTCTGCCGCGCGCTCGGCTGGCAACTCAAGCAATTCAAGATGGGCGTACATACGACGGTTGGCTCGCGTAATCACATAC
>CAZHUJ010000021.1:0-14761 GCA_964535565.1 uncultured Pseudohongiella sp. | reverse complement strand
CGTTTGTCCGGTGTGTGAACACCGTATCGCGGAGACAGAAAAATGACGGTTAGTCATAGTGTATTGGTGGTGGATGATGACAAAGACATTCGCGATTTACTGCATAAGTTGCTGATAACAGAAGGTTATCGTTGCTCGGTGGCGGGCAGCGGTGACGAGATGTTTGCACGACTGGGGCAAGAGCGGTTTGACCTGATTCTGCTCGACGTAATGATGCCCGGCCGAGATGGCTTTGAATTGTGCAGAATGCTGCAGTCTGATCCTGCCATGCCGCCGGTAATTATGTTGACCGCCAAGGATGATGAAATTGATCGTGTTGTAGGGCTGGAATTAGGCGCTGACGACTATATTGTCAAGCCTTTTGGGCGCCGGGAACTGATTGCCCGTGTGAAAGTGGTACTCCGTCGTGTGCAGAGCAGTCACCGGCGCGCCAATGGCGTCAAGGGTAATTATCTGTTTGGAGACTGGTGTTTTCGCCCTGCCCAGATGGAACTGATTGATAGTGAATCTGTGGTAGTGCCCCTGTCCTCCAGCGAAACAGAACTATTGTTGGCGTTTGTACAAAATCCCCAGATGCCCTTATCCAGAGATCGGCTGCTGGACCTGACCAAAGGCCGCTCAAGCGCGCCTTTTGATCGCAGTATTGACTCTCATATCAGTCGCTTGCGACGCAAGTTGCGCGATGATGCCAAGCAGCCGGAGATTATAAAAACCTCTTGGGGCAAAGGTTACCTCTTTACCTTTGCAGTTGAGGCGGTCTAGACAATGATCGACCGCAGACAGCCTTTGGAGGCGCTGCGTTCACAGGCGCTATTGGTGCTGACCGCGATTTTTTTGCTGTCTCATGTGGTCAGTGTGCTTATTTATGAAGGGAATCGGCAGCGCGTGGTGATCCGTACCGAAGCGATGGATCTTGCTGACCGCATCATTGGAATTGTGGACCTGGCTGAGCGTTTTCCACAAAGTGACCGGAGGCAGGTACTCGCTGCAGCAGAAACGCAGTTTCTATTTATGTACCCGGAGGCTGCGGAGTCGGATTTCAGTGAGTGTGAGCAGAATGAGTTTTCAGATCTGATTACAAGCCGATTAAACAGCTGGTTCACACTATATCCGGGCCTTGATACAGCCGTGTGTGTTATCCGCGTGGACGAAGCCCGCGTGCTGCGTCAACCCGACGTAACGTCACTTCCAGGTATCGACGCGCTGGTTTACGTGGACTTTCCAGATGGAGAGAGAGCCATTTTCAGGGCGACCCTGCCCGATGCCCAATCATTATTCACTGATATTTTTCTGCTATATATTTTGCTTGCCAGTATGGCAACGCTGATAGCGGGGTGGGTTTTGATCAGCCGTATCCTCACGCCGCTGGAGCAGCTCGCCAAGGCTGCTGACGACATCGGAGTTAATCTGGATGCCCCTTCTCTGGTAGAGGATGGTCCCTCCGAGGTGGTGCGCGCCGCGCGCGCCTTTAATCGTATGCAAGCCCGTCTCAAACGACTGGTGCAGGGACAGACTGAAACGTTGGCAGCGGTGTCTCACGACTTGCGCTCTACCGCCACGCGTATGCAGCTGCGGGCAGAGCTGCTGGAAAATGAGCACGAACGTGAAGGCATGCTTCGTGTCGTGTCAGATATGAGTGCAATGATCCAGTCAGTACTGGACTTTGTTCGAGGTGTGGAACCCAACGAAGCCACCCGGCGTACCGATGTGCTGGCCTTGTTGCAAAGCATGACGGACGATCTGGAAGAAGAAGGTTGTCCGGTTCATTTTGAGTCCGATGAAAGCGCCATCATGATGGATTGCTGCCCGGTGTCACTGCGCCGATGTGTACAGAATGTCATTGATAACGCTATCAAATACGGTTATGAGGCCTGGGTCAGCTGCCGCGTAGACGGCGACTTGCTGCGCATTGCGGTCAAAGATCGAGGAGCTGGCGTACATGAAGAAGAATTGCACAATATTCTCCGGCCTTTTTATCGTCTGGAGGCATCCAGAAACCGTGACAATGGCGGTATTGGCCTGGGGCTGGCCATTGCGCAGAATATTGCCAGGCAGCACGACGGCGATGTGTATATCAAGAACCGTGACGACGGGATCAGCGGTTTGGTAGTGGAAATCGTGTTGCCACGCAGTAAAGGGCATCACCCGCATGTCTGAGTCCACCCCGCGCTGGACAGTGTTCTGCGCAATGATCGACAACTTTGGGGATATTGGTGTGTGCTGGCGTCTGGCGCGTCAGCTGGTGCATGAGCACGCCCTGAAAGTGCAGTTGTGGGTTGATGACTGGTCGGCGCTGCAGCGTTTTCTGGCAGCGCAACCGCAGGAGCCCGGGATTGAACTGCGGCATTGGTTGCCTGACTGGCCGGTTGCTGAGGACGTCAGCCGGGAGGTTGCCAGCTCTGCAGTAGTGATCGAGGCCTTCGGCTGTGAACTGCCAACGCCTGTCAAAGCTGCGCTTGCCGAGGCCAAAAACCCGCCATTATGGATCAACCTTGAATATTTAAGCGCCGAGGACTGGGTCAGCGGTTGTCACGGATTGCCGTCGCCCCAGAATCTGTCGCCGTCTATTCGCAAGTACTTCTTTTTCCCAGGTTTTGAGACTGCAACTGGTGGGTTGCTGCGGGAAAATGGACTGATTGAACGTCACCGCCACTGGCAAGGGAATCTATACGCAGAAAGAAAGGCGCTATTGCAAGACTATGGCGTGGATCTGCCAGTGGATGCGCTGATGGTCTCTGTTTTCAGCTATGAAAATCCCGCTCTGGCAGGGTGGCTGGACTCCCTGGCGGAAGCGACAGAATCGGCGGTCTGCCTGATCCCTCAGGGACGCAGTCTGAATTCACTGCAGCTGCCTGCCGGGCAACAACAGCCTGGCACCGTGATCCAGCGTGGAGCGCTGACGCTGATAGTGACTGCTTTCAGCTCTCAGGATGACTACGACCGTCTGCTAAGTCTATGCGACTTTAACCTGGTACGAGGAGAGGATTCTTTTGTGCGCGCCCAATGGGCCGCAAAACCTGTGCTCTGGCACATCTATCCGCAGGACGATAATGTCCATCTGGCTAAGCTGCAGGCCTTTATGGAACGTTACCTTGATGGACTCGATCCCGGTATAAAAAACCAATTCGAGCAGTTCGTCCGCCGCTGGAATCAAGGTGAAGATTGCCGGGATTTGTGGCATTATCTGCGCCCTCAACTTCCGGAGTTGCTCATGCATGCCCGGAAATGGCAGCAAAAGTTGGCCGAACAGCCCGATCTGGCAACAAATCTGGTGCGATTCTCTAGCTGGCCTCCTGCCAGATTGACCCCTTAACCCATTGATGTTACGAGTAATTAATCCATGAAAACCGCACAAGAAATACGTCCCGGTCAGGTCATCATGATTGACGGGTCTCCCTGGAAGGTCCAGAAGAACGAATTCAACCGCGCAGGTCGCAGCTCAGCCATCAACAAAATGAAGCTGAAAAACATCCTGACCGGCATGCAAACTGAAACCACTTTCAAGTGTGATGACAAACTGGAATACATCGTTCTGGAGCAGAAAGAAGTAACCTACTCCTACTACGCAGATCCAATGTACGTGTTTGTTGATTCAGACTACGAGCAGATCGAAATTGAAAAAGACGATCTGGAAAACGTTCTGATGTACATCGAAGATGGTATGGAAGATGTTTGTCAGGCAGTTTTCTACAACGACAAAGTAATCTCCGTTGATCTGCCTAAAACCATCGTTCGCCAGATTGCCTACACAGAGCCGGCTGTACGTGGCGACACTTCAGGTAAAGTGACCAAAACAGCACGTCTGAACAACGGCCATGAGCTGCAAGTATCAGCGTTCTGCGAAATTGGTGACTTCATCGAGATCGACACCCTGACCGGTGAGTACAAATCACGCGTCAAGCGCTGATTAACAGTACGTCGAATACAAAAAGTCGACTACAAAAAAGGCTGCCTTCGGGGCAGCCTTTTTTTTGGCTCTGTAAAGTGGGCCTATTTGTTTCTGACCAGCAGACCAATGCCAACAATGGCAGCAATTGTGCCCAGGACCAGAAACACAACCGTATTGTCGGTCGGGTTGCCCGTGACAACTTCAGTGACCTGGGATGCCGTGGAGTTGTATTCGGTATAACCGAAGTACAACAGAATTGCGCCTGCGATCAGAACAGCCAAACCAGCGATTTTGCCCATGATGTCCTCCGTGTCTTCGAGGTAGAGTATCCGCTCGCGGGGACCGCTTTATAACCCGCTTGTCTAATAAGACGCGTAAAAAGCGGTTTAATTCCCCAAGCGCACACTCATCTCGTGGCGCAGGCCCGCGTATTACTGCGGGTCAATATCCGACGCTTGCCAGCCGCCACCCAGAGCAACATACAGACTCACTGCCGTATTCAACTGGGCCAGACGCGAGTCCAACCAGGCGTTACGGGTGGAGTACAGCGTGTTCTGCGACGTCAGGACCGTCTGGAAATCCTGCACACCTTCTTCATAACGCACCTGCGCAATACGGAACGCTTCTTCCGCCGCTTCCAGATTACGTCTTGCCACTTCCAGTTGTTCCTGTTGCAGCTGCAGCGCACCCAGCAGAACGTCAACTTCGTTAAAGGCGTTTAATACCGCCTGACGGTAGTTGGCAAAAGCATTCTCCATGGTCAGACGGCTGCGTTCCAGATTGCGTGAACGCTGGCCGGTATCAATCAAGGTTTGTACCACCGAGGCGCCGGCATTAATCAGGATATCCGGAGAGCTGACCAGCTGGCTCAGTGAGGAGCTGCTGGCAGACGCGTTTCCAGTCAACGAAATGTTCGGGAAATAATCCAGCCGTGAAATATCCACACCCGCTGTGGCACTGCGTAATTCTGCCTCGGCCTGAACCAGGTCAGGACGACGTTGCAGCAGCACCGAAGGAATACCGGCATCAATAGTCGGCATGGAAATACTTTCCAGCGTACGTTGTGTTACATCAAAATTTTGAACCAGTTGACCGGTCAGCAAAGCCAGTGATGCGCGTGCCGAGAATTCGCTTTGCTCAAGGCTGCGCAGATTGGCGCGCTCGCGTTCCAGCGCAATCTGTTGCTGCAGTGCTTCCAATGGAACAGCTACACCGGCTTCCACTCGTGCATTAACAATGTTGCTGATGGACTGGGCGTTGGCCACGTTCTGTTCGGCAGCCACAATTTTGTCGCGAATCAGCAGCAGCTGGAAATAGGTGGATGCTGAGGTGCCAAGTGTATTCAGACTGGCATCGGCAATTGCGGCAGCACGTGACTCATAACTGGCCAGCGACTGTGTGTACACTGCCGGTTTACTGAGCAGATTGGTGTAGTTGACCGTAGCGCCGAGTTCAAACGGTTGACCATTGCTGCCGCTATTGCTGACACCATCGACCCGGGATTCCTGATAATTGATTCCAGTGCCGAGTGTCACACTCAGCCGCGGCAGCAGATCAAAACCGGCATCACGCAGTGTCAGTTGTGCCGCGCGCAGGTTGCGTTCATTGTTGGCGAGGCTGAGGTTTCCAGCTTGCACCTGTGTAATCAGATTGCTTAGCTCGGAGCTATTAAAACTCTGCCACCAATCGGTCTGTGGCCAGGCGATATCCACGGCACCATTCTGGCGTGAATAACCGGCCGGGATGTCGGTTTCAGGCAATACCGGAGCATTGCTTTGTAATGCACATGAACTCAGTGTGAGCATCATGACTGCACTGGCTAAATAACGTTTTCTCATCAGCTATTTCCTGTACTGCTTCATTCATTTGCCAACGCAACCACAGGGTCGAGTCGGGAGGCTTTGCGAGCCGGAGTGAATCCAAAAATAAGTCCAGTGGCAGCAGCGCAGCAAAACGCCAGTACCATCGGAGTGGTCGTAAACTGAATCGGGACCTCAAAGCGTTGAAGCAGCAGGCCGGTCCCGACACCCAGTGCTACTCCAATCATGCCGCCCACCGCCGATACCACAATCGCTTCTGATAAAAATTGCGAAAGAATATCTGACTGACGGGCGCCAGTTGCCATACGTATACCAATTTCACGAGTCCGTTCTGTGACTGACACCAACATGATGTTCATCACACCAATGCCGCCTACCAGCAGCGAAATCGCTGCCACAGAACCCAGCAGCATGGTGAAGGTATCCTGTGATGCGGAAACGGTGTCCAGCAATTCCGCACTGTTAAATACACGAAAATCCTGAGTGCCATGACGCACAGTCATAAACTCGGTCAGATCCCTTTCGGTTTCCCCGATACGGCTGATGTCATCAACGGCCACAGCAATCGACCGTGCATACTGCTGCCCAAACAAACGCAGGGCACCGGTTTTTAATGGCACAAACACCACATCGTCCTGGTCAGAGCCGCCAAAACCGGATCCGCCTTTGCGTGTGAGTACACCAATAATCTGAAACGGTACATTGCGGATCAGAATGTATTCACCCAGCGGGTTGCTGCCATCCGGGAACATTTCCTCTGCCACGGTGGCGCCGAGTACAGCCACCGCAGTGTAGCTGTCGCTGTCTTCGCGGGTGAAGTATACACCCTGTGCCAGCGGCCAGTTGCGGATCAAAGGCATACTGGCAGAGTTGGCGGTGACCGTAGTCTGATAATCCTGACGCCCATAACGCACGGTATAACTGCCCTGGATTTCCGGCAATGTACCTATGATATTGGGCACATTGTCCATGATTGCATCAGCGTCATCAAAGGTCAGTGTGGACGATGCCATACGCTGGCCCGGGGTTCGCGCCGGTTGCAAGGTCAGCATGTTGGTGCCAATTGAACTGATACGATCAACAATCTGCTGGCGCGCACCTTCACCAATGGCCAGCATCGCCACAACCGAAGCAACACCAATCACAATGCCCAGCAGTGTCAAAATGGTTCGAAAAATATTCGAGCTGAGTGAGCGCATGGCCATACGGATGGCTTCAGCAACACCGCTCAGGCGTGACATTACCCGGCGATTCAGAAACAGGTCACGAAGCCGGGTATTGTTATTGGCCAGTTCGGGTGCAGGCTCTGCACTTCTGGACGGGCGATCGGAAATTACCTGACCATCACGGAACTCAATGACACGATCGGCTTGCTCTGCCAGTTTGGGGTCGTGGGTAATGATAATTACGGTGTGACCCTGACGTGCCAGGTCTTTTAACAACACCATCACTTCGGCGCCACTGCGTGAATCCAGCGCGCCGGTAGGTTCGTCAGCCAGAATAATATTGCCGCCGTTCATCAGTGCACGGGCGATGGACACACGCTGTTGTTGCCCGCCTGACAGCTGAGTAGGACGATGGTCCATACGGTCGCCAAGACCCAGCGAGGTCAGCAGCGCCTCAGCCCGGATCTGACGTTCAGCGGCAGAGTATCCTGCGTAAATGGCTGGTATTTCGACGTTCTCCAGCGCAGTGGAATGCGGCAGCAAATTGTAACTCTGGAATACAAAACCAAAAGCTTCGCGGCGCAACCAGGCCAGATCGTCTTCGTCAAAGTCACGTATATCGCGGCCACCAAACAGATAGGTGCCACTTGTCGCTTTATCCAGGCAGCCCAGGATATTCATCATTGTGGATTTGCCGGAGCCAGACTGTCCGACGATGGCGACAAATTCACCCATATGAATTTTCAGATCAACACCGCGCAGCGCATTTACTTCAACGCCACCGCTGGTGACAAAGGTACGCGCAATATTGCGCAGCTCAATCACCGGAATAGCATGGTCAGCCAGTTCTGCTGTGCTCATCGGAAGCCACCAAAGCCGCCAGGAGGACCAAACTGTTGTCCTGCCTGTTGTGTGGGCGAACCGGCCTGAATAATGCCGGCAACAACCTGTTCACCTTCCTGCAATCCGGAAATCACTTCTGCGCTGACGCGGCTGGTCACACCAATCATCACTTCACGTTGCTGCCGTATGCCATCTGCGCCCATGACTTCAACCATGGCCGGGCGTCCTGTAGCCGGTGTCGGGCCAGCGCCTGCTTGTGCACCAGGCCCGCGCGCAAATGTTAAAGCGCCAACTGGCACAGTCAGCACATCACGCGCTGATGCAGTAATAAAAAACACCTGGGCTGTCATTTCCGGCAGCAAACTGCCATCACTGTTGTTCACATCAAACAGGCCGGTGTACAACACCACATTGTTCTCTATAACCGGTGTGGGCAGAATCTGCCGCAGGCTGCTGGTCCAGCGCCGGTTACCGCCACTTAATGTTGTGAAATACACACTCATCCCGGGTTTGATATTGCCAATATCCGCTTCGGATATCTGCGTCTCAATACTCATCGTGGACAGGTCTGCAATGCGCAGAATGGTTGGCGCCTGCTGGTTGGCATTCAGTGTGCGGCCTTCATTCATTTCGATGGACACCACGGTGCCCGACATCGGCGCGTAAATGCGCGTGTACTCCAGCTGGGTTTCTTCGTAGGCCAGTGTCGAACGGTTCTGGTCTATCTGTTTTTGCAGTTGCGTAAAGCTGGCCAGAGCACTGGCCAGATTGGCCATGGCTGAATCGTAGTCTTGATCGCTGGTGGCGGCCGCCGCTTTCAGACGCTCCTGACGGCGAGCATTGGCCCGCGCCAGATCCAGGCTGGCCTGACGCGATTCTATCTGGGATTCCAGAGCCTCCAGTGCAGAACGGGCAGCGTCCACTCGACTTTCCTGTGTTCTGGCGTCAATTTCCGCCAACAACTGCTCTGCTTCTACACGGTCGCCTACTTCTACATACAGTTTCTGCAACTGCCCGGAAACCTGGGCGCCGACATCAATAAAACTGCTGGGCTTGAGGCTGCCTGCAGCGGAGATTGTGTTTTCAATGTTGCCACGCTCAACAGTTGCCAGCAGTGGCTGGTTCTGTACTTCCGTGGTGCTGTTACGCTGAAGCAGATACCAGCCTGCTGCGCCCGCAAGCAGTATGGCTGCGATTACCCAGGTAGTACGATGGCGGCGACGTGGTTTTGACATAGTGACCAATCCTTAGCGTTAAGCCATTTCTGGCGAGTTCACTGTGTGATACGTCATAGCAGCCGTGTCACCGTCGCAGGAATTTGTAATCTTGTGTGACGACTGTAGCCGCACAAAGCTTAGCTCCAGGAGAAAACCAGGGTCTCGTCGCCAGCAAAACGCTGCAGATGGTTTTCGATGGCTGTTTTTAAGGCCGGGAGCTGCTCATCATTGTGGCGGGCTGTCACCTGAAGCTTGTCACCCTCTACAACAAACTCGGCAACACCGCGCTCAGCCAGGTCTATCAGCGCGTGGCCGTCGTGGTTGTTGCTGATCTGGAAACGATGACGCCAGTGATTACACAGGCGTTTCAACAGGCGTTGGGGGTTCTCGGAATGAACACAGGCGCTGGATGCAGACATAATGGCTCGGTCAATACGGGTTAGCGGACGGGCGCTAGAATACCATGGCTCAAGTTTTGAGGCTAATAATAACTATTCTCATTTGATGCAAGCGATCACAGCCTCAACCTTGTGCTGCAGGGCAACGCTGTTGATCTGACTGAGTGTGGCGGCTGCCAAGGCCTGATGCTCTGCAATACGCAATTCCAACTCTTCTTTGGGGGCAGACGAAGGCGCAGGCGTTTTTATGTGTGCCTGCCATATGCCTTTAACAGCCTGTTGTTGCAGAAACCCGGCGATATCCCACTCCAGCTCCATCACCTGCGCGAGTAACGGCTGCGCGGCTTCGAGAGCACAATGTTGTTGTTCAGCAGACCATTGCGCGGGCGGGTGCTGCACGGCCCGGCTGTGGCGTATCAACTCAAGATGCTGGAATTGTACAAAGTCAAAATGTTGTACCTGGCCGTTGTCCACGTGTTGCATCTGTACCAGCAATTCCGCAAAGCTGTGGCCGATGTTTTGCAGGCTTTGCCGATAAGCCTGATCGTGCATGTCTGCTGACGGCTCAGTGTGTTCGCTATTGTGCGGCGCACGCGCCAACTGGTTAATTAGGTTGTAGTGCTCGACTCCAAAGGGAGTGCCGGTCAATGACTTCAGAAACTCCACGATGTCGTGAACGTCCTGCTCATCCAGTTCCCGGTCGAGCTGATAACGCGCCATCAAGCTAACGGTTTCCTCCAGCGTGCGAACACTGCCATCGTGCAAATACGGCAGGCCCATTGCAATATTATGCAGGTTGGGCACTTTGACCACGTAAAGATCATCCTCCCGCAAGCTGCGAGCGGCCAGGCCAGCGTCGTTTTCAGTTGGCTCGCGTACCTCGGGGTAAAAGCTGCGCACGGCGCCCAGGCGCTGATAAGAGTTGCCACCCAGGTTGACGCCATTGTGGCAACTGCCACAGCCAAGCGCCTGGAACTGTTGCCAGCCACGCATAGCTGAGTCTGACAATACGTTGCCTTCACCATTCAGATGCTGCTGAAAGGGGCTGTTGCTGACATAAAACTGTATTCGCATAAAGTGCGCCATCGCGTCAGCCATATTGTTAATGGTGACACCATCCGCGTACACATCCTGAAAATCGCGGACATAACCGGGGTCGCTGACCAGTGACTGAAGCGCGCCCTCCAGCGTGTTAGCCATTTCCAGTTCACTGATAATGGGCTCCAGCACCTGATCTGCCAGCGTGACCGAGCGACCATCCCAGAATTGGCGGAAATTAAGATGAGCATTAAAGGTTGTCAGCGCATTGACTTTGCCGCGCGCCCTGTTGACACCAAAAGAAACCGGCCGGCCGTCAGTGCCACTGACGGGCCCGGCATGACAGGTAATACAGCCCTGGGTGCCATCGGAAGACAAGCGCCGCTCATGGAACAGATCCATACCCAGCAGGAACTTGTTAATGGTGATGTCCTCCAGCGCAAGCGGCGGTAATGGGCGGGTCACCGCAGTGCCCAGCGCATGGTCGCGATTGATTGCCAGGGGTGCCGGTTCTCCCAGAACATGTTGGAACTGACGCCAGGCCTTGTCTGAGTGATCATCGGCAGCCAGCGCAGGGTTGCTGGCGCCGGCCAAACAGATGAGCACTGTGAAAACAAATTTAGAGGGCACTCAAACCTCGCCAGTCCTCAAGATCAAGAGCCGCGTTTTGCTTGCGAAATCTGGCATAGAGCTCAATGCCCTGTGCATCTTCCAAAATGTCCACCTGAACTCCTTTACTGCGCAGCAGCGTTTCAGTGCCTGATGCATTGGTCACGTCACCCACCACCACGCGCGCAAACCCACGCATATGCAGCAGCGTTGCACACACTTCGCAGGGACTCAGCGATGTAAACAGCGTTGTGTGGCTGAAGTCTATACGCCCCGCGTCGCGAATGGCTGATGTTTCCCCATGATTATAAGGGTGATTCTCCTGAACAAGGGTATTGTGCCCTTTGCCGACGATCCGGCGGGTAGCGTTATCAACAATGACGGCGCCGATGGGGCAGCCGCCCTCGGTAAAACTTTTTTCCGCCAGTAACACCGCCACGCGCATCAAGTGGGCATCGCTTAACCGTTGTGTGAAGCCTTCATCTAAAAGCACATTCAGACTACGCGTTGGCATGTGGGCAATAACCCGCAGTACATCGTCAGTGATTGGAGTATTAACATTTAGCAGCAAAGTCATATCTTGTTCCCTGACCGTAATCAAACTTGACGTGATGAGTTTGTATCAGAATATACTCTCACCTTTATTATTTTTTGAGGGCAGGTTATGTGGACTAAAATTAAAACAATAAGAGCTCTGGCAGTATGTGCGACATTCCTGCTGGCCGGTTGCGCGCAGACAGGTGCGCAAATCGGGCATTCAATTCTCGAGTGTTGCGCAGGCAACTACGCTGATTACAGTGAATACGGCGTCGAATTGCAGGAAATGCCGGCATTCCTTTCAAACTATGTTGTTGCAGAATTTGATCGTGCCTTTCAGGAAAAAGGCTTGAGCAGAAACGATCGCAGCAACCAGCTGCGTGTCAGCCTGACCTATCGCCACGTAAACCTGAATCCGGAGCAGGAAGACATTGATCCGTTCGAGCGCCGGATCGAAGAAGATGTTGTACTGCGTTACGAGGCCACCATTCTGGTTGAAATACGAGAGTCAGCCACTGGCAAAGTCGTTTATGCCGGCAAGGTCAATCACCTGCACAGCGTGATCCCTGGCGAATATATGCATGAAGAGCGCGCACGTCCCGAATTTGCCAATGCCTTCAGAGCCATGTTGAGCAGTTACCCCGCACGCAACTGATCAGGTTGTTCTTCGGCACCATCGTCCGTTTACAACACAATTCAAACCTGAAGCGGCGCAACCTTAACCCGGTTTCGCCCTTCTTCCTTGGCCTGGTACATCGCCTGATCTGCTCTTTTCATCAAACTGTCGGGAATCTCGTCGTGCCCGCGGAAAAGTGCTACGCCGAGGCTGGCAGTGCAGTGATGCTCGATGGTTGGTGCATCGGGTGCAGACCTCAGCAAATAAGGCTCGGCCAGGCGAACACGGATTTTCTCGGCAATAGCGATGACTTGATCGCGGGCTTGCGCCAACTGGGTATCCAATTCGCGCACAAGTACTACATATTCGTCGCCACCGATGCGCGCCACTGTGTCCGCTTCGCGCACACAGTGCTTAAGGCGTGAGCCCACTTCAATGAGCAGCAGGTCTCCCATCGCATGGCCATGCGTGT
This sequence comes from uncultured Pseudohongiella sp., assembly GCA_964535565.1. Classification (GTDB taxonomy): domain Bacteria; phylum Pseudomonadota; class Gammaproteobacteria; order Pseudomonadales; family Pseudohongiellaceae; genus Pseudohongiella. The sequence goes on along the minus strand of CAZHUJ010000021.1, from coordinate 2,156 downwards.
CGTTGAGGGATTTAAAATTATCGAGGTCAAGATAGATCAGTCCGCCATAGAAGTGGCTGCGTTTGCTTTCACTCATTGCTTGGTACAAATGCTCCAGCAAAAGCCGACGATTGGGCAGGTTGGTGAGTGTGTCGAGAAAGGCCAGTTCGCGTACTTGTTCTTCCAGGCGCTTGCGCTCGGTCACATTGCGCGTGATGCCGTGGTATCCGACGATCTCGCCCAGATTGTTATACTCGCGCTTGGATAGCACCTCGCCCCAGATCAGACTGCCATCCTTGCAAAGATACTGCATCTCAAACTTGTTAAACCCGGCTTGACCGTCCTGTAGGCTGTTTTGTGCGCTCGATGACAATGCTTTCCTGAGTTGCTCACCGGACTCCTCGGTGAGTTGTTCAAACACCGAGTGCCCCACCACTTCGTCGGGACTAAAGCCCCGCAGCCGCTCATCGGCCGGACTGATGTAGGTGAAGGTAAAATCACGATCCATCTGCCAATGGACATCCTCCGCATCCTCGGTCAGCAGACGATAAAGCGCCTGACTCTTATTCAGCGCCTGGGTGCGCTCGGCCACCAGTGCCTGCAAGGCCAGGTTCTCTTGCTGAAAGCTGTTCAGTGGAAAGACTTCATCGTCGTCAGCGTGCTGATAAGGCACTGAATAACTGCAATGTGTGATCATCCACGCAGCCCCTTCCTGGCGGAAGATCAGCAAAAGTCGCGTTTCCTTGCTGGCCAGCAAATCGCCGTCATAGGGCAGGTGGATGTGCAACGTCGCCGCAACCGATACCACGTGATCGCAAAAATCCTGCAGCGAGGTGGCTATCACTTCAAGGCCAATTGGGCCCGGCACCTGTTGAAAATCTTGCAGCGTGATACGAATCCATTCATCGCGATTCTGGATCAGCCGTCCCCAGCTGCCGGTGAAACCTGTGAAACTCTGGCTGAAACGCGTAGCCAGGCGGACGTCGCGTTGTGAATACATCTTGATGTATTCATCAAACAGGTCCCGGATCATGCGCTGACGGTCTTGCTGCACGTTTTTATACCTCTGTTCTGGCATTTTCGTAAGTTTATTATCAGAAATAGGATAGCCTTTATTGATGGAGTGTCCAGCTGAACATCTAAAACAAAAATACTCGTTGACGGATTCGGTTATTGCTGTAGACTGCAACGCATGCCGGAATAAAGGCTATATTTATATATGCAATACGAAGTGCCGCAATTAGACCCCTCGTCCTGTAAATGTATTTGTAATCGAACTTTTCTGCTGATCTAACTCAACAGCGTTGCACACTCGTGCCTTACGCTTTTGGATTGGGTGCACAATTAATTTATATATTTATCAGGAATATTTTATGTCAGTAGTAACGGGTCAAGTGAAGTTTTTTAACGAATCCAAAGGTTTTGGTTTTATCCAGCAAGATGGTGGCGCTGATGTTTTTGTACATTACAGCGCGATCAAGTCTTCCGGATTCAAAACACTGTCAGAAGGTCAGCGCGTAGAGTTTACCGTCTCCAAAGGCGCCAAAGGCCTTCAGGCGGATAACGTTGTAGGTTTGTAAGACCTGGTTAACGTTGATTTTGGAAAGGCCGTCACGAAAGTGACGGCCTTTTTTTATGTTCGCAATGATCGCATTCAGTCCCAAATATAACGCGTATTAAAAGTACGCTGACCTTGTTGATCGCAACAAGCGAGATTCCTCGCTCTGTTTCCATATTGCCCCTTTGTCACCATCCACAAATTCCTCCACTCCATTGAGGACAACAAATCCTCTGCGTTGGATAAGATCAAGCTGTCACAAGAGTTGATGGCTTCGTGGTGGTTTAATAAATGGAATGCTGTTCATTTATAGAAAGGGTGTGGGCGTCCACAAATGAGGGCATCTCGTTTTGTAGTGGTGTAATTAAAGCGGCACCGGCAAGAATACAGCGTATTATTCAAACAAGTTGAATTTCAGAAAATAGAGAAAGCGCTACTGTCTTATTGGTCGATATCGCAACATATCTGGCAGAGCTATCATAATGCTCGACCATTAGGGACAGAAGGACTCCACTATGCTGCAAAAAGTGGGATTCAACAGAATTTAGTCCGTGCAGTCGTCGGGCCCGCTCTGGCAGCATAGTTGACACCACCTGTTTTTCACCAGGTTGGGCGGATT
>CAZHUJ010000020.1:0-17264 GCA_964535565.1 uncultured Pseudohongiella sp. | reverse complement strand
TGCGGTCCCTGCAGGCGACCAAAAATTGGCAGCAAGGGCCGCGCACAGGCCAGCACCAACTGTTTTACCCCACACTGCTGTCTCAGCTGCGACAACCACGCAGCACACATGATCTGATCACCGAGCCCTTGCTCGGGCCACACCAATACCCGCTTGCCGCTCAGGTCTTCGCCTTGCCAACGCGGCACCGGGAATGTGGGAGGTTTGACCCGTAGCTGTTCAGGCGGCATGTTGTAACGTGCTTCATAGTTGGCAAAACCCTCATGTGCCTTGCCCTGCCAGAGCTGACACATGCCGAGATTGGCGCGGGCGTGAATATAGTTCGGGTCCAGCCTGAGCGCGGAGACATAACTGTGCTCAGCATCGTTCACATGATGCAAACGCATCTGCGCCGTGCCAAGGTTTAACCAGGTCTGAGGATTGTCGGGCTGGCGGCGCAGTGCTTTTTTCAACACCCGTTCAGACTGCGCGGGTTCATTCATATCCTGCAACAGAACTCCAAGCAGGCCGTACAAGCTGGTCTGTGTCGGGTCCAGGCTGATGGCACGTTCCAGACAGCGGCGTGCATCAGCAAGACGCCCCTGGCGCTGCTGGAACAATCCGGCATGGGTGAACAGCTGCGCACTTTGCGGGTCGTGATTGATGCCCTGCTGCAAGGTCTGCAGGGCGGCCTCGGTCTGACCAGCCTGCTCCTGCATGGTTGCCAGCCGGATCACATGCGGCACCGCCTGTACGCCCATACCCAGCTTGAACAGAGATAAAACGATTCGCTGCAGCTCCTCCGCCGTGTGCTGCCTGTTTGCCTCCAGCAGCGGCAACAACTCATCAAAATATCGTCCACCATCCATAGTTCACCCTCTTTTTTTTAAAATTGTGCGGAACTTCTGCAGAATCCCCCAGTCTGAGAGGTTGTAGGTAGATTGCAGACAAAATGTGGGTTTTGTTTCATTTATCTCTCCCTTGATAGTAGTAACTTAAAGCCCGGTTGTCGCAAACCGGGCTTTTTTTTGTCTGTGATACCACCACAAACCCAAGGCAACCCCTACCCCATCGGCCAGCAGATCAGCCCAGTCGCCGCTGCGCTGCGGTATAAAAATCTGCAGTAACTCGGTTCCTGCTGCCAGCGCCAGCATCACAAAAATCACCACAACAGTGCCATATCTGGCACGCCAGTCCATCAAACAACACCAGGTACAACCGGCAAACAACAAACAATGTACCAGCTTGTCCATCGGAAAGCCGCTGTCATTGGGCGGCATCACGGGCAAGGCCAACAAGGTTTTTATCCAGTCGATAACGGGCCCCGGTGTCAGCAACATCAATAGCAGTACCATGACGCTCACTAAAGATTTTTTCGGCACTTTCCCTGCTCCTGCATAAATATCCTCACGGAAAAAATTTGGACTCGGTCACAAAAGCCACACATTCTTTTCGTCATTTAATTGACACGTTAACAGCCGGTAGCTTAATTTGCTCTGGTGACACGCGCTAGCTTTGTAAAAAATGACGTCCGGTTGTATCCGGCGGGGTCAGGCCTTACTCGTAGCAGTCAGATGCATGCGTTCCGCTCGTCCTGATTAATAACAACAAATAATCAAAGGACATTACGAATGCTTAACTCCTGTAGCGTCAGGTCAAACTCCCCTGCTTGTTTAAAACCTCATCATCCATCCCTGTTGGCTGCGGCTGTTGCCATCTGTATAGGCACAATGCCACATTTTGCATTGGCCCAAAGCAACAACGGCACGCCCGAAGTTGAAGAAGTTGTTATTACTGGCTCCTATATCCGTCGCAGTGACGGTTTTATAGCTGCTTCACCGGTAACCCAGATCACTGCTGAAGATCTGGAGGCCGAAGGCACGGTGAATATGGGTCAGGTCGTACAAAATATGACCTTTAATACCGGCTCGGCGATCACAGGCGGCATCCAGGGTTCCACCGACCAGAACACCACCGTCAACCTGCGCGGACTCGGTGAACGTGCCACGCTGTCCTTGCTCGACGGCAAACGTGTACCCACAGAAAATATTATTGCCATGCTGCCGACGATAGCGCTGCAGCGCATGGAGATTGTTACCGATGGCGCGGCAGCATTGTATGGTACCGACGCCGTAGCCGGTGTGGTCAACCTGATCCCTTACACCCAATTTGAAGGTGCGCGTGCCGAGTATTACCACGAAGGCGACACTCGCGGCGACTTCTACGACCGCCAGTTCTCCATGCTCGGTGGCACCCGCATTGGTGACAACATCATGCTGGTGGGCGCGGTACAACACCGTGATACCGGGGAGCTGCGCTGGGATGAACGGCCTGATCACTTGCGTTCCGGACTCACCCAAAACTCGGGCGGCAACCCCGGCAACCATCGTGTGCCGGTGCGTGATGCCAACGGCGATTTGACCGGTGCGCTGGTCACGCGCCAGGACCCCTCCTGTCAGCGCGTTACCGAAGACCCGGCCATCCGCGGTTCCAATGCTTTTGGTGTGTCCCTGTTGGGCCGCTGCTGGCTGGATTTTGGCGATACCTTTAACTATCGCAACCCGCAGAATCTGACCAACTACTACGGCAATATGCGCATAGATGTAAATCCGGGTCTGACCCTGTCTGCGCAGCTCACACACGCTCGCCAGATCCGCAACCCTCGGCAGGCGCAGTCCTATCCCGGTGGCCGTGTCACCGAGTTGCCAGTGGTACGCGGTGAATTGCCGGGCAACCCGTTCCGCGCGCGCACCGCCTCCGGTCAGAATCTGTTTGCGCTGCCGCGTATGGATGGCAGCGGCAACTTTGTCACCGATGCCTATGGTCAGCCGCTGCCGCTACGCGACAATGAAGGTCGCGTCATTCTGGCCAATAACCGCTTTGCCTCAATCAACGATGACCCCAACGGCGGTATCCCCTTTAATGAGGATGTGCGCCTGGAAGCCTGGGTGCCTATAGGCAAAGCCAATACGCTACCGGTACAAAACCACGACGATACCTCCGCCGCCGGTGAGTCCAACCGTTACAGCACACGTTTGGCATTAACCGCCGATTTTGATCTGCCGATTTGGGAAGGCTGGAAAGGCACAACCTTTTATACGTTTTCGCGGGAATTAAATAACGACCGCATGAACCAGCTTTACAGCCTCAGCGCCATCGCCCAGGGGCTAAGCTGCGATGTGATCAATGATGCCGACGCCTGTTTTAACCCGTTCGGCGCGGTAGACCCGCGTTTTCGCAACAGCCAGGCGGTCGCCGATTCCATTGTCAAACAAGACCGGCAACGCTTTATTGATGAGCTGCAAACCTACGATCTGGTGATCAACGGCAATATTGCCCCCGGCGGTTTTGAGCTGCCCGGTGGACAGATTGGCGCGGCGTTTGGTCTGCAACGACGCGAGGAATCGCTGGATTACACGCCCGCGCTGGGCATCATCACCGGTGATGTTTTTATTGGAGTGCAGCAGGATCCGCGCACGGACAGCCGTTTTGTGAACGCCGCCTTTGCCGAGTTTTTGTTCCCGGTGCTGGAAAATGTGCAGCTCAGCGCCGCCGTGCGTAATGAAAATTTCAGTACGGGTCAGGAGGAACTGATTCAGAAATACGGCCTTGTTTATGCCCCTGCCGATTGGCTGGGTTTACGCGCCAGTTGGGGTGAAGCATTTATTGCCCCCACGATGAGCCAGCTTGGTGCGCCCCAGCAGTGTGGCCTTTCCAACGTCGACGACCCGTTTACCAATTTCCAGGGATTCCTGTCTTCGTGCTTGCAGGGTAACCCGCTGCTGTCCTCGGAAACCTCAGAAAGTCTGGCCTTGGGGTTCGACCTGGAACCTGTGGACGGGTTGTCCATGTCATTGACCTGGAGTGAAACCAACTTCAAGGATCGTATTGTCGGCACCACCACGCAGGACATCATGCGCAGGGATTTTGCCAACTTCCGTCAGGCCACCGGCTACAGCGGCGCGGAAAAGCAGGTGCCTGTGGCGCTGCTGCAGCAATGGACCAATGACCCGCGTTCTGACCCGCGTATTCAGCGCGAAGCGGGCAACGTCACGCGTATTGAACGGCTGATTCAGAACGACTCCAACGCCTCAACCATGAAAGTGCAGGCCTGGGATCTGAACACGGACTACGAATTGCCGTTTGAGCGCTGGGGCAACTTTGCCGTCAACGTTCAGGGCACCTACATAGAGTCCTATCAGTTTCAACTGAGTCCGGGTGATCTGGTGCGAGAAGCGGTTGGCAATCAGAACAGCAACTTTGGAGCTGTGCCAGCGATGCCTAGGGTACGCGCCAACGCAAGGCTGAACTGGCGTCTGAACGACCATAGCGCCAGCATCACCGCGCGTTATATCAGCGCGATAAACTTTGATGCCAATCAGTTTGCGTTCCAGGCGGGTTTCCCGTTCAGCACCTTCCGCAGCACCACAGAGATCCGTGCCTGGTCACAAGCCGATGCGTATTACACCTATCGCGGACTGGATGTACCCGGCATACAGGGCGAGCTGACATTAACCGCCGGAGTGCGTAACCTGTTTGACCGCGATGCACAAAAAACCGGCATGATCGCCAGTGTGATTACCGAGCTGCAAGATCCGCTCGGTCGTGTGCTGTACGGTCGTGTGAGTTACCAGTTCTGAACTAAAACCTGAACTATCCACAGGAGGATTCGCCATGACCAGCGCCGCCAACAAGAATGTTCTGAAATATCCGCTGTCATGGCGAATCCTGCACTGGATTATTGCCATCCTGGTTCTGACGCTGGTTGCGGTTGGAATCTGGATGACTCAACGCGCCGAAAATAATGTGTTTACCGCCCTCACCGATACCTTGTACTCCATGCACAAAGCCATCGGGTTTACGGTGTTGTTGTTGATGGTGGTACGCCTGCTGGTGCGCCTCAGCCAGCAGGCGCCACCCTATCCTGACTGGATGTCACCCCGGCTGCAGAAACTGGCGGCGGGGCTTCATCATCTGCTGTATTTAATGCTGTTTGTCACGCCGCTGTTGGGATGGGCGGGTATCACCGCTTATCCGGCGCTGGGAATTGCAGGCGACTACGGTCTGCCGCCGATGCCCGGCATTGCGCCGAACCGCGAGCTGGCAGAAACCCTGCTGGAGATCCACGGCGCGATGGCACTGATTCTGGCGCTAATGATTTTTGGCCATATCGGCGCAGCCGTTCACCACATGCTCAAAAAAGACGGTGTGGTGCGGCGGATGGTATGAAATAGGGTCAGACCCTAAATAGGGTCTGACCCTATTTCATACTATTTTCCGTAGAAGTCACGGTACCAGGCCACAAAACGATCCACGCCTGTTTGTACCGGCGTGGCGGGTTTGTAGTCCATGTCCTGCACCAGATCGGAAACATCAGCATAGGTGGCGGGCACATCACCGGGCTGAATCGGCAGGTATTGTTTGGTGATGGTCATCCCCAGGGCTTTTTCAATGGCCTCGATAAAATCCATCAACTTCACCGGGTTGTTGTTGCCGATGTTGTAGATTTTGTAAGGCGCAGAGGAGCTGCCGGGATTGGGGTGAATACCGGACCAGGCAGGATCGGCTGAGGCCGGATTGTCGATCACACGCACCACCCCTTCGATGATGTCATCAATGTAGGTGAAATCACGGCGCATCTCGCCGTTGTTAAACACCTTGATCGGCTCACCTTCAAGCGCAGCCTTGGTAAACAGGAACAGCGCCATATCCGGCCGCCCCCATGGTCCATAGACGGTAAAAAATCGCAGCCCCGTGGTACGCAGGCCAAACAGATGTGAATAGGTATGCGCCATCAGCTCATTGGATTTTTTGCTGGCAGCATAAAGACTGATGGGGTGATCCACATTATGGGTCGTGGCAAAAGGCAGCGATTCATTTAATCCATAAACCGACGAGCTGGAGGCATAAGAAAGATTCGTGACGCCATAATGACGGCAGGCCTCCAGAATATTGATAAAGCCGATAATGTTGGAATCAATATAGGCCTGCGGATTCTGCAAGGAATAACGCACACCCGCCTGGGCAGCCAGATTACACACCGCATCAAAATGCTGGGTTGCAAACAACTTTTCCAATGCCGCCTTGTCTTCCAAATGCATTTTGACAAACTGATAACCCGGCTGGGTTGATGAGTGCAGCAACACATTGGTTGCAATATCATCACGCCCGATACCGACACGGGCCAGCCGGCCATACTTCACATTCACATCGTAATAATCATTAATACTGTCCAGGCCAACGACCTCATCACCACGGGCCAGCAGGCGTTGTACCAGATGCGCACCAATAAAACCGGCGGCGCCGGTGACCAGAATTTTCATTGTTGTCCTTTTTTCCCCATAGCGAGTTCATAGCAGCGAGTTCAGAGCCAAATCCGTGGCGGCAATACTAAACCAGATTTGCCAACTTCGCCGATCACAGTCTGCAATTGTCCGGCATCTGATCCGGCCGCGACGGTGAATGCCAGCGCCTGTACACCGATTCATGAATCTCCTCGCCCAATGCACCGCTGCCAATCACACGCAAACGCGGCAAACCACCTGCCATCGGCGTGCGATATAACGGCGTCAGTGAATCGCGCAGCTCACCGAACTCATCGGGATCAACACGCCGGGCTACATAAGATGGATTCAGCAGCAGGCCATGGGCACTGGCTTCATCCATCATCCAGCGCAGTGCAATGTCCGACAATCCTGCGTCAACGTAGCCCCCGCCTACATTGGAATGAACACCTGCAAACCACAACTGCCGTATTGATATCACCGATGGCGGCGCCGGCGGCATCCACAAGGACGGCTCAAAAGCTGCCCGTTGTTCATTGATGGCCAGCGCCTGGCGCGCATGCATCACATTGGGTGACAGGCACACGTTATGAAACTGATGACGCTTGCGGGTCAGATACCCCACGGGGCCGCGTGTAGGCAAACCCATGGCTCCCACCGTGTCCCACACGCCCAGAAAATGCACGGTCACGCCCAGACATTTATGCTGCTGGCGAAATTGATACGCCTTCTGCATACGTTTGTCCCTGTCGTGAATACGGTAAACCGTGGCCGCCTGCTCAGCCAGATGACTGTCGCCATCACGCGGCAGTCCACACAGCGACAGCATCGCCGCCAGACTGCGCACGGTATAAGCGCCACGACTGAAACCAAATAAAAACAAGCGGTCGTCGGGTTGATAGTTCTGCGTCAACCAATCGTAGGCCTGCCGCAAATTGCCAAATAAACCCCGACCCGCCACACCACCCCAGAGTTTGTCATACCAGCCATCGGTGCCAACACCGCTGTCGTAATACTTGAGCTGCGGCAGCTGATTGGTTACATCGGCATCGGTTGCCACCGCGCGCACCATTTTCACCACATTACCCGGCACCAGACGTCCACGATCAAACTGATCCGGCCGGTTCCAGGTGCCATCCACCGCAATTACCAGGTTTCTCATCCCTTGCTTCCCCCCCCTTATTGGTGCATTTATCTGGGTTATAGTTGATGAAAATTACCTGCACAGATTTTTTTAAACTGGAATAAAGATCAGGCAGCCCCGTTGTGAGTCTTGTATCCACAAGAATAACGGAGCAAAACCATGCCAACTTTTACCAAAAAGCCTCTGACCGCGATGGTGGTCATGCTGACGCTACTGCCGGGTACCGCGGCATTGGCAAACGAGTTCAGTCTTGCGGGCAACCAGATTAATGTTGATGGCACAGGCGCTGTAGCCCTGGACGCTAACGGAGCGTTTGCAAACATCAGTACTGATATCAACTCCCCGGTTCCCACCAACATCCCTGACATCGAATTCACACTGGAAAATAACAACACCACAAGCGGTCAATACGACCTGCGCCTGGGACTTGTTATTCAGCAGCAAGGCAGCAACAACCGACTGGAGTCGGTGCTGGGTGTGATTCGTGTCACCGTAGATGGCAGCGGCACAATTACCTCCATTACGCTGCCAAATACTGAAAACGTAGAAGTCACCGTACGACGCGGCAGCGCCACTTTAAATTACAGCAACAACTCCAACGCTGGCATTCTCACCACCACGGGTGCCAGCGTTACTATCAGCGCCGCGGCCATCAGTCAGCAACTGATAGGCAGCGACCCGGTTTTTGCCGACCTGGTGAACGCACTGGCTGAAGATGGCCACTACAACTACCGTGTCACGCTGCAACCAACAGGCACCGATGCAAGCGTTGGCACTACCCATAGCGGCAGCTTTACGCCACTGGCGCGTATGCAGACCTCATGCAGTCTGGATACCGCATCCACCAGCGCCTTTACCTTCACCATGAACTATGCCGATCGTTTCCCTGCGGCCTATGCCGCTCACGGCGTCATCAGCCTGGGTGGTGCCACGTCGCCCTCTTCAGGATTTTCTCCGCTGACCGAAGCCTGTGAAGATGTCCTGCCACCGGATGTGCCTCCGGTGCCAGAGGTCAATGACGCAGTGGGTGCCGCTCAGAACGCAACTACTTTGGCAGAGCAAGCAATTGCAGCCAATGACCAGGAAGCCGTTGTTGAACACGTTGAAGACGCCATTGCTGGCGTGCTGGAAGCCGTGCAACTGTTAACTGAGCAAAGTGTAGAAGAAGGTTCAGCCAACCAGCAGCAGTTGCTGACAGTCATCCAGACTCTGGACTCACTGGCAGAAACGCTGGAAAACGCCCAGCAAGAGCTGGACCTGGATCTGTCTGATCAGGTTGCTGAAATCAACAACACGCTGGTGAACGTGCTTGAGCTGTTGACAGAAAAAATCGACACCCTCGATGTTCTGAATCGCCTTGATATCGAACAGGCCGTTACGCAGGTGGTCGCAGCCAACAACGCGGCCCACGAAACCAGTGAGCATGAGGCCACTGTCACCGACGCGCTTCGTATCAAAATACAGCTGGAGCGACTGTTGATGTTGCAAGCCACACTGGCAGTGAGGCCCACTGAAGTGCAGGCTAATGAACAAAGCGATCTCAACAGCTACCTGATTAATGCCCTGCAGAGCATTGAAAGTCCACTGCAGCGTCTGGTATTCCAGCCCTTCCAGGCTGGTTATGAAAACCTGCTGGGTGATGTATTCCAGACCTACCGCGTGAACGAACGCACACCTAACCTGCTGGCAATTGATGCCCCGGATCAACCCGGCGCTATCCGTGACAGCGATGGCCTGGTCACCGCGCGTGGCGAGGATGGCCGCGTGTTCCGCTATCAATTCACCGGCGTGGCTTTTGTGCCCGAAGGTGAATTTGAAGACGGCCTGTACAACGCACCCAACGGTGCTCTGTTCAGCGTGGACGACGGTGTCATTATCGAGTTCGCAGCGGCACCGGCCAACCTGGCCGCGTTCAACAGCAGCATCACCGGCATGGGCTACAGTATTGAGTATGAGCGTGCCGGCATCGCCAACATCCTGCTGGATAATGGCGAACGTGTGAGCGCGGCTTTCCGCTTTGAGGACATGGCCGATACCACTGGCAACTGCACCCAGATCAGTTTTGTAGAACCGAGCGGACATCCGGCCTCCGCTGATTATGTGTTTATTGCCGAGTGCAATAACGGCATCAGCCAGGCACTGGTTCCGGTGGTGCTGGATCAGGCGCTGTACGACACGCTGGCTTACAGCGGACTGACGCTGCTGAACTCCCGCGATACCGGATATCTGCAGGTCGGCGGTGTGGGTGTGTTCCGCCCTGACTTCTTTGTGCAGCCGCTGGGCCTTAACGAACGTATTTATTTTAATGCCAACAAAAACCAGGAAGGCATCGCGCTGCAGGCCGGTGACTTTGACGGAAATGGCACCACCGACTACCGCGTGCTGTCCGAGCGCGGAGTACAGACGCTCTGGGGGCTGTAAATCTCCCCCCCCGCTGGCTAAAATAGGGTCGAAGCGTATATTTTTTATACGCTTCGACCCTATTTTCCATGAAGGATTAACAATAATGAAAATAGCTGTTGCCGGCACCGGATACGTCGGCCTTTCCAACGCGGTTTTGCTCTCCCAGCAACACACGGTGGTGGCACTGGATATCATCGAAGACAAAGTGAACATGATCAATCAGCGTCAAAGCCCGATTGTGGACGCTGAAATTGAAGATTTTCTGCAGAACAAAAACCTGGATATGGTTGCCACTCTGGACAAACAACAAGCGTATGAAGGCGCTGATTTTGTCATCATCGCCACCCCCACCGACTACGATCCCAAAACCAATTATTTCAACACCCGCAGCGTGGAAGCGGTAATTGAAGATGTCACCCGCATCAATCCCGATGCTGTGATGGTGATCAAGTCCACAGTGCCGGTGGGTTTCACCGCCGAAGCACGTGAACGTTTCCAGACTGACAATCTGATGTTCTCCCCGGAGTTTCTGCGCGAAGGCCGCGCGCTGTACGACAACCTCTACCCCAGCCGCATTATTGTCGGTGAACAGTCCGAGCGCGCACAGAAATTTGCTGATCTGCTCAAAGGCAGCGCCATCAAACAGGATGTGCCTGTGCTGTTGATCAACTCAACAGAAGCCGAAGCAGTCAAACTGTTTTCCAACACCTACCTGGCGATGCGCGTGGCGTATTTTAACGAGCTCGACAGTTATGCGGTGTCACACGGCCTCAACACACGCCAGATTATCAACGGCGTGTGCCTGGATCCGCGCATTGGTGATCACTACAACAATCCCTCGTTTGGTTACGGCGGCTACTGCCTGCCCAAGGACACCAAACAACTGCTGGCCAACTACTCTGAAGTGCCGCAGAACCTGATCCACGCCATTGTGGAAGCCAACCGCACACGCAAGGATTTTATTGCCGACGACATCATCCGCCGCAAACCCTGCATCGTCGGTGTGTACCGCCTGATCATGAAAGCCGGCTCCGACAATTTCCGCGCCTCCAGCATCCAGGGCATCATGAAACGCATCAAAGCCAAAGGCATTGAGGTGGTGGTGTATGAGCCGGAATTAAAAGAAGACGATTTTTTCCGCTCACGCGTGATTCGTGATCTGGAGGAGTTCAAGCAGATCAGTGACGTCATTATCGCCAACCGCAAGACGGATGTGCTGGATGACGTGGTGGAGAAGGTTTATACGCGGGATTTGTTTGGCAGTGACTAGGAAATAGGGTCGGAGGATATTTTCCTTCGGAAAATATCCTCCGACCCTATTTCCGCCTCCGACCCTATTATTTCATCCGCCCCACCACATCCCCCAACCGCTGCACCGCACTGATCGACTCCTCCGGATCCAGCTTCTCTGAATCGTTGTTGTAGTCGCCTGGCGCCTGCGCCTGCACCAGCAGGCCATCGCGGCGGGGATATACGGATACGCGCGCGGAGCTGTAGAAAAATCCGTAGTCCACTTCCGGCTGCGGAATCAGTTTACAGGTCTGCCCACGCACCGGAATCAGCGTGTCATCACCGAGCAGCGCACGTGCACCAAAACCCGTGCAGTTGATCACTACCCTTTCATTAATCGCAGCAAAATCCGCCTTGCTCTTGAGCTCAAATGTTTCAACCACACCACCGTTGGCCAGAAACTCCATCATCAGATGACGCGAGTATTCGGTGATATTAAAAATCAGCTGCGGTCTACGGTACGCATAAAGGGACGGGAACGGATGGGTTGTCACCGGAATATTCTGCGGAATCAGATCCGCCAGCAGCTCCCTTTCAAAAGAGGGATACTCGGGCTCTTCTGAGTGTGCGGGCTGGCGCGGTGCGTTCGGCGGCAGATCGGTCAGGCTGTACATATCACGCCATTCAATCGGATTGCCGTCGACGCCCAGATAAGACTGGAAACGTCGGAAGGTATGACGTGCCATATATTCCCACTGCTGTGCAAAACCAGGTGCATATTGTGCAGCGACAATTCGCGAGTCCGGTGTAAACGATCCGGTCGCACGATACGAGGCCACATAAGGCATGCGCTCTTTGGCGTAAATTGTCACTTTTAATCCGGCGCGCTGGGCCACCAGCGCCGTGGTCAAACCAATAGCGCCACAACCAATCACCGCAATTTCCTTACGGCCGTGCGCCCTGGCCATATCCACAGCCACCTGCCCCGTGCCCCAGGACAGTGACCAGCCGCTGCCGCCGTGGCCATAGTTGTGCACCACCTGCTTGCGTCCAATCTGCTCGGACTCAATGCGCGGCCCCTGCAAACGGAACGGCCGCGTGCAGACGTTCATTTCAATGATGCGATCGGGGGTGGCAATGATAGGCGACAGCGCTCGCGAGCCCGTCAACAGATGAGCAGAGGCTTCAGCGGGGGCTGCAGACAACACAGGCGTAGTTTCCGCCGCCAGTGCCGAGTGCAATGGAATACCGCCCAATACCGCAGCGGCGCCTTTCAGGAAATTACGTCTTTGCATGTTTTACTACTCGTTTTGTTATGGTGGCCTATCCCGCTTTTAAGTGCATACTCTATGCCAGCTCAGCAGCACTCATAGCGCCGCTCCGGCATTTGAGGATATTTTCAATCAACCGATATACCGTCGTCTGTCCGATAATTCTCGGCCAATCCTCGCACGGTGGATTATCACGTTGTTTTGCCCGCCGGATAGCAGTCGCTATTTGCGGTTGAATCCTGCGCGCATCTATCCCTTTGTCATAATCCGGTATCCACCGCGCCAAGCGCTCTGAGCAGTCGCGGGAGGACCTAACCCCTGCTCCATCTTCGAAGTGCAATAGCAACCAATATTCAAATTTTGGATTGCTGAGGGCGAATTTATAGTTCTTGTGCTGCAACGACCACCGGTAGAGTTGCATCAGCTGCTCGTCTGTCCATTGGTCTTTATCTACCACCAGCCAAGCTTCATCACTTGAGTTGAGCTTTTCTCTTGCAAGATGCTGAGTCATTCTCTTCAATACTTGTGGCGGCGAACTATCATGCTTTCCTTTCAAACAGCTCACTCTTACGATTGATGCATCGTCAGAGAACATGCCGAAATAAATCGGCTCTGTTTTAGTTCCCTCGGCCGCAATCAAAAACATCTTTTTGTAGCGGCGCTCACCCAGCTGACGCTGGAATTTTCGACGCTGCGCAACCACTACTGCACTACCTCGAGCATATTAGCCTCACCGCTCGTGGCAAAATCACTACCGAGCAAAATACGAGGTATACCACCGAGTCTGCCTTGTAGATAACTCTTACGAATGTCCTTGTCATAGCGGACATCCTTATACTCGGCGAAAGACACCAGCGTCGATTCCCCCGTAGGTTTACGCTCAGCTACCCACATTTCATCCCGGCGCAACAACTGCTGGTCCATCAGCAAGACATCATGGGTTGTCAGCAAGAGCTGAGAGCGGGAATCTGCACTACAACTGGCTAAATACGCCTCCAGGAGACGACGTGTCAGCAAGGTGTGGAGGCTCCTATCCACTTCATCGATCACAAATACTTTTTTCGATCCAGGTGCCGCAAGTTCCAGAAACGCGGGTAGCAGATCAATAACACGCTGCGACCCATCGGACTCTTGGTAAATCTCGAATTTTGCTTCTGTGCCGTCTGCTTTCGGGTGATAAGTCACGAGTTTCTTGGCACTTAACTCTCCATTCTTGCGCGTGAAGACAAAGCGATCGTTCTTGTCTGACATCAATCGAATTGTCATTCCTTCCTTGACTTCCTCCTGAAGCATCATCTTCATCGGTACGGGAAGGGGGATATTTTCAAAAGCGATGTCCTCCCCCCCCAGGTGAGCAATACCCGTATCCAGTTGTGGCAACATCTCGTTCATCGTTGCATAGAGTGGATGCTCATCATCAAGGAATTGCTCAAAAGGCTCGAAGCGCGAATCCGGAGCTACAAGATCCAGCGTATCTCTAAACCACTCGTAGACAGGGCGAAAGTTATCTACTTTTTGAGACACTGAGTTAGTCAGAAAAAGCTGATTATCGCGTGTGCCTTTGAATGCAAACTGCAGGAATTGGTCTTTCTCGAGTGAGTCATCAAATTTAATCTTGCTGCCATGGCGCGAGTACAGCTCTCGCTCGCTTGTGCTGGTGATAATAACCAGCGTTTCATCAAGAATCGCCTTGCGATTTACCGAAAAGGAGAACTCATAGATATCCTCAGCAATCAACAATTCAAATGCAAAGCGCGAGGGCTTGTCGATGCTGGAACTATCAAGGCGAAATGCTTCCACCGGCAAATAGCTGTCAGGCTGTGTACCCTTAACCACCACAGTCTTGGCAAAATTCAGTGCTTTAAAAAAATTGGTCTTGCCCGACGCATTGCCACCGTAGATGGCGGCCACCGGTAGCACTCTGGTGTTGTACTTCCCGAGCCTGGGCAGTCTGTCCCCATGCTGACGTTCCCGACTTGCAACCATAGAGAAAGTTACGGAACCGCGGAATGACATCCAGTTTTCGACAGAGAAGCTAATGATCATGCCAGAACTCCAGGAGCAAAAATCTCTTTTTCAGCAAGCATATTGTGCATTCAGAGGGAGCAAAGTCAACGCAATGAGAAAATATCTCTTTAAATCATTGATCTTGACTTGGTATTATGCGCAATCACGCACATTAAATGGAATTTCTCCCTCAGCGCCAACAAATATGCACAAATGCGCATATTTATTGCATTTTTATATCTAGCCCTCTTAATATGCATGAACACACATATTCAAGGCCAACAAAGTGGACACCAAAACAATAGGCAGACTCATTCGGGACACCCGCAAAGCGCTGCAGATGCGCCAGGATGAACTCGCCAGTGTCGCCGGTGTCAGCACCCGTGCGCTGAGTGACATCGAAAATGGCAAACCGGGTTCTCACTGCGGCCTGGTCTTGCAAACACTGCACGCACTGGGCATCGCCGTCACGCTGACGCCTCCCCCCGGTACAAGCCTCAATGAGGTCAGCGACCTCTGATGCAGCTACTCGTTCTGCTTCATAATCAGCGCTGTGGCCTTCTCTCCATTGATGAAAGCCAGCGCATGGATTTCCGTTATTTTCCCGAATATATCGCCTCGGCACGGCCGGCCATTTCTGTCTCCATTCCCCTGCAAGCAGAGACATTTCCGGATCAGATCATTTTCCACAGCAGGAACCGGTTGCACTCAATGCAACAGAACTGGGGAAAATCATTGAACAGATTAAAACCGATCCGTTTCTGACCAACAACACACGAGGAATGAGGTTGAGTCTTGCCGGCGCGCAGAACAAATTGCCGGTCATCGTAAACAGCGCCGGGCAGATATGCCTGCCGGGGTCACATATCTCAACGCACATTCTCAAACCGCCCAGCGACAGATTTGCTGCGCTGGTTGAGAACGAACTGTTATGCATGCGCACTGCAAAAAAAGTGCTCCAGGATGTGCCAGAAGTCACGCTGCAGCCGTTTATTACAACAGATGGAATTCAGCGGGATTGTTACCTTATAAAACGCTACGACCGGTATGCCACCGACACCGGTGAAATACACCGTCTGCATCAGGAAGATCTGTGCCAGATCACAGGGACGGTATCGCCCCAAAAATATACGCAGGATGGCGGGCCGGGTTTTATACACCCGCCCCGCTGCCCTGTATCAAAATGAACTGATCAAGCGGATGCTGTTTAATCTGCTGATTGGCAATCAGGACGCACACGGCAAAAATTTTTCATTCCTGCATACCACCAAAGGCATACACCTGGCCCCGCCATACGATCTGGTGTGCACACTGGTTTATCCGGAACTCAGCGACCGATTTGCGATGCCCCTTGGTAGCGCAAACCGTATTGAAGAACTGAACACAGAGGCTTCACAGCAGTTCCAGCACCAGACCGGCATCAGCCTTAAAAGACAGGCCAAGGTACTCCAGCGCTTCGTCAGTTGAAATAGGGTCGGAGGATATTTTCCTGCGGTAAATATCCTCCGACCCTATTTCCGCCCGACCCATTTTGATAAGGTACTCCCCATTCCGTTTTAACGAGCCCAATCAGCGAACTTATTATGCCTACTCATAACCGCATTAGGATTCTTGGATGCGGCCACACAATAAAACACGCCCTGCATGACCAGAACATGAGCTTTCGGGACGTCGATGCGGTTTATATTTCACACGTCCATGGCGACCATGTTTTCGGGCTGGAACGCCTCGCGTATGAAGCGCTGTTTAAATACAAAAAAAGAGTGAAACTGTTTTTTCACGAATCCCTGCAGCAAGAACTCTGGGATCAGACACTCAAAGGTTCACTCGGCCGTATAGGTGAAGGGCCGGCCTGCTTCGACGACTTTTTTGATCTGCATCCGTTAAGTTCGCCAGAGTTCTCTGTGCTGGGCAATCACTACCAGCTTGTTCCAGTCAAACATACACCGGGTAAACCCGCCTTTGGCCTTCAGATCAACGATGACGTCTTCTACTCAACCGACACTATCGCCATCCCCGACGTCATTGCATCTCTGGACTTTCACACCTGTTTCCACGATGTCACGCTGTCCAGTAAGAACCCGGTACACGCTACACTCGGCTCACTGATTGAGCAATACCCGGAAAATACAAGAAAAAAAATGTACCTGATGAGTTACGAAGACCACTGGCGCGAGCAGGAATCTACGGTCAACTCATTGTTACTGGATGAGACCTCACAAATCCACTTTGTGTACTGGCATGAGTTACAGCGACATCAGGTACTGTCGCTGAAAAAAGACGAAGAGCTGCTGGCAACCACACAAAGCCAGAACAATGAAAACTGTCGTGGCTTGCAAGTTCTGTCGTGCACTGTACAAACTACCCGTGAACTGCACTACCCCGACATCATTTCTGGTGCAACAGTCACACAGCAGGACTTCGAAACCCAACTGACCGGCAGCCAACACACACCGCTGATTTACCTGAACTGCACCTTCAACGATATTGAACTGAAGAATCTGCAGTGCACACGCCAGATTGCACTGATTTCCTGCAATTTTGAGGAGAATTTCCGGCTCATCAACTGCGAAATCAAAGCTGACCTCTGGCTCTGCAACAGCAAGTTCAACAAACATTTTTCACTAAAACTATGCAAGATAGACGGCAACGTTCACCTGGAAGGTGCAGATTTCACCGGCGCAGGTGGCGCTTCGTTCAGAGGCATGTCGGCCCGCAATCTGTATCTGGACCTGGGCATCAGCGGCGGACGTGATCTGTTCTGGCTGAACGAACTTTACGTGCCAGGAGTGATTTCCATAGCACCTCAATTTCCGGCAGAATCAAAGTTGATGGCATGCAGCTCACAAAAGACTTCATTATCCAGAATACAAAACTGCGCAGACTTGAAATGGTAATCAGCCCAATTTTTAAGTGAAGTCAAAAGTGGAATTTTCTCGTAATCTA
>CAZHUJ010000019.1:0-19565 GCA_964535565.1 uncultured Pseudohongiella sp. | reverse complement strand
CTGGCCGTTAACCTGTCAGCGCGCCAGTTTAACCATCCGGATCTGCCTGCCTTCGTGCGCAAACTGCTGCATAACACGGGTTTCCCGGCTGAACAACTGGAACTGGAAATCACCGAAAGCCTGGTGGTGCAAAATCCGGAGCGCAGCATCAACCTGATGCAGGATTTAAAACGCACCGGTTTACGCTTTGCGCTGGATGACTTTGGTACCGGTTATTCCTCTCTGGGACAACTGCGGCACTATCCAATTGATATTCTGAAAATTGACCGCGCTTTTGTGCACGATCTTGAAAACAGCCTGCAAGATCAGGCCATTGCCAAGGCCATTATTTCCATGGGTAAAACCCTGGGTCTGACGGTGGTTGCAGAAGGTGTTGAAAACGAGCGTCAACTCAATTTTCTGAGTGAGTGTGAGTGTGATCAGATTCAGGGGTTTATTTATCATCATCCGGTGACGGCCGAAGAATTTGCCCGCTGGTTCCAGCAGCAACAGCCGCTCAAACGCAGCTCCATTTAACTACTTCATTTACTCAAGTAATTTCCGCCAGCGCCGCTATACATAGCAAGTACCAGCACCACAGTGAGTATGCCTATGTCACAGCGCGTCCAGTTTTCCGCTAATGAAAAACTAGTTTCGACCACGGATCTGAAGAGTTACATCCAGTACGCAAATGATGAGTTCACGCGCATATCGGGTTATAGCAAAGAAGAGCTGACTGGATCGCCACATAATCTGGTCCGTCACCCCGATATGCCAAAAGAGGCGTTTAAATCGTTATGGTCCACCATCCAGTCTGGCCATGGCTGGATGGGTATGGTTAAAAACCGCTGTAAAAACGGCGATTATTATTGGGTAGATGCCTACGTCACCCCGGTTATAGAAAACGGTCAGATGACCGGTTACCAGTCCGTACGTGTTAATCCGGACGAGCAGCATGTTGAAAACGCAAGCGCCCTCTACGCAAAAATCAGTGCCGGCAAAAAAGTACGCCTGAACCCGGTATTGGGCTGGCGTCAGAAACAGTTGCTGGTACAGGCTCTGAGTGTAGCGGCTGCTGTTGGTGTGATGGTGGCTCCTGGAATATCAACAACCCTGTCTGTTGCCCTGGCGGCGGCTGCAGGTGTTACCGGGCTGATTATCAACAGTGTACTGGCAAGCCAGTTGAACCCGTTGCTGAAGAGCTGCAAGGACATCAGCGATGACGCTCTGGCGCGCGCGATTTATACCGGTCGTACTGATGAGCTGGGCAGCATAGGACTGGCGATCAAAGCCCGTCGTTCGCAGATGGATACCATCCTGACGCGTATTGATCAGTCGGCTTCGCGCTTGAACGGGCTGTCGCTGCTGACCTCCAAAACCGTACAGTCAACTGACCAGGCCATCCATCAGCTGGAGCTGGAGTTAAGCTC
Organism: uncultured Pseudohongiella sp.; assembly: GCA_964535565.1. Taxonomy (GTDB): domain Bacteria; phylum Pseudomonadota; class Gammaproteobacteria; order Pseudomonadales; family Pseudohongiellaceae; genus Pseudohongiella. Next base: position 18,156 of record CAZHUJ010000019.1, on the reverse strand, counting down.
GGTGTCCTCTGCAGTGACTGAAATGAGCAGCGCCATTGCAGAAGTTGCCAGCAATACCGCCAACACCTCCACCGCTGCGGAAGAAGCCGATCGCAGTGTGAATGACGGACACCTGTCCATTCAGGAAAGCCTGTCCGCCACCACCCAACTGGCAAGCAACATTGACTACGTGACCACGCTGATTGAAGAGCTGGGCAGCGACAGCACCGCGATTGGCTCGGTGATTGAAGTGATTAACGGCATTGCCGAACAGACCAACCTGCTGGCCCTGAATGCGGCCATTGAAGCTGCGCGTGCCGGTGAACAGGGCCGTGGTTTTGCTGTAGTAGCCGATGAAGTGCGTACACTGGCGCAACGTACCCAGAACTCCACTGTGGAGATCAAGGCCATTATTTCCCGCATTCAGGCCAGCACCCGCAGCTGCGTGGACAGCATCGGCCAGGCGCAGGAAAAAGCACGTCAATGTGTGACCTACAACCAGGAAGCCGGGGCGTCTTATACCCAGATCAGCCGTGCCGTGTCTGACATCCGCAATATGACGTTCCAGGTGGCTACCGCTGTTGAAGAACAAAGTGCTGTGGCCGAGGAAGTTAACCGCAACGTTGTTAATATCCAGACGCAATCTGAAAAAACTGCAGAAGCCTCACGTGACAATGCCCAGAGCAGTGAGCGTTTAACCAAAGATATCAATGCGATGCGCGCGATGGTGAAGCAGTTCTCAGTATGATGTGAATCCATTCACAATTGGTTTAGAATCGGTCCCAAACAACAATACAACCGTTCGGGACCGATTCCATGTTTGACCAGGACGAAACTCTGACGATGCTGCGGCATCAGGTCCGCCAGTTTGCGGACAAAGAAATTGCTCCACGCGCTGCCGCAATCGATTCTTCTAATGACTTCCCCGCCGACCTCTGGCAAAAAATGGGTGACCTGGGTTTACTGGGCATCACCGTCTCCGATGACTACGGTGGCGCCGCTATGGGTTATCTGGCACATGTGATAGTGGCTGAAGAAATCAGCCGCGCCTCTGCCAGCGTTGGCCTCAGTTACGGCGCTCATTCCAATCTTTGTGTTAATCAGATTTTCCGCAATGGCAACACCGAGCAAAAAGCCCGATATCTGCCCAGGCTGATCAGCGGCGAACATATTGGTGCGCTGGCCATGAGTGAACACAGCGCCGGATCGGATGTGGTCAGCATGAAGCTGAGCGCACGCCGCGACGGCAACAGCTATGTGCTCAATGGCAGCAAGATGTGGATCACCAATGGTCCAGATGCCAATGTGTATGTGGTCTACGCTAAAACCGATGCACAGGCAGCTCAGCACGGCATCACCGCCTTTATTGTGGAACGTGACACGCCTGGCTTTAGCCGTTCTCCCAAACTCGACAAACTGGGTATGCGCGGTTCCAACACCTGTGAGCTGGTATTCCAGGATTGCCGTGTGCCTGCAGAGAATATTCTGGGCTGCGAAAACGCGGGTGTACAGGTGCTGATGAGCGGCCTCGACTACGAACGCGTTGTGCTCTCGGGTGGACCGCTGGGCATCATGCAAGCCTGCCTGGATGTGGTGCTGCCCTATGTTCATGAACGTCAGCAGTTTGGTGAAGCCATTGGCCAGTTCCAGTTTATTCAGGGCAAACTTGCCGACATGTATACCGGGCTGAATGCCTCGCGCTCTTATGTGTACGCTGTGGCACGTGCCTGTGACCTCGGCGCCGCCACTCGCAAGGACGCCGCCGGCGCCATTTTGTTCAGCTCGGATATGGCCACCCGCATCGCGCTGGAAGCGATTCAGATTCTGGGCGGCAATGGTTATATCAATGATTATCCAACCGGGCGCCTGCTGCGTGATGCCAAGCTCTACGAAATAGGCGCAGGTACGCAGGAAGTGCGGCGTATGCTGATTGGCAGAGAGTTATTTCGCGAGACGGCGGCCTGACTATGACACGGATCAGATCGCAGATAAGCCGGGACACTGATTTTCAGCGCAACTATGCGCATCACACGGCGCTGCGGGATGAACTGCAGCAGCTGCAAGCGCAACTTGCCTTGGGCGGTGATGAAAAATCGCGGCAACGTCACAGCCAACGCGGCAAGCTGCTGCCACGCCAGCGTGTTGAAGCGTTGCTGGATACCGGGTCTCCCTTTCTGGAGTTTTCGCAGCTGGCCGCACTGAATGTGTACGAGGACAATATTCCCGGAGCCGGACTGATTAGCGGTATCGGTATGGTCAGTGGCCAGGCTTGTGTGATTGTTGCCAATGATGCCACCGTCAAAGGTGGCACGTATTACCCTTTAACCGTCAAAAAACATATTCGTGCGCAGCAGATTGCTGCGGACAATCACCTGCCCTGCATTTATCTGGTGGATTCTGGCGGCGCCAATTTACCGCATCAGGCTGAAGTATTTCCGGACCGCGATCATTTTGGGCGCATCTTTTTTAACCAGGCGCAAATGTCAGCAGCGGGTATCCCACAAATAGCGGCTGTGCTTGGCTCCTGCACTGCCGGTGGCGCCTATGTGCCAGCGATGGCCGACGAAACCATTATTGTGCGCAACCAGGGCACTATTTTCCTGGGCGGCCCGCCGCTGGTCAAAGCCGCTACCGGCGAAATTGTCAGTGCAGAAGCGCTGGGTGGCGGTGAAGTGCATACACAGATCTCCGGCGTTGCTGATCAACTTGCGGACAATGACGCGCATGCGCTGGCACTGGTACGGCGCAGCATCGCGCGCCTGAACCGGCCGCAACGGCAAATGACGCTGACAGCCCCTGCCCCGGCTTACGATCCCGACGAACTCTATGGCATTGTGCCCTGTGATGTGCGCCAACCTTATGATGTTCGTGAGGTGATTGCACGAATAGTGGATGACTCGGTTTTTGATGAATTCAAACCGTTGTATGGCAACACTCTGGTCTGTGGTTTTGCTGAACTGTTTGGGCAGACCGTAGGTATTCTTGCCAACAACGGCATCCTGTTTTCCGAGAGCGCCTTAAAAGGCACACACTTTATTCAGCTGTGTTGCCAGCGCAATATTCCACTGCTGTTTTTGCAGAACATCACCGGTTTTATGGTGGGGCAGAAATACGAACATGAAGGTATTGCCAAACACGGCGCCAAACTGGTGAATGCAGTTTCTACCGCTACGGTTCCCAAAATTACCACGTTAATAGGCGGCAGTTTTGGTGCCGGTAACTACGGCATGTGTGGCCGTGCATTTGATCCGCGATTTTTGTGGATCTGGCCCAATGCGCGTATTTCTGTGATGGGTGGTGCGCAGGCGGCGGGTGTGTTGTCGCAGTTGCGCACGGATACTTTCCATCAGGCTATTGAAGAAAAATATGAACGTGAAGGTCACCCTTATTATGCCAGCGCCCGTTTGTGGGACGACGGCATTATTGCACCGTCTGATACACGCACCGTGCTTGGACTGTCGCTGTTTGCAGCCAGCCATGCACCTTCACAGCCCGGCCGATTCGGCGTATTCAGGATGTAAGTACCATGAACGAAGCCAGTACACTGATTGAACTGACCCATCCCAAAGCCGGTATCACCATCCTGTGGCTGAATCGCCCGCACATTCACAATGCCTTTGATCCCGAGCTGATAGCTGCGATTACCACCACTGTCCAGAAACAGGCGCGAGATCCGGACACCCGGGTATTGATCATTGCCGGTCGCGGCGCAAGTTTTTGTTCGGGTGCTGATCTGAATTACATGAAATCGATGGCCAATTTTTCACTGGATGAAAATGTGGAAGATGCAAGAAAACTTGCGGCCATGCTGCAGGCGCTGCACAGTTTTCCGAAGCCGCTGATTTCTGCCGTGCATGGTAATGTTTACGCCGGTGCCCTGGGTCTGGTCGCCAGCACGGATATTGTGTTTGCCGCTGAAGACACCAAATTCTGTATCAGCGAAGTGCGTCTGGGTCTGGTGCCGGCGGTGATTGCTCCTTATGTCATTGCACGCATTGGCCCGCACTATGCGCGCCGATATTTCCTGAGCGCAGAAGTTTTTGATGCGTATGCAGCCAAAGAGGCGCGTCTGGTTCACGAATGTGTGCCATCTGACGCTTTGATGGACTCGGCGATAGCCATGGCAGAGCGTATGCTGAATAACGGGCCGCACGCGCTTGCCACCACAAAAACCCTGATGCGGGAACTGCTGGGTGTGGCCGACAAGAGTGTGATGACGCAGTACACCTGCGAAATCATTTCCCGTGTGCGCACAGGTGCAGAGGCTCAAGCCGGTCTGCAGGCTTTTTTTGATAAAAGATCTGCACCGTGGGTGCTCGATGAGGGAGACAAGGCCTCATGAGTATCACCACGCTGCTGGTCGCCAATCGTGGTGAAATCGCCTGCCGTATTATGCGTACGGCCAGGCGCATGAATCTGCGCACGATTGCAGTGTATTCCGAAGCTGATCGTGGTGCCCTGCACTGTCAGCTGGCGGATGAAGCGATTGCCTTGCGTGGCAATAGCGCCACTGAAACCTATCTTGATCAACAGCAGCTGCTGGAGGCCGCGCGGGTTTGTAGTGCCGATGCCATCCATCCGGGTTACGGATTTTTATCTGAAAACGCCGACTTTGCGGCTGCTGTAGTCAGCGCTGGCCTGATATTTGTGGGACCACGGGCACAGGCTATTGCCGCCATGGGTTCAAAGTCCCAGGCCAAAACATTGATGGAAAAAGCCGGTGTACCACTGCTGCCTGGATATCACGGCGAGCAGCAGGATGCAGCTGAATTGCACAGCATCGCGGATCAACTGTGTTATCCACTGCTGATCAAGGCCGCCGCAGGCGGTGGCGGTCGTGGACTGCGTGTGGCCAAAAGCAGCGCAGAATTTGCCGAGGCGCTGGCGGCTGTCAAACGTGAAGCCGCTGCCGCTTTTGCCGACAACACCGTGTTGCTGGAAAAATATCTACCCCGCGCCCGCCATATCGAAATCCAGATTTTTGCTGACCAGCACGGCAATACCATTCATTTGCATGAGCGTGATTGTTCAATCCAGCGTCGTCACCAGAAGTTGCTGGAAGAGGCACCTGCCCCGGATCTGCAAGACAATGTCCGGCATGCGCTGGGACAAGCGGCAATCAAGGCCGCGCAGGCTGTTGCTTATACCGGTGCCGGTACCGTCGAGTTTTTATATCAGGACGGTGAATTTTATTTTCTGGAGATGAATACACGTTTGCAAGTGGAGCATCCCGTCACCGAGGCCATCTCCGGCGTTGATCTGGTGGAGTGGCAACTGCGGGTGGCAGCAGGCGAACCTTTACCGCTGTTGCAGCAGCAGATTCCACGTAATGGTCATGCCATCGAGGCGCGGATAAACGCTGAAGGGCCAGCGCCGGATTTTTTGCCCTCAACCGGTTTTATAAACACACTTGAATGGCCGCGGCATTTGCCTGGCATTCGCGTGGATGCCGGATTTCGCGCCGGCGACCGTGTCAGTGTGTATTACGACAACCTGCTCGGCAAAATAATTGCCATGGCACCTTCCAGGGCACAAGCGCTTCAGCGTTTGTCTGCGGCACTGGCAGCGGTACAGATTCAAGGTGTACAACATAATGCCAACTACCTTGGCGCAATTGTCGATACCGAAGCCTTTCAGAATGCAGATGTCCATACCGCATTCCTGCAGCAACAGGAACAAGCCGTGATGGTTGCGCTGGAAAAGCGCCAGTTGCCTTCTTCCACCGTAAAGCCGCATAACTGGGGCGCACTCAGCGTGTGGCGCAATGGCGGCGGTAATACCTTCAGCCGTGAACTGCATCATCAGGTGTTGCAGGCTAACGCTGGGACTATTCAGGATTTTTCCGCGGCCTGTGACAGCAGTCTTGTGGACCGACAAAATCAGCCACAAACACAACAACGTGTACTCAAGGCACCATTGCCAGGACGCGTGATCAAGTGTCTGGTGAATAACGGCGACACGGTACAGGCCGGACAGTCACTGCTGGTGCTGGAAGCGATGAAAATGGAACACACATTGCGCGCTGCCGCAGCCTGCATTGTAAAAATCCTGCACTGTGAAGAAAGCCAGATGGTGCAACCGGATCAACTGCTGATTGAACTGGAGCCGACACCATGAGTTTATTAACCCATCGCCCGTCAAACTCAGACAATGTCAGCATCGTTGAAATGTCAGCGCGTGATGGCTTGCAGAACGAAACCGCATTGCTGATGCCAGCCATCAAAGCCGGGCTGGTCAATCGACTGGCGGCTGCCGGTGTGCAACGTATTGAAGCCGGCAGTTTTGTGTCGCCACGCTGGATTCCACAAATGGCCGACTCTGACGAAGTATTTAAACTCATCACGCGCTTGCCCGGGGTGATCTACTCCGCACTCACACCCAATCTGCAGGGATATCAGCGCGCTCTGGCGGCCGCTGCGGACGAGGTCGCAATTTTTGCAGCGGCCTCCGAAGCCTTCAGCCAGAAAAATATCAACTGCAGCATAGACGACAGCATCCGGCGTTTTACCGATGTCTGCGCCGCAGCACAACACGACGGCATTCGTGTGCGCGGATATGTGTCCTGCGCAATGGGATGCCCTTATCAGGGGGAGGTGCCCCCAGCGCAGGTTGCGCGTGTGGTGCGCGGGTTACTGGAGCTGGGCTGTTATGAAGTGTCCATTGGCGACACCATTGGTGTGGGCACGCCTGTGCAGGTTCAGCACGTATTACATGCCTGCCTGCAGGAAGCGCGCGCTGATCAGTTGGCCATGCATTTTCATGACACCCGTGGACAGGCACTGGCCAACCTGCTGGCAGGCCTGGAGATGGGTATACGCACGATTGATGCTTCAGTAGCCGGTCTGGGCGGCTGTCCTTATGCTGGTACCACTTATGCCAGTGGCAACGTTGCCACCGAGGATGTGATTTATATGCTGCATGGCATGGGATTACACACCGGCATCGACCTCGAACGGCTGGCAGATACCAGTCACTGGATTTGCAGCGAACTTGGCCAGCACAACCGCTCCCGCGTTGCTGTAGCGATGGCAGGAAGCAGAAAATGATGCAACCGGCGCCTTACCAGCTTACTGATGCTTATCATACCGAACTGCCTGTTGGTGAATGTCATCTGCTGGATTTTTGTCGCTGGCTGAACAAAACCCAGGGCCTGATGTTTCTGAATTACGAGGCGCTGCATCACTGGAGCGTCACTAACCCGGAGGCGTTCTGGCAGGTTTGTCTGAACTTCTGTGATATCACTCTGCAGCGTGCACCGGAGGTCATCTGCAAACGTGGTCAACACTTCTGGCAGGATCGCTGGTTCCCCGGCGCCAGACTGAATTACGCAGAGAATCTGCTGCGCTACCGCGATAACCATCTGGCGCTGATTTTTCGTGATGAACTGGGTCACGATCAGCAACTCAGTTATGCCGCTCTGTATCACCAGGTCGCACATCTTGCGCATTGGCTGCTGACACAAGGCATAAAACCCGGTGACCGGGTTGCAGGTTTTGCAGCCAATCGCATCGAAACCATTATCGCCATGTTGGCGGTGACCGCAATTGGCGGCGTATGGACATCCTGTTCACCGGATTTTGGTGTAGGCGGCATTCTGGATCGCTTTTCACAGATTGAGCCGGTGATGCTGTTTGCCGTCAGCAGCCATGCTTACGCCGGCAAAACATTTGATCACCAGCAAACGCTGAACCAGTTAATTGCCGGTTTACCCTCGCTGCGTACAGTTGTGCTTATCCCTGATCTGTATGGTTATCAGCAGACGCTGCAAGGCAATGCCGGATGCAGAGTGTTGCCATGGCAGTCACTGCCGGGCCTTAACCCTGATGACAAATCAGTAGCGCCTGCGCTGGAGTTTTATGCGGCTGAATTTTCTGAGCCGCTGTTTATCATGTACTCATCCGGCACCACCGGCATGCCCAAGTGCATCGTACACAGTGTTGGTGGCACGCTGCTTCAGCATCTGAAGGAACACCGGCTGCACGTCAATCTGCGGCGCAAAGATGTTTTGTTCTTTTTTACAACCTGCGGCTGGATGATGTGGAACTGGCTGGTCAGTGGTCTGGCATCCGGAGCCACTCTGGTGCTGTATGACGGTTCGCCTTTTCATCCAAACCCGGCCATTTTGTTTGACCTGGCACGAGATACCGGCATCAGTATTTTTGGGGTGTCTGCCAAATATCTGGCCGCTGCCGAAAAAGCCAGTGTGCGCCCATTCAGAACGCACATGCTACCGCGCATCCATACGTTGTTATCAACAGGATCACCGCTGAGCGCCGAAGGCTTTGACTACGTTTATCGGGATATCAAATCAAATCTGCTGCTGCAGTCTATTTCCGGTGGCACTGACATCATTTCCTGTTTTGTTCTGGGCAACCCGGTACAAGCTGTGCACCGCGGTGAAATTCAATGTGCAGGACTGGGCATGGACGTGGCAGTTTTTGATGAAAACGGTGACGCTGTACACGAGCAAAAAGGTGAACTGGTATGCCGCCAATCATTCCCCAGCATGCCCACTGGCTTCTGGAATGATCCCGATCAACAAAAATTCCGCGCTGCCTACTTCGACCGTTTTGAAAACTGCTGGACCCATGGCGATTACGCCGAGCAGACCGCTAACCATGGCTGGATTATAGTTGGGCGATCTGACACGGTCTTAAATCCAGGTGGCGTGCGCATTGGCACCGCCGAGATTTACCGGCAAGTGGAACAATTACACTGGGTGCTGGAAAGTGTGGCGGTGGCGCAGCAGTGGGAAAACGATGTGCGCATTGTGTTGTTTGTGCGTTTGAGTGAAGACCTGGAGCTGGATGCATCGCTGCAGCTGCAGATCAGCCAGCAGATCCGCAGCGGCGCCTCACCTCGTCATGTGCCGGCCGTTATTTTACAGGTGTCAGATATCCCCAAAACGCTGAATGGAAAAATTGCAGAAATTGCTGTACGCGAAACCCTGCACGGCAGGCCTGTCAAAAACCGCGACGCGCTGGCAAATCCTGAGTCGCTGCGGGAATACGAAATGTTGGCTGAGACGCTGAAAAGCTGACTCTTTCACGACGCCGGTAAGGGGTTGGCACCAGATTCAAGCTGAGAGGGGTGTGGCAGGAATACTACGAAGACCGTCGGCGGACAGGACGTCCGCCGACGAGCCCTCCAGGGACGGATTCACGGGCGTGTCTGAGTAGTATCCTGCCACGCCCCTCTCAGCCTCACTGAACCTCAACCCAATGCCAGCGGGCTCACAACGCTTCCAGATCAATCTCCGCAAACGACGTCACCACCGGATGTTTGCCACGCTTGCGCGCAACCTCCGGTTCAATCGCTGACTCCTGCGGACGCACCACCCACACGGTTTTAAAACCAACCGCAGCCGCTGCATCCAGCTCCGCTTCCACATCGGACAGGAACAGAATGTCCTGCGGCGGCAATGCCACCCACTCGGCCAGATTCTGGTAAGACTGCTTCTCCTGCTTCGGTCCAATGGTGGTATCAAAATAACCCGAGAACATCAGACGCAGGTCACCACACACCGAGTAGCGGAAAAACAGGCGCTGGGCTTTTTCGGAGCCGGAGGAATACACATACAAATTGATTCCGGCATCCAGCCACTCACGCAGTTTGTCCGGCACATCCGGGTAGATATGCGCCTGGAATTCACCGCGCTGGTAACCCATCTCCCAGACCATACCTTGCAGTGCTTTAAGCTCGGTACTCTTGCTGTCCTCGCGCATGGACTTGACCAGATGCTCAATCAACGCCTCGGTGCTTTTCAGCGGAATGCCGGTGTTGTCGCTGAGACTGCGCAGCTGTCTGGCAACATCACGCTCTTCTTTGTGCTTGCGGATAAAATCCGGCAAGAACTGCTCGGCGTAGATGAACAGAATATCTTTGACAAAACGAATGGAGCTGGTGGTTCCTTCGATATCCGTGACAATGGCGATCGGCTTCATCATGACTCCAGTCGTGAAAAAGAGTCGGCAATCGGATTGCCGGTAAAGTGGGCTACCCAGCCCTCTGTATTATTGAAGAACCTGATGGCCACAAATTTGGGCTTGGGTCCCATATCAAACCAGTGCGGTGTATTTGCTGGCACAGAAATCAGATCTCCTTTCTGGCACAGTACCTCATACACCTTGTTGTTCACGTGCAGGGAAAATAACCCCTGACCGTCGACAAAAAACCTGACCTCATCTTCTGTATGACGGTGCTCACTCAAAAACTTTGCCCGTAGCTCAGGTACTTTTGCCTGAACTTCAGCGTTGTTGGTTGCATCCAGACTGATGACATCCACGGTCTGGTAACCGGCTTCGGCTACGAGTCTGTCCACATCTGCCTGGTATGCTGCCAGTACCGCGTCCTGACTGTCGCCGGCCTTGACGGGCGCGGTGGCCTGCCACTGTTCAAAACGGATGCCCGCCTTGCCCAGTTCAGCGGCAATCCCGGCGCTGTCCTGACTGTGAAACAATACCGTTCCCGGCTGATTGTCAGCAAAAACGGTTAATGTGCTCATGTCTGTTCCTCATTCTGTTGCCGTATTCACATCTGGTGCCAGTAGTAATCCAGCAAGTATTCCAGCGCTTCAATATGACGAAGTGTTTCGCTCAGATCCCTGCCCCAGGTGTACAGTCCGTGGCCCCGGATCAGATAAGCATGACCGATGCCATAACCGTCCATCCACTGATCCACTTCAGCAGCCAGTGCAGCTATATCCTGTGTATTGTCAAAAACCGGAATTTCAAGTCGGCTTTGATGTGTTTTGATGCCATTAAGGGCTTTCAACAACTCCAACCCTTCGACAACCACAGGTCCGTCGATGTTCATCGACACCAGTGTGGCTTTCAGCGAATGGGTATGCAAAACCGCTCCAATGGCAGGATCACGCCGGTATAGACCGGTGTGCAGCAGGGTTTCTGCTGAAGGCACATTACCATCCAGAGAGCGACCTTCGCTGTCTACAACCATAATATCGGCTGGCTGCAGGTTGCCCTTGTCACGACCAGAGACGGTGATAGCACAACATCCGTTGTGCAAGCGGACGGAGAAATTGCTGCTGGTTGCCGGACACAGACCTTGTTGCCACAGTCGCCGACCAACCTGAATCAACCCATCACGGGCGTACTCAAACTCTGCTTCATTCATGGGGCGAAATTATAGCCATAATTATGCGTTAGCAGTAGCAAACAGAGAGTGTCAGTTTGTCACAGCCATCAGTCCAGCACACACACTAGCCCCTTCAGATACAGCGACTCAGGAAAAGGCAGTGCAACCGGGTGGTCTTCAGCCTGATGCAGATAATGGGTAATGCGCCCTTCCCGTCCTGCATCCAGCAGCGCATCAGCGGTAATTTTCTGGAACAGTGCCGGATCAATTGCGCCGGAGCAGGAGAAACTGAACAGTGCACCGCCTTTGCTAACCAGGTGGGCGGCCTGCAGAGCAACGTCTTTATAGGCGCGTGCGGCTTTCTGGAATTGGGCCTTGGTCTCGGCGAATTTGGGCGGGTCCAGCACAATCAAATCAAACTGGCGCCCCTGCTGTTTTAACTCACGCAGATAATCAAACACATTGGCCTGCACCAGTTCCGCCTGATCCGGGTCAAAACCGTTAATGGCCAGGTTATTGGCTGCAATTTCCAGTGCCGGTCCGGAAGAGTCGACATTGGTGACGTGTTCGGCTCCGCCACGCAGTGCGGCTACACCAAAACCACCGGTGTAGGAAAAGCAGTTGAGTACGGTTTTTACCGGGTACGCACTGTGTCGGCGCTCAAGGCAGTATTGCTGCAGCAGGGAACGATTGTTGAACTGGTCCAGGTAATAGCCAGTTTTATGGCCATGCTCAATGCTGACTTCAAACAGGCGATCCTGTTCCTGGATCTGCACCACCGCAGGCGGCGCTTCGCCCCATAACACACCGGTCTGTTGCGGCAGCCCTTCGTGTTTGCGTACCGCCACATCGGAACGCTCGTAAATGCCGCGACAGCCGCTGTATTCAGCCAGCGCGGCAATAATGCTCTGACGCCAGAATTCAGCGCCTGTGCTCAGAAACTGGCAAGACAGAAACTCGCCATATTGATCAACAATCAAACCCGGCAAACCATCAGATTCGGCATAAACCAGACGCACAGCTGTGCGTTGTGCCGACAACAGATGAGCACGTCTTTCTATCGCGCGTTTTACACGCGCACGAATAAAAGCCTGATCCACGACGGCCTTGGCGTCTGCTGTCCACAAGCGCGCGCGAATTTGTGATGACGGCGAGTAAGCTGCGTATCCCAGTACATTGCCGCCACTGTCCAGCACCTTGACGGTTTCCCCTGGCTGGGGATCACCCGCAACCCGTTTAACAGCGCCGGAAAAAATCCACGGATGATGACGCAGTAAAGAGGCTTCACGCCCCTTATCCAGTTGCAATGTATGCATGTTGGTTGAGCTCTTGATTATCGGGTTGTAGGCAATGGAATGTGTTCCAGGTCATCACCGGGGATAGAGGGAAATTCACCACGGGTCCATCGCTCGCGCGCCTGATCGATACGGGCACGGTCGTAGGCAACAAAATTCCAGTTGATATGGGGGATCTGTTCAAACTTCTGGCCGCCGAGCAGCACAAAACGGCTGTCTTCGTCGACACGGATCTGGGCATCGTTCAAGTCCAGCAATACAAATTCTCCGGCAATGTAGCGTTCTTCACCGAACGCCACTGCGCCACTGACAATAAAAATGGCAGCCTCCATACCGGGCTGTGGATGTGACAATACGGTGCCTTTGTTGGCCAGTACGTCCAGGTAAAACATCGGAGAAAACGTGCGCACCGGGGAGCGCCGACCGTAGGCTTCACCCACAATCAGACGCATCATTACACCGGGCTGGTAAATACAGGGCAGATCGTTTTTGCTGACGTGAATAAAATCCGGATCGGTGGTTTCATGTGCGGGTGGTAACGCTACCCACAGCTGCAGACCATGCAAAGGATGAGGATGGGCACGGACTTCTATGGTCTCGCGTTCGGAATGCACAATGCCGTGACCAGCAATCATCCAGTTAACATCACCCGGGTGAATTTCCTGAATAGAACCCAGACTGTCGCGGTGCAGGATGCTGCCTGAAAACAGGTAGGTGACGGTGGCCAGTCCGATGTGCGGGTGCGGGCGGACATTAATACCGTCGCCGGCCTCAAAACTGGCTGGCCCGATATGATCAAAAAATATAAAAGGGCCCACCATCTTTTTTTCACGATTTGGCAATATGCGTGCAACTTCGAATCCGCCAAGATCTTTTTCGTCGCCATCCAGTCGTTTTGCCATGGTGTGCCCTCTCGCCGTCAGTATGGTATCCAGTGCTATTTGCGTTGAAGTATAACTTCAAGCGGCAGACGCGCGGACGGTTTTTCTTTGGCGGCAATATCTTCCGGCAGTGTATCCGCGGTGTCCGCAACCCCGATAGCGATGCCACAGATCACTTTGTAGTCATCACTCAACTGCAGATATTCAGCAATTTCCTGATGTTTAATACCACCCATTGCATGGGTATAAAGCCCCATCTGCCGCGCTTGCAGCGCCAGACTCATCCACGCTGCGCCGGCATCAAAGTCTGCATAAGGGTTGGCTTTGCCGTTATGTTCAAAGGTTTTTTGGGTAACCACAAAACACAGCAGCGACGCATTTTTGGCCCAAATCTGGTTGCCTTCCAGCAACAGCGACAGGTACTGATCAAAACTGCTGTCAGTGGAAACATAAAAACGCCAGGGCTGGGCGTTAAAACACGAAGGCGCTACACGCGCCGCTTCAAACAGCGTGTTGATATCCTGATCAGCAATCGCGGTTTTTTTAAAAGCACGCGGTGACCAGCGCTGTGCCAACAATGGTGTGACGGAATCTGCCACCTGACGCGCAGAAAAATCGGCAGTGATGGAATCAGGGTAAGACATAAATCGGTGTCCTTTTAGTGAATCGATGGTTGAATGTCCTGCAGATCGATCTGCAGGCGCTTGAGCAAACGACTGAAATTGCCGCGATCCAGCCCCAGCGCACTGGCACTGCGGGCCTGATTGCCACGATGACGCGCCAGTGTGTCCACAATCAGCTGTCGCTGAAACTGTTCCGTGGCCTCGCGCAACAACACCTGTTGGTTCTGAGCGCTGTGTTGATTAATGGGTTGAGCTATTGATTGTGCAATCGGTTGAACTGCTGGCAAATCCAGATCAGCCAGAGTGAGCGTCAGTACGGAACGTGTGGTGGCGGCTTTAGGATGTGCGCTGTGCACCATGATAGCGGCACGGGCTCGCAATACCGCACGACTGATCAGATGCTCCAGCTCACGCACATTACCGGGCCAGTCATACGCCAGCAACGCAGCACGCGCCTCTTTTTCCAGCCGCACATTGTGCAAACCAAAACGCCGTCGACTGGCTTCCATAAAGTGACCGGCCAGCAAAATGACATCGTTACCGCGCTCGCGCAGGGCGGGCACGGCAATCGGATACACACTCAGGCGATGATACAAATCGGCACGAAAACGACCGGCCGCCACTTCCGCCGACAGATTGCGATTGGTAGCTGCAATCACACGCACATCCACTTTGTGCGTGGCGTCACTGCCGACGCGTTGCACCTCACCACTTTGCAAGGCGCGCAGCAGTTTGGGCTGCATGGCCAGTGGCATTTCACCAATTTCATCCAGAAAAAGTGTGCCACCATTGGCCAGTTCAAATTTGCCGGCACGCGCTTGTGATGCACCGGAGAAAGCGCCCTGGGTGTGACCAAAAAGTTCACTTTCTACCAGATTTTCCGGCAACGCCGCACAGTTGACATACACCAGCGGAAAATCCGCGCGCGCCGAGGCCGCATGCAGATGGCGAGCCACCAGTTCTTTGCCAGTACCGGTTTCGCCGCTGATCAACACTGCCAGCTCCGAATTCGCCACCACATCGATGTGTGCGCGCAAAGACGCCATCGCCGCACTGTTACCAATCAGGGCGATCTGGCCCTGTTCCGCGCTGACAGCGCGTGCCAGTTGGTGTTCGCGTTCAGCGCGCGCCTGCAGATCGTCAATCAGATCCGCGATGCGGATGCTGGCTTCGGCAAGCCGTACAAAGGTGCGCAATTCATTGGCATCAATATGATCAAAGACACCCGGCTCCAACGCATCCAGTGTCAACACACCCCATGGCAAATCGTCTACGTACAAGGACACGCCCATGCAGTCGTGCACATGCAGGCTGTGCTGCATGTTCTCCACCAGACCATCGTAGGGGTCCGGCAAGTCCGAGTCCGCGTTAAAACGCACCGGTTCACGGCTCAGCAGAATGCGCGCCAGTCGCGGCTGCTCATCAACGGAAAAATGCCGCCCGGCGGTATCACTGCTTAACCCGCGAATAGCCAACGGCACCAGAACCGAGCCCTGCAATTTAAGCAGCGCAGCCGCATCACAGGGGAATACCTTGACCACGGCATCGAGCAAACGTGAATAACGCGGCTGCGCCGGCATGGCACGACTGAGGTCGGCCAAAATCTCCAGCATCACCGCATGAATCTGACTTGTTGTCATACTGACACTCTTGCTGTCTTTTTTACAGCATAACTCACGATGTCATTTTTACAACACAAATTTAAAAGCATTTAAATTCATCAACTTAAAAACTGGCACAAAGCATGCTATCCCGAAGCGCCTTAACACCAACTATTTATCTCAGGGAGAATACCCATGCTGTCAGCCGTATCCAGACAGATTATCAATGCCACACTGCCCGCCGTCGGCGCCCATGTCAATCAGATCACCGAGGTGTTCTACCCTTTGATGTTCACGCGCTATCCGCAGGTCAAAGCGTTTTTTAACGAAGCGCACCAGGTGCAAGGCACACAACCGCGCGCACTGGCCAATGCCGTGGTCGCTTATGCCAGCAATCTCGATCGCCTGGAACTGTTGGGCGATGCGGTCAACCTGATTGTCCACAAACACGCCTCCCTGGGCATTCAGCCGGAACATTATCCGATTGTGGGTGAATGCCTGCTGGCCGCGATCAAAGAAGTGCTGGGCGATGCCGCCACCGACGAAGTGCTGGCGGCCTGGGGCGAAGCCTATTTCCAGCTCGCTGACATCCTCATTGGCGCCGAAGAAAAACTCTACAGCCAGAATGCTCAACGAGCCGGCGGCTGGCGTGGTGAGCGCGAATTTGTGCTGGTGCGCAAAGTGCGCGAAAGCAGCCTGATCACTTCGTTTTATTTTGAGCCTGCCGATGGCGGCGAAATCGCGAGCTTCAAGCCCGGCCAATACGTGGGGATCACGCTGGATATCAATGGTGAAGTGCTACGTCGTAACTACTCATTGTCTGATCGACCTGGCCAGCCGCACTATCGCATCAGCGTCAAACGCGAAGCCGGTGGCCGTGTGTCCAACTACCTGCACGACCAATTGAATGTGGGCGACCGCGTTGGACTCAGTGCGCCTTGTGGAGACTTTGTGCTAAACGACGCCCAGCGCCCGCTGGTGCTGCTCAGCGGCGGTGTGGGTATTACTCCAACAATTGCCATGCTGACACCGGCACTGGAAAGTGGCCGCGAAGTACATTTCCTGCATGGCGCACTCAACAGCGAATGCCACGCTTTCCGCGATCTGATTGCAGAACTGTCGCAGCAATACAGCAATCTGAATGCTCACGTGTGCTACAGCGAACCCCTGCCGCAAGACAGCGGTGTCGATCAGGGATTTTTTAACACGGAAAAACTGGCGGCGCTGATTCCGGAACCGCAGAACTGCGATGTCTACTTCCTCGGCCCCAAACCGTTCATGCAAGTTTGTTATCGCGCCCTGAATGAGCTTAAAATCCCGCTCCAACAGATTCGCTACGAATTTTTTGGCCCACTTGAAGAGCTTCACGGGGACACACTGCAACATGCCTGATGGCTCAAACCCTCTGCACCGGGATCAGTTATGATCCCGGGCAAATACTGGCAGGAATTCCGCGCCCTGATCGGGCTGGAACGCAACACCACCAGCCACGCAGAAAAACTCATCAGCCTTGCCGGCGGCCTGACAGGTATCCTGGCGGTTTACTACATCAGCACGCTTATGCTGGACAATCCATTCAGCCAGGTCATTGTGCTGGGCCCTATTGGTGCCAGCGCCGTGCTGCTGTTTGCCGTCCCTCAGGGCGCGTTATCCCAGCCGTGGCAGGTCATTGGCGGCAACTTCCTGGCGGCAGCTGTGGGTGTGACTTGTTATAAATTTATCCCCGACACCCTGCTTTCAGCCTCAGTAGCCGTGGCGTTGGCAATCGGCGTTATGCACTACCTGCGCTGCCTGCATCCGCCCGGAGGTGCCACTGCGCTGACAGCGGTGATTGGCGGTGATGAAATTCATGATCTGGGTTACAGCTTCCTGTTCGAGCCGGTTCTGATCAATGTGCTGGTGATTGTGGCCATCGCCATCATGTTCAACTATGCCTTCCACTGGCGCCGTTACCCTGCGCACCTGGCCAAACGCCATAAACGCTCAGAGGAAATTCAGGGCGATGAACGCGAATACGAACTCACGCAAGAAGATTTTGCCGCCGCCATGCAGCAGCTTGACTCTTATATTGATGTGACCTCCGACGGTCTCACCGAATTGCTGGAGCTGGCCAAACAGCACGCCGCAAAAAGTGCGACCCACCCCCGCGACATTTTGCCCGGCCATTTTTACAGCAACGGCAAACTCGGCCGCTTGTGGAGTGTACGGGAAGTCATCGATCAGGCGGACATTGCACGTCCGGACAAGGACATGGTGACTTACAAAGTGGTTGCGGGCCATGGCGCGTATGAGACGGCGCTGTGTTTGCGTGGCGAGTTCAGGCAATGGGCAAGGTTTGAGGTGGTGCTGGACAATGGGCGGTGGGTGAAGGTGTTGGATTGATTGAGCGGGGTCAGTCGCTGGCTTAGCGAAAGATCTGCTCAATATTCGCGAATTCTGAGCAGGTCACAAAGCAAGTTCTCAGATTTGATTCTTTTTGAACAATCGCCGGGGGCTGGCTATCCAGCGTCAATTATCTTGTCCGGTTGACGCTACTTAACTATCTTCTTTTTCAAGGCTGTTTTGGGCGGGTTGTCAGTCGTTTTATGACCGTCCTTGATAACGGGGTAGAACCCGCAGCGCGCCAACGCGCATTAGCTCAGTAAGGCGCACACTTGACAACACAAGAGAGATAACAGTGATG
>CAZHUJ010000018.1:0-23225 GCA_964535565.1 uncultured Pseudohongiella sp. | reverse complement strand
GCCATCGCTTTGCCGATGGTGGTCTCGCAGGGAACTTTTGCGGTCATGATTTTTACTGACCGCTACTTTATGTCGCAGATTAACCCGGTGCATATGGCTGCAGCATTGGGCGGCGGTGTGGCGGTGTTTTTCAGTCTGTGTTTTTTCTCCGGTCTGATCTCTTATGCAAATGCCCTGGTCGCCCAATACCGGGGGGCTGGTGAAAATCACAAGTGTTCGCGGGTGGCTACACAAGGACTGATTATCGGGCTGTTAAGTCAGCCGCTACTGTTTGTGGTGGCCCATTATGTGCTGCAGTTGTTTCCAGGTATGGGGCACGAAGCAGAAATGGTGGCGCTGGAGCAGCGTTATTACGCGATTTTGATGCTGGGCTGCCTGCCGTCGTTGTGGAAGACGTGCCTGTCGTCCTATTTTGCGGGTATCGGTCGCACACGTGTAGTGATGGTCTGTGACGTTATCGGGATGTTGATAAACATTCCTCTGTGCTGGGCCATGTCTTTTGGGCATCAGGGATTCCCGGCGATGGGTATAGATGGCGCAGCATGGAGCACAGTGATTTCTTCGGTATTTGCCCTGTTGCTGTTTTTTGTTGTGTATTTGCAGCGCAGCAATCGCATTGCATTTGCGGTAGGGCATTCCTGGAAACTGGATATGGCTGTCATGCGTCGTTATTTACGCCTGGGTTTGCCGTCCGGTGTAGAACTGTTTCTCAACGTCGCCGCATTTAATCTGTTTTTGCTGATGTTTCAGTCCTACGGTGTGGTGGAAGGGGCAGCTGCTGCGATTGTATTTAACTGGGACATCTTGTCCTTTATTCCGATGCTGGGGCTGAACATTGGTATCGTCAGCCTGATTGGTCACTCGGTCGGGGCGCGCAGTATGGAGCGCACCAACGAGGTCATCACGGCCGGGTTTCTGATCGCAATTTCTTATTCCGCCGTGCTGGCGCTGATCTACATTGTGTTCCGCTACCCTCTGGTTGATGTATTTGCGCCGCCGCAGGGCGACTTCAGTGATATCCGCACGCTCGCCGCGTTTATGATGATTGGATTGTGTTGCTACACCATCGCTGATGCGATGATACAGGTCTCGGGTGGAGTACTCAGAGGGGCAGGTGACACACGCTGGGTGATGACAGCATCAACGTTGCTGCACTGGGGGATGCTGGTACTGCAGTATCTGGTGATCCGGGTATGGGAGTTTGGCCCCAAAGCCTCATGGCTTGTGTTCTGTTTGATGATTCTGACAATTGCCCTGGTGTTCCTGGCGCGGCTGCGTTCTGGGAACTGGCGTAGTCAAAAGGCACTGGATGCCGTAATGGCGGAATAAAAGCAGAATAAAAAAAGGGGTCGCAATGCGACCCCTTTTTATTTTTATCACGCCTTCAGCATGGACACTTTTTCATCGAGCCATCCTTACTGGCACCGTAGCGCGCGTCAACGCGATTACGGTACCAGCCAGCGTAGTCAAGAACAGGTGCTTCCGGGTGATGTTGTTTCATGTGATTGACGTATACGTCGTAATCACCCACACCTATCATCAGTTTCAGGGTTTGACCGGTCAGGGAGAAACCACGTTTGATATGCGAAAACACCTTGTTTGACATTATGCGTACTCCCGTGCGAGTTGATCGTCAGTCACAGGCGGTTGCTTCTGAGCGGCCAGGATGGAACGAACACCCAGGATAATCATTGCCACAACCACGCTCATAAAGAACATGGTCATAAACGCACAGACCATGTCGTTAAACACAATAGACTGCATCTGCTGCACGCTGGTTGCCGGTGCAATGATCTCGCCATTGGCCAGGCCGTCGCGGAAAACTTTTGCATGCGACAGGAAGCCAATTGAAGGAACAGAGCTGAACAGTTTCTGCCATCCCGCGATCAGCGTGATAAACAGCAGGAACACAGCCGGAACAGCCGGAACCAGCGCCAGTTTGCCGCGGCCCAGACGAACCAGGGCAACCGTTGCCAGAATCAGCGCAATACCCGCCAGCATCTGGTTAGAGATACCGAACAGCGCCCACAGTGTGTTGATACCACCGAACGGATCCGAGACGCCCGTGTACAGGAAGTAACCCCAGCCAGCCACTACCAGAGCGGTTGCCAGCAGGCTGCCAACCAGACTGTCAGTGCTTTTCATAGCCGGTGAAACCATGCCCAGCAGATCCTGCATCAGGAATCGGCATACACGGGTGCCTGCGTCTACAGTGGTCAGAATGAACAGAGCTTCAAACAGAATGGCGAAGTGGTACCAGAACGCCTTCATGCCCTCGCCACCCAGTGCCTCGGCCAGGATGTGAGCCATACCAACCGCGAAGGTTGGGGCGCCACCGGTACGGGACAGGATGCTGCCTTCATCGACATCTGCAGCCAACTGGGACAGCATTTCGGGAGTGACTACAAAACCCCATGAGCTGATAGCGGCCGCTGCACTTTCTACAGTGGTGCCGATAACAGCAGGGCTGCTGTTCATTGCAAAGTACACGCCCGGTTCCAGTACCGAAGCACAGATCAGGGCCATGATCGCAACAAAGGACTCAGCCAGCATTGCACCGTAACCAATCGGGCGGATGTGACTTTCGTTGTCGAGCATCTTCGGAGTGGTGCCTGAAGATACCAGCGCGTGGAAACCGGATACGGCGCCACAGGCGATAGTAATAAACAGGAACGGGAACAGCGGGCCAGCAAATACCGGACCGGTACCATCCACAAATGGAGTCACAGCAGGCATCAGCATCGGTGGGTTCGCAATAACAATTGCTATTGCCAAGCCCAGAATCGTACCGATTTTCAGGAATGTAGACAGGTAGTCACGAGGAGCCAGCAGCAGCCAAACAGGCAGTACGGAAGCGATGAAGCCGTAAGCCATCAGCCACAGTGTCAGTGCTTCACCGTCCAGGTTGAACACTTCACCCCAGTATGGATGCGCAGCAACGTTCTGACCGTAGATCAGTGCTGCCATCAGCATGATAAAACCTATTACAGAAATTTCACCTACACGGCCTGGACGCAGGATGCGCAGGTAAATACCCATGAACAAGGCTATCGGAATTGTCATCGCCAGGGTGAACACGCCCCATGGGCTGCCAACCAGTGCTTTAACCACGATCATACCGAGAACGGCGAGCAGGATGATCAGAATAGCCAGAATACCGACCAGACCGATAACACCGGCTACAGGACCCATCTCGCGACGGATCATCTCACCCAGTGATGCACCGCCACGACGAGTGGACAGGAACATAACAACCATGTCCTGAACAGCACCGGCGAATACAACACCTACCAGAATCCACAGAGTACCTGGCAGGTAACCCATCTGGGCAGCAAGTACTGGACCTACAAGAGGACCGGCTCCGGCGATAGCGGCAAAGTGGTGACCGAACAGTACCCCCTTGTGAGTAGGTACGTAATCCATGCCGTCGCTTTTTGTGTGTGCAGGTGTCAGACGCGATGAGTCTGTAATCAACACACGATTGTTAATAAACCGACTGTAAAAGCGGTAAGCAATGAAGTAAACACAGCTCGCGGCAGTAACCAGCCACATTGCACTGATTGTTTCTCCGCGGTTGAGAGCTAATACGCCAAGGCACACAGCTCCCACTAGGGCAACAACTCCCCAAAATAGTTTTTCTTTCATTTTAATGGGCTCCAGCGTCAGGGACACAGCGACGCGCGACAAGGATAACGAATTGAGCGTCCATGGTGAACCTTTGATTTCAGTTATTTTGTGTTTTTTGCCGCTTTTTGAGCAGCATTCATCTCAGGCAAATTGTGAAAATGTTTAGCTTCCATGCACAGTTAGAGAGCACGCCTGGTTTTTTTACCCAGGCGGTGGCACTCATCGGGGTGAGTATTTTGTGAAGGCTCCGCCCGCCTGATTTAACGAGTTTGGACCCTCTGCTGCATAAATATTACCCTCAGCATCCACGGCAACACCCTCGCCGGCGGTTCCCTGGTAGACCCGGTCGTCGCGTTCAAATGGCGGCACAAAAGCGCTGACATGGTCATGATCGATATGACCGATGCGCACGCCATTTCTCCAACCTACGTGGTTGGTTGGGCTCGATTCGGAGTCGATGGCATACAAAATGTCATCCCCGGTAATAAACAGACCGCTGATACGGCTGAACATGTATCGTGAGTCCAGGTAGTTGCCATCCTGATCAAAGATTTCGATGCGATGATTGCCCCGGTCGGCAACCCAAAGTCTGCCATGGGAGTCGAATGCCATGGCGTGAGGTGTGCGGAACTCGCCATGACGCACACCAATTTCTCCCCACTGCTTTATAAAGGTGCCATCTGCTGCAAATTTCATGATGCGCGCAGTCATGCCGGCTGCGCGACCTTCAGCCATCAATTGGTTGGTGGTCAGACTTTGTCCGCTATGCCCGTCAGAAACAAAAATGCTGCCGTCGGGTGCCACTATCACATCATTGGGTTGGTTAAAGTGTCGCGCGTCATTACCAACCCGACCCGGGGTGCCCAGGCTCATCAGTAACTCTCCGCTTGGACTGAATTTGTGCACCTGCTGCCCTTTGGTTCGCGACTCATTGTTGGCAAAGTCGGTAACCCAGACTTTGCCCTCGTGATCGACATGCAGACCATGGGGGGTGACCATAATGCCGCCACCAAAGTTGGCCATGATTTCGCCGGTAAAACGGTTGAACTTCAGGATAGGATCTACTGGATTGGTATCACAGGTAACGGGTACACCTGCTCCAAAACTGCCAGCACCACAGCGTTCATAAGCCCAGATATGGCCGTCAATCGGGTCAATTTCTATGCCCGCTGAGGACCCCCAATTACGACCTTCGGGCAGTTGCCCCCAGTTACGGGTGACAACCGGAGCAGGATTTGGCAGTCCTTCTCCGGTAATAACATTGGCGGTCGGGGTGGTTGAGGTTGAGCAGGCGGTTAGCAGTAAGGCGGATACTGCCAGACCAGAAGCAAAAGGCCATCGATGTGGTGCGGTCATAGAGAAGCTCTCCTTATTTTTATTGTGTCTCTTATTGTGTCTCAGGGCATACGATACATCGCACACAGTTTATTGCCGGTGGGATCGCGCAGGTAAGCCAGATACATCTTCATGGTCGCACCCTGGCGGACCCCGGGTGCATCTTCACACGCGGTGCCGCCATTGGCCAGGCCGGCTTCGTGCCATGCATTAACCGCCTCAGCACTTTCTGCCGCAAATCCGAAAGTGCTGCCATTGCCATGGCAGGCCGGCTCACCATTAATAGGTTTGGTGATGGCAAATACGCCGCTGCGTGTACGGTAGAACACGCGGCCTTTGTCGTCCTGGAATCCGGCAGGGATACCCAGTGCACCCAGGGTCGCATCGTAAAAGGTTTTTGATTTTTCGATATCGTTGGCGCCAAGCATGATGTGGCTGAACATTGTGTAGCTCCTCAGTCTTGCAATTGTTCGTTGCGGATAGCGCCAGTAAAAGGGGATATGGGGCGGAAATCAAGGATTTTGGTTTGTCAGCTAAAACTCCAGCAGATCACGACCACGGAAAATATCGTTGCTGTGCTGTCCCTTGGGTTCGGCCATGGACTCTATCAGGTAGAAGTCGGGTTGGTAGTCGACGTCCCCCATTTCATAAAAATCAGGTTTTTCTATTCCCTCATACTCAACAACAAGCATGGATCCGCCGTGCTCCTGACCATTGTTGGTGGTGTGGTGATCAATATGATCGTGTGTCATCCACAACCCTGGATTGTTCATGTGTACGATCACATCAATGCGCTCGCCGGGCTGCATGGCAACCACATCAGCCTCGTAGGGGTGGCTGAGGGGTTTTCCATCTTTATGCGTAACCAGCATATCGTGGCCATGCAGGTGGAAAGCGACCGGGATGGTGGCCGCATACAAGCGCAAGCGCAGCACATCGCCTTCGACTACGCGTAGCGGTTGAGTCGTGGGGAAGGACTTGCCATTGATGGAGAAATAATTGATGACTTGTCCGGGGTGACCGCCTTCACCGTAGTTGTCGGCGACTTCCGAGTTCCAGCCCGAGAACATCAGAATCGCATCTTTGGTCACGGATTTTTCAAGCTCTGTCGGTTCTTTGGGTGCAACAACCAACGGGCCCCACATCCCGCGCAGGCCAACATGCTCGGAGACGTTGACATGGCAGTGGTACCACAAACTGCCAGGTTTGTCGGCGATAAAACGGTAGGTATAACTTTCGCCTGGTTCGATCGGATGTTGTGTGACATGCGGCACTCCGTCGCTTTGCCAGGTGCCGGTCTGAAAGATGCCATGCCAATGTACTGAATGGTTTAAGGTGCTGAAGTTATGTACAGTCACCTCGACTTCATCGCCTTCGTTGATATGGTACAGCGGCCCAGGTACCTGTCCATTAAATCCCCACACTTTACTTTTAAAGCCTGGCGCCACTTCAACTTCAACCTCTTCAATGGTCATTTCAAACTGTCGCAGTTCGGCCAGTGCGGCAGCACTGATGCTTGCGCTAAAGGCTGCCAGTGTTGCTGCAATGAGATGCTTTTTCATGGTCTATCCCCTCAAAATTTTTGGATTACTGTTCGCAACACAATTTGCGCAGATGTGCGATCAGAGCATAGATGTCGTCTTCATGCAGGTTGTGTCCCCAGGCCGGCATCAGTATGGATTTGTTGATTGACGAACCGCCTTCGGAAATTACCTTGAACAAATCAGCGTCGGTGCGCGCAGCCATTTCTGTTTTATCGATGTGTGAGCGCGGTTGTACGTTCAGGTGCCCGGCATTGATGCCTTTGCCATCGCCTTTGGTGCCGTGGCATTGCACGCAATAGATCTGGTACAGAGTGGCGCCATCGGGCGCAGCGATCGCGGGTGTGGCGCTGCACAATAGGGTCAGAGCGCAGGTGGATATCAGGTGTTTTGCAGTCATGGTTATTTCTCCAGCATCAGCAGGTAGTGCACCAGGCGATGCACGGCAGCTTCATTCATCTCCAGTACCGGCATGATGGTGTGCGCATCCCAGGCCACCGGGTTCTGGATAAATGACGACAGGTAAGCAGGTTGCAGGCGCTGCGCGGCGTTATACAGCACGGGGCCGGACAGTCCTCCGGAGGCTGTGCTGTCCTGATGGCATGCGTCGCAGCCTTTAAAGCGGCGGAAATCCATGACGCCCATGCGCATGGCAACCGTGCCGGGTTGATAGTTGTCGGCGGCAATCAGATCCGCTTTGCTGGTGAGTGTCATCAAGGCGTCTGCAACGGATGCAGCGTCCGCCGCGTCCAGGGCTGGATGCTCAAACGATTGACTGTCATCCAGCTGGTCGCCGTCCCCGGTATTGCGCACACGCAGCTGAGGAAAATAACCGGCAGGGTGTAATGCGCTTGGTTTAACCAACCAGCTCACCAGCCAGTCATGTTGGTATTTATTGCCGGCATAATGCAGCGGTGGTGCTTTGCGGTTAAGGCGTTCAGCAACGCTGCTATTCTGGTCTGCTGTAGTGAGGGCGTGACAGGTCGCACATTGTGTTTGCAGTATGGTATCAGCGTTGGCCATTGCGACGGATGCTGCACTGAGCAGCATCAGTCCTGTTAGCCCGCTGGCAACACACTGTGCCAGGGTGCTCAGATTCATGTTAATGACTCCATGTATATGATTCGTAGTCGCAGTTATCAACGCAGGATCAGATTGCCATTGCGACCTTTTTCCGGATCGGCTTCTTCGTGATTCATCAGTACCGTAATTGCACCGCCCATGGCCGCTTTCATGCGGTGATCCACGATGGCATTGTTGGTGGCGCGATCGGCTGGTGGGATCAGATCAAGGACCATGCCGTGGGCGGGCGCAATGTTGACAGTCTGCAGACCGTGGCTGATGTTTTTTGGATTGCCGTTGTCCCAGACTTTGTCCCAGATGCCGGCAATCGGGTGCAGCGCCGCCGTGTCATTAATTGAGGCATTTACAAAAAAGATGCGCACGCGCTCACCGGGTTTGGCTTCCAGAGCCAGGCTGGCATTTGCATCGTGAACCGGGTCGTAGTGGAACACTTTCCCGTTAATCAATGCCGCTTCCCAGGTGTTGCCGGCGGTAATGTCTTCAGCAGAGCTGCCGTTTTCAAACAGATCGCCTTGTACCAGTACATATTCACGATCGGGTTCGGGGTAGGTGTCGCTATAACCCTCGGCGGGATCAACAATAATGACGCCATACATGCCGCGACTGATATGTTCCGCCATGGACTCACTGCCGCAGTGGTAAATAAATACGCCAGGGTAATCGGCGCGGAATTCGTAATGTTTGCTGTCGCCCGGGCTGACATCAGCAAACTCATCCAGCACATCAACCTGAGCCGCGTGGAAATCCATCGAGTGGCTGTTGCCGTTGGCGGCATCGTTGTGCAAAGTAAATTTCACCACATCCCCCTGAGTGACCCTGACCAGCGGACCGGGAATGGTGCCGTCATAGGCCCACATGCGACGGGTTTCGCCTGCATTGTTAATAGCAATGTCGACTTCCTTGACGGTCATGGTGACGGGGACTTCTGCGGCTTGCAGAGAGGTCGAAAGACTCAGAAGCAGGGCGGCACTCACCGCCGCTGGCAGGGCTTTGCGCAGGAGATTTGTTGCTTTCATAAAAACATCCTTTGTGGGTTTGGCTGAGCAATGAATTTGCTACAGAAGTTCAGCAATCTTTGTGCCATTTAAATAATCATTGAAAATCAATTGGCTGCTGTGACAAGATGTAGTTATGACGATAATTACGATGATGTCAATTAGACATCAGTTGTTGTTATAAGAACATCAAGGCTTTTTGCTGGAGAGGAATGTCGATGACAAATTATCAGGATATGCTGCAGGCGCTGTCCGACATTGTTGCTGATCTGTCGCGTGAACTGCCTGTGGAGGCACGGTTCAAGCGTCTGCTGGATGCGCTGATGACCTGCTTTCCTTGTGATGCCACCGCGTTGCTGCAGTTAGAGCAAAACAGCACTGTGTTGGTACCGCGCGCAGTGCGCGGGCTGAATCCTGGGACGCTGGGAAGACGTTTTGTTGTAGAGGAACAGCCTCGTCTGCGTGAGATTTTGCACAGCCGCGGCGTTCTGCGGTTTGCGGCGGATTCACAATTACCCGACCCATACGATGGGCTGGTTGACGCTGAGGATCATCATCTGCATGTACATGATTGTATGGGAGCGGCGCTGCATGTGGATGGACGGGTATGGGGTGTGCTGACACTGGACGCTCTGCATGCCGGACAGTTTGATAATATCGATCTGACATTGCTGGATACGTTTGTGTCTGTTGCCGCTGCCAGTATTCGTGCCGCTGAATTGATCAAGGTGTTATCGCAGGATCTGGAGCGGCACCAGATTGTTCTGCACAGTGTTTCCCAGGACAAGGCAGACAAAGAGCTGATTGGTGACAGCGCCGCCATGAGTCGCCTGCGCCGCGAAGCGGAGGTGGTGGGCCGATCCGATTTGCCAGTTCTGATTCAGGGTGAGACTGGCACCGGTAAGGAGCTGGTCTCACATTTTATTCATCTGCATTCGCCGCGTGCTGAAAAAATTATAGTCCATGTCAATTGTGCGGCATTGCCAGAATCACTGGCGGAAAGTGAATTGTTCGGTCATACCGCAGGTTCTTTCTCTGGGGCAGCCGGAGCAAGGGCTGGAAAATTTGAGCTTGCAGACAAAGGTACATTGCTGCTGGATGAAGTGGGTGAGTTGCCCCTTTCTCTGCAGGCAAAATTGCTGCGCGTACTTCAGAGTGGCGAAATTCAGCGGGTGGGCAGTGATCAAATGCATACGGTGGATGTAAGAGTGATTGCAGCAACCAACAGGAATCTGGAACAGGAGGTGGCGCGCGGGCGCTTCCGGGCAGATCTGTATCACCGGTTGAGTGTTTATCCTATTACCATCCCGCCGCTGCGTGAGCGCAATGGGGATGTACTGCAACTGGCAGGTTATTTCCTGCAGCTTAATGAACGCCGTTACGGCCTTAGTGCTTTGCGTCTTTCAGCCGATGCCAGTCAGTGGCTGCGCAGTTATAACTGGCCAGGCAATGTGCGTGAACTCGAGCATTTGCTTGCGCGTGCCACTATCCGAGCGATGGCCAGACAGACGCCGCGCGGACGGGTGACACAGATTCAGCGACATGATCTGGGACGGGACAGCTCACTGGATATTCCCGGTATACAAACCGCCGTGACAGCGGCGCCAGATATCAGTTTTCAGCAGGCGATGGATGATTTCAAAATGCAACTGATCAGTCAGCGGCTGCACACCTATAACAACAATATTGCCGAGACAGCTCGTTCGCTTGGGTTGGATCGGGGAAATTTGTACCGAATGATAAAGCGTATGGGGGTCAAATGATGAGCGCGTGGCAGCGAATTTTTTCCTATGCTTTCAGACCGTTTTTTCTGTTGGCAGGTCTGTACTCTGTTGTAGCCATTTTGATATGGATTCTGACGTGGCGGGGTGTGTTGATATTGGACTGGCAGCGTTCTGCACTGAATTGGCATGGCCACGACATGATGATGGGATTAATGGCAGCTGCGATCGCAGGTTTTCTGCTAACGGCGGTCGCCAACTGGACCTCGCGTCCACCCGTGTCCGGACTGGCACTGGCTGCGCTGGTTGCTGCCTGGCTGGTCGGGCGTATGGCGATGTTGTCGGCGCCGCTCAGTGCGGCGGCCGATGCTGTGTTCTGGTTGTTGTTGTGTCTGTTGTTGGGGCGTGAACTGCTGGCAGCACGTAATAAACGCAACTACAAAGTACTGGCCCTGTTAATTGTGATCAGTTGCACGGATCTGTTGTTTCATGCGGCGGAGTTGCACTGGTTGGCGCATATCGATATGCGCCAGGTGTTGTGGGCGCAACTCTGGTTAGTGGTGTTGATGATCAATGTGATTGGTGGGCGGATTATTCCCGCTTTTACTGGCAACTGGCTGCGTCGCCGTCTGGCGCCAGGTGAAGTTTTATCTGAGAAGCGTACGCCTGCTGCATTTGGCCTTGTTGATCAGCTTGCGATCTCCCTGCTGGTGTTGTTTGTAATCAGCATAGTGATAGAAGCACCGGCCAAGCTGGCAGCTCCCCTGGGGTTGGCCTGTGTTTTCATGCAAGGATGGCGGTTGCTGCGCTGGAAATTCTGGCTCACCTTCAGTGATGCTTTAGTGTGGATGTTGCATCTGTCATACGCTTGGCTGGTGGCAGGTATTGGGTTGTGGGTGCTGGCGCTGCTTGAAGTATTGCCCGTCAGTGCGGCGGTGCATGCGCTGACCATAGGCGCCATTGCCAGCATGATAGTCAGCGTTGCTGCCCGCGCTGCGCTGGGTCACACTGGTCGCCCGCTGCAAAGCCATCCCTTGCTTACCTCTGCGATAGTCCTGCTCAGTCTGGCGTCTTTGAGCCGTATATTAGCTGCGGCAACAGGCGCTGCGCTGTGGCTGGATATATCCGCCGCTTTATGGATGTTCGGCTTTTGCTGTTTTATGGCGCGTTATGCGCCGATATTGTTGAACAGCGCTGTTGCCGACTGAGCGGGACTGATCTGATCGTCAGTCTGTTGCCTGTATAGACGGCTGTGTACTCTGACCAAGTAAGAAGCGCAATCGTTGAGAAGCGGCCCGGCCAAGCTCAAAAGTTGAGTCCAGGCCGCACAGCGCGAGTTGCGTCTGGTTGCGATCAATGGTGACTGCCTCGTGAATATTTGTCAGATTCACTATCAGTGAGCGATCAAGGCGTGCAAAAGGTGGTGATGGCAGTCTTGCTTCCCAGTCACCAATGGCACACAGAATCATCAAGGGTGGAAGACCTGAAATATAGATGCGCGTATATGCGCCCTGAGCCTGGATTGCGGAAATGGCAGACACCGATACCATGCGCAATACATGCCGATCTTTTAATGGCAGCAGATCCTGAAGCCTCAGAGTCGATTCACCCAGAGCCAGGTTGTCACTGACAATATGCGGTAACTCTTTGGCAAGGCCGTCACGTGACAGCAGACGGCCAATTGTGTTTGCAAGCCTTTCGGGATGCACGGGTTTAAGCAGGTAGTCCAGTGCATTTGATTCAAATGCACGAACAGCAAACTCATCATAGGCTGTGACAAATATGATCTGGCACTCTGGCGGAAGATCAGGTAGCAGGTCAAACCCAGTAAAAGGCGGCATTTGCACGTCCAGAAATACAACGTCAACGGAATGGCTGCGCAGATATTCTCGTGCGCTGCCCACACCATCCGCTTCAGCAATAATCTCGATCTGAGGCTGCTCACTCAAAAGGCGGCGCAACCAGTTTCGGGCTGGTGTTTCATCATCTACAACCAGAGCTTTAAGAATTCTCATAGGCGGCTTTATTTGGACGTTCGACGGGCAATGTCACTTTGACTTCGACATGGCCGTCATCAGTGTTGATGTTGAGTGCGGCGGCGTCGCCATAGAGTATTTCAAGGCGCCGACGAATATTTTCGAGACCCGTACCCGTTGATCTTGACGGGTTGGGCGGCATCCATGTGCCCGAGTTTTTGACAATAATGGTGAGCACATTACCTTCCGTGAACGCACGGACCTCGATGGTCAGTCCGGTGCTTGAGGTGTGCTGACCGTATTTTATTGCGTTCTCCAGCAGTGGCTGCACCAGGGCGACAGGTACCACTAATTCGCGTACACGGTCATCGACATCGATGCGGTAGTGAAGTTTATCTCTGAACCTGGATATTTCAACATCAAGGTAGTTTTCCAGGGCATCCAGCTCATTACCGAGCGGCTCCTTGTGTTTGCGTATCTGTAACGAATAACGAAGATAGTCGGACAAAGCGAGTACCAGATTGCGCAGTCTGATATTGTCGCCCGTTTCGGAAATAATGGACCCCAGCGCATTAAATAAAAAATGCGGGTTTATTTGTGCTTTAAGGGCTTTGAGTTCGCTGGCGTTTGCAAGCGCTTCGGCGCGTATAAGATCAAATTTAATGCGCTGGGCGTCCAGCAGATAATTGATGCCAAAATACAGAATGCTCCAGAAGATGTAGAGGCTCAGACGTAAAATAAAGCCTGTTTGCATAAATGCAGAAAGCAGTTCGCTGTTCATGTCCAGTCCCAGCAATGCGGCAAAACGGCGGGTCACGGTCACGTCAATAAAAGCAGCCGTTACCGAAAGCAGCAGCGCAAAAACGGTTTTTACTGGAAGCGATACCTTGCCTGTACGCAGGCGACGATAAACTATTCTGAATCCGCAGGTCAGGATAATAGCAACTGCCGCCCGGAATAATCCCAGTGGAAATGTCTGATGTGGCTCCATGTAGGCTGGACTGACCAGATAGGCTGAGGTAATGCTGAGGCCGAGCCAACATGATAACTGACACATCCAGAATAGCTGATTGCGGGACAGTTCCCGGTTCAGTCCTGACATGCGTTTTACCAATAAACGGAGCATAAAAATCCATTTCTGATTGAATAGATTTGATGGAGCGAGTAAACCAGTAATTATTGAATCGGGTTAATATTCGAACGAATCAGCTCCAACCAAAAGATACTTTTAAATATAATAAAGTCAACAGGATAGAACATTGCGCAGCCTGGGTTGCAGGAGTACCATCCGCTGCATTGTCGAATTTTATCGGCTGGTCTGGAGCGGATCTGTGTTACATCAAAACAATAATACAATCACAAAAATACTCGCGCTGCCATTGCTTCTGACATTGTTGACTGGCTGTGCCCAGGACGAAGAGCATCTGGCGCTTGGAACGCTGGAGCGTGACCGTATTGCTCTCACGGCAACCGTATCGGAAATTATTACAGCACAGCCGGTTGCCAAAGGCAGTCATGTACAGGTCGGTGATTTGCTGGTGCAGTTTGATACGCGCTTGCAGAGGCTGGCTGTACAGCGGCTTGAAGCGGAACACGATGAGCGCAAAGCCAATCTGCAGCGCTTGCACAATGGCGCACGCGAGGAAGAAATCGCCGCCGCCAAAGCTCGTGTTGATGTCATTGCTGCCACTTTGCAGGAAAACCGTTTACAACTGACAAGAACCCAGGATCTTAGCAATCGGGGTGTTGAAGCCCAGGCTGAAGTTGATCGTGCGTTGGCAGTGCAGCTGAGCAACGAAGCGCGCTTGCGCGATGCACAAGCTCAGCTGGATCTACTGCGTATTGGAACGCGTGTAGAGGAAATTGAGCAAGCCAAGGCGCAGCTGCAGTCAATTCAGGCACAACTGGCGCTTGAGCAGCAAAAGCTGGCCGATCTGAGTATCAAGGCGACCCGCTCCGGTATTCTGGACAGCCTGCCGTTTTATGTTGGTGAGCGCGTTGCTATCGGGGCAGAAGTGGCTGTGCTGTTGAGTGGCGAACCACCCTATGCCCGTATCTACGTGCCACAGACCCGTCGCGCTCAGGTGATACCTGGCACTGAACTGACCGTGCACGTTGACGGCGCCCAGGAGAGTTTTACCGGCCGCGTCCGCTGGATTGCCCACGAACCTGCATTCACGCCTTATTATGCGCTTAACAGCAGTGAGCGCAGTCGACTGGTCTATCTGGCTGAAGTGCAGTTACCTGACACTGCTGCAAACCTGCCTGCCGGGCTGCCGGTGCAGGTGGAGTTACCCTGATGCGGGAAATGGCCATCGTTGCAGAAAACGTTGTGCGTCGCTTTGGTCAGCATACGGCGGTTGATGGCCTGGATCTGCACATTCCCCGTGGCAGTATCTATGGTTTTCTGGGGCCCAATGGCTCCGGTAAATCGACCAGTATCCGGATGTTGACAGGTTTGTTGACCCCGGACAGCGGGCATATCAATGTGCTGGGACTGGAGCTGCCCAAGCAGGCAGAAGCATTAAAATTGCGCATTGGTTATATGACGCAAAAATTCTCCCTGTTCAGCGACCTGACATTAAAAGAGAATTTGTTATTCATGGCACGTATATACGGGTTGCCACGCAGCAGGCGACGGGCGCGTGTTGATGAGCTGCTTGAACATTACGAGCTGATGCCCATGCAAAAGCAGCTCGCCGGCACCATGAGCGGCGGGCAGAAGCAGCGGCTGGCACTGGCAGCAGCAACCTTGCATGAGCCCGAGTTGCTGTTTCTTGATGAACCCACCTCAGCCGTTGACCCGGAGAATCGCCGGGATTTCTGGGAAAAACTATTCGATCTCAGTGATGCCGGAACCACAGTGCTGGTATCCACCCATTACATGGACGAAGCTGAACGCTGTCATTATCTGGCCATTCTGGACAAAGGTAAAAAATGTGCGGATGGCCCCCCTGCACAATTGATGCAGGATATGCACGCCAATGTGCTGGAGATTGACGGGCCCCGGTTGCGACAACTGAAACGTCGACTGCTGACCCTGCCCAATATCCGTTCGGTTGCCCAGCAGGGTGTGTCGTTGCGGGTACTGGTTAACAATCAGATTCAAGACCCCGGACTTTGGTTGTTTGCACAGGCAGAACTGGATGCGCAGTTATATACGGTGACGCAGGTGCGCCCTTCACTTGAAGACGTTTTTGTCACCAGCACAGGAAACTGAGTCGAGTAAACAAACATGCACTGGATAAATCGTATCGCAGCGGTCACGTTTAAAGAGTTTCGTCAGTTGTCCCGCGACCGCCTCACTTTTGGCATGGTGGTGATGTTGCCATTGATACAGTTGCTTCTGTTTGGTTATGCAATTAATAACAATATCCGTAACATTCATGTCGGCATTGTTGATGATGCCAACTCGTTTATCTCACGCAGTGTAATTGAAGCCGTTCAGGCCACGCAGGTGGTTACGCCAACCGTACGTTATTTATCCATGCAGGAGGCCGAGCAGGGCATTCGTGTGGGTGAGGTAAGGGCGGTGTTGTACCTGCCAGCAAATATTGAGCAGCGTATTGCGCAGCGGCAACAGGGTGGCAACCATGCATTGGGGCAATGGGTTGTTGATGCCTCTGATAATATTATTTCGTCTGCATTAGTGGGACTGCGGGACATGCCACTGAGCGAAGTGATACGTCAGCCGGTGCGGGCTGCCACGCCAGCCACCTTTGATACCGTACTGTACTTTAATCCTGAACGCAGAACACCAGTGAATATTGTGCCCGGCATGCTGGCCGTGATTCTGACCATGACCATGATTCTGTTTACCTCTATTGCCATTGTGCGTGAAAAAGAGCGCGGCAATCTGGAGTTGCTGATCACCACGCCCATGCGCAGCATTGAACTTATGTTAGGAAAAATTGTGCCTTATTTATGTATTGGTTTGCTGCAGGCGACCATTATATTGACACTGGGGAATGTGATTTTTTCAGTGCCTATTGTCGGCGACCCGTTGCAGATTCTGGGTGCTACACTGCTGTTTATTGCCGCCAGTCTGACGCTTGGGCTGATTATTTCCACCATTGCCAAAGCCCAGCTGCAAGCCATGCAGATGACCATCTTTTTTCTGCTGCCATCCATATTGTTGTCAGGTTTTCTGTTTCCCTATGAAGGTATGCCCGTCCCAGCGCAGTACATCGCCGAAGCGTTGCCGGCCACGCATTTTGTGCGCATGATACGGGCGATTGTGCTGCGCGAGGCCACTCTGCAGGATTTACCGTATGACACGCTGTTTCTGGTTGGTTTTACTGCGCTGGGTCTGCTGGTGGCAACGCTGAAGTTCAGGAAATCGCTGGATTGATAACCGCGACCTTGTCCTGCGTCAGTTCGTGCCAGATAAACTCTGACAGGGCGCCAATGGTCACAAAATCGTATGCGGCAGTCAGATCGAGTTCCACCGACCACTCCTTGCTCAACGCACTGATCAATTCGACGCGCGACAGTGAGTCCAGTCCCATGTAATCAAACGACATATTGCTATGCAGTGGGTCGGCGAAGTCCGGTTGGGTTTTAGCCAGGTGCTGATGCAGATACGCTGTGATACGGTCGGTCACCGCTTCCAGGGTGATGGTGTTGTCAGATGCCATTCGGTCGTGCTCCTGTTGTATTCTCAGATCAGTGGCTGGGCCTGGATGTCGCCACTCTGATAGAGTCTGGCGCATAACAAACGCTGGACCTTGCCACTGGAGGTGCGCGGAATGCTGCCGTGTTTCACAATCAGAGTGTCTTTTAGCAACAGGTCATGTTCATGAGACACTTGCTGTCGGGCCAGGTGAGTCAATTTCTGGAATAGTTCAACGGCTTGATCGTCGACCCGGCGTGGCAGCTCCGCAATGGCAACAATACCTGCCTGGATGCTGGATTCATGTTCCATAAACACCGCTGTTTGTACTTTCATATTGTGATTGGCGAACACTATATTGATGGTGTTTTCGATGTCATGCGGATAGTGGTTTTTACCGCGCAAAATCATCATTTCCTTGATACGCCCGGTGACATACAGGCCGTCTTTATGTTTAAACCCAAGATCGCCCGTGCGTAGCCAGGGGCCTTGGCCGCAGGCGGTAAAAGCGTGAAATGTGTGTGCGGTGGCCTCAGGTTTCTGCCAATAACCTGTGGTGATGCTGGGGCCTCTGCACCAGATTTCGCCTATTGCATTGTCCGGGCATATCTGCTGTGTTTCGGGGCAGACAATGATGATTTCATGCCCGTTGACCGGGGTGCCGCAACAGACAATATCCTGCACCTTATGTTCATTTTCAGTTGCGTTGTCCTGCAACACCACGTTGCCGCACTGCAAGGCGTCGCGGTCGATCTTCAGGCTGCGCTCTGCTTCTGAGGGTAGTCCACCGGAAATAATCAACGTTGTTTCCGCCATGCCGTAACACGGCTTGACTGCATCTGCGGGCATGCCAATGTGGGCAAAGCAGGTTTGGAAGCGTTCAAGTATGCGTTGATTGATAGGTTCTGCACCGCAGAAAATTGTACCCATGGCAGACAGATCCCAGTTCGGATCAATACCGTCTTTTGCAGCAGCAACACACATTTCCAGCGCGAAGCAGGGCGCAGCGCTGGCGTGCGCCCGATACGTACTCAACATTTTGATCCATCTGAGCGGCGCCTGTATAAAATGCAGCGGTGACATAAAAATATACGTGCCACCTACGGCCATAGGCTGTAGCAGATTTCCAATCAGGCCCATGTCATGAAACTGTGGCAACCAGCCAGCGCCGACCATAAACTCAGGCAGGTTTGACGATTGCTGAATAGCCCGCTCATTGGCGATCAGATTGGCATGGGTGACGATCACGCCCTTGGGGTGTCCGGTTGATCCTGATGTGTATTGAATAAAGGCGATGGCGTCAGGTGTAACGGTAAAGGCTGCTGCCGATTGTTGAGGGGCTGAGTCTTCTTCGCTGACAATTGCGATGTGCTGCATATCCACGCCTGCCAGGGCAAGATTGCTGCGAATGGTGTCCTCGAATGTTGGCAGAGTCAGCACCGCAGCACAGTTGGAGTCGAGCATAATGTTTTTCAGTCTCACAAAATGACGACTGTTGCGTGCCAGGTTTGCCGGTACGGCGATGGCGCCGGCATACAGACAGGCAATAAAGGACACCAGGAATTCAAGCCCGGCCGGGTACAACAGTAAAACTGTCTTACCCGACAGCTTGCGAGCCTGCAGCACTTGTGCGAGTGCTGTTGCACGCGTGTGCAGCTGTTTATAGCTCATGTGGACTGCCTGCGACTCACCATCGGTCAGAAAAATGTAGGCATCCTTGTCTGCGCAGATGTCTGCATAATATTCAAGGCAGTCAATGATGGTATTTGCACGATCAAGCCGCAGCGACATGTTTGTATCCTGCT
Source organism: uncultured Pseudohongiella sp. (assembly GCA_964535565.1). Lineage (GTDB taxonomy): Bacteria > Pseudomonadota > Gammaproteobacteria > Pseudomonadales > Pseudohongiellaceae > Pseudohongiella. The sequence continues at coordinate 4,530 of CAZHUJ010000018.1, read as the reverse complement.
GGTGAGTGAATGGATTTAAGCAGATCAGCACTGCTGGTCAGTGCTGCTATAAAACTGCTTATGTCATGTTGTGATGTGTATTTGCCAAAGCTGACCCGCAAGGTGGACGCTATCAGGTCGTGATCCAGGCCTATGGCGAGCAGAACATGGGAGTGCTGCGTTGCCTTGTTGTTGCTACAGGCCGAACCCAGGGAAACCTGTACGCCATGTCGATGATCCAATAAAGCAGCCAGCGCCTCAGCGCGTATGCCTGGAATGCAGAAACTCAGGGTGTTGGGCATTTGCTGCGCTGCCTCGGCAGGGCCGTGGAAACAGATGCTGGGGAAACTTTCGTGCAACCCGGCGCGCAGGGTACGGCCGATCTCCGTCAGTTTCCGGGTATTCTGTGGCATTGATTTGGCTGCGACCCGTGCTGCGGCACCCAGAGCGGCTATCAATACAACCGATTCGGTACCACCGCGTGCCCCTTGCTCTTGCCCGCCGCCATGAATCAATGGCGTGATGCGGGCGCCGTTTTTTATAAAAAGTCCTCCGACCCCTTTGGGAGCATAGAATTTGTGGCCGGCAAATGAAAGACTGTCTATACCCAGCTTGTGTACCTGTACCGGGATTTTACCAACCGCCTGCACTCCGTCGACATGGAAATGAATACGGCTGTCTTTCAGGCGTTCTGATATCTGCTGTATAGGCTGGATCGTGCCAATCTCATTGTTGGCCAGCATGACCGACACCAGAAAAGTGTCCGCGCGTATAGCGCGTGTGATCGATTGCGCCGATACGATGCCAGTGTTGTCAGGTGGTACACGTGTCACCTCGCAACCAAAGGTGTTCTTGAGAAATTCACACGCTTCCAGTACCGACGCATGTTCGATTGCTGAGATAACGATATGGCCATTCTTGCCATTTTCTTGCAGGTGCCGGAAATACGCGCCTTTGATTGCCCAGTTATTTGCTTCCGTACCACCGGAAGTAAAAAACAGTTCGTCAGCCTCTGAACCTATCAGTTGTGACAGTGCCGCGCGTGCATCTGCCATCATTGTTTTTGCGTCCGACGATAAGCGGTGGCGACTGGACGGGTTGCCAAAATACTGTATGGCATGGCTGAATGCGTCCACAGCTTCCTTGCATACGGGTGTTGTTGCGTTGTAGTCGAAGTATCCTGAACTGGTCATGATGTCAGCGCCCGGATGATAAAGGTGAAATTTTTCGGAGTTTGTCGAACAGCAGGTGCAGCATTTCAAGGCAGTGTTGCTGAGATGGGTCCAGCTCCCCCAGCATCTGCTCAACTTCGCTGGCACTGAAGTCTATGGCGCAGGCGTAGGGCAGGTCCTGTATACTGGAACAAAAAATATTGCCTGTGGCCAGAGAGGTTGCACATCCCCAGGCCGCGTACACAGCACGCTTGATACAGCCATCCTCAATCAGCAGTTGCACCTTGATGCGATCACCACACACATCATTGCCAAGTTCAATGACCGCAGATGCGTTTTCTATTTCGGCTGCATGCGCCGGATTGGAAAAATTATTTACAATAATTTCATTAAACATTTTTTTCTCCAGAGACTGACTGCGGTTGTAACGATCAGGCAGTAACCGGACAGCTGGGCTCGTTGGCGACACTATTACTGCTGTCCATTTTCTTTTCCAGGTTCACCGCACAGCAGCCAAATTCCAGCGATGCTGGTGCGCGCATGATGTACTCCATGCGCTGGCCGCTGCGACCCGAGGGGCTATCGCCAGGCAGCAGGCGCACAATATCTTCGGTAAGAATCATGCCAGGGGTGGCACGCGCCAACGGATCAAGAATTGCCAATATGCCGTGTTCACCGTCAGCTACTTCCTGGCTCAGATCGTCCATGCTTCTGACACTGAAATGCACATAGGGTGAGACGTGTTTGACCTGATGCTCGTCATCAATTGCCATGACATTGGATTCGACCAGGGCGTAGATATCACGGATGTTGTGAGCAGAAACGCCCAGGCATTCCTGGCACAGCGCATTAAAATCACGGCGCGATATCATCTGACCGGTAAAGCGTTTCCAACCGCCGAGCGTAATAACCTTGCTGTCTTTGTCGAGCTTCAGGGTTTGTCCTGTCTGTTTCAGGAACTGCAGCAGGCGATGTATCAGAAAGGGAGGGCCAATAATGTGTCGTGTGAATTTCCGGTCCCAGTTCTGCAGCTGTGCCAGTGCATCTTCAGGTACAAAACGTTCCTGGTGCACCATAAACCGGTGTGTGTCCAACAGGCCGGCGAGCATGTTTAATGCTTTGATCATGCCCATTTCCGGCACTTCTTCGGTGGACGGGCAGATGTACAGTCCGGCACCTTTGGAAATACCAAGAAACTCACGGTACATTGCATATACGGACGCCACGCCCAGATCTACTGTTTCCCGGCAGCGTCTGGATATACTCGGGATACCACTGGTTCCCGTGCTGCGCATTTCATGTTCTACGCTGGTCAGCGGTTTTGACAGCAATTCATGGCTGCTGGTTGACTTAAATTTTGCGATTGGAATCAACGGAATTTTTATCAGATCCGCGTGGGTACGGATATCGCCCAGGTGTACGCCTTTTTCATTGCAGGCAGCCTGATAATACGCGTTGTTGTCATAGTGAAAACGAAAGCTGTCGATAATAAGCTCAGCCTTTAATGCATCGAGGGTCGCTTTCGGCAGGCGATAAAGATCAGAAACGGATGAGACAACAGCTGTTAACGGGTCCAGTCCGATTGATCGTAAGTTGTTCAACAGGTTACGGGTTGGCATGTTGGATTCTCATTTTTATGGTGTTGTGTCAGCGTCGCGATAACGTATCCAGGTGTCATTGCGTCCCAGCAACGAAAGCCCGCAGATATTGCCTCGCAGGCGAAGCTCGTTTTTATTGATCAAGGTAATTTTTCCGCAGTAGGTTCTGCCCGATTCCGGGTCGTATACCGTGCCGTCTTCCCAAAGCTGGCCATTGGCGTACTGGAAGCCATCTACAATGCGCAAGCCCAGCAACGGTTGATCGCGCAGGGCGCTATCGCGGCTGTTATTGTTTGTGCGCGGCTCCCCGGTTTTTTTATCAATGGGTTCTTTTAGCCATACTATCGTTCCAATAAATGCATTGTTTTCGCGGGTGATTTTTACGCGTGCATCGCCATGGCCGGGTGTCCATTCGCCAAGAATCATATCGGCGCTATCCGTTTGAGAAATGCTGTAATGCGCGATCATTATGCTGGCGAGAAAAGACAGGGTTATCTGTGTAATTTTCATTATGGCGTCCTCCCTGCGTGCTACCTTACGGATTGAGCGCGTACAAGGAATGACTATTTAATGAACGTGGCAATAAATGTTATGAAAGGGGCGGGGCAGGATTGATTCGGCATTTGGCTAAGCCAAAATACCTCCCTTCAAATACATGGCCCCTGCGGGGCGCACTGGCGTGCGTCCAAAACGCGATGCGTTTTGTCGAACCGGCAGGTTCTCATCTGCCGCCCTGAACACAAACAAAAACGGGCCACCTCTGGCAGGTGACCCGTTTGTGTTTGGTGCCCCGGGCAGGATTCGAACCTGCGACCTGCCCCTTAGGAGGGGGTTCCGGTAAAGATTTGTCATTTTGGGTCAATCGGCGTTAATCGTATCTATCAGATATATATGAAAATAATGCTTTTCGTAATAAGACCGGCATAACACCGATTTACAACTTTGGTCACAGTTTTGGGCACAAAAGTCGCGTGAAAACTGTAGGGAATTTGCACAAGTTTTTGCGGTTGCAAAATTTTTGAGGTCACAGAAAGCGGTTTTAGATAGCGGATAGCACAACTCGGGAGTCACCCCAGAGCACTCTGGGGGAGACACTCTGTCAATCGCCATTAATTTTGACCCAACTGAGGGTCATTTTAATTGGCCATTAACAACACTCCAAAGTATGGCAAGGTCGAACGGTGCTCTACGGGGGAGTTCCGTTAGTTGACGCTTGATTTCTTGATGTCTGATATTTCCAATCATGTTTTAAATATTTGGCGAAATCTAATCAATGATCCCAGTGCTTTGATCTGAGGCCCCACCTGTGGCCGTCTGGCTGTGATGTCAAGTCGCATCCGAATCTGGTTCCGTGATTCTATAAAACCTTGACAACATCAACGGCGCAGAAACAGTCCGAAATAAGCTGTCAGCGCTGGTTAAATTTTTAGGTACAAAAGTAGGTGAAAGTGATCTGTTAGTCTTCAACTGAATATCTGCAGCACCCCTAGGTCCCTGTCAGTCCTTTACAAACACTTCAAGATGCCGATTACCGACACTTGCTTTTGCGCGGCGTACTATCCGGCGTGCTCGGCGCCGTGCCAGAGCCAGCCCAACCAGTAAGGCGATCGCCAGCGATCCGAAAAGCTGACGTGTTGCCTGAACGATGCCTTCAATCCACGCCTCACTGTCAAGGGAGGTCAGCTGGAGATTAGGTGGTATATCTGACATTTGCCTCAGTGCTGGGCTTAGCACGATCAAAAGCAGAACCATCGCCGGAAGCATGGCAACGGCGAGCAGCA
>CAZHUJ010000017.1:20279-26101 GCA_964535565.1 uncultured Pseudohongiella sp. | reverse complement strand
TGTGCGATTAACATTTGGTGCAAGTGTGTGCCGCCACGTTTCGCTTGTCTATTACCTGAATGGGGGAGGCCTAGCGCCGGCGTCCGAGCTGAAAACCCACCTTGAGTTCCGCATATCCGTAGCTGGTGTCCGAAAACCGTCCGCTCAACGGGTTGTTGTAGTGGGGAATAATGCCCGCGAACTGGTTTTTGAATAAACGGCCGCTGGCGCCCACATACACTTGCGGCGTGATCCACCAGCTGACGCTGGCGAAGGCAGTCTGGTTGCGCATGGCGCCGCCAGTCAGGTTGTTGCCGCGCAAAAACGAGGGCAGCAGCGTGCTGTTGCTGCGCACCGCACTCAAGTCGCGGTCATTGATGCGGATGTATTCATAGCCCACTTGCACTGGCAACCGCGCAAAGCGCTGCCAGTTCAGTGCCACACCTGCTTTCAGGAGGGTCTCTTCCGCGTCAAAGGTCTGGTAAAAAGCGCTCGCCACCGAGGGCAGATCAATTTCGGTGGCCGTGCCGGAAGAGGATTCCATCTGTCCATAACCGCCCCAGGCGCTGAGCGTTGTGGATTCGGTCAGCGGCAGGGAGGCGATCAGTCGCGCCTGCCAACCTTCGTCCTTGAGACGGTTCAGCCAGAAACCCTGGGGTGGATCAAACGTGATGGTGGTGGTGCCTGACAGCTGCATGCGTTCGAGCTTGCCGCCAAAGTCATCGCTGCTGCTCTCGATGCGGGACACTTCCAGCGACAGGCTCCGCCAGGGGGAGTTGCGGTTGCTCGAGCCTTCTTCGTAGAGCACCCAGTTAAAACCGTATTCGGTGCGTTCAGTGTCCAGAGCGTTATTCAGCTCAACAATGTTTACGCGGGACACCGGGCCGATCTCCAGCGCCAGATCGTGCTGCTGACGCTGATAGAACAGCTCCAGGCCGCGCCATACACCCACGCGCAGATCGATGCGATTGCCGTCCAGCGTGCCACTGTCACCGGTCAGGCGGCTGTTGGCTTTGAGCAGATCGTCGCGGTAATCCATGAAATCGATGGTGTCGTCCACGCGCAGCAAGGCGCCTTCCACCGCAAAGCTGCCGGGACTCAGTACGTAGGCGCTGGGATTGTTGTTGCTGATCCAGCCGGCAGGGGTGTCTGCGGCAGCGGTGCTGATGGCGCCAACCTGCAGGGCAGCGAAGGCAACAGTTAGGCGGGTCAGGGCGGGCAAAAATCGACGGCTTTGCATGTAAAAATCCTTGGCTGGATGGCCTCTCACAATGGTAGCCAGCTTATTGCGTTTTGCCGGGAGTGTCCAGCCAGCAGGCCGTGACAGGTGGTACTGAATCCGGTGATCTGGGCTCAATTTTCGGGTGTACGCGTTGGCGTCAAATCAGCTACACTCCTGCGCTGGAAAAACGTTGTCAACAACAAGGGATCATTGGGCCGTCATGCGCTTGAAAAGTATCAAACTCGCTGGATTCAAATCGTTCGTGGACCCCACAACGGTGAACTTCCCCAGCAATTTGTGCGCAGTAGTAGGCCCCAACGGTTGTGGCAAATCCAACATCATTGATGCCGTGCGCTGGGTAATGGGTGAAAGCTCCGCCAAAAACCTGCGCGGCGAGAACATGACCGACGTTATTTTTAACGGCTCTGTCGGACGCAAGCCGGTGGGTCAGGCCAGCATCGAACTGATCTTTGATAACAGCGACAACCGCATCACCGGCGAGTACGCCAAGTTCTCCGAAATCTCCATCAAGCGTCGTGTGTCCCGCGATGGCGAAAACGTCTACATGCTCAACGGCACCAAATGCCGTCGCCGTGATATTACCGATCTGTTCCTGGGTACCGGTCTGGGACCGCGTTCGTACTCCATCATCGAGCAGGGCATGGTGTCGCGGCTGATTGAGTCCAAGCCGGAAGAGCTGCGTATTTTTATTGAGGAAGCGGCAGGCATTTCCAAGTACAAGGAGCGTCGCCGTGATACCGAAAACCGAATCAAGCGTACGCGCGAGAACCTGGAGCGGCTCACCGATATTCGTGATGAGCTCGGACGCCAGTTGCAACACCTTCACAGGCAGTCACAGGCTGCTGAAAAATACAAAGAATACAAAGCGCAAGAGCGTGATCTTAACGCGCAATATAATGCGCTGCGCTGGCGTGCATTAAACACCGAAGTTGAGCAGAAGCAGGCGATTATTGCCGAGCTGGAGATCCAGATTGAGGCGGTGATTGCTGATCAGCGCGCACTGGATGCCCAGCACGAACAGCTGCTGCTGAACCAGACCGATTTAAACGATGCACTGAGTGAAGTGCAGGGCCGGTTCTACAGCATCGGTGGCGACATCGCGCGTATCGAGCAGGCGATTGAATTCCACATCGAGCGCATGAAACAGCTGAAGCTGGATCTGGAAGAAAACCGCCGCAACTTTGAAACCTCACGTTCGGAGATGGACGCCGATGTGATGAAGCTGGATACGCTGCAGACCGAACTGGAAATGCTGAGCCCGGAAGTGGAAATTGCCGGGCACCAGGAAGAGGAGTCCGCGATTCAGCTGGAAGAAGCCGAAGAGCAGATGCAGAACTGGCAGCAACAGTGGGACGAGTTCTCACGTCGCTCGGAAGAGCCGCGCCAGATTGCTGAAGTAGAGCAGTCCCGCATCCAGCAGCTGGAAAAAATTGTAGAGCGCGGCGTTGAGCGCCGTGGTCGTCTGCGTGACGAGCGCGCCGCCCTGGGTGAAAACCCGGAGCAAGATGCAATTGACGAGCTGTCCATGCAGCTCACGCAGATGGAGGACAACCTGGAAGAGCAGCAGGGTCGTAACTCTGAACTGGCCTCGCGCATTGAGCAGGAGCGCAGCCGCGGCCAGCAGCTGGGTCAGGAACTGGATAACGCCCGCAGCCAGCTGCAACGCGCCAATGGCCAGTTTGCGTCCCTGGAAGCACTGCAAAAAGCCGCTCTGGGTCAGACTGACAACAAACTCAACAAATGGCTGGAAGACAACGGCCTCGCCGGCCGCAGCCGTCTGGGTGAACACCTCAAGGTGGAATCCGGTTGGGAGCAAGCGGTAGAAGCGGTGCTGGGGGATACCCTGCAAGCACTGTGCGTTGAAAACCTTAACTCCGTGTCCGAGGTGCTGACTGCGCTGCCGTCCGGGGTGCTGACGCTGGTGGAAAAAGGAAATGGGGTCAGCCCCCATTTTTCTGAGGAAAAAAGGGGGCTGACCCCATTTCCGTTTCCTGCACTGGCTTCCAAAATCAGTGGCGACATTGACCTGGGGCCGCTGCTGCAAGGTATTTTTGCCGCCGAGAATCTGGAGCAGGCGCTGAGTCTGCGCGCTACGCTGCAGAACAATGAATCGGTGATCACGCGCCAGGGTTTGTGGCTGGGTCGCAACTGGATTCGTGTGCGCAAATCCGTGGATGCCAGTGAGGGTCTGCTGGCCCGTAAAGGTGAAATCAGCCGTCTGCAAGAACAGATGGACATGCTGCAATCCCAGGTTGATGAACTGGTAGAGCAGCAGCAACAAAGCCGTGACACGCTGCGTGATCTGGAAAGCGAGCGCGAAGCGATTCAGCGTCAGATTGCACAAATGAGCCGTGAATACAGCGAGCTCAAATCGCGCCTCAGCGCGCGTATTATGAAAGAAGAACAGAACAATCAGCGTCGCCAGCGCTTGCAATTCGAGCTGGAAGAACTTCAGAAACAACTTGAAGTTGAGCAGAAAAACATCACTCGCTCAAGGGAAAATCTGCAGAACGCCCTGGATGCTATGGAGCAGGATGTTGAGCGCAGAGAGCAGCTGCTGCAACAGCGCGACGAGCTGCGTTTGCGCCTGGATCAGATCCGCCAAAAGGCACGTCACGACAAAGATCACAACCACCAGCTGCGTTTAAGAGAGCAGCTGCTGCGCTCACAAATCGCCGGAATGGACGAAGCGCGTAAGCGTATGAGCACCCAGGTGCAGCGTGCCCAGGAACGTATGGAGTCGCTGGAAAAACAACTCAACGAGTCCGACATGCCGCTGGAAGGCAAACGCATGGAGCTGGAAGAGCTGCTGCAAAAACGCCTGGATGTTGAAGACCAGATGAACCGCGCCAAAGCCGCCGCTGACTCCAACGAGCATCAACTGCGCGCAATGGAACAGCAGCGCATGGGCTTTGAACGCAAAGCCGCCGGCCTGCGTGAACAGTTGATGGAAAACCGTCTGAAAAACGAAGGTGATCTGGTCAAGCGCCAGGCACTGTCAGATCAGCTGCGCGAAGCGCGTTACGATCTGGATACCGTTCTGCAGACCCTGCCGCCAGAGTTGACGGTAAAAGCCTGCGAAGAAGAGCTGGAATCTATTGCGCAGCGCGTGTCCCGTCTGGGGGCAATCAACCTGGCGGCGATCGACGAATACGCCCAGCAATCCGAGCGCAAAGTTTATCTGGACGCCCAGAACGACGATCTGGAAAAAGCGCTGGCAACGCTGGAAAACGCCATTCGCAAAATTGACCGCGAAACCCGAACCCGCTTTAAAGAGACCTTTGACAAGATCAACGCTGGCCTGCAGGAGCTGTTCCCCAAAGTGTTTGGTGGCGGTCATGCCTATCTGGACATGACCGGCGAAGACCTGCTCGACACCGGTGTTGCGATCATGGCGCGGCCTCCAGGAAAGAAAAACAGCACCATTCACTTGCTGTCCGGTGGTGAAAAAGCCATGACGGCGATTGCGCTGGTGTTCTCAATTTTCAGATTAAATCCCTCACCGTTCTGTATGCTCGATGAGGTTGACGCACCGCTGGATGATGCCAACACTGTGCGTTATGCGCGCCTGGTGGCCGAAATGGCCGATCAGGTGCAATTTATTTTTATCACTCACAACAAGTTGACCATGGAAGTTGCCAATCAGTTGTTGGGAGTCACAATGCACGAACCGGGCTGCTCACGAATTGTCGCCGTTGACATCGAAGAAGCTGCTGAACTCGCCGCAATGTAATTACAAAAGGGCGTAATCAATGGGATTGATTGAACTGCTGATTCTGATTGCAATTTTGGCTGTGCTCATGGGCATTTTGTGGGCACTGGTTGCGCTGATACGCTCACGCAAAAACAAAATCAAGATCGCACTGGACAAAAATATTCCCGAATACGACCTGGAAGAGCTGGAACTGCGCGAACTGCCCAACGGTGGCGCACGTATGGTGCAGCGCTCGTTTGAAGAAGTGATGCGCCAGGCCTCTGCACTCGACAATCGCGACAACAACAACAAAAAACGTCCGCGCAGCAAAGTGCTCAAAACCGATCTCAGCCGCGAAGCCGTATTGGCGCGCCGTGCGGCAGCGCTGGCCGCAGCAGAGGAGGCCGCCGCCCTGGCAGAAGCTGAAGCCGCGTCAGCCCCGGCCCCTGTGATTGAGCCGGAGCCAGTACCAAAACCAGAGCTGGAATTGGAAATTGAAACTGCAGTTGAGCCGGAAATTGAAGCCGCAGCAGAGCCAGCGCTGGAGCCGGAAGCTGAGCCGGAGCCGGAACTCGAGCCAATAGTTGAGCCAGAGCCGGAACCGGAGCCAGAGCATCGGCCGGAGCCTGAGTGGGCCGCAGCGGCAATGCGGGCGGAAGAGTACGTGCAGGAATTCAGCGAAGACGATTGGCTGGACGATGTCTCGCCAGTGCGTGTAGTGTCCAAGCCCAGCTTTGAAAACGAGCGTCAGGACCCGGTATTTACCGAAATGCGTTTTGATGACGCGCTGGGTCTGGTGCCAGAAGAGCCCGAATCAGAAGATCTGCCCCCTGTAGAGGAAACTCCGGAATTGGAGTTTGAAGAAGACAACGACTTCGAGGATGATGAAGACGACTTGGACGAAGA
>CAZHUJ010000017.1:0-20179 GCA_964535565.1 uncultured Pseudohongiella sp. | reverse complement strand
GACGAAGAAGACGAAGAATACTTCGAGGAACCAGACGTTTTTGAGGAAGACATCGAAGATGAAGAAGACTTCGACGATGAGTACACAGCGGATTATTTTGTAGACTCGATCGTCGACGAGGTGGAAGAAACTCCACCGGCGCCGGAGCCAAAAGACATTGGCGACATGCTCGACGAGCTGCTGGAAGAGCGCGGAGTTTCACCTCATGTGGAATACCCGGCGCCAGAAGCACCCGTTCAAGCAGTTGCGCCTGTATTCCAGCCGGCGCTGGATCCAGAGCCGGAATTTGAAGCTGAACCGGTGTTTGATGAAGTGATCGCACCGGCGCAAATTCCGGAGCAAATAATAGAACCGGAGCAAGAAGCTGAGCCTGAACAAGAAGAGCCTGAACAAGAAGACGATCTGCTGCCGGATTATTTTGATACGGAAGTAGAAGCAGAACCCGAACCGCAACCTCAATCTGTGGACTCATTTGCAGCTGTGGAAAACAAAGACGATATTGATGATCTGTTTAAGGATGAGGACGACCAGCGTCGCCAGAGCGCGCTGGAAGAAGAGCCTGTGTCTGCATCCAAACGCTTGATGAGTTGGGCCGGAGCGGCATTTGGCAAACTCGCAGCAGCACGTGCGCGTGCCCAGGAAGAGGTGCCTGCCCAGCAGCAGGCTCAGCAGCCTGCTCCGCGTCGTCCTGAGCCACAACCACATGCTCAGCAGCCCTCGTCTCAAAACGATCCGCTGGCCGACTATTCATTAAATGAGACAACTGCTGCCCAGGCTGATCCGCTCTACGATGAACCGCAAGAGCGTTACAGCGCAGACAATTATGATGATGTCCGCGCGGCATATCAGGACGAACAGCCTGAGTATCAACAATACGAAGCATACGAAGAGCCAGCAGCACCAGCTGAGCCCGAAGCGCCAGTCGCGCCTGTTGTCACAGATTCGCTGGATGAAAGCCCGTATGCCAGCAGCATGAATGCCAGTATGCGCGCCTCGGCTGCGCGTACCAGTAACCGCAGTCTGCGTGAAAATCAGCTCAGTCTGGACATGCCGGTGGAAGAAGAGCGTGATCCCGGTTTCAGTCAGGTGCTGGTGATCAACGTGATGGCGCGTCCAAATTCCGTGATTTACGGTGATGAATTGCTGCAAGTGCTGCTTGGAGCAGGGCTGCGTTTTGGTGATATGTCCATTTTCCATCGCCATGCTGATCGCAAAGGTGGTCCGGTATTGTTCAGTGTGGCGAATGCCCTGAACCCAGGCACTTTTGACCTGAACCGTATCAGCGATTTCACGACCCAGGGTATCTGTTTCTTTATGACGCTGCCCAATGTCGCCAACAACATGCTGGCCTTTGAGCAGATGCTGGCTACTGCCAAACATGCGCAGCAGGCACTGGATGCTGAATTAAAAGACGACAACCGCTCCGTTATGACAGCGCAGACTGTTGAACATTACCGTCAGCGCATTCGTGACTTTGAGCTGCAACAATTCAAGAATTCACGTCAGAAGTAACGATGACTACCAATTCTTCAGATCCCGTGCAGGAGATAACCCAACTGCGCGAGTTGATTCATTATCACAACTCGCGCTACCACCAGCTTGATGCCCCGGAAATCTCCGATCAGGAATACGACAAGCTTTTTGATCGCCTGCTTGCCCTGGAAGAACAATTCCCCGAATTAGTGACACCCGACTCGCCTACCCAGCGGGTCGGTGCAGCGCCGTTGTCCTCGTTTGCCCAGGTCACCCACGAAGTGCCGATGATGTCATTGGCCAAAGTATTTAATGATTCGGATCTGGCTGACTTTGAAGCACGTATTCTCAAACGGCTGGATATAGAAGGTAGCAACTCGCCCGCATATAGCTGCGAGCCTAAAATTGATGGTATTGCCGTCAGTCTGTTATATGAAGACGGTGTGCTGGTGCGCGGAGCTACCAGAGGGGATGGCGTTACCGGTGAAGACATTACCCACAATGTGCGCACCGTGCGCAACATTCCGCTGCGATTAAAAGGCGACAACATTCCCTCGCGACTGGAAGTGCGTGGTGAAATTTATTTAAGCCGTGCCGGTTTTGAAGCGATGAACGCGCAAGCCACCAAGGAAGCAGGGCGCGTATTTGTAAATCCGCGTAATGCCGCCGCCGGAACCTTGCGTCAACTCGATCCGCGAATTGCCGCGTCCAGACCGCTACGCTTTTTTTCCTACTCCGCCATAATAATGGGGTCAGACCCCACAGGGCCTGTGGGGTCTGACCCCATTATGGCTCCAACCACCCACAGCGCACTGCTGACCCTGCTGGGTCATTGGGGCTTACCGCTGAACCCGGAGCGCGAAGTGGTGCAGGGCTGGCAAGCCTGTCTCGATTACGCCAACCGTTTGCTGGCCAAACGCAACGCGCTGGATTATGAAATCGACGGTGCGGTGATCAAAGTGGATAACCTGCGTCTGCAAGAGGAGCTTGGCTTTAATGCTCGCACGCCGCGCTGGGCGATGGCTTACAAGTTTCCGGCGGAAGAGGCGTCCACGCTGGTGCGCGATGTTGAGTTTCAAGTGGGGCGAACTGGCACTATTACGCCTGTTGCGCGACTGGAGCCGGTGTTTGTTGGTGGTGTGACCGTCAGCAATGCCACGTTGCACAATATGGATGAGATTGCGCGACTGGGATTACAAATTGGTGATCGCGTGATTCTGCGCCGCGCCGGTGATGTGATTCCCAAAATTGTGGCAGTCCTGACCCCTGCGCCCGAACACGAGCGCCACGCCGTGTTGATGCCCGAACTGTGTCCTGCGTGCCAGTCACCGGTGGAAAAAGACGGCGAGGTGTTGTATCGCTGCACCGGCGGGTTGGTGTGTCCGGCCCAGCGCAAAGAATCACTGCGCCATTTTTGCTCCCGCGCCGCTCTGGATATTGAAGGCCTGGGTGAAAAGCTGGTCGAGCAATTGGTGGATGCAGACATGGTGCGCAGCGTCGCCGATGTGTTTGTGCTCAGCAAAGAGCAGCTGATTGGGCTCGAGCGCATGGGCGAGAAGTCCGCTGACAATTTGCTCGCTGCCATCGAAAAAGCCAAATCCACCACCTTGCCACGGTTGCTGTTTGCGCTCGGGATTCGTGAAGTGGGCGAGGCCACTGCGTTGGCGCTGGCCAACCACTTTGGCAGTCTGGAAAAACTCATGCAGGCCGATGAGAGTGCGCTGACACAGGTGAGTGATGTGGGGCCGGTGATGGCGGGGCACATCGCACACTTTTTCAGCAATAGCGAAAACCATCAGGTGATTGAGCAGCTGCGCGCGCGCGGCGTGGTGTGGCCAGAGCATCAACCGCAGCAGATCTCGGACCGGCTGGCAGGGCAGATTATTGTGCTGACCGGCACGCTGGAAACCATGACCCGCGATGAAGCCCGGGACCGCCTGCAAGCGCTGGGCGCCAAAGTTGCAGGCAGTGTTTCCAAAAAAACCTCATTTGTAATAGCAGGCCCGGGCGCAGGCTCCAAATTGGATAAAGCCGTGGAACTTGGCGTGCCGGTGTATGACGAGCAACACCTGACGCAGCTGCTGGAGTAGGGTGAAATAGGGTCAGACCCAATTATGTAATTGGGTCTGACCCTATTTCACCCGCTTGCCGGTTTCCGGCGCGGGCGGCCCGGTTTGCAGTCGCCTGCCGGCAGGCCAAGTTGCTCCTTCATCGCGGCCACAAAGTTGTCATCGCCAACAGGAAGGCTGTGCCTGAGTCCGCTGCGGAACTGAGTCGTCAGGTCTTCATCCAGTGGGTGGCCAAACAAGCGCCTGTAGGCGATGCGGCGTGTGGCAGGACTTGAGCCCAACGATTCAAATTCATCGTGAGGTTCAATCCAGCTTTCTTTGCCCATGGCGTTGGCCAGGTGGCTGGACCAGGGGTAATCTTCTGGTTTCGACACAAGCCTTGCGCGCACCGGATTGAGCTCAATGTACCTATAGCACGCCAAGAGATAGCGGCGCGTCTGTATCAAGGAAGACCAGAATCGGCCTTCCCACAAGGTACCTGTTCTACTGTATTTGCGGTTCATATAGATCGCGTAGGTACCATTAACGGTTTTGACCGTGCGAGAGATACAGCCGTCGCTGATATTCGAACACAAGATATGAACGTGATTGCTCATCAGGCAATACGCATGCACTGGCAACCCGTATTGCGCGGACTTCACCTTCCATAAGCCCAGATAGATCAGCCGATCTTCAACGTCCATAAAACACGGTTGACGATTGTTGCCGCGCTGAACAAGATGGTACGGCATTCCCTGAATAAAATGACGTGGACGGCGAGCCATCGCAAACTCCTTTTTGCGCTTGTGTCCATCAGTTATAGCAGGTGGAAATTGGAAATAGGGAAATAAATAGGGTCAGACCCCATTAGGGTACCCCTAATGGGGTCTGACCCTATTTATTTCCGTAACACCTGCCACCAGCGCCGATCCAGCCTCGCCCGGCACTGCTCATACTGCCCCGCGTACCGCTGCGCGTTGCGCTCCACCATAGCTGCGGCCTCCAGCAGCCAGCCCTTGTTTTGATAGGTGCCGCGGTTAAAACCCGTGTGCCCCTCGTGGTAGGCGAGGTAGAGATTGCGCGCGTCATCCAGCGCGATATTGCTGCGCGCAGGGCTGTAATGGTTGTACCAGCCAATAAAATCCACCGCATCGGCGAAGTTCTGTCGCCGCGCAAAGCGGTTGCCGGTCTCCTGCTGATAATCCGCCCAGGTTGAACTCAGCGCTTGCGCATAACCGCGCGCCGTCGACGGCCGCGTCCACGGAATCACCCACAGCAGGCGCGAACGGGCAGGGCGCGCCCGCGCATTAAACGCCGACTCCTGATAAATAAACGCCATCGTCACCGGCACCGGCACGCCCCAGCGCTCCTGTGTGCGCTCAGCTGCCCGGTACCAGCTGCGGCGGTCGTCAAACATCTCACACACATCGGCCGTGTTCGCCGGACGGCTTGCCACGCAGGCGGTCAGAACCAGCAGCAGGGGCAGTACAGCAAAGCGAAGAAGCATGTTCTATAAACTCCTTTGATGGTTAGGGTGGATTGACAAGCACGCAAGCCAAAACCATAATGAAACCGTTTTGGAACCTTACGAGACTTGAACATGGCCACCGTCACCTTCAAAAACATACCCGATGATCTTTACGAGCAACTCAAACAGGCCGCCAATGCGCACCACAGAAGCATCAATAGCGAGCTTATTCATTGCTTGGAAAAGACATATAAACCAACCCGGCTCTCTGCGGCTGAACTTGCCAATAGAGCAGGCGAGCTGCGCCGCCGCGTAACAGTCAGACTGGATATTGACGAAATAATTGCGGCTAAAAACCAGGGCAGAGAATGATTGTAGCGGACACCAACACCATCGCATATCTGTATCTGCCGACCGCACAAACCGATGATGTAGTCTCGTTGCTGCACAAAGATCCCCATTGGGTTGCACCTTTGTTATGGCGAAGTGAATTCCGGAACGTACTGGCACTGTATGTCAGAAAAGGCATTATTGATTTGAGCACCGCTATCGCTATGCAGTCGCAGGCGGAGCAACACCTTGCTGAAAACGAATACTCCGTCAACTCTACCGATGTCCTGGCCCTTGCATCCAGGAGCGGCTGTTCAGCCTATGACTGCGAGTTTGTATCTCTGGCAAAATCGCTGAACCTTAAACTGATCACGGGCGATAAAAAGCTGATCCAAATGTTCCCGGAAATCGCAATGACGGCTGGCGACTACCTGCGTACCGGGTAATGGGGTCAGACCCCGTACGGGGTCTGACCCCATTACCCCACCTTAACCAATTGTTCCCGTAAATCGCAAGGAGGGCTGGCTACCACCTCCGAACGGGTTATTGGGTTGGTGTATGGGGGTCAGACCCCGTACGGGGTCTGACCCCATTACCCCACCTCACCCAACCAGGCTATTGCCTGCAGCGGTTAAGGGCACTACCATCCTGCTCTCAAAACAAGGTACTGAAATTTTTTACAAATTGCTGGAATCATGAGCGCAGTCATACGTTGTTCAGAAAATGATGCTGGCACTGCCACCGCCTGGTACCTGTTGCAGATAAAAACCCAACAGCACAGCCGTGCGCAGGAAAACCTGCAGAATCAGGGTTTCGAGTTTTACCTGCCGATGCACACGGTTAAAAAAATCTACCGGCGTCAGTACATCAGCCGCGATGAACCGCTGTTTCCCGGGTACATCTTTGTGCGGCTCGACAACTTCAGTGACTGGCGTGGCCTGCAATCCACAAAAGGTGTCACTCGCGTTGTCAGTTTTAACGGACGCCCGCAGCCTGTGGCAGACGAACTGATCGCAGGGCTCAAACAACGGTTCCAAAGCCAGGGGCCGCAGGATACGTACAAACCCGGGGACAAAGTGGTGATCACCGACGGCTGCTTCAAACACATCGAAGCCATCGTAAAAGCGGTCACACCGGACGAGCGCATCATCGTGCTGCTCACGCTTTTAAACAGCCAGCGGGCAATAACCATGGACCCGGCACATCTGAGTAAATAGGGTCGGAGGGTATAAAAAATATACGCTCCGACCCTATTTAAAAGTAGAATGCCGGCCTATTCATGAAGTTGATAACAATAGTGGCGAGTACTTAATGATTCATACACGCATAAAGCCCTTGCGCACCCTCCTGGTTCTGTCCCAATTCACCCTGCTCAGCGCCTGCATCATTGTGCCCGGCAGCAACATTGACCCCGATCAGTTCGGCGCGGAAAGAGCCAACAACAACTGGCTGGAAACCCGCGAAAGCGGCAACGGCGTCTGGTTCCCCAGCTTCCGCCGCGAACAGCCCGACACACCCGCAGACCAGCAGGCCGCTCGCCAGCTTGTGGACATCGTCCCCATTACCCCGCAGGTGGTGGCCCAGCAAAGCATCGCCAATGCCACCAACCCGGTGCAAGCCGCTATTCCGTTCAACGTCCAGAACGAAATTGATAATTACGAATATCATATCGACAAGGGCGACATGCTCCACATCACGGTCTACGACCACCCGGAGCTCACCAACCCCAGCGGCAGCAATAACAACAATATCCAGAACTCCGGCATTATTGTTGAAAACGACGGCACCATTTATTACCCCTACATCGGCAAAGTGCAGGTCGCCGGCCTCACCGTGGATCAAATCAGAGAGCGCATCGCCTCGCCACTGGCCGAATTTATTACCTCGCCGCAAATCACCGTCCGCGTCATCGACTACAACGCCAAACGCGCCTACGTCACCGGCCAGGTCAACGAACCCGGTCCGCAGCCCATTACCAACGTCCCCATGACCATCCTGGATGCCATTGCCCGCGCCGGTGGTCTGTCGGACAACGCCAACTGGCACGACGTGCTGCTGTCCCGCAACGGCCAGGACATTCGCCTGTCCGTGTACGAAATGCTCAACAACGGCCGCCTCGGCCAGAACATGCTGCTGCAGCACGGTGACGTTCTGCACGTCCCGGTTGTGGGTCAACGCCAGGTCTACGTACTGGGTGAACTCAACCGCGTCAACACGCTGCCGCTCGGCAATATCACCATGTCACTCACCGAAGCACTGACCCGTTCCGGCGGCCTCAACCAGGTCACCTCCAACGCGGAAGGCATTTTTGTGATTCGCCCGCACGGTCCCGGTGCTGACAAAGTGGCCACGCTGTATCAGCTGAACGTCCGTAACGCCATCGCCTTTGCCGTCGGCGCACAATTCATGCTGGAGCCATCGGATATCGTCTACGTCACCACCGCGCCAGTGACGCGCTGGAACCGCGTTATCAGCCAGATTATCCCCAGTCTGAGCGCGCTGATCACCGCGGACAGGGCAGGTACCGCACTGTAATGTACAAAAATATACTGGTCGTCTGCCTGGGAAACATTTGTCGAAGTCCGGTCGCTGAAGCGCTGCTGAAGCAGGCCCTGCCGGATAAACACATCCGTTCCGCCGGACTGCAGGCCATGGTTGGCCACGGCGCTGACCCCGTGGCGGCAGAACTGGCACAAGCCGCCGGACTGGATGTCAGTCAGCACCAGGCGCAGCAGATCAACGAGGATCTGGTGCAATGGGCCGACATGATACTGGTGATGAGCCAGCAACAGCGTCAGCTGCTGGGCAGCAAAATGCCGGCTGCGCTGGGTAAAACCCTGCTGCTGGGGCACTGGGTAAGAGCCCCAGGCACACGTGCCAATAACGGGCTGGACATTCCAGATCCCTATAAAAAAAGCCGGGATGTATTTGAATACGTCCACAAGCTCATGGTGGACAGCGTCACCCTGTGGGCAAAGCACCTTTAACGCACTTTTGAGAAAAGAACACGCGCATGTCAGAGTCAACAATCAGTCCACACCGCAGCCGGTCCAAACAGGATCCGCAAAATTCCGATGAAATTGATCTGGGTTATCTGTTAGCTATTTGTCTGGACTACAAATGGGTGATTTTAACCATCACGCTGCTGGTGACATTGGCGGGGTATTTGTACGCCTGGCTGGCAACGCCGGTGTACCGCGCAGATGCCTTGTTGCAGGTGGAGCCACGCGGCGGCAATTTGATGACCACCATCGACATGGCCATGCTGCAGGAACAAAGTGGCGCAACCGCACAAACTGAAATTCTGCGCTCACGCATGATCATGAGCCAGGCGGCGCAGCAAGCCGGCCTGGATCTGGTAGTGCGTCCACAACATTTTCCGCTGATCGGAGCCGCCATGGTGCGCCGCGACAGCGAACGTCCAGGTTGGTCAGAAGGCAGTGAATACGCCTGGGCAGGCGATACCGTTCTGGTGGATGAACTGCTGGTGGAGCAGGCCTTGCTGGGCCGTGAGCTGACCTTAAAAGTCACAAGCCCGGACACGTATACGCTGACATCGGACGCTGACGTGCTGATTGGTGAAGGCCGCGTTGGTCAACGCCTGGTCAGCGATGCGCCGTATATCGAACTGGTAGTGAGCCGTATTGACGCCCCTGTCAATGTGGAATTCACACTGATCAAACGCAGCGACGTGCAGATGATCCAGTATCTGCAAAACCGCTTCAGCGTGGCCCAACGCGGCCGCGACACCGGCATTCTGGAGCTGACACTCACCGGCCCGGACCGGGCAGAAGTGCAACGCTCACTGGACGCCATTGCAGATGTATACCTGATCCAGAACATCAACCGCCAAGCAGCAGAAGCCGAAAGCCGACTGGCGTTTCTGGAAGAGCAGACGCCGATGATTCAGGTTGGGTTGAACGAGGCTGAAAACCGCCTGAACGAATACCGCGCCCAGCAGGACAGTGTGGATTTGAACTTTGAAACCCGCAGCATGCTCGAACGCATGGTGATGCTGGATGCGGAGTTAAATGCATTGCAAATCCAGGAATCAGAACTGGCGCAGCGTTTTACCCCCAGCCACCCCAACTACCGATCCCTGCTGGACAAACGCGCCCAGCTGCAAGGCGAGCGCGAGCGTCTGGAGCAACAGGTCAACGCCCTGCCGGAAACACAGCGCCAGGTGTTACGTTTAAACCGCGATGTGGAAGTCAGCCAGCAGATTTACCTGCAAATGTTGAATGCCACACAAGAGCTGCGCATTGCACGTGCTGGTACCGTAGGCAATGTACGCATTCTGGACAGATCACTGGTAGGTGATAATCCGATTGCCCCCCGCACCAACCCGATTCTGGTGATCAGTTTAATGGCCGGTCTGATGCTGGGCCTGATGGTGGTACTGATTCGCCATATGCTGCACCGCGGTATCACCTCGGTGGAAGAACTGCAGGCCCTGGGTCTTCAGGTCTACGCCACTATTCCGCTGTCCGAACGACAGCTGAAAATTTTTAATCGCTTCAGTGACGTCAAAAATCGTCGCCGCCTCAAAAATGCCCTGGGTAAATCCCTTGGCGGCAAATTAGGCAAGTCATTAACCAAAGCCAACCGTGCGCGCAACAACGATGAAAATAACGGTGTGTTGGCATTGATTGACCCCAGTGATCTGGCCATCGAGGCGCTGCGCAGTCTGCGCACCAGCCTGCATTTTGCGATGCTGGAAGCGCCCAATAACCGACTGATGCTGACCGGTCCAAGCCCGGCGGTGGGTAAAAGTTTTATCTCCACCAACCTGGCGGCCATCTGTGCCCAGGGTGGGCAGCGTGTGCTGCTGGTTGATGCCGATATGCGCAAAGGGCATATCCATCGCTCGTTTAATGGTCAAAGCGAGCAGGGGCTGAGTGATTACCTGATTGGCAAAATCACCCTTGAGCAGCTGATCCGCAACACCGAACTGGAAGGCCTGCAGTATGTGGCACGTGGTACGGCGCCACCGAACCCGTCTGAACTGTTGATGACCCAGCGTTTTGCGCAGTTCCTGGAGCAAATGGGCGAGCACTACGATCTGGTGATTATTGATACACCGCCGGCGTTGGCAGTGACGGATGCTGCGATTGTGGGCAAACAAGCGGGTTCTACATTGATGATTACCCGTTTCCGCGAGAACAACCCCAAAGAAATTGAGCGGGCGCTGCAACAACTCGAAGCCGCTGGCGTCAATGTGAAAGGCAGTATCCTGAATGCCATTGAGCGCAGTGCAACCTCGTACTACGGTTATGGCTATGGATACGGTTATTACCATTACGCGTACAAGTCTGACGAGAAATAGCTATTAAACAGGTGTCGTCCCGCAATAGTCCAAATGGACTATTGCCAGGTAAGGCCAGCACCGCTACCTTATGTTCATTGATTGAACGCAGGCAGTAATAAAACATGCTCAGTGACGAAGCGCGTTACAGAATCCTCAAAAAACTGGAAGCCAATCCGGACATCAGCCAGCGCCAGTTGGCCGAGGAACTGGGCGTCAGTCTGGGCAAGGTGAATTATTGTCTGCAGGCGCTGATTGAAAAAGGGCTGATCAAGGCCCGTAACTTCAGCAAAAGCCAGAAAAAAGTCCGCTACCTCTACATCCTCACCCCCGAAGGCATCGAAAACAAAGCGGCTCTGACCCGGCGTTTCCTCAAACGCAAGGTGGCGGAGTACGAAGCTTTGCGCGCGGAGATTGAAGAAATCCGCAAAGAGCTTGGACTGGCGGAGTAGAGCGGCCTGGGGACGGCGACCGGGGGTCTGCGTCTCTTTTCGGGTTGGTACCACAGTTAGGACAGATGCCGCTAAACCGGCATCAGTGCCATCAACCAAGATGCTGCAGTAATGCACGGGCAGGGCGGTAGCGTGTTAAATGAGTTGGCGGCTTAGCAACGTATTCTAGCGCCTAAAGATAAAGCAGGCGGTTATCAATGTACTTAATAGAATTAAACCACAACAAAACAATTAAAGCTGACAGTAGTCAGACTATTCTGGAGGCTGCAAGAGCAGCGGGTATTGGGCTCGAGCACAGCTGCAGATCAGGGAGGTGCGGCGTTTGTCGGACTTTGCTCAGATCAGGTACTACCGAGGTAATCAAGCCAGAAATCTCATTGACAGATGAGGATCTACTTAAAGGCTACATTTTGACTTGTTGTCGCATCGCAACTTCCGATGTTGAGTTAGACGCGGTTGATCTGGGTCGTGTGGGGCAAATTAGAGCTCAGACGCTACCCTGCAAAATAGACAATATCGTTTCATGTACTGCAGACATAATTGAGATAACGCTCAGATTACCTCCTGCTGCAAAATTCGATTTTGTCCCAGGGCAGTATGTCGATGTGATTGGGAAATCAGGGCTTCGTCGGAGTTACTCAATTGCTAATGCGCCTCGTAACGATAACCAGATTACTCTTCATATTAGAAAAGTAGTTGATGGTGCAATGAGTCGTTACTGGTTTGAAGAAGCCAAGCAAGAAGACCTTTTAAGAATAGAAGGCCCTCTCGGGACATTCAGTGTCCGTGATTCTTCCAAGAAAAATTTGATTCTTCTTGCAACAGGTACAGGAATCGCTCCAATAAAAGCGATTTTAGAGGATATCAATATTCATCAAGCCAAAAGGTTTGAAAAGATAGACTTGTACTGGGGAATGCGAAATTCAGATGAATTTTATTGGCATCCAACATTCGATAAACTGAATTTGAGCATCACTCAAGTTACGTCAACCAAGGAGCCAGATGACACCAGCACAAAGTGCTACGTTCAACATGCTGTCGTTGATAGCGGTGTAGTTTTGTCTGAATGCACAGCGTATGCATGTGGCTCTGAGATAATGATTAAAGATGCAAGAGAATTACTTATTTCCAAAGGTCTTGATAACAGACACTATTATTCCGATGCATTTGTAAGCTCGAATTGAAACGGACTCTGGAGGAAGGATGAAAGCAGTCATTTTGGCAGGTGGTCTGGGTACGCGGCTGAGTGAAGAAACCAGCACCCGGCCCAAGCCGATGGTTGATATTGGAGGTAAACCGATCCTTTGGCACATCATGAAGATTTACTCATCACACGGTATCAATGATTTCATCATCTGCTGCGGCTACAAGGGCTACGTCATTAAGGAATACTTCGCCAACTACTTCCTGCACATGTCCGATGTTACCTTCAATATGCGTGACAACAGTATGGAAGTGCATAACAAGCGTGCGGAGCCCTGGAATGTCACCTTGGTTGATACAGGCGAGCACTCCATGACAGGCGGCCGTCTGCGTCGGGTGGCCGAATACGTCAAGGACGAAGAGTCCTTCTGCTTTACGTATGGCGATGGTGTGGGCGATATCGACATTGCCGACAGCATCCGCTTCCACAAGGAACACGGCAAAGCCGCTACGCTGACAGCGACCTATCCGCCGGGCCGTTTCGGCGCGCTGGATATCCAAAATAAGCAGGTAATGAACTTCAAGGAAAAGCCCAAGGGTGATGGAGCCATGATCAATGGTGGTTTCTTTGTCCTAACCCCCAAGGTACTGGACTACCTGACCGATGACAGCACCATCTGGGAACAGGAGCCACTGAGGGGCCTGGCTGAAGATGGCGAATTGATGGCTTATGAGCACCAGGGCTTCTGGCAACCAATGGATACTCTGCGTGATAAGAACCTGCTTGAAGAACTGTGGGAAGCAGGCAAGGCTCCCTGGAAAACCTGGGACTAGCGGATGACTGCGATAGTGAACACAGCCTTTTGGCAGGGCAAAAAAGTATTCCTGACCGGGCATACCGGTTTCAAGGGCAGTTGGCTTTCCCTTTGGCTACAAAACATGGGTGCTGAAGTGAAAGGTTTTGCTCTGGAGCCGCCAACGACACCTTCATTGTTTGAGCAGGCCGGTGTTGCTGCAGGTATGGAGTCAGAAATCGGCGATATTCGTAATCTGACCGCGATTACAGCCAGCATGACTACTTTCAACCCCGATATTCTGATTCACATGGCGGCACAGCCGCTGGTGCGCCTGTCTTATCGCGAGCCGGTGGAAACCTACGCCACCAACGTCATGGGCACCGTGCATGTGCTGGAAGCGGCACGTCAGTGCAGTAACCTGAAGGCTATCGTTAACGTTACTACCGACAAATGTTACGAAAATCGCGAGTGGGTATGGGGCTATCGTGAGAACGAACCCATGGGGGGGCATGACCCCTACAGCAACAGCAAAGGCTGCTCCGAACTGGTAACAGCTGCCTACCGTAATTCGTTTTTCAATACGGCAGATACAGCAGCGATGGCGTCGGCCCGTGCCGGTAATGTGATTGGCGGTGGTGACTGGGCTGAAGATCGGCTGATCCCCGACATCCTGCGTGCATTTGAACAACAACAGCCCGTTATAATCCGCAATCCACTGGCAACCCGCCCTTGGCAGCATGTGCTTGAACCCCTCAGCGGTTATCTGATACTGGCTGAAAAGCTCTATACAGAAGGCGCTGCGTACGCCGAAGGCTGGAACTTTGGCCCGCGTGATGAAGACGTTCAACCTGTGGAGTGGATACTCAACCACATGGTTCAGCAGTGGGGGGCCGGTGCCAGTTGGCAACTGGATACGAACCCTCAGCCCCACGAAGCCCAGTTACTCAAGCTAGATATCAGCAAAGCGGCAGCGAAGCTTAAATGGCA
The DNA here is from genome assembly GCA_964535565.1 of uncultured Pseudohongiella sp. Classification (GTDB taxonomy): domain Bacteria; phylum Pseudomonadota; class Gammaproteobacteria; order Pseudomonadales; family Pseudohongiellaceae; genus Pseudohongiella. The sequence goes on along the minus strand of CAZHUJ010000017.1, from coordinate 6,176 downwards.
GCCACGCTGGTCGCTGGAGCAAGCACTGGATAGCATTGTTGAGTGGCATCAATGCTGGCTCGCCCAGAAGGATATCCGCCAGGCAACACTCAATCAGATCAGCCTATACCAGGCTGACTGATTTAAAGATTCATATACAGATTTCATTACAGGCAATCATCAATGACCCCCGAAACACTCCGTCAGGAAATCAGCAAACTCGTTGAACAGTACGCCAATGAAGCTTTGGCACCTAAGACATTCACCCCCGGCGAAACCGTGATTCCACCCTCAGGTAAAGTCATCGGTGCCCGTGAACTGCAATTGATGGTAGAAGCCTCACTGGATGGATGGCTGACAACAGGCCGTTTCAATGCCGAGTTCGAGAAAAAACTGGCAGAGTTTATCGGTGTAAAACACCTGATTACCGTTAACTCGGGCTCCTCAGCCAACCTGGTAGCCTTCAGTACCCTGACTTCACCCAAGCTGGGCGCGCGCGCCATCAAAAAAGGCGATGAAGTGATCGGTGTTGCAGCCGGCTTCCCGACCACCGTTAACCCCATCGTGCAGTTTGGTGCCGTACCTGTGTTTGTCGATGTGGACATGAAAACCCACAATATCGATGCCGACCTGATCGAAGCGGCCATTACGCCTAAAACCAAAGCGATCATGCTGGCGCACACGCTGGGCAACCCATTCAACCTAGCGAAAGTAAAAGCCCTGTGTGAAAAATATAACCTGTGGCTGGTAGAAGACTGCTGTGATGCACTGGGTGCAACCTATGACGGCAAAATGGTCGGCACCTGGGGGGATATCGCAACCCTCAGCTTCTACCCGGCGCACCATATCACCATGGGCGAGGGTGGTGCCGTATTCACCAACAACCCGACCCTGAAAGTGATCGCCGAGTCCTTCCGTGACTGGGGCCGTGACTGTTACTGCGCACCGGGCTGTGACGATACCTGTGGCAACCGCTTTGGTCAGCAGTTCGGTACACTGCCGCAGGGCTACGACCACAAGTATGTTTACGCGCACCTGGGGTACAACCTGAAAATTACCGATATGCAGGCAGCCTGTGGCTTGGCACAGTTGGAACGTGCCCCTGAATTCATTGCCACACGCAAACGTAACTACCAGTTGCTGAAAGAACGTTTGGCCAGCCTGTCTGACTTCCTTGAAGTTGCAGAGGCGACACCTAACAGCGATCCTTCATGGTTTGGCTTCCCGGTTACCCTGAAAGAAACCAGCGGTGTGAATCGCGTTGATCTGTTGAAGTACCTCGACCAGCACAAGATCGGTACCCGCTTGCTGTTTGCCGGCAACCTGATCCGCCAGCCGTACTTCCAGAACGTGGAATACCGTGTCGTGGGTGAGCTGACCAACACCGACCGCACCATGAATCAAACCTTCTGGCTAGGCGTTCAGCCGTCACTGGGCCAAGAGCATTTTGAGTTTGTGGCCGAGAAGCTGGAAGAGTTCTTCGGGCTGAATTTCTGATGAAACACATACTGCTGACCGGTGCGACCGGATTTCTGGGCAGTCACCTGTTGGAGGCCCTGCTGGTGCAGGGCTACAAGGTGACTATTCTCAAACGGTCAACGTCGGATACTTGGCGTATTCATCACCTGCTGGAGCAGGTCAGTTCTTTTGATGTTGATCAGGTGGAGATTGAAGAAGCGTTTAAAGCTGGAAAAGTGGATGCCGTTATCCATACAGCGTGTAGTTACGGCCGTCACGGGCAACCTGCACATGAAGTTGTTGAAACGAATTTGCTTTTTGCTTTGAAAGTACTTGACGCAGCCACCTTCTTTAGCACAGACACCTTTTTTAACACAGACACCTTATTACCCAAATACCTGAATGGCTATTCGCTCTCAAAAAAACACTTTTCTGAATGGCTCAAACAGCGTAGTCAGACAATTAAAGTGGTTAATTTGAAGCTGGAGCACATGTATGGGCCAAAGGATGACCAAACAAAGTTTGTCCCTTGGGTGATTGGGCAGCTAGAACAAGGTGTCAGTCGTATTCCGCTGACGGAAGGGTCTCAACAGCGCGATTTTATCTATATTGACGACGTTGTATCGGCTTATTTGCTGGCTCTCCAAAAGGCTGAACAGTTGCCTGCCTACACCGAATTGGATGTAGGTACAGGGGAGTTGACCAGTGTTCGGGATTTTGTGTCGGCTATCTATAGTGCTTATAAAAGACTGAACCCTAGTATTACTACACAGCTTGGCTTTGGTGATATCCCCATGCGAGAAGGGGAAATGATGACATTTGAAGTTGATAATAGTGCACTGAAAGGCTTGGGGTGGTGTACAGCAACAAAAATGACTGACGGATTGGAAAAGTTATTCAGGGTGGCTAAATGAAATATTTGGTAACAGGCGGTTGTGGTTTTTTGGGCTCTAATATTGCGAGTGAAATACTGCGAAAAGGTCAAGAGTTAGTTGTATTTGATAGTCTGTATCGTTTTGGTAGCTATCAGAATTTGGAATGGCTGAAAAATCATGGCGACTTTGAATTTATACATGGCGATATTCGTAATACCAACGATGTAGAGCGCACTGTACGCACGCACAAACCGGACGTGATTTATCATCTGGCTGGCCAGGTTGCAATGACGACTTCGATTGCCGATCCACGTATGGATTTTGAGGTAAATGTAGGCGGCAGTTTTAATCTTTTAAATGCAGTCAGGCTCTACTCGCCGGGAAGTACGGTTATATATTCATCAACTAATAAAGTTTATGGCGATCTGGAGCAATTCAGTTACCGAGAGACCGAAACGCGTTACGAATGTATAGATAAACCGAATGGCTTCGATGAAAGTGTCAACCTCGATTTTCATTCACCCTACGGCACATCAAAAGGCAGCGCCGACCAGTATATGCTGGACTTCGCACGTATCTATGGGCTGAAAACGGCCGTTTTCCGCCATTCATCCATGTTTGGTGGTCGTCAGTTTGCAACCTTCGATCAAGGCTGGTTAGGATGGTTCACCCAGAAAGCTATTGAGATAAAAAAAGGGATAGCTAAAGAGCCTTTTACTATTTCGGGCAATGGTAAACAGGTTCGTGATCTGCTGTACGCGAGCGACTGCGTAGCGCTTTATCTTAAAGCAGCCGAAAGGATTGACGGCATCAAAGGTCAAGCGTTCAATATTGGTGGAGGTATTGATAACTCATCTTCACTTCTAGAGCTTTTTGCATTCCTTGAAAAAGAGCTTGATATAACTATGCAATACCAACAACTACCTCCGCGCGAAAGTGATCAGCGCGTTTTCGTTGCAGATATTGGAAAAGCGAAAAGGCTGATTGGTTGGGAACCATTGGTTACGAAAGATATTGGTGTTATAAATATGATTAACTGGGTAGAAAGTTTCTAATGAGAATATATCTCAGTGGTAATATCAATGGCAGCTACAGAGCACAAAATATCATTAAAGTATTGGGCGATAGCAATATCCAGTTTGTATATGCTCCCCATTTGTTTTTCAATATAAGATTTAAGAATAGATATATAAATAGATTAATTTGGCTGTTCTTATTGGCAGCAGTGATGCCTTTCAGGTTTTTTTTGATACTGATATCAACACATATTATTATATTGCCAATGAATTCACATATTATATCTGTTTTTGATATGATTTTGGCTAAGATTCTTGGAAAAAAGGTAATAGTTGATTTTTATATAAGCAATTACGATACATTAGTAAATGATAGAAAATTATGTGATAGGAATTCATTTGGTGGAAAGTGGGCTCTTTTCAAAGATAAGCTTTTTCTAGAAAAAGCGGATAAGGTTATTTTTTTAAATAATTCTGAATCTTTTTATTATCAAGGTGTTGCAGGCGTCAAACTTGAAGAATCAAAGATAAGCATAATTCCGCTTTGTATTGACTATAAAAAAGAGCTTTTTGAGAAAGAGCTCTCAAGAGAAAATAAAGAAGAATTTAATGTTTGCTGGTGGGGTACTTATATCCCGCTTCATGGTTTGGAAAATCTTATAGAAGCATTTGCCCACATTGAAGATGAAAGTGTTAGGCTCTATCTTTTTGGTAATTCAGAAGAAAAATCTATTCCATATCAAAAAATGCTTGAAGCGAATAACTTAACGGATAGGGTTTTTTTGATAAATGATCATAGTTTCGCAAATGGTAAGCTAGCCCCTTTCCTGAAAGAAAATTGTGATCTTGCGATTGGTAACTTTGGATCAAGTGAGAAGGCGAAAACAGTCCTTGTCAACAAGCTCGTAGATGCACTTTCTCTCGGTTTACCATGCTTGACAAGGGAGACTAAAGCAACTCAAGAGTTACTTGCCCAGGATGAAGGTGTTATTTTGACAGGGGCAGATCCGGAATCTATTGCGCAAAATATATTGTGGGCATCAAAAAACAAGGCTGAACTTATAAAATTAGGTAATGCGGGCAAGCAAAAGTATCTCGATACGTTCTCCCCAGATGCTTTCAAAGTGAAATTTCTTTCAGTGCTTGAAAAATAACAAGTTGAGTTAGAACTTTGAAGTCAACGAGTGGGCTTTACAAAGCCATCCTAAAAAGCATGCTTGGCCGCTACGCTGTCTATGCAGTCAACCTGCTTTCGATGATGGTACTGGCGCGTATTTTTACGCCTGAAGCCTTCGGTACCGTCGCGGCCATCATGGTGTTCTTCACATTTTTTCAGTTAATGGCAGAAGCCGGTTTAGGCCCGGCCATCATCAACCTGGATACGTTAGTGCCGGAGGACCGTAACGGCCTTTTCGGTCTAACGCTGACAATAGGTTTGGTATTAGCCGCAATATTCACAGCACTGGCACCGGTTTTTCTGATGTTTTACGGACTGCCCCGCGTAGATGAGGTAGTGCCTTACATTGCAGTGGGACTGATGTTTTTTGCAGCCTGCATTGTGCCCAATGCGCTCTTGCTGCGTGAACAGGCATTCTTCCGTATTGCCAATGCAGGCTTGGCGGCAGAGGTGATCAGCACAGGCGTTACCATCGGCCTTGCTCAGTTGGTTGATCCTTTGCATGCCCTCGCTGCCAAAGGCGCAGTCAGTGCGGCAACCTTGTTCTGCGTTGGCTGGTACTTCTCGGGCAATACCGAATTTGGTCGCCCGATGCCGGGTAGCAAGTTTTCAGCGATCAAACCCTTGCTGGGGTTTTCGGGCTATCAGTTCGGGTTCAACTTTATCAACTACTTCTCACGTAACCTGGATAATATTCTGGTTGGCAAGTACATGGGGGCCGGTACGCTGGGCGCATATGACAAAGCCTACCAGTTGATGAAATACCCGCTAATGCTGCTGACGTTTGCCATGACTCCTGCTATCCAGCCGGTGATACGTGAACACGCTAGTGATCCCGTACAGGTCGAAGCCATCCACCGTGACTTCACATTCAAGCTGTCACTGATCGGCGCAGCTGCAGGCCTGACTATGTTCGTATTGGCCGACTGGGTCGTATTGATTGCGCTGGGTGACCAGTGGCTGGAGGTTATCCCGGTTATTCGCATACTGGCAATTGCCATCCCTGTACAGGTCGTATTGTCTACGAGTGGCAGTTTCTTCCAGGCAATGAACCGCGCTGACCTGCTGTTCCTGAGCGGGGCCCTGTCTGGCATTGTCATGGTCGGCGCTATAGTCGCGGGAATTATACAACGAGATATCCAACTCCTGTGCTGGTGCCTAGTAGCCGCGTTTCATATTAATTTCGTGCAAGCTTACTACTACATGTACCGCAAGGTATTCCAAGCACCTTTACGTTGGCATCTATTTCGTATGCTGCCTGCCGCTGCAGTGATAGCTGGAATGGTTGGCTGGGCTTGGTAGCCCTGTGTGTCAACCTGATCCCATAGAGCGGTCGTTTGGGATAACATAGATTCCAGGGTTCTTATGCGAGTCATTGAAATGCCACAACCACAGCCAATATCACCGGTTACACAGGTTGTCCTGGATCCTGCAATGGAGAAGCGCAACCGTCGTCAGTTCTCAACTGTATATAAGCTGAGCATTCTGGCCCAGGCTGATGCGTGCAAAAATGGCGAGCTTAACGCGCTGCTTCGCTGTGAAAAACTATATAGCAATCAGTTATCTGATTGGCGTAAAGAGTTCGCCCAGAACGGTGTTAAGGGCCTGAGGGAAAGTGTTCTGGTCTAATGGAACCGGACACTTTAATAAGCGACAATATTTGTCAGTTAT
>CAZHUJ010000016.1:8831-42281 GCA_964535565.1 uncultured Pseudohongiella sp. | reverse complement strand
CAATCCGCCCAACCTGGTGAAAAACAGGTGGTGTCAACTATGCTGCCAGAGCGGGTAGTGGAGCCAGCTTGTGGTAAAAGTGAGCGAAGCGAACCACGAGCTGGCGGAATGTAGCTGGGTCCGGTACAGCAAATTGTTAGCAGCGCACTGTTAAAACGATACTCTGAAAATTAATATTTGAATATTACTAAAACATTTATCTGAATGGACATAACATAGAACTTGATGCGCAGTCGAGCCTTTAATTATCGGGTATGAGGCGCTTACCCAAGCTGATGACGTCATCTACTTCGTACCCCAAATGTTTATAGAACGACAGTACTTTACTATTGGACGTGCGCACTACGATGTTGAGTTTAGGACAGCCCATTGAAACAAGAAGCGTTTGAATCTCTGCCATCAGGGCTGATCCGTAACCGCACCCCTGACATTTTGGCGCAACAGCTAAGTAGAATACAGAACCGCGATGCCCATCGTAACCGCCCATAACTGACGCGACGACTTCTCCTTCTAGCTCCCCAACCAGAAAGAGATCTGCTTGAACCGAAAGCTTTCTGGATATATCCAAATCGGGATCATTCCATGGACGAGTAAGCTCACAAGCCTGCCACAAACTTATGACTGCTTTTCTATCGGACTCTGAAAACTTTCTTATCTTCATGGATCGGGACTCGGACTGCTAACGCCCTTGTTCTGGCGCCAAGGTAAATTGGCGGGGCGGTTGCGGCAGCAAGCGCCGTGACAGTTTAGCTTGGTCGCTCAGGAACAGCTTGTTACGTGCTTGGCACATCAAAGTCATGTACCGATAACTGGTCAAAGAATTCCAGAATGTGTTCGGAGTTCACAACAAATATTGAGTTTTCTTTCTGTCGATCTATAGTTTTATAGTCGATCTGTGGAAGCCTATTACTATCGATAGTTCTATCTGTGAATTGCTTTCTGAATCGCAAAAACGGTACTGTTTCAAATTCTGCGTTAACAATTTCCCCCGTGGTGAGGGACACCTCATTTGCATCGAATTTACAAAGCTTTAGCTCCGCAGTGGTGATCACCACTGGGATGAACAGTCTCGCTGTTTCATCCTGAGAAAAATGGTACATCCCGTAGCTTTGAGCAAAGGCTTCTGTAGCTTCAATGAGTTCAGCTGCAGTTCGTTCAAGCATAGGTTTCGATTTTGGATCTTGCCCGCCTACTATACAAAACTCAGCCTCCGGAGTTTCTGGGTAAACCTGTCCTTCTACCCATTCCTGGGCGTCGATTACCAACTGATGCCCCAACGTTATCCACATTTTGAAATGGCGGCGCCGTGGGCTTGTGTGCTTTTCTCTCAAGAATATCCAGCTAGAATCCCTAACTCTTTTGCATTCGATCGTTGCTATTACTCTATACTCTGGGTGTTCCAAGACCAAATCTAAGAAGCCACGGAGCCCGTCTTTATCAGACCAAGAATGTTCGCTCGTGAAGACATTCCAGCCTATATCCTTGTTGGACTCGACTATGCTCTTCACTTTTATCTGCAGTGGAAATCCAGATTGATTAACAAAAGACTTGAGCTTTTCGTCATTGATCATATTGATTGGCCCCAACTAGCACGTAACGCCCCGCACAAGGGCGGCCAAATAAGCGCAGCGTTTTGGCTGTCCCAGCGACCAACGGGAGCGATTGCTGCGGATTGTTAGGCCACTGCCCATTTCATCCCTTCCTTTGATTCAGACTCAAGATATTCCCTAAACCAAAGCCACTTTTTAATGGCTCCCTTAGGAAGGTCTTTATCAAGATTGTCAGTAACTATTTTCTCGTACTTAGAATATGTTTCTTGTATCACACCATGCGTATCGTTTTCTGGAATGTAAAAGTCATGCAAGCCGTTTACAAATACTTTATCTCCGTAATTTAGACACGTTCTTGAGCTCCATCTCGGGATAGCCTGCGCTGAACTAGAAAGCACCACCATAGGTTCCTCACAACAAGCTTCGAGTGCTAGAGCCTCTTGGTATGCAGGACCAACAACATTGGAATCAGTATGCCATAAACTTCCAACCGATATGCCGCCACGAATAAGGTAGCCAGCACTCAAAAAGAAATGTGTTAACTGAATTACTCTCATTATCACTGTTTCAAGCCCGTTGTAATCGTCTCTCTCTTTATCGGATATTGGAGCGCTCAGAATTATGCAGTCTGAAATATAATTGTGCTTCGGTATCAAGTGCCTCGGCACTGTATCTGGAACCGTTGAGTTAAGGAGCGGGACTGCACTTTCCAATAAGCTCACGAGCTTTGATAGTTCATTGAGTTCTTTTTCGCTTAAAGCTGCAATATTTACTAAACCTTTGAAGCCTAAAATGTCTAAGAATGCAACGACTCGATTTTCAAATGTGATCATTACTACCCTCAGGCCCAACGTCTCCTTGACTGGTATTGTTGGGAATTTTCATTTACTTTAAACGTTAGGCGCTCGCGCAACCTCAGATGGAAAGCGTTTTAAACTTTTGTAATTCTATATACGGTGCGTGGAATATCCTGTACCTGTATCACGTCTCCATTACGTCTGAATGTCCAAGTTTGATTAGGCTGATCAAAGGTATCGCAAAATGGAGGTGTAGAACGATAACTTATAGCGTAATTCACACTGTAATTCGCTTTTAGATAGTCTGAAATTTCAGGAAATTCTCCTGATGTTAAATAGCCTGCTACATTTACTTTGAACGAGTTATTGTTTGATGTATCAACTGCATTCCAGGAAATTACTCCGCCCTGCGAAACCTCTTCCACTTTGAAATTATAGGTTGCCATTACTGATATCCCTCTTTTTGAACTCTCTTGCCTAACGCCGCAAGCAAAGGCGCGCGTTAGCGCGTCCAGCCCGCAGGGCGATTTTGCCTTGCCTTGTTAAATGCTTACGCACGAGTGCCACCAGAATAGAGATGGTTAACACAGTAAGCACTGCCTTTTACTTGGTTGATTTCACAGCCTGACCACATACAGGATTCGTTGGTGAGACCGCCGCGATTTTTAACCATTTGCTCTTTTATAAGTGACTCACTATCAAATGCTTCCCAGTTTTCGGATGAGGGGATTTTTACTGCATAGCAGGTTTGATATTTGTCCCACTCATACACTTTGTAGAGTTGCTTGCAATCTTGACACTGCATTAACAAAACCCAATTACCAACATCCAGTTGGTTTAGCTTTGATTTGAAATCAGAGTGGTTGTTGCTGATATCAATTAAAGCGGGTTGTTCTTTGCAATTGCACATAGCTTCCCTTGGCATTTAACATTTTAATAGCATGCTTGCGCACCTATTCAATTTTAAATGCACACTATTTCAATACAGCATTTTTTTAAAAATCATTTCTATATTGCCGTAAAACAAAGAAATCTCTCAAACAATCTATAAAACATTAAAAATATACGTGCGCACATCAAATTGAATAGTTGTGCTATAACACTATCTGATATACCAATTATTATTCCAGATCCAGAATATAAACAAGGAGGTTTATATGCGGAGCCCGTTCCTGGACGAAATCCGTCGTGACATGCGCCTTCGTGGATATGCTATCAAGACAGAGAAGACTTATTTACATTGGATTCTTCGTTATATCTACTTTATCAATCGTCGCCATCCTGCAGAGGCCAGCGCCACTGAAGTGCGCGCTTTTTTGACACATTTGGCAGCTGATAGAAAGGTCTCCATAAACACTCAAAAGGTTGCACTCAACTCTGTCGTCTATCTTTATAACAAATTCCTTACTATTGATCTCGGCGATCTTAATTTCACACCCGCTACCAAGCAGCGCAGCTTGCCAACTGTGTTATCCGTGGACGAAGTAAAACGTATTCTTTCTCATCTTAAAGGCCGCAACAAACTGATTATCCAACTGCTGTATGGAAGTGGTCTGCGGGTAAACGAATGTTTACGACTGCGAGTTAAAGACATTGATTTTAGCCTGATGACCATTACCGTCCACGATGGTAAAGGCAGGAAGGATCGCACCACAATTCTAAGTAGCAGCTTGGTAGATCAGATAAAAAAGCAGATTGATTTGGCTATTGAAGTACAGAAGGGAGATAACCTACGCGGACTGGGCCCCTCACTGCCAACCGCTTTGAGTAAGAAGTACCCCAATGCTTACAAGATGCAGGGTTGGGCTTTCCTTTTTCCTTCGACCGGGTATAGCCCCAATCCCTATGACGGCACGTTGTGCCGGCATCACGTACATGACTCTATTGTTCGAAAATTTCTTGCTGTAGCTGTAAGAGATGCGGGTCTGGTTCGTAAAAAAATCAGTGCACATACTTTCCGTCACTCGTTTGCAACCCACCTTCTGATGAACGGTGCAGATATACGTACTGTCCAGGAACTGCTGGGACACAATGATTTGAGTACCACTCAAATTTACACGCATGTCCTCGGGCGGCACTTTGCAGGCACAGCCAGTCCGCTAGATCGTATTGGGTAACTTGTCGCGCTCTTTAGAAAAACATTTTCATAAAAAAAGGGAGACCACCCAGTGGCCTCCCTTGTATTTACCTAAAAATCAACCCTCAAAAAAACGCCTGAATCCCCGTCTGTGCACGCCCCAGAATCAACGCATGAATATCCTGCGTGCCTTCATAGGTATTTACCACTTCCAGGTTTTGCATATGACGCATCACCGGGAATTCGTCAGAAATACCATTTCCGCCGAGCATGTCACGCGCTTCGCGTGCAACGTCCAAAGCCTTCAAGCAGTTATTACGCTTGAGTAGAGAAATAGTTGGGATACCCAGTTTGCCCTGGTCTTTTAAACGCGTGGCTTGCAAACAACCCAGCAATGCTAGATTGATATCAGTTTGCATCACTGCCAGTTTTTTCTGAATGAGCTGATTGGCAGCCAACGGGCGGTCAAACTGTTTACGATCGAGTACATATTGGCGTGCGGTATGCCAGCAGGTTTCTGCTGCACCCAGTACGCCCCACGAAATACCCAGACGTGCGGAGTTCAGGCAGCTGAATGGGCCTTTAAGACCTTCAACGTGCGGCAGCATGTTTTCTTCCGGGACAAACACTTCGTCCATCACAATCTCGCCGGTGATGGAGGCGCGCAGCGCCAACTTGCCTTCAATCTTGGGGGCGGACAGGCCTTTCATGCCCTTGTCCAGAATAAAACCCTTGATCACGCCATCATCATTTTTGGCCCAGACAATAAACACATCAGCAATCGGGGAATTGGAAATCCAGTTCTTGGCGCCGCTCAGGCTGTACCCACCTGGCACGCTGCGAGCACGGGTGACCATGCTGCCTGGGTCAGAACCGTGGTCCGGTTCAGTCAGGCCAAAACAACCGATGTATTCGCCACTGGCCAATTTGGGCAGGTACTTCTGTTTCTGCTCTTCGCTACCGAAGGCGTGGATGGGATGCATGACCAGAGAGGATTGCACGCTGAACATGGAGCGGTAACCGGAGTCTACGGCTTCCACTTCTTTGGCAATCAGGCCGTAGCTGACGTAGTTGGTGCCGGTGCAACCGTATCCTTCCAGCGCAGGGCCAAGCAAGCCCAGTTCGCCCATTTCGCGGAAAATCTCTGGATGCGTGTGCTCGTTGCGGTAGGCCTCACGTACACGGGGCAGCAGTTTCTCCTGACAGTACTGGCGCGCCGTGTCGCGGATCATGCGCTCTTCTTCGGTCAGCAGCGCTTCAAACAAAAACGGGTCTTTCCAGTCGAACGGTGCGTTGTCTGATTTGGCAGACATAATCTACTCCTGGTGTACTAGCCAATGTGTGCATAGCAAATTCGGGCACGGAGACCGACAAAGCGGATACCGAGCGAAGGCTCAGTAGTCTATCAGCAAGGGCGCAAAGGCAAAAGTGCCATTTCCCCAGCGCCAGTTTCGCCCTGGGCTGCTAGAATGCCTGCCATGGACGTATCTTATCTGCTTGACTCTCTTAATGACGAACAACGCCGCGCCGTTGCTGCCCCTGCCAGCAGTATGCTGGTGTTGGCCGGCGCCGGTAGTGGTAAAACCCGCGTACTGGTACACCGCATTGCCTGGCTGATGCTGGTGGAAGGTGTTTCGCCGTTTGGCATCATGGCGGTGACCTTCACCAACAAGGCTGCTCGCGAAATGCGCAGTCGTATCGAAGAACTGCTTGAGCGCCCCATCGGCGGCATGTGGGTGGGCACTTTCCACGGCCTGGCGCATCGCTTGCTGCGTATGCACTGGCGCGAAGCCGACCTGCCGGAAAATTTTCATATCCTGGACAGTGATGACCAGTTGCGCCTGATCAAACGCCTCAGCAAAGAGCTGGGCGTGAACGATGAAAAATGGCCAGCACGCCAGATCCAGGGCTACATTAATGCCCAGAAAGACGAAGGCCTGCGCGCGCGCCATATCGAACACTATGGCGATGAATACACCCGCACTATGCTCACCGTCTACAGTGCCTATGAAACCGCGTGTCAGCGCGGCGGTATGGTGGACTTTGGCGAAATTCTGCTGCGCGCCCACGAACTGTGGTTAAACAACCCGGATTTGCTGGCCCATTACCAACAGCGCTTCCAGCACATTCTCGTGGACGAGTTCCAGGATACCAACGCCGTGCAATACGCCTGGCTGCGGGTGCTCGCCGGCAACGGCAACCACCTGATGGTGGTGGGCGACGACGACCAGTCCATTTACGGCTGGCGTGGTGCGCGCATCGAGAACATCCAGCAGTTCAACAAGGATTTCACCGGCGCAGACATAATCCGCCTGGAACAAAATTACCGCTCCACCTCCACGATTCTGAAAGCGGCCAACAAATTGATTGGTAACAACCAGGGCCGGCTGGGCAAAGAGCTGTGGACCGAAGGCAGTGAAGGCGAATGTATTTCTCTTTACGAAGCCTTTAATGAGCAGGACGAAGCCCGCTTTATTGTTGATCGTCTGCAGGACTGGATGAATTCCGGCCATAAACTCTCGGAAGCGGCCATTCTTTATCGCTCCAACGCCCAGTCACGCGAACTGGAAGAAGCACTGCGCCGTGTGTCCATGCCTTATCGTATTTACGGCGGCCAACGCTTTTATGATCGGCTGGAAATCCGTAATGCGCTGGCCTATTTGCGCCTGGTGATGAACAGAAACGATGACACGGCGATGGAGCGCATCATTAATGTTCCAACCCGAGGTATTGGCGACCGCACGCTGGAGAGTCTGAGAGACCTGGCACGTCAGAATGGCCTGTCGTTATGGCAGTCCTGTGAAAAAAATCTGCAGCAAAAACTGTTGCCCGGCCGCGCTGCTGCAGCGGTGCAGGCTTTTATGCGCTTGATAGACGAGATGGACGATGCCTGCCGCCCGCTGGAACTGGGCGAAAAGGTGGCACATGTCATCAAACACAGTGGTTTGATTCCTCACCACGAAAAAGAAGGTGGCGACAAAGCGCAGGCGCGTATTGAAAACCTGGACGAACTGATCACCGCTACACGCAGCTTTGCTGAAGAGTGGCGTGGGCAGGAGTCAGATTCTGAAACCGGTGATGCTGACGCCGACGTACTGGCAGTGTTCCTGGATCAGGCAGCACTGGATGCGGGTGAATCCCAAGCCGGTGAATCCGACGATGCCGTGCAACTGATGACCTTACACAGTGCCAAAGGCCTGGAGTTCCCGCTGGTGTTTATGGCCGGTATGGAAGAAGGACTGTTCCCGCACAAAATGTCGATGGAAAACCTCAGCGGCATCGAGGAAGAACGCCGTCTGTGTTATGTCGGCATCACCCGCGCCATGCAGAAACTGTTTATTACCTGCGCAGAGTCGCGCCGCCTGCACGGCGATGTGACCATGTGCAGACCTTCGCGTTTTATTCGCGAGTTACCGGTTGAGCTGGTGGAGCCGGTACGAATGAAAACGACTATTCAACGTCCCGCCATTGCGCCTTCAGGGCGACAACCCTCGTTCCGCACCGGGGCCGATGTGCCCAATACTGGCATCACGCTGGGACAGCGCGTGCGCCACGGCAAGTTTGGTGAAGGTGTTGTGCTTAATTATGAAGGCAGCGGTCCCAACGCCCGTGTGCAGGTCAACTTCAAGGAAGTTGGCAGCAAGTGGCTGGTGTTGTCTTACGCACGACTGGAGCCGGCCTGATACTGACGGAAACTTCATAAGCTTACGACTATAAAGCAATTGCTCTCGGTTGATTGACCAGCTATAACTGGTCAATAACAAAAACGAGGGTAGCATTTATGTCTTTCCTGACCGCGCTGGGCATCGCGATTTTTATTGCACTGCTGTTTGTTCTGTTCAAACTCAAGAAACCGGAAACCAGTCTTGCCAAGCAGGTCTTCACGGCCCTGTTGTTAGGGGTTCTGTTCGGGTTTTTCCTGCAGATTATCCACGGCGGCGACATCCGCTCGATTGCGCCAACATTGACCTGGACCGACCTACCGGGTGATGTCTACGTCGCCTTGCTGCGCATGATCATCATGCCGCTGGTGCTGGTAACGATGATTGCGGCGGTGGTCAAACTGCATCAGGTTGCCGCCCTCGGCAAAATCGGCGGTTCTGTGATTGGCATTCTGGTGTTTACCACCATGATTGCAGCGCTGGTCGGCATTCTGGTCGCCAATATTTTTGGTCTCAGCGCCGAGGGCATCACGGGCGGGGAACGCGAGATTGCACGTGCTTCCGTGCTGGAAACCCGGCAGCAAGTGGTCGCCAATCTCAGCCTGCCTGAGGTGATTGTGCGTTTTATCCCGACCAATATTTTTGCTGATCTGACCGGTGCTCGCGACACCTCCATTATTGCGGTGGTAATTTTTGGAATGCTGTTTGGTCTGGCAGCCCTTCTGGTCAGTCGTGAAAAACCCGAACATGCAGACCGCATTCGCGATTTCACGGATACGATTCAGGCCGTGATCATGCGCCTGGTCAAACTGGTCATGAGCCTGACCCCTTACGGCATTTTGTCGCTGATGACCTACGTGGTTGCCAGCTCCAATGGCTCCGATATTCTTAATCTGATCACCTTTGTGGTGGCCTCCTACATCGCCCTGGCCATTATGTTTATGGTCCACGGTTTGCTGCTGAGCCTCTCTGGCACTAACCCGATGGAGTTTTTCCGCAAGATCTGGCCGGTGCTGACCTTTGCGTTTGCAACACGCAGCTCAGCGGCAACCATTCCGCTGAATATCAAAACCCAGGTGGATGAACTCAAGGTGCCACCATCGATTGCCAGTCTGTCGGCATCCTTTGGTGCAACCATTGGCCAGAACGGTTGTGCCGGTATTTATCCAGCGATGCTGGCAGTGATGGCGGCCCCGACAGTAGGCATCGACCCGCTGGCACCTGGATTTATCCTGAGCCTGATCGGTATCATCACCATCAGTTCCTTTGGTGTGGCCGGTGTCGGCGGAGGTGCAACCTTCGCAGCGTTGATTGTGCTGCCGGCGATGGGATTGCCCATTACCCTGGTGGCTTTGCTGATTTCGATTGAACCGCTGATCGATATGGGGCGCACCGCGTTGAATGTCAGTGGAGCCATGACCAGCGGGGTGATTACCAGCAAGGTAGTCCGGGAAGGCGTCTAGCGGACTGCTGGAGTCCGCTTAGGTCTAACCCGGCGCCTGAATGCGCCGGGTTCTGCCGTTTTCATCAATCGCAACAAAAATGAAAAGACCCTCAGCGACCTTGCGTTGTGCAACGTGTGTTAACGCGTTGGAAGTCCAGACTTCAATGTTGATATGCATGGAGCTGCGGCCAACTTCGATAATTTCGGCATAACAGCTGACCACTGAGCCCACGCTGACGGGCGCCAGAAACTGCACATTCTTGATCGCCACTGTTGCCGAACGGCCACGGGTAACCTGTTTGGTCGCAATACCCGCCGCCAGGTCCATCTGTGATACCAGCCAGCCGCCAAAAATATCACCATTGGCATTAGTGTCCCTTGGCATTGCCAGCGTTTGCAGCGCCAGCTCTCCGGTGGGGGTTGGATCCTTGTCCATGTCTTCGTCAATCAGGCCCATCTAAGCGCTCCCGTCTGTAAGTGGGCGCTATCTTACCAGTATGCTCAAGCGGCGGCCATGCGCAGCCAGGCCATCAGCAGCTGAAAACTGGTCACTGTCCAGGCAACAGTCACGGCCAGCATGAACCAGGCGAACAGGTGATAGCAGCCCCTGTGCAGGCGTCGACGCAAACGCGGCCACCAGGGCTGGTGCTCTTCCGGCAGCGGGGGTACATGGGCAAACAGGGCCAGTCCTGAGTAAAACTGCAGCAGCCATAACATCAGCAGAACAACAGGTATCAGCCAGCTGTCCAGCGCCTCGGAAGACGCACCAATCACCATCAGGAAAAAACCGGCTGCGGACACCACCATTGCTAACAATATCGGTTGTCGCCAGCCCTGGTGACGACCGGCAAATTTTTCAAACTGTTCCAGCATACAACCTCGCGCTACAATGCCGCTCCGAATAACGAGCCCGCCACAGCAGGAATTCCCATGACAGATGTGACTACCCTTGCCCTGATTGCCGGATACACCCCACAGGGAGAAGCCATGGTGGAGCAGGTGCCGGCCGTTCTGATTGAGGGCAGCCGTGACGAATACCGCATTCAGAAGTCTCCAGCCTTTGTTCGTGGCCTGGCCTCGGATGACAGAATTCGTTATCCAATCGATGACAATGCAGGCTGGGAGCTTGTCGAGCACAGCGGGAATCTGTGTGTCCGCGTGTTCAGCAAGCATAACACAGACGAGCTGGACGCCACTTTAACACCGGAAATGGAGTTGATTGATGGCAAACTGGATTTAAAAACACCGCGCGCGCTGGTGTATTCCGTTCATGTCTCGATCGGCTTCCAGAAAATTGAAGAGGTACTGCTTAAAACCCTCACACGCTTCCCGGAATCTGTCTGGTATTACGGTAACGTGTACGACCCGGACGATGGCGTCACCCCACTGAACTGGTGGCAGGAAATCTCGGATACGGTGTGAGGTTGTTATGTTATTGGTGTTATCTCCAGCCAAATCACTGGATTTCGAAACTCCCCTGCCGATAAGCTCGGGTACACAGCAGGAATGGACGCAACCAGACTTCCTGGAGGCCGCGAGCCGGCTCAACGCGACGTTGCGCCAGCTGTCCCCTGAAGACCTGTCTGAACTGATGCACATCAGTCCAACACTGGGTGAGCTGAATTTCAGGCGCAATCTTGACTGGCATGTGCCGTTTACCCGGGATAATGCGCGACCGGCGCTGTTTGCTTTTACCGGTGACGTTTATCAGGGATTAAGCGCACGTGAATTAAACGAGCAGGACCTGGCTTTTGCCCAACGGCATGTACGTATATTGTCGGGCCTGTATGGCCTGCTTCGACCGCTGGATCTGATACAGCCCTATCGGCTGGAAATGGGAACCGCGTTGCGACATGAAACGGGCAAATCGCTTTATGCGTTCTGGGACAAAAAACTGGCGTTAAGACTGCGCGAAGAACTACTCGCGCACAAAGAACAAACATTGATCAACCTGGCGTCGACCGAGTATTTCAAGGCGGTCAGTTTAAAAGCGCTGAACGTGCCTGTCATCAGTCCGGTATTCAAGGATTACAAAAACGGCCAATACAAAATCATCAGCTTTTACGCCAAAAGGGCACGCGGCAGTATGGCGGCCTATATCATTAAAAACAGAATAAATCGCGCAGATGATATTCTCGGCTTTGACGTGGATGGATATCACTACAGTAAATCAGACTCGACACCGCAGACACCGGTGTTTTTGAGAAAGTTGAACGACACAGGCCTGAGATGAAAATTCATATACTGCTTGCTGACGATGCCAGCTTCATACGTGACCTGATCAAACGGACCCTGCGTAAATTTTTGCCGCAGGCGGAAATTGTGGAGGCATCCGACGGCAGGAAAGCACAGTCCATTCTGAATCGTCAGCCCATCGATCTGGTGCTGAGTGATTGGGAAATGCCGGGGATCAGTGGCGAAGAACTGCTGCATTGGGTTCGCGGCAAGGACAATCTGGCCACCGTGCCGTTTATCATGATTACCAGTCTGGGCGGCAAGGAGAACATCATGCGTGCGGCACAGGCGGGTGTCACTGACTATCTGGGCAAACCGTTTACGGCCGAAGAGTTGATGCAAAAAGTGCACAAGGCCCTGGTCAAGACCGGCAAGATAGCACCGGTTAAACAGGAGACTAGCAGTCGCACAGGGCCTTTCAGCTCACTGGACATTTTGAGTGGCAAACCTGAACTCTCTACGGGTTCTGCGGAAGTGCTCACCGCTGGGCCCGCCGCAAAACAGCCGGGAAAATTCAAAGGGACCGCACTGTTGCACTGGGGTAACGTCGAATTCAAATGCATGATCAAGGCTATCAGTATTGACGAGGTGCTGCTGGTCAGCAAACGCGGCGAACGCCATCCCGGTATTTTTGAATTGACTTCGCTGACATTGTCGCCTGGCAATCAGGCCAGCCATTCAATCAGCAACATCACCGCTTACGTGCATAGCATTGCCGCCCTGGAAAAACGCGAAGACGCCGATTTTTTCCAGATGCTGTTACGGTACTCCGGCCTGGATACCGCGCAAAGGGGTCAGTTAACCTCTTTTATCATTGACAATCCCTGAGCTCTGAGCGCCTCCAGTCTGAACGATAAGGCAATTGCGCTTCAGCCTCCTTGTGATATGCCCGTATGTAACTGCGTTCCTCCCGGCAGAACTCGCGGATCGCCTGGTCAAAGCCGGCGTCCGCAATCCAGTGATAGGAACTGGTTATTACTGGCTCGAATCCCCGTCTCAGTTTGTGCTCTCCCTGTGCGCCGGCATCAAATCGTTCCAGCCCTTCTGCGATACAGATATCAATACCCTGGTAATAGCAGGTTTCAAAGTGCAGATTTTGATAGTCCTGCTCACAGCCCCAGTAGCGGCCGTACAGCGTGTGCTGATCTTTCAGAAACAGTGCGCCTGCCACATATTCATCGCGTTGCGGGTGACTGACCATGACCAGGAAAACCTGCTCCGACATGGTTTGATGCAACTGCGTGAAGAACTCGCGGCACAGGTAGCCATGTTGTCCGCGCACCTGATAGGTATTCTGGTAAAACTCGTAAAAACGATCCCATATCGGCCGGGTGATCCGGGCCCCGCTCAACTTCTCAAAACGGAAGCCCTGCTGCATCACATCCTGACGTTCTTTTCTCAGATTTTTGCGCTTGCGTGAGCTGCAAGCGGATAAAAAATCCTCAAAACTGTGATAGTCCCGGTTGTACCAGTGAAACTGCACGGCTTCGCGGCGAACAAGTTCCACTGTGTTGAGCACAGCTGCAGTACCCGGATCCGGAAACAGAATATGCCATGAGCTGAAACCGTGTTCGCGAGCCAGCGCCTGTATGGCTTGAAAAATGGGTGTCATAACACGCTGCGTGGTTTTTTTATCTACCGCCAGCAGCCGTGGAGACTGACTGGGTGTGAACGGAATCGCACTGACCAGCTTGGGGTAGTATGGAATCTGATAACGACGCCAGGCATCCGCCCAACTCCAGTCAAACACATACTCTCCATAAGAATGATGTTTGATATAAAGCGGCATCGCCGCCAGCAGCAAACCGTTTTCAAACACACAAATATGGTAGGGAATCCAGCCGCTGTTCTCTCCAACCGAACCGCTTGACTCCAGCGCGAGCAGAAATTCATGCTGCAGAAATGGACTTTCCCCCACTACCAGCCGGTTCCAGTCAGTGGCGGCAATGTCCTGGATTTTCAGGCCGATTTGTATTTGCACATTAGAGGCTGTCATTCGCAAGCTGCTATTTTGGGCGGCTTCCTGATATATTCGCGGCAAGCAGTGTAACAGGATCACCAGGTGGAACCGCAGAATCTGATCAGTAAAATCAAGGATAGAAGAGAAAACCTGCGCAAATCCGAGCGCAAGGTTGCCGATTTTGTTCTCGACCATACCCAGGCTGTGCTGGGAATGCGTATTGTGGACGTTGCTGCCGGTGCCGAAGTCAGTGAGCCCACTGTAGTCCGTTTTTGTCATGCGCTGGACATCGATGGCTTCCAGGCATTCAAGTTACAACTGGCCCAGCATCTGGGCGCCAGCAGCAGCTACTCCCAGTTTTCAGTCGACGATGCCGATACCATCGCTGACCTCAGCCACAAAGTCTTCGATTCAACCATCGGCTCGCTGCTGACGGTACGCGACGAACTGGACCCGGCTGCGCTGGAGCGTGCGATCGCCGTTATTAACAGCGCCAAACGGGTGGAGTTCTACGGTTTTGGCGCCTCGGGTTCGGTGGCCTCGGACGCACAGCACAAGTTCTTTCGCCTGCAGCTGTCCAGTGCGGCTTATACAGACCCCCATATCCAGCACATGTCTGCCATTTCTCTGAGTCCGCAGGATGTCGTGGTCGCGATCTCTCAGTCCGGCCGCACCAAGGCACTGATACAGAGTGTGGAGCTGGCGCTGGATGCCGGCGCCACGGTGGTAGGTCTGGCCCCCAAAGACACCCCGCTGATCAAGCTGTGTACTATTCCTATCTTCGTCAATATGGAGGAGGATCTGCAGGTTTTCACGCCGGTGTCATCACGGATTGCACATCTGCTGGCTATCGATGTCCTGGCCATGGGTGTGGCCCGATTGCGGCGGGACCAGCTGAAAGATTATCTCAAGCGCATCAATAAAAGCTTGCGGATACTGCGAACCCAGAAACCTGGGGGCAGCAACAACGAATTGTAAGTTCACCGCATCTTCAGGCTCCGCTAAAAAACACCACCTGACGCCTGCCAGAATCAACCCGACGCTGGAATACGCCTTCCTATCGCGCTTCTTCCCTAAGCTGCCCCATTTTTACCCCCGGAATTGGGCATTGTACTGACCAGCAGCTATAAAATTGCCCTGTTTTGAGGCGCGCGCTGCTGCACAAGCCTGTACCAACGTGCGCTGCCAGTCTATGATATGAGCCCAGACAACTGACAGAATTTACTGCCGGAGCTAATAACAATGCAAAGCTCAGTGCGGCGATCAAGAGCAACTATCTGATTGATTCAATAATTGAGTGAACATGGATATGAACAGCATTGGGCGACGCAAAGCTTCTTTAACCCTGCTTGACCGCCTCAACAAGAGCACTGCCCTGTTGGCAATGTGTCTGGCACTCGGCTCCACCGGTTTCAGCACAGCTTATGCCCAGAGTCCGCAGGATTTTGCTTTGACTGTTATTGAAAGGAACCCGGAAATACAGGCACGCTGGTTTGAATTCCTGGCGTCGTCCCAGGACCTGAGACAGGCACGCGGCAGCTATATGCCTTCTGTAGACCTGAGTGCCACCGCCGGTCGTGTCGATCGTGAAGACATGTTGCAGGAGTACAACCGCAGTCAGGCGCAATTGTCCGTTACCCAGCTGTTGTTTGATGGCTTCCGTGTTCGCCGTGAAGTCGGTCAGGCCCACTTTTTCCAGCTGATTCGCTACTACGAATTTCTGGACACTGCCGAACGGGTAGTACTGGAAGGTTTGGCTGCCTACTACGACAACCGACGCTATAACGCGCTGGTTGCACTGGCCCAGGAAAACTACAACAACCACCAGCGTGTACATGGCCAGATCGAAAACCGTGTCGGTTCCGGACTTAGCACCAGCGCCGACCTCAGTCAGATCACTGGCCGACTTGCACTGGCCGAATCCAATCTGCATACCGAAACCTCGAATCTGCATGACGTGACTCAACGTTATCTGCGCCTGTCCGGCAACATGCCCGGCCAGCCTTCCCAGGTCTCGGATATCGCCGTGAATCTGCCCGCATCCATTGACGATGTGCTCAATGTTGCCTATACCCGCAGCCCGGCATTCCATGCGGCAATTACGGGTATTGAAGCAGCTGACGAAGGAGTCGGCATGCGTCGTTCCCGATATATGCCAACTGTTGAACTGCGCGCACGCCATACACATAACGATAATCTGTACGGCGTAGAACGCATGGGTCAGAACGACGGTTATGAGAACGTTGTCGAGCTGGTCGTCAATTACAATCTGTTCCGTGGTAATAGCGATCGCGCTGCGACCCGAGCGGCTTATGAGCGCGCCAATCGTGCACGTGCCCTGCGTGATAAAGCGTGTGTGGATCTGCGCCAGACTGCGTCTATTGCTTTTAACAATGTTAATACCCTGCGCACCCAGCTGACCGCTTTGCGCATTCACAGAGACAACGCCAATAGTGTCGCTGTCGCATATCAGGACCAGTTCGGTATTGGCCAGCGCGGACTGCTGGATGTCCTGGATGCACAGAACGAGTCTTTCCAGGCTCGTCGCGCAGTGGTGCATGCCGAGCATGATCTGCTGATCGCTCAATTGAGCACTCTTGCTGCCATGGGCAACCTGCTCACCACCCTGGGCGTTACGCGCAGCGACATGCCCTCTTTGAGTGACCTCAATGCCCGTCCGGTTGAGGTGGACCCCTCCAACGCCTGCATGCGCTGATCAGCAGGCTGATTAAATGAGCACCGACAACAGCGTTTCAACGGTGAATGATGATCTGGCTCACTGTATTCTGGCCCTGGCCAGAATACATGGCATCAATACGACTCGCGACGCACTGGTCTCTGGCCTGCCCCTGGCACGACAGGGGCTGATGCCATCGACCTTCGATCGTGCCGCCAGCAGAATAGGCTTTACATCGCGTATTGTGCGTAGCCGTCTGCAAGATCTGAATACCGCGCTCTTTCCTGTTGTCCTGCTGATGAAGGATGGACGCGCCTGCCTGTTGATAAAGCGGGCCGCGGACCACACCCGCTATGATGTGATGTTCCCCGACCTGCCTGACTCGCAAGTCACCTGCAGCCACGAAGAGCTGGAGGAAAAGTACAGTGGCATGGCGATCTATTGCCGGCGTATCTCCCCTCTCAACGATTCTCGTGTCGGCATCCCCGGCGGCACTCGCCGCCACTGGTTCTGGGACGTTATCAAAGAAAACCGTCCCGTTTATCGCGATGTACTGATTGCCTCCCTGTTTATCAACCTGTTTGCGTTGGCAATGCCCCTGTTTGTGATGAATGTGTACGACCGCGTCGTGCCCAATCGTGCCACTGAGACTCTCTGGGTGTTGTCCGCCGGTATTTTCCTGGTTTTTTGTGCTGATCTGGCGTTAAGACTGCTGCGTGGCTGGTATGCGGATCTGGCGGCGAGTCGGGCGGATGTCAAACTATCGTCCAGTATCATGACGCATGTGCTAGGTCTGCGCATGGATGCAAAACCGGAATCCGTTGGCTCGTTTGCCTCCAGCGTGAATTCATTTGAAAGCATCCGTGCCTTTCTGAGCTCAATGACGCTGCTGGCCTTGATAGACCTGCCATTTGTCTTGTTGTTCACCGCTGTGATTGCGTTGATATCACTGCCACTGGCGATCCCAATCATAGTGGGCTCGTTGCTGGTACTGCTGTATGCCCTGGCAGTGCAGAAGAACCTGCACAAGTTGTCTGAAGAAGTCTGGCAGGCAGGTTCACATCGCAGCGGCATGCTGGTGGAGCATATCCAGGCGCTGGATACCGTCAAAAGTTTCAACGCCGAGAGCCGCGCCCAAGGTATGTGGGAGCGCACTTCCGTATTTCTGGCTGATCGCGGTGCGCGCCTGCGCTCACTGGGATTATCTGTGAGCAGTGGCGCTCAATGGCTACAGCATGTGACCTCTGTCTCCATCATTATTATTGGTGTTTATCTCATTATTAATCAGCAGCTGTCACAAGGCGGTCTGATTGCGGCTTATCTGCTCTCCTCACGTGCCATGGCACCCGTGAGCCAGGTTGCAGGACTGCTGACGCAGTATTTCCAGTCTGCCAACTCTATGAGCTCCCTGAATGAGTTAATGGCAAAACCGGTAGATCGACCTGCCGGCAAACACTGGCTGACACGACCTCACTTTATGGGCAAGGTGGAGCTGCAGGACGTATCCCTTACCTATCCGAAAGCCGAGCAATCCGCCCTGAAAAATGTTTCATTGCGTATCAATCCCGGCGAGCACCTGGCGATTATCGGTCGCACGGGCTCCGGAAAGTCCACTGTTCAGAAGCTGGTTAATGGTCTATACCCGCCGACCTCTGGCAAGGTATTGATCGATGACGCCAATATCAGTCAGATTGATCCGAGTGAGCTGCGGCAGCATATCGGTTATATCTCCCAGGACATCACTCTGTTTAATGGCACCTTGCACGAAAACATCACGCTGGCTGCACCCCATGCGGATGCCGAACGCATCATGCGTGCGATTAACATCGCCGGCCTGGGGAGCCTGATCAAGAGCCATCCCGATGGCATCAATATGCATGTAGGTGAGCGCGGACAGCTGCTGTCCGGAGGGCAACGCCAGGCCGTTGCGATCGCCCGTGCCGTGATTCATGAACCTAGAATTCTGCTGTTCGATGAACCCAGCAGCTTTCTGGACAACGCACTTGAAGCTCATATCAAGTCTCAGCTGGCACGTTTTATCCGCAATCGTACGCTGATTCTGGTCACGCATCGCACTGCTCTACTTGATCTGGTCAATCGACTGGTTGTGATGGAAGACGGCAAGATCGCTGCTGACGGCCCCAAAGATAAAGTGCTGGCCGCACTGCAGTCCGCGCCCGTTAAAACCTCGGCAGAGGTATCTGCGTGAGCCAGAAAGACCAAAAAACCGTTGAACAGAAAGCGTTTGAGTCTATCGAGCGTGTCACCAGCAAGGACCACCGTTTCAACCGCGCAACAACCAGCCTGTTTAACCGTATGGGTCTGAGCAAACGGCGACGTCACGATTGGATAGGTGACGCCGAATGGGCGAGCATGGAGCAAACACCTCTGCGCGGGCGCATGATGATTTACGGAATTGCGCTGACCGTTGTAGCTCTGCTGGCATGGGCCAGTGTAGCCGCGCTTGATGAAGTCACTCGTGGACAGGGTCGTATCATCCCTTCGCGCCAGCTGCAGGTGGTGCAATCTGTGGATGGCGGCGTGATCCGCGAGATTCATGTCCAGGAAGGTGGTGTGGTTGAAGCCGGCGATCTGATGTATGTACTCGACAGAACACGTTCACTGTCATCGTTTCAGGAAAGTCATACCCAGATTCTTGCACTTCGCGCCAGAATTGCTCGCCTGACCGGCCTGATCGAAAACAGCAGTTTTATGCTGGACGACAGTATCGCCAGCCAGATCCCCGAGATTGCTCGCCGCGAGCATGAGCATTTCACGCAGAATATGCTGGAGCTGGAAGAACGTCTGAGCGTGCACCGCGAACAGCTGGCCCAGCGATTGAAAGAACTGGAAGAAGTGAACGCACGCCAGGAGGCTGAGCGTCGTAATCTGGCATTGGCTTCACGTGAATACGAAGCCACTTTCCCCCTGCTGAACTCCGGCGCCGTATCAGAAATTGATGTGCTGCGACTGCAGCGTCAGATCGCCCAGATAGAGGGGGAAATCTCGCAAACCGAAGCGCGAACGGGCGCCGTTGAATCCGCTATCGCGGAAAGCCGCAGTCGTATACAGGAAGCCGAGCTGAGTTTCCGTAACAGCTGGCGCACCGAGCTCTCTGAAGCATTGGCACAACTGCGCGCCCTAGAAGAAGGCAGCGGCCGACTGGCAGACATGGTTAATTCCACAGAAGTGCGTGCGCCTGTACGCGGGATTGTACAACGGGTGTTTTATAACACGCTGGGGGGTGTTATACCTGCTGGCCGCGAAGTGGCAGAGCTGGTACCGCTGGATGATCAGTTACTGGTTGAAGCACGCATCAATCCGACTGATGTGGCGTTCCTGCGTCCCGGCCTGGATGCAGTTGTAAAACTCTCAGCTTACGACTACACCATCTACGGTGGACTGGATGCCACGCTGGAGTTTATCAGCGCTGATACCATCACCGACGAACGCGATAACACCTATTTTCTTGTTCGGGTGCGCACGCAAAGCGCGGAGCTGGATAACAACCTGCCTATTATTCCCGGTATGACAGCGCAGGTGGATATTCTGACTGGCAAACGCACCGTGTTGCAGTATTTGATGAAACCTCTGCTCAGAGCAACATCGAATGCATTGAGTGAACGATGAAAAAACCCATTTTCTTCGCACTGCCCAATCTGGTATCCGAGCGCTGGCAACAGACTTTTCCGGATGCTGTCATCACCGATTCCTCAGGCGGCGATAATATTGTGGGCGTTGATTCGTTGTGCTGGGTATTGACCAGTCTTCCCGGTTGGGAGTTGCTGGTCAAGCGGCTGGCAGACGCCGGTGCCACTGTTGTTGCGCTCAGTCTTAATGAATCCAGAGTCGAACTGCTGACCACCTTGTCTGCTGGTGGACGGGGATATGTTCATGCCCTTGCGACTTCAGCAACCCTGCAGGCAGTAGCCACAGCTGTTGTCAGCGGCGGCTTATGGCTTGGACCTGATTTTGTCAGCGATCTGCTCAAGGGTATTAATAGTGCCAGGTCTGATCTTCCGTCTGCTGCCCTTCCATCAGCTGCCAACGAAACCCCTTCGAACACTTCCGTGCTGGATAGCCTGACTGCCCGCGAGCGCGAAGTCTGCCTGCTGGTGGCCAATGCTCACAGCAATAAGGAAGTCGCTCGTCGACTTGATGTGACCGAGCGCACTGTTAAAGCCCATCTTGGTTCTGCATTTGAAAAATTGCAGGTACGTGATCGTGTGCAACTGACCCTGTTGATAAACCGTCAGGAAAAATCCGGGTCAGTGAACCTGCCGCAAGTTCAGAACGGATAATATCCGCTTACTAAAAAGTAGAGCCTGCCGGCGTAATGAAGTCCGCAATAAGCTGCCTGTTAACCTGACTTACACCATATTGCCCAGCCAGCACTGGCCAATGCGAAAGTGCGGCATGTGTCTGGTCAATAATTTCGCGGATACGTGCTTTGGCAATTTTAGCCGACTCACCCAGCTTCACCAGATGTTCAACACCGGGCTTTCGGCCCTCCCCCATCACCATTGTGCTTTGTTCTCCGCGTGGCCCTGACGAGAAAGTCAGATCGTAGGCAGGCGATAGATGCCATTGCCCTTCGGAGTTCATCAGGAAACTGAAATTTTTGGCATGGTCATCGCGATTATGCGCGAGCACATTAAACACAGCCAGCCGATACATTTTCTCAACTTCCCGCACATCTCTGGTCAGCCGACCTGTTAGTGCAATCAGGTCCTCATAATCAAGCGAAGGGACGCGGAAATCCGAGTGTAAAAGACCACTGGCCGAGTGCATGTGCAATCGCTGCTCACCATTCCTGTCGAAACGTTTGATAGCAAAATATCCAGCGCCTTTCTGCGCAGGAAACAGATGTACGTCCGGGACGATCAGACCAGCATCAAATGCCATCAGCGCATATACATATTCAATTGCGCCTGCATCAGCGCCATCCTGGAAATTCGAAAACTTTACCATCCAGGGTTCGTACGCAACTGGCAATTCACGCGCACCATGAATGATGCTCTGACGTGCGAGATCCAGGCCAATCAGCGCTTTTGGACGGGCACCGGCGGAAGATCCGTTCAGATTTAAAAGCTCCTGCAGTACATCATCAGCGCTTCCATTCAGAACCTCTTGCGCCTGCTCAGCCAATCTATCAAGAACAATCACACTGTCAGTGTCATGTGTACTGTGGTCGGGTTCGTAAACCAATGCTCCCATACCATGGTGTCCAATATGTGCAAGCCTTGTCAGGGGAGTAATCTCCGAAGGCAATATGCCACAAGAGCGCGCATAACGATCGAACAGCAGACGGCCCCAACCGTCGGGCAAACTATCGTTGAACACGCCAGGCAAACCTTCAAACAGATTTGGGTCGAAACTACTGACACCCGATTTCAAAGGAAGGTGGAACGGCGAGATCTCCAGCCCTGTGCTTATAAATGCGCTGTTGTACTCGAAGTAAATTTTTCGCTCATGCGCTGCCAGACGGCCAAGCGGCTTTAGTTCACCGCCTGTATTCAAGCCGACTTTTATCTCCGCCACCGCTAACTGATTCTTCATTTGCGACGTCCCCTTTTGCGTACAGGCGTCCTGTCAGCGTTCAGTACGTCGTCAATGGAGGAGAATTCCGCAGGCTGTGGCTGTGTTGCCTGGAGGATAGCGTCTATGCCCC
Source organism: uncultured Pseudohongiella sp. (assembly GCA_964535565.1). Lineage (GTDB taxonomy): Bacteria > Pseudomonadota > Gammaproteobacteria > Pseudomonadales > Pseudohongiellaceae > Pseudohongiella. The sequence goes on along the minus strand of CAZHUJ010000016.1, from coordinate 20,208 downwards.
CGAGCACCATTAACAACTTCAGCAGTGATTCCAGCGATATCTGCCCTTGTTGCTCGAATTTGCGTACGGTGGGCAATGGCACACCCGAGCGCTCGGAGAGCGCTTTTTGAGTCAGATTGCTGGCCAATCGCCGATTACGAAGATTTTCGGTCAATTGCTTTTGAATTTTATCAAGACTTAAAAGTAATACAGTCATATTACTTATCTCTAATATTAGTGAATTACTAATATTATGATATTAGCAGGTCTATGCCTAAAATTCCGTAGGTATAAAAAAGCCGGCTTACTCCTGAGAGTAAACCGGCGATTTTATTTACTGATCTCGACAATTATCTCGATCAGTCAATGATCGACTTATCAATAAGATTCTCGATCCTGACAATGACAGCCGGATCTGTTGCATGCGTGTATACCGAGAATCCACCATCGTCGGCGTTGACAAGTTGCCAGGTGCTGACTACATGATCATCGTTCAACAGTGTCACGGTGTCAGCAGCATCACCCAGAATGGTGAGCGTCTTGTTGCCGTCCGTCATTGCCAACACATCTGCCAATTTCACATTAGTCAGATTGTTAGCTCCCGCCTGACCCAGATCGAATATTTCAATATTCTGAGGTCTTGCGCCCGGGAATGCGCTGAAGTCCAGGCTTTCACCCAGTCGCAACATGACTGTATCAGTACCCGCTCCACCATTGATGGCAGTAGCGCTTCCAAAAAGGAAGGTATCGTTACCCGCTGTAGCCAGTGGCTGAGTAATGTTCAGATTCATGGGCCTGGTAACTGGCGCTGATATATCACCATCACTCTCAACAGTTCTCGCCGTAATCTGAACAGTACCAGTTCTGGCAGCCTGCACCAGATACAGATCATTCACCTGGGCACTGGTCAAACCAGTCAGAGTGTAGCTGCCGCCTGCCGCAGCGTCATAACTTGCTGCAAGCAGAAGGTTACCTGCGTTGGTGTAGAATGCTGCGTGCTGCCCAAGGTTTGTGAACGTTAATGTCACAGTTTCCGATCCATCAACGTCTACCATGTTGGCATTCAGGCTCAGCGGAATTTTTTCTCCTGCCACACCAAAACTCAGTGCAGGATTCAGGCCCAGGCCATCAGCTACTCCGGTGACGCTCAGATCGAAATCTGCGACAGTTTCAACAGTGTCCTGATCCTGTTCTGCAGTCAATACAGCCAGCTCCAGACCTGACAGCGATCCACTCCAGTGTTGTGGAGGCCTGATACCTATAAAGGCTGGCAGCTGGCCATCCGGGGTTGGAATTGACCAGATATTGTTACCCAGGCCGCTGCCATCATCACCCACATTATTAGCCAGAGTGGCAGAACCTGAATTCGCACCTGTGAACACCAGGAAGCCGTTCGGCAGATTACGCAACAGTACTGACACTACACTTTCTGAACCATCGTTATCAATCAGACTGGCTGACTGCACATCGAGTTGTATCAGTGTGTCCTCAGCGCCTGTACTATCGGCCACGTCCAGATGATAACCGCTGTTAACTGGATTGATATCCACTGTGTCAGACTGCAGTGCGGTCACTGTATTAGGTGCATTATCCTCTTGAGACTGGATACGGGCAGATACAGATACTGCCCCTGATGCAGTGCCATTTGGACGATAAACCAGGCTGACAGTATCGCCCAGATCGACGCCGTTAAAGACATAGTAGTTACCGTCAGGTATACCAGCTACACCATCGACTGCTGTCTGCACAAGCGGCGTACCTGTATTGTCCAACAGTACACCCGGCGCATTCATACCTGCGTCGTTCACCGTCACATAGAGTATGCCATCAACCAGATTGGCAAAGGCACCATCCGGGCCGTTATTGACTGCAATACTGATATCGACGTCAGCACCTTCCGGTGAGTCGTCCAGCATATTGATACCTATGTCCACTGGATCGCTGATCGGATCAATATCATGGCTGACAGGAATAATCTCTACGTTCTGCTGGCCACTATTGGCATAGGTTGTCAGAGTCACATCAAACACAAACGGACCATGATTGGAGTTAAAATTTGCAGGCGGCCTGACACGAATACTTGCTAACAGCGCCTGTAGAGCGGCATTGCCGCCGGAGCCGCTGGCCGACCACAAGGTTTCTCCAGCCAAAGTGATTTGCGTCATTCCTGTTACCGTTGCACCCGGTGGCAGATTGTCGATCGTAACCGCGAAGGTTTCGCTGGTACCTGTGGTATCAATGCTGGCATCAATCAGCTCATTCAATTGAATCAGAACCTCCTCATCTGATTCATAGTCTGGATTCTGCTCCGACGGCAGAATTACAGCAGGCAACTCGGCACCACCTGTAAACCCTAGTGCGTCTTCCGGCGTGACTAGCAGCCATCCTGTAAAGGAGCTCAGCGTTTCAGCAGGGCCTGTTGGACCCGTGTCCTGTGTGTATGCCGTGATACGCAAGAAGTCATTGAGATCCTGCAGCTGCGCGGCTGTCCCGGCCAGATGGAACTCCAGTGTTTGTACAATGGGTCCGTTGAGCGGCGTATTCGGTAAATCCAGGCGCCACTGACCTGTATTTGAGTTAGTAGAGGTTTCTCCAATAAAGATTGCATCCTTGACCGTGACACCATGTGGCACGTTATCAATGATGTAATACAGCAGGTTCTCACTGCCATCGTAATCACGTTCGTTGTTTGCCTCAGAATCCGGATTTTTGCTGAGAGTGACTTCAACAAATACCGTCGTATTGGCTGTCGCAGTGACTTCAGCATCACCAACATCCACCGTCGCCGCAGCTGGATCAGCCACCGTGATATTGGAAACTACGATTGTGAATGGATCAGTTACCGCTGCAATGATCAACTCATAGGTATCGTCTGACCAGGCTGTCTGGGCAGGCAGAGTGCCATCCGTCGAAGGATCTGTAATCTGGTAACGAATAACAAATTTATAGGTGCCAGTTTCGTTATACGCTCCTTTGGCATAGATATTATTGAAGGCAGCGCCTGTCAGTTTGTACCAGCCTGCGTCCAGCACCACGGAAGGCACGCCAGCATTTGCTGCCGCATCAGCCAATGTCACACTGGTACCATTACCAAAGTACAAGGAAACACCATCGGCAATCAGATCCGCCACATCAGCAGCACTGATCCATACTTCAGAGACGGATTCGTTGGTATCACCATTACGATGTGCCACGTTGAAATTGATACGCCCAACTGTGTCCTCGTCCACTGTGCTGGACAGGACAATCTCTGCCTCTGGTGCTGGAGTTACCGTGAACTTCAGATTGTTCAGGGCTCCAGTCCAGGCATTACCGTCATTTTCCGTGGTGACTGCCCTGCCGGTGAAATTCACAGTACCACTGAAGTTTGAAGGCGTGTGAATACTGATGTTGGCAAATTCCGCCTCCCGAATAATCCAGGTGCGTCCTGCGCCGGCGCCTCCAATAAAGGTACCGCCACCAACCAGAGTGAATCCTGCTGGCAGGCCTGTTATACGAACAGTCAATAACTCGGAGCCATCAGTATCTGTGCGCTCCAGCGTTGTATAGACATCGGTAAGACTTACCAGATTTCCATTACTGTCCAGATCAGATTCGAGATAGTCCGGCTCGGCAATCGTAATGATTGCCGGATCCGCCACGCCCCGCACATCCACGTTCAGGGTAATGGTTTCGGTGGCTGAGACACTGCTGACCCCGTTAAAGGCGTCAACGGAGTACGCTTCAACTGTGAGCACAAAATCTGTATTGCTGTGCAGCGGCGGACGTACATTCAATGTTGCAGACTGATCAAACTGCGAAATGATGTAATCGCCATCCCCATCCGGCACCAGCGGATTGCCTTTGTAATTCAGTATGGCATCTGCCGGTACACCTTTGATGGTAACCGTAAAGATCTCTGACGGATCATCACTGCGTGGCCGGATACTCAGTGGGATATTGGTATCTTCCAGACCCTGAGCAGGCGACGTCACTGCAATAGTGATGTCGTTGGCAACTGGCTCCAGGAAAATTACACCCAGCGTAGCAGTTCCTGAGGTTGCAACGCTTTCCACTCCTGTCTCTGGATCTGTATCCACCGTCCGGGCTTGAACAGTAATATCATAAACCGCTGCCTGGTATGGCGCACCACGGAACTCCAGCGTATTCAGGTACTCCATTGGCACAAGAACAGCAGTGCCATTGAAGGTCTGCACTACCCAGTCAGTGCCATCAAAATAGCGGAACGCTGATCCCATCGGAGAGCCATCGCCAGGTGGAGCAAGCGTTACAACCGGCGTCAACATTGCAAAGGTTTTTTCCGAACCATCGTTGTCCTCATTGCTCCAGTGCGGAGCGAGGTTAAATCCAGCGGCAGCGTCTTCATGCAGAGCAAACCACTCATCCTCCTTACCGGTTTTGATGTAAGTGTGGGCTGGATTGATTGTTACGTCGTTGCCGCCGGCACCATTGGAGTCGTTATCCACTCTTTCGGCGACAGCAGTGACCACTACACGCACACTGATGTCTGTGGTTTCGTCGTCTGTCATCAAGGCACCATCAACAGTCTTGGTGTCTGTGCTAGTCGCTGAAATCAACAGGGTCTCATCGACACTGCTGTGTGCACGTGGCGTGATGGTGTAATCACGGAAATTGTCATTGGCTATATCACCATTGGGTACTGTGAAATTTGCCACCCCGTTTCCGGTATGCACAATATTACCGCCGGCGTCACGAATCACCCAGCCTGTTGGCACTTCGTTGATCACAATCGCAGTGATTTCCTCACTGCCATCAGTATCGGTCAGCGCCATGTTTTCCATAAATTTCACAGGCGTGTCTTCCAACGTACTGACATTTGGAGACGTGATCTCATCCGCTTTGGGCCCAACGTACAGGTTCAGCGTAACCGAATCAGTTTTGAGGCCTGGATTGGTTGGATGAGGACTGTCACCTATCGGATTTCCGCCCAGATTATCACCCGGATTGACATCAGTATCTTCTGCCCGCAGCGTCACGGTAATACCTTCCAGATCACCACTGAAATCTTCCGGCACTGTGATGGTGATGGCAGGGAAGTTGGCTGCATTGGCGCTCAAACCAGGCGCAGCAATTGTGAAGAAGTTACCCGCTGTGACTGCGTTACCATTGACATAAATCGTTTCATTACCCACAGGGTTGGTGATCCTGATTTCATGTCGCTCACTACCATCCAGATCAATCAGCGTTGAGCTGAGCAGAGCGGAGAGATCCAGCGAGGTATCTTCGTCAATCAGCACATCGTGCTCGTCCAGGCCATTGATTTTCAGCACCACGTCGTCAGTGACAGCTAGAACCTGCACTGCCACTGTTATGGTTGTAGTTTTGGGCAGAATGCCTGCGCGTTGATCACCTGCAGCGTCAACTTCAAAGGATTGCACCGAACCGGTGACAGTGAAGTTCTCACTGCTGTTTGCCGGTGGCAGAACTTTCAAGGCTTCAAACTGCGCTTGCGTCAGTGTCAGCGTGCCTGCTGTGTTAGTGTGATTGCTGCCTGTCACATACTCCTGAATTCTGATTGTGACGGACGTCGTGGCGAATGAATGCAATTCTGCATCACCATTGGTTCCATCCAGCAGTTTGGCACCCACAGGGAAACCACTCAGCGTGATGGGGCCGAGGCGCTCCGGGTAGTCCTCAGGCGCTAACGGGGCTCGGGTATCATCTGTGATCACCGGTACGTTAAAGCCAAGCGCAATAGCAACATCTTCATCAGTTGTAATATTGGCGGCGTCTCTGGTAAACGTTGGTACGTCAGTGACTGGATTGACGATGACATCAACAGTTACCTTAGTAATGCTGCCGTTCTGGTCAATCTCGTACTCGAACCGATCTGGACCACTGTAATTCGGATCAGGTGTATAAGTAAGACGACCATCCAATCCTATTGTGACTGTACCAAATTTTGCTTCCATCAAATGCGGCGCATCGACGGCGTCGTATATCGATGTATTTGCAAATGTACCATCTGCGGTTGTGATGAAGGTGATCGTACCATCCTCATCGAGTTCTATCTCTTGCTCTCCAAGAGGACGAGCATCGTCCACCACGGTTACTGTGAACTGACCTGTCGCTGTGTCGCCGTCTGAGTCAGTTACAGTGAAATTGAACGGTAGATCAATTTCATCGTTACCAAAATGGTGGTCCAGTGGCCTGCTGAATACAAACGTGTAACCTGGATTTGCAGAGGTCGGGTTGTTTATGGTGACCGTAAACACGGTATTACCGCCAGCTGTTGCCGTCAGCACGTGACCATTTGGACTGATGCTGTAGGTGACAGGAGTCCCACCCGACGTCAGGGTTAGACCAAACGCATCCAGTCCGGTCTGAGCTGCATCAAATGTGGTGTTGATCGAATCAGCATTACGCGTGATATCCAGCGAACCGGTTCGGGTCAACGCACCCGCATTAGGCGCAGTACCTGCTGGCAGATTCTGCTCATTGACAGTCCTGTTATCCGGTGTTCCAACTTCAGGCACTGTATCGGTAACCACGATTGGCTGTGTCGCCGAGGTGGTACTGATATCACCGTCGTTATCGATCAGTCTGTACGTGAAATCATCTGAAATATCTTCATCCGTCGCAGACAGCGGGGCACCGTGCGGCGCTGTCGCCAACGGAGTATATGTCCAGTTGCCATTGCTCTGAACTGTCAGGCTGCCGTACCGGGTTAGTACAGTGACAGAATTGTTCGCAGCGCCACTGGACGCTGTCACAACGGAAGTCTGTGGATCTCCGTTCCTGTCTGTATATGAGAAGTCATATACTCTTGCACCATCGGCGCCCAGCGTATCGTTGGTCAGCAGATTGCCAGTGATGGCAGCTCCGCCTTCTACAATTGAGCGGGAGACATCATCAATCGGCTCAGGCATATCATCCACCACCACCGCATTCAGGGTGTCACGACGGATATCACCATTCTGGTCGACCACATCAATCACAATACTGTCTGTGACCGTATTATTGCCTGCTGCATTGGGGTGTGCCGTTGTATTGTCGAGTAATCGATATACATAAGTCACAACACCTGTGCCGCTATCAAAATCAGTAATCTGAATTTGGCCATAGGTGGTGTTGATCGCATTGATCACTGTGCCGGAGTTTTCCAGATTATCCAGCTGTGCTTTGCTGACGTTGGTGCCTCCAACAACCAGACGATTCAGGGTTTCCACCAGTCCGGTGGACAAGGTGAATGTACCTGTTTTGCTGACTTCCGTCGGATCGGGGCTGGAGCCATCAGCCAGGCCGGGCTCCAGTACTGTCAGATGGCCGGCAGCACCACCATTCATATCATCCAGCGTCAAGGTAGGAACTTCACGGGTATCACGTGCCGGATTGCCATTGGCCAGATTGGTGTTACCCCATCTGTCTTCTGCATCGGCACGAATTTCAAACACATCTGCCGGTACGGGTACAGCCGGTGTATAGCTCCAGGTGCCATTGGCAATGACTGTCGCCGTACCCAGAATATTGCCATCCACTCTGATGGTAATGGTTGAGTTGGCTTCACCGGTGCCCGTGATCGTGGGAATCTGGCCGTTCACTACCAGCAGAGGATTAATCGCTACTTCAGTGATTGTGTCTTTCAGGATCACATCGGTGGTTGTGGCCTGATTGCCACCCACGTCTTTTGCGATCAACGTTACTGTCAGATTGCCTTCTTCCAGGCCACTGATATTGGCAGTGGTGGTGAATTTTCCTGTTGGGAAAATAGCAATGTCGTCGGCATCCACTGTGACTGTGGCGCCTTTGCTGTCGGTAATCACCAGGTCACCGGCAATGGTGCCACCCACCGGGATTTTACCGGTGATGACGGTTGTAGTGAGATTATCAATACTGGCCAGTACGTTATCGCCCAAACCATTATTCACTACGCCTGGTGAGGTCAGGCTGGCGTTGTCCTTGATATCAACACTGATGACATTCACCTTGACGCTGGCGACATCAGTGCCACCCTTGCCATCACTGACGGTGTAGTTGAAATCAACAACACCATCATAGTTGTTGGCCGGTTTGAAGCTCAGCGTGCCATTGGCGTTACGAGTGACTTCATGTCCGCCCGCAATCACCAGCGTCTGACCCGATGCAATAGCATTACCTTCGATGTGAGAAACAAACAGCACATCAATAGCATCAATATCGGTATCGTTAGCCAGCACGTCTATCGCGATGGTGTTGTTCTTGCCGGTAATGGATACATCGTTCTGCGCTTCCGGATCGTCGTTAACACCCGTAATGGTGACCGTCAACGTCGCTGTATCCGTGCCGCCCTGACCATCGCTGATCGTGTAAGTAACCGAGCTGGTATCGCTCTGACCCTGGCCCAGATGTTCGAATTTTCCATCCGGATTAAAGGTGTAACTGCCGTCTGCATTAATGGTGAAAATACCACCCTTGCTGCCAGTGACCGAACCTGCTGGTCCGACCGTTGTGGTGCCATTGGTGATCTGGGATACGGTAATGACATCTCCGTCTCCTGAAGAATCATTTTTCAGCACGCCATTGGCGGCATTCACTGTCAGCACAGTGTCTTCATTGGTGGTGCCGGTATCATTAACAGCATCCGGCGCGACATTGGACACAGTGAGCGTGAAGGTATCTGTTGCTATACCGCCCTGATTGTCATTGGCCGTCACAACAATAATGTAGACACCATTAACTGCTGGGCCACCCTGACTTGCATTGGGTAGCAGGGTACCTGTAATTACTCCGGTAGTCGGGTTGATGCTGAGACCGGAGGGAAGACCTGTTGCGCTGTAAGTCAGCACGTCCTCATCTGTAAATGCGCCGGCAGTGGCAATGTTTACCGCTGCACCATCGTTACCGGTAGTATCCGCGAGTGGAGCGGTTACCGTTGGAGTCGGGTTGGTGACTGTCAGGTCCAGAATATCGGTAACACTGGCCCCGTCTGCGTCTGTTGCAGTAATAGTGATCTTGTAAACCCCATCGTTAGCCGGACCTTGTTGACTGGCATTTGTCTGCAACGTACCTGTGATGACACCAGTCGTGGGATTGATCGACAGGCCAGTAGGCAGACCTACAGCGTCGTAAGTCAGCACATCACCATCCGGATCGCTGAACGCACCGGCTGTGCTGATATTCACGGCTTTGCCATCCTCACCAGCCGAGCCTGGCAATGGCGTCACTACCGGTACCGGGTTGTTCACTTGCAAGGTGAACGTGGAATCGACCGAACCTCCCTGACCATCATTGGCGGTCACCGTGACCGTGTACTCGCCGTTAACACCACCCTGACTGTCAGATTTGCCCAGCGTGCCACTGATGACACCAGTAGCAGGATTGATTGTCAGTCCTGCCGGTGCATTGGCAATGCTGTAAGTCAACGTGTCACCATCCGGATCCCGGAATACGCCCGCTGTTGGAATTGACAGTGTCTGCGCATCGTTGGCCGTGACATCAGACAATGCTGCGATGGTAATCGGTGCGGGGTTGGTCACTGTCAGTGCCAGATTGGCTGTGCTGGCAGCGCCTTTACTGTCCGTAGCGGTTACCACAACGGTGTACACACCCGCTACACCGCCTTGGCTCGCACCAGAGGCCAAGGTGCCACTGATCAGACCTGTGGCTGCATTGATGGTGATGCCAGCTGGTGCGCCCACAATGCTGTAAGTAAGGGCACCTGGCTCTACATCAGTAAACATCGTTGATGTTTCATAGCTAAACACCGCACTGTCTGTCGAGGCAGCAGCAGCATTTGTACCGACAGGTGCATTGTTCAGCGTCAACGAGTGACCTACGCCCTGGTTGCCTACCAGATCGTTGAACGTGCTGCTGGCTACCGAGATGGAAATCGTGGCTGATCCATCTGCAGTAAAGTCTGCTGTCCAGGTTGTTGGTGTGATCTGCTGGAAGTTGCTCAGTGCACCACCGGCAACCTGTACGTCGCCGGCGACGAAGTTCTGTACGGCTTCAGAGAACGTGAACGTTACCTCCGTGATTGCACCGTTAGCCAACGAAGCGTCTGCGGACGTAATGGTCAATGTGGGTGGTGTCGTATCCTTGCTGGATGGATCTGTATCCGTAATGGTGGCGCCATTCTGATCCTGCACTGATGCCGTAACAGTAATTGCGCCATCAGCCAATGAGCTCAGATCCGCTGTTGTTGAGTAATTGCCACCAAGCTGTACAGTAGTCGTAACAATGACATCAGGGTTAACGCCATCACTGATCGTCAGCGTTACTGTTCTGCCTGGCTGCACATCGGCCGTTGTACCGCTGATAGCAACGGTTGTGACGTTAGCCTGGGTCACATCAACCATTGTCACAGTGATATCACTGAGCAGGGAATCTTTCACACCATTGTCGTTGCCAGAAACAGTCACACCATTGTTATCAACGGCTGTGGCTGTGACCGTCAGCGGACCATCAGCCAGTGTGCTCAGATCAGCTGTTGTGGTGTACTCACCAATACCGGTTACTGCGTTCACATTGGTGACAGTTGCTGTAACCAGTACTGCAATACCAAACTGATCTTTGACCAGGAGGGTGACGGTCGATCCCGCAGGTACATCTGTTGTTGTACCACTGATTTCTGTATTGGCTTGGTCTGCAGCTGATACAGGATCATTGTCGTTCAGCACAACCGTGATAGCGCCAGTTCTCTCATCCAGCAGAGCATTGTCATTATCCGTAAGCGTGTTGCCATTATTGTCCAGTGCTGTTGCTACCGCTGTCAGCGGGCCATCCGACAGAGTCGAGATATTGATATCTGTTGTGTAGCTACCATCTGCAGCCATGTTGGCAGTGCCAGTAACGCTGTTGCCATACTGGTCTGTGACAGTAATGGTAACGACGCTTGTTGGTTTGTCTGCAGTCGCTGGCACGTCATCTGTGGTACCGGACACTGTCATGGTGATAACACCAGCAGCCTCGGCAATATTGTCAATGCTCAGCGTCAGATCGCCGGGCAGCGCGTTCAGTGTGGCCGTGGTGTCATCATCAATCGCGTTACTACTCAGATCCGTGGTCTGTGCGGTAATGGTCAAAGGACCATCGGTCAGCGTGGAGATATCCACACCGGTGATGCTGTACGTACCACCTACTTGGACCTGTACCGGACCTGGAACAACAACATCATTACCAAACTGATCCGTGATCGTCAGCACAACTGCTGTGCCAACATTCACATTGCTGGTGGTGCCACTCAGATCAATGGTGCTCGCACCGTTGTCCACTGCGTCCACCTGTACGCGGATACTGCCGGCTACCGAGTTTTTGACTGCGGTGTCATTATTGGTCACAAGAGCGCTGTTGTTGTCTGTCGCTGTAGCGACAACCGTCAGGTTGCCATTGGTCAGTGGGGACAGATTGGCCGTTGTTGAGTAAGTACCATTCGCCTGCACTATCGCCGTGACAGTGA
>CAZHUJ010000016.1:0-8731 GCA_964535565.1 uncultured Pseudohongiella sp. | reverse complement strand
GATCCGTGATCGTCAGCACAACTGCTGTGCCAACATTCACATTGCTGGTGGTGCCACTCAGATCAATGGTGCTCGCACCGTTGTCCACTGCGTCCACCTGTACGCGGATACTGCCGGCTACCGAGTTTTTGACTGCGGTGTCATTATTGGTCACAAGAGCGCTGTTGTTGTCTGTCGCTGTAGCGACAACCGTCAGGTTGCCATTATTCAACGAAGATAAGTTGGCCGTTGTGACGTAGTCACCATTAGGCTGTACTGTGGCTTTAACCACAACATCCGGATTGACACCGTCACTGATGGTCAATGTCACCGTCGCGCCCACAGGCACATCGGTGGTAGTGCCCGTTATTGGTATTGCGGTTTCATTACCACTATTGACATTGTTCAGAGTGACTGTAATGGCCCCGATCAGGTTGTCCAGCACATCTGTGTCATTTCCGCTTACAGTGTTCCCATTATGATCTGTAGCGCGGGCATCAACAGTCAGCGGACCGTCAACCAACGTGGAGATATTGATACCATCCAGGTTGTAATTACCGCTGCCATCTGTATTAGTGGTAACAGTGACCTTTGTTCCTCTCTGGTCGGTAATCACAATCGTGACCGTGGCGTTGGCCGGTACGTCCGTGGTTGTACCGCTGACATCGATGGTTTTAGCAGCATCATTTACCGCATCAACCGCAACGGTCAGGGCGCCCGCTACCGCATCCAGCACTGCATTCGCAGTGCCATTGATGGGATTATTGTTCAGATCAACAGTGGCAGCCCTCACGGTTAAAGGGCCGTCGGTCAAAGAGGAGATATCAATCCCGGTGACGCTGTAACCGCCACCGGCCTGTACCTGAACGGTTGCAGTGGCAGAAACACCGAACTGGTCGGTGATTGTAATCACGACATCTTCGCCGACATTGACGTTGATTGTGGAACCACTGACGCTGATCTCGCCAGCTAGATCGTCCACCGTAACCTGCGTCACATCAATGACACCCGCCATCGCGTCTTTTACAACAGCAGTGCTGTTGGTAACCGTACCACCGTTGTGATCCTCGACCTCAGCAGTAATGGTCAGTGGACCATCTGCCAATGAAGAAAGATCTTCAGTAATCAGATAACGACCATCCACACCAACAGTGGCTGTAGTACTAATGACTGCGCCAAGCTGGTCCGTAATAACCAGCCTGACCGTAGCGCCTGCCGGTACATCAGTGGTCGTACCACGAATCGGTACGTCGGTTTCATTGCCGCCGTTTACATTATTGCCTTGCACGGTGATGGCACCGGGCACGGCATCAAGTACATCGGTGTCATTTGCTGTCACCGTGCCGCCGTTCATTGCCACAACCCTGGCGGTCAGGGTAATCGGGCCATCCGCCAATGCGGAGAGATCGACACCTGTGTAACTGTAAGTGCCATTTGCCTGAACCAGGGCACTGAAGGCCAGTTGTGTGCCATATTGATCAGTGATGGTGAGGCTGACGGTTTGACCTCTCCCCACATAGCGGGTAGTGCCGCTTATGTCAGCAGTAATGAGGGTATTGTCCAGACTGTCAAACTGAACAGTGATGGTGCCGGGTGGTGGTGTAACAGGCCCACTGACAACATTCCTGACCGCATCATCCACGCCGGTTACCGGATGACCATTGTTGTCTGTGCTGGTTGCCGTCGCTCTCAGAGGTCCATCGGTCAGACCACTCAAGTTGACTGACGTCTGATAGCTCCCATCGGCATTGACTACGGCTGTTGTCGTAACGCTGCCGCTTTGTCCATCGGTAATTACAATGGTTACTGTAGAGCCAGGTGGCACATCTTGAGTGTTGCCGCGAACAGTGACTGCACTGACGTTGGCAGCATTGACATCGTCCAGATCAACCTGCAGGGCCCCTGGCACCAGATCGATATCTGTGCTTTCTGTTGCAGTTACGGTCTGATTCCTGACATCCAGTGCTGTAGCGGTCACGGTAATCGGACCGTCTATCAGCTCATCAATGTTGACACCGCTGAGACGGTAATCGCCATTGCTGTCGGTTGTTGCAGTGGCATTGACAGAGGCACCTGTTTTGTCGGTAATCACCAGGCTTACGGTGCTGCCGGGCGTCACCTTCTCCGTGCTGCCGGACAAACTGATTGTGCCTGCAGCATTGTCCAGATTATCGATATTAACGGTGATTTCACCTTTTGGCGCTGCATAGGGTGCATCATCACTGGCCGTAATCGAGTTGGCTTTGGTATCCACGGTCTGCGCATCTACGAACAGGTGGCCATAATCCAGACCGGAGATATCGACGCCCTGCGCAACAAAACTGCCATCCGCACCGGCCTGCACCGTCAGACTGATACTGCCACCCTGGGCGTCACGTATTACCAGCGTGACATTGCTACCAGGGGCCACGTCTTTGGTGCTGCCAGTAATGGTGGCCAAACCGGCATCATTATCAATGTTCTGGAAGCTGACACTGATCGTGCCCGGCAAGGTATCCTTGATTGAGCTGTCGGCACTGCTGATAAGCTCGTTGCGCAAGTCTGTTGCTGTGGCCACCACAACCAGAGGACCGTCGGACAGACCGCTGATATCAGCTTCTACCGTGTAGACACCTCCCTCCCCGGTCACGGCAGTCACGATCACCGCCTTGCCCTGAGTATCTGTCACGGTAAGAGTGACTTCAGTGCCCACTGGCACGTCGGATACAACACCACTGATCAGTGTCCCGGTCTGGTTACCTGCATTGACGTCAGGCAGTGAGACCGTGATGGTGCCGCCAGGTACATCCGCCGGCAGGGCGTTTTCCGGATACCCGGCATTGTTGAATTGCTGGGCATACAAATTGCCCGGCTCAGTCCGGCTTGTTGATTCCAGCTCCAGCGGCTCAACCTGGCCTCTATCAAGCCGGTCATCAACCCGCCGGAGGCGCAGTGGATTTATACCATCGGCTTCCAGCTCACTGCCGATCCGCGCCAGCTCTACGAATCCGAAGCCCTGACTGGTCAAGGACGATGAGGTAGAGTCGACTGTCAGGAAACTGCTCCCCTCCGGAAGCGGCCCCAGCAGCTGCTCAAGCAGTTCTACCGTCTCGGCACTTAACTGGGACTCATCCGGATCAACCGAGACATTGGCGCGAACAGTGTTGGCCATCTCGATGACCTGCTCACCAGTCAGCGTCACCAGAGAGCCGTCGCCAATGTTCAGAACAACCTGTGATCCTGCCGAGCAGATCAGTACATCGTCCGCCATCAGCTGATCGCCGGCAGCCAGCAACCGTACGGTGCCATCCGGAGCTTGTGCCCATACCGAGCCCTGAACTGAAACAATAGTAGCGATGGGATTCATGCGTATTTCTCCAAAATTCAGGCGTGGAGGCAGGTTGCCAGACGGAATCTTCCAAAATCAGGGAGGAATACTAACAAGGCGCAGGGGTGGCATCCATTGGACCAAAGTACAACGATTTTCAATATGCCTGCGTTCTGGGGTAAGGTTGAAACTGTGGGATGGCTATTGCCATTATGGAGGCTGGTTATGGTATGGATTCTGGCGCTGCACATCATGGCCATGGTGTGCTGGTGCGCCTCGCTGTTATATCTGCTCACCCTGATTGCCGCCGCGTGCCCTTCACGCGTTGTGCCATCAGATCTGCCTGTGGTGTATCAGCATCACGACTCTCTTGCCCGGTTTGTCTTCACCTCCATTTCCACTCCCGCTGCATTGATGGCCATCATCACAGGCGCGATAGTATTCCTGTTGAATAGAACCGTTGATCCCTGGCTGATCGTGAAATTGACCCTCGTCACCGGACTCGTTGTAGGCCATGCATTGACCGGCGCCCTCGTGTTGCAGCTGGAATCTGCGCGGCCCGTCCGCCGACGGTCAGCCTTTATGGCCGTTGTCCTGTGCCTGCTGATGTTTCTCATTATATGGATCGTGCTCGCCAAGCCGGGCCCGGGAGCTGGCCTATGACTGCTGGCCGACAGGGATCATGCATCCGGCCGTTTGGCGGCCGCCTCTTCAATATCCACCCCAATGGCATACTCGTACACCAGCTGGGCACCCAGATAGCCGGTGGCACTCATAAGCAAGCCACTGAGCAGCGACAGATACAGACCCCACGGAATTATCGCAACATCCGCCTCAGTGCTGAATCGCAAAAGCCAGTTGAGTGCAGCCAGCACCAGCAGCATCACCGCCAGAATGGCATGACACCACGCCGTAACAAGACGCCGTATTTGTTTTACCAGCACCAGATCAGCCAGTCCGGCACAGCCGGAAATGCCTCCCCCCAGAGCACCGACTCCCGCCAGCCACAAACCTGCCCGCGCCCAGAAGTCATCCCTGGTCAGCACATAGGCCAGGTCCGTCGCCATCAGTCCCATCAGCGCCGCAACAGGAAAATGGATCAGCGCTGGATGCACAGGATGGCCGAATACTTTAATACGGCTGACAATCGGTCGGAGAAGTGTTTTGTTCGACATGAGCAACCGTCCCTATTTCATGTATTCAGATTCAGCTTAACAGTCTCACGGCTGATGATCATCCCTGTGCTGACTACAGCCTGCAGCAGGCCGCTGTCGATTCTGGATCCCGCGGGTGTCGCAGCCACTGAAGCTGCGTCCATCTGGTGGGGGCTGTTTGCTTTTTTCACGCTGGTGTTCTGCGGGGTGGTTGCCGCCTGGATTCATGCCTTGCGGCGCCCTCCTGACGGTCACCTGTCCGAACCTCAACTTCACAGGGTCGACAGCCCGCAAACACAGCGCCGGCATCGGGCCACGATCGTCGGTGGGGGCGTCCTGCTGCCGCTGATCAGTATTACCACCCTACTGGTGTTGGGCATTCCCGCTGGCAACCGCATGGCTGGTTTGGGTATTGATCTGGACCAGGCTCTGCAGATTGAGATAACCGGGCATCAATGGTGGTGGGAGGTCCGCTACCCGGATCCCGCTGACCCTATGGCACCCCCCGTGCTTGTTCTGCGCGACACCCTTCATATTCCAGCGGGCACGCCCGTCAGACTGAGGCTGAACAGTGCCGATGTTATCCACTCATTCTGGGTGCCCCGGCTCGGACAAAAGCTGGACATGATCCCCGGCCATATCAACGAACTTTTCCTGCAGACGGACGAACCCGGTGTTTATCCAGGCGTGTGCGCCGAATTCTGCGGACTGGGTCATGCCCATATGAAGTTCAGCGTTCATGTTCACACTCCCGAGGATTTTGTGACCTGGCAGAACACGGCTGGCATCGGCAGGAGCAACTAAATGGCAGATATACAGCAGACAGACCCGGCGGCAGAAAATCGGCAACAGGTATTGCATCAGGGATTGATGGCGATCTGGGCGAATCTGCCTGGTTGGGGGGGGCTGTCGGCAGTAAACCATACCACCGTCGGTCTGCGTTTTATGGTCACCGGTGCGGTATTTTTTGTGATCGGGGGTGTGCTGGCAATGCTGATGCGCAGCCAGCTCGCATTGCCCGACAACACACTGATTGACGCCGATCTGTATAACCAGCTGTTCACCATGCACGGCACGGTGATGATGTTCTTGTTTGCAATTCCTGTGCTGGAAGGCCTGGCCATGTACCTCGTGCCGAAAATGCTGGGGGCACGCGATCTGCTTTTCCCACGCATAGGTGCGTTCGGATATTACTGCTATCTGTTTGGCGGCATTATCATCATGGTCAGCCTGTTTGCCGACATTGCGCCTTCCGGTGGCTGGTTCATGTATACCCCACTCAGTGACGCAGAGTTCACCCCGGGGCGAGGACCCGATTTCTGGCTCCTGGGTATTACATTTGTGGAAATCTCCGCTGTATCAGCCGGCGTCGAGTTGACTGTATCCATTCTGCGCGGCCGCGCGCCCGGCATGACGCTGAAGCGCATGCCCATCTTCTGCTGGACCATTCTGACGATGGCACTGATGATCGTATTCGGGTTTCCACCCCTGATCCTGGCCAGCATTCTGCTGGAACTGGAGCGCGCAGCCGGGATGGCCTTTTTCAAGGTGTCGGCCGGCGGTGACCCACTGCTGTGGCAACACCTGTTCTGGTTATTTGGTCACCCCGAGGTCTACATTATCTATCTGCCGGCTGTCGGTATCGTCTCTACCCTGATCCCTGTATTTGCGCGGCGTCCGCTGGTTGGCTACGGCTGGATGGTGTTCTCGATTGTGCTGATGGGATTCATCAGCTTTGCCCTGTGGGCACACCATATGTTCACCGTGGGTATTCCGGCCGCCGCCCAGGCATTTTTTTCCATTGCCAGCATGCTGGTGGCGGTTCCCACCGGCATACAGATATTCTGCTGGCTGGCCACATTGTGGAGCGGACGCGTTGTGTTCTCATTGCCGATGCTGTGGCTGACGGGCTTCCTTGTGGTGTTTGTCTGTGGCGGCCTGACCGGCGTGATGCTGGCTCTGGTGCCATTCAACTGGCAGGTACATGACACGCATTTTGTGGTGGCACATATGCACTACGTGCTGGTCGGGGGCATGTTCTTTCCGCTGATCGCAGGGTTGTACTACTGGTTACCGCTGTTCTCCGGGCGCATGCCATCCCAGCGCCTGGGCAACTGGGGTTTCTGGCTGACGTTTATTGGCTTTAACACGACCTTTCTGCTGATGCATTTGACAGGTCTGCTCGGTATGCCGCGCCGCATTTACACCTATGAATCCGGACTGGGCTGGGAGTGGCTGAACCTGTTGTCTTCGATAGGCGGCTTCATCATGGCGGCCGGTATCGCAGTCATCGTTCTGGATATCGCCTTGCATTTCCGCCTTGGTCGACGCGCCCCGCAGAACCCCTGGCAGGCGGACACGCTGGAGTGGGCGTTGGAAACGCCCCCGCCACCCTATAATCTGATCACTATACCGTCGGTCGACAGTCGCCATCCGCTATGGGACAAACCCGCGCTGCCCCAGGAGATCGCGTCCGGTGGACACGCACTGGCCGACTTCAGCCACGGATTCCGCGAGACCTTCTACACCAGCGGGGTCAACGCGCACGTTCAGTCCATTGTGCGTGTGCCGGGCAACTCCTGGGTGCCTTTGCACTGTGCGCTGGCATTGGCTGCACTGTGCATCTCGCTGCTGACCCGGTCGTATCTGGTGGCGATCGTCATCAGCGTACTCAGTGCCGCTCTGCTGCTGCGCTGGAGCTGCCTGAACGGTGCGCATCCCACTGCGTCTCCCGATGACGACAATCACGCGGACCGCCCGCCGCTGCATTCCCGCACCCAGGACGGGCCGGGACTGTGGGGCGTGAACGTCACTCTGATGGCCGATGCCACGTTGTATTTATGTCTGCTGTTCGGCTGGGTCTATTTTCTGGCCTCGCCCGACCCACTGCTGCCGGCGCAGATGCCGCTGCGTACCGGGTTGTTATGGGGGTTGTGCGTACTGATGGCGTTGGCCTGGCTCAGCTATCAACGGGTTGTGCGCCGCGCCCGCAGTGAATTGAAGCCTGATACCGGGGCGAGCCTGCAGATGGGTTTATGGCTGAGCTGCGCACTGGGAACGCTGCACGTTCTGTGCCTGATCTGGCTGATCATGGACTCGACGCTGCAGTTCCGAGAGCTGACGCATGACGCCATGGTTTTCTTCGCGCTGATTTATTTGCTATTCCACAGCGTGCTGGCCGTACTCATCACAATACTGCAGATCCAGCGTCTGCGGGCTGGTTATGTGGGTGCTCACCGGCCCTATGAACTGATCGTGGTTTCTCCCTGGTGGGGCTACACCCATCTGCTGGCATGGTCCGTACTGCTGATGTTTGTTTGGTTACCCGCGTTGTGGCTGTCATGACCGGTAAACTCAACAGTATGCAGGCGCTGATGTGTGCCGGAATGTTGAGCCTCAGCCCCTCGCTGTTGGCGCACAGCCCCTGGGCAGGCTCAGTGGAGCAGCGCCTTGCCGGTAGCGTTAGTGCGCTGTTGCTGCTGGCTTTCTGGTTGATGTACTTGCGCGGCGCGCGCCGTAAACCTGCACGGCCAGGCCGTCAGGTCGGTTTTCATGTCGTGGCTGTAATCTGTGCGCTCACGATGCTCGGCCCATTGGATGATTTGGCCAGACACAGTACGGCCGCACATATGACCCAGCACATGTTAATCATTGTGGTCATTGCACCTTTGTGGGTGCTGTGTCAGCCGCTTCCACAGTTAGTGGCTGGCGGGCTGCGTTCACTGCTGCCGTGGTGGAAACTCGTCTTACGTCTGGTGCGTCGCCCCATGCTCATGGCGGCTGTCCACGGCGCAGCCATCTGGATCTGGCATGTCCCCTATTTTTATATGCTAGCTGTTGAAAGTGCCGCCTGGCACACGGTTGAACATGCCTGCTTTCTGGTGACCGCTGGCCTGTTCTGGTGGTCGGTGTTGCGCAGTTCTGCTGCCGCGTTGTCCAGTGCCTTCCTGGCGCTGTTGTTCACTCTGATGCACACCGGTTTTCTGGGCGCCATTCTGAGCTTCTCCGGGGTGACGCTGTACGATGAAGCACGCAGCATTGAAGACCAGCAACTGGCCGGTCTGATCATGTGGGTAGCGGGTGCATTCCCCTACCTGGCTGGACTGTGCTGGCTGAGCCGGCGCTGGTATCAGCGTATAGCGTTATAGTCTATGGCCCCCGGAAACCTGTATGCTCCGTGCTGTCCGTTACAAAAATTACAGAACAAGGGGGAAATGATGCACAAGTTTGTTTTTTCGTAAGCGCTCAATAAACCCCATCTAAAAATTGTGTACCGACTGCAGTATTGTGC
>CAZHUJ010000015.1:19881-43600 GCA_964535565.1 uncultured Pseudohongiella sp. | reverse complement strand
TTGGTGCCCGGGACCGGAATCGAACCGGTACGGGAGTCTCCCCCCGAGGGATTTTAAGTCCCTTGTGTCTACCTGTTTCACCACCCGGGCGGAAGCTGGGCTGGCACGAGCGTATATAAAACGATACGACGCACGGAGAACTATTGGGGCTACAGGCGGGAAAAGATTCTTTGAAATGGAGGCTGAGGTCGGAATCGAACCGGCGTACGCGGAGTTGCAGTCCGCTGCATGACCACTCTGCCACCCAGCCTGTACTATTCCAAAGATACCTGAAGTTCAGGCAATTTCCGGACTGGCCTATGGCCGTGTTTGGAGCGGGAAACGAGACTCGAACTCGCGACCCCGACCTTGGCAAGGTCGTGCTCTACCAACTGAGCTATTCCCGCTTTTTCTAACACTTTACTGCGTTTTACTGCTTTCTTTCTGCTCAGTCATCGTGTTGAGGACTGCGTCGAAAGAGGCGCTCATTCTAATGCGATTCAGTTTTAAGTCAAGCGCCAAAACCGCATTTTTTTATTTTTTTTCGGCTTTGTTTTAACGCAAAACCGGTAACGCCTTTTTGAGATATTGGGCCATGGACCACAAACTCAACGCGGCGGAAAGATATATCAACACGTACCCGATTTGCAAGAGTTGCACAGGCATTTCTGCACTGTAGGCAAGCAACACAATAATCGCAATCATCTGTACAGTTGTTTTGACCTTGCCGATATATCCAACTGCAACCAGATCACGCAACTGACGACTTGCCATCCACTCTCGCAACGCAGAAACAAAAACTTCACGCGCAATAATGATGGCCGCTGGAATCACAAACCAGGGCCCCGGATAATTTGCCGCCAACAACACCAGCGCCATGACCACCAGCAACTTGTCTGCAACCGGATCCAGAAATGCACCAAAGGCAGAGGTCTGTCCAAGTTTGCGCGCAAGATATCCATCAAGCCAGTCAGTCAGACTGGCCACTGCAAACAGCGCTGCAGAAATCAAATGGCTGGCAGGTATTCCGCTGTAATAAACCAGCAAAATCACCGGTACCAGCAACACCCTGGAAATTGTCACCAGATTGGCAATATTCATGCTTGTCGCTCTCCCGCGCCCATAGTCCTTCTATTCATTATGCAAAGCCTCGTAAATTACTGCAGCCAGTTTTTTGCTGATACCGGGCGCACGCGCCAGGTCAGCTTCACTGGCACGCTGAATCTCCTGTTGACCACCAAAGTATTTCAGAAGTTCACGGCGACGGGCAGGCCCCAGTCCCGGAATTTTTTCCAGTGGTGATTGTTGTCTGGTTTTTGCGCGCCGCGCCCGGTGACCGGTAATCGCAAAGCGGTGCGCTTCGTCACGAATCTGCTGCAAAAGATGCAAGGCCGGCGAGTGGGTATCGATGACAATTTCTTCAAACCCCTGTTCGGTTGCCAGGAACAATGTTTCCTGCCCTGCCCTGCGGCTGATGCCTTTGGCGATACCGATCAGCATCACATTTTGCAGCTGACATTTTTTTAAAACGTCCTGCGCCTGTGCCAGTTGTCCCTTGCCACCATCAATCAGCAAAATGTCAGGAACCTTGCTCGCCAGCAGCTCGCCGTTAATATCTTCTGTAGCGTCGCTGTGCTCGGCAGCCTGTAACTGATCGCTAAGTTTTGCGTAGCGTCGTGTCAGCGCCTGATCCATCGCTGCGTAGTCATCACCGGCCTGAATGCCGGCAATGTTATAACGACGGTAATCCGATTTGAGTGCGCCGTTGTGATCAAACACCACGCAGGCACCCACTGTGCTCTCCCCCATCGTATGACTGATGTCAAAACACTCTATACGCTGTGGAATGGCATCCAGCCCCAGTGCTTCCTGCAGCAGTTCAAAGCGCTGGAACATGGTCTGGCGATTGTTGACATGACTCTGCAGCGCCTGTTCGGCATTGGCTTTGGCCAGCTCCAGCCAGCGCGATCGATGTGAACGAACACGGCTCAGAATACGTACGTTGCGTCCGGCCGCTGCGGTTAATACTTCCTGCAAACTGCTGGCATCAGCCAGCGCCGGATTAATAATAATTTCTGCAGGGATCAGCCCCGGCACCAGGTCTGAACTGTCACGCAAATAATATTGCGCCACAAAAGCTTCCAGCAGTTCCGCCGCATTTTCCGACAACTTGTCTTTGGGGAAAAAATTGCGGCTGCCAATAACTCGGCCGCCACGAATACAAATGACATGGACACAGGCGTAAGCACCATCAAGTGCTGCCGCCATCACGTCAGCGTCGCTGCCATCACCGGAAATGATCTGCTGCGCCTGTATGCGACGAAGATCCGCCACCTTGTCGCGCAAGCGTGCTGCTGCTTCAAACTCCAGCTCGCCGGATTTTTGCTCCATGCGCTGTACCAGTGAATTGATCAGCGTATCGCTTTTACCCTGCAAAAATTGCACGGTGTCTTGCACGTCCTGTGCGTAATCTGCCGGTGTGATCAGACCGGTACAGGGACCGGTGCAGCGACCAATCTGATACTGCAGACAGGGCCGGCTGCGGTTACGAAAATAACTGTCTTCACACTGGCGTACCTTGAACACCTTTTGCATCAGAGCCAGGCTTTCACGCACTGCGCCCGCGCTTGGGTAAGGACCAAAAAAAGTGGCATCACGTTTACGACTGCCGCGATAAAACGCCAGACGCGGATAAGCATCCTTGTGTGTCAGCATGATGTACGGATAGGTTTTGTCATCACGCAACTGGATGTTGTACGGCGGCCTGAATTTTTTGATCAGGTTCTGTTCAAGCAACAGCGCTTCTGTTTCACTGTTGGTGACGGTGACATCAATTGCCGCAATGTGTGACACCAGCGCCATTGTCTTGGTATCCAGACCACTGGCACGGAAATAGTTGCTAACACGTTTGCGCAGATTACGCGCTTTACCGACGTAAAGTACTTCACCGGATTTATCCAGCATGCGATATACACCGGGTCGCTGACTCATGACCTCCAGTGTCGCTTTTGGATCAAATTCAGTGCTCATACCAGATTAACTTCCGCTTCCAGTCGTACACCACTTAACTGTTCCACAGAATCGGCCACTGCCTGCGCCAGCGCCAATAACTCTTTACCGGATGCATGGCCATGGTTAACCAGCACCAGCGCCTGCTGTGTATGGATGCCGGCATCACCCTGACGTTTGCCTTTCCAGCCGGCCTGTTCAATCAGAAACGCAGCAGGCACTTTGACCTGATCAGGATCTGCTGTGGCATAAGACGGCAAATTGGGCCAGCGTTGAAGCAGATGCTGATAATGTTCACGGCTGACCACAGGGTTGCGGAAAAAACTGCCGGCATTGCCCAGTACAGCAGGATCGGGCAATTTGCTGCGACGCACTGAGCACACTGCTTCAAACACATCCTGTGCACTGATATTTGCACCCGCCTCCAGTTTTGTTTTTAAAACCTGCTGCAGTGCCGGGTAATCCAGTTTAAGGGTAGAGCTGCGTTGCAGGCGCAAGGTCACTGATAAAATCACTGCACGGTTTTTCAGTGCGTGTTTAAAAATACTGTCGCGATATCCCAGCGCACACTCGTGCGCGGGCCGATCAATTACCTGATGCAACTGTCTGTCGAAGTAACGCACACTGACCAGAACATCCGACAACTCAACACCGTAAGCGCCGATGTTCTGCACCGGAGCGGCACCTGCACTGCCAGGAATCAGCGCCAGGTTCTGCAAGCCGTAACACTGCTGTTCCAGTGAGAATCTGACCAGATCGTGCCAGTTCTCACCTGCTGCGGCAGTCAGCAATACCTGATCAGGATTGGCTGCGTCTTCAGTCAGCGTAATACCTTTGAGCGCAATACGGATCACCAGCCCTGGAAAATCCTCACATAACAATATATTACTGCCGCCGCCCAGAATCAGTACCGGCAGTTGTTTGTCCTCAGCAGCGCTTAGAAGCCCCGGCAACATCTCTTCCTGTTGCAGCTCAACAAAATAGCGCGCACGCGCAGCCACATGAAAGCTGTTAAGCTCACTCAGGTCCTTATGTGTTTGCCAGCTTTCCTGCAGCGGGCTCACGGCAACTCGCTGTCCGACAAAAAACGGCGTACCGCTTCCAGATCATCTGCTGTATCCACACCGGCCGGTACACGTTGTACCGCCTCATCCATGATGATGCGTACACCATGATGCATGGCGCGCAGCTGCTCCAGCCTTTCGCTGACTTCCAGCAACGAGCGCGGCCAACCCACAAACTGGTTCAGGGTTTTGACGCGGTACGCATAAATACCGACATGGCGTTTGCCGTGCACGGGCTCAGTGTCCTGCCAGGGTAATGGTGAGCGACTGAAATACAGCGCATAACCCTGCGCATCGGTCACCACTTTTACGGCGTTGGGGTTCATCAATTCGGTAGCGTCATGAATGGCGTGATACAGACTGCTGATACCGGCGTCAGCATGTTTTTCCAGATTGGCCGCAACCTGATTAATGGTTGCTGGCGGAATCAGCGGTTCATCACCCTGTACGTTGACCACCAGCTCATGCTCGGCCAGACCGAGCTGGCTGACCACTTCCTGAATACGATCGGTGCCGGATTGATGATCTGCCCGTGTCATCACCACACGTGCGCCAAAACCGTCCGCAACATCGGCAATGCGCTGATCATCGGTGGCAATCACAACCGCGCTGGCCTCACTTTCGCAGGCACGTTGATAAACATGCTGGATCATCGGCTTGCCGGCAATATCGAGCAGCGGTTTGCCTGGCAGCCGCGTGGAAGCATAACGCGCCGGAATCACAACAATAAAACTCATCAGGAGCGTTCCTCGCGCTCGGCTGTGGTCAGCGTTCTGGCCTCGTTTTCCAGCATGACGGGAATGTCGTCACGAATGGGATAGGCCAGCGCGTCGGCATAACAAATCAGCTCGGCCTGCTCGCGCTTGTATTCGAGCGTACCTTTACAGACTGGACATACCAGTATGCTCAACAGTTTTTTGTCCACAGCAAGTCTCCTATTCGGGCAATCATATCCTGTTCAAGTGCTGGTGGCAGCTCGGCTCTGACTCGCAGATACCACCAGTTTTCACCGGCAAAATGCTGACATTTCACCGCATCTTTTTCCGTCATCAACAGCAGCTCATTGTGTGCATAAGCCAGATCGGCCGGCGCGTAGGCATGATGGTCACTGAACGCGCGGCTGGTCACCGCAAAACCCATCGTCTGCAACTGATCAAAAAAACGCTGGGGATTACCAATACCAGCAATCGCAAAAGCCGGCACCGCTGTGGAGTCATCAGCCACATCCAGCACCATACGGAACGATGCCAGATTAACACGTTGACCGGTACGCACATTGATCCAGGCCACAGGTTTCAGCGTGATACAGACCGGTTCAGGAATACCATCCGGAAGCTCGGGCACGCGGTCACCATTAATCAGTACCACGTCTACTTCACGCAGTCGTGACGGCGGTTCACGCAGCGGACCAGCCGGCAGACACAAACCGTTGCCCAGGCCACGACGGGCATCCACCATCGCTACTTCCACATGACGCGGCAAACGGTAGTGCTGCAGTCCATCGTCACTGATCACAACGTCACACTGATGATGGGCCAGCAGGCTGGCCAGTGCTCGCGGCCGGTCGGGATCAACCACCAACGGCCCCGTCAGATGTCGACGCATCAGCTGGGCTTCGTCGCCACTTTGGCGCACATCGGTGCTGTCAGTCACTTCCAGCGGATACTGGCGCGCCTGACCACCGTAACCGCGACTGATAACACCGGTGCGCCAGCCCTGTTTTTCAAACAGATTGGCGAGTGCGACCACAACCGGGGTTTTGCCAGTGCCCCCGACAGTAATATTGCCGACCACAACCACGGGCACAGGCGAGGGTTTTTGTTGTTTGCTCAGACGACGGCGGCGACGCTGCGCCAGCCATGAAAACAACGCAGCCAGCGGTCGCAGCAGATGCAGCCAGGCAGCGCGCCTGTACCAGGCATCTGCCAGCGCCATCAGGAGGTTGCTCCTTCGGCAGGTTCCACAAACTGCATACGGTGCAGGCGTGCGTAGTGCTGATTCAGCGCCAGCAGCTGTTGATGGGTGCCACTTTCCACAATGCGGCCATGGTCCATGACTACAATCAGGTCTGCGTTTTCAATGGTGGACAACCTGTGTGCGATTACAAAAGTCGTACGGCCGCGCATCAATTCATTCAAGGCCTGCTGTATATGCTGCTCGGATTCGGTGTCCAGCGCGGAGGTTGCTTCATCCAGAATCAGAACCGGTGCGTTTTTCAAAAACGCACGCGCAATAGCCAGACGTTGACGCTGACCACCAGAGAGCAAAGTACCACCGTCGCCTACGTCCGATTCATATCCCAGCGGCAGTTTTTCAATAAATTCGGCAGCGTGCGCATTACGGGCGGCTTCCTGAATATCTTCCAGCGTCACTTTGTCACGAATGCCGTAGGCAATGTTTTCAGCCACTGTGCCTTCAAACAGCACAACGTCCTGCGTCACGATGGCAATCTGCTCGCGCAGGTTGGCCAGTTGATAATCGGTCAGCGGCACACCATCCAGACGAATTTCACCTGAAGAGTATTCGTAGAAACGCGGCAACATCGACACCAGCGTGGATTTACCGCTACCGGAACGACCTACCAGTGCCACCGTCATCCCGCTCTTGGCTTGTAAGGTAATATCCTGCAGCACCGGTTTGTCGGCTTCATAGGCAAAGCTGACCTTGTCGAACTCTACATATCCCTGTGACCGCTCTGTGGTGAAATTGCCCCCCTGACTTTCAGGTGCAGTGTCCAGCAGCTCAAAAATACTGGCCGCCGCAGAGATACCGCGTTGAATAATTGCGTTGACACCGGAGAGCTGACGAATCGGTTTGGCAAGCAATCCTGCCAGCGTCAAAAAGGTCACCAGCTCGCCCGCAGAAGAAGACGCAAACAGTTCCGGAGACATCGCAAACCAGATCAGGATAGCCATCGCAATGCTGACCAGAATCTGCACCAGCGGGGTTGCTGTTGACTCGGTGACAACCATCTTCATGTTCTGACGACGGTTACGTTCACTGGCTTTGTTAAAACGGCTGGAAACAAAATCAACGGCGTTGAAGGTACGGATCACCAACTGCCCCTTGATGGTTTCGTTGGTGATATGGGTCACGTCTCCCATTGAATCCTGCATCTGCCGGCTGTAACGACGATAGCGTGAAGTTGCCAGGTGCACCACACCAGCCACCAGCGGTGCAACCAGCAGGAACACCATACTCAGGCGCCAGTTCACCCAGAAAAGCATGGACAGCAATCCAACCACAGTCAGACCTTCACGCAGCATTACAGTAATGGCATTGGTCGCCGCGCCTTTGATCTGCGCAACATCGTAGGTCACTTTGGATACCAGACGGCCTATGCTGTTCTGATCGTAATAACTAACCGGCACACACAACAGGCGATCAAGAATTTGCTGACGCAGTTTGTGCACAATATTGTTTGCGATGTATTCCAGTGAATAACCGCCCATAAAGCCGCCTATACCCCGCACCACCACAATCAATACACACAGGATCGGACTCAGAATACGGCCTTCATTGCTGCGCGCTTCAACCTGGTCTATGGTCCAGCCCAGCCAAGGTGCAACGGCCGCCTGACTGGCAGCAAAAATGATGTAGCCCAGCACACAGATAAAAAAGATGCCCAGATACGGCCGTACATAGGACAGCAGACGTTTGTAAACCTGAAGGCCATTAACCGCAGGTGCGGGTTGGTTGCGCGATGTTCTGGCGGTTGTGGATGAAGGCAATTCAGACATAACGCCGCTTACTCCTGCTCGGCACTGCTATTGGCAGTCCCGGTTGAATTGTCATCACTGGTCGGCTGTCGCGTTGCGATGCTCAACCTGCTGAACCCGGCCTGACCAATAGCATCCATGGCAGTGACTACTGCCTGATGGCTGGCCTCCGAATCGGCGACCAGCAACACTGCGCGTCGACGGTCGCCCTGAGCTGCACTGACCAGCGCCGCGCCCAACGTTCGGGTATCGTTACTGTCCAGTACCTGATTGTTCACACTGTAGCGCCCGCCCTGACTGACTGTCACTTCGACGGGGTCAGACAGCCCTTCCGCGTTGGCAGCTTCAGCCTCCGGCAGGTCCACTGTGAGACGGGTTTCGCGCGTAAAGGTGGTGGAAACCATAAAAAAGATCAGCAGCAGAAACACCACATCAATCAGTGGTGTCAGGTTGACCTCAGGATCCGGCAGGGTTCGGCGTGGAAATTTCACGCTGCGCTCTCGCTGCTGTCACGAATTTCAACACGGCGATCACCGTGCAGGGCGTCAACCAGTTTGGCCGACTCCTGCTCCAGCGCCAGCACCAGTGTATCGACACGACGAACAAAAAAACGATGGGCGGTATAGGCCGGAATAGCCACACACAAACCGGCAGCGGTGGTGATCAGGGCTTCGGAAATACCACCGGCCAGCGCGTTGGGATTACCAGTACCTTGCACCATGATTTCGGTAAACACGCGGATCATACCAATCACCGTACCCAGCAGCCCGAGCAGCGGTGTAATTGCGGCGATGGTGCCCAAGGTACTTAGATAACGTTCCAGCTCGTGAATAACCACGGCAGCAGACTGCTCAATAGCGTTGGTCATCGCTTCACGGCCCTGGCGCGCCTGCACCAGACCTGCCGCCAGAATTTGTCCCAGAGGAGAACCCACGCGCAGATCACGCAGTCGATTGGAATCCAGTTCATTATTCTTGATCCAGGTCCAGACCTGCCCCACCGCTTCCCTGGGAGCAATACGGTTGGCACTTAGCGTCCAGAAGCGCTCGATAACAATGGCAATGGCCAGAATGGAACATAAGATAATTGGCAGCATCAACCAGCCGCCGGCCATGACAATTTCTACCACAACACTCGCCTCCTGCAGGACCGGCGCCTACTTTACCACACTAGGCTGGTTGAACCAGTATCGTCGCTGGTGCAAACGATGGGCTGACACCAACTGCGGGAGCGCCGCCTTGCCATCAAAATAGAAGCGTAACCCGCCGTGCTCTGCTGTGTTGTAAAGCTGGGTTCCTGCGTCCTGGTAACGCGCTTTGACCTCCTCGTGTGGATGACCAAAACGGTTGCGATAGCCCGCTGGAAATATCACCCCATCGGCCGCCACGGCCTGCACAAAAGCAGCGCTGCTGGAGCTGCGACTGCCATGATGTGGCGCCTGCACCAGTTGTGAAGCCAGTTGTTGTGAATATTGGCCGGTCAGCCAGCGCTCCGCTGAGGTTTCGATATCACCGGTCAGCAGCAATTGCTGCCGCCCTGCCCTCACCGCCAACACACAAGACTGGTTATTGATATTGCTGGCAACATAACCGGCGGCCGGAAACAGGACGCTGAAACTGACGCCGTCATGAACCCAGTGTTGACCTGCCTGGCAGCGCTCAATCCTGATGCCTTCAGGCAGCGCTGAATTGTCTCCGCCAGCCATGACTCGCTGCACCGGAATCTGGGCAAGAACACTGTCTAAACCGCCGCTGTGATCAGCATGCCAGTGGCTGACAATAACCCGGTCCAGCTCGCGCACATGACGAAGCTGCAGATACGGCAAAATCGCAGCCTGTGCGGCATCAAACGCAGGACCCAGTGCCGGCCCGGTATCAAACAGCAAATTGTGGTGCCGGGTGTGAATAACTACCGCCAGCCCCTGCCCCACATCCAGAAACTGCACTTCAAATTCTCCGAATGCCGGACGTTTGGGTGGCGTCGGCCAAACCAGTGGCAGCAGCAACACCGCAGACAGCCAGCGCGGAACCAGCCCTCGCGGTAATAACAGCAGCAGGCATCCCAGCCCTGCCAGCACCATCACCGCCAGCGAGGGTGTCGGTGGTCGCCATAAACCGGGTGTCCACTGCACAAACACGCTCAGCATCCACTGCAAACCTTGCAGCAAAAGATCTGCTGCAAACAATAACGCGTAAGCACCTGGCACATTCAGCGTCAGCAACAAGGCTCCCAACAGGGACAGCGGAACAACCAACAAGCTGACCAGCGGTATTGCAAACACATTGGCCAGCGGCGAATTCAGTGAAGTCTGCCCAGTCCAGATAATCAGCGGCAACAACAACCCCACACTGACCGCCCATTGCGGACGCAACCAGCGCTGCCACGCCTGCTCCACCCAGTTACCAGCACTGGAAATATCGTGGCTGTGATGGATGCCCGCAAATACCACAAACAGCGAGGCTACTGCGATAAATGACAACCAGAATCCGGCTGTCACCACGGCCAGAGGATCCCACAACAGAATAATCAGCGCGGCCAGTGCCAATGAATCGCCGGGGCGGGTCTGCCGTCCACTGAGCCTGGCCCACATCAGCACAATAACCATGATTAACGCGCGCTGTGTCGGCAGCGAAAAACCGGCGAGCAGGCTATATATAGCAGCTGCCACCATAGCTGCCAGCGCGGCCCCGTGCTGAGCTGGCAGATATAACAGCAGCGGCGCATACAAGCGCAGCACGCGGTTAAACAGATGCCAGACACACAGCGCTACAAAACCGACATGCAAACCTGATATCACCACCAGATGATTGGTACCGGTGGCGGTAAACAGTTGCCACTGCTGATCACTGATACCCTGACGATCACCCAGCACCAGCGCCTTGATCAGGCCGCGATTTACGAGAGGGCTGGCGAGAGGGCTGTCGGCTGAACCAGCGCTGTCAATTTTGCCAGCCAGCGCCGCCCGCCAGCGGCTGATATTAATACGGTCGGTTGCTGGCAGACGCTGGTTTAAGCGGGTTTCACGAATATAACCCCTGGCCATCACACCGCGCTGAAACTGCAGCGCTTCAAAATCACTGCCACCGGGATTGGCAAAACCATGCGGGCGGTTGACGCGTACACGCAGCTGCCAGCGCTCTCCGGCCTGCAAAGGCAGCCCACTATAATCATTCAGCGTAACCAATGTGCCCGCCAACACATCTGTATAACCGTCACTGTCACAGCGTTCAGGCAGCAACTGCAGACAGGTTTTTTCTACCCGCAGATCTATTCGCCGCGAACGGCGGTTAGCTGAGCTCTCATCCAGACCTGCATCCAGGTCTGCATCGACCAGCGGCAGCCCTTCAATACTACCGATCAGCCAAAAGTCCTCGCCCTCCAGCGTCACCGGCAATCGCTGCTCAAACTGTGACAAGGCCAGCCACATCGCCCAAAAAAAGCCGCCAACGCTCAAACAAAGTGCGGACACAAAAAATAACAGCCGATGCCGGGGAAACAGTGCCGGTATACACCAGCCAGCCGTAAGACCCACCAGCGCCAGGCACAGGCTTGGCCACAGCGGCCAGCCCTCTGGCAACAGCGGCAACCGGCTGTGCAGCAGCAGGCCGGTAATAATCAGCAGTACTTTTAATCGGAAGGGCATCCGTCCCCCGCTACAAAATCCCTTGATCAGGGTTTATAGCGGGTAACAGCAACAAGAACCGGATTAATCTGCGCGCAGAGCCTCGGCAGGCAACACCGCCGACGCGCGCCAGGCGGGATAAAGACTGGCCAGCAGACAGAGCACCAGCACGCCGGTACTGACCGTAATCAGGTCGGTCGCACGCAATTGTGAGGGCAGGAAATCGACGGGATAAACATCCGCGCTGAGCAGTTGGGTACCACTCATGCGTTCAAATGCTGCAAACAGGTCGCTGACATTAAGCGCCAGCAAGGAACCCAACAACAACCCCAGGCCCGTGCCGATCACACCAATCAGGCAACCCTGCAGCATAAAAATTTGTCCTATCATCGCCGGAGAAGCGCCCATTGTGCGCAAAATGGCGATATCCGGACGTTTGTCACGCACAATCATGACCAGGCTGACCACCAGATTAAACGCAGCGACCGCTACCAGCAGCCACAACAGGAATCCGACAATGGTGCGCGACAGGCGAATGTTTTCATAAATAGCGCCGAACCATTGTGTCCAGGTTTCCAGATAAAAACCCTGGGGCAGCAAACGATCGATCTGGGGACGTAACTGGTTCACAGCCAGTACGTTGTCCGTGCGCACACGCAGACTGTCAAAACTGTCTGGCTGACGATATAGCGCCTGCGCATCCGGCAGCGCAATCATCACCATGTTTTCATCCAATTCCTGGGTGCCTACGCGAAAAATCCCCGCCACAGTAAAACGACGCTGGACCGGCAACGGTGCTACCGGATTAATGGATACGTTCAGTGAATACAGGCTGGCCGTGTCGCCAAGCTCAAGCCCCAGACGCTGCGCCAGCGTCTGCCCCAGAATTAACTGGAAACGTTTTTCAGAAAGGGCCTGTAACGACCCGGCCGTCATAAAGGCTGGCAACGCCGACAATCGGCTTTCCTGCTCCGGATCTACCCCATTAACCAATACACCTTTACTGCCCAGCGGGCCAGCCAGCACACCATTGGCACTGAGCACCGGCGCAGTCTGCACAACGCCGTCCAGCGCCTGAATCTCTTGTTGCAGTGGCGCCCAACTCGCCGTGCGCGGTCGCTCCTGGGTAATCACCGTGGCGTGGGGTAATACACCCAGCACATTCTCGCGCACTTCCCTGTCAAAACCGTTCATCACGGACAATACAGTGATCAAAATGGTGACACTAAGCGCCAGACCACCAATGGTCAGCACGGACATAAAACTCACCAGCTGACTGCGCCGGCCTACACTGACATAACGCAGCGCAATGCGCGCCGCCAGCAGCGCTGAGCCTGCACTCATTGCGTGGCCTCCAGACAGCCATTACGCAGCAGCAGCACGCGGTCCATGGTCGCAGCAAATTGTTCGTCGTGGGTGACCACCACAAAACTGGTGGACAGCTCGCGGTTCAGAGTGCGCATCAGTTCATGCACACCCTGGGCGGTGCGTCGGTCCAGATTACCGGTAGGCTCATCCATCAGCACACAACGCGGAGAGCCGGCGAGCGCCCGCGCAATTGCCACACGCTGACGTTCACCGCCGGACAACTCCGAGGGTTTATGGCTCAAACGGTGCGCCAGACCCACTTTCTCCAGCAACGCGGAGGCTTTTTGCGACGCTTCGGCAGCTGACATGCCTCCGATCAGCAGTGGCATCGCAGCATTCTCCAGGGCCGAGAACTCACCCAACAGATGGTGAAACTGATACACAAAACCCAGATAACGGTTACGCAATGTGGCGCGGTCTTTGTCGCTAAGACTGGCAAGATCGGAACCGGCCACTTCAATACGGCCACCTGAGGGCAGATCAAGCCCCCCCAGCATGTTCAGCAGCGTGGTTTTGCCCGATCCCGAGCTGCCAACAATAGCAATACATTCACCGGGCATTACATCCAGATTGATGTCTGTTAACACCTCAACCTGTTGTGGACCCTGAGTGTATTTTTTGCTGAGGTGGCGGCAACTGATAACCGCGCGCGAGCTGGCCGTATCCATCCGGTTTCCTTTATTAACTTGTTTTATTCATAACGCAGCACATCCGCCGGCTGGATGCGGGACGCGCGCCAGGCCGGATACAGCGTTGCCAGCAGACTGATCAACAGCGCACTGGAGCACACCAGCACAACGTCCGACCATTCCAGCTGCGCACTGAGATGGGCAATCATATAGACATCACCGGGTGCCAACATGCTGTTAAGCCAGTTCTCAAACCAGCGCGTGATATCACCCAGGCTGGAAGTCAGTGCAATTCCGCCGATTGCGCCAAGCGCCGTGCCCAGCACACCTGCGGCAAAACCCTGGATCACAAACACTGCCATGATGGTAAAGCGGCTGGCCCCCATCGTGCGCAGGATGGCGATATCCGCGCTTTTGTCAGCCACCGCCATCACCAATGTGGCAACAATGTTGACGGCGCCAATGATCACAATCATCAGCAGCATAAATCCGGTCAGTACTTTTTCCATGCGCAGCGCATCAAACAGGCTGCGACGGGTTTCGTTCCAGCTGCTCAGACGGTAATCCGCAACAGGCAACGCCGTTACCGCGTTTTCTGCAATAACACGGGCTTCAAACAGATTGTCCACGCGCAGGCGGATCTGCAACGGGCTGGTCTGGTCGGCGGCAAACAGTGATTGCGCCTGCGGCAATGCCACCAGCGCCATACTTTCGTTATCGTAAAAACCAAAATCTGCTATGCCCAGCACCTTGAAGCTGCGGGCACCGCGCGTATCCCCTTCCAACAAGGCCGACAGTGGTGTGGCGGACAGGGTTGAACCGGTAAATACACCCAGACGCGAGGCCAGCCGGCTTCCCAGAATAACGCCATCCGGGTTGTCGGCAAGCGCGGCCAACAGATTGCGCAGATGTTCATCCGGTTGCTGCAACACCGAGGGTTCTACCGCAGGCTCTACCCCGCGCACATTCACAAACTCGCCATGGCCTTCATAACGCATCCAGGCTTCACCGCTGACAAATGGCGCAGCGGCAGCAACCCCTGGCTGTTCCGCCAGAATCCGGACCAGATCAGGCCAGGGCACGCCGCTATCGGGAACAACGATTTCTGCATGAGGGACGGCTTTGAGGGTTTCGGCACGCATCGTGCTGGTGGAGGCATTAATCACCGATAACACCGCAATCAGTGCCAGCACCCCAAGTGCAATGCCCAGCATGGAAATCACCGTCACAAAGGACATCAGCTGATTTTTTTTGCGCGCCCGCACAAATCGCAGGCCTACAAACAATGCCAGTGGGCGGTACATCATAATGGTGGCAGCAAACTCGCAGCAGTTTTCAGGGCAAACAGTATGGCGCGATTCTAGACCAACGGGCACGGTATTGCAGGTGTTTGAACAAAAAAGGCTTTGCTGCTATAGTCGCCGAGCTGGCAATTGGGGGTGACAATAAAGTCGCCGTGTGTCAGCCACGAATTCCCAAAAAACGTAAGTTTTAATAACGCAGTAATCGGAGTACCGGCGTCAGTTGATGACCCCGAGGGCTTCAGAAATATGATTTCGCGCACGGACGGCCCATTTGCCTGACCGGTGCGGTAGAGAACAGACTTCAACAATCGACAACAGGCAGGTGTTAATACCTGGGTAGCCTGACGATAGCGATTGTTGTGAAGTGTCAGATATTTAAAGATCAGTAAGCTTGCCCTGCCGAGCCATAAAACCGATGAAGCAGTTCCGGTTTGGAATCACAGCGCAGCAGAGACAAAAAGAACATTGAGCAAGCAGACGTCCGACCCGGTTTAGTTGCCGGTTCAGACCAGTCACAGAATGAGATACTGGTGACCAGTGATGGTCCCAACGTTGTCACCGCAGCATTAGCGGCAGACAGCATCAGCCGGATGCTTAGATATGTCCCAGGCCTCAGGGCCGGAGACATAAAGCAAGATACACAGCAAGATATACAAGCAAGACAGTCAGATAAAGACAAGACAGTAAACGCAGGCAGAACACAAAAGACAGCCAAAAACGACACAGTCAGGACACCGCGATAACCGGCTCAGGCATACGTTCAACGTATCCTTCTCCAAAGCCCTTTTAACGCTCCGAGTCTGTTGTTATACCCCGAAACACATGCGCCGTATTCCTTGGCGCCGGGATCGCTGTGGCCTGAGCTCAAAAGTTTTGTCTGACCCTTTTTGTCTGCCCCTTGTTGTAACCGCCTGATTTCTCTTTTTTTGACCGGCATCACGTCTGCCTGTGGATGTACTCTCACTGACCACTGATGGGTTTTTAACCCCCTCTTCTCGCCGCCTTGCCTGATTTTATATCTCTGCAGACCAGCTCTGGTTCTTAAGAGACATAAGTAATCATGAAAAGAATGTTAATTAATGCCACGCAGGATGAAGAACTGCGTGTTGCCCTGGTCGATGGCCAGAAACTTTATGACCTGGACATCGAAAACCGTACCCGCGTACAGAAAAAAGCCAGTATTTTCAAAGGCCGTATCACTCGCGTAGAACCCAGCCTGGAAGCCGCTTTTGTTGATTTTGGCGCTGAACGCCATGGTTTTCTGCCGCTGAAAGAAATTGCACCTGAATACTTCAGCAAAAAAAGCGGCGACGGATCCCGCGTCAATATCAAGGAATCGGTGTCTGAAGGCACCGAAGTCATTGTGCAGGTGGAAAAAGAAGAGCGCGGCAACAAAGGCGCAGCGCTGACCACCTTTATCAGCCTGGCTGGCCGTTATCTGGTGCTGATGCCCAACAACCCGCGTGCGGGCGGTATCTCTCGTCGTATTGAAGGTGATGAGCGCTCTGAAATCCGCGAAGCCATCAATGGCCTGGAAATTCCGGACGGCATGGGCATTATTGTGCGCACCGCCGGTGTTGGCAAAAACCAGGAAGAGCTGCAGTGGGATCTGGATTACCTGATGTCATTGTGGACCTCCATCACTGAGGCGTCTGCGCGCAAAAGCGCACCGTTCCTGATTTATCAGGAAAGCAACGTCATCATCCGCACCATTCGCGATTATCTGCGCCAGGACATCGGTGAAGTACTGATTGATACACGTGAAGCCTATGATGAAGCACTGAATTTTGTGCGTCAGGTGATGCCACAGT
Source organism: uncultured Pseudohongiella sp. (assembly GCA_964535565.1). GTDB lineage: Bacteria > Pseudomonadota > Gammaproteobacteria > Pseudomonadales > Pseudohongiellaceae > Pseudohongiella. The sequence continues at coordinate 27,095 of CAZHUJ010000015.1, read as the reverse complement.
ACGAGTCCCGCATTCGTCTGTATCAGGAAGCACTGCCGCTGTTTAACCGCTTCCAGATCGAGTCCCAGATCGAGTCGGCTTTCCAGCGCGAAGTAAAACTGCCTTCCGGTGGCTCGATTGTAATCGACCCAACAGAAGCGCTGATTTCTATCGACATCAACTCTTCACGTGCCACCCGCGGTTCTGATATTGAAGAAACGGCGCTGAATACCAACCTGGAAGCTGCTGATGAAATCGCACGCCAGTTGCGTCTGCGTGATATGGGCGGCCTGGTGGTTATCGATTTTATCGACATGACCTCCACCAAAAACCAAAAAGAAGTTGAGAACCGTATTCGTGAAGCGCTTGAAGCTGACCGCGCACGTGTGCAAGTGGGTCGTATCTCCCGTTTTGGTCTGCTGGAAATGTCACGTCAGCGTCTGCGCCCGTCACTGGATGAAACCAGTGGTGTGGTATGCCCACGTTGTAACGGTCAGGGCACCATTCGTGATGTGAAATCACTGTGCCTGTCCATCCTGCGTGTATTGCAGGAAGAAGCCAACAAGAAAAAAAGCACCGAGATCCGTGCAATTGTGCCGTTGGCAGTGGCAGCCTACCTGCTGAACGAAAAACGCAACAGCATTGCCGCCATCGAGAACCAGAGCCTTACCCGCATTCTGATTATCCCCAGCACCTCACTGGAAACCCCTCATTACGAAATCCAGAGTCTGAGCACGCAGGAAGGCGGTACGCCGCTGGCGAGTTTCGAAATTGTGCCTCAACACGACGCTCATGACGATCTGGTGGTAGTGCAGAAAACTACGCAGATTCAGCAAGCTGCAGTGCAGGCTCCTTCAGTTCCGCAAGCACCAGCACCCACTGCATCTGCTCCGGTTGCACCGGTATGCAAACCAGTCGCACTCAAAAAAGGTTTGTGGGCAGCTATTCTGGCATTTTTTGGTTTTGGCACCGATGCCGCTGAAGAAGAAACCGAAGAAAACCAGCGCAACAATCGTCAGCGTGGCCGTCGTGGTCAAGGTCGCAACCCACGCAACAACAACCGCAACGGGCGCGACCGTAATGACCGTGATCGCAATGACCGTGATCGTAGTGATCGTGACCGTCCGGAACGTGATAAAGCTGATCAGAACGAGCGCAATAAAGACAACCGCGAGGAAAATCGCAGCGAACGTAAACAGGATGATGGTCAACCACAAGGTCGTGGCCGTGGACGCGGACGTGGCAACCAGCAATCTCGTCAGCGCCCAGCTGATGATGAACAACGCAAGGACGTAGCAGCGACTGATGTCAGCGCTGAAAACGAGCAGGTCGACAGCGCAGAAGGCAACGCTGAAAACCGTCGTCGTCGTGGCGATCGCCGTCCACGCAATACCACCAAACGCCAACGTGGCCCGCACCCGGATGCGCCAGAAACCACACTCGACGCGGCTGAAGCTGCTGATAGTGCGGAAGTTACTGCAAACGCAGACGTAGCAGCCGCTGTGACCACCGCTGTTGCAACAGTTGTAAGCACGGCTGTAATTGACAGCACCGATGATGCCGCTGTCACTGAGGAAGCAGGTGTCACCGACGCAGACAGCGCAGAAACCAGCGAAGATGGCAGCACCAAACCTCGTCGCCGTCGCAGTCGTGGTGGTCGTTCACGCCGCGGTCGTGGCCAGAACGCTGAAAACCGCGAAGGGGATGAGTCTGAAGCAAACACTGAAACTGCTGAGACTGCAGATGAAGCAGCAGCTGAAGCTGAACAGACAGAAGCTGTCTCTGACGCTGTAGCGGTTGTAGAAGCAGAAGCGGTTGCTGAGGCAGTTTCTGAAGCTGTCGCAGTTGCTGAGACAGAAACCGTTGCAGCTCAAGCTGACGTTGATACCGACAATACAAGCACTGAAATTGCTGTTGCAGAAATTGCAGCGGTAAATGAGACACCTGTCTCTAACAGTGACGAAGTTGTTGAGCCAGCAGCAGCGATAGCAGCACCGGAAGTGGTGGTTGAACAGGCGATTGAACAAGCCGAGGCAACTGAAGCTGCACCTGTAGTAGAAACTGAGGTGGTGGAAACTGCAGAAGTTTCTGAAACCCAGGCACAAACTCCGGCTGCTGATACTGAGGAAGCCGCTGTAGAACCTGCCGCCCAGGCCCCGGTTATCAGTTCCGGCCGTGCACCCAACGACCCGCGAGAAATCCGTCGCCGTCGTCTGGAAGAAGAAGCGCGACTGGCAGCCGAAGCGGCTAACAAAGCCGAGTAATACAGAGGCGAGTAACACAAAAAAAGCCCCGGACATTAAAAACGTCCGGGGCTTTTTTTATCAGCTGAATTTACAGTTTTTCAGCCAGTTCAGGAACAGCCTGGAACAGATCGGCAACCAGACCATAATCAGCCACCTGGAAAATCGGCGCTTCTTCGTCCTTGTTGATGGCCACAATCACTTTACTGTCTTTCATGCCAGCAAGGTGCTGGATTGCGCCAGAGATACCCACGGCGATATACAGTTCCGGCGCCACAATTTTACCAGTCTGACCAACCTGCATGTCGTTGGGAACAAAGCCGGCATCAACTGCAGCACGTGATGCGCCAATGGCTGCGCCCAGTTTGTCTGCCACTTTTTCCAGCAACGCAAAGTTCTCACCACTTTGCATACCACGGCCACCTGAAATCACAACGGAGGCGCTGGTCAGCTCAGGACGCTCGGAAACAGTCAGCTGCTGGCTTACATATTCAGCAACATCCTGCGCCTTGACCACAGAAACAGCTTCAACTGCTGCGGAACCGCCTGCGTTGGCAGCTTCTTCAAATGCGGTTGTACGCACAGTGATCACTTTGACGGCATCGCTGGACTGTACAGTTGCCAGCGCATTACCCGCATAAATCGGGCGCACAAAAGTATCTGCGCTTTTTACAGCAGTGATATCAGAAATTTGTGCAACGCCCAGCAACGCAGCAACACGCGGCATAAAGTTTTTGCCGGTGGTGGTTGCAGCTGCCAGCACATGGCTGTAACCGGCGGCCAGTTCTGCAACCAGCGCCGAAATGTTTTCCGGCAACTGATGTTCGTAAGCAGCGTTATCTGCTACCAGTACTTTGCTGACGCCTTCGATAGCGGCGGCGGCGCTGCCTGCAGCTGCGCAACCTGCGCCTGCCACCAGTACAGCAATATCACCACCAATGGCTTTGGCGGCGGTAACCACGTTCAGGGTTGCCGGCTTGAGCGCAGCATTGTCGTGTTCTGCAATAATCAAAATGCTCATGTCTGCTACCCCTTAAATAACTTTGGCTTCAGATTTTAATTTGCTGATCAGTTCATCAACACTGGCAACTTTTACACCCGCAGATCGGCTGGGTGGTGGCTCCACGGCGATGATTTTTAAACCGGAGCTGACATCAACTCCCAGCTCTTCCGGGGTTGTAGTATCCAGTGGTTTCTTTTTGGCTTTCATGATGTTTGGCAGCGATGCGTAGCGCGGCTCGTTCAGACGCAGGTCTGTGGTAATAACCGCTGGCAGCTTGAGCGATACAGTTTGCTCACCACCGTCAACTTCGCGGGTTACAACAGCGCGGCCATCGGCCACTTCCACTTTGCAGGCAAAGGTGCCTTGTGGCATCCCTGTCAGCGCGGCCAGCATCTGACCCACCTGGTTGTTGTCGGAATCAATGGACTGTTTGCCCAGAATCACCAGACCGGCGCCTTCTTTTTCCACCAGCTTCTGCAGCAAACGCGCAATCGCCAGTGGTTGCAGGTCAGATGCTGTTTCCACGTGAATACCACGGTCAGCACCCAGTGCCAGCGCGGTACGAATTTGTTCCTGGCAGGCTTTTTCGCCAATGGAAACGGCGATCACTTCTTCAGCCACGCCTTTCTCTTTTAAACGAATTGCTTCTTCAACCGCGATTTCGCAGAACGGATTGACTGCCATTTTGGCGTTGGTTAAATCCACACCGCTGTTATCAGCCTTGACACGCACCTTTACGTTCGCATCAACCACTCGTTTGATTGCTACCAGAATCTTCATGGATTCTCCAAATTATCTGAGGAACAAAACACATTTGGAGGGCACGGCAAGGCACCCGAAAAAGGGTTGCAATGATGCCGGGTTTATCCCTTCCCGTCAATAAATCAGCGAACTGAGCGTTCGCTCAAATTGAGCCAAGACTAAACTTGCAGCCCTGACTAAAAACCACCAAAGTATTTGTTTTTGTTTGATTTTTATCATTATTGGCAGTGATATCATCAGCGCTGTCAGGAGTCGCTATGGCCGCCAGCTGATAAAAAACCGAGCGGCTGATCAGTGCATTAAGACCATGTCGCACATGTAATAGCGGATGCGGCTGCCCATCGGCGGCAGTTGTGACTGTGATGATGTTATCCGCTCCAGCCACAACCTGCTCTTCGGTGTTCAGTGTAAAACGCAGAAGCTGCTGCTCACCGTGGCCCTCCACATCCAGCAGCACGGCCACAAAGGGGCAGTCATCCACCTTGATACGTACTTTTTCTACCGGTGTGACCAGGTAATGATGGCCATCGTCATCCAGCCGTAAAATGGAGGAAAAAAGTTGTACCAATGCCAACCGCCCTATCGGTGAACCTTCGTGATACCAGCGCCCGTCTGCTGCAATACGGATATCTATTTCCCCGCAATACGGCGGGTCCCACAGATGTACGGGTGCGGGTGCTCGTGCTTTGCCGGCTTGAGCTGGCGGCAGTTGCTTGAGCAAATCACCTGGGTCGGCTTTTGTCATCGCGCCCATTGCCTCATATCACAGCGCCTCATATCACGGCGCCTTATAGCACCGCAAAGATGCCGGGAGCATTACGCCAGTAACCTTTGTAGTCCATACCATAACCAAAGAGGTAATAGTCTTCTGACGTCAATGCTGTAAAGTCTGCCTGTTTTAATAAGGCAGTTTTACGATCGTGCTGCTTGTCTATCAACACCGCGGTCAGAACTTCCGCTGCACCTTGCTGTTCACACCAGAGTTTAACTGCACTGAGGGTTTCCCCCTGATCAAAAATGTCATCCAGCAAAAGTACCACGCGTCCCTTTAACGAGGTTGCCGGTGTCACACGCCAATGCAGATCCGCACCAGTCAGCTGTTCCCGGTAACGGGTGGCATGTACATAGTCCATCTGTAACTTGAACGGCAGGCGTGGCGCCAGATGTCCGGTCAGAATGACACCGCCGTTCATCACGCACAGCAGCAGCGGATCTTTGTCCTTAAGGCGAGCGGTTATCTGCTCAGCCATTTGATCCAGTGCCGCAGCAATTTGCTGTTCGTTGTAGATACAACGTGCATATTTGAGCACATCGTTCAAATTGTTGGCGTCCAAATTTCTTTCCTTTCGAGTGCGTTTTCTTTCGAGTGCGTTTTACAACGTATGTCGTGCGATAAAGGCTTGCAGCTGTTGTTGCACCTGCTGCCAGCGGCTGTTTTGCTGCAAGCGTTGCCATTGCAGGATCTGCCGGCGCTGCATACGTTGCAGGCGCGCAGCACTGTTGGGATCAATCAGCGCGCCCAGACCATTTTCCAGGGCTGACAGCGCTTCCAGCGCAGCACTGCGATTGTTGCAAACCAGCAACATGTCACACCCGGCACGTAGCGCTTGCTCAACACGTTGCGGCATGCCGCCAGCCGCCGCTGCAGCTTCCATCACCAGATCGTCGCTGAAAATCACGCCGTCGAAACCAAGTTCACCACGCAACACCGTCTGCAACCAGAAGCGGGAAAATCCTGCGCAATGGGCATCCGCCTGCGAATAAATAACATGCGCTGGCATCACTGCATCCAGTTGTTTGATGCAGCGCTGAAACGGAATCAGATCCTGTTCACGAATCTGGGACAATGGGCGCTCATCAACCGGAAGTGCCAGGTGGGAGTCGGCTTCCACACTGCCATGTCCGGGGAAATGTTTGCCGGTGGTCGCCATGCCTGCCTCATGCATGCCGTCCATAAACGCACTTGCCAGCGCCACCAAAGTGTCAGTTTCAGCAGCAAAAGCACGATTGCCAATCACTTCACTGCGACCGGTATGCAGGTCCAGCACCGGTGCAAAACTGATGTCAAACCCGCAGGCCAGCACTTCCGTGGCCATCAGCCAGCCAGTTTCTTTTGCCAGCGCCAGTGCTTCCTGCTCATGCAAGTGCCAGTGTTGGCCTAACAGCAACATCGGTGGCAGCCGCGTAAAACCGTCTTTTAAGCGCTGAACCCGTCCACCTTCCTGATCAACGGCCAGCAGGATATTGGGACGGACTTCGCGGATTGCCGCATTCAGATCCGCCACCTGCTCAGGCTCTGCGACATTGCGCGCAAACAGGATCACCCCGCCAACCGAGGGATTTTGCAGCAAATCGCGTTCCTCAGCTGTCAGCACCTTGCCCTCAATATCAAGCATCAATACACCCTGATTTGCTGCCACCTGTTATCTCCCCGGCCTGTGCTTTGAAATGTTGTTGAAATTGGCTGCATTATCACCGATCAGCGCGCGGGCAGAAACCCTGATGCTCACGCTTTGCGCGGGGTTGCAGCATCCGGATAACTGTATATACTTACAGCCTGAACATCATCACAGTATGGAGAGCTTGATGCAGGCACTGACCCCGAGACAGACCGAGATTCTGGAGTTTATCCGGCGTTATCAGCAGGAAACCGGTTATCCGCCCACACGCTCGGAAATTGCCCGCGAAATGGGTTTTAAATCTCCCAATGCTGCAGAGGAACATCTAAAAGCACTGGCCCGCAAAAAAGCCATCGAGATGGTACCCGGCGCCTCTCGCGGCATTCGCCTGCCAGAGCAGAATTTTGCCGAGCAGGAACAGGGTTTGCCTGTTATTGGTCAGGTCGCTGCAGGTAGTCCAATCCTGGCCCAGGAATGCATCAACGAATACGTTAATGTACCGGCCGAATTGTTTTATCCAAAAGCGGACTATCTGCTCACCGTCAAAGGTACCAGCATGATTAATGTGGGCATTTTTGAAGGTGATTTGCTGGCAGTACATAAAACCGAACGTGCCCGTAATGGCGATATTATTGTGGCGCGAGTGGATGAGGACGTAACCGTTAAACGCCTGGAACACACCGCCGATCGCCATCTGGTTCGTCTGTTACCGGAGAATGATGACTACGAACCCATTGAAGTGGATATGCGTCGCCAGAATTTTGTGATCGAAGGCATCAGTGTGGGTGTGATCCGTCGTCACAGCTGATTCTTACAGCTGATTTTTTA
>CAZHUJ010000015.1:0-19781 GCA_964535565.1 uncultured Pseudohongiella sp. | reverse complement strand
TTTTTTATTCAGGGCAGGTTATCAGTTTTCAACAACCCAGCGGCCATCGCGATAAACCGCTTTCCAGCCGGTTGGTTTTTTATCCACTTCGGTCAGCAGGTAATGCTCCTGCGATTTACGACTAAAGCGCACAATCGCCGGGTTGCCTTCCTTGTCCTGCACCGGACCGTCCAGCAAGTAGTGATACTTGGGATCGATCGCGTTTTTGTGGGGCAACAGTTCCTTCAACAAGGGAGCACGTGTCTCACGGTTTTTGGGGAACTTGCTGGCCGCCAGGAAAAGACCTGCGGCACCATCACGCAGAACGTAGTGGTCGTCGACTTTTTCACAACGCAGCTCTGACATCACCACCGGATCCATACGCGGGGGTGCCGCTTGGCCATTACGCAGCAGTTTGCGTGTGTTGCCACAGGACTCGTTGGTGCAACCGAAGTATTTTCCAAAACGACCGGTTTTTAACTGCATGTCTGAGCCGCATTTTTCGCATTCCACTATCGGGCCTTCATAACCCTTGATACGGAAGCTGCCGGCTTCTACTTCATATCCGTTGCAATCCGGGTTATTGCCACAGACGTGCAACTTGCGCGTACTGTCTATCAGGTAACTGTCCATCGCCGAGTTACAGATTTTGCAACGCTTGCGCTGACGCAGCAGACGGTTTTCCGCCTCTTCTGCTTCTTGCTCGTTGTCGGTACTGATTGCTTCCTCACCTGGCGTCAGGTTGATGGTGCTCTTGCAACGCTCTTTGGGCGGCAAGGCATAACCGGAACAACCGAGGAACACACCCGTGGATGCTGTACGGATCTGCATTGGGCGTGAACATTGCGGACACGGAATATCGGTATCCGTCGGTTTATTCGCGCGCATACCGTGTTCATCATCGGCAGATGCTGCACTTAACTGTCTGGAGAAACCATCGTAAAACTCATCCAGCACCTTCTTCCAGTTTTTGGCGCCAGTTGCCACTGAATCCAGCGAGTCTTCCATCTTTGCAGTAAAGTCGTAATCCATCAGATCGGTGAAACTTTCCTGCAAACGCTCAGCAACAATGTCACCCATTTTCTGTGCGTAAAAGCGCCGGCTTTCCACTTTGACATAACCACGTTCCTGGATGGTGGAGATGATGGCAGCATAGGTAGAGGGACGGCCTATACCACGCTTTTCAAGCTCCTTGACCAGACTGGCTTCAGTAAAACGAGCCGGTGGTTTGGTGAAATTCTGTTTGGGATCGAGTTTTTCCAGCGCCAGCACTTCCCCTGCAGATACATCAGGAAGTACCACGTCTTCTTCTTTGCTTGGCAGCACTTTCAGGTAACCATCAAACTGCATGATGCGGCCTTTGGTGCGCAGCTCAAACTCGCCCGCAGTTACCGTGATCTGGCTGCTCAGATAACGCGCCGGCGGCATCTGGCAAGCAACAAAATGCGCCCAGATCAGCGCATACAAACGCTCAGCGTCACGCTCCATTGCTGACAACTGGGTTGGCAGCAGGTTAACGTCCGTGGGGCGAATCGCCTCGTGCGCTTCCTGTGCACCTTCACGGGCACTGTACTGCACGGGCTCTTCTGGCAGATATTTTTTGCCAAACTGCTCTTCGATATAAGTACGGCACATCGTCAGCGCATCCACACTCAAATGTGTGGAGTCAGTACGCATATAGGTGATGTAACCGGCCTCGTACAAACGCTGCGCCAGGGTCATGGTTTTTTTGACACCAAAACCCAGACGCGTGCTGGCCGCCTGCTGCAATGTAGAAGTAATCAGCGGCGGGCGCGGACGCGAGCTGGTAGGTTTGTCTTCACGGCCGCTGACAATAAACTTCGCTGCATTTAATAACGCCAGTGCAGCATTGGTATCTTTGCCATTGCCGGGGCGGAAATTTTTATCGCTTTGTTTTACAACCTGCAGACGCAGTGCATCCTTATGGGCAGTTTTGGTATCGGCAAAAACTTCCCAGAATTCTTCCGGTATAAAGGCACGGATTTCGCGTTCGCGCTCAACAATCAGACGCACCGCAACGGACTGAACCCGCCCCGCAGACAAACCGCGTGCCACTTTTGCCCACAACAGCGGAGACACCATAAAACCAACAACACGATCCAGAAAACGACGTGCCTGCTGTGCTTCCACGTAGCGCATATCCAGATCGCCTGGATGAGAGAACGCTTCGTTAATCGCTTTTTTGGTGATCTCGTTAAAGACCACTCGACGATAACGCGATTCATCGCCGCCAATGGCTTCTTTAAGGTGCCAGGCAATGGCCTCCCCTTCGCGGTCCAAGTCGGTTGCGAGATAGATGGTGTCAGCATCCTTGGCGAGTTTTTTTAACTCGGCTACGACTTTTTCCTTACCGGGCAGAATTTCATAACGCGCTTTCCAGCCGTTTTCCGGATCAACACCCATACGCGCGACCAACTGCTCACGCATTTTCTTTTCTTTGTGGGCGGCTTTTTCTTCAGCATTGAGTTTGCGGGTTTTGGCTGCCTCTTTGGCGCGCTCGGCAGCATCAACTGCGACACCATTCCCGCTGCCTGATACCGGCAGATCGCGGATGTGGCCCACACTGGACTTCACCACAAACTCTTTTCCGAGATATTTGTTGATGGTTTTGGCCTTGGCAGGCGACTCGACAATAACCAGAGATTTAGTCATTCAGATGTATATTTCCTGAGTTTCAAGCAATTGGGCGCTGCACTCCTGGCAGGCCTGACGGTACGGGCGTCGCTTAATGGCCGTCATATATAAAGACTCGCCGTGTAGGGGTCAAGCCTTGTTTGGTAGTGAGCAGACAGATAAAGGAGGTTGCAGCGCAGCCCGCGGCACCAGTTAAAAACTGGCACCGGCGGGAGGTCAGTCATTGGAATCAGAGGCTTACATTCAGCGTCCAGTTGTATTTGTCAGCGATTTCGCCGCGCTGGATACCGGTCAGCAGTTCGTAGAGTTTTTGCATCACCGGGCCGGTTTGCTCACCACCGCCGTAAAAACTGTGCCACTGGCCATCCACATAAATACGGCCAACCGGAGAAATTACCGCTGCGGTGCCGCAGGCAGCAACTTCTTCAAACTCATCGATCTCCTTGCGCAGATCAATGGCACGCGCTTCGGTTTTCAGGCCCAGTTCGTTTTCCGCCAGCGTCATGATGGAGCGACGGGTCACGCTTGGCAGTACGGCATTGGAGCTGGGTGTCACAAAACGGCCACCGGTCATTGCTATCACAATGTTGGCGGAACCGGCTTCGTCGATATAACGACGCTCACGTGCATCCAGGAACAAGGCTTCATTGGCACCGAGCTGTTGTGCCTGACGGGTAGCCAGCAGACCACCGGCGTAGTTAGCGCCAATTTTGTAGTTACCGGTGCCAGAAGGCGCAGCCCGATCCAGATCGGATACGGCCAGTGAAATCACCGCCAGGCCGGCGCTTTTGTAGTACGGGCCTACCGGCGATACAAAAACGCGGAACTCGAATTCCTTGGCCGTTTTTAATCCAAGGTTCTGTCCTACACCAATCAGCATCGGGCGTATATATAAAGAAGCACCAGAACCATGTGGAGGGATCCAGGCATAGTTGGCGCGAACCGCTTCCTGCACACCGCGAATAAACAGCTCTTCCGGCACTTCCGGCATCAGCAGCCGACCAGCAGCCTGACGCATACGCTCGGCATTCAAATCCGGGCGGAACAACAATACACGGCCATCAGGAGCCGTCTGCGCCTTGAGGCCTTCAAAACACTGCTGGGCATAATGTAGTGCAGGCGCACCTTCATGCACGGAAATCATATCAGAGGTGATCAGCTCACCTTCTGACCACTGACCGTCCTTGTGAATGGCGCGAAAACGGTACTCTGTAGGTTGATAGGAAAAACCCAGCTCTGCCCAGTTCAGAGCCTTCTTTTCAGGGAGTGATTTTGCTGGCGCAGTAGAGCTAGTCATTTTTTAAACCTGTATTTCGCTTGATAGGAGGCCTTTGGCGGGGCGGTATTATCCTTTATAAGCCGGCAATCTACCACACCCTGATTATTGCATTCGCGATACAGTCAACTAAAACCGCCGCAATACAGCTATAATCGCGCGCCATGACTATTCAGCCCCAACTTCCTGAACTGATTGATATAGGTGCCAACCTGGGTCACGAGTCCTTTGACCATGATCTGGCCGAGGTGATCGCGCGTGCACAGGCGGCGGGTGTGGTTCACCATCTGGTAACCGGCACCACGCTGCCCGCTTCCGAAAAAGCACTGAGTTTATGTCATCAGTTTGAAGGCCTGTCGGCGACCGCCGGTATTCATCCGCACGAAGCCGCCCATGCTGACGCGGCCGTGCTGGCTGGAATCCGCGCGCTGCTGAACGATCCACTGATAAAAGCTGTCGGCGAAACCGGACTGGATTTTAATCGCGACTACTCGCCACGACCGGCTCAGGAAGACGTGTTTGAAGCTCATCTGCAGATGGCCATTGAATGCGGAAAGCCGGTGTTTTTACATCAGCGTGATGCGCACGATCGCTTTTATCCAATCCTGAAACAATACCGCGACCAGCTCAGCGGGGGTGTAGTGCATTGTTTTACAGATACCCGTGACGCACTGCATGACTATCTGGACCTGGATATGTATATCGGCATCACTGGCTGGATCTGTGATGAACGCCGCGGCGAGCATCTGCTGGAGCTGGTACGGGATATTCCGCCAGAGCGTTTGCTGCTGGAAACCGATGCTCCGTATCTGCTGCCTCGCACTTTGCGCCCCAAGCCCAAAACCCGCCGCAACGAACCCGCGTTTCTGACCGAAGTATTAAAAACAGTGGCGCACTATAGTGGGCGACCTGCTGCGGTTATCGCCAAACAGACCACGGAAAATGCCCGCCGCCTCTTTAACCTGAAATAGAACCTGAAATGGGGTCAGACCCCATTTCAGGGTCTGACCCTATTTCAGGAAATCCATCAGCTGACCCGCATCAAAAGGCCAGCCCAGTTCATTGCCGTCTGGTTCACTGCGTACCACTGGAATACGGATGCCGTATTTTTCCACCAGCGCAGGGTCACTGCTTATGTCGACGGTCTGCCACTGCATTGCCGGCTGGTATTGTTTGCAATACTGCAATATCAGCTCGGCATCCTCACACAGGTGACAGCCCAAAGTGCTGTAAAGTATCAGCGTTTTCATGCACCAGCCTTTACTGTCACATCATCAGCCGTCAGCCCTTCTACAATTTCGCGCACCAGCGGCGGGCCACCATAAATAAAGCCGGTATAGATCTGTATCAGACTGGCACCAGCCTGCAATTTTTCACGCGCATCCTGCAGACTGCTAACACCGCCCACGCCAATAATCGGCAACTTGCCAGAGAGTGCCTGATGTAATTCTTTGATCACACGAGTGGAGGCATCACGCACAGGTTTGCCACTAAGCCCCCCGGCTTCGCTATGCAAAGGATTGGATTCCACACCGGCACGCGACAGTGTTGTGTTGGTGGCGGTAACACCCCCTATTTCAAACTCAAGCAAACTGCCAGCAATCAGTCCAACTTCTTCCTGTGTCAGATCCGGAGCAATCTTGATGACCAGTGGCACATGGCGCCCATCCGCTTGCTGTAACAACCGCTGTTCAGTTTTTAATATGTCGAGCAACCGGCGCAGGTCTTCCCCATACTGCAATGAACGCAGACCCGGCGTGTTAGGCGATGACAGATTTACAACCACATAACTGGCATGAGCCCAGGCTTTACGCAAACCAATCAGATAATCATCTGCTGCCTTCTCTACCGGCGTATCAAAATTTTTGCCGATGTTGATTCCAAGCACACCTTTAAAACGGCTTTGCTGTATGCGCGAAATCGCATGATCAATGCCTTTGTTGTTAAAGCCCATGCGATTGATGATGGCTTGCTGTTCAACCAGACGGAAAAGACGCGGCTGCGGGTTACCCGGCTGTGGGCGCGGTGTCACAGTACCAATTTCAATAAAACCAAATCCCAAGGCTGCCAGACCATCAATATGATCGGCATTTTTATCCAGGCCAGCGGCCAGACCCAGAGCGTTTGGAAACTCAATACCCATTACCTTGACCGGTACACCCGCCCCCTTGCGGGCACCACCCACCAGCGCATCCAGATGCAGGCCATGGGCAATATCCAGACTGCTCATGGCAACCCGGTGGGAAGTTTCCGTGGGCAGGGAAAACAGGATCGATCGCATCAGGCCGTACATTCAAACGCTCTCCATTCAGGGATAGTGGGCCGCGATTATAAATGAGGCCAGGGTCATACGCTGCCACATTCTATGACAAACTCACTGGAAAGCCGTCTAGACATCCAGCATGAATTGGTTACAATCGCTGACTTCCGACCCGCAATCCGCTTCGCAGAACAGGGAAAATTATGAGTCATCACAACAAAATAACAGCACTAAAATCCTGGCTTGTGCAGCAGATCATCGGACAGGAAAAACTGGTAGACAGGCTGTTGATTGCACTGCTTGCCGACGGTCACCTGCTGGTTGAAGGCGCTCCGGGTCTTGCCAAAACCAAAGCGATCAAGGATTTGTCACGCGCTATTGAAGGTGACTTCCACCGCATACAGTTCACCCCTGACCTGCTGCCCAGCGACATTACCGGCACCGAAATTTTCCGCCCTGAAGACGGCTCCTTCCGTTTCCAGCCTGGCCCGATTTTCCACAACCTGGTTCTTGCCGACGAAATCAACCGTGCGCCGGCCAAGGTGCAGTCTGCACTGCTGGAAGCGATGGCTGAACATCAGGTCTCTGTTGGCCGTGAATCATTCAAGCTGCCGCCACTGTTCCTGGTAATGGCAACGCAGAACCCGATTGAACAGGAAGGTACCTATCCGCTGCCCGAAGCGCAGCTGGACCGCTTCCTGATGCATGTTTCCATCAGTTACCCTTCAGCCGAGGCTGAACGCAATATCCTGCAACTGGTACGCGACGAAGCCCGTAAAGTGGCGCCCAGCGTTCCGGAAGTGATCAGCCAGGACGACCTGTTTGCAGCCCGTCAGGAAATTCTGGCCATGCATATGGCACCAGCGGTTGAGGAATACATCATTCAACTGATCATGGCGACACGTGAGCCGGAAGTGTACGGTCAGGATCTGAAGTCCTGGATCGATTTTGGCGCCAGCCCGCGCGGCACCATTGCGCTGGATCGCTGCGCCCGTGCCCATGCATGGATTCAGGGCAAGGACTTTGTCAGCCCGGATGACGTGCAGGCCGTTATGTTTGATGTGCTGCGTCACCGTGTATTGCTCAGCTTTGAAGCTGAAGCCAGCGGCATTACCCCCGATAAGGTGCTTAGTACGATCCTGGAGCGGGTTCCGTCAGCCTGAGCGCCGCCACTATGACCAAGTCGGCACGCGTTCTTCCCCATCAAGCCCTGTACCAGATTAAAGGTGCAGTGGTTGACCTGCAGGATTTGCTGATCCAGCGTTACGCCGCGCGTACGCTGGACTACATCTCGCATAAACGCTCTGTGGCCGGAATTTCCGGTTTGCATTTGTCCAAAATACGTGGACGCGGTATCGACTTTGAAGAGTTCCGTCCGTATCAGGCCGGCGACGATATCCGCACTATCGACTGGCGAGTGACAGCGCGTCAGGGCAAACCATTTACCAAAGTTTTCCGCGAAGAACGTGAACGTCCGGTGCTGATTGCGGTTGATCAGTCCAGCTCCATGTTTTTTGGCAGCCATACCGCGTTTAAATCAGTGGTGGCAGCCCAGGCGGCGGCTATTTTATGCTGGCTGGCTATTGATAATGGCGACCGCGTGGGTGGTCTGATTTATGCGGATGACCATTTTTCGCTGGTACGCCCAAAACGCAGTCGTCGCTCAGCACTGCATCTGTTGAACCAGATTCAGTTGGCTAATGCGGATCTGGCCGAGCGCGCAATGCATCCGCAGAGCCAGAAAGCCGAAGTCGGCTCACTGGCTACCGCACTGGGGCGCATTCGTCGCATTACCAAACCTGGCAGCACGCTGTATATCATCAGCGATTTCAGCACCATCGACCAGTCCGGGTTCCAGTACCTGTACCAGATGTCTCTGCATAACAATGTGGTGTGTTGTTTTGTGCACGATGCGCTTGAAGAGGATCTGCCCCTGCCCGGTTACTACAACATTACCGATGGCCAGGAAAAAGGCACCCTGAACACCTTTAATCAAAAGGTTCGTGAAAATTATCACAGCCTTTTCCAGCAGCGTCTGGAGTCATTGCAGGCTGAGTTGAACAAGCTCAAGATTCCACTGCTGACACTCAGAACCGACCAACCCGTGGTAGAACGGATACATCAATGGACTTCACAGACGCCCTAAGTGAATTAGCAGACATCCACATGCCTGGCGACGTCAGCTGGTGGCCGCTGGCCCCGGGCTGGTGGGTTGTTATTGCCGTGGCTCTGGCCTTGCTGGCCTATGGCGCCTGGCGCATGTTTCAACGTCAGCTGCTGCAGCGTCGTCTGAATGCTGCGCTGGCCGAGGTCAGCCGTGCCCGCAAACAGCTGGAAGCGGCAAGCGCCAACGATATGGCATCGCGTCTGATATTTGTTAACGAAGTCAACGCAGTACTGCGCCGGGTTGCGCTGCTGCATGACAATCCTCATCAGGTTGCCGGTCTCAGTGGCCAGGCCTGGGTCAACTATTTACGCAATTATGACAGCGCCCGCCTGCTCAACCAGCAGCTGGCCGACACGCTGTCACAAGGGCGTTTTGCGCCGCGCTGTGATGTTGATGCCACAGCGTTGGAACAGATGGCGCGCGAATGGATAAAAAACAGGTATATGGCTAGAATCGAGCCAAAGACCAAGACCGAAACCAACGCGGCGGCTGAACAACATGCTTGAATTCTCCTGGCCCTGGATCTTTCTGGCCCTCCCCCTGCCCCTGCTGGTGTATTGGCTGATGCCAAGAGCGCCACGACAGGATGCCGCGCTGCGAATTCCTTTTTATCACCAGTTGCTGAAACTGCAGACAGACAATACTCGCCACTACAATAAAAGTGTGGTGATGCTGATTCTGTGCTCGGTGTTGTGGGTACTGCTGGTGATTGCAGGCAGCCGTCCACAATGGGTTGGCGAGCCGGTGCAGATTCCAACCACGGGCCGCGACATGATGCTGACGCTGGATATGTCCGGCAGTATGGAAGCGCGCGACATGTTCCTGAATAACACCCAGTTGTCCCGTTTCCAGGTTATGAAAGCGGTTATCAGCGATTTTGTGGAAAAACGCCGGGGCGATCGTTTGGGACTGTCTTTATTTGCTGCCCACGCCTATGTGCTGACACCAATGACCTATGACCTGGGCACCGTACAGCGCCTGGTCGAAGAACTTGAAATTGGCATGATCGACGAATCCGCCACCGCCATTGGTGATGCGATTGGCCTCAGCGTTAAACACCTGCGTACCCAGCCGGAAAATCGCCGCATCATGATTCTGCTGACCGATGGCATTAACAACGCCGGTGAACTCACGCCCTTTCAGGCAGCACAGCTGGCACGTACTGAAGGCATTATCATGCATGTAGTAGGTATTGCCTCCGATCAGTTTGCGCAGCGTTCCATGTTTGGTAACCGCCCCGGCGCACTGATCTCGGAAATTGATGATGCTGCAATGACCGAAGCCGCTGAGATGACCGGTGGGCGCTACTTCCGCGCACGCACCCTGGAAGATATGGTCGCCATTTACGAAGAACTGGATCAGATGGAACCTATTGAACAGGACGAACAGACCTACCGTCCTATCAACCAGCTTTTCCACTGGCCTCTGGGCCTGGCTTTGCTGCTCAGTTTTGTAATGGCGATGATGGCGCTTCCAGCCGCCTCCCGTGCCGGTGCGATCAGCCGCGCCACCCTGGCACGCAATACAGCGGCTAATCGCTCACAGGGAGAATCAGCATGAACGAATCCCTGACCTTGGCCGAGGCCCTCAGTAACTTCCACTTCCTGCGCCCGTTATGGCTGCTGGCATTGTTACCGGCTCTGTTTTTTTTCCGTCGTCTGTGGCACCTGGATGCACAGGGTTCTGCCTGGCACCGGGTTATCGACCAGAATCTGCTGCCTTATCTGCTGAACGTCGGCAAAAACGCTTCACAGCGCCTGCCGCTGTATCTGCTGCTGGCGGTATGGACGCTGACCATTGTTGCCCTCGCCGGTCCTACCTGGAGCCGACAGGCACAACCTGTGCAACAGCGTCAGGATGCGCTGGTTATTGTGCTGGACCTGTCACTGGGCATGTTCGCCAATGATTTTGACCCCAACCGTATTACCGTGGCCCGCCGCAAGATCATGGATATTCTGGACATGCGTCATGAAGGCCAGACCGCACTGATTGTTTATGCCGGTGAAGCACATATGGTCACACCGTTAACCGATGATGCGATCAGCATTCGTGCAATGGTGCCGGCGCTGAATCCGAACATTATGCCTGTTGTTGGCAATAACCCTTCCGATGCCATTGCCATGGCAAAAAACCTGATGGATGAAGCCCTTACCGTCAACGGCCGGATTCTGCTGCTGACCGGCGGGTTTACACCGGATCAGAACAACGCCATCCAGGATGCACTCAGTGGCAGCAGTTATCCGCTGAATATTATTGGTATTGGCAGTGCACGCGGCGCCCCCATCCCGGCCTCCAATGGTGAATTCCTGCGCGATACCGCCGGACAGGTGGTTGTAGCCGCGATGGATCGTGACAACCTGAACAACGTCGCCACTCGCCTGGGTGGCCGTTACCGGGACATCAGCATTAACAATTCTGATCTGGATGACATCCTGTCCGACAGCTTGATGGGTGGCACTGCCGATTATCTGGAGGCAGAAGAACAGGTTGAATTGTGGTACGACGCCGGCCCCTGGCTTCTGTTGTTACTGGTACCGCTGTGTGCACTGTGTTTCCGCCGTGGCTGGATACTGCAGATTGTGATCGCCGGTGGCGCCTTGCTGCTGGTTTTGCCGTCACCAGAGGTCATGGCACAGGCTGCCCCCGGTGAAGAAATTGATTTGCAGGAAATTGCTATCGGCCCACAGTCCGGTGCTGTTCAGCAGGCAGGTCAGCGCGGTTTCCGCCTCAGCGATTTATGGCGCAACCGCGATCAGCGCGCTTTGCACTCCATGCAACAGGAAAATGATCCGGCCACAGCCGCTACCCTGTTTGAAGATACGTCCTGGCGTGGCGCCGCCAACTACCGCTCTGGCAATTACGAAGCGGCCGTACGCGATTTCAGTCAAGGTGAGGATCTGGATTCAAAATTCAACCTGGGTAACGCCCTCGCCTTCGCCCAGCGCTTTGAAGAGTCCATTGCTGCTTATCAATCTGTTCTGGACATTGACCCGGAAAATGCTGATGCGCTGAAAAACAAAGAGATTGTTGAATCCCTGCTGCAACAACAGCAAGAGCAGGAGCAGGAACAGCAGCAACAAAATGACGAGCAGCAACCGGAAGCTGATGATCAGGCCGAACAGACCGAAGATCCCAGCGAAGAAACCGAAGCAATGGAAAACGAACAGCAACAAATGGACCCGCAGCAGCAACAGCAGCAGGAGTCCGAAGAACAGCAGCAACAGCAGGAAGACCAACAGTCGGATTCCAACAACAATCCAAACAGTCAGCAGCGCTCCACTGTGCAGGTTGAGGAAGACCAGGAATCGCTGGAACAGTTCCTGCGCCGTATCGAGGATGATCCGGGTGAACTGCTGCAACGCAAATTCCAGTATGAAGCACGCCGCCGTATGATCGAGCGTCGCGCGGCCAGCCAGAATGCTCGCTGATGAGCACGGCACCATGAATGAGGCGTCACTATGAAACGACTTGTTAGCACAGCCATCTTCCTGGTCCTGGCAACCCTTGTTAACTTTGCTCAGGCCCAGTCCGAAATCAAATCGGAAATTGATCGCAATGAACTGATGCGGGGTGAAACGGTTACCCTGAGTATCCGTGTGTATGGTCAGCAAAGTGGTGTGCAGATTGATCTGGAACCTTTGCGTGAAGGTTTCGAAATTGTTTCCACCCGCTCTACCAGCCATCTGCGTTCAGTGAACAACCGTATTGAATCCTGGACGGACTATATTCTGGTGCTGTTCCCGCGCCAGCTCGGTGAGCAGCAAATTCCGGCACTCACCGTGGGTCAGCGCACGACACAGTCGTTTTCCATTACTGTATCCGAACCTGAAAACAGCGGCCTGGCTGCAGACAAGGATGTGTTCCTGGAAACGGTATTAAGCAAAAACGAAGTGTATGTACAGGAACAGCTGCTATTTACCATTCGCCTTTATTACACCATCGCTGGTATTCGTAACCCCAACTTCACTGAAGTTGAACCTGCCAACTCCGTTGTGCAGATGCTGGGACCGCCGCATCAATATGAACAGTTGATTGATGGTGTGCGTTACGGAGTTTATGAAAAGAATTATGTGCTTTTCCCTCAGCGTAGCGGCGAGCTGGTCATTCCTGACATTGTTTTCCGTGGTGAACTGACTGACGGCTCCAGCAACTTTGTGTTCCGTAACCGCAACATGCAGCCGGTGACAGCATTTGCCCAGGGGTACACCGTTCAGGTCAATGAGCGTCCTTCAACGTTCCCTGTCACCAGTACCTGGCTGCCAGCTTCTGATATACAGATCAGCGAAAGCTGGAATCGTGACATCACCAATCTGAATGCGGGCGACTCCGTTGAGCGCACCCTTACCATTGTGGCCAACGGCCTGGATGGCGCCGCCCTGCCCCCGCTCGGCCGTCCTGACATCGAACGTATGAACGTGTACGCAGAACAGCCGGTTATCCAGCGCATGGTGGTGGATGGCAATATTGTGGGTACCCGTATCGAGAAGTACACCCTGGTTGCCACCGAAGAAGGCTCTGTTGTTATCCCGGAAATTGATTTGCCATGGTGGGATGTGGACACCAATACCCGGCAGCAAGCGCTGGTTCCGGCGTCTTATATACAGGTTGCGCCAGTCGGCGGTTATCCGCTGGTGGATGAAGAAGCAGATGCAGCAGGCGCTGGCAGTCTGCTGCAAAATGCTGATGGTGTTATCAGTCAAACGCAGACTCCGGCATGGATTCTGAATCTGATGGCACTGTTGATTGCGCTGGTACTGGCAGCGATGTGGTGGCTGTGGCGACGTCGTCAAAGCCTGGTAATCGCCAATGCTGCCAATGCCGTGGTTCGCACCGCTGCCTATGCACGTGATGTTGCTGACGGTCAGGAAAAACACGCTTTTGCTGAACTGGAAAGCAATCTGCCCAAGGCCTCTGCCCAACAAATTCGCAGTTATCTGATTGCCTGGGGACGTCAGTTCTTCAGCGATGCAGGGCTGTACAATCTGGATGATCTGGCGTCACGTTTGCACAGCACTGAGCTGCAGAGCCTGTGCCAGCAGCTGCAGGCATCGTTGTATGCCGCAGCCGGTCAGCAGGAGTTTGATAACAACGCACGCAAACGTCTGCTGCAGTTGCTGAAAAGCGAACGTGATACACGCTCGCGTGGGCATAAAGCCGATGCAAAATCACTGCGTTTTGAACTACCGCCGCTCTACAAACACTAAATACGGCAATGAACAAATCTACCCGCGTTTACAGCACAGACAAGGGACGTCTGTGCCCTTCCTGCACAGAAGCCTTGTCCGCATGCCGTTGTGCCAGCGATGCCGCCAACAAGCTGGTCGGTGATGGCCGTGTCAGAGTTAAACTCGACACTAAAAGTCGTAATGGCAAAGCCGTTACATTGGTGGAAGGACTGGCCATGACAGTGGCCGAGGTTGAAACACTGGCCAAAGTATTAAAAACCCGCTGCAGTAGCGGTGGCGCAGTCAAAAACGGGGTTATCGAAATTCAGGGTGACCACAGGACACTGATTCTCAGTGTCCTGCAATCCAAAGGGATACAGGCCAAACAGGCCGGTGGTTAAGGGAAGAGGATTAATCCTCTTCCTCATCCGGCGGTTCCGGCTTTTTACGGTCGCCAGCGCGTTTGGCCTTGTCATTACGTGACTGTTCCAGAGCCTTCAGATAGTCCGCATCCACATCACCGGTGATGTAGTTGCCATCAAACACTGAACACTCAAAACGTTTAATCTCTGGATTCCCTTCGCGGGATGCCACAATCAGATCCTGCAAGTCCTGGAAAATCAGCCAGTCGGCACCAATGAGCTTCTGCACTTCTTCTTCAGTGCGGCCATGGGCAATCAGTTCGCTGGCTGATGGCATGTCGATACCGTATACGTTCGGGTAACGTACGGGCGGCGACGCAGAAGCAAAATACACATTGCGTGCGCCGGCATCTCGCGCCATCTGGATAATCTGCCTGCATGTAGTACCGCGAACGATGGAATCATCCACCAGCAGCACATTTTTGCCACGGAACTCCAGCTCAATAGCATTAAGTTTCTGCCGTACAGATTTACGACGCTCACTCTGCCCCGGCATGATAAACGTACGGCCGATATAACGGTTTTTGACAAAACCCTCGCGGTATTTCACACCCAGACGATTGGCCAGCTCCAGCGCGGAGGTACGGCTGGTATCGGGAATCGGGATGACCACATCGATGTCGTGATCAGGGCGCAGACGCGTGACTTTATCTGCCAGGCGCTCTCCCATGCGCAGACGCGCTTTGTACACAGAGATCCCATCCATCAGGGAGTCAGGTCGGGCAAAATAAACATGCTCAAAAATACAGGGGGTATATTCAGCCGGCTCTGCACAGACTTTTGTATGCAACTGACCTTTGATATCGATATAAACGGCTTCGCCTGGTTTAACATCCCGCTCTAGCGTAAAACCCTGCGAATCAAGTGCCACACTTTCTGAGGCCAGCATGTATTCAACCTGGCCCTTGTATTCACGCTTGCCAAATACCAGCGGACGAATACCGTTTTTGTCGCGGAAACCCACAATACCGTAACCGCTGATCAGTACCAGAGCAGCATAACCACCACGGCAGCGGCGATGTACACCTTCAACAGCTGCAAATATATCCTCAGGGGTAGGCGCCATTTCGCCCACTTGCTGCAATTCATGGGCAAAAATATTCAGCAGCACTTCAGAGTCGGAATCGGTGTTGATATGTCGAAGATCTTCGGAGTAAAGCTCTTCGGCCAGTTCGGTTGTATTGGTGAGATTGCCGTTATGGGCCAGACAAAGTCCGTACGGAGAATTTACATAAAACGGTTGCGCCAGTGCAGGGCTGGAGCTGCCAGCGGTGGGATAGCGCACATGGCCAATGCCCATACGCCCTGTCAGTCTGCGCATATGGCGGGTACGGAACACGTCCTTGACCAGGCCATTATCTTTGCGCAGATTCAGGATTCCGTCGTCACAGGTTGCAATACCGGCAGCATCCTGCCCCCTGTGCTGCAGCACTGTGAGTGTGTCATACAACGAAACCGCCACATCGGATCTGGCAACAATGCCAACTAAACCACACATGCAAAAAATACTCCGTAAACCTGCGTCAAAATCTGGCCCGGTACTGGATCACCGGGGTGAAAAACCTGCCCATTCAATCACGGCAATCACATGGGGTATGGCTTGAGACTCCACCCACCAGCTCTCGTCGGAAAAGCGTTCTCTGGCAAAAAACACAGCAACAGCCACAATGATCACACCGCGGGCCACTCCGAATACCACACCCAGCAAGCGGTCTGTCATCTGCAAACCAACAACGTTGATCAGTCGGACCATAAATTTGTTGATGATTGCGCCCAGGATCAGTACACCCAGACACAACACGGCAAATGCCAATACATAACGCCCGGTTTCATTGTCAGTGATGCCGTCAAACAAGGGCGCCAGATGCGGGCTGTACAAACGCGCGACCACAATGGCAGCAACCCAGGCAATCACTGACAGCACTTCGCGCACAAAACCGCGCGACAGGCCAAACAGTCCTGACACACCAATAACAATCAGAATGACGATATCAAGCAGCGTCATCACAGTTGCTCAATTTCATAGCGGACAATCATGCCGCTGAGCTGGAAATCCTGTCTCAGTCTGTCCAACAGAATCTGTGCTGCGCCCCTGTCGACCAGAGGACCTACAAATACCGCTGTTAACACACCCTGACTGGATTCAACACGCCGGGTGTAGGCACGATGACCTGCCTCCTGCAGACGGGTAACCAGTGCGCTGGCATTGGCCGTGTTGGAAAACGAGGCCAAACGTACACTCCAGGATTCTGGCAAGCCTTGCACATCCAGTGCGGCGGTACGATTGGTGGAAGCGGCCGCCGTCGGGGCTGGCGCAGGTGTGACAGGTGCAGCAGCAGGTTCGGCAGGTGCAGGCTGCGTGGCTGCAACCTGGGGTGGCGGTGTGGGTGCAGAGACCGGCTCAGCATCAGCCACCGGCTGCTCGGGTTCATCCTCGGTAATCAGCGCTTCAGCGCTTTCCGGGCGAATACGGATAGCGTCACTGTCAGCCTCGATAACTGGACGTTGTGCATCCTGAAAGGCTGGCTGGGGATGAGTCGGACGCTCAGGGATGCGAGGTTCCACTGTTGGCAGGTAACTGCCTTCACCGTCAAAGATAACCGGTAATAAAATCAGGGCTGCAACTGCCAGCACCAGAGAGCCGGTAATTCGTTGACGGGTGGTCTGATTCAAAGTGGGCTGACCTCTTTGCCTGTTTAACTGCCTGTCGCCGATTGAGCTGTTACTGTTCAGTACGGGCAGCGATTGCATCCGCCACAGTCATGAACGAGCCACAGACCACAACAATGTCATCAGCACCGGCACGTTGCGCCGCTGCCTCGCAGGCCTGCGCAACCGTATCAAATACTGCAATGCGGGCGGCAGATTCTGACGAGCTGGCAGACAGTTCATGCCAACGTTGCGCCAATGCGTCTGCCGGCAGACACCGGGCTAAATCGAAGTGCGCAATATACCAGAAGTCGACCTGCTTTTCTAAGGCATGATAAAAACCGGCATGGTCTTTATCAGCCATCATGGCAATGACCATATGAACATTTCTGACGCCACGACTACGTTCATGTTGCAGTCGCTCGGCCAGCAAACGACCGGCATGAGGGTTGTGCGCAACATCGACCATCATGCGCGCAGTGCCTGGAGCGGTTTGCAGCCACTGCTGGCGACCGGCTAACTGAACGTCTTTTATGACCTTTGAAACATGAGTTAACAAGCTGTTTTTACTCAAAAAGTCAGCATCAAAAAGCCCGCTCAAAAACGCCGCCTGCAGCGCACTGGCGACATTGCCTGTGGCCAGTGACGGGACTGGCAACTGTGCAAGACTGACAAACTGCAGCTCACCGTCTGGCTGTTGTATCTGGCCTTGCCAATCCCAATAATCAAGGGAATGGCTGCGCCAGTGATAGTCGCGTTGTGGCAGATACAGTGGACAACCGAGTTTTTCCGCAGCATTGATCAAGCTGGAGGGCGGATTGGCCTCAGCACATACAACGGGTTTACCCGCGCGGAAAATACCCGCCTTCTCAACCGCAATCAGCTCGCGTGTAGCACCCAGCCAATCCTGATGGTCAAGGTCGATATTGGTCACGATGGCAATATCAGCATCTACAATATTGACCGCATCCAGACGCCCACCCATACCCACTTCCAGTACCGCAACATCCAGCGCGGACTGCTGGAAAATCATCAGTGCAGCCAGCGTACCGAATTCAAAATAGGTCAGCGACACGTCGCCGCGAACCGACTCAATACGCTCAAATGCATCGACCAGCGCCTGGTCGGGCACAGGTTCGCCCTGGACACAGACCCTTTCGTTGTAATGCAGTAAATGTGGAGAGGTGTAGCAGCCAACGCGCAGGCCGGCCTCACGAAACAGAGCATCCAGGGTAGCAACGTGACTGCCCTTGCCGTTGGTGCCGGTGACGGTAATTACAAACGGCGCCGGGCGCTGCAGACCCAGCCGCTCAGCGACCAGCAGGACACGCTCCAGCCCCAGATCAATTTCCTGGGGATGAAGCTGCTGGATGCGGTCCAGCCATTGGCTCAGGGTTTGCAAATCAGGCTGCCGGCGGCAATTGCATCAGTTTGCGTACTACCCCGGAAATGGTGGTACGCAAATCCTGACGGTGCACAATCATATCGATAGCGCCGTGTTCGAGCAGGAATTCACTGCGCTGGAAACCTTCCGGCAGTTTGACACGAACGGTCTGACGGATAACATCCGGTCCGGTAAAACCAATCAGCGCACGAGGTTCAGCGATATTGATATCACCCAACACCGCCAGACTCGCGGATACACCACCGTAAACCGGGTCAACCAGCACGGAGATAAACGGCAGGCCGTGGGCACGCAGTTTTTCCAGCGCGGCAGCGGTTTTGGCCATCTGCATCAGTGATACCAGTGCTTCCTGCATACGTGCACCACCACTGGTGGAGAAGCAGACAAATGGCATTTGCTGGGCGATACAGGTGTTGATGGCCTGAACAAATTTTTCGCCGACCACTGCGCCCATGGAGCCACCGATAAAACCGAACTCAAACGCAGCCACAACCATTTCCAGGTTGCCGATACGGCCCTGAACCACAATCAGTGCGTCTTTTTCGCCGGTGCTTTTTTGCGCAGCACTCAGTCTGTCCTTGTACTTTTTCAGATCCTTGAATTTGAGAATGTCCACCGGCTCGATGTCGGTAAACAGCTCGCGCTGGCCATCAGCATCCAGGAACAGCTCAATGCGACGACGTGCGCTGATACGCATGTGATGATCACACTTCGGACATACTTCCTGGTTACGCTCCAGATCCGGGCGATACAGCACGGCCTCACAGCGCGGGCACTTCTTCCACAGACCTTCCGGTACGCTGGACTTCTGCTTGCTGCCTTCGGCGTTGCTGCTGCCACTGCGAATGGAGGGAAGGATTTTGTTAATCCAGCTCATAAAATCGTCCTGTGTCTCTTCAAGTCTTGTTTACTATACCACTCAGACGTTTAATGCCCTCAGGCATCAAGCGCCTGACGAATCTGTTTGATCAGTTGTGTAGCGTCGGCAATCGCCTCGGCGTCACGGCGACCACTTTCGGTCAGTGCGGCGATACGGGTCACCAGCGCGCTACCAATAATCACACCATC
Organism: uncultured Pseudohongiella sp.; assembly: GCA_964535565.1. Lineage (GTDB taxonomy): Bacteria > Pseudomonadota > Gammaproteobacteria > Pseudomonadales > Pseudohongiellaceae > Pseudohongiella. The sequence continues at coordinate 735 of CAZHUJ010000015.1, read as the reverse complement.
ACTGATCGCGGCCATCGCGCGTGCACTTTCGGTGTCCTTGATACCAAAACCGACAATGATTGGCAGCTTGGTACGCTGTCGCAGCGCGGCTACACGCTGGGCAACATCACCGGAATCGGTAATGGCAGCGCCCGTTACCCCTTTCAGGGAAACGTAATAGATATAACCCGAGCTGTGCTCACAGATCGAAGCCAGTCGCGACTCCACTGTTGTGGGCGCTACCAGAAATACAATATCCAGGTCGCGGGCTTTGGTCAGTGCCAACATGGTCTCGGCTTCAATCACCGGCATGTCCACAATCAGCAGACCGTCCACACCCGCATCTGCAGCCAGGTTTACAAATCGCTCGTAACCCATTATTTCCAATGGATTAAGGTAGCCCATCAATACCACTGGAGTGTTGTTGTTACGTTGTCTGAACTCGGCAACAATCGAGAACACGGTCTCCAGATTGGTACCCTGGCGCAGTGCGCGCTCGGCACCCAGCTGCACAATTGCACCATCGGAAGACGGATCACTGAAGGGCATGCCCAGCTCGATGGCATCAACGCCATCGGCTACCAGCTGATGCATCAGCGCCACAGTAGTATCCCGATCAGGATCTCCGGCCACAATATAGGGAATCACAGCCTTGCGGCCGGACTGTTGAATTGCATTAAAACAGGCGGTCAATCGACTCATTTTGCTTACACTTCCCTTCCGACCCGGTTAAACGGTGATGCCATCAATACGGGC
>CAZHUJ010000014.1:24850-62210 GCA_964535565.1 uncultured Pseudohongiella sp. | reverse complement strand
CCAGGCTGATGCGGGCCTTTTTTTCACTCATATTCTACTCCTGACTGATAAACTTCCAGCTGCCGGCGGTTGCAACCCGGTCAAGAACCGGCCAGCGGCCTGCCTTGGGGTTATTGGTTATAGGGCAGGGGCCATCGGCAAAGCCGGTACTCTATCACAAACCGTCGCGGGATCGCTCCCGTCTCGGCAGAAAATATTGTAAATGACATTACGTTGTCATTTACAGTTGGCAAAAAACTGTGTGCAGACCGTGTTTTATTGTATTCCACCAGGTATGGGAATATACTCTCTCGCCACACATACCCGGCTTTGTAAATGCCTGGTATTGTTGACGAAGCGCCTGAACGGCAAAGCATTATGTTTTCGCACGACGGTTAAAAAACCTCTGGTGCGGATCGGTTCAGACACTCCGCTGGTGAATGTGCACCTGCCGTCCGGATGGTTCTGGCTGGCGTCTCATTCGTAACACTAACTGCGCCCTGTTCGGGCTCTACTAGAATTGGCTACCAGTGAAAGACAACAGACCAACAAATCTCGATCTTTTTACCGTACGTTTTCCGTTACCTGCACTGACGTCCATTACGCACAGAATATCCGGCGTTGTCATATTTGTCGGCGTATTTGTGCTGTTATGGCTGCTCTCTGAATCCCTGTCCTCCGAAAGCGGATTTGCGACAGTTCAGCAGTGGCTGTCTTCAGCACCGGTCAAGCTGGTGGTGTGGGCCATTGTGGCGGGTTTGCTTTATCACCTGTTTGCAGGCATCAAGCATCTGATCATGGATCTTGGATATGCCGAGACTCTGGAAGGTACTAATGCTGCTTCCTGGGTGGTCATTATTGCGTCTGCAATCACGATTATTCTGACAGGGGTATGGATATGGTAAGGAATGTTACCGGTTTTGGTCGCAGCGGCCTGTCCGACTGGCTGGTGCAGCGAGTCAGCGCTGTGGTGCTGGGAGTTTATTTTGTTGGTCTGCTTGGTTATATCGTGACCACTCCCGACCTGGATTATGCACAATGGCAGGCGCTGTTCAGCTCAACCTGGATGCGAATTGCCAGTCTGCTTGCATTATTGTCCCTGTGTGCGCATGCATGGATTGGTATGTGGACCATTTACACAGACTACTTCTCCGAGCATCTGATGGGGTCTAAAGGCACTGCATTGCGCGTGCTGTTTCAGACAGCTTCTGTGCTGCTGATATTCGTTTACCTCGTTTGGGGTGTTCAGATTCTGTGGGGGCTATAAATGAGTGGTATGCGTACAATTTCATTTGATGCGGTAATTGTTGGCGGCGGTGGGGCAGGTATGCGCGCTGCGCTGCAGTTGGCGCAGTCCGGTTATAAAACTGCGGTGATCAGCAAGGTTTTCCCGACCCGATCACACACCGTATCTGCCCAGGGCGGTATTACCTGTGCAATTGCCAGTGCAGACCCGAATGACGACTGGCGCTGGCACATGTACGACACCGTAAAAGGCTCCGACTATATCGGTGACCAGGACGCTATCGAATATATGTGTAGCGAAGGTCCCAAGACTGTTTTCGAACTCGAACACATGGGCTTGCCGTTCTCCCGTACCGAAAATGGCCGTATTTATCAGCGTCCATTTGGTGGTCAGTCCAAGGATTATGGCCGTGGCGGCCAGGCTGCGCGTACTTGCGCCGCAGCAGACCGTACCGGTCACGCACTGCTGCACGCCCTGTATCAGGGCAACCTGAAAAACAAAACTGTATTCTTCAACGAATGGTATGCCGTGGATCTGGTGCGCAACCAGGATGGCGTTGTGGTAGGTGTTATTGCCATCTGCATGGAAACCGGTGAAACCGTTTATGTCGCATCCAAGGCCACTGTTCTTGCAACCGGTGGTGCAGGTCGTATTTTTGCTTCCACAACGAATGCCCTGATTAACACCGGTGACGGTGTTGGTATGGCCCTGCGCGCCGGATACCCGATGCAGGATATGGAAATGTGGCAATTCCACCCGACCGGTATTTACGGTGCCGGCGTACTGGTAACCGAAGGTTGCCGTGGTGAAGGTGGATACCTGATTAACAAGGACGGCGAGCGTTTTATGGAGCGTTACGCCCCCAATGCCAAAGATCTGGCGGGCCGTGACGTGGTAGCACGTTCCATGATCCAGGAAATTATTGCCGGAAAAGGCTGCGGTCCAAATGGCGATCACGTATTGCTGAAGCTGGATCACCTGGGTGAAAAAGTGCTGAACGAGAAGCTGCCAGGCATTCTGGAGCTGTCGCGTACTTTTGCACACGTAGATCCGGTCAAAGAACCCATTCCAGTTATTCCAACTTGCCATTACATGATGGGTGGTATTCCCACCAATATTCATGGTCAGGCCATTCTGCAGAACGCCAACGGCGAAGATGTACAGATTCCTGGTCTGTTCGCGGTGGGTGAGGTGGCTTGTGTATCTGTACACGGAGCGAACCGTCTGGGCGGCAACTCGCTGCTGGACCTGGTGGTATTTGGTCGCGCAGCAGGTATGCATATTGAAACTATGCTGGGTCAGGGTGTTGATTACCGCCGTGCTTCCGATTCCGATGTGGATCAAGCAATGACGCGTCTGAACCGTTTGAACAGCAGCACTGAAGGTGAAAGTGTGGCTAATCTGCGTGCTGAGCTGCAGAACATCATGCAGAACCACTTTGGTGTATTCCGTACCGGCGACTTCATGCGCGAAGGTGTGAAAAAGCTTGAAGCGCTGCGTCCGCGTATTGCTAACGTAAAACTCGAAGACAAGAGCAATGCCTTTAATACCGCGCGTATTGAAGCACTGGAACTTGAAAACCTGTTCGAGGTTGCGGAAGCTACCGCGATTGCAGCGGAAGTACGTACTGAAAGCCGCGGTGCGCACGCTCGTGAAGACTATCAGGAGCGCGATGACGAGAACTGGCTGTGCCACTCTATGTATCATCCCACAGAGCGTAAAGTCACCAAGCGTGCTGTGAATTTCTCGCCGAAGACGGTTGAGAAATTTGAACCTAAAGTCCGAACCTATTAATGAATATGCTGCCTGCCTCGTTGCAGGCAGCGTCGATTTTGAGCAAAGGTGAATCAACGTGTTAGTGAGTGTTTATCGCTATAACCCTGAGACCGACAGCAAACCGACCATGCGCGACTACCAGATCGAGTTGCCGGAAGGTCGCGATATGATGGTTCTGGACGTGCTCGAACTGATCAAGAAGCAAGATCCAACGCTTGCTTATCGTCGTTCCTGCCGTGAAGGTGTTTGTGGCTCAGACGGTATGAACATCAACGGTACCAACGCTCTGGCGTGCATCACGCCGGCATTGAAAGCGGCCAAAAACGGCAAGCTGGTACTGCGTCCACTGCCAGGACTTCCAGTCGTTCGTGACCTGGTTGTGGATATGTCGATTTTTTATAAACAGTTTGAAAAGGTGCAACCGTTCCTTATCAACAATACGCCTGCGCCAGCCATTGAGCGTCTGCAGTCCCCCGAAGACAGGGCAAAGCTCGATGGTCTGTATGAGTGCATCCTGTGTGCATGCTGCAGCACCAGCTGCCCATCTTTCTGGTGGAACCCGGACAAGTTCATCGGCCCGGCAGGACTGCTGCAGGCGTATCGTTTCCTCGCAGACAGCCGCGATCAGGCAACCAATGAGCGTCTGGCCGGTCTTGAAGATCCGTTCAGTGTTTTCCGTTGCCGCGGGATTATGAACTGTGTGGCGGTTTGCCCCAAAGGATTGAACCCGACCAAAGCGATTGGTCATATTCGTCATATGTTGTTGCAACGTGGGACATAAGATAAATAATTTCTAACAACCGAAAACAGACAGGCTCACGAGGCCTGTTTCTGTACTCAAGGTTCTGTTAACCCGGGAAGTATTAGACATGCATGACAGCATCATGGAGTTAATGTGGAGCACAGGCCACCTTTCAGGTGGTAATGCCGAATACGTCGAGCAGCTCTACGATCAGTATTTAAAGGATCCAGCTCAGGTATCCGAAGAGTGGCGACAATATTTTGATGCGTTGCCCACTTTGGCAGCAAAATCTTCCACGGATGTTTCTCATCGGGAAATCCAGGAATATTTTCGCCGACTGGGTAAAACCAGTCGTTTTATGCCTGTGCTCAGCAACGATGTTGTAGTCAACTCGGAGCATGAGAATAAACAGGTTCAGGTGTTGCACCTGATTAGTTCATATCGGGTTCGTGGCCACCAGAAGGCTGCTCTTGACCCGTTGTCGCTGATGCACCGCGAGCAGGTGCCAGATCTTGAACTGGACTTCCACAATCTCTCGCCTGCAGATTACTCCACAGTTTTCCAGACCGGCTCTTTGCATATCAACCGCGAAACCGCGACTTTGCGCGAAATCGTGGAGTCGCTGGAGAAAATTTACTGCGGCTCCATCGGTTATGAGTTTATGCATATTGTTGACCTTGCACAGAAGCAATGGCTACAAAAACGCATTGAGCCAAAACTCGGTAATCCCGGATTTAATGCTGACGTCAAGCGCCACTTGCTTGAGCGTCTGAGCGCGGCTGAAGGCCTTGAAAAACACCTGGATTCCAAATATCCGGGAACCAAACGTTTTGGCCTGGAAGGGGGCGAAAGCCTGATTCCTCTGTGCGACGAACTGATTCAACGCGCAGGCAGCTATGGCGTCAAAGAAATCGTGATTGGTATGGCTCACCGTGGCCGACTGAACATGCTGGTTAACATTCTGGGTAAAAACCCCTCAGACTTGTTCAGCGAATTTGAAGGTCGCGCCAAGTACAAAAGTTCTGGTGACGTAAAATACCACCAAGGTTTCTCGTCCAACATTATGACTGCCGGTGGTGAGGTTCACCTTGCGATGGCGTTTAACCCGTCGCACCTGGAAATCGTTTCCCCGGTGATCGAAGGTTCTGTGCGTGCGCGCCAGGATCGTCGCAAGGATGGCGTGGGTCATACTGTTCTGCCCATCAGCATTCATGGTGATGCAGCATTTGCCGGGCAGGGTGTGGTCATGGAAACTTTCCAGATGTCAAGAACCCGTGCTTATGGTACAGGCGGTACAGTACATATTATCGTGAACAACCAGGTTGGTTTTACCACCAGTCGCCAGGATGATGCGCGCTCTACTGAATACTGTACCGATGTGGCAAAAATGGTGCAGGCGCCGATTTTCCACGTTAATGCTGATGATCCGGAAGCTGTGTTGTTTGTTACCCAGCTGGCACTGGACTTCCGTTATGAATTCAAAAAAGACGTTGTTATCGATCTGGTTTGCTACCGTCGTCGTGGCCACAATGAAACTGATGAGCCGTCTGCTACTCAGCCGCTGATGTATCAAAAGATTCGTCAGCACCATACTACTCGCGCTTTGTACGCTGAAAAGCTGGTAGGCGAGAAGGTTGTAGCTGCATCTGAAGTTGACGAAATGAATACGTCTTACCGTAGTGCGCTGGATACAGGCTCTCACGTGGTGAAGAGTCTGGTGAAAGAGCCGAACGTTGAGATGTTTGTAGACTGGAATCCCTATTTGGGACATACCTGGACACCGCATTACAACACATCTATCAAGCTGGAAACGCTGCAAGCGCTGGCTAAAAAAGTGACAACCGTACCAGAGTCGCTGAAGTTGCACCGTCAGGTTCAGAAGATTGTGGAGGATCGTGTAAAAATGGCGGATGGCGAAATCCCGATTGACTGGGGTTTTGCTGAAACGTTGGCTTACGCAAGCATTTTGACCACCGGTAATCGCGTACGTATTACCGGCCAGGATGTGGGACGTGGCACGTTCTCGCACAGACATGCTGTGTTGCGTGATCAGAATTCGGAAGATGAGTATATTCCGCTGCGCTCGTTGGTGGCAGATCCAAACCTGTTCTGTATCTACGACTCATTGTTGTCAGAAGCAGCGGTATTGGCATTCGAATACGGTTACGCAACAACCACTCCAAATGCACTGGTTATCTGGGAAGCACAATTTGGTGACTTCGCAAACTCAGCGCAGGTTGTTATTGACCAGTTCATCACCAGTGGTGAGCACAAGTGGCAGCGTCTGTGTGGTTTGACCATGCTGTTGCCGCACGGTTACGAAGGTCAGGGGCCAGAGCACTCATCAGCGCGTCTTGAGCGTTTCTTGCAGTTGTGCGCGGAGCAAAATATTCAAGTGTGTCTGCCAACCACAGCGGCGCAGGTGTTCCACATGCTGCGTAAGCAAGTGCTGTGTCCACTGCGTAAACCACTGATTGTGATGTCACCCAAGAGTCTGCTGCGTCATAAAGAAACAACAGCAACGTTGGAAGAGCTGGCGAACGGTTCATTCCAGGTTGTTATTGACGAAACAGACAGTAACGTCGTTGCGGACAAAGTTGATCGCGTTATTCTGTGTTCAGGCAAGGTTTACTACGATCTGCGTACAGAGCGTCGTAATCGCGGCATAGAAAACATCGCGATTGTGCGTCTTGAGCAACTCTATCCGTTCCCGGAAGACGATCTCAGAGAAACCCTGAAGCAATACACCAATGTTTCCGAGGTGGTCTGGTGTCAAGAAGAGCCAATGAACCAGGGCGCTTGGTACTCCAGCCAGCATCACATGCGTAATGTTATGCAGTCGTTGGGTTGGACGATGAGTCTGCGTTATGCCGGCCGTGAAGCATCAGCGGCAGCTGCAGCAGGTTACCCTGAGCTGCATAACCAGCAGCTGAAAGCATTCCTGGATCAAGCTCTGACATTGTCGAGCTGACAGAAACGATATTTAACATACAAACGTGTAAGGAACTGACATGTCTATTGAAATTAAAGCACCACAACTGCCCGAATCTGTGCCGGACGGTACAATCGCTAGCTGGCACAAGAAGCCAGGCGATGCTGTAAAGCGCGACGAGCTGCTGGTAGACATCGAGACCGATAAGGTTGTGATCGAAGTTGTGTCACCTGCTGATGGTGTCCTGGAAAAAATTCTGAAGGACACAGGTGACACAATTGTCAGCAATGAACTGATTGCTTTGGTTAAAGAGGGTGCGTCTGCTGCAGCACCTGCGCCTGCTGCTGAAAAAGCAGCAGAGTCTGCCGCGACCAAATCTGTCAGCGCTGACGCGCCTGTACTGAGCCCAGCGGCTAAGAAGCTGGCTGAAGAGCACGGCTTAAAAGCTGAACAGATCAGTGGTAGCGGCAAAGACGGTCGCATCACAAAAGAAGATGTACTTGGCGCCATCGAGAGTGGATCCAAACCTGCTTCTGTGCGTGAAGTTCCAGTTGGCACTGACATGTCATCTGGTCGCGTGGAAGAACGTGTACCAATGAGTCGTCTGCGTGCAAAAGTTGCTGAGCGTCTGCTGCAAGCATCACAAACCACAGCCATGCTGACCACGTTCAACGAAGTGAACATGGCTCCAGTAATGGAACTGCGTGCACGCTACAAAGATCAGTTTGAGAAAGCACACGATGGCGTGCGTCTCGGCTTTATGTCTTTCTTCGTACGTGCAAGCGTTGAAGCACTAAAACGCTTCCCAGCGGTGAACGCGTCAATCGACGGTAACGATATCGTTTACCACGGCTACCAGGACATCGGTGTTGCGGTATCGTCACCACGTGGTCTGGTGGTTCCTGTTCTGCGTAACGCTGACCACATGAGTCTGGCGCAAGTAGAAGGCAAAATTCGTGAGTACGGTCTGAAAGCTCAAGACGGCAAACTGTCTATCGATGAAATGACAGGTGGCACGTTCACGATTTCCAACGGTGGTGTATTCGGCTCACTGCTGTCCACACCGATTCTGAATCCTCCACAAACTGCGATTCTGGGTATGCATAAAATCCAGGAGCGTCCAATGGCCGTTAACGGCAAAGTGGAAATTCTGCCGATGATGTACCTGGCACTGTCATATGATCACCGTATGATCGACGGCAAAGAGGCTGTGCAGTTCCTGGTAACCATCAAGGAACTTCTGGAAGATCCGGCTCGTATTCTGCTTGAGATCTAAGAGGGCAGGGCATCGTCCGCCTGAGATAGAACTTGGAGTATTTGCTGAGCCACGGTCGTTGACTGTGGCTCAGGCGTTTAACGGATCTGGTATTAATAGCAATAGAACAGGAAACTGACATGAGCAAGAAATTTGATGTGATAGTCATTGGTGGTGGCCCGGCAGGTTACGTGGCTGCTATCCGTTGCGCACAGTTGGGTCTGAAGACCGTCTGTGTTGAGAAATGGCATGACGACAAGAACGATCCGGTTTTGGGCGGCACATGCCTCAACGTAGGCTGCATTCCGTCAAAAGCATTGCTGGACTCTTCATACAAATACGAAGAAGCGAAAAAAGATTTCGCAGTTCACGGTATCAGTCTCGAGAAACTGGCAATGGATGTTCCTGCCATGATCGAGCGCAAAAACAAAATTGTTAAGCAGTTGACCCAAGGTGTTAAAGGCCTGTTTATGGCCAACAAGGTTGAGTCCATTCAAGGCACCGGTAAACTGTTGAAGGGCAAAAAAGTTCAAGTCACTGCCGCAGATGGCAGTGTTCAGGAACTGGAAGCCGACAACGTTATCCTGGCTGCAGGTTCTGAGCCAATTCGTATTCCTCCGGCTCCTGTTGATCAAGACGTCATCGTCGACTCAACTGGCGCGCTGGAATTCCAATCAGTTCCCAAGCGTCTTGGCGTTATTGGTGCGGGTGTAATCGGTCTGGAGCTGGGCAGCGTCTGGTCTCGACTGGGCGCCGAAGTGACTGTGCTGGAAGCGACTGAAAAATTCCTGCCAGCCGTTGATGGTCAACTCTCCAAAGAAGCGCAAAAGATTCTGGAGAAACAAGGTCTGACTATTAAGCTGGGCAGCAAAGTAACAGCAACCAAAGTCAGTTCTGGCAAGTCCAAAACTGTGACTGTCAGTTTCACAGACAAAGATGGCGACCAGGAAATTGTATTCGACAAACTGATTGTTGCGGTCGGTCGTCGTCCTTGTTCAGCAGGTCTGCTGGCTGACGATACAGGCGTTGAGGTTGATGAGCGTGGTTTTGTAAAAGTGAACGAGCAATGCGCAACGTCTGTTCCAGGTATTTGGGCGGCAGGCGACCTGGTTCGTGGTCCAATGCTGGCTCACAAAAGCAGCGAAGAAGGCGTGATGATCGCTGAACGCATCGCTGGCAAGAAGACACAAGTCAATTACGACCTGGTGCCATTTGTTATTTACACCCACCCGGAACTGGCTTGGGTTGGTAAAACTGAAGAACAATTAAAAGCTGAAGGCGTTGAATACAACGTGGGTACTTTCCCATTCAGCATTAACGGTCGTGCCATGGCAGCCAACGAATCAGCAGGCCTGGTTAAGTTGATCGCTCATGCCAAAACAGACCGTATTCTGGGCTGTCATATTCTTGGACCAAGTGCGGCTGACCTGTGTCAGCAAGTTGCGATCGCAATGGAATTCAGTGCGAGCGCCGAAGATTTGGGTCTGACCATGTTTTCACACCCGACGTTGTCGGAGGCTATCCATGAAGCAGCGCTTGCAGTCGCTGGTCATGCTATCCATGCTGCCAATAAACGCAAGCGCAACTGATTCGGGCGCTTTTACCACAGAGGACTTAACGAATGAATCTACACGAGTATCAGGGGAAGCAGCTTTTTGCTGAATATGGACTTCCGGTTTCCAAGGGTTTTGCGGTGGACACACCAGAAGCAGCTGCTGAAGCCTGTGACAAAATCGGTGGTGATATGTGGGTTGTTAAAGCCCAGGTTCACGCCGGTGGCCGCGGGAAAGCGGGCGGGGTAAAACTGGTTAAAAGCCGTGAAGACGCTAAAGCGTTTGCAGCCAATTGGCTGGGCAAGCGTTTGGTAACGTATCAAACAGATGCAAATGGTCAGCCTGTCAGCAAAATCCTGGTTGAATCTTGCACGGATATTGATAAAGAACTGTATCTGGGCGCAGTTGTTGACCGTTCATCTCGCCGTATTGTGTTTATGGCGTCCACCGAAGGTGGTGTTGAGATCGAGAAAGTTGCACACGAAACCCCAGAAAAAATTCTGAAGGCAACCATTGATCCACTGGTAGGTCCAATGCCTTACCAAGGTCGTGATCTGGCATTCCAGCTGGGCCTGAAAGGTGATCAGATCAAGCAGTTCACCAATATCTTCATGGGTCTGGGCAAACTGTTTGCTGACTACGATCTGGCGCTGCTGGAAATCAACCCGCTGGTTATCAAAACTGACGGCAACCTGCACTGCCTGGATGCAAAAATTAACATCGATGGTAACGCGATTTACCGTCAGCCCAAGCTGAAAGCGATGCATGATCCTTCACAGGATGATCCTCGCGAAGCGCATGCTGCCAGCTTCGAGCTGAACTACGTTGCGCTCGATGGCAACATCGGTTGCATGGTGAACGGCGCCGGTCTGGCAATGGGTACCATGGACATCGTTAACCTGCACGGTGGCAAACCTGCAAACTTCCTCGACGTAGGCGGTGGCGCAACTAAAGAGCGTGTAACTGAAGCGTTCAAGATCATTCTGTCTGACAGCAATGTGAAGGCGGTTTTGGTGAACATCTTTGGTGGTATCGTTCGATGCGACATGATCGCTGAAGGCATCATTGGTGCTGTTAAAGAAGTTGGCGTTAAGGTGCCAGTAGTTGTTCGCCTTGAAGGTAACAACGCAGATCTGGGTGCTAAAGTGTTAGCTGACAGTGGTCTGAATATTATTGCGGCAACAAGCCTGACCGACGCGGCTCAGCAGGTCGTTAAGGCCGCGGAGGGCAAATAATGAGTATTCTGATTGATAAAAACACTAAGGTAATCTGCCAGGGTTTCACTGGTTCACAAGGTACTTTCCACTCTGAGCAGGCAATTGCCTACGGTACTCAGATGGTGGGTGGTGTCACTCCAGGTAAAGGTGGTACGACTCACCTGGGGCTGCCAGTTTTTAACACTGTGCGTGAAGCAGTTGAAGCAACAGGTGCCGATGCGAGCGTTATTTACGTTCCAGCACCTTTCTGCAAAGACTCCATTCTGGAAGCAGCAAACTCCGGCATCAAACTGATTGTTTGTATCACTGAAGGCATTCCAACACTGGACATGCTGGATGCAAAAGTGAAGTGTGATGAGCTGGGTGTGCGTCTGATCGGACCAAACTGCCCGGGTGTAATCACTCCAGGCGAGTGCAAGATCGGTATTATGCCAGGCCACATTCATTTGCCAGGAAAAGTAGGAATTGTGTCCCGTTCAGGAACTTTGACCTACGAAGCGGTTAAACAAACCACTGACGCCGGCTTTGGCCAATCTACTTGTGTAGGTATTGGTGGTGATCCAATTCCAGGTTCCAACTTCATCGACATTCTGAAGTTGTTCGAAGCAGATCCCAAAACTGAAGCGATTGTCATGATCGGTGAGATCGGTGGCAGCGCGGAAGAAGAAGCAGCGGCATTTATCAAACACAATGTCACAAAACCTGTTGTTTCTTATATTGCAGGTGTGACTGCACCGGCTGGTAAGCGAATGGGTCACGCAGGCGCCATCATCTCTGGTGGTAAAGGCACTGCGGATGAAAAGTTTGCTGCTCTGCAGGATGCGGGTGTTCGTACTGTCAGAAGTTTGGCCGACATCGGCAAGGCTCTGAAAGAAGTCACCGGCTGGTGATGCACTGACTGCGAGCAGGCTTTCCTGGTCGCGGTCAGAATCGGTGCAAAGCCTTATAGAGCAAGGGTTCGGCGCAAAAAAAATTCTCCAGTGAGAGGTTCAAAAATTCAGATATCTTGTGGTAGTCTTGAATTCAGAATTCGGCAGGGAGTGTTGAATTTGCGCCAAATCGCTTGATCCGGGCGCTTTTGTTACCAAAAAACTCACGGCATATTTTTACGTGTGAAAACGTAACCAAAAGGCTTGATTTTTGCAAAGCTGAAGCACAGAAGGATCGTTGTTGTTTTGGGATTTACCTCCGTTTGAATGCGTTCGAATGGGTCCTGTTACTGGCAGGTTCGGGTAAAAAGAAGAAAAGAAGATGTCACATCCGGCTCACAGCCGGGGTGTTTAATAAAATAACAGGATGGCACATGAAAAACCGTCGATTATATTCCAAGGTTCTGGTACCACTTGCGTCACTGCTGGTGATCGGAACAGCCAAGGCTCAGGACGTTGACACCAGCGCTCTTGACCGTGCTCAGGGTGTTGTTGCCGAAATCAATCAGGCAGCCGCTCAGTCGCAGCAGAACATCAACCGCCTTTCAAGCTCAGCAAGCTCTTTATTTGAAGAGTTCAAGCTGGAAAGCAACAACCTGGAAGCGTTGTTGGTGTTGAATGCCAACTGGCGCCGTCAGATCGCGATTCAAGAGCAGGAAATGCAAACCATTACTGAGTCCATTTCTGAAGTGCGAAATGTTACTCAGGAATTGCCACTGCTGATGAATCGTATGATTGCAGGTGTTGAACAGTTCATTGACCTGGATATGCCGTTCCACTTGGACGCTCGTCGTGCTCGCGTGCAGTTTGTTCGTGACGCCATCGATAATCCTAACGTATCCACTGCTGAACGTTTCCGCCAGATTCTGGTTCTGTTCCAGGTTGAAAACGCCTACGGCCGTACTCATGAAGCGTACTCCACCTCAATCGTAGTTGATGGTGTACAGCGTGACGTTGACATGTTGCGTGTTGGTCGTATTGCGCTCGTATTCCAGTCCAAGGACCGTACTGTTAGTGGAGCCTGGGATCCGCAAGCACGTCAGTGGGTAACCCTGAATGACGCTGAGTATCGCAATGCCATCCGTTCTGCGATTAACGTATCAAGCGGGATGGTTGCACCACAAATCCTTGAATTACCAATTGTTGCGCCGGAGTTAGCACAGTGAAGAAGAACATAATTAAATTAGCAGGCATTTCCTTTACGGGGCTTTTCCTTGCCGTATCGTCGCAAGCATTCGCGCAACAACCGGCAAGCAGCCTCTCTGAACTGCTGCGTAACGTAGAAGAAAACCGTGTTCTGGAATCTCAAGAAGCGCGCGAGCGTGAGCAACGCTTCCAGCAACAAGTAAACCAACAACAGCAAATTTTGGAAGAAGTACGTACACGTATCTCTTCAGAAGAAGCTGAAAACACCCGCCTGGAAGCGCAATTTGACGAAAACCGTCAAGCGCTGACCGAGCGTCGTGCTCAACTGCGTGAAGTTCGTGCCAACCTGAACGAACTGCTCGGTACCATCCAAGGTGTTGCGGGTGACTTCCGTAGCGTATTCGACACTTCTTTGATCAGTGCTCAGTACCCTGGTCGTGAAGAGTTCCTTGACAGCTTCATCGCACGTGTAGCGAGTGACACTGAACAAGTACGTGTTGATGAAATCGAACGCTTCTGGTTCTACATGCAACAAGAGCTGGTTGAATCTGGCCGTGTTGTTCGTTACCAGGGCACTGTAGGTCTGCCATCGGGCGAGCAAGAAACCCGCACAATTACTCGTATCGGCTCCTTTAATGCGATCGCTGACGGTGACTATCTGTCATACAACTCATCAGTAGGCCACCTGCAAGTTCTGCCACGTCAACCTGACGCAGACACCGTATCTCGCGCAGCAGCGCTGGAAAACGCCCAGTCTGGCATGCAACGTGTTGGTATCGACCCAACCGGTGCGATGGGTGGTACATTGATGGCTAACCTGATCAACTTCCCAACTGTTTCAGAACAGGTTCGTGACAACTCCGGTACCATTGGTTTCGCGATCATCGGTCTGGGTGCGTTGGGTGTGTTGGTTGCACTGATCCGTTCCTTCATGCTGACAATTGTTGCTGCACGTGTAGGCGCACAGCTGAAGAACCCAGAAAGCCCAAGCAAAAACAACCCACTGGGTCGTGTATTGCTGGTAGCGCAATCTAATCCAAACGTAGATACAGAAACTCTCGAACTGAAACTGGGTGAAGCAATTCTGCAAGAAACCCCGGCTCTGGAGCGTTTCCTGACTATGATCAAGATTATCTCCACCATTGCTCCACTGATGGGTCTGCTCGGTACAGTAACCGGTATGATTCAAGTGTTCCAGCAAATCACTGTATACGGTGCGGGTGACCCAACAATCATGGCAGGCGGTATCTCCATGGCGTTGATGACAACTGTACTGGGTATCGTTGCTGCGATTCCATGTATCCTGATGCATGCTTGGGTTAAGAGTAAGGCTGACAACATCATCCACGTTCTGGAAGAACAAGCGACCGGTATCATTGCCAAGAAAGCAGAATCTGCTTCCAAAGTGGCATAAGGGGGCGTCATGTACTTTGCACTGCTCGATGCTCAAGAAGCGATCCTGGATTTTATGGCCAGAGGCGGTGGCGTATTGTGGGTAATCTTTACGCTGCTGCTGGTCATGTGGTCGCTGATATTCGAGCGGGTATGGTACTTGCACTCGACTCACGCCAAGAGGGTGAAACACACCCTCGCGGCTTGGGCCGGACGCTCGGATACCCGTTCATGGAACGCTCAACAGATTCGCGCCATGATGATTTCTCAGGTTTCTCTGGATTTGCGTTCGTCATTGCCGGTAATTGAGGCACTGGTTGTGATTTGTCCATTGCTGGGCTTGCTTGGTACCGTAACTGGAATGATTGAAGTGTTCTATGTTATGGCCCTGACAGGTGGTGGTGATGCCAAATCAATGGCTGGTGGTGTTTCCAAGGCAACTATCCCAACCATGGCTGGCATGGTGGGTGCATTGTCAGGCATCTTTGCCTACAACTGGTTGAAACACCGTATCGAGCGTGATCTGGATTTGCTCGAAGACAAATTGTCCTGAGTTAGCTACTTACTGTATAGGCAAAATAATGAAAACAGGTTTAATGAAGAAACGCGGTGACGATACAGCGGGGGAGATTGACCTGACCCCAATGCTGGACGTGGTCTTCATCCTGCTGATCTTCTTTATCGTGACCTCAGTCTTTGTTACTGAAGCCGGTATCGATGTATTGAAGCCGGAAGGATCGACTGCCGAACCTCGCTCAAAAGACCTCATCCTGATTGCTGTTACCGCAGATGGTCAGATATGGATTGATGGGGAACAAATTGATCCCCGTTTTATCCGGTCTCGTTTTGAGAGAAGACTGGCAGAAACACCAAACGCGTCAGTTGTTATCCAGGGCGATAGAGCAGCACAAAACGAACACATGATGACAATCATGCGTGCGGCACGTGATGCAAATATCAGTTCTGTAGCCATTTCCACGGAGAGTTAAACGATGATAGCTATTCGATGGTTAATTTCTCTGGGGCTAGGTGCTGTTGTAACGATAATATTGTTCTACTTCATGCAGGCGCTGATTGCGTCCGGCGGCGAGATCGAGCAAAACGTTAATGTGATTCGTATTGTTGACGCGACAATGCCTGAAATCGTCATGGAAGTCGTCCGTGAGGTCGAGCGTCCTGAAGAGATTCAGCAATTGGATACGCCTCCACCAGAAGTGCCAGATCGTAATATCGATATGGACGGTGGTGCGAATGACCTTAATATCACTCGTGAAGTAGCAAACATTGATATCGGTCTCGATATTGGCGGTGCCAGCCTGGGTGTGTCCGACGGTGAAATGTTGCCGCTGGTAAACATTCAACCAACTTATCCGACTCGTGCTGCGCAGCGTGGTATTGAAGGTTGGTGTCAGGTTGCATTCACAGTAACTGAGACAGGTGGAGTAAAAGATATCCGTGTTGTGGATGCTGATCCACCCGGAATGTTCGACCAGGCCTCAATGCGCGCTGCAGAGCGTTTCCGTTTCCAACCACGTGTTGTAAATGGGCAGCCGGTTGAAGTGCCTAATGTCCAGTACGTGTTCCGTTTCCAACTGGAGGACAACTGATGTTAACTTCCAAACTGAAGCTTAAGAATATTGTATTGGCAGGTATGCTCGCGGCGTCAGCAGTTGTTCTGCAAGCAACTATTGCAACGCCAGTGTATGCGCAGCAGTCAGGTCAAGAAGAGGGGCGTCGTGCGCCTCCTCCCACCCGTAGTTCTGACACTCTGAGTGAGCGCGTTTACCGTGCGATCTCAGAGATTCAGGCCCTGATGACACCTGAGGACACTAGCAAGGAACCGGATTTGGTAGGTGCTAAAAGAGCACTGGATTCATTGAACGAGCGCTATGACTCAATGAATGATTTCGAGAAGTCCACAATGTTGAACTTCTATACCAACTACTACCTGGCTATGGACGACATGGCTAATGCCATGGCTACATTCGAGCGTATTCTGCAGATTGAGAATCTGCGGGAAGACGCCCGTCTGCGCGCGCTGATGTCGCTGGGTCAACTTTATGCGTCTGAAGAGCGTTACGATGAAGCAATTCGTACGCTGGAACAGTGGCGTGAACTTTCTGTGGATGAGAACGCTACTGTCTTCCAGATTCTGGCACTGGCGTATTACAACAAACAGGAGTTCCAGACAGCTATTCCATTTCTGATCAGCCATATGGATATGTTGCGAGCTGAGGGTCGCGATATCGGTAAAAACATCTATGGTTTGCTGAACCTGATGTATATCGAACTCGAGGATTATCAGAAGGCTCATGACATCACCAAAACCATGGTGGGTCTGTTTGGTGAAGCGTCTGATTGGCGTAACCTGTCAGCCATTTACGGTTTCCTGGATGATGAAAGCAAGCGTATCCAGACGATGGAGCTTTCCTATCGTTTGGGTAACTTTGCAAACGAAGGTGAGTACCTGAACCTTGCTCAATCCTTGGCCGGTATGGATGCTCCCTGGCGTGGTATCAAAGTCCTCGAAGACGGCATCGAAAAAGGTGTTGTTGAAGAGAATGATGCCAACCTGCGTCGCTTGACCCAGATGTACATTATGGCATCTGAGTTCGAAGCTGCACTTGATCCTGCGCGTCGTCTGACTGAAGTGGCCAATGATGGCGAGGCTTGGGACTATCTGGGTTATGTCTACCTGATGAACCGTGACTACCAGAATGCTGCTAGCGCAATGCAAACAGCGTTGGAGCGTGGTGGTCTGGAAAATCAGGGTGAAGTTCAGTTGTCTCTGGCTCGTGCTCTGGTTGAGCTGCAACGCTTTGATGAAGCACTGACTGCTGCACAACGTGCCGAAACACTCGGTACCAATGGTGCCAATCAGTTCGTGACCTTCGTACGTGCATCTCGCGATCGCCACGCAGCACTGGAACAACGTAAACAAGAGTCGATTGAATATTATCGTTCCTGATTACGCTTGAAATCCTGGGACACTGTCCCCATAAAAACCCGGTAGCCGCAAGGTATACCGGGTTTTTTTATGCGCGCTCTACTGCGTTGGCGAGTGCCCGCGGTAGCGTCAAGATTCAGATTAGAACATGGCAGAGGTTATTTGCATGACTACAGACATTCAAAAGGAAACCAGAGGCTTTGAGACAGAGGCCAAACAGCTGTTACATCTGATGATTCATTCGTTGTACAGCAATAAGGAAGTATTTCTGCGCGAACTGATCTCAAATGCTTCGGATGCTGCTGACAAGCTCAGGTTTCAGTCCTTATCCAATGCTGCGTTACTTGAAGATGATTCTGAACTTAAAGTGGTCATCGATTTTGATAAGGATGCCGGCACGATCAGCATTACCGACAACGGCATCGGTATGGACAAGGATGATGTCATCAGCAATTTGGGCACCATTGCCCGTTCTGGTACCGCGCAGTTTCTCAGTAGTTTGAGTGGTGATCAGAAAAAAGACTCGCAACTGATTGGCCAGTTTGGTGTTGGTTTTTACTCGGCCTTTATTGTTGCAGATGAAGTGGAAGTCCTGACCCGTAAAGCGGGTACACCTGCCTCTGAAGGTGTGCGCTGGGTGTCAAAGGGTGAGTCTGACTACACAGTGGAAACTGTTGAGAAGGCATCGCGCGGTACAACGGTGACGCTGAAACTGCGTAGTGACTCTGCCGAGTTTGCTGATGTCTGGCGCTTGCGGCAAATTGTCAAAAAGTATGCGGATCACATTTCAATCCCTGTCCTGTTGCCAAAAACCCCGGACACAACGGCGGAAGATAACAAATCCGTTACTACAGAATATGAAGCCGTTAACTCGGCCAAGGCATTGTGGACTCGTGCACGTACCGATGTAAAAGACGATGAATATGTGGAGTTCTACAAACACATTACTCACGATTATGAGCAGCCGCTGAGCTGGAGCCATAACAAGGTCGAAGGCAAGCTGGAGTACACCAGCCTGTTATTCGTGCCAGGGCGGGCGCCATTTGATTTGTGGAATCGAGATGGTGTGCGCGGTCTGAAACTCTATGTTCAGCGCGTTTTTATCATGGATCAGGCTGAACAGTTCCTGCCGTTGTACCTGCGATTTATCAAAGGGGTTGTGGACTCCAACGATATCTCTTTAAACGTCTCCAGAGAGATTCTGCAAAAAGATCCTGCAGTCGATTCAATGCGTAGTGCACTGACCAAACGCGCTCTGGATATGTTGTCAAAACTTAAAGATGACAAGGAAAAGTACGCTCAGTTCTGGAAAGAATTCGGTCAGGTTCTAAAAGAAGGTCCGGGTGAGGATTTTGCCAACCGCGAGGCGATTGCCAAATTGTTGATGTTCGCCAGCACCCATGCTGACAGTAAAGGCCAGGACCAGACACTGGAAGATTATGTGTCACGCATGAAACCGGAGCAATCCAAAATCTACTACCTGATTGCCGATTCAGAAAAAGCAGCGCGCAATAGTCCACACCTGGAAATTTTCCGCAAAAAGGGTGTTGAAGTTCTGCTGCTTTCAGATCGTATTGACGAATGGCTGATGAGTCATCTGTACGAATTTGATGGCAAGTCGCTACAGGATATTACCCGTGGTGAACTGGACCTGGGCAAGCTGGACGATGAAGCAGAAAAGGCAGAGCAGGAGAAGCAGGAGCAGGCGCTCAAACCTCTGCTGGAGCGAGTTAAATCTGCGCTGGGTGAACGTATTAAAGAGGCGAGGGTGAGTCATCGTCTGACTGATTCACCCGCCTGTCTGGCACTGGATGACAATGACATGGGCGCTCAGATGCGCAGGATTATGCAGGCCTCGGGTCAGTCAGTGCCTGAATCCGCACCGATTTTTGAATTGAACCCGGTACATCCGTTAATCAACAAACTGGAACATGAGCAGGATGAAGAACGCTTTGGCGATTTGATTTCTCTGCTATTTGATCAGGCCAGTCTGGCTGAAGGTCACGAGCTGGAGGATCCTGCTCGCTTCAGTCGTCAGCTCAACAAACTTCTGCTTGAGCTGATCGACTGAGAGTGGATGGGGCTAGCCGCTGTCAGGTATTTAAATTACATGCGTGACAGCGGCTCGATTCCCAGCAGGTTCAGACCCTGTTTCAGGGTTTCAGCTGTGAGTGCGGCCAGCGCCAGACGACTGCCTTGTACAGAAGCCTCCGCTTTCAAAATAGGGCAGCTTTCGTAGAACTTCATGAACAGTCCTGACAACTCGTACAAATACAGACACAACTGGTTGGGGTAACCATCCTCGCCCACCTGACGAACCAGCTCAGCAAACTGCAGAATCTTCAGGCCAAGTGCGCGCTCCTCAGCAGTGCCAAGAATTATCTGCTCTGCAGGGGCAACCGATTCCTCCTTCAGTCGACGCAGCACGCTCTGAATACGTGCATAGGCGTATAGCAGATAGGGCGCTGTGTTGCCTTCAAAGGACAGCATGGTATTCCAGTCAAAAATGTAATCACTGGTTCTGTTTTTGGACAGGTCCGCATATTTCACGGCGGCTATACCCACCGTGCGTGCAATATGCTGTTTTTCTTCAGCGGACAAGTCAGGGTTTTTACCCGCAACCAGGTCGCCGGCACGACTTACAGCTTCTTCCAGCAGTTCCTTGAGTTTAACGGTGTCACCACTGCGGGTTTTGAACGGGCGGCCATCTTCGCCCATCATGGTGCCGTAGGCGATGTGTTCGAGTTGACAGTTCTGCCGCGCAAAACCGGCGGCACGTGCCACTGCAAAGACTTGCTGGAAATGCAGGCTCTGACGGGCATCAACAACGTACAGCACGCGGTCAGCTCCCAGGGTTTCAGAGCGATATCGAATAGCCGCCAGGTCTGTGGTGGCGTAGAGATACCCACCATCACTTTTTTGCACGATCACAGGAAGTGACGCGCCATCCTTGCCTTTAAATTCTTCCAGGAATACACACTGGGCGCCGTCGGATTCTGTTAGCAGCTCTTTTTCAGAAAGTTCTTTTACGATAACTGGCAAGTCATTGTTATAGAAGCTTTCTGCGCGAAGATCGCTGCGCTGCAAGCTGACGGATAGCAGTTCGTAAACCTGCTCGCAATGATGCAGTGATTCTTGAATAAACTGCTGCCAGGCAGCCAGACACTCCGCATCGCCTTGCTGCAGCTTTACCACATAAGAACGTGCCAGATCAGCAAATTCAGGTTCAGCATCAAACCGCTGCTTGGCCTCACGGTAGAAACTTTCCAGATCTGACAGGTTGCTTGCTACCGCGCCGCCAGCAGTGCTGATGCTTTTCATATGCGCGATCAACATCCCAAACTGTGTGCCCCAGTCGCCAACGTGATTCTGGCGGATAACACAATGACCAAGTGCTTCGAGTACGCGCACAATAGAGTCACCAATAATGGTGCCGCGCAGATGGCCTACGTGCATTTCCTTGGCAAGGTTGGGGCTGGAGTAATCAACAACAATGGTGGCCGGGCGTTCAGCAGTTTGTACCAGTTTGTCAGGGGACTGCAGACAGGCGCTTGCCCGTTTTGCCAACACCTCGGTATCCAGGAACAGATTGATAAAACCTGGTCCGGCAACTTCCGTGCGCGCCAGCAAGTCACCGGCATTGATCTCGGCGATCACTTTTTGTGCCAGTTCACGTGGATTTTGGCGAAGCTGACGAGCAACCGCCATCACCCCGTTAGCCTGATAATCACCAAACTCGGGACGGGTTGCATAGATCACCTGGCCTTTGGCGTCGGTCACTCCACTGACTTTGGTCAGTGCTTGAGTAACGATTTTTTCCAGGGTTTCCTTGATTGTCAGCATGTATTACTCCAGTGCAATTACGTCGAGCGCGGATTTTACACGAATAGTGTGCGCGCTGCCGCTTCCTGTACAGACGGGTGATATACTTCGCCACCCAGGCTAAGGGCCGGTTCTTTCAGTTCTGATCAGGTTGTTATGGAAAATTTGTCAAATACCGGCGTGCAGTTAATTGAGGTGTCCAGCCATGCGGACGAACAACGCCTGGACAATTTTTTATTATCGCGGCTGAAAGGGCTTCCCAAATCGCATCTTTACCGGCTGATACGCAAAGGCGAAGTGCGTGTTAATAAAAAGCGCTGCAAACCCGATCAGCGGCTGGCCACGGGGGATGTGGTCAGAGTGGCGCCTTTACGTCTGGCGCAGCCTGGTGCCCCTGTAGCGCCTGGCGAAGGTCTGATTCAGCGTCTGCGGGCCAGCGTGCTTTACGAAGATGACGTTCTGATGGTGCTTAACAAACCCTCTGGCATGCCTGTGCATGGTGGATCAGGAGTCACTGCCGGCCTTATTGAAGCATTAAGATTTATGGCAGCAGAGGGCGAGTATCGCGAGCTTGTACACCGGCTGGACAAGGAAACCTCCGGATGTCTGCTTATTGCTAAAACTGGCAAAACCCTGAAGCAGCTGCAAGCGGCGCTAAAAGCCGGGGAGTTCACCAAACGTTATCTGGCACTGGTGCATGGGCAGTGGCCGGAAACGCTAAAACGCATTGATGCGCCACTGTTAAAAATTCACCCGCACGATGGCGAGAGTTTTTCCCGTGTTGACCCTGCCGGCAAGGATGCAACCACGCTGTTTGCTGTGCGCAGCCGTCATCCACAAGCTACGCTTATTGAGGCAACCCTCATTACTGGGCGTACACATCAGATTCGTGTTCATGCCCAGTATGCTGGACATCCAATTGTGGGTGACTCGCGTTATACCTACGATCATGAGCATCCGTATCAACAGGTACGCAGTTTATGTCTTCATGCGGAATTTTTGAGCTTTAGGCATCCTGACGACGGGCGTACCATGGAGCTGTCTGCAGAACTTCCGGAAAACATCCGCAGACTTCTGATTTAAGACGTAACAGGCCGGAAATGCTGCAGAAATCGATATATTTTTTTGACAGAAGAGTTTTGTGCCCCTAGAATTGCGCGCCTATGGCTGAGACCCCCAAATCCATGACTTCGCTGCCCCCATCGCTGGATCCCCGAAAGGTTTTCCGGCACCAGCTTGAGATACAGGGTGAGGTTGCTGTTTCAGCGCTATCGTCACTCTGCAAGAGCCTGTACAACAACGAAGGTGTTGCCCGGGCGAATTTGTCATTTTTAGTGGACGATGAGCGCAGACTGCGTATTCAGGGACATGTGTCAGCCGAGGTAAATGTTGTTTGTCAACGTTGCCTCAACCCGATGAGCATTGAGCTCAACGATGATGTGGATCTGGTGATGGTCAGTTCCGAAGAGCAAAGTAAATTGCTGCCGGCGGCCTTTGATCCCTGGATATGTGCTGAAGACCAGATGCTGGTTCCGGCTGATATCGTGGAAGAACAATTGTTACTGGCCTTGCCTATTGTCACTACGCATGATGCGTGTGTTGATCTGAAGGCTTTTGGCGGAGCTGCTGATGCGGCCGAAGATTCATCTGACGCGCCAGGTGCGGTCAGAAATAACCCGTTTGCAGTGTTGGCTGGACTGAAATCAGGTCCTGATAAAAAACAGCACTGATTGTTTTGCAAGATACTTAACAGGAGTACACAGCATGGCCGTTCAACAGAACAAAAAATCCCGCGCTCGTCGCGACCAGCGTCGCAGCCACGATGCACTGACTGGACCAACCCTGGCAGTTGACAAGACCACTGGTGAAGTTCACCGTCGTCACCACGTGACTGCCGATGGCTTCTACAAAGGCAAAAAAGTACTGAATCTCGGCGACGAATAAGTTTGGCAGACCTCTGGCGCATCGCCATTGATGTAATGGGGGGCGATACTGGCCCCTCTGTGACTGTACCGGCCAGCCTCTCTGCGTTGCGCCGGTATCCGTCAATCAGTCTTGTTCTGGTTGGGGATTCTGCCCTGATCGAGCCTTATCTCGCCAAATTGCCCCCAGATGAACGCGATCGTATCCAGATCGTGCACACCAGCGATGTCGTCAGCAATCAGTCGCGACCGGATTCGGTCCTGCGCAGCGGTCGGCAATCCTCTATGTTTAAAACTGTTGAACTGGTCCAGTCAGGTGTCGTACAAGCCTGCGTGAGCGCTGGTAATACGGGCGCGCTGTTAATGGCGGGGCGACATCTGCTCAAAAGCATTCCTGGAATCGAGAAGCCGGCCATCATGGCGGTGGTTCCGGGCAGCAGCGGGGCTCACAATACGTTTTTACTCGATGTGGGTGCCAATACCGAATGTTCGGCGCACCAGTTATTGCAGTTCGCGCTGATGGGTAGTGTGCTGGTGACAGCAATGACGGGCCGGGAAAAAGCCCGTGTGGCACTGCTTAATATTGGCGAGGAAGAGCATAAGGGACGGCCTGAAATTCGTGGGGCTGCCGCATTGTTGAGCGCGTCCACTGCCATTGAGTACACAGGTTTTGTAGAAGGTAATCAGCTTTTTGACGGGCGTGCTGACGTTATCGTCTGCGACGGTTTTACTGGCAATGTGGTGATTAAGGTAATCGCGGGTTCCGTCAGGGTGACGCAGAATCTGGTGCAGCAAAGTCTGCGCAAACGCTGGTATTACCGTTTTTTTGCCTGGTTGTTGCGACCCTTGTTGCGAGATGTCAGGCGCACACTAAAACCCTCTCGATATAACGGCGCGATGTTGCTCGGGTTACAGGGCATTGTTGTCAAAAGTCATGGTAATGCAGACAAATCAGGTTTTGAACGAGCCATTGAGTATGCATTACGGCAGGTGCAGGACGATGTTCCGGGTGTTATTGCCAGCCGAATGGCGGCGTTCTCCGGCATATAAATCGGATAGAAACAGATAAACACAGTATGGAATAAGAGCTATGCATAAATTCGCATTTGTATTTCCGGGGCAAGGATCCCAGAAAGCAGGCATGTTGGCCGAGCTTGCGCAGGCGCATCAGATAGTCGCAGACACATTTACTGAGGCCAGTGAGGCGCTGGGGCATGATTTGTGGCGCATTGTTCAGGAAAATCCTGATGGACAACTGGACAGGACCGAATTTACCCAGCCCGCGTTGTTGGCTTCTTCAGTCGCTATTTGGCGGCTGTGGCAGCAACATCAGGGGCCGCTGCCGGAAATGCTGGCAGGTCACAGCCTTGGTGAATATTCAGCATTGGTCAGCGCCGGGGTTATGAGTCTGGCAGACGGCATTCGTCTTGTTCATCGCCGCGGTCTGTACATGCAGGAAGCAGTTCCGGTTGGAGCAGGTGCGATGGCTGCCATCATTGGTATGGACGATGCAAAGATCGACGATATCTGTCGCTCAGTTGCCGCAGATGGCGTCGTGGCGGCAGCCAATTTTAATTCTCCAGGCCAAACAGTGATTGCTGGTGACAAGGCGGCCGTAGAAAGAGCAATGGCTGCGCTCAAAGAGGCAGGTGCCAAGCGCGCGCTGCCGTTAAATGTCAGCGTGCCGTCGCATTGTGCGTTAATGAAACCTGCGGCAGAGCGTCTTGCTGCAGAGTTTTCCGCCGTAGAGTTTCATTCTCCCTCCATTCCGGTAGTGCAGAACATAAACGGGCGGGCAGTGCGCGATCTTGGCGAAATTCGCGAGAATCTGCTTAAACAACTTTATATGCCGGTACAGTGGGTCGACACCGTGTACTGTATGCGCGACTTCGGCGTGGCCAAAGTAGTAGAATGCGGCCCTGGCAAAGTGCTGGCTGGTTTGGTCAAGCGTGTTCACCCGGAAATGGAAGCATTTGGTACGGATATGCCGGATGCATTCACAGAGGCATTGGCCGGTGTTGCTCGCTGATACGCAGCAAACCTCAGAATGCCAGTTTAATCAGGAGTATACGGACAGATGAGTTTAAGCGGAAAAGTTGCATTGGTGACCGGCGCAAGCCGTGGCATTGGTAGAGCCATTGCAGAAGAACTGGGTCGATTGGGTGCAACTGTAGCGGGCACTGCAACCTCTGAAGCAGGTGCGCAGGCGATTACGGAATTTTTTGCTCAATCCGGAATCAAAGGATCAGGCTTTTGTCTTGATGTAGGATCGTCAGAGTCTGTTGAGGCGGTACTGGCCCAGATTGAAGAGAGCTGCGGTGCTGCGCCACTGATTCTGGTAAACAATGCCGGTATTACGCGCGACAACCTGCTGATGCGAATGAAAGATGATGAGTGGGAAAGTGTAATCAACACCAATCTGACCTCGCTGTATCGCGTCTGCAAGGGATCTCTGAAGGCGATGACCAAAGCGCGTTGGGGCCGAATTATCAACGTCAGTTCGGTAGTGGCCTCAAGTGGCAACCCGGGGCAAACCAACTATGCGGCCTCCAAAGCAGCGGTTGAAGGTTTTACCCGCTCACTGGCCCGTGAAATTGGTTCGCGCGGTATTACTGTAAATGCTATTGCGCCGGGCTTTATTGATACAGATATGACCCGTGCGCTGAATGAAAAGCAGATTGAAACATTGCTGGTTCAAATTCCTCTGGCCCGTTTTGGGAAACCTGAGGAAATTGCCGCAGTTGCAGGCTTTCTTGCATCTGAAGCAGGAGGCTATATCACCGGTGAAACCATACAGGTAAATGGTGGTATGTATATGGCTTAAAACGTGCTGAAATATGCACGAAAAGCATTATGTAAAAAGCAATTAAAACGTTGTAAGCAATTGAAAATAATATGTAATTTTCTGGTCAAGCTAATTATTTTCCAGTTAAAGATTACAAGCACGACAAAATACATGTAAACTTGCGTTTCAGATTAACCCAGTTGGTCAAAAAATAACCAATTTTAATCGGAATGCATGACAAACCTTGGTACTAGGAGCTAATAAGAGTTATGAGCAGCATTGAAGAACGCGTGAAGAAAATTGTCTGCGAGCAGCTTGGCGTTAAAGAAGAAGATGTAAAACTGTCATCTTCATTCGTGGAAGATCTGGGCGCTGATTCTTTGGACACCGTGGAGTTGGTTATGGCTCTCGAAGAAGAGTTCGAGACAGAGATCCCGGACGAAGAGGCCGAGAAAATCACCACAGTGCAGCTGGCCGTCGACTACATCAACCAGCACCTGTAATAGCATTCCGCTTATCGGGTTACATACCGACTAATAAAAGCTACTCCAGGTTGTTCTTGGAGTAGCTTTTGTTTATCTGTTAACTGTTTTTCTTTTAACAGTGGAGAAAAGCGTTTTGAATGGCAGGCGAGTAGTGATTACCGGTCTTGGTATGGTTACCCCGCTGGGTAACGATGTCGAGACAACGTGGAAGGCCCTCAAAGAGGCTAAAAGCGGTATCAACAATCTGGATCACTTTGATACCTCTGCTTTCAGTACTCGGTTTGGCGGTTCTATCAAGAATTTGGACACTGATCCATATATGCCGGCTAAAGATGCCAAGCGTATGGACGTGTTTTTGCAATACGGCATAGCAGCCGGCGTTCAGGCTATGCGTGATGCGGGTCTGGAGTCGGATCCAGCATACGATCCCAGCCGTTTTGGCGCCGCTATTGGTTCAGGCATCGGGGGCATTACAGCCATCGAGAATAATGCTGAGCTGATCCGCACCAGTGGTCCACGCAAGATTTCCCCGTTTTTTGTCCCGGGCTCCATCATTAATATGCTCGGTGGCACACTTTCGATTCGATTTAATCTGCAAGGCCCCAATATTGCTGTAGTAACAGCTTGTACTACCGGCACTCACAATATTGGTCTGGCCGCACAGATGATTGCATCCGGTCAGGCTGATCTGATGTTGGCGGGTGGTGCAGAAATGGCCACATCGCCGGTAGGACTTGGTGGTTTCTGCGCTGCGCGCGCATTATCGACTCGTAATGATAATCCTCAGGCGGCAAGCCGTCCTTGGGATAAAGACCGTGATGGCTTTGTGTTGAGTGACGGCGCCGGTATTTTGGTGTTGGAAGAATACGAACACGCACGTCGTCGTGGTGCAAAAATTTATGCAGAGCTGGCTGGTTTTGGCATGAGTGCTGATGCCTTCCACATGACCTCACCGTCAGAAAATGGTCGAGGCGCTGCAGCGTGTATGCAAAATGCGTTGATCAGTGCTGGCATGAATGCAACGGATATCCATTACATCAATGCCCATGGTACTTCTACACTGGCCGGTGATATCGCAGAAACCCAGGCAGTGAAAACTGTATTTGGTGATTACGCAGCACGTCTGCCTGTAAGCTCTACCAAATCCATGATTGGACATCTGTTGGGTGCGGCGGGTGCTGTAGAAGCGATTGTGTGTGTCCTGTCGCTTCATGAGCAGGTTATTACACCGACCATCAATCTTGATCAGCCGGATGAGCAATGTGATCTTGACTATGTGCCATGGCAAAGCCGTGATGCAAAACTGGATGCAGTGCTTAGTAACTCCTTCGGTTTCGGAGGCACCAACGGCTCATTGATCTTCAAGCGCGTTTAGGGTTGGGGCCATGGCGGTGGCTCCCATCAATACATCCCTGACGCTTCGTGATCAAATCTCGACCCACGACAGAGGCTTGCTTTACGGCGACGGCGTGTTTGAAACAATCCGTTGCCGTGATGGCAAGCTGTTGCTGGGCGCTCTCCATCAGCAAAGGCTCTTAAGCAGCTGCGCTCGTCTTGGAATTGCACTTGACCCTTTAGCCGTGCAATCGTGGCTGGATGCGCTGGTTGATCAGGCGCCTTCAACAGACCTCGTGCTAAAAATTATTGTCACCCGCGGAGAGGGAGGACGAGGTTATGCGCCGCCAGCAGTGCCAGATTACACATTTATTGCGCAATGGCATGAGCTGCCGCCAGCAATTGAAGCCGCCTGGAACAACGGGGTGGATTGTTTGTTATGCGAACATCTCTTGTCTGAAAACGCAGCAACTGCCGGGATCAAACACCTGAATCGTCTTGACCAGGTGTTGGGGAGTCGGGAGTTATTGGCTGCAGGCCAAGTCTGTTCTTCAGTCAGAGAAGGGCTGATGTTTGATCAGCACCAGCGACTGATTGAAGGTACTCGTTCAAATCTGTTTATGGTTATCAATCATCGTGTCTGTACGCCCGATCTGGGTTTCAGTGGTGTGGCAGGTGTGATGAGGCAATGGATACTGCAATGCTTGGCCGAGCAGGACAGGGCGGTTGAAGTTGTGCCTTTGACAGTTGATTCTCTACGGCTTGCCAGTGAGCTGTTTATTTGCAACAGTGTTTTTGGTATCTGGCCGGTATCTCGTGTTGTGAAGCTGGCAAACAATCAACTGCTGACCTGTAAACGTTTTGATGACACAAGCTTGTGTCGGACTTTGCAGAAACAAGCTCAAAACATGTTTTTCTCATGAGTGAAACCCATCCCCCGAAGCGTTTACTGTTGCGGTACCTGTTATGGGCAACAGCCATCACAGTACTTTTTAGCGCGCTGGCGGCCGCCTCCTTCTGGCATTTTCTGAATCAGTATCTGGAAGAGCCAATACCGGTCGCCAGTCCTGTTGTCATCAACATTTCCCCTGGCCAGTCTCTTCGTCGCGTTGCTGAAAATCTGGCTGAGGATCAGCTGCTGACATGGCCGCAACTGTTTACCGCCTGGGCGCGGTGGCAGGGTTATGACAGACTGCTGAAAACCGGCGAATACGAACTGACACCAGGCCTGACGCCAGTGACACTGATGGCGCTGTTGATGTCTGGTCGTAATGTCCAGTATCCAGTGACGTTTATCGAAGGCTGGACGGTTAAACAGGCGCTGGAGCACTTGTGGCAACAGGATACGGTTACAGCAACACTCCAGGACAAAACTGCTGAAGAACTGCTGGCCCTGCTGTCTTCACCGTTGCCTGCGCTGGAAGGCGCGCTGTTTCCAGACACCTATTTTCATACCCGCGGCACCACGGATGAGGCCATTATCAGAAGGGCGCATCAACGACTGCTCGCCGTACTGGACAGTGAATGGCAAACACGCGCCAGCGATTTGCCTTATGAATCGTCCTGGCAGGCGCTGATCATGGCGTCCATTATTGAAAGAGAGTCCGGTTATCTTGCCGAGAAAGCTGATATCGCCGGTGTATTTGTTCGTCGCTTGCAACGTGGCATGAGATTGCAGTCTGACCCGACCATCATATATGGTCTGGGTGATACCTATACCGGTGTGATCCGTCGCGTGGATATTGATACCACTACTGCCTGGAACACCTATCGTATTGATGGCCTGCCCCCGACACCTATTGCGTTGGCCGGCCGTGACTCAATCCACGCCGCGTTAAATCCCCGCGAGGGAACAGCTTTGTACTTTGTTTCCCGTGGTGATGGCAGCCACCAGTTTTCTGACACGCTGCAGGAACACAATGCAGCTGTGCGTCAGTATTTGAGGAATAACAATGAGTGATCTCCAGTGGACAGGGGCTAGAGGCCGTTTTATTACCGTTGAGGGCACAGAAGGAGTCGGCAAGACCACAAATATCGCCTGGATCCGTGAATGCCTGGCTCGCCATGGTATTGAGCCGCAGATGACGCGCGAACCCGGTGGTACAGCACTGGCGGAAGAAATCCGGGCGATGTTGCTGCAACCCAGAGATGAAAAGATGGCGGAAATGACCGAGCTGTTGTTGGTGTTTGCCGCTCGCGCACAACATCTGGACCAATGTATTGTGCCAGCCCTGAATCAGGGCAAATGGGTATTGTGTGATCGTTTTACCGATGCGACCTACGCCTACCAGGGCGGTGGCCGCCAGATGAGTACCAGTATCATCAGCCAACTGGAAACACTGGTGCAAGGATCGCTAAGACCTGACCTTGTACTGGTTCTGGATATAGAGCCGGAGCTTGGACTGCAACGTGCCCGTCAGCGTGGTGAACCGGATCGTTTCGAGCTTGAAACGCTGGCATTTTTCAAGCGTGTCAGGGCAGCCTACCTGCAACGGGCACAACAGGACCCGGCGCGTTACCTGATCATTGATGCCAGTCAGCCGCTGGACAACGTTCAGCAGCAGATCAGCGATGGTTTGGACATGTTCCTGGCGAGGTGTATATGAGTATTATCCTGCCATGGCATCAACAGGCCTGGCAGCGTTTGCTGGAGCAGGCTGATAGCGGTAGATTGCCGCACGCGCTGCTACTGACAGGTCCACAGGGTAGTGGTCGACACCAGTTTGTGGAGCACTTAAGTGCATGGCTGGTCTGTGAGGATCGTCATAACAGGCCCTGTGGTCACTGTCGTGGATGTTTGCTGTTTCAGTCGGGTAACCATCCTGATGTGCTTATGGTGGAGCCGGAAGAGGGTAGCCAGAGTATCAAGATTGACCAGATCAGACGCCTTGGCCAGTGGGTGAACCAGACAGCAAATCAGGCCGGTGCTACCAAACTGATTGTTATCCGCCCGGCTGAAGGCCTTGGCGTTGCTGCCGCCAACTCCTTGCTGAAAAATCTGGAAGAGCCGCCAGGCGCAACGTTGTTTGTTCTGGTTGCCGCCAGTGGTGCTGCACTGTTGCCGACAATCCGCAGCCGCTGCCAACTGCTGAGCTTGCCTGCCGCTGATCAGGCGCAGGCTATGGAATGGCTGCGTGAACATAATGCCGCACAGGAAGCAGAACTTAAGTCAGCGTTGGTCCTGGTTCCAGGGCGACCAGTGGCTGCCCTGGCATTGCTTGAACAAGGATTGCCAGCATGGCGGGAAATGGTCAGTGGTCAACTGACAGATCTGCTGGAAGGACGGATCACCGTTCCGGAACTGGCAAAACTGGCCAGCGCACAACCCACTCAGCATGCTATAAAACTGATAGATGATTGGTTGGCGGAACGTTGTCATCAACTGCTGACTAAACAACAGATGCAGGCTCTGCGAATCAGCCTGGATTACCGCCGGGAATTGATCAAGCTGGCTGCTCAGCTGAACAGCTCAGCAAACCCCAACGAACTTATGATGCTGGAAGCATTATTTGCGGGCTATAAAAGGATGATGCAGGATGCACACAACACCCTTGTCGCCGGCGCAGACGCCAACCCTTCAGCCCGCTCTGCTGCGCTTGGGCTTTTGTAACCATGAGGTGTTGGCAGCGTCGGCGCTGCCATTTCTTCAGCACCGCGGCGTCTTTATTCCTTCTGCGCGTGCTGTGACTCTGGGCCAACGATTTTTTATTTTATTGCGCATAAACACAGATGACATCGAGGTTGCGACAGGGTTGGGCAGTGTCTGCTGGATTACGCCAGAAGGTTCGAGTGATGGGCGCAGTCCTGGTTTTGGGCTGCATTTTGACAGTGACGCAATTGAACTTCAGCGTATGCTTGAGGTTGCGATTTCTGGCGAGAAGGACGACCATCGTGTTCAAGAGTCCTGATTGCTTGCTCTATGCTTAATGTTTTGAATTTAAAGAGGTCTTAAAGTGATTGTTTTAAAAATGATTTCAAATAAATTAATGCTGATTGCCTCGGCACTTGTACTGCTGGTTCTTGCTGCATGCTCAAGCGATAGCAATACTGAAAGTGCACCCTCCGTAGTGGCCATGGAGCTGTTCAAAAGTCCTACTTGTGGATGTTGCGCGCTTTGGCAAGAGCATGCCCAGGAACGCGGATTTGCGTTTACCATCCACCACCTGGATAACGATGAACTCACGCGTGAAAAACTGCGCCACGGTATCAACCTGCGCTATCACTCCTGCCATACCGCTGTTGCTGAAGATGGAAGTGTGTTTGAAGGACATATTCCAGCCTATCTGGTACGTCAGTATCTGAACGATAAGCCGGCTGACAGCATTGGTTTGGCAGTTCCAGGTATGCCGCTGGGCAGTCCTGGTATGGAAGCAGGTGATCGACTGAGTCCTTATGACGTACTGCTGCTTAAAACCGATGGCACTGCCGAGGTTTATGCCCATATCGACAATCTGCAGAGTCAATATCAATAAGCATCAATAAGCATCAGAATCCCGTATCCAGGCGCTGAGCTGTTCGGCCAGCGCCAGGCTGGCCGTCAGCCCTGGAGATTCAATGCCAAAAAGTTGCCACAGACCAGGGATGCCATTTGTTTGTGGCCCCTGGATTATAAAATCGCCCGGTCGACGATCGTCAGTTCTTAAGCGCGGACGCACACCGCAATAGCTGGGCTGCAGTTTGTGGTAATCGATCGCTGGATAATATTTTGCAATGGCCTCTGCAAATAACCTCGCGCGCTGCGCATCAACCGCATAATCAAGCTCATCCGCATGGGTGCTGCTCAGTACCTCGATATCAGGTCCAAAGCGGCATTGGCCTGCCAGGTCCAGTGTTGCATGCACCCCCAGCCCCCGACGCAGCGGATCCGGAAGCGGATAGATCAAATGTGAAAACGGGCTGCGTCCACTCAAACTGAAATAGTTGCCCTTGATAAAGTCCACTGCGGGGATATGCGCTGCTTTTAAGCCGTTGATACGTTGAGCCAGCGCCGTGGCGTGCAGACCGGCACAGTTAATCAATACGCGTGTATTAAGCCTGACGGTTTCAGTGCCTGAGGTGATAAGCAGGGTAAGCTGTCCGCTGGCTTGAGGTTCAGCACTCAACAAACGCGATCGCAACGCCAGGGTGACACCTGCCTGTTGCGCCTCCATTAGCAGATGCTGCATCAGATTGTGACTGTCTACGATCCCGGTATCCGGAGACCACAAGGCCAACTCAGCCTGAACGTGTGGTTCCATGCTGGCCAGCTTGTGGCTGTCTATAAACTGCAGCGTTGTGATGCCACAGGCTCTGGCACGTTGATGGATCTGTTCCAGTGCTTCAACGTCACCTGCATCGCCTACAATCAGCTTGCCAATGCGCCGATGCGTAATACCTCTCTGCTTGCAGTAATCGTAAAGCAGCTCGCGCCCACGAATACACATTGCAGCTTTGAGGCTGTCAGCAGGGTAATAAATACCTGCGTGTATCACCTCACTGTTGCGACTGCTGGTTTCTGCCCCAATCTGGTCGTTTTTCTCAAGTAACAGGATGTCCTGACCTGGGCAGGCTAGTGCCAATGCGCGTGCCAGTGCCAGCCCAGTGATACCGGCACCGACGATGCATATATCAACCGCCGGCGCCTGATCAGTTGTCTCAGTACGCAGAGGCGCCACCAACGCTGCGAGGATCAGAGGTTGCGTGCATCATACCGTCTTTGACAAGAATGGAATTTGCATCACCGAGACCGTAGCCCATAGGCGCTATCTCCACATGCCCCATTTGTTCCAGTGTGTCCTGCACCCCCTCAAGCAGGGCGCCAGGTTCAACCCTGATCATATTCGGCAGCCACTGGTGATGGATACGCGGGCTGGCCACAGCCTGTTCAATGTCCATGTCGTGGTCGAGCACGTTCAGCAGTACCTGGAATACAGTATTGATAATCGTGGATCCACCCGGAGAGCCGGTCACCAGTACCGGCGCTCCATCACGTGTGACAATAGTTGGCGTCATGGAGCTCAACATGCGCTTGCCAGGCTCGATTTTGTTGGCTTCGTCGCCGAGCAGCCCATAGGCGTTGGGTTCATTGGGTTTGGCCGAGAAGTCGTCCATTTCATTGTTCAGCAGGAACCCGGCGCCCGGCACCACAATGCGGTTGCCATAACCCAGGTTCAGCGTGGTTGTAACCGCTACCGAAACACCCGCTTTATCCATCACTGAATAGTGGGTGGTTTCCAGGCTTTCCGCTGGCCAGCCGCCGGCACCTACGTCTTCACTGCGTGATGCTTTGGCAGGATCAAAATCGAGAAAGCGCTGACGTGCATAGTCTTTGTCTGTGAGCATATCCAGTGGTACCGGATAAAAATCCGGATCACCCATGTGTTCAGCGCGATCGGCATAAGCGCGGCGCTGCGCTTCAACCATCAGGTGTATGGTTTGTGCGCTGCCCCAGCCGGAACTTTTGACGTCGTGGGCTTCAAGCATGTTCAGCATCTGTATAACAAGCGCGCCGCCAGAGGAGGGAGGAGGCATGGACCAGATCTCGTAACCTCTGTAAGTGCCGTGCACAGGTTCGCGCCACACCGGCTGGTAAGCAGCCAGGTCTTCGTGAGAAATCATGCCATCAAGACGATTCATCTCAGCCACCAGCATATCGGCTGTCTGACCTTTATAAAAACCGTCACGACCTTCTGCAGCGATGCGTTTGAGTGTTTCTGCCAGGTCCTTTTGTACCCACAGATCTCCAGATTCCCAGGGTTGGCCATTATTGCTGAATACAGCCATGGAAGCGGGGTAGTTGCTCATGCTGTTAAGCACTCGTCCAAAGTCTTCCGCCAGGTCGTCATTCAACGGGAAACCTTGTTCCGCCAGCCTAATGGCGGGAGCAATAACTTGTTCCCGGCTCATGCTGCCGTAACGTTCCAATGCATCCAGCAAGCCGGCCACACTGCCAGGAACACCGGCCGCCTGGGCGCTATAAAGCGATTTGCGGCGATCAACATTGCCGGCGTCGTCCAGGAACATATCCGGGAAAGCACGCTCAGGTGCTTTTTCACGATGGTCCTGCGTAACCACAGTGCCATCTTCCAGGCGGATCACCATAAAACCGCCGCCGCCGATATTACCGGCGGAAGGATATGTAACCGCCAACGCGAATCCAACTGCAACAGCGGCATCAACGGCGTTGCCGCCCTGTTTGAGAATTTCTACTCCAACATCCGAGGCTATCTGCGAGCGCGAGGTCACCACGCCATTACTACCGGTCACAGTGTTGGCTGTGGCAAATGGTGCGGCAATCAGGCTGAAAATCAGGAAAAGGTATATAAAATAGGATCTTGGCTTCATTGCTACGCCCCATTGATTGAGTTTGGCGGTTCGGCTGAATGCTATCACAAAGAATTTCAACTCTGGCATGTAAAGCACTAGTTTTACATCATTTGTTCCCGTGCACACCAGTGCCGGTTATAGTGCGGGTAATGCGTGATTTAGTAGAGGTGGTAATGCAAACGTTTGACTACGACTTTTTTGTAATTGGCGCCGGCTCGGGCGGCGTGCGCGCCGCCCGTACAGCGGCCGCACTGGGCGCCCGCACCGCCATTGCGGAAGAGCGCTTTTTTGGCGGTACTTGCGTTAATGTGGGCTGTATTCCCAAGAAACTTTATAACTATGCTGCCGCTTTTTCCGATGCCTTTCGGGATGCTGAAGCCTATGGTTGGCAGGTCCATACTGCCAGCTTTGATTGGTCGATTCTTAAAATCAACAAAGATAAAGAAATCAAAAGGCTAAATGGAATTTATGAGAATCTTCTGAAGAACTCGGGTGTCACGGTTCTGTCAGGTCGAGCTGAGGTCACAGGCCCTAATCAGGTCAAAATTGGTGAGCAGCAGGTGAGTGCAAAACACATCCTGATTGCCACTGGTGGCAAAACTTCGTTACCAAATGATATTCCCGGCGTCGAATTAGGCCTGGATTCAGATGACTTTTTTGAACTGACCGAGCAGCCCAGGCGGGTAGTAGTGGTGGGTGGCGGTTACATTGCTACTGAACTGGCAGCCGTGTTTGCCGGGGTTGGAACACAGGTTGAGCTGGTGCACAGAGGCAAAACCTTGTTGCGTGGATTTGACGACGATATCGCCGCTTTTGTGACTGAAGCCGTCAGCCGTTATACCAATCTCAGGCTTGAAACATCGATTACGGCCATTAAGGAGAATGGCGACAAGGCGCTGACCATTGAACTCAGTGACGGCCAACATCTGGAAACCGATCAGATCCTGTTTGCTACTGGCCGTTCGCCGAATTCCCGGGGGCTGGGACTGGAGGCTTTGGGCGTCAAACTCAACGATAAAGGCGCTATTGCTGTCGATAAGAATTTTGAAACCAACGTGCCGGGCTTGTATGCGGTTGGTGATGTTATTGACCGGGTAGCGTTGACACCGGTGGCCTTGGCTGAGGGCCAAACGTTGGCACGACGTTTATTTGCCAGTGAGAAGTCCCTGCAAAAAAGCTCGGTGTCCTACGATCTGATTCCCTCAGCGGTGTTCTGTGACCCCCAAGTGGCTGTTGTTGGACAAACTGAAGCAGAAGCCAGGAAAGACGGCAAGGCTGTGCAAGTGTTTAAAAGCAGGTTCCGTCCGTTAAAACACACAATGACGGGTGCTGACGAATTCACCTTGATGAAACTGGTTGTCGATAAGGAAACAGATCGTGTACTTGGTCTGCATATGGCCGGTGCAGATGCCGCTGAAATTGTGCAAGGTTTTGCCGTTGCCATGCAGGTTGGCGCAACCAAGGCAGATTTTGATAACACGCTGGGAATTCATCCCACGGCGGCAGAAGAGTTTGTCACCATGCGCACACCGGTGGCATGAACATGTAATCATGTTCGGCCACCGGTGATTGATGGATGATGATCAGTCAGGTCGGCAAATCCAGCGGTGTGTCCACCTTGTAAGCCTGTGTCCCCGGTGGTGGCTCGAACCAGCCTGGATCCTGACCTTCCTGCCACTGGTCTCGCACTTTGATCAGTGTGAACATGCCACCCATCTCCATGGAGCCGAACAAACCCTGGCCACCCATCATGGGCAAGGTATTCTCTGGGCCTTGCATGTGGCCGGCGTCAATGTGTTGCTGGTGTTCAGACATGCCGTGTTCGCCCATCGGCATGTAACCCGGCACCAGGGCTGCCATGCGTCGTGCCAGCGCACGTTGGCTTACTCCCAGCGTATTGGGCAGTCCGTGCCCCATCGCGTTCATGGTGTGGTGCGACATATGGCAATGCAGAGGCCAGTCACCGGGGACTGCGACAAACTCAAGGTCACGGGTTTGACCCACACCCACAATTTCAGTGACTTCCTTGCGCCAGCGGTTGGCTGGCCAGCGCCCGCCATCCGAGCCGGTAACTTCAAATTGCACGCCATGCATGTGCATCGGATGGTTCCACATGGACAGATTGCCGATGCGAACCCGCACGCGCTCGCCAGAACGTGCCACCAGCGCGTCGGTGGCCGGAAACACTTTGCTGTTCAGTGTCCACAGGTCAAATTCCGTCATGATGCTGGGATCCGGACGATAAGTGCCAGGATGAATGGCCCAGTTGTGCAGTAACAAGGCAAAGTCCCGATCCACGGGCACAGCTTCCGGCTCGCGCGGGTGGATAATAAACATCCCCATCATCCCCATGGCCATCTGCAGCATTTCATCCGAGTGCGGGTGATACATGTGGGTGCCATGCTGAACCAGCGGAAACTCATACACAAAGGTTTCGCCCGGTTTGATTGCCGGCTGGGTCAAGCCAGCAACACCATCCATGCCAAACGGCAGCAACAATCCGTGCCAGTGGATGGTGGTGGGCTCGCGTAAACGGTTGGTCACATAAATACGCACGATGTCACCTTCCACTGCTTCGATGGTCGGGCCAGG
>CAZHUJ010000014.1:0-24750 GCA_964535565.1 uncultured Pseudohongiella sp. | reverse complement strand
CCAACACCATATTCACGCTCGCCATTGCTTTCGCGCTCGGTGCCGATGGCAACGCCGGCATCGCGCAGCTGCTGCTGACGTACAGCCAGCGCCAGCGCCGCTTGTGATTGCTGATAGCGGGCATCGGCCAGCAGCAACGCGGGAAAATGCTGCTGCGCGCTGCTTAACAAGCGCCCAGACTGCTCGTCACTGAGTGGCGTGCGCGCGATGGCCTGCGGCAGTTGCTCAGGCAATTTAATCTCCTGCTGCGGCTGCAATCCGAGCCGGGCTTTTAGCGCCAGCAGGGCTTGTGTGGCTTCCAGTGCCGCCTGTTGTGCCTGGGCCTGACGCTGATCAGCCACGCTCTGGCTGGCTAACAGATCGAGTTCGCTGATGTTGCCAGCCTCAAACAGTAACCGTGAAAATTCCGCTGACACATTAGAAGACTCCAGCATGTCATTAAAAATGCTGGCTTTGTTGTGTGCGATTTGTGCGTCGAGCCACAGATTTTGTAGTTCATAAAATTCAGCACCCAACTGCTGCATGGCCTGTATTTGCCATTGCTGATGTTCAGCGTCCGCCAGTGCCAGCCGTCTTTGACGTCCGAGCCAGTCCAGCAATCCCAGCGACAGCGAGACCTCAAATTGCCAGCGCCCGCCGTCCTCAGGGCGCATCAGAGACATGGCCAGCTGCGGATTGCTGGCCAGGCGACGCTGCACCGATTCCGCTTCATGAATACCCAGATCAATCAGGATGCTGGCAACATACGGGCTGACTTGCAGCGCCAGCCGCTGCAACTCCTCAACAGAGTGCACCGCCAGCCCCGCGTCGGGGGCAGTAGCAGGCAGGCTCAGATCCCATGAGGGTGCCAGCCGGGTTTCAAGATTTTGAATGGCGTTTTGCCGATATGTTTCAAACAGCGTGTTATGAAGCTGCTCTGGATTACTCTGACAAGCAGCGAGCAAAACAAGCAGCAAAACGCTCAGTGAACGAATGCGCAGCATAATAATTTCCTGTGGTTAAAGCATTTTAAATCAATGCTTTATCTTGATTAGTTAATTGTGAATCAAGTCAGGAAAGTGTACAGGGGGGACGGGAGACTTCTGTGGGAATACCTGCCAGGGTTGCTTCAATAGTCGGTGAAAATGACTTTTCACGGATTTCAAAGGCCTGCG
Source organism: uncultured Pseudohongiella sp. (assembly GCA_964535565.1). Taxonomy (GTDB): domain Bacteria; phylum Pseudomonadota; class Gammaproteobacteria; order Pseudomonadales; family Pseudohongiellaceae; genus Pseudohongiella. The sequence goes on along the minus strand of CAZHUJ010000014.1, from coordinate 23,596 downwards.
CGAGACCGGCATTCAGACTAAGGGGTTTGGACTGTTGGCAGGCGCCGCTGCAGTGAAAGCAGATGGCGCCAGCGTGTTTGGAAAAAGAATGATCATCAGACACTGGAGATGGGTCGTGCGTGGCATGGCTACCATGACAATCCGGTTCAACGTTGCTGGGCGCTTGTGCAGATGTTGGTGTCTGTGGTTGATGCTGTTGTTCACATTCACTTAAGGCAAGGGCTAACGACTGAGCTGGCAAGCTCAGCATCAACAACATAACCAGAGCAATGCGGTGGATGGATTTCATGGTGCCAGAGTTTGCCATAGGTCGATGGCGTGGTTAAAGCTGAAAATGCGGGATAAAACCGTGTTCTACTGGTTATGATGCTATTTCCGGTAATAAAGATTACCGGAAATAGTGTGGATGTAATTCAATTCGTCGAAGGTGTCCAGTCACAGCCCTCACACTGCGGATCAACGTTATTGGCTGCCATCACTTCGAACATAAAATCGCGCCAGGTTTCATTGGGCTGCCAAACCGAGTTCATATCCTGCTTGGCCTGGGCTACAGGTACGCCATCGTAAATAACGCGGTACAAAAAGCTGAAGGCTGTTGCGCGTGCGTTCACCTGACAATGCAGCAAGGTTTTGCGTTCCGGGTCCCGGCGCATGGCATCTGCAAAGGCGTAGAAATCCAATGCGGTAGGACGATTCCAGTCAACCGGAATATGGATGTAGTCCATTCCCAGTCCCTTTACCAGCTGGTCGGCATTGGGCACTGCGTTGCGGTTATCGCTGAATGCAATGTAAACAATGCGCTCGAAACCAGCATCACGTAATGTCTGAAACTGCTCTGCCGTGGGCTGTCCTGCGCTGGCAAAGTTTTCGCTGTACTGCCGAAAGTTAAGGACTTCCTTAAGCGCAGGGTCAGTCGGTTCCAGGGTTTGTGCGCTGGCAAAAGTCCATATAAATAACGGAATGGCAGCAACAAAGTTACGTAAATTCATAGTGATATCACTTTCTATGCAGGTTTTTGTAATAAATGCCAAAACTTGTATACGCTGGCGATCATGCTGGCAAAAATCGCCTTGTTCAGCAAGAGACTTGCGTTAGTGCTGTACTGACTGCAAACTGGACCTCCAAAGCCATAAGCCGCCATGGACCGTCGAACATTATGGTATTGCGGCAAGCAACAGTCTGATTGTGAAAAACAAGCTTAAATTATTGTTACACCCGCTGTTTGATACGCGTGAATCCATGCCAAACCCCTGGCGTGAGCCGCCTTCCCTGCCCGCCTTGCTGCGTGATCATGTGCCCATGGCTGCTGCTGAAGACTATTTGCGAGCCTGTGAATTCCTGTTCAGCTACCGTGGCAGCGCTGACACTCATACCGCCTATAGACGCGAGCTTGAACATTTTTTGCCCTGGTGCTGGCTGATTGCTTCTCGCACGTTGGTGGAGATACAGCGCGAGGATCTTGAATCCTACATTGAATTTGCGCGCAACCCCCCCGCGGATTGGACCGGTTACAAACACGTGCCGCGTTTTATTGATGCTGCGGGTGAGCGCGTTCTGAATCCAGAATGGCGCCCCTATGTTTGCCCCAAGGATAAAAGCTACAGCATTTCACAATCAGCGTTACAGGCGATATTTGCTGTGCTTGGCAGCTTTTTTTCGTTCCTGGTGCAGGAAAAATACGTGGCCTCCAATCCCGTGTCGCAGATCCGCCAGAAAAGCAAATTCCTGCGTAAACGTCAGGGACAGGACAAAATCCGCCGTCTGTCTGCTATCCAATGGGATGTTGTGCTGGAAACAGCTGAAAAAATGGCTGATGACGACCCGGAACAGCACGAACGCACCTTGTTTATCATGAAAGCCTTGTTGGGCATGTATCTGCGTATATCAGAATTGGTGGAAACAGAGCGCTGGATACCGCAAATGGGTCATTTCCAACGCGATCTTGAAGGTAACTGGTGGTTTCTGACCGTAGGCAAAGGTAATAAGGAGCGCGAAGTTTCTGTCAGTGATTCCATGCTTGAGTCCTTAAAACGGTATCGGGTTTCTCGCGGGTTAACCCCTTTGCCCTCCCCGGGTGAATCCACGGCGCTGATACACAAAACGCGTGGCAAAGGCGGAATTACCAGTACGCGTCAGATTCGCGGTATTGTGCAGAAATGTTTTGATTTGGCTGAAGAGAAACTGCGCTCGGAAGGGTCTTCTGAGGAGGCTGAAAGGTTGTCGCAAGCGACGGTACACTGGCTGCGACATACGGGTATATCGGAGGACGTCAAGTTCCGGCCGCGGGAGCATGTGCGCGATGATGCCGGTCATGGTTCCAGCGCGATTACTGATCGCTATATTGACGTTGAACGTGCTGAGCGTCATGCCAGTGCGCGCGGGAAGTTGATCCGGCCAGCATGAACAAACACTGAAATCAGCGTGTCTGCCTTGACATCACTCAACAAAACGTAATATCAAAGCCACTAATAATAAGTCCGTCTAGAGACAGCCTGTCCCAGCGACTACACACAGATCATGCGAGGTATGACGTTGAATACTGCGAAACATGAGATCCACCAGATGACCGATGGGGCAGCATTAAATCTGCTTCCCACAGCTCGTCGAAAAGCACTGGCTGCGCTGACCAGAACGGCAGGCGCGTCAATGTTGCTGGCATGGATGTTCAGCTCTCCACTGCAGGCACAGGAAGCGGTTGAGTCGCTTGAACCTGAGCACCTGGAAGTGCTCTCTGTTGACGCCCTGTATCAACAAATGTCCCCCACTGCCATTTATGGCCGAACTGCGATAGAACTGCTGCGTGAGCTTGAGACTAAACACTACTCCCCTGTCAGCTTTGATGATCGCTTTTCGGGTCAGGTCTTTGATTATTACATCAAGGCATTGGACGGCCAGAAACTCTATTTGATCGAGTCTGATATCACAGCACTCTCATCCTTGCGTGCCGGGTTGGACGACAGTCTGAAAGCAGGTGACCTGCAGCCAGGTTTTGATATCTATAACCTCTATCACAGACGTCTGCTTGAGCGTCTGGTCTGGGCTGTAGAATTTGTTGAAAACGATCTTGAAACCCTCGATTTTGATGCGGATGAATCTCTGTTGATTGATCGTAAGGATGAACCTTGGGCCAAAACGTCAGAAGAGCTCGACGAGCTTTGGCGTCTGCGTATCAAAAGCAGCGCGCTCAGTCTGTCACTGACCGGTATGGAAATGCCGTTGATCAAAGAGCGTCTGAGCAAGCGTTACCGCAATCAGCTGACTCAGGTGGCCAAGACCAATGATCGTGACGTGTTCCAGGCGTACCTGGCCACGGTTGCACGCACCGTTGATCCGCATACAAGCTATTTCTCCCCTCGTGACTCTGAGAACTTCAATATGGGTCTGCGGGGTTCCCTGCAAGGCATTGGTGCCCAGCTGACCACGGAAGATGAATACACCAAGGTTGCAGAACTGATTAAAGGCGGTCCGGCTGAACGCGCCGGTGACCTCAAAGCAGGTGACCGCATCATTGGCATTGCCCAGGGTGATGACGGTGAGATGAAGGATGTGATTGGTCTGCGTCTTGACGATGTGGTTGATCAGATTCGTGGTGAAAAAGGTACCACCGTGCGCCTGAGTGTGATTCCCGCTGAAGGCACCGGTGAAGCGGCTGCTCGCGAAATCACCATTGTCCGTGACACGGTTGAGCTGTCCGAGCAATTCGCCCGCAGCGAGGTGATTGATGTAAGTGTGGGTGATGATGTCTATAAGGTTGGTGTCATTACCCTGCCCTCGTTCTACTTCGACTTTGAAGCCGCGTCAGCAGGTTTGCCAAACTACCGCAGCTCTGCACGTGATGTACGTGCTCTGCTGGAGGAGTTAAAAACCCAGAACGTTGAGGCGGTTGTTGTTGACCTGCGCTACAACGGCGGTGGCTCTTTAAATGAAGCCAATGAGCTGGTTGGCCTGTTTATTGAAGATGGTGCTACCGTTCAGATTCGTTACTCCGGTCAACGTAATGGTTTTGTACGCTCCTATGGGGATGCAGACAAAAATATTGTTTACGATGGGCCTTTGGCTGTTCTGGTAAACCGTGCCAGCGCTTCAGCGTCTGAAATTTTTGCTGGTGCCATCCAGGATTACCAGCGTGGCGTTGTGCTGGGTGGTCAGACATTTGGTAAAGGCACAGTCCAGGAAATTATTCCGATGAACTACGGCCAGGTGAAACTGACCCGTTCCAAGTTCTATCGCATCTCCGGGGCCAGCACGCAGCATCGCGGCGTATTGCCGGACATTGATTTCCCGGATCGCTACCAGACTATTGAAACCATGGGCGAAAGCAATCTTGATGGCGCCTTGCCCTGGGATACTGTGCGTCCGGTAGAGTTCACAACATATCACCCTATCCGTCAGATCCTGCCGGAACTGCAGGCTCGTCATCAGGAGCGTGCCGCCAGTGATCCTGACTTCATTTTCCTCAATGACACTGTTGAAAGAATGCTGGAAGCTCGTCAGCGCACAACTATCCCGTTGAGCCGTGAAGCGCTTAAAGTTCAGCGTGATAGCGACCGTCGCGCTGCTTTTGATGCCAACAATCTGCGCCTGGTAGCCAAAGGTCTGCCGCCGGAAGTATGGCGTGACGAAGAATCAGCGGAAGAAATTGAGGATGACCTGGCGCTGTCCAGCGAAGCCGATGAAGAGGAAGAAAACAAAGAGGCCGATCCACTGTTGCTCGAAAGTGGTCGTATCCTGGTTGACATGGCTGAACTGCTGGGGCGCCCGATGGCAGCCGCTACCGCAGTTGAGCCGGTGCAATCTGCTGGTGTTAATCTCTGACACATCGTTGAAAGCAGTTAAAAAAAAGGGAGCCAACTGGCTCCCTTTTTTTGTCGATAAAATTTTTGTGGATAAAAGTTAAATCGCTCTGAACGCTAGCGGTTTAACCACGCCTGACTTTGTCTGCCCGCCAGAGTGACCAGGTCACCCATACCCAGATTGACATCAATCATATGCAGTCCCCAGGCGGCATTCACCGTACCGTCAGCATTCATGACATCACCGCTGATGGTGTCTGTACGCGGATCTGCAGGATCTGAATTGACCGTCACCTTAAGGTAGTGATGTCCCCCTTCGTTGACACATTCCCCACGCAGAAGCCCCGGCACTTGTACAAACGGTGTCGTAATGGTTGTGCCATCAGACACCCAGGGGGTAGCGGCAGACGTATTACTCAGGTATGCGTCTAACTCATTGTGGCCGTGTACCAATTGTGCAGGACTGGTGCAGATTGCCGTGCTGCCTTGTCCGTTTCGTCCATAGCTGGCGTTTGCAGCTGGAGGCACATCGCTGCGAAATGACACATAAGAAACGATACAACTGGTCTGCGTATCACTTTCACAAGCTCCCATACGTTTGAATGTGCCCCCGGCGCGTTGACCGTCAGGAACCTGGGCAGTGGCCCCCAGCAGCATCGCTGAAATGATCTGACCCTGTATGGCTTTGCCCTCGATCTCTTTGATAACCAGGTTGGATAACATCCCAGCGCCTTGCGAATGACCAATCAGGATGACGCCACGTCCATTATTGAAGTTATCCAGATAGTAGTTCCATGAATCCACAACATCCTGATATGCCAGATCACGATCAGGAGCTGCACTTTGCCCACCGCTCAGACCGGCGCGCAGCGCAGTCAGGCTGATCTGACGATAGATGGGAGCAAAGGTGCGGCATTGGGAGCGAAAACGGGCAAACTGGCTTTTGACGACGTTAAATTCTTCGGGGCCAGGCGTCATGTCACTGTTGGGAGTGTTATCCAGGGACACTGTTGGATAAACATAAAAACAGTCTACCGGCGCGTCCGGCCACGTTGCCCAGGATTCAACACGAGTACTGCCATCGGCGTTGACTACGGTTGTGGACAGATCAACAGCACAGGCGCGCAGACTGTCTGGCCGACATAACCAGTTGTCAGCATTAGCGTAGTCAACCGACTGCAGAGAGCCTTGAGCCAGACTGCCTGGAGCCACTGCTATAGCTGCCGACAGGATGGACAGGGACAGCAAGGTTTTTTGTATTGTCATATGTGTTCCCCCACGTATTTTTTTTATCACTGCTGTGTTTTTACAGGCTGACAGGTTAAAGTTCAGAGAGTTTGCGACAGGCTGTCATAATAATAAGGCGCTCCGATGACTGAAAAGCACTCCCCTTCTTTGCTTCGCTCAATTTCGCCATTGGTTTTTTTGTTCACATTGCTGGCTTACAACGTTGCTGTATACGGAGACGATTCTCTCAGTGGAGCCAACCAGACCGCATTGATTTTGAGTGCTGCTCTGGCTGCGTTCACGGGCATGATCAGGGGCTTGTCCTGGTCTGAAATTCAGCTGAATGTGCTGGAGAATATCAAGGCGGCTACCCCCGCTATTCTGATCCTGCTGATGGTCGGAGCCTTGATCGGTTCCTGGTTACTGGGCGGGATTGTGCCCAGTATGATTTATTATGGTCTGGGCTTCTTCAGCCCCAGTGTTTTTGTAGCCAGTACCTGTCTGATTACAGCAATTGCTGCGGTTGTGATCGGCAGCTCGTGGTCGACTTCAGCCACTTTGGGTGTGGCGTTGATGAGTATTGGCTATGCAATGGATATCAACCCTGCCCTGGTTGCGGGCGCTATCATCTCCGGATCGTATTTCGGCGACAAAATGTCACCGTTATCAGATACAACCAATCTGGCTTCAGGTGTCAGTGGTGTGGATCTTTTTACCCATATTCGTTATCTGGCTCTGACAACCTTCCCCGCTATAACGCTGACGTTGCTGATTTACCTTTTGATAGGATGGTTTTCGACCGTAGATGCCACGCAAACGGATAACACCTTGCATTACCGCAATATTATTGCAGCGCAATTTTATATCAGCCCTGTGCTGCTGCTGGCCCCGCTGGGTGTCATTGTCCTGATCGTCAAAAAGGTGCCGGCGCTGCCGGCTTTGTTTGTAGGTGCCATGGCGGGGCTGCTTTGTGCAGTGGTGATGCAACGGCCTTTGTTGGCGGGCCTTGAGACTGCGATGGGAAACACCTACCAGATCCTGATGCAGTCCTTGTACGGGGAACTTAGTATCTCCACTGGGGATGCAGTGATAGATGAGCTGTTAAGCAGTGCTGGTATGTACGGCATGCTGAATACCATCTGGCTGATTCTGTCGGCCATGGTGTTTGGCGGCGTCATGGAAGCCTGCGGATACCTTGATCGAATCACCCAGGCATTGATCAGCCGCGTTCGCTCCGATGCAGGATTGATTACTGCAACTGGTGCTACCTGCCTGGTCACCAACGTTTCAGCTTCGGATCAATACCTCGCATTGGTAGTGCCTGGGCGAATGTTTAGCCGGGCGTATAAAGAGCGAGGTCTGGCGCCTCAGAATCTTAGCCGTACACTCGAAGACACTGGCACCGTAACATCGGTACTGGTGCCCTGGAATACCTGTGGCGCTTATCATGCGGGTGTGTTGGGCGTGGCAACTCTGAGTTATGCCCCCTTTGCATTTTTCTGCCTGCTGAGTCCATTGATGACATTGATTTTTGCGTGGGGGCGTATACGGATTGCCCGACTCCAGGATGCCCAGAGCTGAGCTGATTTCAGAGCTGGTTTTTGTTACCACACCAGATCATCAGGGATCGGGAAATCCTTGTAGGCATCATCGTCGTCCTGACTTTTACTCGCCAGATCCGTCGCGTCAAACAGAATGGCCTGAGGCAGCCTTTCTTTAATTCTGTCTGCAGTTTCGCGGCTGACCAACACTGCGCGCTTGCCATTTGCGCAAATCAATAGCTGACCGTTGGCCAGCTGTGTCTGCTGATTTTCCGAGACAAACAAATAACGGATTTTGCCTGAGCTGGCATCTTTGAAGTTAAAACGAATTTCTCCGTCAGCAGCGACTGTGTGCTGCTGCAAAATCTGCCTGACCTGAACACGGATTTCCTTCTCGCGTTCTGCCAGCAGACGTTTCTCGTTCAACAACCTGTCTTGCTCGGCTTTTGCAGCACGGGCCAGCTCAGCTTTTTTACGCTGCTCATCCTGTAAGGAGTTTGAGCCTTTGCCCTGATGTTTTTGTTCTTTACGTTTTTCCTGCTGTACTTGCTTGGCGCGTTTGGCATCCACCAGCCCTGCGCTGAGCAACTGGTCTGCCAGTGATTTACCCATGTCTGATTACCTTCAACAAACTGACTGTCAAAGCTATAGCGTAGCCCAACCGCAGGCGATTAAATAGCCATGGCCCTGATATGTACTCAAGTTAATTAAATACCACGTTACGAATTACCGAATAAAAATCGCTGACACCACGTCGAAAAGCAGCTTCAGGTACTCGTTCATCATTACCATGAACGCCAGTATGTTCACCGTCATCAGTAATCATTGGGTTAAAACCGTAACTGATAATACCCAGGTCACGGGTGAAATGGCTGTCAGTAAAACCTGTGGAGACAGAAGGAATTACACGTGACCCCGGATGGAGTTCAGAAGTAACGTTGCGAATTGCCTCAAACAGCCTGGAATTGGTACTCGAAATGGCAGGTGTAAATGCCATGATGACATCAACGCTGACGCCGGTATGCTCAATCAAGGTTTGCAACTCGTTAACAAACTGTTGCGAAGGTTTGTCTGGCAGAATACGACAGTCCAGTTCAGCCCAGGCTTCAGGCGGAATCACATTGATTTTGCTGGACCCTTCAAAGCGTGTCATTGAACAGGTATCGCGGGTTAATGCATGATGTCCGGCGCGTTGTTCATGCAGGCGCTGCATAAAGTCAGCATCTTCAATTGCCAAAGGCATATTTGCGTAATACGGCGCCCAGTCATCACTGCTCGATTGTGCAAGGCCTGCAAAATATTCTTCCACTGGAGGAATAATGCGTGGAGGGAACGGGTTTTCGAGCAAGGTATTGAGTGCTTGCACAATTCGGGTGACAGAACTGGTTGTGCGCGGAGAAGAACCATGACCTGGCACGTCGACTGCTTCCAAACGTAACCATACGGGCACTTTTTGGGTGACTTCTACACCAAAGCTGACATCACCTGTACTGCTGCGACTTCCACCGCCGCCTTCATTTAGCAGAATGCCAGCACCTTCAAAAATTTCCGGGCGATTTTTTATCAGCCAGCCCACGCCAAATTCTCCACCAGCTTCTTCATCAGCGGTAGCCAGAAAAATCACATCCCGATTAAGTGCTTGACCTGACTGGTGCAAGTTGAGAAATGCAACCAGCTGTGCAATTCCCAGCCCTTTCATGTCGCGCGTGCCGCGGCCGTAAATATAACCGTCACGTAACTCCCCGGAGAGTGGATCAAACGTCCAGTACTGCCGATCTGCGGGGACTACATCAGTATGCTGCAACAAAATCAGTCCGGGTTCATCACCACCGTCCAGACGCGCCCAGATGTTCCCGCGACCTGGGGCGCTTTCAGCGGTTTGATAAGGAATTCCGAACTCGTCAAAAATACGCGCATAAAACTCTACGGCGCGGTATTCATTACCAGGCGGGTTGACCGTGTCTACACGTACAAACTCCTGCAACCATTGGACTGCTCTGTTTTCCAGTGAGGCGGATTGAGCTGCGACCAGTCCTGAAAAGCTGATAACAAATAAGCTGATACCGGTCACACCGAGAATTTTTCTTATAAACATTTTGCTCTCCGGAGTTTGTTGTTTTTGTTATGGTGCACCCAAATTCTTGCTCAGACAATACAGCCCGCTTTGTCATTATTGTAGATTGTGCATTCCAAATGCTTTTTTTCGAGCGGGCGCACGGTTTTTGGTTTGATATTCAGATATTTGATCGTCGACATGCGCATAACCTTGTGCTAGCGTAATCCGCGACGCTCTGAAGTTTGTAGTAGGGTTGTAGTGAGATCGAAGCAGGGAATTCCCCATCGTTCCCTGTTGAGTAGTGCTTTAACAATTACAAAAATGGAGCAAAGCTATGATCGCTAACACACCTTTTAAACGCCGGTTATTGTGCACGTCAGTCTGCCTTTCCCTGTTACCCTTTTCTCAGGGCTCTATCGCCCAACAGAACCAGGAAATGGAAGAGATTATCGTGACGGGTTCATTTATCCGCCGAAGTGAAGGGTTTACGCAAGCCTCAGCAGTCACCCAGCTGAACGCCGACGACCTTGCTGCCCAAGGCACCATGAACCTCGGCGAGGTGATGCAGAACCTGTCCTTTGTAGGTGGCCCGTCGTCGTCAATTACACAAACCATTCAAGGTACCTCCGCGCGTACAAACAACATTGATCTACGGGGCCTTGGTGCCCGCTCCACCCTGGTTCTGGTTGATGGCAAACGTATTGCAGAAGCGAACGTTAACGTTCTGATCCCCACCATTGCTATTCAGCGTATTGACATCGTTGCTGACGGCGCTGCCGCTCTTTATGGTAGCGAGGCGGTCGCGGGTGTTGTGAACTTCGTCCCTTATAACTCCTATGACGGTGGCAAGGTAGAGGTTTACACCGAACAGGATTCGCGTGGAGATTATGAAGAGCACTCTGTGCAGGGACTTTGGGGGGGAGAGATTGGTGATCTGAATCTGGTGCTGGCTGCCCAATTCAAAACCAACACCCGGCTGGCCCAGGATGAACGTCCCAAACTGGCTCAAGCCGGTATGAACTACTCGTCCAACGCGCCCGGTAACTGGGTTGTGCCTTTGCGCGATGCCAGCGGCAACTATACTGGCACCCGTGCGAACCGCCCTGATCCAAATTGCGCCCCTGCCTCCCAGCGCCAGTTCCTGCGTAAAGGAGAAAACAACAACCCATACGGCATGCTGGTGGGTAACGATTGTTATTTTGACTATGGTGACACTCGCAGTTATCGCGACCCGATGGATAACAACTCGTTGTTTGCCAATGCTTCCTGGGACGTCAGTGATGACCTGAGTCTGTCAGTGCAAGGTTTTACCTCACGTCTGCACCACACGATCTATACCTCCACCTCAAACCCGGGTAACTCGCGTATTGGCGAATTGCCGGTTGTGCGCGGTGAAATTCCAGGCAACCCGTTCCGTGCTATCAACGCTACCGGGCAACCTCTGTTTGGTATTGATGCCAACGGAGACGGTATACCCGATCGTGGGTCATCAGACCTGAACGGTGACGGTATGCCCGACTATATCGTTACCGGTGTTGCTGATAACGGTATCCCGCTGTTTGAGGACGTGCGTCCGCGTACCCTGCGTCCAATCAACAAGACTCACTTGATGGCCAACGGTTTTACACCGGATGGTGACAATATTTCAGGCAGTCTGGATCGTAACAGCCGCTACAGTATGCAGGCCAATTTTAAAGTGCCAGTGCTCGAAGGCTGGGAAGGTTTTGCAGCCTATTCACGTAGTGCCCGTCGTTTTACTTCGATGGCAACCCAAGAATATGATATCGAAGCAATGAAACAAGGTCTGCGCTGCGACCCTGTTAATGACAGGGATGCGTGTTATAACCCGTTCTTTGTTACAGATCAGGCTAACCAGAATACTGCGCAAGTGATCGAAGCTATTGCTGCGCGCAGACGTTCGACCAACGTCGCTGAGCTGGATGTAATTGACATTGTCATCAACGGTGAAGTCGGTTTTGAATTGCCCGGCGGACCTGTAGGTGCGGCATTGGGTTATCAGCGTCGTGATGACTACTATCAGAACACGCCTTCAGAAACAGCTATCCGTGGTGCCACCTGGATTGGCAGTCCTGCTCGCGAGACGGTTACCAGTGGCAGCCGGGTGGTAGATTCGTATTTTGCGGAATTTGCCTTGCCGGTTCTGGATAATCTTGAAGTGGAAGCCGCTGTACGTATGGAGGACTTCAGTACCGGGCAGCGTTCCACCGATCCTAAAATTGGTTTCACCTGGGCTGCTACAGACTGGTTGAGTATCCGTGGTACCACCGGTGATGCGTTTATCGCGCCGAGCCTGACACAGCTGCTGAACCCTGTTACCTGTGGATTGTCCACCGTTACCGACCGTTTCTCACCGTTCTCTGCCTTTACAACCTACTGCTCAGGTGGTAACCCGGCGCTGGAAAATGAGACTTCAACCTCCAATCAGCTGGGTTTTGATTTCAGCTTTGGTGATCTGAATCTGTCCATCACCTGGAACGAAACTGACTTCACTAACCGTATTGTGACTGTGACTGGTCAGCAGCTGATGAACGCTGAATTCGCAGCGTTTAAAGCCTGGTCCGGATTCCAGGGCAGCGGGGTTGGTGCAGCCGGCCGACCCAGTATGGATCAGTTGCGTGCCTGGTTGGCAAGCGGTCTTTCAAGCCCCGACATTGTCAGGGACCCCAACGATCTGGCAACCATTCTGCAGGTTAATTCACCAGGCAGCATAAATGCCCAGTCAATCAAGGTCACTGCCTGGGACGTTACCGCTGACTATAGCTACAGCCTTGGAAACTGGGGGGATCTGCGTTTCAGCTTGCAAGCAACCAATATGCAAGAGTTCCTCTATGCCGACAGTACCACTGTGGCCAAATCCGATGGTGTGGGTTCAACCAACCTGCAAACCGGTACAGCACCTGCAGTGCCTGACTGGAAAGGCAACTTGCGTATGGGATGGGTTATGGGGCGCCATGCTGTCACCGGCACCGTGCATTACATCAGCGAAGTGGACTGGGATGGTACTCGTTACCCGATTATCGATCAGTTTGCCAACACGTTCCGTGATGCCAACCTGACCAAGCTCAAGGCCTGGAAAGCGATGGACCTGGCCTATACCTATCGTGGTATTGAGGTGTTTGACGGTGAACTTGGCGTCAGTGTGGGTGCGCGAAACCTGTTTGATCGTGAGGCTCAGCCGACAGACGACTTTGCCGGCGTAATGGGTGAGTTGCAAAACCCGATGGGTCGTTCGTTGTATGCGCGTGTAGTTTATGATTTCTAACGACTAACACTTGCATCTTCACTAAAACAAGGGTCCCAAATGGGGCCCTTGTTTTATTCCGGGGTTTTATTCCCAAGCTTTATTTCTGAGTTACACCGGTACAGCCAATACGTTAAAGCTGATACCGATACGGTCCCTGTTGCTGCGGTTTTCCTCCACGCCATGCTCAAGCCAGCCCGGGAAAACATACATACGCCCCTCTTCCGGCTCCATGCGAATTTCACTGGCAGTAAAATCGGTAATTGAGTCGACCGGATAGGTCATCATGCGGGAGGCCACACGCGGATCCCGAAAATAAATGCTGCCACATGATGATGCATCAAGACTGATGTAATACACCCCGCTGAAATGACAGTTGGGATGGAAGTGCACCTGATTGGATGCACCCGGCGGGCTGATATTGACCCAGGCCTGGTGCTGTAGAACCAGATTCTTGCGAAAAAACTGCGACTCGGCAATGCGCTCACAAACCTGCAGGATACGCAGGTTGATGTCGCGAAACTGTGGCAACAATTGCAGATTATTGGGGCTTTGCCAGCCGTTGATGTTGGTCTTGTTTACTCCATCAGGGTTGTTTTTGCGCAACGCATAAGCCAGCTCAACAAGGCGGGCATTCATTTGCTCGCGATCGTCAAACAGCGTGGACCAGACCAGCGATGGAAACAGGCGTTCAGGGACAATCTCCACATCAGTTTTCCTTTGTCGATTTTTCAGCAAAAATTAATTGCCCAGAAACAGGGTTTGTACTTTGCGGCAGTTTTCCAGCGTGTCTCCAAACGCAGGGCCAGGAGAATGCAAAAGCCATGGCCGGAATAAAACCAGGCGATTGTATTTGTAAGGAATCGTAAACGTCTTTTCCCAAAGGGATTCGTCCAGCCCTTCTGTTTCCAGGAAGGCCTTCAGGTCATGGAAATCCCGCCAGCCATAATGGTTAAAACCTTCTGGTGTATTGGGTGCGATTTCCAGGCCTGTACGACGATGGCGCCAGAAAGATGTGCCATCGGTATTGGGGTGTTCCTTTGAGAGGTAAACCACACCGGCCCAGCGCGTCTGCACATCAACATCGTAATGAATATGAAATCTGAAGGTGTCGTTTTGACGAGTAAAACGAATCCGCCCATTGGCGTTGGTGGAGGAATTGATCGAGGGTTCCAGAGTCAGTTTTTTGAATATTTCCCGGTGTTGCTCGGTCAGGAACGAGTCGGTTGTCATCACGCCGGCGTAATTGCCGGTAGGTGAATTTTCTTCCCTCATCGTACTCAGTGCAACCTGGACCAGCTTATCAGGGTCATTATAAAAATCGTCCACAACAATAAATCGGTTGAGCATTCTTCTGGCACTCTCTCTTTAAATTATTTTTCTGGAGTCAGCAGCAGTGTAAAAAATACTGCGCAAAATCAAGCATAAATGCTGCTGTGGAGCCAGCATAAGTCATGCCTTATGGCTTGTAAACCTACCGCAGATTGAGCGTAATGATTGACTACGACGGGTACGGCTGTTATACATGGCGCCTTGAAATGTCTGGTATTTAACTCTGCTGTGAACGATAACCCTTCTTGGTATTTTTTTAGTATCAACGGGGTGTCAAGTTGATAGATCCTGTACTTGGTCTTCTCCTTGGCATTCTGATTATATTGGCAATCATCGCCGCCAACGGCTACTTTGTGGCGCAGGAATTTGCGTACATGGCTGTTGACCGCAACCGCCTTGCTGCGCGCGCGGCCGAAGGTGATGCAGCTGCTGCCAAAGCTCTGGCGGTAACCAAACGCACCAGTTTTATGCTCTCAGGTGCCCAATTGGGTATCACCGTCACTGGTCTGATTATCGGATTTGTTGCGGAACCGCTGATTGGTGAATCTGCTGGCCTGCTGCTGGGACGTGCCGGCATTCCTCAGGAGCTCGGCATCACCATCGGTACCGTTTTGGCACTGGCGATAGCGACCGTTGTGCAGATGATTTTCGGTGAGCTGTATCCGAAAAACCTTGCCATCGCCAACTCTGAACCTTTGGCACGGCATCTGGCCAGTTCCACACTTACCTATCTGACTGTTTTTGGTTGGTTAATCGGCTTTTTTGACAAGTGTGCCGCTTTACTTCTGCGCCTGCTGCGTATTGAACCTGTGCAGGATCTGGATGTGAGCGTGTCTGCTGATGATCTGCCACGCATTATTGCCGATTCACGCGACAGCGGTGACTTGCCGCAAGAACTGTCACTGATGATCGAACGCATTGTCGATTTCCCGCAGCGGGATGTTGAACATGCAATGGTGCCACGCTCCCAAGTTGACTGGATCGATCCTGAAACCACATTGGGCGAGCTGCGACAGCTGATGGCCAAGGGCCACACTCGTTACCCGGTGATCGAAGATGACACTCCCGTGGGGGTTGTACACTTGTCAGACATACTTGAAAAGTTCGATCTGAGCAAGGCTGAAGAGCCTGTGACCACCATGATGCGCGAGGTGCCGGTAATCCCGACGTTAATGCCGCTGCCGGATGCGCTCGATACATTGCTGGACAGCCACAACAAAATGGCCTGCGTGATTGATGAATACGGCGGTTTTGTAGGTGTGTTGACGCTGGAAGATCTGGCTGAAGAAATTGTAGGTGAGATCACCGATGAACATGATACCGAGAGCTCAGAACCGGTATTGGTGATAGATGAAAATCTCTGGCTGATGGACGGTGATGTGCACCTGGACGAAGCCGAGCGAGCAATTGGTTATGACCTGCCGCGAGGGGATTTTGAAACCATCGCAGGTTTGCTGATTGCAGAACTGGGCGCATTGCCCGATCAGGGAGATAAAGTGACAGTGGAGTTACCAATGGATCCTGCAGAACTGGTTGCAGATAAGCCAGTACAGCGGCAGCTTGTCGTGGACGTAGTCCGCGTTGAGCGCTATGTCCCAACCCTGTTACGGGTTCGACTGGTTGAGACCGACATCAGTGAGGATGACTGGTGATTATTACGCTGACCACAATCGCGCTGATTGCTTTAAGTGGATTTTTTGTTGTGATGGAATTTGCTCTTCTGGGCGCACGCCGGCACCGCCTGGAAGATCTCGCAGCCAACAGCCGCTCAGCGCGTGCAGCTCTGCGAGGCATGAATGATCTTACGCTGATGCTGGCCGGTGCCCAACTCGGAATCACCTTCTGTACCTTTGCTCTGGGTGCTGTCACCAAACCCGCAGTAGACAACTGGCTGGGACCAATTTTTGTGCGGTGGGGAGCACCTGAATGGGCTGCCGGTGCGGCTGCGTTTACGCTTGCACTTTTTGTGGTCACATTTTTGCACCTGGTTATTGGTGAAATGGCTCCCAAATCCTGGGCAATTGCTAACCCAGAGCGATCGGCAATGGCAATCGGAATTCCAGCGCGGATTTTTATCTGGCTCGTACGGCCGTTAATGCAATGGGTTAATCGTATGGCCAATGCCCTGGTGCGTGCATCGGGTGTTGAGCCTGTTGAAAGCGCAGCGGTTGGGGGGCGCGATATAGCAACAATCCGTCAGCTGGTTGAACACTCGGCTCGGGTAGGAACATTGGAGCCGCAAGTCCAGCAGCAGATATCTGCATTGATAGACATGGGCTCGCTACCGGTTGAACAATTGCTTGAAGGCGATTATGAAGTAACACACGTGGCACCTGATGCTACTGTTGCTGATGTGCGCGCGGCTGCTGCGACCTCCGGGCACTTGCGTATATTGCTGCTGGGCAAGATTGGCTCAGCACCGCTTGTTGTGCATTTGCGTGATACGTTGCTGGAACAGGATTCAAGACCTGCGCATGAAATTGCGCGTCGTGTATTACTGCTGGATGCGCAAACACCGGTATACGAGTCACTGGCGCGTATGCGTAAGTCAAAAGTTCAGCTGGCAGTGATTACACGCGATGGCGCAATACGTGGTGTGGTGACTTTGTCGGATATTTTGCCGCGAGTGTTGCCGGCTATGAGAGATGCACATGAGTTTGTGCGATAAAGTGGCGGAGGGAGAGTCCGCTATATATCAACCAAATTACAGCGTTAAAGTGTTAAAAATACATATATTAAACAGTGTTATATAAAGTAAATGAGTCCGCAATAGCTCTATACATTCTGCTCAAATCCGGCTACATTTTGATAGTCAAATTGATAGTTGGACAGAAGAATGGCCCGCAAACAGCAACGTCTCTCAGCGCTACAAGTAAACAAGCTAAATAAGCCCGGTCTGTATGGTGACGGAGGCGGATTGACGCTGCAGATTACACCTTCAGGTTCCAAGTCCTGGCTCTTTCGTTACATGATCAGCGGTAAATCTTACGGTATGGGTTTGGGACCTACGCACACCGTCACATTGGCAGAAGCTCGACAAAAAGCCCTGGAGGCTCGCAAGCTGCTTCTGGAGGGGGTGAATCCGTTAGCAGCGAAGAAGCAGTCCAGAGTCGAGCTAGCCTTAGCGGAAGCACGAAAGCTCACTTTTGATGAATGCGCGCGCACTTACATTGATGCACACAAGGCGAGTTGGAAAAATGCCAAACACTGCCAGCAATGGACCAACACTATCAATACTTACGCCAGCCCTGTGTTTGGACATTTGCCAGTTGCTGAGGTTGATACCGCACTAATTGTGAAGTGTTTGGCTCCAATCTGGGAAAACAAGGCCGAAACCGCCAGTCGCCTCCGCGGACGTATCGAGTCGGTCTTGGATTGGGCCACAACAAGCGGATATCGGGTGGGTGAGAATCCAGCTCGTTGGAAAGGCCACCTTGAAAATCTTCTGGCTAAAATAAGCAGAGCTGGTCGTATCAAGAATCATCCTTCCCTGCCGTGGCAGAGAATTGGTGAGTTTATGAGGGAACTCAGGACACGCGAGGGAACGTCAGCAAGAGTTGTGGAATTTGCCATACTTACTGCTTGTCGCTCTGGGGAAGCGCGCGGCGCGCGCTGGTCTGAAATCGATTTGAAAAATAAAATTTGGACAATTCCTGCTGAGAGGATGAAAGCAGGACGGGAGCACGAGATTCCATTGACCCCCCCTGCAGTCGCCTTGCTAACCTCCCTTCCAAAAGAGTCTGATGTAGTGTTTGTGGGCCCGAAAGGGAAACCGCTATCCGATATGGCTCTTACATTGGTTATTCGTCGCATGAACGGTAATGGAGATCCAATATGGATAGACAATAAAGGCAGGGTTATTACCGTTCATGGATTTCGCAGTACTTTTCGCATGTGGGTGGCCGACAATACTAATTTCCCTCGTGATGTCGCTGAACACGCGCTTTCACACCAGCTACCGGATGCTGTGGAGCGTGCATATCAACGTGGGTCACAATTTTCCAAGCGGATTACTCTAATGAACGAGTGGGCAGAATTTTGCTCAAGAATTTATGAGCAGTCAGTAACCGCATGATAAACGCGTGAGCTAACAGAAGGTTGTAATCAGAATACTTCAAAATACACACCAGATAGCATTCGAATTCACTTGATCTCACGGCAACCAACCAGTGCGTGGGGAAGGAAATATAAAATGAGCTACCTAGACTCGGCTGTCATATCAAAAGCTAGATCTGGAGACCGCGACGCTATCGTGGCTGTTTGCAAATACATTGCACTATGCCAGTCAGAAAAGATAACACCTGATCCGGGTGCATTAGATTTTCTTCAAGATGTTCTCAAAAAAATTGGTAGTGGCCAGCCTCCAGATACGGCATTTGGCTGGAAGCAAGCGCGCAAGGGACGCAGAAACCAGAATTCAGCGTATCAACAGTGGGATGTCAAGATGACTGTCCAGGAAGGCATGAAACGTGGCAAAAGCTGGCGAAAAGCGTGTGCCGACGTGTCATCTGAGCAAAATGGAGTGTTCCTCCTTAGCCAGAAAACTATTGAGAGTATTTGCAAGGGGCTGACCATTAATGACGAACTTGAAATGTCAGAGAGTTTCTTCCCATTACCGGATGATTACAACAGCCATCGCCGCAAACCATGAACTCAAATCAGGATTTGAATAGGTAGAAGTATCGCCGTGATGTAAAGAATAGTGAGCCATGCCGGAATGGTCCGGAGAATGCTTAGGAGCATTGAGCATGGCTTCAAACAGTGAAAACAGGGTAGTACCCAAAGAAATAACAATTCTCAAAAGAAAGAGCGTTGAAGCTCGAGTTGGATTTTCCCGCAGCACCATCTATGCACGTCTAAAGCCGAATCCTAAACGGCCTTCTGACTACGACCCGTCCTTCCCCACTCCAATTCGACTTGGTCCGAAATCCGTAGGTTGGATCGAATCAGAAATTGACGACTGGTTAGCAGCTCAGATTGAGAAAAGTAGAGGTCAGGCTCAACAACAGACCAAGGGGGCGAAATGAACTCTAAATATTCTGAGCCTCAAAACATTGAGCGAGCCATCAGCGCGCTTCATGCCATTCCCTGCCCGCCTGATTATGATAGTTGGTGGCGCATTGTTGGCAGTGCCATTAGCGATGGCGTACCTGAAAACATTATCCATGCTTGGTGTGAATCCGGACCTGGTTTTAATATGTCAGTTTATAAGTCTACAGTTAATGGTTTGGCCGCACGCCCTAATTCAGGTAAAACTGGGTCCCTGTTCAAGATCGCTCGAGAGCATGGCTGGCGCGACACTAATGCTGTCTCAGAGCCGGTACAGCGCCATCATCACCGTGCAGACACTGAAGCAACAAGTGCTCGTGCTGAAGAACTCAAAAAGGCACGCGCCAGCGCTGCTGAAAAGGCCAACAAGTTATGGCTTTCAGGGTCAACAGATATCAGGAATCATCCCTACTACTTGAAAAAGACATTGAATGGCACGCGCGCATTAAGCCTTGGTGAAAATGTACGCCGAGGTCATTGGCCGCAAAACGGATGGAAAGATGCGCTGCTTGTGCCTATCTACGATGAGAAGTTGAATATCGTGAGCCTTGAGGCAATTAATGCTTCGGGTAAAAAGATGTCGCTCAAAGGTGGTATGAAGTCAGGCGGTATTTACCCTCTCGCACCATACAAAGATCACCAGAGCGGCATTGTAATCGTGGCAGAAGGTCTGGCAACTGCTGCGGCTTGCATGCAATCAACTGGATATCCTGCTGTTGCTGCTTTTAGCGAATCATGCCTGAAAGCAGCGGCAAAACACGTTAGATCAGTTGCACCAGATATCCGAATTGTAGTTGCGGCAGATATTGGCTCGGAAAAAAAGGCAATTGAGGCAGCCAAAGCAGTTGGAGGCGTTTTTGTAGTACCAAGCGGCGCGCAAGATATCGATCATGGAACTGACTTTTGGGACATCTGGGCTGCTGAGGAAGGTGCCGCCGAAGTAAAACGTATTATATCCGCTGCGCTCGACGTGAGGGCTGATAGTAATGCGCTGCCACAATCCCCACGTCAGACTATTCAGGTGATCCCTGGTGAACTGCATACTATGGTCGATCAGGCGGAAGAAGTAATTATGGGTCATTGCTGTGACATTTATCAGAGAGCTGGAGTATTGGTCTATCCGGTGCAAATGATTGTTAATGCAGATAAAGGGCAGAAAATTGGCGCCACTCAGCTTAAAGAAGTCAATAAGCACAATTTAGTTGACCGGCTAACACGAGCAGCAAACTGGATGAAATTTGATAAGCGAAGCAGCGATTTAGAACCGACAGATTGCCCACTAAAAGTAGCGGAGACTTATCTTGCTCGTGCTGGTCGATGGCGGCTAAATGAACTGGCAGGGATCATAAATGCACCGACATTGCGCTCAGACGGATCCATCCTGAATATCGAAGGATACGACAAGTCGACCAGCCTATTGTTATACGGCGATCAATCATTATTCAAACCCATTCCTGATTGTCCAAGCAAAGAAGTTGCTCAGCAGGCAATTGAGCGAATTATTGATTTAATCAAAACCTTTCCGTTTGTAACTGGCCACGACAGATCAGTTGCATTGAGTGGCATTTTAACGGCTTGCGTACGACGTAGTCTGCCATTTGCGCCCATGCACTGTTTTTCAGCACCTACTCCCGGTTGTGGCAAATCAATGTTGGTTGATCTGATCTGTATAATTGCATGTGGGCACGAGGCTGCGGTCATGAGCCAAGGCCGTGACGAGATTGAGCAAGAAAAACGACTGGCCGCCGCATTGCTCGCCGGTGATCAGGTGATCACAATTGACAACGCAACTATGCCGATCGATGGAGACCTCCTATGCCAGGTTCTCACGCAAGAGATGGTGCGGCTTAGAGTGCTGGGTGTTTCCAAGCTTCGCACCATGCCAACAAATGCTGCTCTATTCGCCACAGGCAACAGCCTTCTTATACAGGGGGACATGACAAGACGGGCTCTTTTATGTTCTTTGGATCCTGCCTGCGAGAGGCCTGAGTTGCGCAAATATTCAGTAAATCTTAAGGAGTACGCCAAAAAAAATCGGGCGACTCTCTTGGTTGACGTGTTGACTATACTGAGGGCGTTTCATGTCGCACGAAGGCCCCAACCTGAAGGTGTCCTACCCCTAGGTAGTTTTGATATTTGGTCGCAATGGGTCCGTGGTGCCCTGTTGTGGCTGGGCCAGGATGACCCGGTGCAGACAATGGAAAACGCCCGTGCTAATGATCCAAAACTTGAGGCGACCGTCTCATTAATGTCTCAATGGTATCAGGTTATTGGGCACAAAGAGGTTTTTGCTAAGGATGTAATTAAAATGGCATTACAGGGAAAGTCAACCGAAGCAATATTCTCAATATCTAAGGGTGACGAAACTGAGCACATAAACGAACATTTACAAGATGCCTTGTTTGCTGTGCTTGGTGAGGGGGCGCTGAGGGACTCTCTGCGGTTAGGAAAATGGCTGAGCGTCAACAAAGACCGGATATTCAGTTTCCGAGATCCAAGTGACGGTAGGTCGATTCAAGGCAGATTGGTTAAAACAACATCCAGAAGCGGATCTTGTATGTGGAAACTTGAAGAGATTAAAAAACAAGTATAGCTATACTGTCTCCAGGGCACTTACAAAGGCAGACGATGGGGTTAGTGGGGTTAGTGGGGTTGTTTTTTTGTAAATGTAAAAACTGTCAGCTCAGCCAATATTGTTATAGCCCGGCATTTACACCCCACAACCCCCCCGTACCCCAATCTATTGAAAAAATCATAAAGAGGATTTTGTTTTTCTGAAATCTGAAATAGTTCGCTAATAAATTTCGACTTTTAGATTCCCAGCATTTCCAATACCCACGGACTGTGGTCATTTAGCGTTTCATTCAAGACTGATTGCAAGGTGTTCTGTGCTATGTCCACCACATTGACCGGAATGTCATGAGGTACTGTCAGCTTTTCAGGTAGTTCTTCTAAAAAAATCTGTCCCGAATAAGTCATAAACCAAAGTGCGACCCGTTCAGGCTCAGGACATTTTTTGACTGCATCAATCAGAGATCGATAGATATAGTCTGAGTACATCTCGGATAACGAAGAATCGTTATATAGCCCAACACAAATTTCATCCCATAAGTTTGAGGCGCCCTGTCCTTCCATAACCCCTGGAGCTGTATTTTTTAGCTGCCTAACCACTAGCGCCACCAAGTTCTCTTCCGCTAAATCTGCCAGACTTTGAAGAAAATAAGGCCCTAATTGAGAATTGAGTACGAGTGTGCGCTCAGATTGTTGCCGAACATATTTTAATCGTGCTTTTTCTTCAGGCGGGATCTCGTTAGACAGAACGCATAGATCATCGTCAGGAAATAGCCGGAATTGTAGATCTGTATCCTGATAGCTCACTTAATGACTCTCCATTATGAATGCATCGATGGTTAATAAATTTTGCGCTAATTTCCTTTCAGCGCTGAATTCTTGTAAATCAATCGTGATGGCATATTCTGACTTTATCTATTTGGTGCCAGAGGAAAAATATGCCTAAGTTCAAGCCCGGCCATTCTGGTAATCCCAAAGGCCGTCCAAAAGGCGCGCTGGGAAGGTATTCTGTTTTGCGTGAAGCTCTTTGTGATGATCTCCCAGATTTATTTGATGTAACGAAAGCATATGCCATGTCTGGTGATATGCGTGCCATGAAGCTGCTGCTGGAGCGTGTGGCACCGGTGACGCGCCCGGATGAAACAGCGGTCTGCATACCAGGCCTGGAGAAAGCTGTGTCATTCAGTGATCAAGTCAGTGTGATCACGCGAGCAATAGCCAATGGCATGATTGCGCCACAAGTCGGCAATCAACTGCTGGTGACATTGACCGATGCTTATCGTGCTGCACAATCAGACGGATTGGCCTCTCGAATCGCTGATGTTGAGCGTCGGCTGGAGCAGTGGCACCAGCGCAACCACTCTGTAAATTCCCTGTAATTAACAGGGCGTGTCGTTACCAAACTTGCGCTGCCAGCGCGCCATGACAAGCTGCTTTTTCTCCACCAGCAGTTTACGTACCAGGATCTCGATCCATTCCTCAAGATCATCAGTTGCCAGTGTCAGCTCTAATAGCGCTGGCCAGTTGCACTCGTCGTCACTCAACAGGAACAGGGGTTCTCCCCCGGTGTCTTCCACAATCTGATCAAACGGGTCGCCAATGCAATAACCAACACAGTCTGGATCACGGTACGGGATATCCCGAAACACCGGACGCCACAGAAAGTAAATCCACTGTTCAGGATAACGGTGATACTCGTTCTGATGCGCATCACAGAGCTTGTGCGCTGCGACCGGCCACTTGCCGGGCGCCCACTGGTACATTT
>CAZHUJ010000013.1:0-69441 GCA_964535565.1 uncultured Pseudohongiella sp. | reverse complement strand
CGCGATAACTGAGCAGCGCTTCGTACACGGCGCCCAGTTGGTTGATACCGAGCTGGGCGTACGAGATGCGCCCACGCCGCTTGCGACCATTGGCCTCGCGCGACAGTGACATCAACTGGATGATCTGCTGCAGCAGGTAATTGGGGAACACCACCCGGTTGAGATTGCGCGTGCGTTCCGGGTCAAACAGGTGGCTTTTCAGCGCCTGCATGTGGAAGGCGTCACGGCCACTTTGCTGGCTGTGTGCGGCCAACATGTCGTCTTTCGGGCTGTAACCTTCGTTGACCAGACGGAAGAGCTGACTGAGTGATTCGTGCAGATAGCTGCCCTGCCGCTCGGCATCGCTGGTCAGTGGTACCAGTTCCAGTTCACGCAGATGTTCCAGCGAATAACTCTTCAGATAGGTCTGGCTGCTGACCGGCGCGTAACCGAGTTCCGGGCGTGCCTCGATATAAAACAGAAACAACAGCCGGTACATATAACGCAGACATTCCAGACTCAGCTCGGCAGCATCAAGTTCGTAGTCGCCTTTGGTGTAAATGCTTTTGTTGTGGCGGCGGGCACGCTCTTCCAGTTGCCGGGCGGCTTCGTTACCGAGCAGCTCAATACATTCGCGCAGGGCGTATTTCAGATCCTCCGACACACCATAGGCATGTTTGTGGGCGTTCTCGTCCAGAGTATCGAGCAGTGCCTGGCCCTGACTGTCAAATAAGGAGTCGCGGTGCAGCAGCACGCTGACCGCTTTGAAGGATTCGGTTTCCCGGCGACTGAACAGCTCCACCCAGTCAAAACGCAGCAGGCGGTGTTGTGCGAACTTGGTGCGGTCCAGCAGCAGCCACTGGCGTGGACTGGTGAGCAGCACCCAGCGCGGGGGCTTGCTCTGACTGAAGACCTGCTGGGATAGACGTTTTTGCCAGTCGGCATCGGCCAGGGGTTTGTTGTTGGCCTGAGTGGCGATCGTTGCGTCGTCCCATTGTTCCGCTTGCACAGTCAATGACAGCGGGTCCTGATCGGGCTCATCCCCCAAGGGGGCTAAGGCTTCCAGAATCCACAACAGTGGATCACCGGCAGCGTCATTAAACGCGGCAAGCACCGGCAGTGCGGTGTCATCGTCCAGCGTCAGGACTTGGGGTTCGCAGGGCAGCTCAAATGCGGACAGCAGGTTTTTGGTCAGCGCGCGGCTGAGCAACAGGCGCTCTTTGGGCTGCCTTTGACGTTCGACCTCTTCAATACCCAGCAATATCTCGCGGGCTATGGACGCCAGACGGTTGGGCGGCGTGCGATAGCCGCGGTACTGGGTAGCAGGTTCGCCCCGGTTTCTGGCGGTTTCGCGCTCGTCGTCTTCGCGTTGCTGCCAAGCGGACAGCACCTCGCGGATGTCGCCGCTGAATATCTCAGCCAGGTAGTGGTCGGAGTAGAATTCATTTTCGTTGATCAGGCCGACGTGCATCATGCTGGCATCCCCGTAAAAACAGCCGCAACCTGCAAATAGGGCTGATCCTCGGTAAGCTGGGTGTTGTCCAGCCAGTCTTCGTAGTCCTTGAATACACGATCAATGTGCTGTTGGCCTTCGTGACGTTTTCTGGCTTTAATCGCCTCAGGCTGATCAGAACTACCCAGCGCCAACGTGAGCTGACCGACGTGTTTGTTTTTCAGCTCTGCCAAACGCTGACGCTGTTGCTGCAAGGACTTTTGTCGCTCTTGCTGCAGCGTCGCCTTCAATTCAGCCAAATGGGTAGAGGCCGCTTTAATGGCCAGCGGCAATAGCTTGGATAGCGGCGCAACATCGCCAGCTTTTCCGACATTGGGCATGCTGGCAGGCTGAATACCGAGATCTTTTTGCAGCGTTTGCCAATCCAAAATGCCAACAACCGCTGAGCCTTTAATCCTTACACCCATCCAATCTTGAATCAGTACATGCCCACGTCGGTTCGGGTAACCGCCATGGGTCAACACAATGTGTTCGTCCGGCGCCAGCTTGCCAGGAATACGCAGCACAGGAGCCGCATGTCGGCCAAACGCATTCAGTGCACGATCGGACAACCATTCCATGACGGGATGTATGGGCCACAAAAATTGCAAAGCAGGCCAGGCGGCATCCTCTTCCTGTCGGGCGCGTTTAATCTCTTCACTAATGCGATCCACATTGGTGGATAAGGTGAACTGATCATGTTCCGGTCTGATTTCGGCTGGCAGGTAATTAAGCCGCTGACGCAAATCCGTCGGTGCCGTCACCCAGAACACGTCATTTTCAATGCCGGCATCCAGCGCTTCACCGCGAGACTTGAACCAACGAATGGCAGCCTTGGCATAATCAAGCCCGCTGGGAAACACGCGATTCAGGGGGCCAATAATGTCACTTTGTTCACTGATGCGAGTGCCGGGAATGAACTGATCCAGCGGATTTTCACTATTTTCGACGTTGTCTTCGAGCATTGACTCGAAGAGGCGCCATGTCGCATCCTCATCATCCGTTTGTTGTTCAATAAAACTGGCGACCTTATCTTCTTCCCGCGCCTGATCGTAAACGCCCAGAAACTCCGAAGGGTCACCAATATTTTTATTGGCTTGCTCATCCTTTTGAATGAGCACCTCCAGAATACGTTGGTCACCGCGAACCTTGGCATTGCTGCTTTCTGTCAGCAAGTAGCGTATTTGCGGTTGCCGCGTCTGCCCATAACGATCGATACGACCATTACGCTGTTGAAACACCATCAGCGACCACGGAATATCAAAATGAATCATGCGATGGCTCAGGTGATGCAGGTTGATACCTTCGGAGGCGACATCCGAGCAAATCAATAAACGCACTGGCGCCTCTTTACGGTTAAAAGCCTCTACCGTTTCCATCAGCTCTTTGTCACGCATATCGCCGCGCATAACAGCCAGTTGTCTGTCATTGAGCTTTAAGTCGACAGCCAAATGTTTTTCCAGAAAGTCGAGAGTGACCAGGCTTTCCGTGAAAATAACCAGACGATCTTCAGCGTCCTTGGGCGACCACTGCAGCACCTGTTGTATGGTTTTCTTGAGCAATTGATATTTGCTGAAATGCTCCGGCGTAATAGCTTTTAGCGCTGAAGCCAATCCATTTAAAGTGTCCATATCCTCGATGATGGTGGTACGTCGTTCGTCGTCACGTTCACGCTCAAGGCGCTGCTGAAGACGTTTGCTGCGGTTGTTCACCACCGATAAACAGGCCTGGGGGCTTGAAAACAGTGCTTTTTCAAGGGTGGTTCGGAATAGTTGTCCGGCGCCCTGCCCGCCGCCATTCAGATTGTGAAAACTTACCTCCATCAGGCGATCGTAGGCCACCTCCTCTGGGGTGCTGGCCGGCGTTTTGACAAGTTCGATTTCGCGTTCCGGGAAATTACCTTTGAGTTGGTCTTTTACATCAGACTTAAAGCGCCGGATAACCAGGCCCTTGTCGCGAAAATCCTCACGCACATAGTCTTTTGGATTGGCGATCGCGGTGGGATCCAGCATGTTGACCAGACTGGCAAAACTTTCTGCTTTGCCGTCATGCGGGGTTGCCGACAACATGATCAGGGTGTCCGAGCGCGTCGACAACAGCTTGGCCAATTTGGAGCGCTGCGAGTTGCTGCCCCGTTCTGCGACGTTGTGGGCCTCGTCAATAATGATGATGTCCCAGTAGGCCTGCTCGAGGTAGTGCCGGTACTCAATGTCCTGCTTCAAAGTATCAATCGAGATAATGGAGCGATCAAAGTAATGAAACGGATTGTGATTGGTCGGGATACGGTGGCGCACCCGCTGCAGGCCCGTTGAATCCAGCCGAACCAAGGGAATAGTAAAACGCGTCCAGAATTCTTTTTGAAACTGGGTCAGCATGGATTTCACGGCCAGCACCAGTATGCGTTTGCCACGGCCACGAGCAATAAGCTCTGCCGTCAGGATGCCAGCTTCGAGGGTTTTTCCCAAGCCCACGCTGTCTGCAATCAGAATACGCTGACGCGGCTGACGTAATGCCTGCAACGCCGGTTCAAGCTGAAATGGCAACTGATCTATAGCGGCCCGGTGTCCCAGATGCAGGCGGCCATCCGATGGCGCGGTTTTGCGCAACATGGAATCGATGTACAGCAGGCTGGCGTCGAAGTTGCCTGTGAGGTCATCCACCAGCTCGGTCTTGGCCGGATCGAGCACACGAATGGAGTCCAACTCGGTGAGAAACAGGCCTTCCCGACCTCGGATAAGCTCCGACAGGCCCTCACAGGTGAGTACATGGCCTCCGTCGGAGCTGAAATCCACGCGTTTTATGCGCCATTCGGCATCGCGGATTTCTACTCGTTGGCCGGGGGCGTAGTTGTGCATTGATACATCCATATATGCAGAGACTCTAGCGCAGAAAAGCGGAGAAACTAACTTTATTTTTTTCATTAGATCAATTATTTAGTGAATCACTACTTTTATAGGTTCTTCCCTGACTCACTGGATTGATTCGTGTCTTTACGAAATATTTCTACCATTACGCCATCCAAGATGCGAATTGAAAAGTTAGTTTACAAGTTTTAGTACATTCCAAACATCTATACCAAACCCCATCAACCATCGATCCAACATTGCTGTATCAACAACGGTAGCCGAAATCCGATAACAATCTTTGGTCTCTTCTACTTCCTGATCACCAGAGAGCTTGGCTTCCAATAAGTGATACCCGGCCGCTTTGCTAATATTGAAACTCAGTTTAACCCTCTCACCCTCACCAAACCCGAACCGGCCGTCGTCATCATAACGGCTGAGGTCAAAATTGGCCGGGCGCGTGAACTTCATTGTGCCCGATTCTGCATTAACGAACCGATGAAGCGCTAGACTGCGTTCATTCTCATACCCTTCAAATCGGCACACAAGATAGAGATGCACGCCTTGCTGCGCTAACCCCAAAGGCATAACCCGGCCGTCTGTTTCTTTTCCAGCCGCATTACGGTAGGTGATTTTTAACCACAGATTGTTGTAAAGCGCGTTGCTTATCTGAGTGAAAATATCGCCATCAATAGCAGGGGGAAGTAGCGGCTGGGTGGCACTCACCACCCTTACTTTCTTTAACCATTCTTTTTCAAGATTAGCTTTGGTTGGGTGCTGCAAATTGCTTCTGGCCTGCCGGAAATACCCATCCATGGACGCCATCAATTTAGGTGGTAATAAATTACGAAGGTGTTGCTCCGCTAGCGTCAGAAGCAATGATTCATGCTGATTGAGCCCTGGCAACGACAAACCGCGTGCCTTTTCCTTCCAACGGTACCCGTATGGTTTGCTTCGATCGTCGCATTCGACGTCAAAATGATCGCAGATTTGTCTCAGTTGGCGTTGGAGGCTGCGTAAATCACGCTCATACCCTGCGGCAGCTAGTTGGGTTTGGAGCTCATTTGCAGTGACTTTGGTGTTTCTTGGAATCCGGTGTAACAGCTCTATGGTGAGCTGAACCGTCTCCATGCTGCCGGGGCGCTGGGCCATGGTGCGTCCTGTTGGTTTTTTCCAATCTTATTGTTTTATGCGACACAAGTTGTCGCACTCCGACCAATACTAACCGCAAAGCATGTCGTTGCAACCTACCCATTTGGGTAATTGCTTCTAGTTTTCCTGCTTTGCCAACAAGAATCAACAAGGAGCAGGACATGCACACAAAACTGACAACAACTATTGCTGCGGGAATCCTCATCACTGGCTGCGCATCCAACCCTGACAACATAGACGCAACCTTCGTTTCGCCTCTGAGATACGCCAGTTACGATTGCAATCAAATTGCTCAAGAAATGGGCTATCTAGAGCAAAGGACCAATGCCCTGTACCAGAATCTTCGCAGCAAGCGCACCAATGATAACTGGGCGATGGGCCTAGGGATGGTGCTCTTCTGGCCAGCGTTGTTCGCCTTGGATGGAGGTGACGGCCCTGAAGCGACTGAATATGCCCAAGTCAAGGGTGAATATGAGGCGCTTCGTCAGAATTCTGTCGAAAAAAGCTGCAATATCAATATGAGGTCGCCGGATGAGATTCTTGAGTCCGCCCGAGAAGCTGAACAAAGCCTTCCGGCCACAACTCAGCAAACGCAAGTCTCTGGGAGCCTTAGTGCACGATTACGTGAACTCGATCAACTAAGACAAGAGGGGCTCTTATCAGACGATGAGTACAACGCAGCTCGTCAACGGGCGTTGATGGAGTAACAGTGGTGCGCTCTGCTGTCCAGACACTACCAGCCTCATGCTGGGACCAGTAGTGTCTGGGAAGCACGAATCAGTCCAGTTACCTCGCCCCACGACCCACAAAGTCACCAAGAAAGAGCGCCTGACGCTCTTGATACGACCATCCACCCTCATTTTCAAAACACCCTAACTTTTAAGCAAAGTTTCCTGATTAGCTCAATCGCCATAAAAATAGCCAATCAGGTCATAGATTATTTCTAACGACTATCTCGATGATTTTCCCAATACCGCGCATCAACTTCCATTGGAGCAAGCGCATACCCGATACTCAGTATTTGATGCAGGTACTGACTGATGTATGTCTCAAATGACCCAGCCTGTTCAAACTGAAACACATGCCTGAATTCATGTGATAGCAGCCGCGAAGTCTGAAAACCTTCTCGAATGTAAACCATATACCCAAGTGTCAGGCCTATTGTATTGGCGCCAAGCAAGCCTGAATGTCTAATCAAATTGTTAAGCGCGGAGGACTCAGGCAGCGATACAAGTGAAATATCCAGCAACTTGATACTGTCAGGATTTGAAACACCAACCTGACGTGCGATTTGGTATTCATCAGAGTTCAATAAACGCCCCTGACCATGAGACGATTCAATTTGTCTATTTGCCCATTCAATCGCCTCATTCATCAATTGTTTGTAGGACGCACTGTTAGTATCCAGGATAGCGCTCCATAATATCGTCAGAAACATCTTCACCCTGTTGGAGACATTGACTCGGTACGTCTATCAAGTCGCGCGAAATTGTTTCAACAACGTCACGGAGCTCAAGCTCCATTAACCATCGTGCAGGAATCGCATCCAACCCATACATTAACCCCAACAGGTTACCCGCTATCGAACCGGTGCTGTCACTATCACCTCCATGATTAACAGCCATGACAAGTCCCTCTTCAAACGAGCTAGTCATTAACACGCACCAGATTGCAATCCCCAATGCCTCTTCAGCAACCCATCCCCCACCAAATTCATCAATTAATGACGGCGACGGTGTAAGTCCTTGGTGAACAAACATCAACACCTCATTGATACAGTCGCGTGTTTCTTCAATACCCTCAAGACCACCGAAGCGTTCAAGTGAATCTTTAATAATTTTGATTAAGACTGTGCTGTCTTTTACCTCTAGCAAAAATAATTGATTCAATATATGCGCAAAAAGCCCGGCTGCCAGGTAGCCACTCTGATGACCGTGGGTCATTCGAGCAGACTCGCTGGCATTCTCAAACGAGTGACTATAAAAAGCACATGGTGCTACGCGCATGACACCGCCGCAACCTTTGCTATTGTTGTTTGCGTACTCACCAAATCCATTTTTGGCGCCATGTAGTGATGAAATACAGGTGCCTCCGGGCGAACGGCGAGACCAAAGCCGGCGATCTAGAATCAAACCGTGATCGCGATCAATCTTCGATCGTATTGGGTCCCCTACTGATCCTGGTTCAATGTCTTGGGTGAGGAGCCAGCGAAAAAGCGCATGATGAATGACACTCGGGATGCTTGCCACGCCCCGTGTGTAGCCACGAACAACACCGCGTATCAACCCTTCTGCGGTAAACAAGGTCATTTGAGTATCATCGGTAATGGCGCCGACGCGGCCATAGATAGGGTAATAGTCCCGAATACCCTGATTGCCGAACAAGACTCGTATTTCATCCGAACTCATAAATTCAACGGGAGCGCCAAGGGCATCTCCAATCGCGCCGCCTAATAAGCAAGCTTGTACCTGTCTAACCGGATTCTCTTGTGGCATCGTCACATGTGTTCTCCCTCAGCCTTGCTCTGTTAAAACTCCACGCCATAATACCCAATTGTGCGACACATTTTGTCGCAGAAGAAAATATAATGAGGCAACAAATCAACACGTGAGCAGCTTGTTATGCAACCACTCAATGTTTTGTACATTCACGGTTTCGGTTCACGTATTGACATGAACTCAGACAAACATCTCGCTCTTCAAACGCTCGGACAGTTATCAGCTTTTGCGCCAGACTATACGAGGGGCTATTTAATTGTCATTAAGGACGTCAAACGCTACCTAGATGGAGCCGACCTGCTAATTGGCACCTCCATGGGAGGTTATCTGGTATCACGTTTGTCAGAAGAGACCAAAAAACCTTTCATTGCGATTAATCCAGTAATCGATGTTGCCAATACTTTAGGCAAACATGTTGGCGCATACAAAGATCATTTTGGCAGGCCTTTTAGATTGACGAAGGAGGCAGTCGACAGCTACCCAGAATTCCAACCATCTACATCAGCCATGGTGCTACTAGACATGGCTGATGACGTGATTGATTCAAATGTCACACTGAGCACCCTTGGGCAAACAATGGTGATTCATCCTTTTCAGGGAGGCACACATCGTTTTTCGCACATGAAAGAGGCTTTACCTCTGATAAGCATGTTCATATCCCAAATCGTGAATGTGAAGAATCCAAATAAAAAATAATGCGTATGTTTTAAGTCTTAAAGCTTCAGATCAAGCGCAAGACATTTAACTGTGATCTACACCACACAAAAAAAATATTCGACACTGCCACGGATAGTTTCTAACAAAGACACCCAGCATTAATTTTAAGGAAAATAATTCGTTTCCAATCACCACATTGTCTGAGGGAGAGACTCGCACTCTATGCATGATACGTTGATACATTGAGAGAGTCGCT
Source organism: uncultured Pseudohongiella sp. (assembly GCA_964535565.1). Taxonomy (GTDB): domain Bacteria; phylum Pseudomonadota; class Gammaproteobacteria; order Pseudomonadales; family Pseudohongiellaceae; genus Pseudohongiella. The sequence continues at coordinate 60,564 of CAZHUJ010000013.1, read as the reverse complement.
AGGTTGAGGAGTAACGTGACACTCCTTGCTTGGCTGCCCCCAAAGAGGGGGCCTCGGTCTGCTACTCAGCCGTCAGTCGGACTCATGAGGGTGAGCAGAAACAGATGAGAGCAAAAAACTGAATTTCAGAACATAGTCTTCTTAAGTGATTTACGATTATCGTGACAGCGCAAAATCACTTGATCAAACCGTCTATCACACCAAGATCTAAAATATTCGAAAGTTTTTTACTTATATTTTGAAAAACATAAATATCTTCATTGAGTAGAATACGTGCGATTGATCTTAATGTAATTCAACGCCTTAGTTTAAAAAAACATAACCAATAGTTTTTAACATGTCAACTTTGTTAACCTTTACAGAAAGTTGCATAGGTTTTTTATAAATAAACTGGTTGCATGAACAGTACCTGCTCGCTATGCTGTTTCAGTCCTGACAGATTGGTAATACTAGGTTGTGAACTAGACAGCTAAATGAAACACCTGAAATCATGGATAGGAATAAAGTTAGTTAGATACTAACTGATTAGTTTTTTATTTATCTGCCACTTCAATTTAAATAGTGAAAACTGGCAGAAATTAACCGCACTGTTCATTGCGAGCAGTGTATTCACTGATAGCTATTGCCAGGTGTGACAGTGCTCTTGGCATTATATAGGGATTTTTTATGGAGACAATGACAACGGCTGAATTTACAGCTTTTCTTTCACGCACTGACTGGAAAACGGAACAAGAGATTCATCTAGGCGGTGAAGGCGAGAGAGACGTGGAGCAATGGGATGAGGCATCACAAAGCTTCGAACAAACAACCGCGCTCCGTGCTACTGGATATGCCTCCCTAATCTCTACTGTCGATGAGGTCCGTATTACCTACAGCGAAAGTTTTGAATACGACTGTTTTGAAGGCAGCTCATTGAAAACTTCTTGCGAGGGGATCGATGATGTGTGGGAGATAGAGGGCATCGAAATCCGTGATGAGAATGGGGAAACGCTGGACTGGCCAGATTTTGCAGATATGATTCCGAATGCGTTTTCACGGATTGATTACAGTGAATTAAACATCGATCAAATCACGGACATTGATAGCACTCCTGTCGATGGAGTTGATCAGGTAACAATCAAAAATGACCGCGCACCGAGCCTGAGATTTTCTGGCACACCACTCGGCAGCGTCTGCAATCAGGTCAATCGCAGAGTTGATGAGACTGAACGTCAATTTAAATTAGCTCTGTATCAATCTGCAGCGGGCAAATATGTGTGTGAGCGCGTTGGCTACGCCCGCTGGCCTTCAGAGAATGACTTCCACCAGGCACAAGTCTGCGACACTGTAGCCGACGTTAAGGCGTTTTTCGGCGAGAGACCGCTAGCCAAAGAGCTCTATCAACTCGTCGGTCTTTGATCATTTTTGCCAACTTATCAAGGAGGGGCTTTGGCCCCTCCTTGTTTTTACAAAGTCTTGATTAATGTGTTCGGGTTTAACAAAGGGTTTGTCTATGAGCGAGGCGGTCATCAATCTATATTTGATTAGGGCGCAATTCTCCTTACACACACTATTACTTGACCAAACTCAAATCCTCAATGTGCGTGGTCAAGGGACACCGAACATTCATCAGTATGGCATGTAGGTTTTGAACAGTAGGCATTGATCCTCGGAGAATCATGGACGAATGATCGAACATCGCGCAACTTCGATCATCAGCCTACCGCCAATCGAACCTTAACAGCAGAAGCATCGGTCGTAAAACTGCAATGAGGATAAGCGCGCTGACCACTGACAAACCTGGCCGCCCTGCACATGAAGCTGACTGATTCACTGTCATTGTCGATTTTATTACAAGCATTCAGTTATGTTTAGACTGAGTGCGGACCTGCCATGTCAAAAAATTCTGCTGGTAATTCGTTGATGAGAAATAAAGTGCCAAAACACATTGAAACACACACGAATTATCGTTAGCAGACTCTCCTACGCCCTATCGAATCCAATTCGACTCAACAACGAAAAATTACGTAACCAATATATTTTACTCTGTCAATTTTAAGAGCACATAGAACCAATTGACGCAGCCTCAGCATTTTTTACGATGATATAATATTTTTTCCATTTTTTATTTTTATGTACCTAATGGTTTTTATTTTGTCAATTCAATGCAAGAACAGTAAAAAGATTGACTGTTTTTTTATTAAAACCCCTTCCATATTCAAAAGAATCCGTTTAGAGTATTACTAGAAGTATAAGCCTTGAGTCTAGGTTTTCTTCATCGCATAAGAATAATGTCAACTAGAAACTAAAAACGCCTTTCACAATAAAAACTACGTATTAAAAACCGGCGAAGAGCCGCCTCACACGTGACTTGATCATGTGGGCGGATTGTTGAACTATATTTTTATGACGAGGAAATAGACGATGGCTATACCTGCACCGTGTGCACGCGCTCGCGTGTCACACAACCCACCCGCTGAACACACCCAGCAACGCACTGCCTCTGTAAGACGCATGCAGCAACTGTCGCTACCCTTGACAGAGCCCCACCAAAATACGCGCGAGTGGAACAACTCCAGTCTACCGATGCGGATGACATCTGGCCGTATTAATCCGTCAGTGCCTGTCGAGTCTGGAGGTCCCTCCATATGAACGATTTTGAGGTGACGCATTTGAGTCCAGAGCAAGTTGAGGCAATCACTGGAATCCCCAGCACGCGACCTCGTGATCAGCGGCGAATTCTCAAAAAAAATCGCATTCACTGTTACATCAATGAAAGAGACGAAGTGATCGTCAATCCGACTTGGCTGCGCGATGCGTACAAGCCCGTCCCCAGATCATTCGTCGCCGCTGTGCACACGCAGGTCGAGGCGCCCGTTCACACGGCAGATCGAAAGTTTTGTGAACCCAATTTTGCGGTATTCAAACATGTCCGCTCGCGATAAGAAGATCAGACCCGAGGACCGCCTCCCCGATCGAGTCTATCGCGGGCGCAAACAATTTGAATGGCACCCGAAATCAGGCGGCTCCAAAGCGCTCTGCCCTCTCGACTCGAGTATGGAAGAGTTGTACCGCGCGTATTTTAGGGAGGTTGATAAGGCAAACGAACTTGCGACGGCTCAGGAGGCGGCCAACACGATCGACAAGGTTGTTCGCCCAAGGGGCGTACAAAAAACAGTCAGGGAGGTGGCAAAAGCGTATTTTGCCTCCCGCCGCTACACCGACTGCGCACCAAAAACCCGAAAGAGTTATGAGGAAAATTGGCGCAACCTGGAGATGGTGTTTGGCGATATGGGCATCGTCATGGTGGCTCCCAAACACATACGCCAGTACATGGACAGTCGAGGAAAAACAGCGCCGGTGAGTGCCAATCGTGAGCGCGCCCTGTTGAGCAATATCATGGTGCACGCTATCGAACACGAGCTGATCAAGTCGAACCCGTGCGTGGGCGTGCGAAAATTTAAAGAAGTCCCACGAAGCGACTTCTATATAGAAGACGACGACTATTATAGCTTTTTGCGTGAGTCCAGTGAGATTGTCCAGGTTTTTATGGAGCTATCGTATCTGATGGCCGCTCGTGGGCAGGACATCCGAAAGATCCTGCTCACCGATCTTCGGGATGACGGGATTTTTATCAACCAACAGAAGACGGGCAAGAAGCAGCTCAAGCGTTGGAATCCGCGTCTTCGTCACGCGGTGGAACTGGCGAAACAAATACACGCTGAACGGGCGGCGAAAGTGAAAAAGAAAAGCCCGTACCTGATCATCACCCGCGATGGGGTGCCTTACAGTGAGCGCGCGTTGATCTCGCTATGGAAGCGAAACAAGCAGCGAGTTTTGAAAAGTCGACACCTTCAAAATCCGCACGGCGAGGTGCCAACGATCACGTGGACATTCCACGATATCAAAGCGAAAAGCATTTCCGATTACCAGGGAGACAAACAGCTTTTTTCGGGCCACAAATCGCGGATTATGATGGAGCGATACAACCGAACGCCTGACGTTGTGGATGCACTCGACAGAGAAAACGATGCAGTGTTTTTCGGGCGGTTTTTAGGCGAAAAGTTAGGCGAGGAAGGAAAATGAGCGAGGTGTTAGTGAGAACTTCGCTCAAAACCCTTGTAGTAAATGGCGCACCCGGCATGATTCGAACATGCGACCACCTGATTCGTAGTCAGGTACTCTATCCAGCTGAGCTACGGGTGCGTAGGCCGCGTATTATATAGAACAAATTCGTTTTGCAAAGTCCTTTTTGTCAGGAATTGGAAATTTTTATCGGTACCGCAGGGCGTGTTACACTCAAACCCTCGAAATTACTAACTCCGGATGGTTTCATCATGGCTATATTATTCAAACAAAAACTGAGCGCATTGTTAATCTCTGGATGCTTGGCCGCTTCGAGTCTGCCAGCTTTCGCCGACTATGACCGCGGTATGGCTGCCTATAATGCAGGCAACTATAACGTCGCGTTAATGGAACTGCAGGACGCAGCGCAAGCCGGTAATTCTGCAGCCCAATATCAGCTGGGTGAAATGTACAGACTGGGCCAGGGCACTCGCCCTAATCCGGTTGAGGCTATCAAATGGCTGACGCTGGCATATCTGGATGGCAAACGTGAGTCGTTGTCTATACTGGAAATGCTTCGCGAAAGTGTTACTGAAACTGAACTGGTAGAAGCTGAGAAGTCGGCGCTGGACTGGTTGCTCGAATCCAACCGCGTTATGTTTGCTGACGACGACGCCAGCCTGCTCTACGAACAATTCTGATTGGTGTGAGCATGAATATTTTTAAAACAGCACTGGCGGTCTGTGTAATGGCAGCCGCTCCTTTAGTAGCCAGCGCAGCAGAGCCTGTTTCCGGCGATATGAATGCCTTGATTCAGGCAGCTGAAAGCGGTGATCTTGCTGCACGTTTTGAGCTGGGCAACCGCTACCTGAATGGTAATGGCGTATTACAAAACAGCACCGAAGCTCTGCACTGGTTTACCCTGGCCGCTGAGCAAGGCAATCGCAATGCTCAATACAACGTCGGCGTCATCTATCTGAACGGTGTGGGCGTAGAGCCGGACGCTGTCAAAGCGGTGGAATGGTTCAGAAAAGCGGCTGACAACGGTGACCCGCCCTCGCAATTTGCCATGGCAGTATTATTGTTTGAAGGCTTGCCTGAGTTACCAAAGGATATTGCTCAAGCCTATAAATGGTTTGTGCTGGCAGGTGCATCCGGCGACCAGACCGCAGCAGCCAACGCCGTGCTGGTGCAGGAAATGTTAGCTCCAGAAGTGGTTGAAGCCATGCAGCTGGAAGCACAACAATGGATTGAAAACTTCAACGCACGCCGCACTTCAGACGCCGCTGCCACCCCATGATCAACCCCTTTGTGGACATTGCAACTGGCACCTCGGCCAACACACCCTCGCAGCCTGCAGTCGGGCTGCGGTGGAGAGTTTTTCTGGTTGCTTTAGCGTTGTCAGTGGGGCTGATGTTTCTGGCCTGGCCTGCTGCGGCCCAGGTTCAGATTGTGGATGCTGACGCCGGGATTCCTGATTACAGCGCCTATTATCAGGCACTGGAAGCGCGTGAAGCCGGGGACAACAACCTGGCCTTCAGACTGTTCACTGAAGCTGCTGAAAATGGCCTGGCAATTGCTCAATACAATCTGGGTGTGATGTATTACAGCGGCAGTGGCGGCGCAACCCAGGACTATTACAAGGCGTATCAGTGGACGCGTGCAGCAGCCGAACAAGGTCATGTGAATGCGATGCTGAATCTGGGTTCGCTTTATTACAATCAGTTGGGAGTGAATCCGTCGTGGATGGATTTCTGGCCCATGACCAGAATCCTTCAGGACAGTAATTTTACTGAAGCAGCAAACTGGTATGCACTGGCGGCAGAATACGACAACGGCGAGGCGCAATTGCGCTTGGCAACCTTGTATGAAGAAGGTGCAGGCGTAGATCAGGACAAGGTTGAAGCGCTTAAATGGGCCTTGCTGGCCCGTGACAATGAAGTTGAAGCGGCTGTTGACCTGGTGAGCTCATTGCAGTCAGGCATGAACACCGAGCAAATCAATCGGGCGCAGCAGGCCTACGCGCGCTGGGTGCTGGAATACCGCGGCTGATCAGGCCGCCAGCGCCTGAATGCGGGCAACCATTGCTTGCAGACCACTGCCACGGGTCGGGCTTAAATGGCGCATCAGGTCTACACTCTGGAAATAACCCTGAATATCAAATTCCCGAATCTGCTGTGATGTTTTTCCGTTGTAAGCCGCCAGCACAATTGCCAGCAGACCTTTAACAATAAAAGCATCACTGTCGACTACAAAATATAAACGACCGTCGCGTTCTTCATGGGCCAGCCAGACCTTGCTTTGACAACCACGAATCAGGCGTTCGTCTGTGTGCAGCTCTGGCGGCATAAGTGGTAACTCTTTACCCAGATCAATAATGTATTTGTACCGATCATCCCAGCTATCGAAAAACGATAACGTTTCGATGATTTCATTGCTGGTGATATCAATTCCAAATTCTTTCATGGTCAGAAAAACATCCCTGTTTCCAGTTGTGCCACTTCGCTCATACGCTCGCGGCTCCACGGCGGATCGAAGACCAGATCTACCTTAACCTGTTCAACATTAGGTACTTTGCGTACGCGATATTCAACATCGCCCACCAGTACTGGCCCCATGCCACAACCTGGCGCAGTCAGTGTCATCTCGATCAGCACTGTTTTGCTGTTCTGATCAATTTCAACTTTGTAAATCAAGCCCAGGTTAACCAGATCGACCGGAATTTCCGGATCAAACACAGTGCCCAATGCTTGCCACACTTGCTCTTCGTGAATCAGATCATCGTCGACAGGCGGGAAGCTCAGAGTCTCGGATTTTAAACCCAGATTGGCGGCATCGGTGCCATCCACTCTCAACATCTGTCCATTGTGGACAACCGTGTAATTACCACCCAGGGCCTGGGTAATACTGACAAAACTGTTTTTGGGGATGGTTACAGGTGTCCCATCCGGCACGCGACGCGCCGGGCAATCTTCCTGTGCTACGACCATTTGCCTTTGCATGCGATTGTGCTCAGTTAACCGAAAAACTTTCGCCGCAACCGCAATAGTCTTTGGCGTTAGGATTCAAAAAGCGCAGCTGCCGGTTGACACCTTCGGTGACCAGATCAATCCGGGTACCGTTCACAACCATCACACTGCCGGGATCTATCAAAAGTTCAATGCCCTCACCCAGAGTCTGGCGTACATCATCGGCATTAATCTCAGACACTAGGTCAACTACATACATATAACCTGTGCAGCCACTTTGTTTGACACTCAGACGTATCGCCCGCGCATTGGCATCCTTCTGCAGCTGGCGTCGAAAGTGTTCAACAGCAGCAGGTGTAACCTGCACGGCAGCATCTTTTACTGTACTCGGATCAAAATTCTCAACACTCATCCTGTTTCCTCACAGCAGCAGCTGACGCACTTTTTCAAGTGCTACAAACAGACGATCAACGTCTTCGAAAGTGTTATAAAAACTGAAACTCGCACGCACCGTGCCAGGAATACCAAATTGTTCCATCACTGGCTGCGCACAGTGATGTCCGGCACGCACGGCCACTCCCTGCTGATCCAGCAACATACCTATATCAGCTGGATGTGCACCCTCAATAACAAAACCCAGCACCGCAGCCTTGGAAGGCGCGGTACCCACAATTCTTAGACCAGGAACTTGGGCAGCTTTTTTCGTTGCATAGGCCAACAGCGCATCTTCATGCGCAGCCAACGCTGCGCGATCGAGCGAGTTCAAATAATCAATTGCCGCCCCCAAACCAATGGCGCCGGCAATGTCCGGGGTGCCCGCTTCGAATTTGTATGGAAGCTGATTCCAGGTACTGCCGCCAAAGCTGACGGTTTCTATCATTTCACCGCCGCCCTGATACGGAGGCATTTGCTCCAATAGCTCCAGGCGGCCGTAGAGCACACCAATGCCGGTTGGACCAAAAAGCTTGTGACCGGAGAACGCGTAAAAGTCGCAGTCCAGCGCCTGCACATCCACTGGCCAATGTGCGATGGCTTGAGCACCGTCTACCAAAACCAGGGCACCGGCGTTATGGGCCAGTTTGATAATTTCTTCAACCGGGTTAATAGTTCCCAAGGCATTGGATACGTGATTAACCGCCACCAGTTTGACATGACCATCAGCCAGCAACTGCTGCAATGCAGGCAGGCTAATTGCGCCATCAGCATCTACCGCAATTGGCACCACCTCTGCACCGGTTTTAGCTGCAATCAACTGCCACGGCACAATATTGGAGTGATGCTCCAGAGCAGAAACCAGCACCCTGTCACCAGACTTTAAATTGGCAGAACCCCAACTGGCCGCAACCAGATTGATTGATTCAGTGGTGCCGCGAGTCCAGATAGTCTGCTTGGCCGACGCAGCATTAATAAACTTGGCTACAGTCTGTCTGGCATTTTCAAATGCCGCTGTCGCGCGATCACTCAGCGTATGGGCGCCACGATGCACATTACTGTTGTCTCGCGTGTAATAGTGAACCAGCGCATCAATGACCGCTTGCGGCTTTTGAGTGGTGGCAGCATTGTCCAGATAGACCAACGGATTTCCGTTGATAGTCTGATCCAGAATAGGAAAGTCAGCACGAATGCGCTGTATATCCACGACTCAAACTCCTGCCGTCAGTACTTTGCCACTGCCCTGATCACTTACCAGGCTGCGATCTTCTGAAAAGCGGGCACGCAACCAGTTTTCCAGACCATTTCTGAGCGATTCCTGCGGCAGTGACATCAACAGCTCATTCACAAAACCAAAACTGAGCATCATACGCGCCTGCTCCGAACTGACACCGCGGCTCTGTAGATAATACAAAGCAGTTTCATCCAGCTGGGTAATGGTAGCGCCGTGAGCACATTTAACATCATCAGCGTAAATTTCGAGCTCTGGTTTGGTGTTGATCTCAGCAGTATTGGAGGTCAACAGATTGCGGTTACTCATTTCTGCCAGAGTTTTTTGCGCATCTTCAAAAATATGGATACGGCCATTAAATACAGCACGCGCCTTGTCTCCCACAATGCCGCGGAAGACCTGCTGACTGGTACAGTGCGGTACGCGGTGTTCAATACAGGTGTGGTAATCCACCTGCTGCTCATGGCGCGCAAGATACACACCATCAAAGTCCAGTGAGGCGCCTTTCCCGCAATGATTAAGCTGGTAGTCGATGCGTTTAAGCGCAGCGCCTTCAGCAATTGCAAAAGCCTTGAGACTGGCATCACGCATCAGATTGGCGTGTACACCACCCACATGGCTGACATTTTCACTTTCCAGATTCAGGCGGATGTGATGCAGACGCGCATTGTCGCCAACAACAATCTCAGTCAGTGCATTCACAAAACTTTGCTGATCCGCGCTGATAAAGTGTTCTATCACCTCTGCGCTGGCACCCTGCTCCAGTACTATCAGAACCCGCAGATTGCTCACTGACAAACCACTGCTGCTGACAGCAACCAGATACACCGGTTTGTCCAGCTGTGTATTGCGCGGCACATGGATCAGCAAACCGTCGTCTGTCCAAGCGCTGTTAAGCGCTGCAAACAGATTACGTCGTTGCGGATCGGCACTGCCCACAACTTTCCCAAGGTTTGCTGCTATAACTTCACGAGCAGCAGCATCTGCGCTGGAAAACAAACTGATTCCAGAGGGAAGCTCGTCGGAGAGAGCGGCATTAAAACGGCCATCAACAAAAACCAGACGTGTGGCATTCTCTACAAACAGCTGAGTCTGCAGCTGCGCGGCATCAGGATACAAACCCTCAGCCCAGTCCGCTTGCTCAAAGTTTTTCAGCGGCTGCACTGAGGTATATTTCCAGTGCTCATGTTTACGACCGGGCCATGTCGCACGCTCAAAATCCTGTGCTCCCTGCAAACGCAAGGATTGCAGCAGATCACTGACAGCTGCTGCTGGCGCCTGCTGTGCAGCCAGCGTCAATGCGCGCTGCTGAAAAAGCTGTGACATGCTCAGACGCCCTCTTGTTCCAGCCAGCCATAACCTCTGGCTTCCAGTTCTTTGGCCAGTTCCTTGTCACCCGTGCGCACAATTTTACCGCCCGCCAGTACATGCACATAGTCCGGCACGATGTAGTCAAGCAGACGCTGATAATGCGTCACCACAATAAAACTACGATCAGCGCTGCGCATTGCGTTTACACCTGCGGCCACAACTTGCAGCGCATCAATGTCCAGGCCCGAGTCTGTTTCGTCGAGGATACACAGCGATGGCTCCAGCAACATCATCTGCAGGATCTCGTTGCGCTTTTTCTCACCGCCGGAGAAACCTTCATTCACACCGCGTTTCAAAAACGCAGGATCCAGATTCACTTTTTGTGTGGTCTCACGCGCAAGCTTCATAAAATCGAAGGATGACAGCTCCGGCAGGCCCAGATGTTTGCGACGTGCATCTACGGAGGCTTTGAGAAATTCCATATTGCTGACGCCAGGAATTTCTACCGGATACTGAAATGCCAGAAACAGACCTTCGCGGGCGCGTTCTTCCACGTCCAGCTCAAACAGATCCTTGCCTTTGAACTTCACATCTCCGGACAGAACTTCGTAACCTTCACGTCCAGTCAGTACGTTGCCCAGGGTGCTTTTGCCAGAACCGTTTGGCCCCATAATGGCATGCACTTCACCAGGTCCAATATTCAGGCTCAGGCCATTCAGAATCTGCTTGCCCTCAACCTTGGCAAACAGCTCGCGTATTTCCAGCATAATCAATTTCCGTTTTTTTGAATGGATTCAGGCTACAGACCAGATTAACCGACCGAGCCTTCCAGGCTGACTTCAAGCAGTTTGCCGGCTTCCACCGCAAACTCCATCGGCAATTCCTTGAACACTTCACGACAAAAACCGTTAACAATCATGGATACCGCTTTTTCGGCATCCAGTCCGCGCTGCTGACACAAAAACAACTGGTCATCACTGACTTTGGATGTTGTGGCTTCGTGTTCAATTACGGCCGTCGAATTTTTGTTCTCGATGTACGGGAACGTGTGCGCACCACAACGATCGCCAATCAACAGCGAATCACATTGTGTGTAATTGCGCGCCCCTGTTGCCGACGGATTGATGCGGACAAGCCCGCGATAGGCACTGTTACTGCGACCTGCAGAAATACCCTTGGCAACAATTGTCGAACGGGTATTTTTGCCGATGTGGATCATCTTTGTGCCGGTATCTGCCTGCTGAAAATTGTTGGTCAACGCTACCGAGTAGAATTCACCAACACTGTTGTCCCCTTTCAGCACACAGCTAGGGTATTTCCAGGTTACTGCTGAACCGGTTTCCACTTGTGTCCAGGAAATGCGCGCATTTTTGTGCGCAACACCTCGTTTGGTTACAAAGTTGTAAATACCACCTTTACCTTCCTTGTCACCCGGATACCAGTTCTGCACGGTGGAATACTTGATCTGTGCATCGTCCAGCGCCACCAGCTCAACAACCGCTGCGTGCAGCTGATTCTCGTCACGCATGGGTGCGGTGCAGCCTTCCAGATAACTCACATGGGAGCCTTCGTCGGCGATAATCAAGGTGCGCTCAAACTGTCCGGTATTCAGCTCGTTAATACGGAAATAGGTGGACAACTCCATTGGGCAGCGCACCCCTTTGGGGATGTACACAAATGAGCCATCAGAAAACACGGCAGAATTCAGTGCAGCGTAAAAATTGTCTTTTTGCGGCACCACAGAACCAAGGTACTTTTGCACCAGTTCCGGATATTCGCGAACAGCTTCACTGATAGGACAGAAAATCACGCCGGCTTCATGCAGTTTTTCGCGGAACGTGGTGACCACAGAAACCGAATCAAACACGGCATCTACCGCAACGCCCGCCAGAGCTTCCTGCTCATGCAGCGGAATGCCCAGCTTGGCATAGGTCGCCAGCAGTTCCGGATCGACTTCATCCAGACTCTTGGGGCGATCCTTCATGCTTTTGGGAGCGCTGTAATAGGAAATGCTCTGGAAATCGATCTGTGGATAATGCACATGCGCCCACGTGGGCTCAGTCATTTCCTTCCAGGCACGGAAAGCTTTGAGGCGCCAGTCCAGCATCCACTGCGGCTCCTGCTTCTGTGCAGAGATAAAACGCACAGTGTCCTCATTCAGACCCGGCGGCAGCGTGTCAGACTCGATAGCCGAGTGAAAACCGGCAGCATATTCCTTGCGGATCAGGCTCTCGACTTGTTCACTCATGATTTACCTCGTAAATGGCGCGGATTATTCATTATCCGACTAATTTAGTCAACTATTGCCCAGGCAACAGCGACCGTGTCAAAGTGGCTGAATAGTATAACAAGGATTGTAGTCTTCCCTGATCAGCTTCATGCGACCGGCCTCCACAAAGTCGCGCAACAACTCATCCATGGCATGCATGAGTGAAGCATCGCCTTTGAGTACAAAAGGTCCTCGCTCACGCACCAAACGCACCCCCTGATCTTTTACGTTGCCCGCTACAATGCCTGAAAAGGCACGGCGTAGATGGACCACAAGCTCTGAAGGCGATGTATCACGAGCCAGTTTAAGCCCGGCCATCGACTCGTGATTAACCTCAAAGGGTGATTTCATTTCCTCAGGAATAAACAACGACCAGTTGTAGTAATAAGCGTCACGCTTGGCGCGGCGATTTTCGCTGACACGAGTCATGCCCTTTTTCATCAGCTGCGCCACACGCACAGGATCATCCTCGACAATCTGGTAATACTGACGTACCTGTTCACCCAGCGTCTGCACCAAAAAACGGTCAACGCGACGGAAGTAGCCATTACTGACCGAAGGCTCAGTAAACACCACAGGCAGGCTGATATCAGCATTGGCAGGATCCATCAGTGTACCAAGCAGAAACAGAATCTCTTCCAAAGTGCCAACACCACCCGGGAATACAATGATGCCGTGACCCACGCGCACAAAGGCTTCCAGACGTTTTTCAATGTCCGGCATTACAATCAGGTGATTCACAATAGGGTTGGGAGATTCAGCAGCAATAATGCCAGGCTCGCTGATACCAATATAACGGCCGTTATGCAGACGTTGCTTGGCGTGCCCGACGGCAGCCCCTTTCATTGGACCTTTCATCGCCCCTGGCCCACAGCCAGTGCAGACGTCCATGCCGCGCAAACCCAGGTGATAACCCACTGCTTTGCTGTAATCGTATTCCTCGCGGCTGATTGCGTGTCCACCCCAGCACACCACCAGACGCGGCAGCACGCGCGGCTGGAACAGGTTGGCATTGCGAAGCACGTCAAACACCAGGTTTTTCACGCCTTCCGCATCTTCGCCATGCGCTGACTTCAGACGAATGCTTTCATAACTGGCGGGTTCGCTGGCGTGCACTGCGTCCGCAGGTCGATACATCTCGCTGGACACAAACACAATATCCCTGAGCACGGAAAACAGATGCTCACGCACCCCGCTCATGATTACACCATCCACAAACGCGCAGGCGGGTGCATTTTTCAGGTGCAGCTTGATACCACGGGTACGCTGTTTGATTTCAATCTCAAAGTCCGGATAACGCTTGTAGACCTCCTCCGCACTGTCGAAGGTGTCATCACAATTGAGCACGGCCAGCGCACAGCGTCGGAACAGCTCGTAGATGCGTCCGTGACCAAGTACCCGCAAACGCTCTACTTCCTCTTGCGACAACAGCTCCATACTGCCACTGGGACTGACGGATGCATCTACAACCGGTGCTGCACATGCTGACCGGGCCTGACTTTTTTTAGCTATCGAAGACATAACACTTCCCGCTGAAACGGCGCACAATCGCCATTGATTCCTTTATAAGGTTTTGCTGTATCCTGAGCCTTGTTCCGTTACAATCGCCGCCCTCAGCGCAGGAGAATGCAATATGAGCACGGAAAATACTATTCCCGCCACTCTGGGGGACAATGAAGAAGCCAATTATGAACTGTTTCTGACTCAGGTTCAGCAAACCGGTCAGATTTGGGGATTGTATGGCGAAGACGGTTGGGCTATTTGCCCATCAATTGAATTTGAGGATACGGAAGTATTTCCGTTCTGGTCTGACGAACGGTACGCCGCTGCGCTGTGTACTGATGAGTGGGAACGTTATGAGCCACGCTTGATATCTCTGGAGGATTTTCTTGCTGAATGGCTGCCGGGCATCCACGAGGACAATGCCATGGTGGGACCAAACTGGGATACGGAAATGACAGGACTGGAGATTGAGCCAGCCGATGTCGCCGCAGAACTGTCTGGACCAACTGAGCACTGATATCAGGCGCCAGACTCGAGCTAGGGCAAAAAAGGGAGCTTCTGCTCCCTTTTTTCTTTGTAAATCAGGATTTCTGACTGTAGTCGTACCAACCCTTACCCGTTTTCTCGCCATACTCCCCTTTAATATAGTGCTCGACCAACCGTGGACTGGGCAGGTCCGCCGGATCCCCGCTTGCGCGGAAATTTTCCATACGCATGATGTAACTCAGGTCCAAACCGGTCAGATCGTTCAGACGAAAAGGTCCCATCGGATGCCCTGCGCCATAAACGCAGGCGTTGTCGATGTCCTCTACCTCTGCTACACCCATTTCCAGCAACCAGGTTGCTTCACGCGAAATCGCGGCAAAAATGCGGTTGAGCAAAAAGCCATCCACTTCCTTTTTGAGCAGCACCGGCACTTTCTGCAAGGCTTTGCTCAACTGCATGATCAAATCAGCTGTCTCATCCGAAACATGCGGGCCTTTAACAACCTCAACCAGCTTCATTACCAGTGCCGGATTAAAAAAGTGCATATTGATAACATTCTCAGGACGGCGCGTGGCATCGGCAATTTTGGAGCTGACAATTGCCGAACTGTTGGTGGCGAGAATGCAATGCGCCGGAGTTATGTTATCCAGCTCCGCAAAAATTTTGCGCTTTAACGCCAGTATTTCGGTAGCGGCTTCAATGACTACGTCGGCATCCGCTGCTGCCTGAGCCAGAGAGTCCACAAACCTCAGATTGTTGCGAGCATTACTGGCCTGCTCTGCAGTCAACCGCCCTTTTTCGACTCGACCTGGCAGATAGCTGTTAACAAAATCATCAGCTTTTTTGAGGGTTTCAGCGTTTACATCGGTACAGATCACTTGATACCCGCAAATCGCGGCTTGCAGCGCTATCTGGTGCCCCATATTTCCTGCACCCACAACACATATACGACGAATCTGATCAAATTGCATAAGCCCTCCGATAGTAGACAACATGATGTCATGACGATTCACTTTTGTGCACCTCGCCCCAAAAAGGAGCAACAGCGTAGAGCGAAAGTTCTATCAGAAACTGACGAACATTTACAACAATATGATTCTTAAGGGTTTGTATAAGTTGGCACAACGATTGCTTTAAACATATTGCCACGGATTGTGGTCAATCACACAAACCATTTCAGAGGTAGTTTTAAATGAAAGTAATCAAATCAGCCGCCGCTCTTAGTATTATCGCAGCTTCTCTGTATGCCAGCGTTGCGCACGCTGATCCCGCAGAAGCTATGTATAGCAGCAAGTCACTGCGCGCAGTAGAAACATCGATCCCGGAGTACCCGCGTCGCGCACAAATGATTGGTGTTGAAGGTTACAGCGTTGTTGAATTCACTGTTATGCCAGATGGCACTGTAGCAGAACCCGCAATTGCAGAAACAAACTCACGCCTGTTCAGCCGTGCTGCACTGGAAGCTATTGAGTCCTGGAAATTTGAACCTGTTGTTGCTGATGCAGGTGAAGCGATTCCTGTACGCTCAGCAATGAAATTCAGCTTTGTTGGCTCCGAGCAATAATTGCCCGCTGGCATTTTGCACTGACCGGATGACGCCCCGAAGAGTGACCAATAAAAACAACCATACGCGGGACAAAAGATGACAACAACAGAAACACAAACTCTGAAACCAGCCGTATTCCTGCAAAGAAATCCGGCTGGTTCTTCCCTGCTTCCTGCCTGAAAAATATCTTTTCCAAGCCGGACATCGGCGCTTAAAGCCTCAGCGGTAAAAAACAAAAACGTAGCATGTGCATTTCTTTCGTGCTTTACAGTGATGGTGTGTTTTAGAGAAAATTTTTGATCTGGCGCAAACTCCTGCGTCCAATCGCGACAATGTGTCGCAGCCGCAAAAAAATTATCTGCTCCATAATGATCACAACAACCCGGGATTTTCCCCATGAAGTTGTCACCGCAGGATCATTGGATAATCTGGAGCACTTATGACTGCATCTCACACTCTGACAGCCTTTATTCAATCACCGATGGCAATTGCCGTTGCGCTGTCGCTGTCGGCAGGTACGCTGGCCGCATCAGAGCCACCGGCTGACATTGAACAGATTCTGATCGAAGGTCAGCGCCACACAAGCAATGGTCATCTGCAGAGCCTCAGCGCTGACGAATTCAAAAAACTGAGCTCAGCCACCAGCGATACCGCGAGTCTGCTGTCGATGATGGCGGGCGTCAGTGTGCATCAGGCGGGTGCCGTCTCCAGCATGCCAGTGATTCGCGGATTGTCGGACGACCGTCTGCGCATCAAGGTAGATGGTATGGACATGGTTGCCGCGTGTCCGAACCACATGAACCCGCCCTTGTCATACATGGCGCCTACTGATGTTGGCCAGATGACGGTATTTGCCGGTATTACGCCGGTCAGCGTCGGTGGCGACAGTATTGGTGGCACGGTGATCAGTGAGTCGCGCGCCCCGGAATTTTCCAACGAGCCGGTCGTGGATGGCGATGTGGGCGGCTTCAGCCGCAGCAACAACAACGCCTATGGCACTAACGTTCGCGTCAGTCGCTCAACTGAAAATTTCTATACCAGCTACAGCGGTAACTACAGCCGTGGTGACAACTATACCGCCGCCAAAAATTTCAAAACCATTGCGCAGACCGGAAGACCCGGTCACACATTGCCGCTGGATGAAGTCGGCTCCACTGCATACGAAACCCAAAACCATAATCTGCGAGTGGCATACCGCACTGACGCCGATGTGTTTGATGTGCAGATTGGTTACCAGAATATGCCAAGTCAACTCTATCCCAACCAGCGCATGGATTTGCTCGACAACCAGCAGGTACGCGTGAATCTTGGCTGGCAACATGACACCAGTTGGGGGCAGATCAACAGCCGCCTCTATCATGAAATCGTTGAGCACGGCATGGACTTTGGTCCCGATCGCCAGTTCTACTACGGAACCCAGGCGGTGGGCGGCAGCGCATGCAATACAATCCGTTTTAGTGGTGATCCGGCCGGCACTTGTGCTGCGGGTATGCCCATGTTCTCTGACTCCAGCAATACCGGCTTGAGTATGACCGCAGAAATTGATCTGCCGGCCCGAGGCCTGGTGCGCGTGGGTGCCGATCTGCAGCAGTTCTCTCTGGATGATTACTGGACAGCGTCTGGCGCAGCAATGGGACCTGGCACTTTCCAGAACATCAACAATGGCCAGCGTGATCGTAGTGCCATTTTTGCCGAGCATGAAATCGAGCTGTCGGATGCGTGGCTGATCATGTACGGTGCCCGCGCAGAATATGTGGTGCGTGACGCGGACGATGTGCATGGATACTCGACAGCAATGAACGCCATGGGCATGCAGTTTGCGCAAGCCAATGCGTTTAATCAGCTCAACCACAAGCACAGTGATACCAATATTGACCTCACACTGTTGAGTCGATACGAGCTCTCGGATCAGCTGCAACTGGAGCTGGGTGTTGCTCAAAAAACACGTTCAGCCAACCTGTACGAAGCCTACCCATGGTCAAGCTGGACCATGGCCGCATCCATGAACAATCTGGTCGGTGATGGCAACGGTTATATCGGCAATCAGAATCTGGATCCGGAAACCGCACAGAGTCTGTCAGGCAGTCTGCGTTGGCGCAGCCGTGACGGCAACCATGAAGTCAGCATCAACCCCTACCTGACTCAGGTCGATGACTATATTGATGCAGTGGCCGTGGGTAATACCTGGCGGCCGGGGCAATATAATGTGTTGCAGTACCAGAACCAGAAAGCAGAGCTCAAAGGTGTTGACCTGACGCTGGCCTCGCAACTGTTCAGCAATGCCAGTGGCCAGTGGAAACTGGCTGGCAATCTGAGTTACATCGATGCCAAAAACAAAACCACCGGTGCCGGTTTGTACAACACCATTCCCATGCAAGGCCGTCTGATTCTGAGCCAGCAGCTTGGGGGCTGGGACAATAGTCTGGAGTGGGTATTTGCCGCTAAAAAGGATGAGATCTCAAGCATTCGCAACGAGCTGCCCACAGACAGTTACTCCTTGCTGAATCTGCGTCTGAGCCACAGCTGGGACGCCATTCGTGTAGATGTGGGCGTCGAGAACCTGTTGGATGAGTTCTACTTTCTGCCTGCCGGTGGCACCTATGTCGGACAGGGTATGACCATGTCATTTAATGCCATCCCCTTCGGCATTGGTGTGCCGGGCATGGGCAGGTCGTTGTATGCCGGTGTGAATTACAGCTTCTGATGCAACAAGGTGTGGTCTGCCACGCAGGTGGCAGATCGCACGATCCATGTTCACAAAGCGGAACAGACTACGGCTTCAAATTCATTGACGGGTACGGGTTTGGCAATCAGGTATCCCTGGAATCGCGTGCACCCCAATTTAATCAGCGTCTGGCGTTGGCTTTCGGTTTCCACTCCCTCCGCGATGACACTTAATCCCAGTGTTTTGCCAAGGGCAATGATGGTATTAACAATGGCAAGATCGTTGGCGTTGGACTCAATGCCATGTAAAAACGACTGGTCAATCTTGAGTTCACTCAGCGGCAGCCTTTTGAGGTAGCTCAGCGATGAATAACCGGTACCAAAATCATCCAGTGAAAACAGCACACCCGCTTGCCGCAGGACCGACATCTTGCTGACGGCCGTCTCGGCATCATGCAAGAGCATGCTTTCGGTGATTTCAATACACAATCGACCCGGATTGATACCCGACGATGCGATCAAACCCAGCACATCATCCACAAAATCTTCGCGAGAGAATTCACGAGCACTGACGTTAATCGACAATATCAGATGCTCAAGTTGAGGCTGCTTGTCCCACCGTTTGATTTGCTGGCAGGCGGTTTCCAACACCCATCGACCAATCGGAAAAATAAGATCACTTTCCTCAGCCAGCGGGATAAATTGTGCAGGCGAAACGGTGCCGCGAACCGGATCAATCCATCGTACCAGTGCTTCAGCACCATAACAGCGGCCGTGTTCGTCAGCCTGCATTTGATAATGCAGCTGCAGCTGTGAGGGAATGGCCTGAGACAGCCGCTCGCGCAAATTGATTTTTTGCTCCATTTGCGACTGCATATACTCGTCGAAAAAATGGATTTGATTGGGCCCTTTCTGTTTGGCCTGAAACATCGCAATGTCAGTGCGACGCAGCAATTCGTCTGAGGACATGGTGCCATCCACAGAAAGTCCAATACCGACGCAACATGTCAGGTGCAATGTCAGCTGATTGACATCAACCGGCTTTGATACAATTCCATGAATGGCATGGGCTTGTGCTTCTGCTGCGATTGCCGCTTTTTCCGAACCCAGAGGCAGGTCGCCCAGAATCATTGCAAACTCATCATTGCCAAGACGAGCAAAAAAGTCGCCACCTTTTGACTGCATTCTGAAACGCTTGGCCAGTTGTTGCAGAACACTATCCCCTGCGATGTGACCAAAGCGTTCATTGATGGATTTGAATTGATCCAGATTGATAAAAAGCACGGCAGTACCACGTTTGGCAACCTGATCACGTTGCAATGTTTGCAGCAACAAACTCGACAACAGTCTGCGATTGGCAAGCCCTGTCAGCGCGTCATAAAACAAAAGGTCATTAATTTGTTTTTCGGCTTTTTTTTGCAAGGTCAGGTCAGTGAAAGCGCCGACGTAGTTGATAACCTTGCCGTCCCGGTCTAATACCGCGGTGATACTCAGCCATTCCGGATACAGTTCACCGTTTTTCCGCACATTCCAGATTTCGCCCTGCCAATAGCGGTTAGCTAAAAGCGACTCCCACATTTTCTCGTAAAACACATGGTCATGTTTTCCCGAGCTCAGAATGCTGGGAGTCTTGCCTATGACTTCTTCCGGGGTGTAGCCGGTCAGCGTGGTAAATGCCTCATTGATTTTGAGAATTTTCTGTCTGGGATCCGTGATCATCATCGCTTCCTGCGAACGATCAAACGCTGTGGCGGATACCTTGAGCTCAGTTTCACGGGCTTTTTGTTCGGTGATATCGTGGAAGGTCGCTACGACTTCGCGAACGTGACCGGCATTATTGTCGTCGTTATAGACAGGTGCTGTATTAATTGTAATCCAGCGCAGTTCCCCCGAAGGCCTGCGAATTCCCATCACAACATCGCGCAATACCTGGCCTGTTTTTAACGTCACCATGCTGGGGTGTTCATCACCGGGGAACGGTGAACCATCCTCCCGGATTGCCCCCCACTCCGGCGCGTCGGAGGTTTTGCCCTGCATCTGATCTGAGTTTCGACCTTCGATAGCCAAAGCTGCCGGGTTAACTTCGATGATTTCGCCGGTATGGCTTTGGAAGACAACACCCTCGACCATGGAGTTGATCACAGAGCGGTATCGGGATTCTTTTTCAGCAAGCTTTATCTCGGCCTGATACTGATCCGTGAAGTCGCGAGCGAACACACAAATACCACTGATCCGGTTCTGACTTTGAATTAAGTTGACCGTCAGCAGCAGGACTTTGTCTTTGATTAAATGATGGCAAAGCTTTGAGAATCGGCCTTCGCGCAGCACCGTTGCATAGATCTCTCTCAGGGTGGACTCTGCCAGCGGATTATTGAGTTGGTGAAGTGAAAACCCGATGCTGGTCTCCACACCCCAGGTGCTGGTGATGTAATCTTCTGACGCTTTGTTGGCCCAGATGATATGGAAGTCATCGGGGCTGCAGACCCATATCAGATCGTCGATACTGTCTATGACGGTATTCAGACGCTGAAGGGCAGCTACCATCTCATCGTTAACGGCCTGCCCCTCACTACTATCGCTAAAACTTGTCACTGCTGCTTCAACCCCAATTGCTGTCTGCTACTGCCGGTTAACAAATTTAGCGTGATTCTATAGGAAATATAAAAAGGCCCTGTACAGAGTCGGCGCTAATTCAAATTGCTTGAATCCAGAACACCAGTAATGACGCTGTTTGTTGATCTGCATCATAGGCAGGCCAATAAAACGACCCCGGACTTACCTCGTGCTTGCTTGTTCAGCCGATACCAATAATCGATTGCGACCGCTATTCTTGGCGGCATACAGCGCTTTGTCTGCCCGCAGCAACAAAGCCTCGGCCTCTTCATTGTTTTTCAGTGTCGCCAGTCCCATCGATACGGTGATCCTGCCCACCTCTGGCATTGTCAGGTTCTCAACGGTTTGACGTATGCGCTCTCCTATATCCATCGCAACAGCCTCCGAACAATCCGGCAACAACACAAGAAATTCCTCGCCTCCCCAACGAATCACAGAATCGCTGCTACGTGAACTCTGGCGAATGACTCGTGAAATTTGAGCAAGGACCCGATCACCAGTGGCGTGTCCGAAGTTGTCATTAACCGCTTTAAAATGGTCAATGTCGCACAGAATAACTGACAGCGAGGATTTGCTCCTGACAGATTTTGCGATGGCCTCTTGCATCAGGTTTTCGCCATGTCTGCGCGTGTAGAGCCCTGTCAGGGGGTCTACCGTAGCGGCCGAGCGTAACTCTTCCTCGAGTTTTATGCGCTCGGACACATCGCGTCCAACACTGACGTAATGTGTGATATGACCGTGCTCATCCAGGATTGGGGAGATGTTTTGTTCTGCGTGGTAAACAGTGCCATCCCTTTTGCGGTTAACAAAAGTGGCAAGAAAATCATGCCCGCTGCTGAGCGACTGGTGCAGTTCATCATAAAAATTTTGATCATGCTGGCCAGACTGGAACAGAGCTGGCGTTTTGCCAAGGAGCTCCTCCGGCTGATAACCCGTCAACTCAGCAAATGCGGCATTTGCAAAAATGATGTGTGAGCGGGTGTCTGTAACCAGTACCGGGTCTCCCGCCGCATCAAGCGCATGCGCAAGCAATCGACTGTGGCGCTCTGCCTGGTCGATGTCGGACAGATCCTGTTGCACTGACACAAAATGGGTCAGGTTGCCGTCGTCGTCGCGAACTGGAGAAATATTCCAGCGCACCGGATAACTGCTACCGTCCTTGCGATAATTGATGGTAGAGCCTTCAAAATAACGCGCTTCTTTAAGGCACTGACGCAAGCGGGCAATCACCTCCGGGTCAGTGTCCGGCCCCTGCAGCATTTTAAGTGTGCGCCCGCGCAACTCGTTGATGGTGTATCCCGTCATCGCACAGAATGCAGGATTCGCCTGCTGCACGAGGTAACCCAATGCCGGGTCGGCATCAGTTATCACAATGGCGTTCCATGACTGCATGAACACCTGCTGAAAAATTTTCAAGTCGGAGAAAGGCATATTACAAATCCGGGATAATCTGGTTCAAATGTACACCAGATTCGGGTACTTGTAACAATTTCAAATTGGTTTCCTAGGATCTACCCTTTGATAGGCGTCAAACCTCACTAATTAAGGCAGCGCCATGAACATCTGAGGGAAACAACACAGATTTTTTTGATGATTAAAAGACTTTTTGCGTTAGATGCAAGCGCTTTTATAACGGCGGGAGTGATGGCGGGAATGGAACATTTACCCGCGCCAGCTTCTTTAAATAAAACTCAATATGGCGGAGAGAGAGGGATTCGAACCCTCGATAGGGGATTAGCCTATACGCCCTTAGCAGGGGCGCGCCTTCAGCCACTCGGCCATCTCTCCAAAACGGGCGCAATCATAGCACAAGTTTAGAGAAATGGCAGAGGCTAAATTTATTTTTCATGCATTGTTTTGATTGTCGCTTCCGTCGCTATTACTACGTTCTTTCTGAATGCGCTGATAAATCTCCTCACGATGTACCGCTACATCCTTTGGAGCGTTCACGCCAATGCGCACCTGATTTCCTTTCACACCAAGCACGGTGACCGTTACATCATCACCAACCATCAGGGTCTCACCAATCCGGCGTGTCAAAATTAACATGATGTCTCTCCTTTCCCATTCATGATGTCCATGTAACATTCCTTTCAGCTGACTGAAAAGGACTCACGGAAAAATGTTTACGTCAGTGTCTTTATCACGTCAGTCTGGTCTCCCGAATAGAGACCGGACAAACGGGGCTTTGCAGTCATTTGCCCCAAAACAAACTCCCGCGCGGCTTGCGCCACCTTTCCAATCAGCTGCAGACCATTTACCTGATCATGCCGCTGCTTCTCCCCCTAACCCAAAAGCGGCATGCAAAGCGCGCACAGCCAGCTCCAGGTACTTCTCGTCGATCACAATCGAAATTCTGATTTCCGAGGTCGTTATTATCTGAATATTGATGCCTTCATCGGCCAAGGTTTTAAACATGCGGCTGGCGATGCCGGCATGAGATCTCATACCAACACCCACCAGAGAAACCTTGGCAATTTTGCTGTCAACCGTCACTCCACGCGCACCAATTTGCTCAGCAACCGCTGTGACAAGCGCAGCGGCTTTTTCACTATCCTGGCGTTTGACGGTAAAAGTTATGTCGGTTGTGCCATCGGCAGAGACATTCTGCACAATAACATCAACATCGATATCGG
This sequence comes from uncultured Pseudohongiella sp., assembly GCA_964535565.1. Taxonomy (GTDB): domain Bacteria; phylum Pseudomonadota; class Gammaproteobacteria; order Pseudomonadales; family Pseudohongiellaceae; genus Pseudohongiella. Next base: position 36,860 of record CAZHUJ010000013.1, on the reverse strand, counting down.
CATCGCTGACAGGTCCAAGGACCCGAAAAGCAATACCGGGCACATCAGGAACACCGCTGATGGTCAGCTTAGCCTCATCGCGCGCAAATGCTATGCCGGAAATTACTGGCGCTTCCATTTCCCTGTTTCCTTCGAGGGTGATCAACGTACCTGGATCATCCTCAAAACTCGATAACACCCTGAGCGGGACTCTGTATTTGCCTGCGAATTCCACAGAACGAATCTGTAGTACTTTGGCCCCCAGGCTGGCCAGCTCAAGCATCTCCTCAAAGGTGATGGTTCTGAGCAGTCGCGCATCCTCAACAACCCGAGGATCCGTCGTATAAACACCTTTGACGTCAGTATATATCTGACATTCATCTGCTTTTAAAGCGGCAGCCAGTGCAACCGCAGAGGTATCAGACCCCCCACGGCCCAAGGTCGTAATATTGCCGTCCTCATCGACGCCCTGAAACCCCGCTACAACAACTACTGTGCCCTGCGCCAGATTGGCGCGTATGCGCTCAGCGTCAATTTCTTTGATACGAGCGCGGGTATGAGCACTGTCGGTCAGAATCCGCACTTGGGAGCCGGTGAACGATCTGGCCTCGCATCCGCGCTTGTGCAGCGCCATCGACAACAAGGCTATCGTAATCTGTTCACCGGTCGAAACCAGCACATCCAGTTCGCGAGGTGTTGGTGATGACTGGATTTGTTCAGCCAATGCAATAAGGCGATTGGTTTCACCGCTCATGGCCGACAGCACCACGACCAAATCATGCCCCTGCGCACGCGCGGCCACAATCCGGTCAGCAACGGCTTCTATGCGCTCGATAGTGCCTACCGAGGTGCCACCAAACTTCTGAACAAAAAGCGCCATAAAAGTCAATTACCCAAGTGGGTGGTGATTAAACATAATCAGGCGCCAGAATGCAACCGTTCCGTCAAGTGAGACTGTTCACAAAATCCGGCACAGATTGCAAAGCCGCCTCCAGGCCAGCAGGCTCTGTACCACCCGCCATTGCCATATCCGCACGTCCACCGCCTTTGCCACCGACCTGACGAGCGACATGGTTAACAATATCACCGGCTTTGTAACGAGCAGTCAGATCCTGAGTGACACCGGCTACCAGCGCAACCTTGCCCTCTTCTACTGCCGCCAACACAACCACTGCACTGCCCAGTTTGTTTTTCAGTTGATCAACCAGGTCGCGCAAGGTTTTGCTGTTAAAACCTTCGAGCTGTTTAACCAGCAGTTTGATGCCGGCAACTTCAACCGCTTCTGCAGCAATATCACTGCCAGCGGCACTGGCCATTTTGGCCTTCAGTTGATCCAGAGTCTTTTCCAGTGTTTTCTGTTGAGTGAGCAGCTGCTGCACCCGGTCCACCAGCGTTTCTTCACCAGTCTTCAGCAACTCACAAACGGAGCGCAGCACAGACTCCTCGCGTGCCACATATTGCAGCGCACCAAGCCCGGTTACCGCTTCTATACGACGAATACCTGCTGCGATACCGGTCTCGGTAACCAGCTTGAACAAACCAATGTCCCCTGTGCGGGTGACGTGTGTACCACCGCATAATTCCGTAGAGAAGTCACCCATGGTGACAACACGAACCTGATCACCGTATTTTTCACCAAAAAGTGCCATGGCACCTTTTGCCATTGCCTGATCAATTGACATGACTTCTTTTTGCACAGAACTGTTGCGCAAAATCTCGGCATTAACCAATTGTTCAATCATCTGCACTTCTGCTGTAGTCAGCGGAGCCTGATGTGAGAAGTCAAAACGCAAACGGTCTGCTGTCACCAAAGAGCCTTTCTGGGTGACGTGATCACCAAGCACTTTGCGCAGCGCAGCATGTAACAGGTGAGTTGCAGAGTGGTTCAGCATTGTGGCCTGACGGCTTGTAGCATCCACTTCTGCACTGAGGCTTTCACCTACACTGAGTTTGCCTTGCAGCAAACGACCTTTGTGCAGCACATGGTCACCCTGTTTAAGCGTGTCGGTCACTTCAAAGCGGCTGACAGTGTGATTGCCCTGACGCACTTCCAGAACACCGCGGTCACCCGCTTGGCCGCCAGACTCGCCATAAAACGGACTGACGTCCAGCAGCACAACAGCGTCAGTTGTACCAATCAAGTCATTGACCGATTGCCCATTCTGATAAATCGCCAGCACCTTGCCGTCGTGTTGCAGATGGTCATAACCCACAAAGGTAGTGCCGGTAGACGATTCGATTGCCAGTTTTTCAACAGCATTAAACTGGCTGGCGGCACGCGCCTGCTGACGCTGAACTTCCATGGCTTTTTCAAAGCCATCCATATCCAGCGTCAGATTGTGCTCACGCGCCACATCAGCAGTCAGATCCACCGGAAAGCCATAGGTGTCATAGAGACGGAAAACCGTTTCGCCGGCGAGCACGCTGCCAGACAACCCGGCAATTGCCTGAGTCAGAATCTGCATGCCGTTTTCCAGCGTGCGGGCAAATTGCTGCTCTTCATCTCGCAGCACTTTTTCTACACGCGCCTGTTCTTTTGCAAGCGCCGGATAAGCATCACCCATTTCAGCAACCAGGGCGGATACCAGACGGTAGAAGAAACTCTCCTTCACGCCCAACTGATATCCGTGGCGAACTGCACGACGAATAATGCGGCGCAGTACATAACCGCGACCTTCGTTGGATGGCGTAACACCATCAAGCACAAGGAAGGCGCAGGAGCGGATGTGGTCGACAATCACACGCAATGACGTGTTTGTGGTGTCTTGCACTCCGGTAATTGCGGCAGCAGCCGTCAGCAGATTCTGGAACAGGTCAATTTCATAGTTGCTGTGAACGTGCTGCAATACAGCCGCCAAACGCTCCAGGCCCATGCCGGTATCAACAGAAGGTTTCGGCAGCGGGATCAAGGCGCCGTCCGTCTGGCGGTCAAACTGCATGAATACCAGATTCCAGATTTCGATGTAACGATCGCCGTCTTCATCAGGACTGCCAGGAGGGCCACCTGCCACTTCTTCGCCATGATCGTAAAAAATTTCTGTGCAGGGCCCACAGGGTCCGGTATCACCCATTTGCCAGAAGTTGGACTTTTCACCCAGGCGAGTCACACGCTCTGCCGGCACACCAACCTCATTTACCCAGATATCCGCTGCTTCGTCATCGTCACGGAACACAGTGACCCAGAGTTTTTCTTTGGGCAAGCCAAGCTCAACTGTCAGAAACTCCCAGGCATACTGAATTGCATCGCGTTTGAAATAGTCGCCAAAACTGAAGTTGCCCAACATTTCGAAAAACGTATGGTGACGTGCGGTATAACCCACATTCTCCAGGTCATTGTGTTTTCCACCCGCACGCACACAACGCTGTGAGCTGGTGGCACGAGTATATGCGCGTTTTTCTGCACCCAGGAACAAATCCTTAAACTGCACCATACCCGCATTGGTAAACAGCAATGTTGGATCATTGGCAGGCACCAATGAACTGCTGGCAACCACTTCGTGGCCTTTTGATTGGAAATAGTCCAGGAATTTCTGGCGGATCTGTTTGCTTTTCATCGGTGCATCCATGGGCATTTACTAAATACGGGCAGTTGGGTTCGCATAAACTCAGTCGAGGCGCAATGGCGCCGATTATACTCCCAACTTCAGCGACTTGCAGGAGCGTCTGAGATTAACTCTATAAAAACACAAAGGGCAACGAACCCGGTTTTGAAACCGGACACGTTGCCCCTGGAGACTGACCGGACTGAAGCGTTTTGCTGATTTACAATGCAGCGAACGCGTCAATCACAATCGAGGGAGTCAGCAGCTGCGGCAAAATTTTTGGCTCAGCTGACGGATCCCCCGGATACAGAATATACAAAGGCACACTGGGACGATTAAATTCATCCAGCACCTTGCTGATTTCTGGATCCTGGTTGGTCCAATCACCTTTCAAGTACGCGATACCATATTGGTCCATCGCATCACGTACACGGGCAGTACTCAATGTTGTCTGCTCATTGGCCAGACAGGTAATGCACCACGCCGCCGTCATGTTAACCAGCACAGGCGTTCCCGCCTGGCGCAGCTCGGCAACGCGGGCAGCAGCAAAGGGCTCAAATGCCATTTCAACATTGTCGGCATCCGGGTTGTAGGCCATACCACCTGCCCTGCTCTCCAGCAGCGGCATTCTCAGCACTGACAGCGCTACCAGTATCAGCACCACGCTGACGGCGCGATTAATCAAGCGCCAATGGCTGGTAGACAACGAGGCTTTTTGCAGCAGCCACAAGGCCATTGCCAGTGCCAGCGATGCCGCTGCCACGGCCGCCATGCCGTTAACACCGGTCTGCATACCCAGCACCCACAGCAGCCACAACGCAGCCGCATACATCGGGAAGGCCATCAGCTCTTTGAATGTCACCATCCACTGCCCTGGCTTGGGCATGTACTTGAGCAGCGTGGGACTGAATGTCAGTACCAAAAACGGCAGCGCCATACCCAGCCCGAGGAATGCAAACACCAGCATGGCAACCAGCCAGCTCTGCGAAAGCGCAAAACCCAGGGCTGCGCCCATAAACGGCGCGGTACAGGGACTGGCAACAACGGTAGCCAGTACACCGGTGAAAAACGATGAGGAGTAGCCGCCGGATGAAGTCAGACTGCCGCCTACACCCATAAGGCGGGTACCAAACTCATAAACGCCGGACAGGCTCAGGCCCATAACAAAAAACACAAAAACCAGAACTGACACAAACCAGGGTGATTGCAGCTGGAACGCCCAGCCCACAGCCTGACCACCTGCTCTCAAGGCCAGCAACATCGAAGCCAGCACAAGGAATGCCAAAATCACCCCTGCGGTATATGACAATCCGTGCATGCGGTGTTTGGCAGCTGAGGCATCCGCATTGGAAGTCAGATTAAGCACTTTGATCGAAAGTACAGGGAACACACATGGCATCAGGTTCAGGATCACTCCACCGGCCAGCGCAGACAACAGGATCAGCAGCAGGTTGCTGGAACCGGATCCACCACCGGAGAAGCTGGAGCCATTCTGTTCTGCTGCCACGGCGGCAATAGCGGCCAGCCCCTGCACATCAGCCAGATCGGCATTAATCAGAAAACCCTCAGTAGTGCCGTCCTGATATTGCACAGCCAGCAGGCCACCGATCTCGGTCAGATCGGTCAGCATGCGTCGTGGCTGACCATGGGTAATCTGAACCAGACCAGGGTAAACGATGATGTCGCGCAACGGACCGGGTTTGAGAATACGACGCTGATCCGGGAAGAACCAGGCTTCGCTTACATTGGCAAATTCGCGCTCGTTGGAGGTGACAGAGAAGCTGATACGATCACCACCAATGGCAAACAGCGCATCCAGCGTATGCTCTTCGTGTGGCAGATTGGCCCTGGTTTCTTCAAAAGCGGTTGCCCATTGTGGGTGCGGACGCAGCGCACTGCCCTGCTCCACGGGCAAATCCATCGACACCACAGCATCACCAATCAGACAGATTTCATCACACACCTGCCATTCAACGTGCGCTGAGGCCTGGAAGCGGTCAGAAGCCAGATCTGCCGGAACATTGATCGGCAGCATTAACAGGACTTCGCCCTTGTAGGAAAACGTTACCAGATCACTGCCAGGGAATGGCAGCCAGGTAGGAACGGGCCACAGGATTTCGCCGGCGGTAGCACCAGCAGGCAGCTGCCACTCATGAATCATGGTGGCATCACCACTATCACCGGGCCAGCGTGAATAGGTATGCCAGCCTTCTGTTGGTTTCAGGCGTACCGCGGCCCACAAAGTCTGTCCTGGCACCACGTTCTCGGATTCGGTGACCAATTCAACTTCGATCTCCTCACCATAAAACACGTTGGCCTGCACTGGGCTAACCATCACCACGCCCAGCATCAAGGCAAGGAACCAGTTTTTACTGGACCCTCCTTTGCCAGAGTAAACACAGAAGCGTGCGATTGTCTGACAAACACGCTCCGCCATGTGGTAAAGATAGATGCCTGAATGCATTGCTACTCTCCAGAACTTTTCCAAACCGTGCTGCACCTTGCGAAAAACCATCAAAGTTGCGCAAGCAGTTATTTACAAAAGATTTTTTCCTTAAAATCCTTAACCCACCCGATTGTAGCGCTTTGGCAGAAAAGGTGTCAGGCCTTATTGTGATAAAAGTTTACAGATGCCAGATTCTCGACATGTTCTATCATCAGCTGAAGCTGACGCTGTCCTCGAAACTCATTGATATCCATACGATAAACCAGTCGGACATGAGTCATTGACTGCTGTAGGAGATCAGCCGGGACGTTAAATGCAATGGCATCCAGCTCCTGTTGCTTGAGACCGGGCGGAGAGACAACCAGTTTCAAATGGCGTTCTGCCAGTACACGTCGGCCCAACACCTCAAATACCCCGTCAAACAGGGGCTCAGGGAAACCCTGGCCCCAGGGTCCAGCATTGCGGATCAGCTCGGCAGTACTGATATGCAGATCGTCCGGCGGAATCTCCCCATCGGTCAGCAGGCGTTTCTGCAATGCCTCCTCATCAAGATGGCGGGCAACCGCAGCTTCGAAGGCCTGGCGGAATTCATCAAGACGCTGGTAAGGCAGACTGAGGCCAGCAGCCATGGCATGGCCACCAAAACGACTGATAAGGCCCGGATACTGGCTGGCGATTTCATCCAGCAGATCCCGAATATGCAAGCCTGCTACCGATCTGGCAGAGCCCTTGATCTGGACTTGATCGTTTTCATCCAGTCCAGCATCGGCAAATACAATAACCGGGCGGTGGTATTGTTCTTTGACACGGGCGGCTACAATACCGATCACACCTTGATGCCAGGCAGAATCGTACAAACATAGTCCTGCCGGCAGGACGCCCTCACCGGTGGATAACAGCGTATTCTGGCGCTGCGCAAGCACTTGCAGCGCCTGTTCCTTCATATCGGCTTCAATGCGTTTGCGCTCTTCATTGATACCATCCAGAGCCAGCGCAAGTTGATGTGCTGTAGCGGCGTCATCTGCAAGCAGGCAGGCAATACCCTGTGACATGTCTTCAAGCCGACCCGCCGCGTTCAGGCGCGGCCCGACAGCAAAACCCAGATCAGCTGCAACCAGCGTTGTCAGAGACCGTTTGCCAACAGCAAGCAGCGCGAGAATGCCAGGGCAGGCGCGGCCCTGACGTATACGGCGCAGTCCTTCGTTGACCAGGATGCGATTGTTGCGATCCAGGGGAACCAGATCCGCTACCGTACCCAGCGCGACCAGATCGAGCAGATCAGCTAGCCGTGGTTCAGCGATGCCAGATTGCGCAAACCAGCCCTGCCCACGAAGTTCGGCGCGCAGACCCAGCATCAGATAAAACACCACACCCACGCCGGCCAATGACTTGCTTTCAAACTCACAGCCAGGCTGATTCGGGTTCAAAATGGCAGCGGCAGCGGGCAGTTCTGCGCCGGGTAAATGGTGGTCGGTAATAAGCACAGGCACGCCGGCTGCATTCGCAGCCGCCACGCCCTCAAGGCTGGAAATACCGTTATCAACGGTAATAATCAGATCAGGTTTGCGCTCCAGCGCAAGCTCAACAATTGCAGGACTCAGACCATACCCATAGGTAAAACGGTCTGGAACAATATAGTCGACATGCTGGAATCCCATACTGTGCAAAGCGCGCATTGCCAATACACAGCTGGTGGCACCATCCGCATCAAAGTCGGAAACAATCAGCACCCGCCGCTGTGTCTGCAACAGCGAGCACAACAACGCAACCGCCTGATCCATACCCTTCATTCTTGCAGGCGGAATCAAGGCGGCCAGATCCAACTCGAGTTCTGCAGGGTGGCAAATCTGGCGGGCGGAATAAAGACGGGCCAGCAGCGGGGCCAGCCCTTGCAAGGCTGGCTGCTGCGGAACAGGACGACGTTCAATCAGCATGGGCTGATACTCCGCTGACACCGATTAAAGTTTTTCGCGCATATAACGCGTAACTTCGCCAATGTCATTATCCAGCACGACATAACGCTCTTCGCGCTCAAACAGATCCTGCATATGAGGAGGCAGACTCGGGTTCTGCAGACCAGCGCGCGTTACCGCGTCGGCAAATTTCACTGGATGTGCGGTAGCCAGTGTGATCATTGGAACAGATTTGTCCTGATTGCAGACACGTGCTGCCTTCACTCCAACCGCTGTGTGTGGATCAATCAGGAAACCGGTCTCATCAAAGACCTGCCTGATAACCTGACAGGTGGTTTCATCATCCACTCCCAGACTGGAGAACAGTTCACGCGCTTTATGCCAGCGTGCATCGTCCAGTTGTTGTGGCTGCTTGCCCAGGCCTGTGACAAAGGCAGTTACCGCATCCGCATCACGGTCGAACAGGTCAAACAGGTAACGTTCAAAGTTGCTGGACACCATGATGTCCATGCTTGGGGACAGCGTGGGTTCCAACTCGCCCAGAGAGTATTCATTGTTGCTGATCAGGCGATGCAGAATGTCATTGCGGTTGGTGGCAATAATCAGTTGCTTGACCGGCAAGCCCATGCCACATGCCAGGTAACCCGCATAAATATCACCAAAGTTGCCTGTTGGCACCGAGAACGATACCGGCCGCAGCGGCCCACCCAGATTCAGCGCAGCATAGAAGTAATAAACAATCTGCGCCATGATTCTGGCCCAGTTGATGGAGTTGACTGCCACCAGTTGGCGGTCGGCTGGCAGGAAGGACTGGTCACCAAATGCAGTCTTGACGATGCGCTGGCAGTCATCAAAATTTCCGCGCACAGCAATGTTATGGACATTGTCGCCGGGCACACTGGTCATCTGACGGCGCTGCACTTCTGAAACACGCTGATGCGGGTGCAGAATAAACAGGTCTATATTTTTGCAGTGACGGCATCCTTCCAGAGCTGCTGATCCGGTATCACCAGAGGTCGCTCCGAGCACCGCAACCTTTTTGTTGTCGCGCATCAGCACGTAATCCAGCAATCGACCCAGCAGTTGCAGTGCAAAGTCCTTAAATGCCAGCGTCGGGCCGCAGTAAAGCTCCAGTACCCACTCATTGGTATCCAGCATGCGCAGTGGTGCTACTGCCGGATGTGCAAAACCCTTATAGCTATCGCTGAGCAGCTTTTCCAGAACGTCATCAGGAATTTCGCCATCAACAAAAGGCTGAATTACTTTGAACGCGAGCTGGTCGTAAGGCAGTCCCACCCAGGAGGCAATTTCCTGCTGCGAAAAAACCGGCAGCGTTTCCGGAACGTACAGTCCACCATCGGGCGCAAGCCCGGTCAATAACACTTGTTCAAAATTGCAGACAGGTGAACGACCGCGTGTACTGATGTATTTCATAGGTCGACCTCAAACTCTTGTGCTGTCAAACAGCTCAACACGGATACGTGTGACACTGTCGGCTACTTCGTCCAATTCCTCGATAGCACGCATAGCAACATTCAGCGTGTTTTCAAGAATGCGACTGGTCAGCAGCACCACCGTAACTATGCCCTTTTCGCCATCGGGGCCATGTGGCTCTTTCTGGATCACAGCTTCAATATTGATACCGTAGTTGGTCAAGGTCTGGGAAATTTTTGCCATCACGCCAACACGATCATAAGCTGGAATACGCAGATAGTATTCGGATTCAACTTCACCGATATCCAGAATTTTCAGATCATCACGCAGGGTTTCAAACGCCAGCGGCGGCACACGCGTCAGACCACCATTGGCACGCGCGATATCAATAATATCGGCTACCACCGCTGAAGCCGTTGCACTGGCACCGGCGCCTGCGCCGTAGTACAAAGTACTGCCAGCAGCATCACCTTTAACCATCACTGCGTTCATAACACCGTTAACATCAGCGATGAGTTGTTTTTCCGGCACCAGAGTCGGGTGCACACGCAGTTCTACCCCTTTATCTGTAATGCGGGTAATACCCAGGTGTTTGATGCGATAACCCAGCTCTTCTGCATACATCATATCGCTGGTGGTAATCTTGCTGATGCCTTCGGTGTAGATCTTGTCAAACTGCAATGGAATACCAAACGCATTCGATGCCAGGATCGTCAATTTATGCGCGGCATCAATACCTTCAACATCAAATGTCGGATCTGCTTCGGCATAACCGAGTTGCTGGGCTTCTTTCAGCACTTCCGCAAAGTTGCGTTTATGCTCACCCATTTCAGTGAGAATAAAATTGCTGGTGCCGTTGATAATACCCGCCAGCCAGTAGATGGAGTTGGCAGCCAGACCTTCACGCAGCGCCTTGATAATCGGAATACCACCGGCTACCGCGCTTTCGTAGGCAACGGTCACACCTTTTTTGCGTGCAGCTTCAAAAATTTTATTGCCATGAGTCGCAATCAACGCCTTGTTGGCAGTGACTACATGTTTGCCGTTTTCAATTGCCAGCATCACCAGCTCAAGCGCTGGGTCAGAACCACCAATCAATTCAACAACAACATCAACCTCAGGATTACGTGCCACGTCGAACACATCTGTGCTGACTTTGATCCCGGACTGCGCCAGTGCCGGATCAGGGCGTCGGGTTGCTACATGAACAATCTCCAGGGTTGTCCCGATACGACGGGTAATTTCCGCCGTTTTGCCAGTGATCAGGCGCAACGTGCCTCCGCCCACTGTTCCAAGACCACACAAACCTATACGCAGACGCTTCTCACTTTCCTGACTCACGTTTTCCTCACACTCATGACCACAGATGCCGGTTGCTTACAACCGGCATACGTTTCTTTTATTGGTGGTAAATTGTTTATCGATTCAACTATTGATCACCCAGTACCGCAGCTCTGAGACGATCAACTTCCATATAACCAGGTATCAGTTGCCCGTCAGGCAGAATAATGGCGGGGGTGCCCGTGATACCTATCCGATTACCCAGCGCATGATGGCTCAACACCGGATTCTGACAATCACGTTCTGGCAAATTCTGACCATTTTTAGCCTGGGTCAGTGCGCGCTGGCGATCTGAAGCACACCATACAGAAATCATTTTGGGCAGCGCTGTTGACTGCACACCACCGCGCGGATAAGCGACATAGCGTACCGCTATACCAGCGGCATTGATTGCTTCCATATCGTGATGAAGTCGACGGCAATAGGTGCAATCAACATCGGTAAAAACAGTGATGGTGGCTTTGGGATTATCCGGCGCAAAAATGATCATCTGCTCTTGCGGAATTTCATCAACCAGCGCCTTGACCTGCAGCTGCTTGGTCTGAGCCGTAAGATTCACAAGGCCTTCCGGGCGAGTCATATACAGCTCCCCGGCAATCAGAAATTGACCGCTGCGGTCACTGAGCAGGATTTCACCTGAGCTCATGACCACTTCATAAAGCCCTTCCATGGGTGTTTCGTTGACCTGGTCCACGCTCAACTGGCCCTGGGTAACCGCCCCAAGACTGGTATTAATAGCGTTACGCAGGGTTTGTTCCCAGGCCGGCATATCCGCCGTCTGAGCCATTGAAAACGTTGATGCAACGCTGGCAACAATGGCTACCAGAGCCGAACGCCAGGAAGAATTTATGTTCATCATGTCCTGTCTCCAGACTTCAACGACACCGACTTTAACACGAAAAAAAAGGGGCCGAAGCCCCTTTTTTCTGCAGGTGATCACACTCGAACAACCACGGTGACGCCTGCTGTTGCAGATCAGCTGACTTTCTTTTCCAGCTTCTCGGCGATACGGGCAGCACGACCAGACAGGTCACGCAAGTAGTACAGTTTGGCTTGACGTACATCACCACGGCGTTTCAGGGTAATGCTGTCGATCATGGTGCTGTAAGTCTGGAAAGTACGCTCAACACCAACACCGTGAGAAATCTTGCGCACAGTGAAAGCAGAGTTCAGACCACGATTACGGATACCAATGACCACGCCTTCAAATGCCTGCAGACGCTCACGGTCACCTTCCTTGATTTTTACCTGAACAATCACGGTGTCACCGGGGCTGAATTCCGGCACTTCACGTGTCATCTGCTGGCTTTCGATCATCTCAATAATTTTGCTGTTGCTCATTGCCGTACTCCCGGTTATTGATACCTCCACCTGTCTGACTGCGGCGGTTTTCCGTATGTCAGGACGGTGAAGTACCGTACTCACTGATAAATTCATTCAAAAGCGCCTGTTCCTGCTTACCAAGGCTCTGTTGAGCCAGCAGATCCGGTCGCTTCAACCAAGTCTGTCCCAGGCGTTGTTTTAGCTGCCAGCGCCTGACGTGTTCGTGATTGCCACCTGTCAGCACCTCTGGCACTGACATCCCCGCAAACGTCTGCGGGCGTGTATAACGTGGGCAATCCAGCAAACGTAATCCTGTACTACCGTCGGCAAATGAATCCAGACCTGCGGACTCTTCATGCCCTAAAGCTCCCGGCTGGTAACGGATGATCGCATCCAGCATTACCATAGCCCCAAGCTCTCCACCGCTGAGAACGTAGTCACCAATGGACCACTCCTCATCAATCTCTGTCTGCAGCACACGTTCATCAATACCTTGATAACGTCCGCAGACCAAAACCAGATTGCGTCGTTGCGCAAGCAGGTTTACTCCGTCCTGATCCAGCCTGCGCCCTTGGGGAGACAGGTAAATCACTGTCGGCGGTGATCGATGCCAGGCCTTGGCCGCAGCAATCGCTTCACACAACGGGCCGGTTTTCATCAGCATTCCGGCACCACCACCAAAGGGCTTGTCATCCACCGTGCGATGTTTGTCGTGGGCGAAGTCTCTGGGACTCCAGCACGCCACGTCCACCAACCCGGACCGACAGGCTCTTCCGGTGACACCGTGTTCGGTCACCGCTGCAAACATATCGGGGAACAGTGTGACTACACCAACTTGCAGGTGTGTCTGCTGCTTTTGGGCTTCCCCGCTTTCACTGCTCTGCTCGTTAGTCATGATCCGCTCCGCCCAAGGACAGTGTCAGATCAGATAATCCGCTTCCCAGTCCACCAGTATCTGTCTGGATGCCGGATCAACCTTGATCACAACCTGGTCCGGTAACCATGGAATCAAGCGTTGATGTTTGTCCACGCTACCTTCGCACGGTTTTACAACCAGCACATCATTAGCACCGGTTTCCAGCAAACTGTCTACGCGCCCAAACACCACACCCTTGGTATTCTGCACAAGCAGACCAATCAGCTGATGCCAGTAATAATCCTCACCTTCAAGATGCGGCAACTCGGACATGGGCACCATCAGCTCAAGTCCGGTTAACAGCCGTATATCTTCCGGTGTATCAAAACCGCGGACGTGAGCAATAAGCCCTTTGCCATGCGGTTTTGCCTCATCCATCTCCAGTTGCTGCTGCCGACCATTCAGGCTGCCGGTAAACTGGCGATACTGCAGGATATTCTCGCGCGGCTGGGTGTAAGACACCAGCTTGAACCAGCCTTTGATACCGTAAGGCGCACCAATGCGTCCAAGGCTTACCAGCTCGTTCGCTGAACTATCCTGCGTGGTCAAGATATAACCCTGACAATCAAGCCTTGACAGCGGAAGCTGCTTCTTTGATCAGCGCAGCTACGCGCTCGCTTGGCTGCGCACCCTGGGTTGACCAGTAGTTGATGCGATCCAGATCAAGACGCAGACGCTCTTCCTTGCCACGAGCTACCGGGTTGAAAAAACCCACGCGCTCGATAAAACGGCCATCACGGGCATTGCGCGAATCAGAAACGGTAATGTGGTAAAAAGGCTTTTTCTTGGCGCCGCCACGAGCCAGTCGGATTGTGACCATAGACTACTCTTCCTAAAGTTATCTTCGTACGAAAATAGATATTCCCGGCACAGTGCCGGAAAAAGTGCAGCATTCTAAGCCAAATGATTTCCAGAGGGAAGAAATCTTTGTGCTTTTTCAATAAATAACATACTAGATACTGTGTTATGGGTCGTATCACGACCCAATTTCACAATATTAAAAGCGCGGAGGCCCGCCTGCCCCCGGGAATCCGCCCGGACCACGCATCCCGCCGAGTCCGCGCATCATGTTGGCAAGTGCGCCACCTTTCATCTTTTTCATCATCTTCTGCATCTGTTTGTGCTGCTTGAGCAGACGGTTCAGATCCTGAATCTGCGTACCGGAACCTTCACAAATACGACGCTTGCGCGAGCCATTGAGCATGTCAGGGTTATGGCGCTCACGCGGAGTCATGGAGTTAATAATGGCTTCCATACGACGGAACTGGCTGTCGTCCACTTTGGCGGCAGCACCTGGTGGCAACATGCCCATACCTGGCATCTTGTCCAGAATACTGGCCATACCACCCATGTTTTTCATCTGCTGCAGCTGCTCGCGGAAGTCTTCCAGGTCAAACCCTTTACCCTTCTGCAGCTTGCCAGCCAGTTTGGCTGCTTTTTCTTTATCAACCTTACGCTCTGCCTCTTCAATCAGAGACAACAGGTCACCCATACCGAGAATACGTGAGGCAATACGATCCGGGTAGAACGGCTCCAGCGCATCGGACTTCTCACCCACACCAATAAACTTGATGGGTTTGCCGGTAATATGACGCACCGACAGTGCCGCACCACCGCGGGCATCACCATCAGCCTTGGTCAGAATCACACCGGTCAGTGGCAAGGTTTCATTAAAGGCACGCGCAGTGTTGGCCGCGTCCTGGCCGGTCATGGCATCAACCACAAACAGGGTTTCAATCGGGTTCAGCACCTTATGCAGGTCGCTGATCTCCGCCATCATGTCCTGATCAATCGCCAGACGGCCGGCAGTATCCACCAGCAGTACATCAACAAAAGCCTTACGCGCTTCCTTTACAGCCGCCAGTGCAATGTCTTGAGGCTTTTGCGAAGCATCAGAGGCAAAAAATTTGACACCCACATCGTTGGCGAGTGTCTGCAGCTGTGCAATCGCAGCCGGACGGTAAACGTCGGCACTGACCACCATGACAGATTTTTTGCGACTATTTTTTAACCACTGCGCCAGCTTGGCAACCGTGGTGGTTTTACCCGCACCTTGTAGACCCGCCATCAGGATGACTGCGGGCGGCTGGGTATTGAGATTCAGCTCTTCATTGGCTGAACCCATGACCGCTTCCAGCTCGGCCTGCACAATTTTGATAAAGGCCTGGCCTGGGCTGAGACTCTGCGAAACTTCCTGGCCCACCGCACGCAGCTTGACCCTGTCAGTAAAGTCTTTGACTACAGGCAGCGCAACGTCAGCCTCCAGCAGGGCACGGCGAACCTCACGCAGGGCTTCTTCTATATTGGACTCGGTCAGCGTGGCCTTGCCGCTGATTTTGCGCATCGCGCCCGAGAGGCGTTCGGTTAGACTTTCAAACATCGGTGTATGCCCCTGAAATGCTGAATTGACATGTCATTTTTGAGAGGCAGCTATTATCACCCTGATACCCCCCAGCGACAATAGCGCGCATGAGCACTAGTCATTAATCAATCTCATCTGCGAAGAGTTCGCAGAAACACCTTCAATGCAGGCAGCAGTTGTGCGACACTCTTGCCGTCTTGTTTAACCGAAATAATGCAGGAACGCTTTATCCCATGCCCATAATCAGCATTTCCGGTATCGCCGCCGTGACACTGTATCTGCTCACGCTGGGCCTGCAGAGCCAGTCGCTCAATTCAGGCACCGGACGCCAGCGGACCCAGACCCGGGTCATCATAGCCGGCTTTTTAGGTTTATTGGCTCACGCCATCAGTGCCTGGTCGCTTATTTCTCGCGGCAATGTCTACCATTTTGGGGTCTCAGAAATCAGCACACTGATTTTTGTATCCATTGTGCTGGTGACACTGTTAAGCAGCACCCGGCGCCCGACCGGCAATCTGATTCTGGGAGTATTTCCGCTGGCGATCCTCAGTATTGTGCTGTCATTGACCGTTACCAGCACGTACCCGGCACGTGCGCTGGACACAGGTTTAGCTGCCCATGTTGTACTGTCCATTGTTGCCTACAGTCTGTTTACACTTGCGGCCGTGCAATCCTGTTTACTGGCCTTTCAGAATTATCAGCTAAAACACCACCACGTCGCGGCGGTTATGAGGAAATTTCCGCCCCTGCAGGACATGGAAAAATTTCTGTTTGAGCTGTTGTGGGTTGCCCAGATTTTGCTGAGTCTGGCGATTGTGGCCGGCTTTGTTTTTATCAGCGACTTCCACGCTCAGGGTCTGGCGCACAAGATGTTTTTCTCAATCCTGGCATGGCTGGTATTCGGCGCACTGCTGTGGGGAAGACATCAATTGGGCTGGCGCGGCCAAACTGCCATTCGCGGCACCTTAAGCGGGTTTGCCCTGTTGCTGATAGGTTTTTATGGCTCCAAGTTTGTACTGGAGTTTTTGCTCTGACTGTATTGCCAGTCGATCGTAAACGGCCCGATCTGATCGGGCCATTGCAACTGCCTGACCAGCGGCTGCTGCTCACGTAGCTGCTCAACCCCGGCTCCAGTACAAGCCAAGCCCACGCTGTAGCCCTCACAATAACCTGACCAGAATGCCATTGTTGCCGCTTTGATCTGATCTGTTTCGTGATGCACCCGATGCCAGAACTGCCCGTTCCCCTCGCTGCCAAATTCGAATTTGTGCAAGGCTTTGGACAGGCCGGCGCCAGTGGCTTTGACGGCGGCCTCCTTTAAAGTCCAGCAGCGGAAGAACCATTGCCGTTGTGCGGCTTCATTGCCCGCCAACTGAGCCAGGTGCTTCGCTTCAGATGCATAAAAATAGCGCTCAGCTATTGGCTGCACATCAACCTGCCGTTGCCAGCTTTCGACATCAATACCGGGATCTGCATGCCGGCTGAACACCACCAGCAATTTGTCATCACTATGCGTCAGATTAAATGACAGAGGGCTTTGTTGCGGATCCACAAACGGCCGCCCATTTTCGCCACGCAGAAAACGCCACTCAGAGGAATGAATTTGCGGGTGGTAACACGACAACAGCTGGCGCACTACAAGCCTGGTAAATATAAACTGCGCATGCCCTTTGGCCAAACGCGTTTGTTGCAGGCGTTCAAAGTCCTGTTCACCCAATCGGCCCGAGTACTTTTGCAACCACTGCGCAACATCGATGGCAGGGATATTTACCCACCAGACATCCAGCTCCGGTTGTGGCAAAACACAGGGACCGCGTTGCAAATTATCCATAAATGTGTGTCATGGCGCCTAATCAGGACAGAAGATCATATTTGCGCAAATATCCGCGCAACTGATGATAACTGAGATTGAGATACTCTGCAGTTTTACGCTGATTAAACTGGCATTGCTCCAACGCCTTGCGTAGCAATTCCTGCTCGTAGTTCTGTATATGTTCGCGAAAATCAATGCCGCTGCCATCGAGGACCGGCGTTGCCACTGGCAGCTCTGCTTCGACAGCAGGCGCAGCAGAACTGACACGATCATCTTCAGCCACGGCCTTGGCCGCTACCCCAGGGCGATACGGCGATTCAAACGGATTAAAAACCAGCCGGGTAATGGTGCGCTGTGGATGCTGATAAACAGCCCGTTCTACAACGTTTTTAAGTTCCCGGATATTGCCGGGCCAGCTATACGCCAACAACTGACGCTGGACAGTTTCACTAAAGCCGGCAAAAAACTCATGCCCCAGTTCTTTTACCATGCCAATCGCAAAGTGTTCAGCAAGCACTAGAATGTCTTCGGCGCGCAAGCGCAGCGGCGGCAAGGTCACTACATCAAATGCCAGACGATCCAGCAGATCTTCGCGGAACCTGCCAGCACGAGCCAACGACGGCAGATCTTCATTGGTAGCAGCAACCAGACGGATATCCACCTTAAGGGTTTGGTTACCGCCGAGCCGCTCGAACTCTCCGTATTCAATCACTCGCAGGATCTTTTCCTGCACTGCCATGGAGGTTGTTGCCAGCTCATCCAGAAACAAAGTGCCACCATCAGCACGCTCAAAATAACCCTTGCGTTGGGAGCTGGCCCCTGTGAAAGCGCCAGACTCATGCCCAAACAGCTGTGCTTCAAGAAGTGATTCACTCAGGGCGGCGCAATTTATCTTCAGAAATGACTGCTGCCAACGACTGGACAGATAGTGCAAACGTGCTGCAATCAGCTCCTTGCCCGTGCCTCGTTCCCCCACAATCAGAACCGGCTTGTTCAGCGGTGCTACTCGCGAAACATGTTCCTGCATTTCCAGGAAACTGGCTGATTCACCAATCATTCTTGGCAGCGACGCTTCAGCGCTCACCCATCGTTCTCCTGATATCAACCGCTAAGATGTCGCGAAAAATACCACTTATTATGTTTCGCCACCAAGTCTCTATTGTGCAACCTACTGTGCAGCCAACTTACAAAATCAATTTTTAATTAAAAAACAAAAGCTTAAAAATATAAAAAGACTTGGCATGTATAGTGCAAAACCCATCGTGCCAAAGGCCAACCAGATTCACTTTCAGAGGTATCAAAGTATGGGCATCTTTACACGCTTGAGCGACATCATTAATTCCAACATCAGCGCCCTGCTCGACAAGGCAGAAAACCCTGAAAAAATGATTCGCATGATGATTCAGGAGATGGAGGAAACCCTGGTTGAGGTACGTAGCAGCACAGCCAAGGTGATTGCCGAGAAAAAAACCGTTCTCCGCCGTATTGATCAGCTTCGTCGCCAGGCTGCCGAATGGGAATCCAAAGCAGAACTGGCCTTGTCCAAAGACAGGGAAGATCTGGCACGTGCCGCGCTGGTTGAAAAATCAGCGGTCAATAACAGTGTGCAGATACTGGAAGAAGAACTGCAGAAACTGGACGACACCCTGGAAAAACTCAGCACTGAGATTGACCAGCTGCAGGCCAAACTGACCGATGCACGTACGCGGCAGAAAACCTTGATGATGCGCACATCTGCCGCACAATCGCGTGTGGATATCAACCAGAAGCTGCACAGCTTCAGTATTGACAGTGCCATGAACAAGTTTGAGTATTACGAGCGCAAGATTGATCTGATGGAAGGTCAAGTAGACAGCATGAACATCAAGCAGCGCGGCCTGCAAGATGAGTTCGAAGAGCTGGCCAACCAGGAGAAGATCGATCAGGAACTGCAGTCCATCAAAGCTAAACTCAACAAACAATAAATCAGTTGACAGCAAAGGATACGGCTAATGGACTTCTTCGAGTTTGTGATTGTGCTGGTAGGTATGGCCGGATCATTCGTGACGTTTTGGGTGATTATGCTCTACCGTCGTAAAGAGAAAAAACTTCCAGCGGCTGCTCGTGCTTATGAACTTAGTGAGCTCAGCTCCATGGCAGACACCATGAATCGTCGCATCGACACACTGGAAGCAATCCTGGATGCCGAGGTTCCGGGCTGGAGGGAGCAGCATGAGCAAAAAAGCTGATCAAGACAAGTTCTCCTCCTGGCAACGCCCCACCTTGCAACTGGATCGTGAAAACAAAAAGGTACTGGGCGTCTGCGGAGGACTTGCACGTTATCTGGAGGTACCTCCGGCTCTGGTACGCGTCATATACGTGATAGCGTGTCTGGTCTCACCATTCCTGATTCTGGTGTACCTGATTCTGTACTGGTTGATGGAAGATGAAAAGCGGCCAGGAAGGCTGAAAGCAGCTCTGTCTGCCTATATGCCGGGATCACCAGCAGACTTTCAAAAATCGGAAACCGTCCAGTCGGAAACGCCGCGCGCTGAGCCGCAAGAGCAGGTACAGGAGGAAACCAGAATGTACACGGAGTCGGCTCGCCGTTTTGATTTAAAAAAGCCGCTGTATCGTAGCCGGCGCAATGTGCGGATAGGAGGTGTTTGTGCAGGGATTGCCGACTATCTGAATGTGAATACATTTATTGTACGCGCGGTGACCCTGGTATCACTTTTTGTTCTGGGAGGTGTCACCTTCTGGGCCTATGTGATCTGCTGGATTGTGCTTGACAAGGAACCAAAATCCCTGCAAAAGTCACATCGAAGTTCATCAAAAGCGGCCCAGAGCGAGCAGGCCGATGGACTGGACAGCGTAGGCCAGCACAAAGCGGATACTTTTAGCATTCAGCAATGCGCCGAACGCCTGTATGCCACTGAGCAACGTCTGCGCAACGCGGAAGCCTATATCACCTCGCGTCAGTTCAGATTGCATTGCGAGATCAACAGGATCCAGTGATTGATGTCAGATTTACCTGACTTTGACACCCTGATGAAACTGCACCAGCAAGATCCGGAGGCCTTGGAGCGCCTCCGGCAAAAGCTCACCGACGAACTCGTTGAAAACGCCTCTGATGACACCCGGCGCCGCCTGGCCGGACTACAGTTCCGCATCAATATGGAATTGCGTCGCGCTGGGAACCCGACTGCACGCTGCCTGAAGCTGTCAGGAATGATGCAGGAAGCCTTTGGTGAACTGAATTTCTGCCTCAATAATTCCCCTGCAGCAATACAGGCGCGACAAAAACCCTTCAAGGCTGATATTGTTCCACTCACACCCAGGTCTGCAGACAAGGGGCATCCGGGCAAACACTGACCGGCACTGACCACCTTCAACGGACGATTGTATTCACGAGTCAGCGTTATATTGATGAAATTCTGTCAGCTCTGCGGCGGCCCAATTACACACCACATACCACCAGGCGATGACAAACTGCGTTATTGCTGTTTGCGTTGTGATACGGTTTTTTATCAGAACCCGAATAATATTGTGGGCACAATTCCTGTCTGGCAAGACCAGGTACTGTTATGCCGGCGCGCCATAGAACCGCGCAAGGGATTATGGACCTTGCCCGCTGGTTTTATGGAAAACGGTGAGACTACCTGGCAAGGTGCAGTACGCGAAACAGTGGAAGAAGCAGGCGCTGAAATTGAACTGCTACCAGACAGTTTGTACACAGTGTTTAACTTGCCTGCCATCAATCAGGTGTATCTGTTTTTCCGCGCTAATCTGACCAGCCTGACTTTTGCCCCGGGGATTGAAAGCCTGGAGGTGCAACTGTTCCGGGAAAATGAGATCCCTTGGGATGAAATTGCTTTTGCAGTGGTTAAAACCACACTCAAAAAATATTTTGATGACAGACGTCAGCAATATTTTCCGGTGCGTATGTATGATGTGAACTACTCTGCAGAACGCAAAGCGGAAATGAAACTGATCAGCGAGAGTGCTGACAAAAGCTGAAATTAAAAACGGCCCTGGACATCCGTGCCGGGGCCGTGTGCATCCTGCGGCCAATCCATGGCAAGCGACTAAGCGCGATAGGCTCCCTGCTCCCCTCCCTTGATAGCTAGACCCTGTATTTGTTTTGCAAGCGGGACTTTGCTGGCGGTGATAATAAGCGAAGGCACAAGAGCATAGCAATAAAGCCTTACAACACTGTCAAAAATCGAGAATTTTCAAAACATTGTAAGCAGGTTCCTCATATGGATGAGCCTGCTTCAATGCAGCAACCACGGCTTTTATGTGAGCTGCGTCACAAACCATTTCAACCCGGAACTCACGCACACTTTCGAGCTGGCCCTGTTGTCCTATCGCAGGCTGCGCACCTGATAAGGGCCGGAACTGGCCCTCACCTTCGACTTGCCAGCAACACTGGTCGTAATTGCCTATACGCCCGGCACCCGCAGCGAATACCGCCTGTTTTACAGATTCCAGATGATCAACCGGAACATAAAAACAAAGCTGGTACATTATTTATTTCAACCAGGCTCTGGCGTTGCGGAACATACGCATGGTCGGCGCATCTTCTACCCACTCTTGTGCGCGCCATGAGTTTTGGACGGCACGGAATACACGCTCAGGGTGAGGCATCATAATGGTCACACGACCATCTTTGCTGCACACACCAGCAATACCCGCAGGCGAACCGTTGGGGTTCTCTGGGTAATGTTCAGTGACCTGATCGTGATTATCCACGTACTGCACAGCAATGCTCTGAGCCGCTTTGAGCTGTGACATCATGGTGTCTTGTGCAAAGGTCACACGGCCTTCACCGTGAGCCACAGCCACCGGGAACACAGAGCCTTGCATGCCTTGCAGGAAGGCAGAGGGGCTCGCTGCCACTTTTAACAAGCTGACACGCGCTTCAAACTGCTCTGAGCGGTTGCGCTCAAATCGTGGCCAGTTGTTAGCACCTGGAATCAGTTCGTGCAGCAGTGACATCATCTGGCAACCGTTACAGATACCTAATGACAAAGTGCTCTGACGTGCAAAAAACTCTTCGAACTGACGACGCAGTGGTTCGTTAAACAGAATGGATTTTGCCCATCCGCCACCCGCACCCAATACGTCACCGTAAGAGAAACCACCACACGCAGCGAGTACGTTGAACTCGTCCAGTGTGATAGCGCCTGACATCAGATCACTCATGTGAACGTCAACCGCGCGGAAACCGGCGCGATCAAATGCTGCAGCCATTTCAACATGACCGTTAACACCTTGTTCACGCAACACAGCGACTGCAGGACGCACACCGGTATTGATGTACGGCGCTGCAATGTTGTCATTCACGTCATAAGACAAACGGGCATGCAGACCTGGATCAGACTTATCCAGCAGACGTTCATATTCCTGTCTCGCACACTCGGGGTTATCACGCAGCGCCTGAATTTCGTAACTGGTTCTTGCCCACAGACGCTGACAATCCGTACGTGAACGCTCAATCAGCAAACGACCCGCATTAAAAATTCGAATGTTGTCTTCGGTGGTTGGGCGACCAATCACGCTGGTGCAGTCGGACAGACCCCACTCTTCTACCAGGCTCAGAACAGCTCCAAGCTGATCGTGGGACACCTGCAATACTGCACCCGCTTCTTCATTGAATAACACATCAATGACGTTGTTTTCTGGCTGCATTAACTCAGCCAGCTGAACATCCAGACCACAGTGACCAGCAAAAGCCATCTCCGCCAGGGTCACCAGCAAACCACCGTCAGAACGATCGTGATAAGCCAACAGCAGGCCTTGTGCATTCAGTTGCTGAATCAGTGCAAAGAAATTTTTCAGATCCTGTGGGCGTTCGATGTCTGCGGCTTCGTGACCGATCTCACGGTACACCTGCGCCAACGCAGAACCACCCACACGGTTGCGACCATGACCCAAATCGATCAACAACAGATCTGTTTCGCCCGCATCCACGCGCAGCTGCGGTGTCACAGTACGACGTATATCAGTAACCGGCGCAAACGCAGAGATCACCAACGACAAAGGTGCCGTGTTGCTCTTTTTCTCACCGTTTTCATCCTGCCATACAGTACGCATGGACATGGAGTCTTTACCGACTGGGATACAAATTCCCAATGCAGGACAGAATTCCATACCTACTGCTTTAACCGTTTCATAAAGACGTGCGTCTTCACCCGCGTAACCTGCGGCCACCATCCAGTTAGCAGACAGTTTAATTTTGCTGATGTCTTCAATAGCTGCAGAGGCAATATTGGTGATCGCTTCAGCCACAGCCATACGGCCTGAGGCAGGTGCATTTAACAAGGCCGCCGGGGTGCGCTCACCCATGGACATTGCTTCACCGGCATAACTGTCAAACGCTGCTGCAGTGACAGCAGCGTCGGCAACCGGAACTTGCCACGGACCCACCATCTGATCGCGTGCGACCAAACCCGTTACTGTACGGTCACCAATGGTGATCAGGAAGTTTTTGCTGGCAACTGTCGGCAGACTCAGCACACGCTCAATGGCATCAGCCAGCTTGATTTGTGCGGTGTCCAAGGCCACCAGGTTCACGCTCTTGCTTTTAACATCACGGTGCATACGTGGCGGTTTGCCAAACAGCACGGACATCGGCAGATCGATAGGCAGATTATTAAAGTGCTTATCGTGCAGACGAATGGTTTCTTCTTCTGTGGCTTCACCTACCACAGCAAACGGGCAACGCTCGCGCTCACAGATCTTGGCAAAGATATCCAGATTTTCAGGTGTTACAGCCAGCACATAACGCTCTTGTGATTCGTTACACCAGATTTCCAGCGGAGACATACCTGGTTCAGCATTTGGCACATTACGCAGCAAGAATGAACCGCCGCAGCCACCGTCTTTCACCAATTCTGGCAGCGCGTTGGACAATCCGCCCGCGCCAACGTCGTGAATAAATGCGATTGGGTTTTCATCACCCATCTGCCAGCAACGGTCGATCACTTCCTGACAACGACGTTCCATTTCAGGGTTTTCACGCTGCACGGATGCAAAGTCGAGCGCTGAACTGCTGGCACCCGAGGCCATTGAGGAGGCGGCGCCGCCACCCAGACCAATCAACATGGCTGGACCACCGAGCACAATCAGCTTGCTGCCGGATGTGAATGGTTTTTTCAGAACGTGCTGTGCACGGATGTTGCCCAAACCGCCGGCAATCATGATTGGTTTGTGATAACCACGCACTTCGTAGCCATCATCGGAAGGAACCAATTCTTCATAACTACGGAAATAACCGCACAGGTTTGGACGGCCAAATTCGTTGTTAAATGCTGCAGCACCAATTGGGCCTTCCAGCATGATGTCCAGCGCCGACACAATGTGTGCTGGGCGGCCAAAATCTTCTTCCCAAGGTTGTGGGAATTCAGGCAAACGCAGGTTGGAGACGCTGAAACCGCACAAACCGGCTTTGGGTTTTGCGCCAGTACCGGTTGCGCCTTCGTCACGAATCTCACCACCACTACCGGTTGCTGCACCAGGGAATGGCGCAATCGCAGTTGGGTGGTTATGGGTTTCCACCTTCATCAGAATGTGGATAGGTTCAGTGACATAGCCGTATTCGTGGCTGGCTGGCTGCGGGAAAAAACGGCCGGCAACACTGCCTTCCATCACCGCGGCGTTGTCGGAATACGCAGACAACACACCATCTGGATGTTTCTGGTGGGTGTTACGGATCATTGCGAAAAGTGAATGGCTTTGATCCACACCATCCACGGTCCAGCTGGCATTAAAAATCTTGTGGCGGCAGTGCTCAGAGTTGGCCTGCGCAAACATCATCAGCTCAACATCACTGGGGTTACGACCCAGACGCGTAAACGCCTCGTTGAGGTAATCAATCTCGTCTTCAGCCAGTGCCAGACCCATTGCGGTATTGGCTTCAGCCAGCGCCTGACGGCCGTTGGCCAGCACATCCACGCGTGACATCGGCGCAGGCTCGGCATGTGAAAACAGACAACCGGCTTCATCAACGTCATTAAGCACTGCCTGGGTCATCTTGTCGTGCAGATGTGCATCCAGCGCCAGCAGACTTTCGTCGCTGATAGGCGCAGACAGCGAAACCTGCCAGACAATGCCGCGTTCAACACGGCTGATCGCAGTAAGACCACAATTTCTGACGATATCCGTGGCCTTGCTTGACCAGGGCGAAATTGTACCCGGACGCGGCACTACCAGCCGGAACACCCCAAACTCGCCCTCTATCTGATCTTCAGAAACAGGATCGCCGTAGGTCAGCAGCTGTTCCAGCACCGTCATCTGCTGGTCGTCCAGCGCCTGTTCGGTATCAATGATATGGACAAAGGAGGAACTCAGCCCTTCCACTTCGGGAATATCCAGCTGAATCTGACGCAGAAGTTTACGAAGTCGAAATTCGGAATGCGCGGTGCTGCCAGAGAGAACAAGCATTGTGTCTGATTGCCTTGATTGTCAGTGAATCGGGAAGCCAGTGAGGAGGCGCTATGATACGCCATCAGGCAGTAAAAATCAGGCGATTATTGCTGCGGGGCCTGGGCCGCCTGTTTACGTTTGGCGGCAAAAAACTGCTTCATGATGCCGGCACACTCAGCTTCCAGCACCCCGCTCTGCACCTGCGGTCTGTGGTTAAACTGGCCGTTTTCCAGTAATCGCTGCCCGCTGACCACAGCGCCGTAACGCGGCTCTGGGGCACCAAACACAATTCTGCCCACACGCGCATGTATCAGCGCGCCCAGGCACATGGTGCAGGGTTCAATGGTGACATAGAGGGTAGTGTCAGGCAGACGGTAGTTGGAAACCACCTGCCCCGCATCACGCAGCGCCCGAATTTCGGCATGAGCCGTGGGATCATGACTAGACACTGGCTGGTTAAAACCGCGCCCTATCACCTGCCCCTTACGAACCAGAATCGCGCCTACGGGCACTTCGCCCAGCTCTGCTGCCTGTTCGGCCAGCCGCAAGGCTTCGCGCATAAACACAATGTCGGAGTGGTCACTGTTGTGGGTCACGCAGATACTCCGCCGAATCAAGTTTGCCGGACCGCATGTCACGATACACCGCAGCCCGCATGATCATCATGGACACCACAGGCGCTGTCATCAGCACAAAAATACTGATCAGCAGTTCGTGGATCACAATTCGCGACTGCAGTGTGGTGAAGGTAATCATGGAGGCTATCAGCACACAACCTGCACCCAAGGTAACAGTGATAGCCGGACCATGGATACGCTGATAAAACGAAGGCAGGCGTAACAGACCGACCGCCCCGGTGAGAATAATAAATCCACCCAGAATCAGCAGCAGACTGACAGGTATTGCAGCCCAGGCTGGCAGTGAGGTTAATGTATTCATTCAATCACCTCGCCACGCATCAGGAACTTGGCCAGCGCCACTGTGGACACAAAACCAATCAGAACAATAACCAGCGCTGCTTCAAAGTAGATCTCGCTACCAAAGCGGATGCCCAGCACCAGCACCAATAACATGCCACACATCCACAGCGTATCCAGCGCGAGGATACGGTCATGAGCGGCTGGTCCACGCAACATACGGATGGTGCAGCACAGCATCGCCAGCCCTACGCAGATCAGCACAAAGTTCATCGAGAATGTCAGTAAGGCGGTCATACCACCTCCTTGTCATTGCCACTATCATGGCCAGGCGAATAATTTTCGAAAATCATCCTTAACGGCAATTCGTATTTTGTTTTGATGGTATCAATCCACCATTGTTCATCGTGTAAATCAAACACGTGCAGCGACAGCTCACCACTGTCTTCCATCAGTTCCACCCACACCGTACCCGGCGTGATATTAATCAGACAGGACAACAACGCCAAACCATAGTTATTAGTCATATCCAGCGGGACACGGATAAACCTGGACTGGATGCCGTCATTTTTTCGGAACATGATGATAGCGCTGACGTTAAAACACGAGCGCACCACTTCTACCAAGGCCTTCGCCAACAACGTGAACAACGTCAAGGGGCGATAAATTACCGGGTCGTTCATAGGTTGTAGCGAACGGAACATCAGCGGCAAACTGATAGCCAAAACAACCGCCAAAAATAATTGCCCAGGTGACACACTCTGGTTAACCAGCAACCAGATTAAAAACAATAACACCGAGGTTACGGGTAACGGGAACCAACGCTTCATGGTTCGATACCTCCTTCTCCTGCATCTGGAGTTGTTGGGCCTGGAGTTGTTGGGCCTGGAATAGCAGGCTGAGCCAGCACAGCGCCGGAGTACAAGCGTGCATCACTTAATTGCGCGGTGGCACGTGTTGCGTAGTCGAAAGCCGGTGCTGCCAGAACGGTCAATACAATGCAGCTCAGCAGCAATAATTTAACCGGCAACACTTCGGTGATTTGCAAACGCGAATTACCTGCACCAGCGGCCCAGAAGGTTCGGATTCCATATCGCAGCAGAGCGATCGTTGCGCATAAACCACCCGCAATAATCAGCGCGCCCAACATCACGCCCTGCACACCGGATGAACCGGATAACAACAGGGTTACCAAACCTAATTTGGCGATAAACCCGGACAACGGCGGCAAGCCGGTGATCAGGATGACGCACACAGCAAATGACAATCCCAGCAAGGCAAAACTGGCAGGAATACTCACGCCTACTGGCTGATCGGGTGTCTCCTCAAAATCAAAGGCCTCACGTGTCACCGATAGCAGCGCCTCAACCGGGTTGAAGTTGCGCTCAACCAATTCCACCAGCAGCATAAACGCCGACATCGCCAAGGTTGATGCCACCAGATAGAACACCGCCACCGCCAGAATGCGACTGTCATCCAGACCAATCAACGCCAGCATGGTGCCTGAGGACATAATGGCCGCGTAACCCGCCAATCGTCCGTGGCGGTCAGACGCCAACATGCCAAAGGCGCCAGACACCACCGTAATCACTCCAATCCAGAACAGGAAATCACTGCCAAATCCAGACATATGCGCTTGTTCGCCGCCGAAGATCAACAACCACAAACGCACAATGGCGTACACCCCAACTTTGGTCATCAACACAAACATCGCACCCACAGGTGGTGATGCAGCGGCGTAAGTTGTAGGCAACCAAAAACCAAGGGGCCAAGCCGCACCTTTTACCAGGAAGGCAATACCTAATAAGGCAGCGCCCAACTGCATCAACTCAACGTTAACACTGCCTTCTTGCCCAGCACGGATAGCAATATCCGACATATTCAAGGTGCCAGTAGCGGCGTAAATCAGTGTGACCCCCATCAGGAACATCAACGAAGCCAGCAAATTAATCGCAATAAATTGCATGCCCGCGCGTATACGCGGCAAGTTGTAGCCATGCAGTAGCAGGCCGTAAGAAGCCGCCAGCATGACCTCAAAAAATACAAACAGGTTAAACAAATCGTGTGTCAGAAACGCGCCGTTTAATCCCATCAACATAAACTGGAACAACGAGTGAAAGTGCACCCCAATCCGGCTCCAACGTGACATGGAGTACAACAACACACTCAGGCCCAGCACTGAGGTCAACACCAGCATCAACGCCGAGAGTCTATCGACCAACAACACAATGCCAAACGGGCCTACCCAGTTTCCTGACAGATAAACACCAATGCCGTCTTGCCAGAGATTACTGTCGGCCATGATCAGCAAACTGACCGCAACCACCAGCTGCACCAGCACAGATGCCAGGTTCCATGCAAATTTGTAATTGTGTCGAGTCTCATTAACAGTGATGAGATATGCACCCACCAGCAGCGGCAATAAGACCGGCAAAATCATCAGGTGAGAAGTCAACGGCAAACTCATTCAGATGACTCCTTACCATCCACGTGGTCAGTACGCGTAATACCACGTGAACCCAGCATCAACACCAGATACAACGCTGTAGTCGCAAAACCAATCACAATAGCGGTTAACACCAGTGCTTGCGGAATCGGATCAGCAAAATCAGCCGGATTCGGCACGCCTTCACCCAGAGTCAAAGGGGGGCGGTTCACACTGATAAAACCAGACAGGAAAATAAACAGGTTCACCGCATACGACATCAACAACAAGCCGGTTAACACCTGAAATGAACGAGGACGCAGCACCAGCCACACACCGGAACCAAACAACACACCGATCGAGATCGATAGAATCAATTCCATTAGTGGTTTCCTCCTTTGTCAGCGGCTGCAGGTTCAGGTGGCAACTCATTCACAACCGGCACACGATGACTTCGCACCGACTGGTGAGACAAGGCAATCAACATCAATACCGCCATGCCTACGACCACCACAAACACCCCTAAATCAAATATAAAGGCACTGGGGAAATGCACTTCACCAAACACAGGCAAATACACATGCGCGGTGTGACTGGTGAGGTACGGATATCCCAACACCCACGCACCTGCTCCGGTCAACGCTGCAATGCCTAAACCCCGACCTAACCACTTGTGAGCATTCAAGCGGAAACGCGCCTCAAACCATACTGCGCCCCCGACCATATACTGCGTAATCAGTGCCACAGCAAAACACAGTCCAGCGACAAAACCGCCACCTGGCATGTTGTGACCGCGCATAAAGAAGTACGCAGCAATCAACATGGTGAAGGGCAACAGGAAACGCAAATACACGGCTGGGATTCGCATAAAACCCATCTCCGCGTGTTGCGCTGGCGTGAGATGAATATTGGGATCCAGCGGATTGGTCTGTGGCGCGGGAAACACCTTGCTATCTGGCGCCGGACGGAAACGACGCAGCAAGGCATACACAGTCAACGCCACAATCGACAACACGGTGATTTCGCCCAAGGTATCAAAGGCGCGGAAATCCACCAGCAACACGTTTACTACGTTGGTGCCTCCCCCTTGTGGTTTGGCGTTAATCAGGAAGAAATCGCTGATGGTCGCGTTGTCTGGACGCGTCAACATCACATAGGTCACCAAAGACACCAGCACTCCACTGACCACCGCCACAATGATGTCACGTGAACGACGCAGACGCGCGCGCAGCGAACTTTTTTCGATCAGCTCTTCCGGCAATTCTTCGCTGGTTAGACGCGGTGGCAGCCAGCGCAAACCGAGCAGAATTAACACCGTTGTCACAGTTTCAACCACCAATTGTGTGAGCGCCAAGTCAGGTGCTGACAACCACAGGAAGGTCAAACTGGTCACAATACCGGTGCCACTGATCAGGATCAGCGCTGCCAGGCGGTGGTATTTTGCTATATAAGCCGCAGCCACTGCACACACACAGCCAACACCCCACATCAGTGCAAACACCCAGGTGTCCACTGTCCACTCGATTTCTTTAAACAGTTGCGGCCAACGTGCCAGTGCCAGGATAAACAACACCATCACTACGAGTATCGCGAGGATTTGCGACTGCAAAC
Organism: uncultured Pseudohongiella sp.; assembly: GCA_964535565.1. GTDB lineage: Bacteria > Pseudomonadota > Gammaproteobacteria > Pseudomonadales > Pseudohongiellaceae > Pseudohongiella. The sequence goes on along the minus strand of CAZHUJ010000013.1, from coordinate 6,429 downwards.
GCTGTGTACCGGTGCGCCCGGTCAACCATCCTGAGAAGCGGAACAGCAGGAACATATTTCGATCAAAGAGTTTGGCGCCATCGAGTTTAGGCAGACCTGGCACATCGTCGGTGTATTTAAGTTTCACCCAACGGCACAGTGCAAAATACAGCGCGATACCACCGATCAACGCCACAATACTCATCAACAGCGGGGTATTAAATCCATGCCACAGCGCCAGACTATAGTCCGGCGTTTGATCACCCAACACCGCTTGCACTGCATGCTGCAGAATCAGACCCACGGTCATCGCCGGCAGCACACCCACTACCAGACATAACAGCACCAGAAACTCGACCGGCAGAAGCATCCAACGCGGCGCCTCATGAATCTCTGCTGGCATTTGTGGTGTGGGCTGTCCAAAAAACACGCTGATAAAACGCAGCGAGTACGCCACACCAAAAATACCCATCAGCAGCGCTGCCCAGGACATCCACCAATGCTGATTTCCGCCCACAACCAGGGATTCAGCAAAAAACATTTCCTTGGATAAAAAACCATTAAGCAACGGCACGCCAGCCATTGAAGCACCGGCAACAATCGCCAAGGTGGCGGTGATTGGCAAACTCTGACGCAGGCCGCGCAGGATTTTCATATCCCGCGTACCCGCCTCGTGGTCAATGATGCCCACCGCCATAAACAGCGAAGCTTTAAAAATGGCGTGGTTCATCATATGGAAAATAGCGGCCACTACACCGGCAGTAGTGCCCATTCCCAACAGAACCGTTACCAAGCCCAAATGACTGATGGTGGAATACGCCAGCAGCCCTTTTAAGTCACTCTGGAAAATCGCAAAAAACGCACCCAACAACATGGTGCAGACGCCCGCACCACCCACTAACCAGAACCACTCATCGGTTCCTGCAAGTACTGGCCAGAAACGCGTCAGCAGGAAAACACCCGCTTTAACCATGGTCGCCGAATGCAGGTATGCCGACACCGGCGTAGGCGCAGCCATCGCATGAGGCAGCCAGAAATGAAATGGGAACTGAGCACTTTTGGTCAGTGCACCCACCACAATCAGTACCAGCACCACGTTATAGAGACGATGTGCTTGCACCATTTCACCGGAAGCCAAAACAACATCGAGTTCATAACTGCCGACTATCTGGCCAAGGATAACCATGCCCGCCAGCAGACACAGACCACCGGCAGCCGTCACCACAAATGCCATCTGCGCGCCACGGCGCGCATCAATACGATGGTGCCAATAACCAATCAGCAAAAACGAGATGATGCTGGTTAATTCCCAAAAGATGGCCAGCTGAATGATGTTGCCGGAGAGTACCAAACCCAACATCGCGCCCATAAATGCCAACAAAAACGAGAAAAATCGCGGCACCGGGTCTTTGGGGGACATGTAATAACGAGCATAGAGGATCACCAGCAAACCGATGCCTTGGATCAATAAGGCAAACAGCCACGCCAGGCCATCCATACGGAAACTGATGTTAAGACCGTACTGCGGCAACCAACTCCATTGTTGTTGCACAACTCCGGCGTTGTTCATGCTGCTGTACAGCATGGCGGTAATGACCAGGCCAATCATGGCAACGGCTGCTGATAACCATGCTTCGCTACTGCGGGCATCCTTATGGGAGTTGGCCGGCAGAAACGCTGCGATCAGGCTGCCGATAAACGGCAGGATGACTACAAGTTGAATCATGATATCGGTCGACAGCTCCCTTTACGCCCTGACTCAGCAACCAGAGACAACTACCGCCGGCAACAACCTTACATTAAAGGATCGCCTCGGTAAGTACGTTATTAGTATGGTTGGGTTGTTATAGAGACCGGTGATTACCGTGTCAGACAGGAGAGTAACCTGTGAAACCCGCAGTCGGCAATTAATTTTTTCCTTAAATCAATCGCTTGCGGTCAGGCTTTTTTGCGGAAACTTACGTGATACCAGCGCCAAATTAAGGCTAATAGCAGTTCTACAACCAATAAAACAACCACTACCTGAATCGCCAAAGCTGAGGCATTGGTATCCGGTGCAATGGTTGAGGCCGCATAACCTACTAGAATAAATAACCCATTCCAGCACAGGATGCCGAGCATGGTGGCCAAGGCGAACGCTTTGCCATTAGCACGAAAAAGTCCTGCGATCACAGGGGAAATCAGACGAATAGACGGCACCAGTTGCATACCAAATGACAGACCACGCTGATGTTTACGGAACATCATGATGCTGCTCTCAATACGTGCAGCAGAGATCCCTGTCATACGACCAATCCAGGCCAACAAACGATGGATGCGCTCCTCGCGCAGCGACAACACAATACGATACAGAATCAACGCACCAACCAGGCTTCCCAACACCGAGCCGCTGATCGCCCAGATCAATGACCAGGCGCCTTCATCGGCAGCAATACCGATGGCTACCAACACACCATAAGACGGCAGAATTGGCACAAAACGCTCAAAGATTCCGAGCAGCAACAAACCATAAAGGCCGTACTCGGCGATCCAATTAATTAAAGCGCTAAGGGGGTCCATCTCTAACATGTGGAGATCCGTGAAATGTGCCCCATTGGGTAGGAGGCGGGAACTCGCAAGAGCCTAGCAAGTTCCCGCCGTTTTGCAATGGAATTTACAGCAGTTCTTTACGCAGCTCCGCCGCTGTTTTTGGCGAGAGGTAACCGTAAGGAATATCCAGCACTGTTTTGGCGCCTTTAAACCCTTCTTTGGCATATCGATGTGCGGCACGCGCATAAGCTACCAACACACTTGCGGTGAACTCCGGATTGCTCTCCAGTTTCAGCGAAAACTCCATTAGCTGTGTTGAGTTTGTGCCAGTCTTACCACTACGCAGCACATAACCACCGTGTGGCATTGCACTGTGATCACGCTTTAACTCGTCTTCAGAGATAAAAGTGACGGTGGTGTTGTAGTCCGCAAAATAGTTCGGCATGTTCACGATGGCATCGCGGATCGCATTTTGATCAGCGCCCTCTTCCGCCACAATAAAACAGTCACGTTGGTGTTTATCACGTGTACTCAGCGCAGGATTTTCACCGGCACGCACACGCGACAGTGCTGACTCAGCAGGTACTGTGTATTGCACGCCGCCTTTAACACCTGACACACGACGCACGGCATCAGAATGCCCCTGACTCACGCCTTTACCCCAAAAAGTGTACTCAACCCCTTCTGGCAGGATCACCTGACCCAGCAGACGGCTCAGTGAGAACAACCCTGGATCCCAACCGGTGGAAATCACGCTGACATTACCGCCAGCTTCTGCCGCTGCATTCACCTGTTCAAAATACTCTGGGATTTTGGCGTGGGTATCAAAACTGTCTACGGTATTAAATAGACGCGCAAACTCTGGACCTTGCTCTGGCAGGTCTGTTGCCGAACCACCACACAGAATCATCACATCAATGTCGTTTTTGAAGTTCTCGACTTCATCAATGGAATACGCTGGCGTTTTAGTCTGGATGCTTGCGGGATCACGGCGGCTGAAAATACCCACCAAGGTCATATCAGGATTCTGCGTGATGGCAGATTCGACACCACGACCCAGGTTTCCGTAACCAACGATGCCAATGCGGATGGGGTTGCTCATTTCCACTTTACCTCTGCCGCCTTAGCCTATCAGCCGCTCATACACCGTTGCGTGAGCCAGTACCTGTCCATCAGCACCCATCACACGCATTGCATCAGCAGAGATTTCGTCGATAACAACAACTTTGCCGTCTACCAGACCAATTTCGATTTTCATGTCGATCAGAGTCAGGTCCTTCTCGCGCAGATCGGCTTCAACAATCTGGCATACCTGACGCGTCAGATTTTTTGCTTCAGCCAGATGCGCTGGAGTTACCAGACCAATTGCAATCAGGGTATCGTCGTTGATCAGCGGATCGCCGCGCTCATCGTCTTTTACAGTGATTTCAACCAAGTAGTTCAGGTTGGCATCGGTCTCACGAATGTATGACTGATAACGACGAATGAAGCTGCCCCAAGGGCGCGTACGGCAAACAAATTCCAGACCACCCGCACCCTTAAGATCTTTACCCAGAGGCTCAGCGCGACGCACTTCCATCTTGCCATTCTCGATATCAACCGCTACGGTGTGCGTGGGAATATTCGCGGCATGCAAACGCGCAAAGAAGTAATCAGTCATCGCCAGAGACTTGCGTCCCTTGCCTTCAACCTGACCAATAACGGTGTTGGCACCCGGATCGATCACACCATCAGCACCTGTCACATCGTCTTTGAATACAAGCAGAATGTTGCCGTTTTCCAGGGCGTACAGGTCTTTGGTTTTACCGGAATAAATTTTTTCGCTGTTTGTCATGATTAACTCGCTATTCTTTAACTACCTGATTATTCCCACTCGATTGTAAATAAGCCTTTTTTATCCTTTATATTCAATGGCTTATTTTCCTGCTAATTAGTAATACCATGAAAAATACCATACTCAGAAAATGTTTAAAAATTCTTTGAAAAATCGCCAATTGGCCTCTGCCTCACAGCTCCCTAGGCCACTTTCCGTGCTTTGACTTCCAACTGTATGCCCTGGTGGAGTCGGCAAAAGCCAACTGACTGGAGCCTTATGAATACAGGCGTGAGGTGTTCGAGGCACGGCCGCAAGCGGGAAACGACGAGGATATTGAACTCCCCCTAACGTGGGCGTTGAAAGAAATTCGCGCGGAAACCCGATGGCAACCGCGCAGTTCACGAACCGCCTGACTACTCTTGAGGGCTTTTTATTGCGCGGTCGATATTACTCTGCCAATTCAGGGTTGGGAGACAACTCTTCTGGCGCCTTGACCGACATACCCAAGGCCTTGGCAACCCCTTCACCATAAGCCGGGTCGCAACGGGTGCAGTTGTCAATGTGGCGCTGTTTGATGAAATCTGGCGCACCTCCCATGTTTCGCCCCGTATTTTCAAAAAGTACCTGCTGTTGCGCAGGCGTCATCAGTTGAAAAAGTTTGCGCGGCTGGCTGTAATAATCGTCATCATCCTCACGGAAATTGAACATGGCCGCATCCCCGTCAATCTTGAGCGGCGGCTCTGCATACTCGGGCCGCTCTATCCATTGACCGAAGCTGTTAGGCTGGTAGTGCGGCAAACCACCGTAATTGCCGTCCACCCGGCCACTACCATCGCGGTGGTTGCTCATAACAGGACACTTAGCCGCATTCACAGGCACCTGTTGATAGTTCACACCCAGGCGGTAGCGCTGTGAATCGGGGTAATTGATGAGCCGCGACTGAAGCATCTTGTCCGGGGAGACACTGATGCCAGGCACAAGATTAGATGGCGAGAAGGCTGCCTGCTCAACATCCATGTGATAGTTCTCCGGATTGCGGTTCAGTTCGAACTCGCCTACCTCGATGAGCGGGTAGTCCTCTTTATACCAAACCTTGGTCAGGTCGAACGGATGAACGTGATAGGTCTCCGCATCGGCTTCGGGCATCACTTGCACATACATTTTCCAGCGCGGGAAGTCGCTGCGCTCGATCGATTCGAAAAGGTCCCGCTGATTGCTTTCGCGGTCGTTGGCGACAACTGCCGCAGCCTCGGCGTCGGTCAGATTCTCGATGCCCTGCTGCGTTTTGAAGTGGAACTTCACCCAGTAGCGCTCACCCGCATCGTTCCAGAAGCTGTAGGTGTGACTGCTGAAGCCATGCATATGGCGGAAGCTCTTGGGAATGCCGCGATCCGACATCACCACGGTCACCTGGTGCAGCGCTTCGGGCAGCAGCGTCCAAAAATCCCAATTGTTCGTCGGCGATCGCATATTGGTGTGCGGATCGCGTTTTACAGCTTTGTTGAGGTCCGGAAATTTCTTGGCATCCCGCAAGAAGAACACAGGGGTGTTGTTGCCCACCATGTCCCAGTTGCCTTCTTCAGTGTAGAACTTGAGCGCAAACCCGCGAATATCACGCTCGGCATCTGCCGCGCCCCGCTCCCCTGCCACTGTGCTGAAGCGGGCGAACATTTCGGTCTTTTTCCCTACTTCACTGAAAATCTTGGCGCGTGTGTAGCGGGTTATATCATTGGTCACAGTGAACGTGCCGAACGCGCCAGATCCCTTGGCATGCATGCGACGCTCGGGGATGACCTCACGCACGAAATTGGCGAGTTTTTCGTTGAGCCAGACATCTTGGGCCAGCACGGGCCCACGCTTGCCAGCGGTCATAGAGTTTTGATTGTCTACAACCGGGGCACCAAAGGCTGTTGTCAAATGCGACACTGGGCACTTGCCCTTGTTCAAAATTTCATCAGTCATGATTACATCTTCCGAAGCTAATAGGTTAATAGCGCTAATGAGCAGTTTATACTCGACATTAGAGGGCAACACCATTGAACAGTCAACATGAATCGCCCCGGGTTTCATGGAGGCTCCTAACTCTGAGAGAATGGAGCCATGAG
>CAZHUJ010000012.1:0-101362 GCA_964535565.1 uncultured Pseudohongiella sp. | reverse complement strand
CTAGATTACGAGAAAATTCCACTTTTGACTTCACTTAAAAATTGGGCTGATTACCGATCCGGATCACCGCAATAACTCACGCAGCAGCGCCAGGCAACGATCAGTTTGAGACAGCGGCCAGTGAATGCGTATAGGCTGATGTTGGTACGGGATCTCGATACAAAAACTGTCGGTGTGTACATCAGCGTTATCAGTGATTGGTTGCCTGATTTTTGAACCTGGCATCGGCAGCGCTACAAAAGCGGGCTTAGCCAGTGCATGATTGTCAGTATGGTGTTCACGTATCCACTTGCGCAGCATGTTGGCGTTGAGGCCATGCGCTAACGCGATACCGGCTACGGAAGCACCGGGCTCTGCACAGGCGGCCACTACCTGTTGTTTAAACTGCGGCGAATGACGTTGCCGCTTACGTGGTCTATTAATTACGCTTAACTGACTCATAATAAGTGTCCGCTTAAAAATAAGCGGACACTATCGGGTTAAAAAATGTCTGGCTCAAGATGGGTTGGCCGGACGCTTACTGTTCAGGTCACTCTCGGATAATCCGAACATCGCCTGATACTCATCAAAAGATCGGCCCCACGGGACTACATTGGTTAACTTCAAATCTGACTCTCCTTAGTCTGTATAACGCTCCGCTAAACGGCGCGAACGCAGTTAGCGTCCGGTGGAGCGAAGCGGAACGAATTTGAGCGGTTTGTTATGTGATTACAACTTTTTGGCATTGGGCGTAACCATAAGATATTCCTTCTTCGGAAATTTTGAGTCGGCAGTAGTACGAAAGCATTTACCGCCTCTAGCGGGGTGCGGATGATAGCCCCACTTATTCTTCTCCTTATTCTTTAAGTTTTCCTCAGGAATCCAAGCACAATTCTGAGGCGGGTACAGGGTTGATACATAACCAGGCTCTACTTCATGGGATTGCTTTAATTGTCTTTTGACAAACTCATATAAATCTTTGCCAGCTGCGCTCAAGAAGCTGCCGGTCAGAGCGCCGATAACAAAACCAGCAATACCCCACAAAATTTCTGCACTCATAATCCACCGTGGTTTAACCATTAGCGATCACACTGATAGTCAATCAGATCTGCGTTTTCTCGTCGATCGATTGCAAGCGCTTCAGTATATCCACAAGAATAAAAAATGCCCCAAAAAAACAACGCAAAGCACAAATGCGAACAGGGCTAGCCCAACACCAAGGGCTACTCCACCTTCGGAAAGACCTAGAAGGAAAGATGCGATCAGTATTATCCACATCGATGCCTCTAGCAAAACCGAATAAAATTTAACGATAAAGCTGCTCAACATGCTTCATCCTCATATTATTTTTGTTCTGAATCACTGCGGCCGGACTTATCACATAACGAGGCTGTAGAAAAACAGTTTTATAAAAAGTCACTATTCGCAGCCTTCGTCTTTCCAGTTAAATGCTGGCGTCATCCAGCATTTCAAATAATTAAGAATATTTGATGACTATTCCGACCAGAATTAGTCGTGGACTCGCTCATTCTGCCTACTATGCCGGGATATCACCATACCTCATTAACTTTTCTATATTCTGTATCATACAAAACAATTGCCATTGGCCCTGAACCTTTTCTTTGCCTCGCAAACTGAATCGATTGAGCCCCTTGTTGGTCCCGATATTACCAAATACAGGCTCGACCACCGACATCCGATGGCTGTAGATCTGCTTGCCTGCACGGCTGTCGACCCGGCGCTTCATCCAATCGGTTGCGGTGCGTTTGCGTTGCCCGGCTATCTGGAAAGATACTTGCCGCCCGGCGCCTGTGCGGTGATCTGCCGATGATGGATTGTGCATACACAGCGACTTGATATCACAGTTGCGACACTGATTCAGGCGACCAGCAAAATAGGCTGTAGCCTGACCATTGATATCGCTGCGCTGGCCGTAAAAACTCAATTGCTCGCCCGCAGGACAAATGCAGATCATCCTTTCGGGGTCAAAGCTGAATTCACTGGCAGGGATAACATCGCGGATTTTGGGTTTGTCCTGATGGCGTTTACCGTACTTCGTTTTCTGATCTTTGAACTTGGGATCGCGTGAGCGAAAAGCATTGTCGGGTATATAAGCGTTGATCTTGTTCGCTTTCAGATACCGATTATTCTCCTCGTTGGAAAATCCCGTATCAGCCGTCACAATGACCTTGGTTTTATACAGATCTTTGCTAATGCCAGTGCGACGATAACGTGCGCTTAGGCTCTCCAATACTGGTTTTAAGGTGTGATGCTCCTGCCCCTCACCAAAGACTTTTGCTTCCACCACGATCTGGTGTTTTTTATCCACAGCAGCAATACCGTTGTAGCCCTGAATAGTGCCTTTGCTTGTGGTCATCTTGCACGATTCGTTATCAGTGATATTACTTTTCACTTCCTTGAGCCGTTTCCCCTGTCCCATCCGTGGGCAGGCTGTCTTTAGAAAACGTTCTATTTTTTCACTGGCTTTGTCCAGGGTGTTGCACATTTGCTCTAGCCGATTGGCTCGCTCTTTTTCATCAGAGCGGCGTCGATCCAACTTTTTATGCTCTTTCATACAATGCTGGATTTGACGCTGTATCTTCTCGCGCTTTTGCTCCAGCTCACTGAATGTACCAGACCACTCCTTCGCCGCATTTGATGACATCTTGCAACCATCGATAGCAAACAGCTCGTTGCCGAGCAGGCCCTCCTCATGACAAATCAGCAGCACTTGCTCGAACAACACTTCCATCGCTTGCGGATAACTGCTGACAAAACTGGCAATCGTGGTGAAGTGGGGTACGGTGTCGCATGACAGCGCTTTGAAAATAATATTGGTACGACAGCACCACTCAATCTCGCGACTGGAGGTAATGCCTTTGGAATACGCGAACAAGATTATTTTAAGAAGAATAGCTGGATCGTATGCAGCACGACCGCCCAGATCATTTTTATACTTGGGGTGAAAAGCCGACAAATCTATCCGATCGCTTACCAGATAATGAATCGCGTGTTCGAATGTACCTGGCTGCAATTGATCCTGATAGTTAATCACAACCATGGCAGATTGGTTGTAATCATATGGCTTAAAGTTGGGCATAGCGTCGCTCCTTTTGAGCGAATTTATTTTTATAAATTATACGGCGTTGGAGAGTTTTTCTACAGCCTCAACGCCGCGCTCAGCCGCCGGAGGCCAATGGCGCTTTTTTTTGCTGCGAAGCGCAAAAAAGGTGACAGTGGCCGAAGGTCGGTTGCAGCGCCTTGTTAGTGCTCTTTTTGTATGGATGATAATCTATTAATAAACTTGTCAAGAGCTTCTTGTCGCAAACCTCGTAATTCATTCTTTGCTAGAGAGATTGCTTTATCAGAATTTCCAGATATAGCTATGTAAATCGATTTATACCGAATATAGCTGCGGTATGTCTGGGAGTTTGATGATTCCTGCTTGTCTAATATCTCTATAGCCTTTTTTAGCCAAGCGGTATTTTTAAATTGTATAGACAAATCCGCCAGTGTCAGTACCGGGTACGTTACATCGGGAAATCTTCTAATTGCCTCTTCCAGAAGCAAATATGCACCGTCAACATCATGATCAAAGTGCGCTAATATTTTTGCTCGTGCACTGCTATACATCTCCTGTGCCCTATCAGAAGGATCTGACTGAAGCCTATTGACGATTTCTTCTATAAGTGCCCTGTCAGCATGATTTTTGTCACGATGAAATATACAAGAGAGATAATTGTTAGCGTTAAGCGGATTATTCGGTGCGTGGCTGTATATTTCCTTTGCGAGCTCATAGGCTAACTCATGATCTTCACTTTGCATGTAAATCAATACTAGTTCACTTTTAGCTCTATAATCATTTGGCCTTTTTTCTAGCACTCTGTTATAGCTCATTATTGCTCTATCTTGATTCCCTTGGATTCGATAATAGAAACCATGTAAAAATGAGCTGTCAGGTTCAGATACTAACTTTACAACTCCAAAGAAACTTGAATCTCTTAGGCGGGCAAGTGCCTGGCATTTTATAAAATAGATATTCTCCAAAACGTTTTTGTGCAGAAAGGCAGAATTAGTCAAAATACGATCTGAAAGCCTAACAACCTCTTTGTAATTTGCACTGCCGCCCTTCTTGTATATTGCTCTAATAGTCTTGATAAAATATGAAGGTATTAACAATCTATCGGGAATTTCTTCCCCTGACATCAAGGCTTCCTGTATGGAAAATATGTAATCAGATATGTCTCTGTTATCTTCACCGTCACTATTAATAAATTCCTGGACATGCGCTCTCAGCTTATCAGAAAACTCAGACGGCATACCAAAACGGCTTCGATCTACATAATCCTTTATTACCTCATTAACCCTAATGTAGTCACCTGAGGCTCCCAGCCTTTCACATACAGACTTTAAGAGAAAATCGCTTAGTACAGGAAAATAGGTATGCTCCTCTGCTATTTCAAATAGAAAATCAAAACTTATAAACTCGAACTTACAAAGGAAGTAGAGAAAATTGAGAGATATTTGATCATTTTTCAGGGAATCTACCACAAGCTTCGCTTTATCAGTGGCATACTCCTGAATCAAATGAGAGTTTTTCTTTGCCTCAAAAACGCTAGTTTCAGCGATCATATCCACAGCATAGATTACTTGCTCCGGATATCCGGTGAGAAGATCAGAAAAAAATCCTAGATCGTCACGAGATAGTTCTAGGTTCCTATATTTTGAATATCTTGACAGCAATCCATTCCTTTCGGATTTTTCGAGTTCTGGAATTTCCTCCATATAGAACGCCATGTTTTTATATTGCAAAGACCTGTTAGCTCTGAATTTGCTAGCAATACAAAATGTGAGATGACCTCTGTTTGATAGGTTATTGACGATGCTTTGAAACCAATCAACTATATCGCCGTCATATCTTACAATTGCGCCCCTATCATCGATCAATATTCGTTCTTTTTCTGACGCTATAGCGTCCACAAGCCTAGATGCTATTTCAATTTTTTCTTCAAAATTAGTAGTCAAAAGGTCTACTGTACTTATCTCATCACTTAGACCTAGATCATTTACCTTTAATATAAAGTCCTCAATGCTATCAGTCTCATCAATATATATTTGAGGAAATTCGTAAGACTCTCGTATGACTGTCGCTTTCTTGAGAGCTTCTTTAATAAAAGTCTTTCTGCCAATTGAATTTAGGCCAGAAGAAATAAATACCAAAGGACTATCTTTGTCATAATCATCAAATCTTTCTTCTACCAGCTTAATTTTCCCATTTCTACCAACTACTATTCTCTCCCGCGCTCTCAGTGTGGGGTGATTCTTCCACGTTAGCTCGCGAAGCCTTGAGTTAATCTTTCTAGCGGCAACTTTAGGCTGCCGAATGTGCTGGATGTTAAAACCATCCTTCATCCAGTTAGGTATTCTTGGATCTTCAAATGTGATGTTATCGTCAATTATTATCGGATATATCCGATCTATCTTCCCAGCATCAACTTTTTCTTTCGCAATAGATAGCTCATCGGTTACCCATTTCGATTCTAAAGCTGACTCAGAAATAAATATTACAAACAGGGATGTTTCATCTAAACCCCGGATGATTTCCTCACTTGGAGACATTCCTGCTTCAAACGTATCCTCGTCGTAGATCGTCGATTCTTTCCTAATATTATTCTTAACTACTCTAATGTAACGCTCTTTGTCCTTCGAGCTATGTGATAAAAAGCATTTGATCATATTACTTCCTAATTTGTTTAAATCGAACTAAGCACTAACGCCCCTGATCTGGCGCGAAAGTATGTTGGCGTGGCTTTTGCGCCTTTTGCAAAAGGCATGGCGACATACTTTTGTCGCTCAGGATCGGTTTGTTAGGAGCGATCAGCGCTTTTGCCATTCTTAAATTTGAGTTGTACTGAATAGGTTTCTTTAATATCACCAGAAGCCATTCTGCTGATTTCATTCTTTACTTCTAGCTCTGCCTGGCCAATGGTCTCAGCATCGAAGCCTGCGATATCTACACTTATCCGTTCGCTGCCATCTTGGTCTGTGACACTAATATTGCAGTTGCGCTGAATCGGCGACCACGGAACTGCCGCAGACAGCCCCTTCAAATACTCCCATAGCTGGTCATACCCCTTCCCAATGACCCAGTCCACCAAGCCCACAGACTGCAGTGTTACACATATGCAGAGAACATCGGCAACAACAAATCCGAGAGCTCCGTCGGCCTTTCTCAATGGCTCAACAATTTCGACTTCATACGACTCTGGCTTTTCAACAAACCATGCGTCTTCGATTCTAAAACTGGCATCTACGAGTATTTTGTTTCTCAAAATCTACTCCACATTTGGGTGAGCTCCTAACATTTGAATAGTGCGCTGGCACGGTTTTCCAAGCTTTTATGCACCCTATTTCGATAGAGCGAAATACGAACTCCTTTCTGTAAATCGTTGATACCAGAACCCTGATTCAATTAGAAGGGGAAATTGTCACTATTAAACGTGCGCACGCTTATTACGTTAGTTGTGCAAGCACGGATATCAGCTTTAATGGGCACAAGCAATTAGCCGATTGGCTAGAAAGCACAGCGGTCGGTGGGACCACTTGGCTTACGCATGAGCCTCGCTCTTCGGGTTCACAACGCTTATACAAAATTGGTGTATGCAATAAGGGGATTCGTAATCCGCTTTGGCGGGACTATTCACTTCCTCTGAGCAGTTTGCGGCAGCCCAAAAATGCGATCCACTGTGTTGATAGTCCGGAAACATGACGGGAAATTTGTTAAAGAAGACCGTCCAGACTTGGAAGCGGCTATTGCGAAGATTCGACATAAGCATGACCAGAATTGGTCACATATTGGTCATGTCGATAAGGCTGAATCAAACAAGTAGTTGATTAGCAAAAATAAAAAATGGTGCACCCGGAGAGATTCGAACTCCCGACCAAGTGGTTCGAAGCCACCTACTCTATCCAGCTGAGCTACGGGTGCATAAATGATGTCTGATCAGCGCGGTTGGTGATCGTGGACAAGGCGCGCATTATATAGGCATCTGCCGGGAAGGTCACTTGTCCTGTAAAAAATAACGTGTCGTCGACTATGGTCGAATAAAAGGAAAGCTTTTGACATGGCGGCGGTCTGTTTGGGCACTTTGGTCGTATATGTACTACCTATAACTCCATGAGGAACAGAGAATGCAAAAAAGAACCATGATCCGGTTGTCGGCGTTGAGCCTGGCGTTGGCGCTGAGTGCAGGGGCTGCGCCGCTGTCTGCGCATATTGATCTGAAGCGGGCGGGGACACATGTGGCGATGTATGAGCAGGGAACCGCGGGTCGTGATACCAAGGCAGCACCGTGTGGTAACGCGGAAAACGCGGTGGCAACAGGCGCCGAGTACACTTATAAGCCGGGTGAAACCATCACCATCAATTTGGCTGAGTATGTGCCGCATCCTGGTTATTTCCGCATTGCATTCGACAACGACGGTTTTGATGACTTTGTGAATCCGCGCTGGATTGTGCCTATTGATCCTGAGAACCGTCCGGGTGGCTGTCCTATTGATGACACCGATCAATGCCGTGTGGGTGACTACATGAAAGACGGTGATTTCTTCACCAACTCAACCGTGCTGATGGATAACCTGAATCCGCATACACGTGAAACCGCTCAGCGTTCTTATACCTGGGAAGTGACACTGCCGGATGTGGAGTGTGATAACTGCACGCTGCAGATCATCCAGGTGATGATGGACCCTGCGGGAACAGCTCACGGTCCGTACAACACAACGCCGGGTGATAACAACGACATTTACCATCAGTGCATCGCGTTGAACCTGACCCCGGATGCGGTGGCAGGTCAGGCGGCTAACGCAGCAGCGTTGGCAGCTGCCGCGCAGTAAGTACTCTCTTCTGTCCTGTCAGGCGCTGGCCTATTGCACCCTTGCGGATCGCAGTATGGCTTGCGCCTGAATCATTTGTGCAGTGGTGCCAGCGGGCAGTCGGACGCCGGTGTCGTATTCGCTGACCTGACCTGCCGCTATGTTGTTGGCAGTGAAGGGTTGGCGGCTGAGCTGTCCATTTACAATCCCTTGTAATTCAAAGGTGGCACTGGCAAGTGGCATCGGTGCGCGGTTGGCTACTTGCAGGATCAGGCGGCCGCTGGGGTCTATGACAATACCCGTTTGTATATAAGCGGAGGGGTTGTCGACCACATCCAGTTGCAAAAAGGCGGCTTGTGCCTGTTGCCCCACTGCACCGGGCGCGGTGGCGGCCATCTGGAAGTATTGTTTGGCGCCGGCGCGGTCGTTGTCGGCCAGGGCCATTGAGCCAAGTTCATTTGCGGCAATTGAGGTGGGCAGCAGGTTCTGGCTGGCTTGCAGGTCAGCTCGCGCCTGTGCACGGTTGCCCTGACGCGAGTAGGCCATGCCGCGGCCTAAATAGTAGTCAAAGTAATTGTCGTCGCGTGCCAGCGCCTGGTTGTAGTAGTCGATGGCGGCTTCATAACGGCGCTGCGACAGCGCAATATCACCTTTTAAACCGTAAAAGCGCGCTTCGCGGGGCAGCAAGGCAATGGCTTCGTCTACTTTGCGCTCAGCCTGCTCGAATTTATCGTCACGGATCAGTTGGTAGGCTTCGTCAAAGGCGTCGTAGGCCGGTTTGGAAGCCATCAGGTTGGCGGTGCGCTGGCGATAACGCTCTGCACCGGTCTCACCACCGGTGAAACCTTCTGCGCGCAGCTGGGCAACCAGACGACGGTTGTTTTCTACCCGCTCCATTGAAGGCGGATGGCTGGCGAATAAACCGTCCAGCCAGCCGGGGGCGTTGCCTTCAGACAAGCGTACAAAGGTTAATTGCAGATCGACTGCACCCTGCGGGTCGTATCCGGCTTGAGCCATATAACGAGTGCCATACTGATCGGATTCACGCTCGGCATCGCGGCCATAACGTTGGGTGATCAGCTGGCTGCCCAGCTGGGCGCCACCAATAATAGCGCCGCCATAGGGGTTGTCGTTGACCGCCACCGCAACGGCAGTTACCAGCAAGGCGCCTTGCATCAGCATGCCTCGCTCAACGGATTGGGCGCCGTGGCGCGCCGCGGCGTGAACCACTTCGTGGCCCAACACAGCGGCCAGCTCGGCTTCAGTGTTCATTTCATATAAAAGGCCGCGGTTAACGGCAATTTTGCCGCCGGGCAGCGCCCAGGCGTTGGGGACGGAGTTGTTTAAGACCACAAATTCGTAGGGCAGCTGGCGCGGACTGTAAGCGGCCACTCGCTGACCAACCTCGTTAACATAAGCGGTCAGCTCAGGGTCAACGTTGTAAAGCCCGCCCTGGCTTTGTTGGGATGGGCTGTACTGTTCGGCGCCAATGTTCACCTCTTCCGCTTGCGAAATCAACGTGAGCTCGCGCTGGCCAGTCACGGGGTTCTGGCTGCAGGTCAACATCACGGCAGCAAGCGCACTCAGGCATGTGGTACGAATCAGCTGTTTGGCGGATGACATGGTCGTGGCCTCCTTTTTGTCCCTTATTCTGTGACGTTCGACTCAAACGGGTATTCCTTGAGCATCAAAAGCGCAACAGGCGAGGCATAATAGCACTACGGCATACCCCTGTTCTGACACGTTTAGTTACAGCCAAGTGCTTCCGTGGAAGAAGCAAACAGGGTACTCTCTGCCGCCGTATTCAGGCTCATGATTCGAAGCCGGCATACCCCATCACAACAACAACAAAATATCACAACAACAAGAAGTACTTTCTGTATTTCCAGACCTTCATTGAAGAATTAAGGAGAATCCGCGTGATCAGAGCCCTCCTGCTCATGTCATTGCCTTTGTTGGCGTCTGTTAGTGCCCAGGCGCAGACAGCCTCGGCCGAACGAGGCGCAACACTGTTTCAGTCTGAATGTGCGCGTTGTCACGTTCAGGCCGATATCGAAATGCGTGTCAGCAACAACTGGCTCGGCAAACCTGCCTCCGAGTTGCACCAGAAAATCATGGGCACCATGCCGGCGGAAACCCCCGGCTCACTCAGCCCTGAACAATACCTGGACCTCACCGCCTATGTTCTGCAAATGGCAAACGCCACTGGCAGCATCGCGGGTCTGAGCATTGCCCAACTGTCCGGTTTTGAGATTAATCAAGGTGGCGGCGCCGAAGGCCCTGACTACATGCCCTGGACTAACATCAACGGCTCCCTGGCCGCTAACCGTTATTCCCCACTGGAACAGATCAACGCCAGCAACGTTAAAGACCTGCAGATTGCATGGCGCTGGAAAGCTGACAACTTCGGTCCGCGTCCTGAAGGACTGAGCGTTACCACCCCAATCATGGTTGATGGTGTGCTCTACGCCACAGCCGGCACCACCCGTAACGTTGTGGCCATTGATGCTGAATCTGGCCAGACCCTGTGGATGTGGCGTCCGCAAGAAGGTGAGCGTTTTGAAGGCTCCCCGCGTAAAAACTCTGGTAAAGGTGTTGCCTACTGGACTGACGGTCGTCAGGACGTGATTTTTGTAGTAACCCCTGGTTATTTCCTGGCGGCACTGGATGCCAAAACCGGCCAGATGGTCGAAAGTTTTGGTGACGGCGGCATTCTGGACCTGACTGTAGGTCTGCGTATGAGCCCGGTGCGTGATGACCTGGACATTACCCTGACGTTCCCGCCGACCATTATCAATGACGTATTGGTAGTGGGTGCAGCGCACCAGGTTTCCATGCGTCCGCCGCATGCTGACAACATCAAGGGTGACGTACGCGCATTTGACGTTCGTACTGGCGAGCTGCTGTGGACTCACCGCAACATTCCTCTGAACGGCGAAGAAGGTTATGACACCTGGCTGAACGGCTCTGCTGAAACTACCGGTAACGGTGGTGTGTGGGCTGCGATGTCAGCTGATCCGGAACTGGGCCTGGTCTACCTGCCGGTTGAATCTGCGACTGGCGACCGCTTTGGTGGCGACCGTCCAGGTGACAACCTGTTCACCAACTCCATCGTTGCGCTGGACTACCGTACCGGTGAGCGCAAGTGGTTCTACCAGCATATTCACCACGACATCTGGGACTATGACACCCCGTCTACGCCTATCCTGGCGGATCTGCCGGATGGCCGCAAAGTACTGGTTCAGCTGACCAAACAGGCTTTTGCCTTTGTTCTGGACCGTGCAACCGGTGAGCCAATCTGGGAAATCGAAGAGCGTCCGGTTCCGCAGACTGACGTTCCTGGTGAGTGGACTGCTGCTACCCAGCCGCACCCGACCAAGCCGCCGGCATATGATCGTCAGGGCTTCAGCGAAGCTGATCTGGTGAACTTCACTCCGGAAATCCTGGCACGTGCCAAAGAAGCGGTTAAACCGTACCGCATGGGTGCGTTTTTTGCGCCTCCGTCAGTAGCCAACGGTGCTGATGGCACCATCGGCACCATCAGCCTGCCAGGCACGCTGGGTGGTTCCAACTGGGAAGGTGGTGCATACGATCCGGAAACCGGCGTTCTGTATATCCCATCACGTACCGAAGTAGCGGTACTGTCACTGGTTCCGGGCGCAGAGTTCTCTGAAGTGGCCTGGATCCAGGGTCCTGCACGCAACCCATCTGTGGACGGTATTCCGATTGTGGCGCCGCCGTGGGGTCGTATTACTGCAATGGACCTGAACAAGGGTGAGATCAACTGGTGGGTTGCCAACGCGGACACACCAGAGCGCATCAAGAACCACCCGCTGCTGCGTGGTGTAGAACTGCCACGTACCGGTATCCCGACACGTGCCGGCCTGCTGGTGACCAAGTCTCTGCTGTTTGCCGGTGAAGGCCAGGGTGGTAACCCGGTATTCCGTGCACACGACAAAACCACGGGCGACATCGTAGCCGAAATCAGACTGCCGGCATCACAGACGGGTCTGCCGATGACCTACGTTCAGAACGGCAAGCAGTACATTGTGATGGCTGTCAGCGGCAACGGCCCTGCGGAAATCATCGCACTGGCTCTGCCAAACTAAGATGCTCTGACATCTGTCAAAAAGCGGCGCTGCTCAAAACAGCGCCGCTTTTTTTTGGATTTTTTTCAGGTTTTTTCAAATTTCCAAGTCCGGCCGCAAGCTCCTGTTCCGTGGTCATTTTTACGCCACCCACCTCTAAAATTTGCGCACAATCACACCTATAACAAACCTTTCGGTTTAGACAAGCCGAACCTCAGTTGTTAGGCTTGTTGCCTTCTTAGTTAATCAGGAAGGGAAAAATCCAGCCTTATGAGCAAGGCAAAACACGATAGTTCACCACAAATTTCCATTCGCCAACCGGTGCCGAATGACGGTGCTGCCGTTCTGAATCTGATTCGCAACAGCGCATTTCTGGACACAAACTCACTGTATTGTTATCTGCTTCTGTGCACACATTTCAGTGCAACCAGTGCCGTCTCTATTCAGGACAAACAACTGCTTGGTGTTATCACCGCCTACACGCTGCCACAACATCCTGACACGCTGTTTGTCTGGCAAGTGGCTGTAGATCTCGCTGCCAGAGGCCAGAGACTGGCCAGCCGTATGCTCGACGATATTCTTTCGCGCAGCGGCACCCACAACATCCGTTTTGTTGAAACCACCGTTACGGCGGACAACACAGCATCCCGCGCGCTATTTAACTCACTCGCACGTCGTTATCAGACTACTGTCGCTGAAACGGCGCTGTTTGAACGAGAACAGCATTTTCAGAATCAGCACGATACCGAATACAAACTTCGTATAGGGCCGTTTTCAAAATCCATGGGAGAAAAAAACCATGACTGATATTTTCAGCAGTATTGAATCATCCGTTCAAAGTTATGCCCGCGCATTCCCGGTGATATTCAGCCGCGCCAAAGGCAGTTATCTTTACGATGAAGACAACAATGCCTATCTGGATTTTCTGGCCGGCGCAGGCACACTGAACTACGGCCATAACAATCCGGTTTTGAAAAAAGCACTGCTCGAATACATAGAACAGGACGGAATTACCCACGGTCTGGATATGCATACCGCTGCCAAAAAGCAGTTTCTGGAGAACCTGAATCAATACATCTTTAAACCGCGTGGGCTGGATTATGTTGTGCAGTTCACCGGGCCAACAGGCACCAACGCAGTGGAAGCTGCGATGAAAATCGCGCGCAACGTCACCGGTCGCCATAACATTGTGGCGTTCACCAATGGGTTCCACGGCGTCAGTCTGGGTTCGATGGCAGCCACCGGCAACTCACATCACCGTGATGCAGCCGGGATTCCGCTGACTGGCGTCACTCACCTGCCCTACGCCGGTTATCTGGGACAGGAACTGGACACAGTCAAACTGCTGCAACAGATGATTGAAGACTCTTCCAGCGGCATCGACACACCTGCTGCAGTGATACTGGAAACCATTCAGGGTGAAGGTGGACTAAACACTGCCAGCAACCAGTGGCTGCAGCGCATTGAAGCGCTGTGCAGAAAACACAACATTCTGCTGATTGTGGATGACATCCAGGCCGGTTGCGGCCGCTCGGGCAGCTTTTTCAGTTTTGAAGAGTCCGGCATCAAACCGGACCTGGTCACACTGTCCAAATCACTCAGCGGCTACGGTTTGCCTTTTGCTGTCACGCTGATCAAACCTGAATATGATCAGTGGAAACCCGGTGAACATAACGGGACTTTCAGGGGCAATAACCATGCGTTTGTGACAGCGGCCAAAGCGCTTGAAGAATACTGGGCGGATGACAGCTTCCAGAAACAGGTACAGGAAAAAAGTGCGCATCTGAGCCAGCGCCTGCAAGAGATCAGCCAGGGTTTTGACCGGCGCCAGATCCATCGCAAGGGCCGTGGTTTGATGCAGGGTTTGTCCTTGCACGATGGCGCAACCGCATCTGCCATTTGCCGCGAAGCCTTTGACAAGGGCCTGATCATCGAAACCAGTGGCGCTGAAAATCAGGTGGTGAAGTGCCTATGCCCGCTGACCATCAGCATGGAAGAGCTCGACAAAGGTCTGGACATTCTGCAGAACGCTGTCAATGCCACACTCAAATCCGAACTGAGGGCTGCATCATGATTGTCAGAACACTTGCCGAGTGCGAAAACAGTACACGCCGGGTGAGCGCCGAAACCTGGCAAAGTGTGCGCATGTTGTTGGCTGACGACAATATGGGATTCTCATTCCACATAACAACAATCTTTGCCAATACAGTGACGCAGATGCACTACAAACACCACCTTGAATCGGTGTATTGCATCAGTGGCAGCGGCGAAGTGCGCAAGCTGGATAACAACAAGAGCTGGCCAATTACACCTGGCACCCTCTATGTGCTGGATAAACATGACAGGCACGTGCTGACTGCACACGCTGAAGACCTGGTACTCGCTTGTGTGTTTAATCCGCCGGTCACCGGGCAGGAAGTTCATGGTGCAGATGGCGCCTATCCGCCGCCACCCGCGCGCTGATCAGAACGCTGTTAAACCACGAACCGGGAAATAAACAGAAACAGTTAACAGGTAGGTCAGGTTGAAGATCATTAGCGCCAAGTGAACTTTGATGTTCCTTGTGAAGAACAGCCAGATCACTGATAACGATACAACAATGGTGCCGAACAAGCGTTGTAGCCATGTCTCTGAGAAGTCAGGCATCAACGCGTAGGCCAGCAACCATGGCTGACTGATTCGCTGTCGATTGCGGATAATACGTCCCCAGCTCATCAAAAGTTCCGCCATGGCAAAAACGACCACGACGGACACAAACATCATGATGAATTCAAACTTGGACACGGATTATTCCTCGTGCTGGGCGTCGCTCAGGAATTCGTCCATTGCACGCTGATTCAGCGCTTTGGGGTCACCGTTGTCCACCAGCTCATCCAGCACGCTGATCAGCGAGGTCTTGAAACTGTCAGGATGCAGATAGGCAATGACGCCACCGTCTTGCATATCCAGCGCCCGCTGTTTCAGATCCGCGCGATGATCCTCTGTAATCAGGATAACCGGTGTAGGCTGACGCAGCGGGCTTTTGCGCTCCAGAGCCCGCAGGTGGTAAAC
Source organism: uncultured Pseudohongiella sp. (assembly GCA_964535565.1). GTDB lineage: Bacteria > Pseudomonadota > Gammaproteobacteria > Pseudomonadales > Pseudohongiellaceae > Pseudohongiella. Next base: position 86,369 of record CAZHUJ010000012.1, on the reverse strand, counting down.
AAACTGGTCACGTGGTTTTTTGTACTCGTTCCAGCCAGTGATCACACAGGTCAGTTTGTTGGTCAGCAGACCAAAAACTCTATCGTATTGGCGCACGGCAGCCAGGGCGTTGCTTTCGTTAAACGTGTTGATAGTGGTGTAACGACCGGTTTTTCCCAGCTCCTTGGCGACCTCGTCCACCAGTTTGTTATTAAGGTCGTAAATCAGTACAACAGGTTTTACTGGCATATATTTATTATTCCATCAGGGGTTGGCAACAACATCTGGTTCTGTGCGACGCCTCACGGAGCGCTCATGACAGCAACTGGCCGCCATCAACGTCAACGGTGGTACCGGTGGCATATCCGTTTTGCATCAGATAAATCAATGCACTTGCCACTTCTTCCGGGCGGCCTATGCGTGACACCAGCTGCCCAGCAGTCATTGCGGCGATACGATCAGACTTTTCAGCGCCCATCCAGTCAAACAGCGCGGTATCAATAATGCCAGGGGATACTACGTTGACACGGATTGGACGCAGCTCTACGGCCAGGCAACGCACCAGGTTTTCAACAGCACCGCCAACCACACTCAGCGCCGAGTTGCCAGGGCGGAAACGGCGGGCCGGCGCACCACTGACAAAGGTGATGGAGCCGTCTTTGGCTACAAAAGGCGCGCCTACTCGTGCCACTGTGGCATAACCCCAGAGTTTGCCAAATGCGGCCTTGAACTGTTCGTCGGTCTGTTCAACAAAGGGTTTTAAGGTGCGCGAACCCCCGGTTGCCGCTGACACCAGGTGGTCAATAGTGCCAATCGAAGAAAACAGGGCCTTTAAGCCCTCGGCGTCGTGGGTGTCCAGTGTCACCAGCTCGACCTTGCCTGCAGTAGCTTTACGCGCTTTCTCCATGTGTTCTGCGGAGCGGCCGGCAGCCCATACCTTGGCACCTTGCTCACTGGCGGCAATTGCTGTAGCCAGACCAATACCGGAGGTACCTCCGATAATCACAACGTTTTTACCAGACAAATTTGATAGTGCTGACATGTTGTTTGTTCTCCCCGCCTGCGGCCGTATTATCAAGGCAAAAATGGTACCACAGAAGCTGGTTGCACCAGCATTGGACTCTCCATCAAGAACAGACGTTCGTTAAGCGTGAACCTATTCACATTTTCCGACACCGGTGGTGTCAACTACCCGTGTGGGTTGTTGATTCGCGCCAAGGAACGCGGATAATACGTCGCTATTGTCAAACCCAACCGGAAGAGTTGTATGAAGAGTTCTACGCGTGTGTTTTTTGCCGCCAGCGTGCTGCTGACCCTGGCTGCCTGTGGTAATAGCTGGGTGCAAGTCACGCCCGAAGGCCGCAATGTACAGGTGGCAACCGCTGCCCAGGTAGGCGGTTGCACGCGTGTTGGTACCGCCAACGTCAATGCGCTCGACAATATTGGTTTTGTTCAACGCGGCGCCAACCGTCTGCAGGAAGAGCTGGTATCCCTGGCGCGCAATGAAGGCGGTCGGCTGGGTGGCAATCGTGTAGTCCCTGAATCCACTATTAATGATGGTCGACAGACCTTTGGTGTTTATCGGTGCTAGTGGTGCCGATATTGGCGCGTTGATCCGGCGCTGCTGACACCCCTCAAAAAGCTCCCTGTATGAAGCGGTAACAGGACGTGCTGGAGCAACGTTATGGAAAACCGGCTTCTGGTGCTTAGCCAGTGGTTTGCGGCAACGCCTGGCCTGATGGTCAGGCATCGCACGCTGATCCTGTGTGCAATGCTGCTGATCAGCCTGGTGATGGCCTGGGGGGTTGCTACCCGTACCCGCATTGACATGAATGTGGATGGTTTTCTGGATCGCAATGACCCAGCCATTGCCGCATTAAATAATTTCCGCACCCAGTTCGGCAGTGATGACTCACTGTATCTGGTATACGAAGCCCGTGACGGCGACGTCTTTTCTGCGGCCTCATTAAAAGCCGTGCAAACCCTGACTGAACAACTGCGCAACTGGCGCAGTCTTGATGCTTCGCGATACCAGGCTGACCTCACACAACTGGATTTGATCCGCCGCGTGGAGCCCATCACCAACCTGCGTGTACAGCGTGTTGAGGGTGACACCCTGCGCTCGGAACGCCTGGTTCCTGAACAGATTCCTGACGACCCGGCACAGCTGGCGATTATCCGTGCCAGCGCCATGGCAGAACAAGATTACCGGCTGGCGTTTTTCTCGGAAGATGGGCGCTTTGGCGCCTTGTTGCTGCAAACCAGTTTTGGCGCGCAACCGGTTGATGACTATGTGCCGGCCATTAACGCTGACAACATTTCCCTGGACGATGCTTTCAGCAATTTTGAGCTCAGCTTTGACGAAAACGCCACCATCGACAATGTGCGTTTTGAAGTGGTGCAGATGGCGGAGTATCACAATTTTTTTAATGCCGTTCGCGCCGTTTATGCGCAGCACGAAACCACGCTGAACTTTTATCCTGCCGGAAATCCCTCGCTGATGTCCTGGGTGTATGAAGTGCTGCAGGCGATGATATGGCTGGCGGCAGGCATGATTGCGATATTTGTCATTCTGCTGCGCACTTTGTTCCGCTCGTTCAGCGCGGTGTTCTGGCCTATTGTGATTATCTTGCTGAGCCTGGTCTGGAGCTGGGGATTAACCGCCTGGAGTGGTGCCAATCTGTCGACCATGGTGTCACTGACCGCCATGCTGGTTTTTGCTGTAGGTATTGCGGACTGCGTGCATGTTCTCAGCGCCTATTTTGCGTTCAGACAGGAGGGTGAAAACCATGACACCGCCCTGTCCAGTGCCTATGAAAAAACCGGCCTGGCGATCATGGTGACCTCGCTGACAACAATGGCGGGTGTATTGTCACTGGCTCTTTCTGATCTGGTGCCGATCCAGGTTTTTGGCGTAATGTCGGCGCTGGGCGTCATACTGGCGTTTGTTTTCACCGTAGTGTTGTTGCCGATACTGTTGAGTTTCCGGCACCCGGCGGCCGATAGCGGCAAAACAGCTGGCGCGGACCTGCTGCTACGCTGGCAGAAACTGCCAGCCACAGTTCAGATTGCAGTACTGCTACTGATAATGGCTGCGCTGATCTGGGGAGCAGGATTTGGCATCGGTTTATACCTGTCGCTAATCACTCTGATGACACTGGCAGTGATGCGTTGGCAACCGCAACTACTGGAATTCTGCCGGCATCTGTCCATGTCCAGACCCTGGACCATCATCCTGCTTTTTACAACGGTATTTGTCACCTCGTTATATGGGACCAGTCAGGTACGCATAGACAGTAATGTAGCAGAACTGGCACGTGATCATAGCGCGCCCCGTATTGCCTACAGGATGGTAGACACCCATATGGCAGGTGCCCAGACACTTTCTGTGATGATAGATGTCGGCGTCAGTGATGGCCTGATGGAACCGGCGATTCTGCGCGCGATGGAATCCCTGCAAACCCATATCATGCAGCGTTATCAGGACGAAGTATCACGCACCTATTCACTGGCCAATATCGTCAAAGATACCTATCAGATCATGAACAGCGATAATCCAGACTATTATCGTATTCCTGATTCAGCAGTCACCATATCGCAACTGTTGTACCTGTTTAACAGCGCAAATCCGGAGGAGCGGCGCAGCCTGGTGTCGGATGATTTCAGCCGCAGCCATATCACCATCAATGCATACAATGCGGGTTCTTATCAGTACCAGCAATTTTTTGAAGAGCTTAATGCGGACATCGACGCGGTGTTTGGTCCGTTGCAAACACAGTTTCCAGACCTGCAGGTAAATGTCACAGGTTCGGTGGCGCTGATGATGCGTGCAATGGATGAAATTGCACAATCCCAATACAGCAGCCTCCTGTTTGCACTGGCTGTTATCAGTGTGATTATGGTCATTACGCTGGGCTCTGTGCAGGCAGGGCTGATCTCGATAGTACCCAATCTTGTGCCTGCACTGCTGACATTCGGGGTGATGGGCCTGCTCGGTATTACGCTGGACACCGATACTCTGTTGATCGCGCCAGTCATTATTGGTGTTGCTGTTGATGACACCATTCACTTTATGACCAGCTATCGTGTGGAGCTGGCGCGTACGCGCGATATGAATCAGGCCCTGAACAATACCCTGCATCATGTCGGACGAGCAGTGATGTTTACGACGCTGATTCTGGGCACCGGTTTTGCGATCCTCAGTTTTTCCGAATATCTGGGGATTGCCAAAATAGGCATATTTGGCGGCCTGGCAATTTTTGTTGCCTTATTGTGTGACCTGCTGCTGTTGCCGGCACTTCTGAAAGTTATCAAACCTCGTTTTGGTCTTGAGGGCCCTGTAACCGAATTTAACCAGTCGACAGATTTCGGGAAACCCCATGAAAGCGTCTGATAATAAAAAAACAAAACTCGGGCCTGTATTCAGCGCCTGCATCACAATTGCGCTGGTGATGTTATTGACGCTGCCCGCAGCTCTGGCACAACCCGATGGTCGCGCGATTCTTGAGCAAGTTGAAAATAACCAGCGCGCAATCTCGGACGCGGCTTTTAACCGCATACAATTATCCAGCTGCCGTTTTGGCTTGCAGAACAACCAGATAACCTGTGCTGAACGCCCGCGCGTCAAGGCGCTGGAAATGGTCAGCATCAATACCGGTGCCAACATGCGTGATACCCGTTCCATTTCCATTGTGTTGGAACCCGCAGCAGAACGCGGCATTGGCATGCTCAACCAAACCTTTGATAACCCCGAACAGGACAACGAAACCTGGCTGTATCTTTCAGCACTGGGTCAGGTCAAACGCATTGCCAGTGGCAACTCCGATGACGATTCAGAACCGGCCTCTTTGTTTGGCTCCGAGTTCACTACAGAGGACCAGGACACTGGCAAACTTGAGGACTACTCAATCAACCTGCTCGGTGAAGCCGAGGAATCAGACCGCGACGTCTGGCTGATAGAAACCATTCCCAACGAAAAACGTGCCCGCAATTCGCGTTATGCCCGTACCGTGCAATACGTCGACAAGGAAAGATTATTAATAGTGCGCGCGGATATGTATGACCGCACGGGTCGTGAGATCAAACGCCTGTTGGCTGCGCGCGCAGAACAGATCAACGGTGTATGGACTGCGCGTTCGTTGACCATGATGAATCTGGTCGCCAACCGGCTTTCCAATATGGCCATTCTTGAAATCAACACCGGAGTTACCATCCCGGAGAATTTTCTGACCACACGCACTCTGACCGATGTCGCTTTCCGCGAGGCTGAGCTGCAGGCGATACGGGCGCAGGTAGAGTGACAGTGCTGCACCGGGGCCTGGTATCCGCCATGCTGGCGATTGCAAGTTGCGCTGCTGCGGCTCAGGATGTGGATCCCTTTGCCAATGTCAATTTCGACGAACTGTTTAACAACAGTTTTGATGATGCGCATTTGTCTGCAAGCAGCCCTTCCGCGCCCGGTCATTTCCGTTTTCAGCTCAGCCAGCAATTGAGTGGTCATATTAACCGCCATGACACTCGTCACCATGGGCTTGAAACCAATCGCACTGGTCTGAACGTGCGTTACCAGAATCCGTTTGCCTCAGGCTGGTTATTACAAGGCAGCGCTCAGGCGCGACTGTGGGCAAAAGGTGATTATGAATACAACAGCCATGATCGTGGTGATGGCGAGCTCAGACTTAATGAGTTGTTTATACAACGCAGTGGGGCGCGCCACAGTTTTTCATTTGGTCGCCAGACTGTTGTCTGGGGAGAAACCGTCGGCAACTCGGTGCTGGATGTTATCAATACCACTGAATTTCGTGACCTCAGTATTATTGATATAGAAGACGCCCGCCTTAACCAGTGGTTACTGGTCTGGGATCTGTTTGGCGAGCACGGCAACTGGTCCAGTTTTCTGAATCTTTATCCTGAGTTTGATCCGCTGCCGGTAAGCGGCAGCCCGTTATATCCGCAGCCCCAACAAATACTGGGAACGCCGTTAAGGCTGTCCTCGTATGACCGTGACAAGGCTTTGTTTGAGGTCGGCACACGCTGGAGCCGCTCCTTTACTGGCAGCGATATTTCCTTCATGGCAGCGTGGTTATACGAAAATCCACTGCGATTTACTTTGCCGCAGTTTGCCGGCACCCCTCTGCGCCCGCAGTCACACATCAATGATCACGGGTTACTTGGCTTCAGTGCAAACCGCGCATTGGGTCGCCTGCTGCTGACACTGGATCTGGCCTTCAGTCACGGCGTACTTAGCGAGACTGTTAACACCATGGCTCTGCCCGGCGTCGGCAACCTGCCGGTACCAGGCTTCACAAAGCGCAACCGGATGGCAGCCTCAGGCGGATTTGAATATGGCATCAGCCCCACTCAACAGATCAGCCTCAGTGTGTCTGCACAGCATGACCAAGGCGCAGATATGGATGCGCGTGGCAACCTGTTGATGCGCTACAGCAACAACCTGCGCAACAACGAATTGACGCTGTCGGCAACGCTGCAAACCCAGCTCGATGGCGATGCCCGTGTGCTGTTTCTGGGGGCAGAGTGGCGAATCAGTGATAACTGGGAGCTGGAATCTCAACTGGTCATGACGCAGACCCGCGCACATACTCCACTATATTTTCTGGATGAAGATGTGCGCGCCGATGTCACTGTGAAGTGGAATTTTCAGGATTAAACACTGGGTTCAGAATCTTCCAGCCTGTAACCCCGTTCGAACACCTCACGATCGAATTCCCCTTCCCACTTGGACACTGCCGTCGCTACCGCCAGGTCACCGGTTACATTCAAACATGTCCGCATCATGTCCAGTGGCCTGTCAAACGGCAAAACAAAGCCTACGACGAGTGCGATCTGCGCCGGGGTCAGCCCAATGGTGGCCATCACGCCAGCCATCAAAAATACCGATGCACCGGGTACTGCAGCGGTACCCACGGATACCAGCGTGGTGGCGCCAGCCATGATGATGTAATCCACAAATGACAAATCCACACCAAAAACCTGGGCTGCAAAAACCGAAACCACACCCACATAAATGGCAGAACCATCCATATTTATTGTTGCGCCCAGAGGAATACTGGTCGAGGCTACCACGGGTTTGATACCCATGTTCTTTTCCGCCACCGACAAGGTCACTGGCAATGTGGCGGAGCTTGACGATGTTGAGAAAGCCACCAGCGTTGCGTTTTTTGCATTTCGAAAAAAGAACCAGGGATTCAGCCCTAGTACGACTTTCATCAATGAGCCGTAAACCAGAAAGAAGTGCGTTACAAACGCCGCCACTGCCGTTCCCGCCAGCGGCAAAACATCGAGCAGTGCCGCAACCCCTTGTGTCCCTGAAACCCAGGCAATCAAGGCAAATACACCAATAGGAGCGGTTTCCATGACCCAGCCAATCAGCTTGAGCATAACTTCCGTGGCGGAGTTCATCAGTTCCTTCAAGGGTGCGCCTTTTTCACCTATCGAAAGAATGCCGATACCAAAAATAATGGCGAAGAAGATCACAGCCAGAAAATCGCCAGCAGCCAGAGCTGCGAATGGATTTGTCGGCACAATGCGCATGAGCTGATCACGAAACGAAACCGGTTCCTGTAGAGTGCCAGGCACGGCCCCTGACAGGTCAACTCCCATTCCCGGTTGAATAACGGCAGCCAGGGTAAGGCCGATAGAGATCGCTATCAGGGTGGTAAACATGTACATAGAGAAGGCGCGCACGCCCAGAGAGCCTAGTCGTCGCGGGTCATCCAGCGCGACAATGCCGGAAACGATGGTGACAAACACCAGTGGTACAACCACCATCTGTATACCGCGAATAAACAGATCCCCCACCCAGCGGATGGATTGGGCACCCTCGCCCCAAATAACGCCTACAATCACCCCAAGAACCAGCGCAGCAACAATGCGCTTCCACAACGGGGTTTCAAACCAGGTTTGCATTAACGAACGCGACCTCTCAGACGACATCGTGCACCTCTTGTTATGTTTGCTACAGGCCCAGACCAAAACCAGAGACTATAGAATCCACCCTGCAAGTGCCAATCATTTTCTGTTTGTGCGAGAATGGCGCCCTTTTTCAGCCGGGGCATCAGGCTATGGCAAACAAGTCCGACAACTTCAGGGTTCCTGGCTGGGTCCAGGCCCCGGTTTCCAGTATTCATCAATGGACAGAAAATCTGTTCTCGGTGCGTCTGGATACCCGTCTGTCAGCGTTTGAGGCCGGTCAATACACCTGGCTGGCCGATGGTGATGCCGATGCTGATGCCGCCACACTGCAGGCAATCGCCCAACCGTATTCGATTCTCAGCGCTCCAACAGACAACGCGCTGGAGTTCTTCTTTTATACACAGATTGGTGGTGAATTGTCGCGACGGCTGGCACGCCTGCAGGTCGGCGACAACGTATGGGTAAAACAGAGCGCAGAAGGCAACCTGACCCTGTCCTGCGTCAATGACGCTGAAACATTGTGCCTGCTGGCGACCGGAACCGGTGTAGCGCCGTTTATTTCCATGCTCGCCACCAACAATCCATGGCAGCGTTTTAAGCGTGTTGTGCTGGTCTATGCAGTAAGACACTGGCAGGACCTGCGTTATCGCGAATTTTTTGAAGAGTTAAAAAAACGCTACCCCTTGCAATTTGAGCTGATTGCTTTTGTCAGCCGTGAACCAGTGCCGGCGGCAGAAACAAACGCTGTGAATGGCCATATTCCAGCCAGCCTGGAGAGTGGCGAGCTGGAAACAAAAGCCGGCGTGATTCTGACACCACACAACAGTCAGATTATGCTGTGCGGCAATCCAGGCATGGTCAAGGATGCCATAGCGGTATTGCAGGCTCGTGGTTTCAGCGACAACAAACCGGCTGGCAGTGGTCAACTCAGCTACGAAGCCTACTGGTAAGCTCCATCCGTCACCCGCTGACGCTTGCCATATCGTAAACTTCGTGCGTTTCCGATACATTACGGTTTCAGGTCTTAACGTTAGCTTGCGGAGATTACTCATGCGCAGTAGCAACACTCACCCGTTTGTTTCATATTTTTACCGACGCCTGTACCCGCTATTCGCGGCGTTGTTGATGCTGCCGGTACTGGTGGCTTGCGGCACGGATAATCCCGGCAACAACAGTAATGGTGCCAATAGCGTCAGCCAGGCAGCACCCGGTTACAAACGCATCAACAACCCCAATCCTGCCGATCCGCTGGATGCGCATATTTACGAGCTGGACAATGGCCTGCGGGTCTATCTGACTCGTAATCCGGAAGAACCACGTTTTTATGCCGAGATCGCGGTGCGCGCCGGCAGCAAACATGATCCAGCTGACGCTACCGGCCTGGCGCATTATCTTGAACATCTGCTGTTCAAAGGTAACCAGGAGCTGGGAACACTGGACTTCGAAGCTGAACGGCCACACCTGGAGCAGATTGAAGCGCTGTATGAACAGCACTTCCGCGAAACCGATCCGGCCCGTCGTGCCGAGATTTATGCCGAGATCAACCGCGAATCACAGCTGGCAGCACAATATGCCATCGCCAATGAAATCGACAAAGTCTACAACAGCATGGGCGCTACCGGCCTGAATGCGCACACCTGGCACGAAGAAACTGTCTACAAGGTCGGCTTGCCCTCAAACCGCCTGCAGCAGTGGGCTGAAATTGAGTCCAAACGTTTTATTGATCCGGTGTTCCGCCTGTTCCATACCGAACTGGAAGTGGTGTACGAAGAAAAAAACCGTACCCTGGATAACCGCGACCGTCTGTCTTATTACGCGTTGGCTGATCTGCTCTACAAAAACCATCCCTATGGTCAGCAGTCCACCATTGGTGATTCAGAGCACCTGAAAAATCCGTCGCTGGTGTATATCCAGGATTACTTCGACACCTACTACGTGCCAAACAACATGGCGATTTTTATCAGCGGCGATATTGATATCGAGCAAACCATTGCGCTGATTGCCGACAAGTTCTCGATCTGGCAATACAAGGAACTGCCGCCGGCACAAAGCTGGACCGAAGATCCGATTACACAGACCGAACGTATCACCGTGACCTATCCTGGTCAGGAAGAAGTTTCGATGGCGTTTCGTACTGTGCCCAACGGTCATCCGGACAAAGAAACCCTGATGCTGTTTGACATGATTCTGGATAACCGCACCGCCGGTTTGATCAACCTGAACCTGAACCAGCGCCAGCGGGTTCAGGCTGCCGGTGCTTCACCTGAAATTCTGAATGATTACGGCTCGCAGACACTGTGGGGCGTGCCTCGCGAAGGCCAGACGCTGCTGGATGTTGAGCAGTTGCTGCTGGAGCAGATTGATATTGTACGTCGTGGTGAGTTTGAAGACTGGATTCTGCCGGCGATCATCAATGACTTCAAACGCATGGAAAAACGTGGCCTGGAATCCAACACCGCGCGCGTGACCATGATGCGTCAATCTTACCTGGCAGACGAAGACTGGGACTTCTCCGTGGCCCAGATCAGCCGCCTGGAACAGATTACCAAAGCTGATATTGTTGAAGTTGCAAACAAATACTTCACCAACGAAAACTACGTCGCCGTACACCGTGTTAACGGCCCCGCCGTTATTCCTCCGGTTGAAAAACCGCAGATTGATCCGGTGGCAATTGACCCCAGCCGTCAGTCTGAATTTGCCTCACATATTCTGTCCATGCCGTACGACGAGATCGAACCGGTATGGCTGACTGAAGGTGAACAATATCAGGTGCTGGAATATGCGCCGGGTATCCCGTTTTATTACGCTCGCAATCCGCTCAACGATCTGTTCAGCTTCAGTATCAGCATCGATGTAGGTACAGAGGAAAATGACTTGCTGAGCCTGGCCGGCGCGGTGATGGGCAAAGCAGGAACCAGCAGCTACAACAACGAAGAGCTGCAGAAGCAGTGGTACCGTCTGGGCAGCGACTTCAGCTTCAGCAGCGGCGCCAACGAGACGGTGATCAGCATCTCCGGAATGGACCCTCAGTTTGAGGATGCTTTGGTGCTGATGCTGGAACTGGCGCGTAATCCACAAACCGATGCCGCCACCCTGGAAGAATTAAAAAGCTCCATCCTGCAGGCTCGTCGTGAGCAACGTGAAGATCCGCAGGCAATCAGTCAGGCGCTGTTCCTGTACAACCGTTATGGCAATGAATCACCGATGCTGCGCGCGATGAGCAGCGACGCCATTCGTGCAGTAGAGGTTGACCAGATACTGGCGCTGATCAGTGGCCTGCAGAACTACAAGTTTGCACTGAGTTACACCGGCTCAATGACCCCGGATCAGGTGCAGGAAATCCTGCGTCGCCATCATCCTGCCCGCGCTGATCTGATGGATCCGCCGCCCTACCGTTTCCGTACTGCCCGCCAGGTTGGCAGTAATGAAATTTATGTGATTCACCGCGAAACGGCGCAAGCGCAGGTACGTCTGGAGTTCCCTGACGGTGAGTACGATGAATCACTGGTAGTGCCGTCGTCCATTTACAACGGCTATTTTGGCAACAGCATGTCCAGCGTGGTGTTCCAGGAGCTGCGTGAAGCACGTGCGCTGGCTTATTCCGCAGGTGCCAACTACTCACTGGGCGGCCGTCTGGGCGCAGAGAATATGGCACTTGGCGCTATTGGCACTCAAAACGACAAAGCCATTGAAGCCACCTTGGCCTTTATTGAGTTGTTCGACAATATGCCGGCTTCTGCCGAACGTTTTGCCGATGCGCTGGCCTCGCAGGAAAACCGCTACCGTGCGGGCACAGTCAACTTCCGCGCAATCCCGGGCACAGTGCGTAGCTGGGAACTGCTTGGACTTGATGGCGACCCGCGCCCGCAGCGTTTTGAGCAACTGCGTGCCATGTCACTGGAAGACCTGATGCAGTTCCAGCGTGAACATATTGCTGGACGCCCCAAACTGATCTCGATTGTGGGTGATACCAGCCGTATGGACATGGAAGCACTGTCGCAACTCGGCGAAATTCGTGAACTCAGTGTTGATGATGTGTTTGTCAGGTAATGAGCACACCAATACTGAGCATCAAGGATCTGATCAAACGCTACGGCCAGACTGAGGTTCTGCATAAACTCAGTCTGGAAGTGGCATCCGGCGCCATTCATGGTCTGGTCGGCTTAAACGGTTCCGGCAAGACCACCACAATGGAATGTGTGCTGGGTATACAGTCCTTTGATAGCGGCAGTATCAGTGTTGCGGGTCGTCCACCTCAGGATCTGTGCAAAGGCCAGGGTGATGTAGTCGGCATTTTTGATACACCAGGGCTACATCCCGGTCTGACTGTCAGACAGGCACTGGAACATGCGCAACTGCTGTGTGGCAATCCGGTACGCACACCGGAGGAAGTCGAAAAACTGCTGGGTATCAGCAAATATTCTTCCTACCGGATTCGTCAGCTGTCGCTGGGCAACCGTCGCCGTGCTTCGATTGCCCATGCGTTAATCGGCCAGCCGGCACTGGTGGTGCTGGATGAACCCTTTAATGGTCTGGATGCCGGTGGTGTTGATGATGTACTGGCATTGATTCAACGTCTGAATCATCACGAAGGCACCAGCTTTTTATTATCCAGCCACCATCTGGCCTATCTGGAAAGTGTCTGCACGCATCTGTCGATTCTGCATCAGGGCCGTATTGTGCTCAGCGAGCGTACTGCAGCACTGATCAGCCCCACCGAATCACGTTTAAGTGTGACATGTGACCACCCGGAGGCAGCGCGTGAACTGCTGCGTCAGACAGTGGGTGTGCTGCGCATTGAAAAACAAGGCAATGCACTGCTGTTGACCCTGGATGGAATCGACTCTGCGGATATCAACCGCAAGTTGGTCATGGCAGGTTTGTCGGTTTACAGCCTGCAACCGGAACGGCGCGATCTGACGGCGATGTTCCATGACATCGTCAACCGCTCGTCGCAGCGTAAGGCGGAGGCTGCATGATACAAGGTCTGGCGGCTGCTGTGCGCAGCGAGATTTTTGTAGCGCTGCGCAGTCGCGCTACACTGATTCTTTGTGTGCTGCCCTCTTTAGTGGCAATTGCACAACTGCTGTTAACACGCACCCTCAGCGCTTCAGCCCAGGCGCGTGATGTATTGACCGGCAATAGTGGTTTTGGTGCCGCCGCACAGATTGAAGGTGCCGACGCCTGGGGCGCGCTGGTGGATGCGCTGGGCAGCGGACTGGCGTTAATCAGTTTGATGCTGGTGGCCTATGCCGCCTGGAGTTTTGCCAGCGACCGCGATCTGGGGGTGGCGCGCCACCTGGTGATCCGTCGCGTCAGTCGCAGCGCCTTGGTGCTCGGCAAACTGATACAGGCGCATCTGCTGGCACTCTCTTCCATAGTGTTGTTACTGCTCAGCACGGTGGTTGTGGCGTCTGTGTTGTGGGACTTTGGGCCAGTCGTTGAGGAAGGTTATGAGCTGATCAGTCTGCAAGAAATTCGCAGCGAGCTGCGTCTGGGGCTGGTATTGGCACTGATTCCGATTCCTGCAGGCATTGCCTTGGGCATTATGATCTCGGTAATCAGCAACAGCACAACGCAGGCACTCAGTGCTGCGCTGGGTATTACGCTGGGACTGGATCTTTTTAAGTCGGTTCTGGGCCGAGCTGCTGATTATCTGTATCTGTCCTATCAGGTGTCACTGGTGGATGATTCTTATCTCAGCGACGTGGCACGTCTGGTACGTGGATATTCAGACGTGATGTTGCAACCGGAAGTCATGCAACTTAATCAATGGGTACCATGGCCACAAATGTTGTTGTTTATGGCCGTGGCGCTGGTACTGGTCAATCGCAAAAAACTCTGAGATCTACTCCAAGGTCATAAGATGCCTGAGGTTCAACGATGAAAGTCGAATTGCTTCGGTTGTTGATAACCCTGCCCGCACTGGCGCTGATGGTTTCCTGTGTCAGCACCGAACCGCGCCAGCTGCTGCCTGCGTTTAGCTTGTCACCCGAAAATGTATTGCTTGCGGACAACACCGGCACTGCAACCACTCCGGCTGTGAGTTTTGGGCTGACCGGTGGTATCAACGAAAGTGACTCTCTGACCAATGTCACCGTTTTGCCGGGTGTGCGCGTACGCGCGGTGAGCCCAGGCGGCCCCGCCGAGCGTGCCGGCATCCGCGCCGGTGATGTTGTTCTGCGCGTGGATGGTGCGGACACCAACCATCCCGATGCGCTGGACGCGCTGGCCTTGCAAACGCAGGCCGCTCGCAGTTTCCTGTTCGAAGTACGACGCAATACCACAGTTTTTGAAGCAACTGTCAGTGTGCGACCAGCGCTGGAAAACCAGGCTGCTCCGCTAGAGTTGTACCGCGCTGACCCGTTGTTGTTACGTGCCGGTTTCAGCACCGAATGGCTGCAAACCACTGATCAAGGCCGGATCTCCGGCGCCCGTCTGGTGCGAATGTTTGATCAAAGTCCCCTACCCGCTGCCGGCTTGCAACTGAATGATATTGTGCTGGCGGTTAACAACCAGCCGGTGAATTCAGCGCAGGGGCTGATTTCAGTGGTGCATCAGTCCCATCAGCCTGGAGACCGTGTCAGTCTGCAGATTGCACGCAACAACAACATACAGATTTTGAATGTGCGGCTTTGGGATCCAGGCCGTCGCCTGAGCCAATTACAGGTATGGCCTCTTTTCAGCTGGGAATCCACGCTGAGTCCTTCGCGCACGCGTCTGCGTGTGGGTGACCTGATACTGTTCTCACTGTTTAATATGGAAACCAACGGCCCGGAGCGTTCTATCAATGTACTGGGACTGATACGCAGCGCCAGCGGTGTTGGCGAGCTGGCGGAGGAATAATGCGTCTGACAGCAATCACCACCGCAAGTCTGCTGTTATCACTCAGCAGTGCACTGACTGCGCAGACAACCATCAACCACGTCGCCAGCGAGGTGCCGCGTCCAGAATGGCCGCAGCAATTGCAGGTGGCCGATATGGACAGTGACGGCTTGCTTGATCTGATTGTGCCGGTATGGACTTCGGACACGGGACGCCAGCTGCATATCTATTTACAACAGCCTGGCCAGCGTTATCCCGCGCAGCCATCGCGTATTGTTGATATCCGCTCGGAAATTGTTGCAGTCGCCACCGCAGATATCAGGCCGGAACCGGGTGATGAACTGCTGCTGTTCACAGGCAGCAATGTTTTTAGCCTGAGCACAGCCATTGATGGTTACAGCGGCAATCTGCGTCGACTGCTGGACTGGCCCTTAACTGTGGCCATCCCGGACCCGCAGATCACACGATTTTTTCCACCACCGGTTGATAACAACGGCGACGGTTTTGTGGATCTGCTGTTGCCTGGCACACAGACCTGGGGCTGGTTCACCGGTGCCGCAGATGAGCAGTTCACACTGGCTCATGAGTTCAGCACCATCAACACCGATGTGAATGAATCTGACCTGCCCCCTCCTCCGGGGCGTTTTTCCACCAACATTTCTTTTAACGCCCAGGACGGGTTGCTGGTTGATGTGCAGGTGCGCTCTGGCTCGCTGTTTGAAAACTTCCTGCAGCAGGCCCACAGCTCAGATAATGGAGAAAACCGTGCACTGCTGGAAGTGGATCGCTGGATGCCGCCAGCCATCATGGCGCCAATGAGCCGCCCGGATTCGCAGGATCTGGTTTATCTGAATGTGGGTAAAGATCTGCTGGGTCAGCTCAACATCAAACATCAGAGCGATGATGGGTTTAACAACAACGCGGACTGGCAAGGCGCGGTAGAAATGCGCGGCGATTTTTTGCTGATGGATTTTAACGGCGACGGCCTGCAGGACCTGGTCAGAGTGCAGGAAAATGGCAGCAACTGGACCGTGTCACTCTACGCTAACCGCGGTGGGTCGTTTGATTTTGGCAGCGCTGATCAGGTGATGCGTTTTACAGGTTTTGATCTGCGCCTGAGCCCCGTTGCAATCGTGGGTGACACACCACAGCTCAGCGTCAGTTATTACACAATTCCGGTGGTTAACGCGGTGCGTGATGCCAGCATTGTGCGCACAACATTACTGTTTAATAACAGCAGCACTCAGGGCGTGTTTAACAACAGGCCGGATTTCCTGCTGGAAGAAAGTTTTTCCGCCGGCACTGTACGCGGACTTTCCAGTCCTATCGTGTTTGATGCTGACATCAACAACGATGGGCGTGTGGACGCACTGTATCTGACACCCGAAGGCACACTTGCCGCCAAGGCTATTGATAACACTCTGCGTTTTGCTGCCAATCCGTTCTGGCAATATGTACCCACCCGCAGTATTACCGGATTTGCTGTGCACGATCTCAACGCCGACGGCAAACCCGACCTGGTGCTGGAACATTCCAATACACTGACTGTGCTGGTGTCTGCGCCATGAAAAACTTCAGATATATATCCGGTATCGCACTGGCCAGCTCATTACTGCTGACCCAACCCTTATACGCTCAATCAACCCTGGCCAGTTTTCAGACCATCCCGTTTGCGCTGCCTGCGGATACGCGCAACATGCTGGTCCTGGATCTGGATCGTGACGGCCTGCAAGATCTGGTGGCGGTGCAAGAGCAGCAGCTGGCGGTCTATTTCCAGCGTAGCACTGACCAGGATGGCAGCGAAGGTGCCAGATTTAATTTTTCATCTGCGGACACAATACTGACCCTGCCCGGTGTTACCAGTGGCTGGCAATTCCCTGCCTTGGCAGGCCTGCAGGCAGAATCTGACCCTGCTGTGATTGCACTGATTGATGGCCAACAGGTTGTGCAGTGGCAAATCAGCAACCGCCAGTTCAGCAGCCCAGACATTCTGCTCGCAGCAGACAGCGGTTTATTAACTGGCAATTTTCTCGCTCCAGGGGCGTGGCAGCTCGATTTTTATCAGGACATCAACAATGATGGACGCGCGGATCTGGTGGTGCCAGGTCCGGGTGTGATGAATTTGCTGATTCGCAACGCCGATGGCAGCTTTCAGCCACCGTTAAGTGTGCAGGCCGATGTACAGCAACGTGCCAGGTTGAATGCTGCCAACGAACTGGATCGCGAAATTGGTCAGTCGCTGCAGATCCCGATGATGCAGTTGCGTGACGTGAATAACGACGGGCTGCCGGATCTGATTTCTGATACAGAAACCCGGCTGGATGTTTTTCTGGCCAGCGCCAACAGTGACTATTTTCCTCAACAACCCAGCTACAGCATCAATCGCGAAGCCATCCGTGAGCGTCTGGGCGAATTTGATGTCGACCAGCTCGACTTAGCCAACCTGACCGGTGTGCTGGCACTAACGCACGAAGAATTGTTGCAGGATGTTAACGGGGATGACATCGCTGACTTTGTATTGCGCGAAGGCGGACGTGTGGCGTTGCATCTGGGAAAACGCGAGGGCAGCAACACACTAATGAATCTGGAACAACCCGATCAGATTTTGCGCTCCAGTGGCAATGTACTTTCCGTTTTTCTGGCGGATGAAAACGAGGATGGCCGACCGGATCTGTGGTTATGGCGCGTGGATCAGGTTTCGATTGGGGATCTATTCCTGTGGCTGGCAGTGTCCGGCACTATCAATATCGAAGCATTTATTTACCCGAATGAAGGTGAGCAGTTTGCACGCCGGCCTTCACGTCGAATCACGGTGGCGCTGCGTTTTCCATCGGTGGTGCGCATGATCGGCTCAGTGGAAGATATTCGTGAACGCGCGCGCTCACTGGATACGGTGATTCCATGGACACGTGCACAAGTGACCACCGACGCCCAGGCCGGCCTAAACGATCTGTTGGTGCTGATGCAAGACCAGGTCGAAGTGTTTTACCAGCAGCTGCAACCTGAAGCAGAGCAGGATGAAGACCGCTTTCTGGCCTCGCTCGGTTATGCACGCAATCGTGACAGTTATGAAATTGACCTGCGCCGTATCATTGAGGCGTTTAACATCGATGTAAACCGCGAAGTTAACGCAGCGCGTGTGCGCGAGGCGGATCTGCGCGTGCCGCTACCTGAAGCGGCGGCCCGTGGAGAAATTGTGGCCACAGATCTCAACAACAACGGTATTGACGATATTTTTGTTTTCCTGAATCGCGACCGTGACTCTGTACGCGGCCTGCTGTTCCTGTCCACCGATAACTAAAAACTCCCCTGGGGTTAACAAGGGCTGGAGTCAACAATGAAAAAGGTGATCTGGATATGTGTCTTTGGCAGCCTGATCGCTGTTAATGCACAGCTCCGGACCTGGCTGCCACAGCAGCAGGTCCGGAGACTGTAGAGACTAGATCAGAAGCGAACGATGGCGCCCAGACGGTAAATCACCGGGTTTACATCGATGCCACTGCCACGAACGTTAACACCGTTCACGTTCAAGTTGGCTGCAGTATCAGTCCATGCATAACTCACTTCACCAAACAGACCTACGCTCTCGCTGGCCCAGATCTCCGCACCAGCACCTGCCAACCAGCCGGTTGAACGGTTCACACGCATGTTGATGTTATTGGTACCTGCGGCGCTTTTGGCTTCACCGGTGGCACGTGCTTCACGCGGATGCAGGTGTACCAGACCCGCCTGGAAATAAGGCTTCAGCGCGTATTCAGTCGGGAAGCGGTATTTGCCAGTCAGTGTATACATTTCCAGGTCAAAACGACCGATGTCACCTACGCCCAGTCCTGCCTCACGCACGGTGTGAACCAGACCCATGTTGGCTGTTGCACCAATAGAAAATTCAGAGTTAATGTTGTAGTTCAGACCTACATAAAAACCGTTGTCACCATTGATATCAGAAATACTGGTTGGCACAGATGCGCCATTAACGGTGAGGTTGTTGCTGTTGACGCTGGAGGGTGCCACTTGCACCAGACCACCTGTCAGCTCAATCTGAGCCAGGGCTGGAGCGCTGACACCGGCGGATACAGCTGCTACGGCTACCAGGGTTTTGATTTGCTTGAACATACGACTCTCCTTGATTTCTTCGTTTGCCGAGAACGGCACTCTTGATAGTTCGATACTTGCTAGTTCGATAGTGGTACAACAGACTTTCCGATCAGGACACCCGGTACTTCGTACTCTATGCAGTCAAACTCATCTCAAGTCTTTTAGTATCTTGGTGGATGACGTGTGTGCTGTCAAAAAATTCCGGTCGAAGGTGCCAGGTTAGACACTGTTCTTGCTGCTGACGCTGCGGTAAAGTCGCAACCACAACAATTCTCAGGGACCGGGCGGCATGCTCAACATCATCTGGCTGGCATTTTTTCTGCTGGGCTTCCTGGCGGCGCTCTGGCAATGGCTGTCTGGAAACAATCCAGCCGTTTTTAGCGATGTGATGAGCAGCCTGTTTGATATGGCCTCTTTATCCGTTGAAATTGCTATTGGTCTGATCGGACTGATGGCTTTGTGGCTGGGTTTGTTTCGTATTGCTGAACATAGCGGCTTAATTGGTATTGTGTCGCGAGCAGTGGCACCTTTGTTTACGCGCCTGATGCCCGAAGTCCCCGCAGGTCACCCTGCGATGGGGTCGATCACCATGAATATGGCAGCCAACATGCTTGGCCTGGATAATGCTGCCACCCCTATGGGTTTAAAAGCGATGCAGGACCTGCAGTCGCTGAACCCCGACAAAGACACCGCGTCCAACGCTCAAATACTTTTTTTGGTAATCAACACCTCTGCAGTAACACTACTGCCTGTCACTATTTTTCTGTACAGAGCCCAACAGGGCGCGCCCGAACCCGCTATCGTTTTCCTGCCGATTCTGATGGCGACTTGCGCATCCACCCTGGCGGGTTTGCTGGCGGTGGCCTGGATACAGAAAATCCGTTTGCGGGACCCGGTGGTGCTGGCCTGGTTTGGTGGATTTGCTGTGCTGATGGCAGCCTTTCTCAGCTGGATCGTCAGCATGCCTTCTGACCTGTTGTCAGCACGATCAGCCCTGATTGGCAATTTAATGCTGCTATCCGCGGTATGTTTGTTTTTGATCTCGGGTGTGCAGCGCCGCCTGGATTGTTACAGCGTGTTTATCGACGGCGCCAAAGAGGGTTTTGACGTCGCTGTTAAACTGATTCCGTACCTGTTGGCAATGCTGGTTGCGATAGGCGTGTTCCGCGCCAGCGGCTCACTGGATCTGCTTCTGGATGGCATACGCTGGCTGGTCTCCGCTCTGGGTATCAGCACCGCCTTTGTAGACGCTTTACCCACGGCGCTGATGAAACCCCTCAGTGGCAGTGGCGCGCGCGCGATGCTGCTCGAAACCATGAGCACTCATGGTGTGGACTCTTTTGCTGCACGAACGGCGGCCACCATTCAGGGCAGCACGGAAACCACCTTTTATGTGTTGGCGGTATATTTTGGCAGTGTGGGTATTCGTAAAACGCGCCACGCCATCGGCTGCGGCTTGTTTGCCGACTTTGTCGGGATTACCGTGGCAATCCTCGCCAGTTATTGGTTTTTTGGCTGAGCACAGATTCAAGACTGGTGATTTTGTACCGATACAATTTTGACCAAGACAGTCAATACAGTCACTGTGGGGATGATTCAGGGTCAAAATGACGTTGCCCCATCTAAAAATGTTTCAGGCGCCGCTATACTCCAGCACAGCCAAAATAACAAGGAACAGCAAGATGCATACAACCTCTATCGGACGCCTGCTGGCGCTTGCAGGACTTGTTTCCCTGAGCGCCTGCACGAGTGGATACACCCCACAACCCCGCGCCACGATGTTTGAAGCAAGCTCGCAACAGGTACTGAACTCTGCAGCCCATTGGGATGTATTGGCAGCCAATGAGGCAGCCATGGTACGCAATGTTGTGCCCGTAACCTCACTGCTGGGGGTACCCAACCCTAATCCTGCTCAGAGCCCTTTTGAACAGGCCTACCGCAATATGTTGACCTCGCAGCTGGTTTCAAACGGTATGCAGGTTGCGCTATCGCCCGCTGGAGCCGTGTATCAACTCGATTACGATGTTCAGGTGGTGCGTCACACCGACCGCAGTTCATTGTGGCCCCGACCCGGCACAGCGACCGCCTTTTTTGCGGTTGGCACTCTGGCAGCCAATGTGCGTCACTGGAGTGATCAGGCGCTGGCAATGATTCCTGCTGCAATGGGCTTGGAAGCACTGTCACTGCTCTGGCAAGACACCGACGGCAGCATCACTGAAGTGATTGTTAACAGCCGCGTTCATGACGGTGTGCGTCTGCTGGCAGCCAACTCCAACGTCTACTATTTCCGAGAGAGTGATCAGCACAACTTCACCGGTGGTGGCAAAGCATTCCGTGTTGTTGCTGGCGGAGGTCAATAACCATGAAGCGATTCACACGTTTTCGTACGCTGTTGATCCTGGCTACAGCGCTGATAACAACAGCCTGCTCAACAAACCGCATTCCTGATCCCAATCACCGCATGATCGCGGCGCATCACGATGCGGCACGATACCTGATTCGTATGGCGGGCGCCGACCTTCAACCCCAGAGCCGAATGATTGCGGCCAGTTTTGCGGATGTAAACAACCTGTCGGCATCGTCCACCTTTGGCCGCATGGCATCACAGCAGCTGGTCTCAGCCTTTGTGATTGAAGGTTATTCTTTTGTTGAAATGCTAATGCGCAACAGTGTGTATATCGACCGCCGTGAAGGTGAGTTCCTGTTATCACGCGATGTGGCTGACATCAGTGCTGAACATAATGCGCCGATTGTACTGGTGGGCACCTATGCGGTGGCGGATGACAATGTGTTTGTGACATCGCGACTGATTCGTACCGTGGACAATGTGATCATTGCCTCCTATGACTACAGCGTTCCATTAACACGCGACTTGCGCACTTTGGTCCGTTCTCAACGTAACTGAGCGCAACACGGCCGTGAGCGAATTGAGCTTTACGGCCAAATATGCTTAGATCGGCCGCTATGAAAACGCGGCTTATAACAATACTCACTGCCTGCTTGCTTCTAGGTTCCTGCTCGGATGAGTTGGCCAACACCCGGCGTTATGTGTTGGCGACAGCAACAACGGGCGGTGCGTATTATCCTATTGGTGTAGCCATCGCCACGATTACCAAATCCCAACTCGGCCCAAGTCACGGCATCACACTTTCCGCGATCAGCTCCGCGGGCTCTCTGGAAAACATCAAACTTTTACGCGACAACCAGGCTCAATTTGCTTTGCTGCAAGGGCCGTTTGCAGCCTGGGGCTGGAATGGTGAAGGCCCCATCAGTCGACCCCAAACGGGCTTACGTTCCATTGCAGCGGTTTGGCACAACGTTGAACATTTTGTATTAACCAGTGATTTGGCACCCACCGGTTATATCCAGGACATGAACCAGATGAGTGGCCAACGTTATGTGCTCGGTGCGCGCAACTCGGGTGCAGAACAAACCGGCCGTTATATTCTGGAAGCGTTGGGTATAGATTATCAAAGCCGCATGGGACTGGCGTGGATGGGTTACGGCGGCGCGGCCAACGCCATTCAAGATGGCAACGTGGTAGGCATGAATGTGCCGGCAGGTGCGCCGGTCAGCGCGATCACCCAGGCCATGGCACAGATGGGAGATCGTTTACGCATTTTGCAGTTCACCCAGGAGGATCTGGACGCAATTAATCGCCGATATCCGCTGTGGGATTGGTATGAATTCCCCGCCGGTCTGTACCCCAACCAGCCGATGCCGATACGCACAATCTCCAGCCCCAATGTATTCGCCGTACGCTCAGACATTCCTGAAGATGTAGTCTACGAAATCACGCGCACGCTCTGGGAAAACCTGCCTGCTCTGCAGGACATTCATGCCGCCACACGCGACATGAAACTCGAAACAGCAGTCACCGGCTTGGGCGCGCCTCTGCATCCTGGCGCAATCCGCTTCTATCGCGAGCAAGGTTTAAGCATCCCTGAGCGCCTGATTGTGCCCGGTGAAGACCGTCCCGCTGCACCGCCACCCAACGCTGATAACTGAGTGTCTTTATGAAATCCCCATTGCTGCGTTGGCTGGCTTTTGCATTTGCGATTTTTCACGTGTACGCGAACGTGTTTGCCACCATCCCTGAACTGTGGTTTTCGGGCATTCACTTTGGCGGTTTTGCGTTGTTATGTGCCTTGTCAGCAAATGAACCCAAAGCCGATGGCTCGCGTCCTGCACTGGTATGGCGTTTGGTAAATGTGGGTCTGGCGGTTGTTGCCGTGCTGGTCACCGCTTATCTGGTGCTGTTTGAAGATGCACTCTATGCACGCGAAGCGGAATTTATCTGGGCTGATTATCTGTTCACCGGCATGGCGGTGTTGTTAGCCATCGAAATGACCCGGCGCACCACTGGCTGGTTTATGCCTGTGCTGATTCTGATCTCACTCAGTTACATTCTGTTCCTCGGCCGCTACATCTCCGGCGTGTTTGCCTTCCCTGGTCTCAGTCTGGAAACCGTGCTGTACCGCAGTTATTACAGTGAAGACGGTATGTTCGGTAGCACAGCCAATATCTCCGCCACCTTTGTGTTTATGTTCATCCTGTTTGGATCCTTCCTGCTCAAGTCCGGTGCCGGTGATTTTATTGTCAATTTTTCACGTTGCCTGGCCGGGCGTTTTATCGGTGGCTCAGGCTTGGTAGCAGTGGTGGGTTCTGGCCTGATGGGCTCGGTCTCCGGTTCTGCAGTCGCCAATACCGTATCAACCGGTGTTATCACCATCCCGATGATGAAACGTGAAGGCTTCTCCGCTCGTTTTGCCGCCGGTGTTGAAGCCGCCTCATCAACCGGTGGTGCGTTGATGCCACCAATTATGGGTGCGGGCGCCTTTGTGATGGCGGGTTATACACAAATCCCTTATCAAACCATCATCGCGGTGTCGTTATTGCCCGCGCTGCTGTATTACCTGACAGTCGTGTATTTTGTGCGTATTGAAGCGCATCGCCTCGGCATGAAAGTTGAAAGTCCGGAGAATCGCATCAGTATTCGTGCAGTACTCAAAACCGGCTGGCATTTTATTATCCCGTTGGGTGTGCTGGTGGCTTTGTTAGTGTCGGGTTATACCCCGATTCGGGCAGCGGCCGTGGCGATTGTTGCAGTGATCGCGACCTCCTGGTTATCACCCACGCCGATGAAATGGAAAGACATCGTTGATGCCACTGTTGAAGGCGTTCGCGGCGGCATGTCCACCGCGCTGCTGCTGGTGGCTGTGGGTCTGGTCATCAACGTGGTGACCACCACCGGTGTGGGTAATGCCTTCTCCTTGATGATTGTTGAATGGGCACAAGGCAGTTTGCTGATTACCTTGTTATTAATTGCACTGGCCTCGCTGGTGCTCGGTTTGGGACTGCCGGTCACCGCGTCTTATATTGTGTTAGCGACCCTGTCCGCCCCGATCCTGTTTGACCTGATTGCGCAGGAACAAATGCTGATGGCGTTGAGTGCGCCGGATCTTCCGGCCAGTGTGGTTGCCACGTTGAACCTGTTTGGCGGCGATCCACTGGTTGCGCTGCAACAAATGCCGCTGGAGATGCGCCAGCTGTTGCGTGAAGAGTTGCTCAGCCCTGAGCTGCTCACCGGCATGTTGTTGTCTGCGCATTTGATTATTTTCTGGTTGTCGCAAGACAGTAATATCACCCCTCCGGTGTGTCTGGTGGCCTTTGCAGCAGCGGGTATTGCAGAAACCAAACCCATCGCCACAGGGTTCACCTCCTGGAAACTCGCCAAAGGGTTATACCTGGTACCCATTCTGTTTGCCTATTCACCACTGATTACCGGAACCTGGCTCCAACGACTGGAAGAGTTCGCCTTTGCAACGCTGGGTTTATATGCCCTGTGTGGTATTTTGCAGTGGCATTTACGCCGCCCGCTGAATTTGTTCACTGCCGCAATTTTATTAGTCGCAGCATTTTTGTTGATGTGGGCACCATTTATGATGCCAATTCACCTGGCCGGTGCGGCCATGGTGCTGGGCGTGATATTCTGGCAGCGCTTTGAGGCTAACCGACAGTGATCCATTCGATGGTGCCATCATGTTTTCGCAGAAAGAACTCAATCTTGAAGAGCACCAACTACGGGAACGCATCCATACACTGACCGAGGATGAGCGCGCCCGCTATCATCAGCTGGAAATTCCACGCCTGCGTCAGGCCAGCACTTATTTGTGGCTGAATGCCTTGTTCCCGTTCGGCATTCATCATCTGTATCTGGGACGGTGGGGCCGAGCACTGCTCAGTGTTACGCTGACCCTTGCTGCGCTGCTGACCGCGCTGGGGCGCGCTCCCTGGGAAGCGCAACCCAATCTGTTATTGGCCTCCATGCTGATTCTGGCCATGGTAATTATTGAAGTGCCGCAGTTGATGAATGCGCGTCTGTTGGTACAAAGCCATAACAATCGGGTAATGGCCTATTGTCTGCAGCAGTGCCGGAAACGGGCCACATGAGTATCACAGCTACTGAAATACAATCATCCCGTTGGCGTCATCGCATGAGTCAGCAGTTTGGGCGGCGCCTGGGCTGGTTTCCGCTTACTTCTGGCGGCCTGGGCATGACGCTGGTCTGTCTGGCGGCGCTGCGCGGTTTTGGTTATGGCCGCATGGATCTGGTGGTATTTGCATTAACCGTCTGTGGACTCAGCATTGTGGGTTTTACGTTGCTGATGGTATTGCTCAGCGGTGTATTGCTGCGTTCACGTATCCATCAGCTTCTGGGCAATCAGCCCACGTCCAGCCTGCAGGCAGAGGCAGGATTCCCTAATGAAAGCGGACTGGCACTTCCTGCATGGCGCTGGTTGCCACTGATGAGTCTGCAATGGCAAGTAATCATGCCGACACAGGTTAATACCCGGGTGCGCTTTAATGAGCAAAGCTCCCAACTGGATGAAGAAATCACACCCGCACAACGCTGTCTGGTCACCCATGTGATCCGCCGTTTTGAGCTGCGTGATGTACTTGGTCTGTGCCGCTTCAGCTGGCGGGTCAGTACACCGGCCAACTGGCAGGTGTTACCGCAAACCGGTAGTTTGCGCACGTTGCCGGTATTGCGGTCCATGGATGCAGAAGATGGCATCCCCAATATGGCGGGTGTGCCTGAAGGTGACCGTATGGATATCCGTCGGTATGCACCCGGTGACTCTACCCGCGATATCCTGTGGCGGGTATACGCTCGCAATCGACACTTGAATGTGCGTTTGCCTGAGCGCAGTGTGTTTTATACCGAACGCACATTGGCGTATCTGGTCAGTGGACCTGAGGATGAAGCGGCGGCCGGGGTAGCCCGATTTGTGATCAGCCGCGGTGCCCTGGGTTCTCCCTGGATTTTTGGAGCCGATGGCAGCGACCAGGTGGCCAGTCATGCCGCGGCTGCAATGCCACTGATCGCCGGTTCGGCCCATGCGCAGCAGTACGGTCTGGATAACTTTCTGGCCAGTCAGGGCGTCACATCCGGCTCAGGCCAGAACCTGGCCTGTATTGTATTTGTGCCAGCAACATCCGGTCCCTGGTTACAACGCCTGCAACAGACCCTGGCACGTTATCCAGGCCCTTTCACCATCGTCCTGGCAGCAGATGGTTTACGCAGCGAGCGCAGCACCGAGGCTGAATCACCGGCCTGGCTGCGCAGGCTTGGATTACTTTGGCACAAGGGGCTGCAGACATTGGTACTGGATAAACCGGAAGAATTGCCGGGGGTTGATACCCGCCGCGTGGCTGCCATTATGGAAGACCTGAGTCTCCGCCACGCGCGAGTGGTGCTGGTGGACCGCCTGAGTGGGCAGTCTTTTGACCAACGTCTGAAAAGGGTTTAATGTCGATTGTCATGAAAACCACTGGACACTTTTATTATCAGGGCATCCGCGCACTGATTCTGGCAACTGCCTGCTGGGTGCTCAGTACGCCCTTAACCACCGTCGGCGGCTCGACGGCGGCGGCATTGGGTTGTCTGCTGGCTTGTCTGGTGATAGACAGGCAACAGCCTGGATCAACCTTGATGCAAACGCGCGCGCCGGCAGTGATGCTTGGGGTCGTGGTGATGGTTGCACTGACAGCTGTGGTTGTTGAAACCCTGACGGCCAGTGCTACTCTGGCCAATGTGTTTGGTGCAATGCCGCTGTATCACGCGGGCCAGTTTTTGTTCTGGTTCAGTCTGGCGGCGGCATTGGCTATTGTTCTGCGTCATGCCGCCCGCCGTCATACCTGGGGCGCGTTGCCGGAACTGATGTTTGTGGCCAGTGCATTTGTTGTCACGCTGGCCGCACATCAACGCGGGATGATTGATCGCCCCTATTTTATTGGCGACTTTGCGCTGATCCGCGGCATGGACCCGACCATGATTCTGATGGGTATCGGGGTTGCGGCCGTACTCACGCTGACCCTGCTGATGATGCTGGAAAACCGTCATCGCCGCCTGCCTTACCATTTTGCATTTCTGGGACTGCTGTGTTTTTCGCTGCTGTTGTATGTGCAGTTTTTTGGTTTGCCCTCGCCTCGCCTGACCAATGATCTGGGGCTGACGGGTCAACAAGGCGACAGTCGCGGAAACTCCAGCAACGAAAGTCCATTCCGTGATGGCGAAAACAATGCCAGCGACCGCGAAGCGCCGGTGGCCATAGTTCTGTTCCGCGATGATTATGAACCGGCCAGCGGTGCATACTATTTCCGCGAATCGGCCTATTCGGAATTTAACGGCAGCTTGCTCTGGTATGCCGATCATCCTGAGCTGGATCAGGACCTGGTGCCCACATTTCCCGCCAGCCCCATTGATGTGACGGAGGAGGTTCCGGCCCCACAAATGCGGCGCCGCGTCACCACCACTATCGGTCTGTTAACACCGCACCGCAGTCCTTTTGGTCTGGACAGCCCGGTGTTGTATGAACCTGCGCCGAACCCCAACAGCCTGCGTTTTCGTCAGACCTATACCGTCACCTCACTGGTACCGGAGTTTGAGTTCCCCGATCTTACCGGTCGAAAACCCGGCTCCGCTGACTGGACTGTAGCCCAGTGGGCCAAATATCTGGAAATGCCCGATGACCCGCGTTACGGCGAATTTGCACGGCAACTGACCAGCACATTGCGCACTGAATTTGCAGACGATCCTTATGCCAAAGCCCTGGTGGTAAAAGCCTGGCTGGATGAAAACGGCATCTACAGTCTTAAAAACGAACACACCTATGCCGCGGATCCAGCCGCTTCGTTTTTGTTTGGCGACCTCACCGGGTATTGTGTGCACTTCGCTTATGCGGCCACCTATCTGTATCGCAGTCTTGGTATCCCGGCACGCGTCGGAGTGGGCTATTCAGTGCCTGCAGCCAACCGCGCAGGAGGATCTGCGCTGTTGATTCAGGCAGTCAACGGCCATGCCTGGCCGGAAATTTACCTCGACGGTCTAGGCTGGGTGATTGTTGATCCTTCCCCTCAGCAAACGCTGGTCGATATGAGTGTGGATCCACAGGACTCCCTGCAGCAGCTTCTGGGTGACATGCTGCGTGACGATCAAAGTTTCCAGGCGTTCCTGGAATCACAGGCTGGATCGTTGATTGCATGGGATCAACTCGCACGCGCCTTGGTGATGTTGGCTCTGGTGATATTGGCCGCCTGTTATCTGGTGCGTTTTTATAGACTCAACGCATTTCTTAAAACGTCATCGCAGCAGCTGTACCGCGTGGCTTATCGCGCAGCCATTGACTTGCTGGCAGCCTATGGCATTCGTCGCCATGCCGGTGAAAGTCGCGAAGCGTTTGCACGTCGGGTCGGCAACCAGCTGCCTGCATTTGCCCAAATCAGCCAGTGGCATTTGTCCGCCGTTCCCGGTTATGCGTTTGACCCGGCACTGGCGTTGGCCGGTGCCTCCCCCGGCACTACTGCGGCTTCCCCCCAGGTGATGCAGTGGCAGCATGAATTTAAAAATTTACAGTTACAACTGCGCCAGACTCAGCCGTTATGGCTCAAAGTACTGGCCGCTCTGCACCCAGTCCCCTGGCTGCAGAGCCGTTGACCCATTTCCAGATAATTTCGGAGTTGTTGCATGCAAGCCATGGAAGCCCAGTCGATAGCCCCTTCTGCTCATACTGCGCCGGGTGTCACACTTGTACAGGCCCAGGAAGTAATACAACGTCTGGCGGCAGCCGTTAAAGCACAGGTTCTAGGCCGCGATGATGTTATTGAACTGGTACTGATTGCACTGATGGCGGATGGTCATGTGTTGCTGGAGGATTTCCCGGGCTCAGGCAAAACCACTCTGGCAAAAGCGCTGGGGGAAGCCATTGTGGATGATCAGGCACCTGAGCAGAAAAACTCGAGTGTGCCAATTGCCCCGTTCAGACGTATTCAGTTCACGCCGGATTTGTTGCCTTCCGATGTCACTGGCAGTCCCGTGTTTGATACGGGCAGCAACAGTTTTCATTTTCGTCATGGTCCGATCTTTGCGCATGTAGTGCTGGCTGATGAAATCAACCGCACCTCGCCCAAAGTCCAATCCGCCATGCTGGAAGCCATGGGTGAAAAACAGGTTACCGTCGACAATCACACCTATGCTCTGGACCCGCTGTTTTTTGTGATCGCAACTCAAAACCCGCTGGATCTGGTGGGTACTTATCCATTGCCCACACCTCAACTTGACCGTTTCCTGTTTAAACTGGTGATGGAACATGTGGCACGTGACGCCGAACTTGAAGTGCTCAACACCTGGCAACAGCGTCGAGATCGCGATAGCAGACGCCTGCAGGTAGGTCGCAATGAAATTCTGGCTGCGCGTGCTGCCATTGACACTGGGGTGTATATTGCCCCTGCCATAAAAACCGCTCTGGTCGATATCTCTCGCGCATTACGCAGCGATGAACGTGTTCTGCAGGGCAACTCAACCCGTAGTCTGGTGCTGATATTACCAGCGTTGCAGGTGCTGGCTGCGATGCGCGGTCGTCACTATGTAAATGCGGATGATCTGGAAACCCTGCTGCCGCATGTTCTGGGACATCGAGTTGAACTGGCGCCAGGTTCTTCAGACTTCAAGCGAATTTTGCGCGACTGCATGCGTGATGCGATGGAGCAACTGGCTCGTTCCACTTTGCAGGCGCAGTAAAAATACTGCAACCGAATTAACAGAGACCCGGCACCTATGCCTCTGACCCGTCACTTATCCCTGCTGCCACCGCGTTTTGCTGGCCGGATATATCGCCTGTTGGGCGCGGCGGCACTGTGCGCCGGACTCACCCTGCCAAAGGCGATTGCCCAGGACAACACTGATCCGGGTTTTGATGAGCTGTATGTGCCGCCGTCGCGGGTGCTGTGTTTCGGGATGAATGGTATTACTGATCAAAACGCACTGGCGGTCTGTGATGCACTGGCGCTGGGAGAAAATGTTCGCGCCAGGGAACTTGCCCAGGCCTGGATCAGCGAACAACCTGAGTCCCCTGCAGCACAATTTGCGTTGGCGGAAGTATTGTTCCGGGTCGAAGGCAATCTGCCACGCGCGCTGTTTCATTTAAAAGCTGCAGAGTCGCTGATGAACTATGACAGCATGGGCCGCGCCATGATGGAAGGCAATCTGGAATGGCATTATCTGACCTTAAGTCAGTTGTCCTACGCTTATCAGTTAATTGGTAATCAGGAAGAGTCGCTGCGTTATCTGGACATCGTCAGCCAGTTTTACGGTCAGGATGTGGAATCATTCCGGGGCTGGCCGCTGATTAAAATGAAACGTTATGACGAGGCCCGCGCCAGTGCGGAAAAGGTGTTGGCCAACAGTGATAATCCCCGCGATCGCAGTCGGGCCTGGAACACCTTGTGTGCGGTGGAACTGGCAGATTTACGTCCAAATGAATCCCTGCGCGCCTGCGAAAATGCGATGTCGGAAGACGAAAGTATTGCGCTGGCCGATGAGAACGCGGATCTGGATACCGTGCATCTGCTCAACGCCTCTGAAGTGTCATTAAACCTGTTGCGCTTCCAGGAAGCGGAAAACTATCTGGATCGCGCCTCGCGTACTATTGACCCCAACAGTGTAGGCAATCCGTGGGTCTACAAACTGTATCTGTATATGACCCAGGCCCGCTACGACAACGCGCGTGAGGCGCTGGACCGTATGCTGGTCTGGCGCGATGCCCAGAGTCCTTTAACCAACGTGATGAACCGCGGTGACCATTTTATGGTCAGCTCCATATTTCTGATGCTGGCCGGGTACTATGACGACTCGGCACGGCTGACACGCGCCGCCTTGAACCAGCCGGACCGCACCGGCTCCTATACTGCCGATGAAGCGCAGAAGGACTCTGTTGCTGCACTGGTGAACAGCCTGGCGCACCATCTGCGTTACCAACGTTTGCGAGAACAATTGGCGTTGGAGCCCTGGCGTGGCTGGTCCTGGCAAGGCCTGAAACTGCGAATAGAAGCACTGGCTGCGCGTTTCCAGTCATGGCGCGCCGCTCGCCATGCCGCCTCGTTGTTTGCCGACCAGGAAACGCTGCAAAACCGTATGCGACCTTATGCGCCGCTGGATGTGCATATCCCTGAATGGATTGAGCCTGAGTTAATCCGCCTGATGGGCGCCGGGGTCATGCAGAACCTGTTGGAGGACGCGGCCGCCCAAGGCGTATTTGCATTAAATGAAGGTTATTTCCACGCATGGCAAACTGAAATTGCAGCACAAACCGGCCAACAGACACTGTTACAACAATCTGCAGAAGAGGCCTTGCGCCAACTGCCGGCACAGGAAGTGCTGCTGCGTGCCCGTGTGACAGCCCACCTGGCACAGATGTTGTGGCGCAACAACCAGACGACAGAAGCCTTGCAACATTATGCCTGGGCGCTGCAACAGGACCCTGGATTGTTCAGGCGACTGGATATTGCGCTGCCCGTCAATGTGATTGGTAATTCAACAGCACAGATTGATGTTGATCAGATGCGCAAACTGCTGCGGCGTTCACCGCGTTTTGTATTGCACCCTCAGGGGTTGCCACTGGAATTACTGGCCGAGCAGGTGCCAGGTCTGTGTCTGCGAGCAGCAGACGGGGATGCACTGTCCTGTATTCAATTAGCGCCTGCTGATACGGCAGATACCGGGGCAGAGTCTTCATTAAATGATACACAGCGCCTGGTACAACAGTTTCACCAGGGTACCTTCAGCCTGGCGTATGATATAAGCCGTACCCAACGTCTTGCCCTGTTGGGTAACAGCGTCATCTTCAGCAACCAGAATAATAATGTCGCCCCGGATTCATCTACGTTGCTGCAGCGGTGATTCCCCCCTCACTTGTTCTGATTTGATTAGGTCTGGATTTATGAATCAGGTTCCCGATCGCCTTGGGCGTTCGATGATTATTCTATTGGCCGCGGCCTCTGCGCTGGGGCCAGTGGCCATGCAGATCATGCTGCCGGCGATACCCATTGTGCGTGAGCGCTTTGAAATCTCTACCGGCACGGCACAGCTGACGCTGAGCCTGTCGATGTTTTCAATTGCGTTGGCCACGCTGATTTACGGCCCTCTGGCTGATAGTTATGGGCGCCGTCCGGTGATGCTGGCCGGCATTGGCGTGACTGTACTGGGCTCAGTACTGTGCATGATGGCAGGCTCTATCGAATGGCTGATTGCAGGTCGTATTGTGCAGGCCGCAGGAGGTGCTGTGGGTCTGGTGTTAGCACGGGCCATTGTTCGCGATGTATATGATGCCCGCGATTCAGCGAGCATTATCGCCACGCTGGCGATGGTGATGGTGGTGATGCCGATGTTGTCACCACTGGTGGGTGGTGAACTGCTGGTGCGCTTTGACTGGCATTCTATTTTTTATCTGGTTGCAGCAATGTCGCTGCTGATGATGCTGGCCATGTACCGGTTGCTACCTGAAACCCTGCGTCACCCACAGCCGTTCAGCGGTATTGGCAGTATGCTCAGGGGGTTTGCTACGCTGCTGAAGTCGCGGGTATTTACGGCCTATGTTTTAAATTCGGCATTTATTTCCGTGGTGTTTTTCACCTTCATTTCCGCAGCGCCGGAAGTGATGATCAGTGTGTTACACCGGCCCCCTAACGAATACGGGTATTATTTCATCATGATCCCCGCTGCCTTTATGGGCGGCAGTTATGCAGCCCGTGCCATGTCCACACGCATGGGAATCTCGCGCATGATTATGACCGGGTCGGTGCTGGGGTTGATGGGAATCGCCTTGGCGCTGGTCTTGCAGATATCGGGTATCAAACATCCTTTGTCGTTGTTTGTACCTGTGGCAATTGCCACCTTTGGTAATGGTCTGTCTTTACCCAATGCCCAGGCCGGTGCCCTCAATGAATTTCCGGACATGGCAGGCAGTGCATCGGGTTTGACAGGTTTTCTGCAGATGGCGCTGTCGGCATTAGCAGCTCAGCTGGTTGCTTTGCTGTTCAACGGCACCGTGTATCCGATGCTGCTGATGATGCTCGCCAGCGCCTTGATCTCTGTAGGCGCTTTTATGTTGGTGCGTAACCGGTAGCTGTTAGATACCGGCGTACGCCTCAACGTAATTCACCGAGTGGTTCTTGATATGTTGCAGTGACATAAACATATCGCTGAAGGTCTGTGCCGTCATCTTATGACACTGACCGGCACGCAGACGATCCAGGTGGCGACTACGTTTTTCTTTGGCACTCTTCTTCAGCGCGCGCGACTCTTTGATCAACAGCTTGATCTCTTGAACATCCACACGACGGTTACGCGCGTCCATCAGACGGTCGAAGTAAGCAGAAACTTCATCAAAGAACGCCAGCAGATCCTGCCAGGCTTCTTCGCTGATATCTTCGCTGTTCTTAAACAGACGACTACGGTAGATACTGACGGACTGCAGCGCGTCAGCAATACTCTCCAGCTCATCCGCCATACGCATCAAACCGTAGGAACGCATCGACTGCTCTTGCGTTACCGCCCCCGTTAACAACACGGTGATAAAACCAATCATCTCTTCTTCGATGTTATCGGTGATATCTTCCAGATGGTTGATACGATCAAACAGCTTTTTGTTGTTGTCTTTACTACTGATGTATTCACGCGTGGACTCAAACATCTCGCGGGTGATTTCCACCATATTGTCCATTTCCAGCTCTGCTTGTTGCAGAGACATTTCTGGAGCCATGGTGGTGCGGCTGCCGAGGTATTTAAGTTTATGAACCTCTTTTTCTTCTTTTTGTGGGACCAGCCAGATCACCATTTTGGTTAATACACCAATCATCGGCACCCAGATCAACACGTTCAACACGTTGAACATGGTATGGGCCACCGCAATGTGGAAAGCGATGTTGGGCCGACTGCCATCTTCGGACTGGATATTGGGATCACCAGTAATCAGCATGTCTACAAATTCTACGTACCATGGGAACAAGGTCACAAAAATAACCGCACCAGCGATGTTGAAAATCGCATGTGCCCGCGCAGCCCGAATCGCGGAGGTATTGGCGCCAATCGAGGCCAATTGGGCTGTGATTGTTGTACCGACGTTTTCACCAATGATTAACGCAACAGCGGTATTAAAATCGATCACGCCTGTGCTTGCCAAAGTCATCGTAATACCCAGCATGGCTGAGCTACTTTGAATAACCATTGTCAGCAAACAAGCAACCAACACACATGCCAAAATACTGGTCAGAGAATTAGCATCAAAAAGGTGCAGGTACGATATAAAATTCTCATCTGTCCGCAGTGGTACAAACGCACCACTCATAAACTCCAGGCCGGTGAATACCAAGCCCAGTGCAACAAACGCCTTGCCGGTAGTCGCCATCCAGGTACGTTGTGCCGCCAACATCGGGTAAATACCAAGACCGATCAGTAGCAGACCATACCCGCCAACCTTAACGGAGATCACCCACCCTGTGATGGTGGTACCGATATTAGCGCCCAGAATCACACCGATGGCCTGTTTAAGCTCCATAAGACCAGCATTAACAATGCTGACCGTCATGACGGTGGTAATACTGCTGGATTGAACAAAGACGGTAATGCCGACGCCGGCTAATACCGCGAGGACGCGGTTGCGAGTCAGAGAAGCCAAAATATTTCTCATGGCTTCTTTACCGCTCGACTGAAGAGCCTCGGATAAATATCTTAAGCCCAGGAAAAATAAGGCTAAGCCTCCTAAAGCGGTATATGAGATTTGGAAGTAATTCATTTCAAGGCGCAATCTATTGAAGGGGCCCGAATCTTACCATTTCTTGACAAAACGATGACAAAAAAAATTTTGCGCTAAATCATGGAGTCAGCGCAAAACCTTAATGAACCGGCCCTGTCACTGAGGTCATGGCAGCTGCCAGCACCAGCACCAACAGCGCCAGCAAGGCTTCGCTGCGAATACTGCGCGCCAACAAGAGGCGGGAGTCGAGTATGGATTCCAGGTTGTGCTGGCTAACAGCTGTACGTAAGCCTGGCACAATCAGGAACTTGTGCAACGCGCCCAGAGCCATCATTAACACCACCAGCACCAACTTGACTATTAACAATCGGCCGTGGGTATCGTCAGTCAGTGATCCGGGGCCACCCGCAACTTGCCAGATCAGCACCAGCCCGGATACCAGCATGACACCCAGAATAGCCCAAGCCACTTGCCCGAATCGTTCAGCCAGCAGTGCTGCAGTATTGGCGTCTATCTCTTGATTCAGCGCCGAGGTATACAAGGGATATAAAGAACCTGCCCAGGCAGCAATCGCCATAAAATGAGCGGCCGCCATAAACTGGGCCAGCAAACCCACATTGGCAGCGTGTCCTTGTGAACCGACCCCGGCGGCAAAACACAGCGTGGCAGCACCCAGCAATGCAAAACAGATTGGCTGTACCCGTGATGCCCGCCACAGCTCAATGGAGATATTCAGCGGCAGCAGCGCCAGCAGAGTCAAAAAGAAGCCTGCCAGACGCCAGCGCAGCACACTGCCCGGAGCGGCTTCCGCCAGGATGCCACCGATGACCGGATCAAACATACCGGTTATACCGTTCTGGTTAACTGAACCGATCAAGGCAACAAAGACCAGGCAGGATGCCAACAGCCCCGTCAGGGCGGCTGGCACCGTATAACGGCGAGCTAAACGCTGGATAAAAACCGGATTTTCACGCCCCAACCACAACATCAGCATGCCGCCAATGGTGGCGAGCATGCCGATGTAAATCAGAGTCTTGCCAACAACACTCAGCAGCTCCCAAACATTCATGTATCAGTGTGTCTCAGTGCTGGTGCTGGCCACCGCCATGGCTGTGATCGCTACCATGGCCATGTCCATGCTCGTGAGCTTGTGTGGCAGCCGCTGCGCCATCCGCACTGACCGAGAATTTATAATCGCCGCTAACTGTGTGTCCGTCGGCGCCAATCACGGTCCAGCTCACAGTGTGTTCGCCCAACATCAACACTGGCAGGTCGTAAGAGAACGTTTTAGCCGCAGCAGTTGAAGGCTGGAAACCAAATTCGATGTTGTGGCTGGGGCCATGCACCAGTGTCAGACGCAACATGCGCACATCTTCGTTAAATGTCAGCTCAAGTTTTTCAGAGGAGCTGACCACCGCTTCATTGCCTGGCAGCGAAGCTGTTAATGCACTGTGCGCCAGCACCAATGTAGGTACGGTTGCCAACACACCGGCCAGACCAGCACCCAACACCAGTTTTTTTATTAACGCGATCAGTTTCATTTTCCTACTCCTGTTAAGTGTTTAGCATATCTGTAGCGATAGTTAATGGCTGGAGTTTACCTGATATTCATTCGCAAGCACACGGCCGCAACAGTGACACTTCGTCGCAGGGATATGTCACTTACGGCTGAAACCGGGTTCCCAGTTGGTTTACAATCGCGCACCTGACTATCCACCAAAAATGGGAAAACAGAATGTCTGACAAGCTGCTAGACGGCTACCGCCGTTTTAAAAATGGTTATTTTGCTGAAAACAAAAGCAAAATTCAGGAAATGGCGGATTTCCAAAAGCCCTCATATGTTTTGATTACCTGTTGTGATGCGCGTCTGGAGCCTTCACTGATATTTGATACCAAACCTGGCGAGCTGTTCGTAATCCGTAACGTAGCCAACCTGGTGCCGCCTTATGAGAAGTCAGGTTCCTATCATGGCACCAGCGCCGCGCTGGAGTTTGCGATCACTGTACTTGAGGTTCCGGAGATTATTGTTCTGGGCCATTCCCGTTGTGGTGGTATTCGCTCCCTGGTCCTGGACCATAAAAAACTGGCGCCCAACTCCTTTATCGAACGCTGGATGTCTATTGTGGAGCCCGTCGCCAGACTGGCTGATCCGGACAAACTGGATGACCTGAAAACCTTTAACCGCTGTGAACAGGCGGCGGTGGGACTGTCTATGCATAACCTGATGAC
This sequence comes from uncultured Pseudohongiella sp., assembly GCA_964535565.1. GTDB lineage: Bacteria > Pseudomonadota > Gammaproteobacteria > Pseudomonadales > Pseudohongiellaceae > Pseudohongiella. The sequence goes on along the minus strand of CAZHUJ010000012.1, from coordinate 49,215 downwards.
GTTTCCGTGGATTGCCAGCCGTGTGGAAGCGGGCAAACTAAAAATCAGCGGTCTGCACTACAACATCTACACCGGCGCACTTAAACAGGTTCACGATCAGGACACTATCTCGGTGATGGTGGACGAGGACCAGCCAGCCGCTTAACCAGCCAACGGCTGAAACCGTATCGCAACAAAAAAAGCCGGGCGTTTTTGTACACACCGGCTTTTTTATGCTCAGACAAGTTTCACTGGCCGGGATCTAGACAGCGGCTTCGCCTGTCTCCGATTGTTTCTCGCTGGAGCGCCCTGCAAAAAAACGCGCCACCACACGCGCTCGCAGTTTGTAGACGGTTACATACAACACCGGAATGAAGACCAGTGTGATCAGTGTGGATGCAGTTAATCCCCCAATCACCACTCGACCCAGTGAGGCCTGCATCTCGGCGCCGGCGCCAATACCCAAGGCCATCGGCATCAAACCCAACACAGTTGTGAGTGTGGTCATCATAATAGGCCGCAGACGTAACTTGCCGGCCTGAACCACTGCCGGTATCAGATCCATCCCCTCTTCACGACGCATCATGTTGATGTAGTCGACCAGCAAAATAGCATTGTTGACCACAATGCCTATCAGCATGATCAAGCCCATAAAACTTTGCATGTTCAAGGTTGTGCCGGTGAAAATCAGCGTGGGCACCACACCCACCACCGCCAGCGGCACAGACATCATCACCAGCAATGGGTCAATGTAGCGCTCAAATTGCGCCGCCATCACCATGTAAATCAGCACCAGTGCCATGGCAATAGCAAGAATGAAGTCACGCTGCGCACGTTGCTGTTCTTCATACTGACCGCCGTACACAATCGAGAAACCATCAGGCAAAGGCAGCGCTGCCAGATCTGACCGAATGCTATTTACCGCATCACCCAGAGCAACACCCGCCTGCAGGTTAGCGTAAATGTAGGTGACACGCTGACCGTTGATACGGCGAATATCGGTAGGGCCGCGGTCGTAGTTTGAGGTGACCAGTGCGGACAGTGGCACAACCTGGCCACTGGCGGCGCGAATCGAAATATTGTCGATATCCTGGACGTTTAAGCGGTCCTCTGGGCGCAAGCGCACATTGATATCAATTTCTTCCCCGCGATCGCGGAATACACCGGCGCGCGAACCGCCAATGCTGGCCTGAATGGCGCGGGTTACATCGGTAATCGTGATTCCCAACTGCGCCATACGCTCACGGTCAAAGCGGATCACTTGCTCGGGCCGTCCTTCCAGACGACTCAAACGCACATCCGCAATGCCGGGCAGAAGCTCAACGCGCTGACGAATGGATTCAGCAACATCGGCGGCCTGATCCAGGTCATAACCTCGCAATTCAATCTGCACGGCATCGTCACCACCGGAGCCCAGCAGGCGGTTCATAAAGCCCATGCCGGAACGTGCACGCACCTGCACACGCATACCAGGAATAGCACGCTCCACTCGTGAGCGCAGGTAATCTGCCAAGGCGTCCGCATTCATCGTACGCTCGGACTGATCCACCAGCATGATTTCGATTTCAGCACTGCTGTTGGAAGCATCACGGACATAATGCAATACGTCTTCTTGCGGCAGGATGGATTGCACCACGCGGTCCATCTCCATCAGATATGAATGCAGGATCGCAATGTTGGTGCCCTCATCCATATTCATACGGATAACAATACTGTCAGCCTGCGCTTGTGGGCTAAGCTCGTAAGACAAGAAACGGGTTGCCCATGTTGCCGTGCCCAACAACACAAGTGTAAACCCAATCACCGCCATACGATGCTTGATTGCCCAGTTCAGCAGGCGCTCGTACCGCGATTCCAGAGCGCGCAGCACTCGCTCATTACCCGGCAACTTACCCTGGCGGTCACTGTCAGGCACAACGGTCAGCACCCGGCTTGCCAGCATTGGCACCAAGGTGAGTGCAACAAACAATGAGCAGATCAGAGAGAAAGCCACTACCGCTGCCAGCTCGCGGTACATCGCGCCGGTGGTGGTTTGCATAAACAGGACCGGCAGGAAAATCACCAGTGTTGTGATGGTTGAGGCAATCACGGCACCGGTCACTTGACGCGTTCCCTCCGCAGCGGCCTGCATCTTGGAAGCCCCGTTTTGCCGCAGGCGCACGATGTTTTCAATCACCACAATGGCGTTGTCGACAATCATGCCCACACCCAGAGCCAGACCACCAAAACTCATCTGGTTCAGCGTTAATCCACCAAAATACAGCAGACCAAAGGTGGCAATCATCGCGATCGGAATCGAGATGGTGATCACCAGGGTGATAGAGGTATTACGCAAAAACGCCATCAATACAATGACTGTCAGCATGCCGCCCCAAACTGCAGAGTTACGCACGCTGTCGATGGATTGCTGGATAAACTGGCTTTGATCCTGGACCAGGATCAGATTCAGGTCGGGGCGCTCAAGATTGATACGCTCGGCTTCCTCAATAATGGCCTTGGCGACCGCTACCGTATTAGCGCCGGATTGTTTACGCACCCCCATACGCAACATCGGAGTGTCGTTGATTTCCACAAAACGGCCAATATCACGGCGATCCAGTTCAACCTGGGCCAGATCGCCCACACGCACCGGCACACCGTTAACGTTGCGAATAACCGTCTGACGGACTTCTTCCACATTGCGGAACTCACCGTCAGAGCGCACATACAGATCACTCAAACCACGCTGGACGTTGCCGCCTGGCGCCATGGTGTTCTCACGACCCAGCGCGGAAATGATGTCGTTCATGGTCAAACCGCTGGCCAGCAAGCGATCGCGGCTGACTTCGACGCGGATTTCGCGGTTCACACCGCCCCACAAATCCACCGCTCCCACACCGGAGATCTGCTCAAACCGACGCGCCAGATCACGCTCCAGAATGCGTGTAAGCTCCATCATGTCGAGGTTGGACTGGGCACCCAGAACAACAATAGGCTGGTCATCCGGGTTAAAACGGTTGATACGCGGCGGGTCTACATCATCGGGTAACTGACGGCGTACCCGGTCCAGCGCCTCGCGTACATCATTGGTCACCGAATCAATATTAACGCCCTGGGCAAAGCGCAAGGTAATCCACGCGCTGCCTTCCCGCGAGGTTGAGATCATCTGCTGTACATCCGGAACAACTGACAAGGCATTTTCCAGCGGCTCTGTCAGCAGCAGCTCTATGTCCTCAGGACCCACGTTTGGGTAGTTGGCCTGTACAGACAACTCCGGCATTTCAATAGCCGGCAACAAGTCCACCGGCAGAAAACGGAAGGACAAGGTGCCCAGGGTGATAATGATCAGAAAAATCATTGTCGTCGCAACCGGACGACGAATCGACGTAGTGGTTAACGCCATGATGTAATGCTCCGCATCGGGGAATCATTGGGTCTGGCCATAACGGACCAGACGCCTGCTTTTTAGTCTGGTTCTTTTAAATGATCAGCTTTCGCTCAGATTGGTCTGCCGGGCGGTGCGGGCCTGATCGATAATCTGAAACAGGTCACGACTTTGCATACGCTGCATCTGCATCATACGCTCCCAGGGCATCAATCGCGCACGCGCCTCGGATACGTTATTAATCAACAGGTTCTGACCTACTGTCACTATCCAGTCACCTTCCTGAATACCTTGTACACCGGTTGCCATGCGGCCGCTGGCGATCACATTCACCGGCACAAAGTTCACTGGACCTGCGGGAGTTAATGCCGGCGCACCATCCACTTCAGCCACTGGACGGAATTCGTCCTCAGCAGGTGGCTGCATCACAAAAATGCCTTCAACGCCGGTGCGAGGGTGGCGGTAAATTGCGCTGTTTGGGATCAGCACCGCCTCCTGAGTCTGTCCGTACAATACGTCCACCGTGACAAACATACCCGGGCGCAACAAACCGGCGCTGTTATCCACGTCAATGTAAGCCTGGGTACGCAGGGTGCTGCTGTCGAGGAAAGGAGAAATACGCGCCACTTCGGCTTCAATGACGGTGTCCGGCCAGGATTCGGAGTACAGATTTACGGGCATCCCTTGTTGGATGTATTGCAAATTGCGCTCGGTCAGCAGAATTTCCACCTGCATACTGCTCAGATCACCAATCAGGTACAGACGACTGTTTGGCCCGACAATCTGACCGCGCTCGGCACTGCGCAAACCAATTGTGCCGCTAACCGGCGCACGCACAATGGTGCGCTCCAGATCCATGCGGCGCTCTTGCAGCTGGGATTCAACCTGGCGCTGTTGTGCGCGGCGCAGATCCAGATCCGCTTCAGCCACAGCCACCTGTGCGCGAATGGTTTCCAATGCTGATTGAGTTTCGAGCTGGCGAGCCCGTAGTTCTTCAACACGCGCGAGTTGGTTTCTCAACACTTGCAGGTTGGCTTCCACTTGACGTGTTTGGGCTCGGGAAATATCTAATTGAGACTCAGCTTGCTGCACTCGCTCGCGATATTCGGTATCACGAATACGTACCAGTGGATCACCTGCTTCGACGCGCTGGCCGTTGTCCGCCAACACTTCCACAATCGGCCCACTGACTTCAGGAAAAATTTCTGTCTGATTACGGGCAGTGACCTCACCGGTCAGACGTTCTTCCAAGGGCAGCGCCCCACGTTGAGCAGCTACCACCTCCACAGCCGGGATAACAGGTGTACGGTCACCTGGACCACCACCCGCAAACGGGCCGCCAAAGCCGGGGCCGGGTCCGGGTCCGGGTCCGCCCGGGCCACGTCCTGGGGCGTTATTACCCGCAGACTCTGGTGTCTCTGCGCCACAAGCAACCAACAGCGCCAGCATCAATACTGGCAAGCTGCGTAATATGAGGCGCTTTGAAGTAAAAAACTGCATCATGATCTCAGGCTCATCATTGTTATTAATTCGAGTACAGAACTACTGCATTTCAGTGCAGGTTACGCAGCATCTTTTATGCAGGCAAACAAATTGGCTAACGTTCGTCCTGTAGTACCACACGTTCACGGCAAGCTGTGACAATAGGTGTCAGAAATCGTAAAAAAGCCATGTTTTTGCCAGATTTGCAGTGCTTGGCATCAACCCTTGTGTGGTTTAACGTAGCGGGAAGCTGTTTCCGTCTATAGACAGGTTATTTTACGGATTTTTTTCATATGAGCGGTTGGGATAATGCAATTACTGGCAAACCTGGCACTGGTGCCGTCAATTCACACAGTTTTGGAGGTGCCGTCAGTTTTTTTCGTACGCCATTTGGACGCGATTTAAGTGGTATTGATGTGGCGGTGATGGGTGTACCCATGGACATTGCAACCACCAACCGTTCGGGTGCACGGCTGGGGCCACGCGCGATTCGCAACGCCTCCATGTCGCTGGCCTGGGAACGCCCCTGGCCGTGGAAAACTGATCCACTGCAGGCGCTGAAAGTGGTGGATTACGGTGACTGCGAAAACAATCTGGGCGGCGGTCTGGTCAGCGTGCGACATATCGAAAGCTGGGTGGATAATATTCTGGATTCCGGTGCTGCTGCACTGTTGCTGGGTGGCGATCATTTCATCAGTTATCCCAGCCTGCGTGCACATTTCAAAAAACACGGCACCATCAGCCTGATTCACTTTGATGCCCATACCGATACCTGGCCAAGCTCTGGCGATGGCATCAACCACGGCACGATGTTTTATCAGGCAGCCAAAGAAGGCATCGTCGACCCGGCCACTTCAATCCAGATAGGTATTCGCACCACCAACGATGACACGCTGGGATACGAAATTGCGTCGGCAACCGATGTACATGAACAGAGCACAGCACAAATAGTTCAGCGTATTCGTGATCGTGTTGGCAACAACCCCGTTTACATTACGTTTGATATTGATTGCCTGGACCCGGCCTTTGCGCCAGGAACTGGCACACCGGTACCCGGTGGCCTCAGTTCGTATCAGGCACTGGCCATTCTGCGCGGACTGGTGGGAATCAACCTGATTGGCATGGACGTGGTCGAGGTGGCACCCGCCTACGATCACGCAGAACTGACTGCATTGGCTGGTGCGCAGATTGCAATTGAACTTCTGGCCTTGTATGCCGAGTGCCGACAAACAGAAGAGTGCCGACAAAACTTGTAAAGGAGACTGTCACGTGAGTAAGACCGCAGTAAACGGATGGCAGCCACAGGATGCTGAAGACCTGTATTCAATGGACACCTGGAGTGACGGCTTTTTTGGCGTCAACGACCAAGGCCACGTCTGTGTTCGCCCGATAGAGGGTCAGGACATCACTATTGATGTGATGGATGTGATTGATGAAGCACTGCAGGAAGGGTCCACGTTACCACTGCTGATCCGTTTTCAGGACATCATCAGTTCACGTGTCAAAAAACTGAACCGCAAATTCCGTGATGCAATTGAAGCGGCCGATTATCAGGGCTGTTATCGCAGCATTTTCCCGATCAAGGTCAACCAGCTGCATGAAGTGGTTGCCGAGATCATGGACACCGGGCGCGAGTTCGATATTGGTATTGAATGCGGATCCAAGGCAGAATTGATGGCAGCACTGTCGCTGATTGGCGATGAAACACTGTTGCTGTGCAATGGCGTCAAAGATCACGTGATGCTTAGCCTGATGTTAAACGGGCAACAACTCGGTCAGCAGGTATTGCCTATCATCGAAAAATACTCCGAGTTTGAACAGCTTATGGTGTTGGCTGAACAGCGCCAGCAACAACCGCGTATGGGCGTTCGCGTAAAATTAAATACACGTGGCGCGGGCCGTTGGTTTGAATCTGGTGGTTCGCGTTCCAAATTTGGCCTGACCGTGCCGGAGTTGGTACGACTGGTCAATACGCTGGAAAAGAAACAGATGCAGTCCTCGCTCGAGCTGCTGCACTTCCATCTGGGCAGCCAGATATCAGACATTCAGGTTCTGCGCGCAGCAGTACGTGAAATCACCCAGATTTATGCAGATCTGGTGCTGCGTGGAATCCCGGTAAAGTTCCTGGACGTGGGCGGAGGCCTTGGCGTCAACTACGGCGGCGATTACGACAACCCGGAATCCTCCATCAATTACGGGCTGCGTGAGTACGCCAACGTTGTTGTTTACGCGGTCAAGGAAATCTGTGATGAACGCGGCGTGCCAAGTCCCACATTATTGTCGGAAAGCGGCCGCGCGCTGACTGCACATCATTCCATGCTGGTAGTGCCGGTGCTGGGCGTTCATCGCCCTGACAGCCCGCCGGTCAACGAGCTGCCTGCCGGCGCACCGGCTGTGGTAATACGTATGGAAACTGCATTTGCCGACGCCAGCCAAACTGACGTCACCGGCATATTGCTGGAGTGTTATCACGATGCCCAGGAAGCGCGCCAGGAAGCTGAACAGATGTCGCGTCTGGGTTTTCTGTCTCTGGAACACCTGGCACATGCCGAGGCCATGTACTGGAGCACCTGCCGTGAAGTGTTGCGCAAACTGACCGCCGCCGAGCTGTCTCCGCCTCCAACCGAGCTGATGGAACTGGAAGAACAGCTGACAGATCTGTATCTGTGCGACTTCTCCATTTTTCACTCCATCATCGACCACTGGGCGATCAAACAGGTGTTCCCGGTGATGCCTCTGCATCGTCTGACGGAACAACCGGAACGCCGCGCGCAGGTGGTGGATCTGACCTGCGACTCGGATGGAAAAATCAGTCAGTACGTCGTCAACCACGGCAATACCAACTGGTTGCCATTACATGAGCACCAATACGGAGAGCCATATTATCTGGGCATATTCCTGGTCGGCGCCTACCAGGAAATCCTCGGTGATGCGCATAACCTGATGGGACGCGTGGATGAGGTACACATCTATGCGCGCGATGATGAAACCGGCAATTTCTGGATCGAAGAAACACTCAAGGGCATCAGCATCAAGGAGATGCTCAGCTCGGTTCAGTATTTCCCCAATGATCTGGACAGACGTATGACCGAGTTTATTCGCAAACAGATTAACGCTGGTGTTATCAAACCCGCCGAAGGCTCACGCATCCTGAACAACTACACCCGGCGCCTTGACGAAAATACCTACTGCACGCCGGAAGTGGTACGCTGAACTTTCAGCAACTCTGCCCCGGGTTCTAGTGCTCCGCAACGGGTGGCGGAGCACTCTCTTTGCCGGCCTGTGGTGTTGCGCGTTTAAGCAACAGCACCAGCGGCGCCACCAGCAGCACAATCCACATCATCAGACGGAAGTCATTGATGTAGGCAATGGTGGCCGCCTGTTTGCTGACCTCTGCATTCAACAGACTCAGCGCCATCCCGGTTTCCGCTGACAGACCGCCGGGAATCTGCAGCGGTGATATACCGACAGTAAACGGTGTCACAGATTCACTCAGGTACGCATGATTGGTTTGTGTTGACCGACTCAGTACGGCAATAACCAGTGAGATACCGATACTGCTACCCAGATTACGCACCAGGCTAAAAACACCCGCTGCTTCAGCGCGCAGACTGGACGGCAAGGTAGCGTAGGCAATGGTGCTCAGCGGCACAAAAATAAACCCAAGGCCAAACCCTTGCACCATTCCCGTAATAACCAGCAGACGGGGTGGCACGTAAGTATCAAACAGACTCATCTCGTACAGCGAAGCAGCAGTTGCCATCAATCCGGTCAGAATCAGCAGGCGTGGATCAACACGTTGTGACAGACGTCCCACAATCATCATGCCAATCATCGTACCGATTCCACGTGGCGCCATCAGCGTACCAACTTCCAGCACCGGATAACCCATCAGGTTCTGCATGTACGGTGGCAACAACGCCATAGTTGCCAACAGGATAATGCCGACAAAAAAGATGAACACCAGACTGGTAACCAAATTGCGGTCACGGAACATTGCTGGCGTCAGAAATGGTGAGGCGCTGTTTTTGGTATGCACGATATACATCCAGGCAGCACCGGCAGCAATCGCGCAATAAAACAGAATTTCCCGAGACTGAAACCACTCAACATGTTCGCCACGGTCCAGTATCAACTGCAGGCTGCCAATGGCCAGCACCAGCAATACAAAACCAAAACCATCCAGCGGGCGATTGGAACGCTCGGAATCCGGCATGAACATCCACAGCCCGACAAAGGTCAGAACGCCAAGCGGCAGGTTGATCAGGAACACCCAGCGCCAGTTGTAATACTCAGTCAGATAACCGCCCAGTGTCGGCCCAAGAATCGGACCAATCATCACACCCACGCCCCACAATGCCATCGCACTGCCGTGTTTTTCGCGTGGGTTGATGTCCAGCATCGTAGCCTGCGCCAACGGCACAATGGCGGCACCAAAACAGCCTTGCAAAATGCGGTAAAACACCATAGCTTCAATACTGCCGGCTACACCACACAATAACGAGGTCAGGGTAAAACCAGCTGTGCTGACCAGGAACACCTGCTTGCGGCCAAAACGGCCTGCCAGCCAGCCCGTGGGCAGAGTCATGATTGCAGAGGCAACAATATAAGAGGTCAGCACCCAGGTTATCTGATCCTGGGTTGCTGACAGACTGCCCTGCATATGCGGCAGCGCAACGTTGGCGATTGTGGTGTCGAGCACCTGCATGATGGTGGCCAACATCACCGCGATGGAGATCAACCCCTTGTATGGCACTTGCTGGCTTGCTGTAGCCACAATCGTTACTCCTTACAGACTGCCAATCCAGGGCAGACTACGTTTCTGGCCAATATCCACACTCACTTCGGCACTCATACCAGCAGCCAGCATGGGATCACCAGCGTAGTTATCCAGCTCAATTCGCACACTAATACGCTGCACCACTTTTACCCAGTTACCGGAACTGTTTTGTGCTGGCAGCAGCGAGAACTGCGCACCCGTTGCCGGCGTAATGCTGGCAACATGACCCTGCCAATTGTTGTCTGGAAAGGTGTCCACTTTCACATTAACAGGCTGGCCCGGTTGCATATGGGTCAGGTCTGTTTCTTTAAAGTTGGCTTCAAGCCACAGATGGTTGTCATCCACTATGCTCAATAAAGGGGCACCTGCTACCACTGTTTCACCGCTTAACGCAGAGACGTTCACAGCGATGCCTTCCAGAGGTGCACGCACCTGCACATGACTCAGATCCAGCTTTGCATTCTCTACTTGAGCCAGAGCCTGTTGCACTTGCGGGTGTTCATCCAGCGGACGAGTGGTATCACCCAGACGCGCCTTGATCACCTCAAGGGACTGCAATTTTTCGTTGCGGGTATTTACCGCGCTTTCCCATTCAAACTGCAATTGGTCCAGTTGTGATTCAGACACAGAACCGCGAGCGCGCAATGAACGCACCCGATCCAGCTCTTTGCTCAGATAATCCACGCGTGCGGTGGCGTTGGTGATTTCCAGTTCAGCCTGGTGATATTGCTGCTGCAGACTGGCAATGTTATTGCGCGCGTCAGCCAGTTGCGCTTCGGCTCGCAGCAAGGCCAGTTGATAGGGCCTGTCGTCGAGCACATACAACAGCTGGTCGCGCTCTACACGCTGATTTTCCCTTACAAATGTTTCCATAACACGACCCGACAGTTCACTGCTGACTGCAACAATGTCTGCCTTTACATAGGCGTTGTCAGTGCTCACCGAACGTCCACCTTGCAGATAAACCCAGGCGCTGACAGCAGCAATAGCCAGCGGGCCGGCCAACAACAGAAAAATATGCTTTACACGACTGGACTTCATTCCCCGGCCTCCTCAAACAACGATTCACTAACGCCCACCTGTGTAGACAGATTGCTGCGCATACGCAGAAGCAAAGCCATCATCTGCGACTCTTCCTCTGCAGAAATTCCAGCGAGTGCTTCGGCGCGCACCTGCGTGCTCAGCACTTGCAGCTCTGAAAGAATCTGCCGCCCCTTGTCAGTCAGAAAAACACGCTTGGCGCGCCGGTCCTGTTCATCATCCTGGCGCACAACCCAACCGTCGGCTTCCAGCCGGTCAACATGACGAGCCAGCGTAATTGGCGCGACATCCAGCCGCTGCGCCAGAGTCTTTTGCTGGGATCCGTCGCAACGACGCAAGCTAGCCAACACTGACCATTGTGCGCGGGTCAGCCCCAGGCTTTGGGACTTGCGATCAAAGCTCCAGCGCATCAGTCGTGCTACATCGTGCAGCACAAAACCGAGAGTGTTATTCATTTCATCGGACATGCCTTTACCCCGAAGTTCTTGTACGCGCTTATTATAAGCTTGCTTATTATCAGCATTGCAAGCCAATTATTTAAATTTTTAGACGGCATAGCCCATAGAGGGCGCACTCCGACCGCTTTAAAAGCTGGAACCGGAACAAGAAACACAATGGAACGTTGCTCATTGGAGAGCAGCGAGATGGATGGTTAAAAGCAGCTGTTAACCTAAGTTGCGGAAAAACAGGCGCATAAAACGTGCTGCGTTTTCTTTGATGGCAAAAGAGTCCGGGTCGCGCAGATAATCAATGACCAGGCCATTGATGTAGGACAGCAGTGCCATGGCCAGAACGCCTGGATCCACATCCGCTGGCAAGTGGCAATGTTTTTGGGCGCGGGCAAAATACTGGGAAAACAGCTCGATGTTTTTCTTGCGACGGTCATTCTGGATTTTAAGGAATACCCCCATGTCGCCAGAGTAGTCACATTTAAAAAACATGATACTCAGCACCTTGAATGCTTCTTCATCGTTTTGCAGATTATTGAGCATTTCGGTGCACAGACGCTCCAACTGCAGTAGCGGATGCGGATGGTCGTTCTGCAAATCAGCAAGAATGGTATCCGCAAAAGAGAGTTGCAGACGATCATTCAAGGCATCAAAAACATCCAGCTTGTTTTTGAAGTGCCAATAGATTGCACCGCGCGTGACATCGGCGCGGTTGGCAATGTCATTGAGAGTTGCACTGGCCACACCGCGCTCAAAAAATACGTCCACTGCCGCATTCATGATGCGGTTCCGGGTTTCCAGCGCTTCCTCTTTGGTACGTCGGGCCATGTCCAACCCTCGACAGAATGATTGAAAATCATCGATAAAATAAATAAAACGCGGCTATTATACATACACGCCCGCATGTATAATAGCCGGCATCCAAAATCCTGGCCGCTCCCTGGTTAATCCAGTACATAATAAAAATTCCCGCTATATCGGCCTTCCAATCTGAAAAAGAAGCAGAGAAATTATGAAATCTCGAATGCTGGTCGCTTTGAGCGTTGCTGCCTTTCTGAGCGCTGCCGCCATCTATCAACTGTTGTCCGGATCCATTGATGCATCGGAAACTGATTCCGAAGCGCAAGCCGGTGCCTTTGTAATGCCTCCTCCAACAGTGACCCTGTTCACAGTCGATGCCTCTGAGGTTGAATCGTCTCAACGCCTGCCTGGCCGTACTCGTGCTTATCGCCTGGCTGAGATCCGCCCTCAGGTCAGCGGGATTCTGATGGAGCGCCTGTTTGAAGAAGGTGACGTCGTTAGACAAGGCCAACCTCTTTACCGTATTGACGATTCCCGTTACCAGACTGATCTGCAACGCGCACGTGCCAGCCTGAGCACAGCAGAAGCCAACGCTGAACTGGCTGCGCTGAATCTGCAACGCGCCACCCGTCTGCGTGCATCTGATGCTGCCAGTGAATATGAATTGGACCAGGCACGTAACGTACTGGCACAGGCAGAAGCTGCTGTGGCTACTTCCAAAGCGGAAGTACGTGATGCAGAACTGAACCTGGAATACACACAGGTATACGCTCCGATTACAGGTCAGATCAGTCAGTCATTTATTACTGAAGGGGGGCTGGTGACAGCCAACCAGGCACAAGCGCTGGCGGTTATTACCCAGCTTGATCCAATTTTTGTCGACGTCATGCAAACCAGCACTGACCATTTGCGTCTGCGTAACCAGCTCTCCGGTGCGACCAGTGTACCGGTTGCACTTGAGCTGTCTGATGGCAGCCGCTACAGCCAGAACGGTCAACTGCAATTCTCCAGTGTGTTGGTGAATGAAGACACCGGCTCGGTGCAACTGCGCCTGTTATATCCCAACCCGGACAGTACCCTGCTGCCAGGATTGTTTGTTCACGCGTTGCTGCCCACCGGCGTTGATCGCGGTTTTCTGATTCCACAGCAGGCTACGGTGCGTGACAACAACGGCAACCTCAACGTGTGGAAGTTGCAGCCGGATAATACGGTGCTTCCTGTCACCGTGGTGGCAGCCCGTGAACAGGGTAATCAGTGGCTGATTACCGACGGCCTGCAGGACGGTGACCGAATTGTAATTGAAGGGTTCCAACGCCTCTTTCCTGGTGTTGTAGTGAACTATTAAAAAAACCGGTAGTCAGGACCCAAGAGGCAGAATTTTATGTCACGATTTTTTATCAATCGCCCGGTTTTTGCCTGGGTGATTGCCATAGTCATCATGCTGGCAGGCGCACTGTCTATCCTGCGCTTGCCCATCGAACTGTATCCAGGCGTGGCACCGCCCTCCGTCGTGATCACGGCGATGTATCCTGGCGCCTCCGCACAAACCATTGAAAACAGTGTGACGCAGGTTATCGAACAACGCCTGACCGGTATCGACAAGCTGCGTTATTTTGTTTCCAACAGCTCAGACAGTTCGGTCACTATTACGCTAACCTTTGAGCCGGACGCGGATCCGGATATTGCTCAGGTACAGGTGCAGAACAAAGTTCAGGGTGCCCTGCCCATGCTGCCACAGGAAGTACAGGCAATGGGTGTAACGGTCAGCAAGGCCAACGCCAACTTCCTGCTGGTCGCCGGCTTTACCTCAACCGATGGCTCCGTGTCCCAGCGTGAACTGGGAGACCTGGTCAGTTCCACTGTGCGTGATGCTGTAGCGCGCGTAAACGGAGTCGGCGATGTACAGGTATTCGGTGAACCCCATGCGATGCGCATCTGGCTGAATCCGGAACTGATGCTTGCCTATTCATTGTCCGTTGGTGACGTGCAGACCGCCATTCAGGCGCAAAATACAGACGTATCTGCCGGTCAGCTCGGTGGTATGCCTGCCGTTGAAGGTCAACAAATCAACGCCACCATTTCTGCACAGTCGCGCCTGCAAACGGTTGAAGATTTTGAGCGTATCATCGTGCGCGTGAACCCCGATGGCTCGCAGCTGCGGCTAAGTGATGTGGCGCGAGTGGAACTGGGTTCCCAGAACTACAGTCAAATTGTGCGCTATAAAGGCCGCCCCGCCGCGGGTATTGCAGTGATGCTGGGTACCGGCGCCAACGCGCTGGAAACTGCGCAAGCGGTTAAAGACCGTATTGATCAGCTGCGCAGTTCAATGCCGGAAGCAATCGAAGTTGTTTATCCAAACGACTCAACGCCATTTGTTCGCGTATCTATTCAGAGCGTGGTCGCCACCCTGTTGGAAGCGTTTGTGCTGGTGTTTATTGTGATGTTTGTGTTCCTGCAAAACATCCGCGCAACACTGATTCCAGCGATTGCAGTACCTGTAGTGCTACTTGGCACCTTTGGTGTGCTGTTTGCTTTCGGATATTCGATCAACACCCTGACCATGTATGCGGTGGTGCTCTGTATCGGCCTGCTTGTCGACGACGCAATTGTTGTTGTGGAAAATGTCGAACGACTAATGGATGAAGAAGGGCTGTCGGCGCGCGAAGCAACCGTCAAATCCATGGGACAGATTTCCGGCGCACTGATTGGTATTGCGCTGGTATTGTCTGCGGTATTTGTACCGATGGCGTTTTTCTCCGGTTCTGCTGGCGTAATTTATCGTCAGTTCTCGGTCACCATGATCACAGCAATTGCGTTGTCCGTGTTTGTTGCCATGGTGCTGTCACCCACCCTGTGTATTTCCTTCCTGCGACCCTCCAAACACCATGGCAGCGAAGGCATACAAACCGGGTTCTTTGGCGCCTTTAACCGTGGTTTCAACAAACTGCGTAACTTCTACGTCAACACCAGTTCGTACATGGCCCGGCGCATCCTGCGTTTTATAGGGATTTATGTTGGTCTGGCAATAGTGATGGGCTTTATGTTCACACGCCTGCCAGGCTCGTTCCTGCCCAACGAAGACCAGGGATTCCTGTTCTTCCAGGTGACCGCTCCCTCCGGTGCAACCGCTGAACGTACGCTGGAAAGCGTCAAGCAGGTTGAGCAGTACTGGCTCGAACAGGAAGGCGATAACGTTGAGCACTTGCTGACAGTAACCGGTTTCAACTTTGCCGGTTTGGCTCAGAATGCGGCGCTCGGTTTTATTATGCTCAAGGACTGGGACGAACGCCCTGATGAGGAGCAATCCGTATTTGCAATTGCTGGCCGCGCGATGGCTGCCTTTGGCAATATTCGCGACGCCATGGCGTTTGCCTTCTTCCCGCCGCCCATTCAGGAATTGGGTAATGCAGCCGGTTTTGATATGCAGCTGGTCGATACGACCGGTCAGGGGCATGACGCTCTGGTCAGAGCGCGCGACCAGGTTCTGGCTCAGGCCAACCAGAGTCCGCTGCTGGTGGGTGTTCGTCTGAATGGTTTTGAGGACGTACCACAATTCAAAATTGATGTTGATACCGAGCGTGCTGCGGTACTGGGTATCCCACAATCAGAAATCAACCGCACCTTGCAAGCGGCCTGGGGTTCCAGTTACATCAGTGACTTTATAGACGCTGGTCGTATCAAGCGCGTTTACATGATGGCAGATGCAGAGTTTCGTATGCTGCCGGAAGATATTAACCGCTGGTACGTGCGCAACAACAAGGGCGAGATGGTTTCCTTTGGTGAGTTTGCAACAACGCGATGGACCTACGGCTCGCCACTTCTGACCCGTTTTAATGGCAGCTCTTCAGTCAACATCCAGGGTTCCCCTGCAGCCGGTGTCAGCTCAGGTGCGGCCATGGATGAAATGGAGCGTATTGTGAATGGTCTGGAGGGTGACTTTGCACTGCAGTGGTCAGGTATCTCATATGAGGAAAGACTGACAGGATCACAGGCACCGGCTCTGTATGCGCTGTCTATCCTGATCGTATTCCTGTGCCTGGCAGCACTGTACGAAAGCTGGACAGTGCCATTTGCCGTAATTTTTGTGGTGCCGCTGGGTATCATGGGAGCTGTGCTTGCAACATTGCTGCAAGGCTTGAGTAACGACGTGTACTTCCAGGTAGCATTGCTGACCTCGATTGGTCTGTCCGCCAAAAACGCCATTCTGATCGTGGAGTTCGCTAAAACGCTGGTGGAAGAAGAAGGTCGGGATTTGATGGAAGCCACACTGATGGCAACACGTCAGCGCTTCCGTCCAATTATCATGACCTCAATGGCGTTTACGTTGGGTGTACTGCCAATGGCAATAGCAAGCGGCGCTGGCTCAGCCAGCCAGAACGCCATTGGCGTGGGTGTGCTGGGCGGGATGTTCTCAGCGACCTGGCTGGTAACATTCTTTGTCCCCTTCTTCTATGTAGCCGTCATGAAAGTCTTCGGGCGCAAAAGCACCGCCCGGATTTGATTGACCAGCCGGACGAGTTTCTATACTTTTCCGGCTGTACCCTTTTTTCTGGCTGTACCCCTCAAACAGACAGGCACTGACTGTGCCTGCTTCCTGTTTTTTCCTGTATAAATGTTCAACATAACAAGGAGAACAGCATGACGAACATTAAAAAAACGGTAGCTGCTTTTGCGATGAGCCTGGCAGCCACTGCGGCCCTTGCCCAAGGCAACTTTGTACTGACAGTTGATGGTTTTGAATCAGGCGGCGACATCCCGGTTCGTTATTCACAGGCTGCCCCTGATGCGGCTCCCGGTGGTGGAACTTCCCCCGCACTGAGCTGGGTTAATGCTCCCGCAGGCACTCGCAGTTTTGTAATCAATATGGAAGACCTGGATTTCGCGCCGAACAAGGGCACCAAAACGCAGGTACACTGGGTTGTCTGGAATATTCCAGGTGACGCCTCAGGACTGGGTGAAGGTCAGCCTGCTGGCGACACTCTGCCTAATGGTGCATCGCAGATCAGTGCAACGGGCCGCGTCTACCGTGGACCTGGTGCCCCGGCAACACGTCCAAAACACCACTACATGTTTGAGGTATACGCACTGGATACCACCATCAACGTGACCGCAACCGACGACCCGATTGCGACTCGCGATGCTGTATTCGCAGCGATGGAAGGCCACGTTTTGGGTAAATCGGTTCAGGTAGGGCGCTTCCATCGCCCGCAGTAAGGCTTAAAAGCGGTGATGTCATGAAAGCAGTTTTTCTGGATGCAGGCAGTCTGGGTGATGATGTTGATCTGTCTCCGATTCGGGAGCAGGTCAGTCTGTTGGAAGCCTGGCCCAATACCGATGCCGCAGAACGTATAAAACGGCTGCATGACACACAGATTGTAATCAGCAACAAGGTGATGCTCGATGCAGAGACGCTGGAGGCATCACCTTCACTGAAACTGATCTGTGTCACCGCCACTGGCATGAACAACGTTGATCTGAACGCTGCTGAACGCCTGGGTATTGCGGTGCGTAATGTCACCGCCTACGGCACCGACAGTGTTGCACAACACACCATGATGCTGATGCTGGCTCTGGCCAACCGTCTACCACTTTATCAAAGTGATATAGCGGCAGGTCACTGGCAACAAAGCTCTTCGTTCTGTCTGATGGGTTATCGTACCCTTCAGCTGCGCGGAAAACATCTGGTAATTGTAGGCAGTGGCGAACTTGGGAGCCGGGTCGCACAGCTTGCCAAAGCCTTCGGCATGAATGTCAGTTTTTGCGCCAGACCTGGCAGGGAAAACAGTGACTCCCGCCCCACATTGGCCTCACTGGCACCCGATGCTGATGTGATCAGCCTGCACTGCCCGCTAAACGAACATACCCAAAACCTGATCAGTGCCGCGCTGATCGATTCACTTAAACCTGGATGTCTGCTGATTAACTGCTCACGTGGTGGATTAATTGATGATAGGGCTGCACTGGTAGCGCTGCGTAAAGGCAAACTTGGGGGCATGGGTGTCGATGTGCTGCCAGAGGAACCCCCTCGCAACGGGCATCTGTTGCTGGATGCCATTCACGAACAGCTGAATTTGATAGTCACCCCACACAACGCCTGGATTACGCCGGAAGCGCGACAGGCGCTGGTGGATAAAACCGCCGAGAACCTGAGAGCATTCCAACAACAATCCTGACCCTTGAGCATCACCCGATAAAACGTTTATGTCCAAAACCCTTATTGTCGATCTGACTATTTCTGCTGATGAGTACCTCCGTCATTATCAGGGCGCTGTGCGTCAGGTAATCTGTAAAACACGTGATGGCCGCCGGGTACAATTCCCGTCAAGATTCCTGCAGCGTTTTGTGACACATAGTGGTGTGCATGGAAGTTTTGTGTTGGAGATTGATGACAATCACAAGTTGATTGATATCCGGCGATTGGCTGAGGCTCTATAGTTCGGGAGCAAACCCCGAAGCCAGCCACAGCAACACCGCGTAACGCACGCCCTTTCCTGTTGCAACCAACAGCAGGAAAGGAATAAAGCGCACACGCAACACACCAGCAATTAACGTCAGCGGGTCACCCACAACCGGCAGCCAGGCCAGCAACAAAGTCCAGAAGCCATAACGCTGAAATTGCTGCTGCGCCCGTGACAGTTGCCCCTCATTAAACGGGAACCAGCGTTTGCCCTGGAAGCGCAACATTTCTTTGCCAAGGTACCAGTTCACACAGGAACCCAGTGTGTTGCCGGCTGTCGCCCCCAACCATAACAGCCAAGGTGTATGCCCCTGCTGCTGCAACATGATCAACAGCACTTCGGACGAAGCCGGGAACAGCGTGGCGGCGATAAAACCGGATAAAAACAGGGACAGATAGATCATTACTCAACCGCGCGCCATAAATACCAGGACGCCACACTGCGATACGGTTGCCAGCAACGCGCCCATTCCATCATCCATTTTTTATCCGGCATGGTATCCAACCCATATACCTGCATAAACCCTTTGCGTATGCCCAGGTCATCCACAGGCAACACATCTGCGCGGCCCATCTGGAACATCAGAAACATTTCCGCCGTCCAGCGGCCAACTCCACGCACCTGTATCAGATTCTGAATAACAGATTCATCATCCAAAGATTCCAGTTCCGCCGGTGCCAGCACTTGTCCGCTGTCGATTTTTGCAGCCAGGTCGAGCACAGCCAGGGCTTTTGCTTGTGACAATCCGGTTGCACGCAAATGCTCAATGGTAATTCCCTGTAACTGCCCCGGATGTGGCTGTCCATCCGCAGCTCCCAACAGGTCACAAAACCGCGCGTAAATAGTTGCCGCCGCTTTTACCGACAACTGCTGCCCAACAATCGCATGTGCCAACGTACCAAACAAATCCAGATGTGGACGTGGCGACAGTTCACAGGCGCGGGTACGTGCAATTACAGCAGAGAGCTTTTTGTCGTGTTTGCGCAGGTGGCGCAGCGCTTTTTTGTGGGCGGTGTTATCCAACGTAATAATCATTTCAGCAAGATCCGGTTCGACAGCTCTATCCACTAACGACATACTGACTGCATCATGACAGCACTTGACCACGACTATCAACGCATCGCCAAAGCCATCAGCTTCCTGGCTACTCATATTCAACAGCAGCCAACGCTGGAACAGGTTGCCGCGCACGTTAACCTGAGTGTGTTCCATTTCCAGCGCCTTTTCTGCCAGTGGGCAGGCATTACACCCAAACGTTTTTTGCAGGTGATGACACTCGATCAGGCCAAGCGCCTGATCATGGAAGGAGCGTCGTTGCCCGAGGCCAGCGAACAAAGTGGCCTTAGCAGTGCGTCGCGGCTTTATGATCATTTTGTGACGCTGGAAGCGGTTACGCCTGGGCAGTTCAAACAAAGCGGCACTGATCTGGTTATTGACTATGGCATCTGCAAGGCGGCATTTATTGATCACAATGTCAGTGATCACAGGCTTGAGGATGAACTGCAAACCCTGCAACACGAATGGCCACGTGCTGAAGTACGACTGAACCACCAAAGCACCGCCGCACGCGCTGAACAAATTTCAGAACTGCTCCAACGTGGCAAAACCGGCAGCACCGTTCCGCTTTATGTACGCGGCACCAACTTCCAGGTGGCAGTCTGGAAAGCCTTGCTGCAGACAACAACCGCCGATTCACTGAGTTATTCAGAACTGGCAAGACGAGTCGGCAAACCCAAATCGGTGCGCGCCGTCGCCAATGCTGTGGCAGCCAATCCGGTTGCTCTGCTGATTCCCTGCCATCGGGTTATTCGCGAAAGTGGCGCCCTGTCGGGTTATCGCTGGGGCAGTGAGCGCAAACGAGCGTTACGCGTCTACGAAAGAATACAAAGCTCTTCGACTAAATAAAACTTGCATTAATTATTGTTTTGCAATAATTATAAGCTGTAAAACATAAACAAAGAGCCTTATCATGAACTCATCTGATCCGCTTAAAACCGCGCAGGATCTGGCGGTTACTGCCCAAACCCTGGCTGTGGTGGCACTGGTAACACTCACCATGGCAATTATTGGCAAAGGCGGTTTTGCAATTGCCAATAACCTGTTTGCTGACGAGATCACCTGGCGCGAGAGTATTCATAATATTGGCGTGACCCTGATTCAGTTAGTTCCTGCCCTCCTGTTTTTTGAAGCCACTAATAAATTGCGCAAGGCGTTGTCGACATTCAGTCAGGGGGAGTTTTTCAGCCAGAACGCCGCTCATCATGTTGCAGAAGCGGGGATCACCGCAATTTATGCAATGGTCGCTGTCATGGTGATTACCCCCAACCTGCTGGCATGGGTTGATAAACAAGGTGGCTTCATCGTTGTTATTGAACCTGAATATCTGGGCATGCTCGCTTTTGCTTTATTTGTTTGTCTGGTTGGCAAAATTCTGGTGGTCGCCACCGCGCTTAAGTCCGAAAACGACGCCTTTGTTTGAGATACTGGCACCATGAAACAGATTATTGTCAGACTGGATGTCATGCTGGCCCTGCGCAAAATGCGTTCCAAGGAACTGGCAGAGCGCATAGGTATTACTGAAGCCAACCTGTCGCTGCTGCGTACAGGAAAAGTCAAAGGTGTGCGCTTTGACACCCTTGCAAAACTGTGTGATGTGTTGGACTGTACTCCAGGAGATCTGCTGGATATTGAAGATGTTTTTACGCCAGATCACCACTTTCTTCAGGCACCACCAGCTCCAGAGTCTCCTTGATTTCTTCCATCACAATATAACTTTTGGACTCGCGCACACCGGGCAGTTTTAACAGGATGTCGCCCAGCAGTTTGCGATAGGACGCCATTTCAGAAATCCGCGCTTTGATCAGATAATCAAAATCACCCGAGACCAGATGACACTCGAGCACATGCGGCAGCTTGATTGCGGCTCGGCGAAAATCATCAAAAATACTCGCTGATTTTGAACTCAGACTGATCTCCACAAATACCAGCAGATTGGCCTCCAGCTTCTGCGGATTCAGGCGTGCACCATAACCCAGAATAAACTTCTCTCGCTCCAGACGTCGTACCCGTTCAAGACAGGGGGTTGTGGACAACCCCACACGCTCCCCCAGCTCTACATAGGAAATACGACCTTCGCGCTGCAGAATGCGCAGGATATTCCTGTCAATGTTGTCCAGCTCATGGCTGGAAGCTCTCCGCATTTTCATGATTTTTCAGCTCATAGTTCTAACAGCCCGCACAACAACAGATAAAAACACTGCATATGCCTAAGCAATCAGAAAATACACCTTCATCTTCAGCCTTACAATAGCGACACTTGCTGGTGTGTCAGCAATTAAATCAGCCGCAAGGCAGGAGTGGTGACATGAAAGTAATCGTCATCGGCAGTGGAGTGATTGGTGTCACCAGCGCCTGGTATCTGGCACAAGCCGGACATGATGTGACCGTAATCGACCGCCACAATGGCGCAGCACTGGATACCAGTTTTGCTAATGCCGGCATGATTTCACCCGGTTATACCGCACCCTGGGCCGCACCCGGTGTTCCGCTTAAAGCCATTGGCTGGTTGTTGTCCTCACACTCGCCGTTGATTTTGCGTCCAACATTTTCATTGGCCCAATACCGCTGGTTGTGGCAAATGCTGATGCAATGCAACAGCAACTGCTATACCACTAACAAAGCTCGCATGATGCAACTGGCTGAATACAGTCGTGATTGTCTCAGAGATTTGCGTGCAGATACCGGCATCAATTATGAGCATCGTGAGCGTGGCACCTTGCAAGTTTTCCGCAGTAAAAAGCAGTTAAAAGCAGCCAGTGCTGACATCAAGGTTCTGCAGCAATGTGGTGTGCCGTTTGAACTGCTGGATGTGCAAGGTTGCATCAGAACAGAACCCGGGTTGGCTGGCAGTGCTCATAAACTCACGGGCGGTCTGTTATTGCCCAACGATGAAACCGGTGACTGCAAACTGTTTACCGAACGGCTGGCAGCGTTATGCGAACAACAAGGCGTCAAGTTTCTTTTTAATACTCATATTGATGAATTGATGAGCGACGGTGTACGCATCACTGGTGTACGCATTGGCGAGTCGGTACTAAACGCCGACCGTTATGTGCTGGCAGCAGGTAGCTATTCACCGGCATTGTTAAAACCACTGGGTGTGGATTTACCTGTTTATCCTGTTAAAGGTTATTCAATAACAGCCCCAGTGGCGCAGGAGAGTACTGCGCCGGTGTCCACTGTCATGGACGAAACCTACAAGGTCGCTGTGACTCGTTTTGATAAACGAATTCGTGCAGGCGGTATGGCCGAGCTGAGTGGTTTTAATAACACGCTGCGCAAACAACCACTAAAGACTTTGAGCATGGTGGTGAATGATCTGTTTCCAGGTGCAGCCGATTTGTCGCAGGCGTCGTACTGGTCCGGTTTGCGTCCGATGACACCCGATGGCACACCCGTTATTGGCGCCACTCGATTACCAAATCTGTATCTGAACACAGGCCATGGCACGCTGGGCTGGACCATGTCATGTGGCTCAGGGAAACTGCTGTCCGATCTGATCAGCGGGCAGCGCCCGGCAATCAGCAGTGAAGATCTGAATCTGACCCGGTATAACAAGTCAGCTCAGAGAGACAATGGTGTTCCACTCGGACTCGCTAACCGGCATTACTGACAGACGATTGCCGCGCTTGATCAGTGCCAGGTCACTCAGCCTGGATAGAAGTTTTAGTTCTTCTAGCGCAATCAGGCGCGGCAATTTGCGCACAAATACCAGATCCACTGCATCCCAGCGCGGATTCTCCGCTTTGCTTTTGGGATCAAAATAGATGGAGTTTTCATCAAACTGCGAAGGGTCCGGGTAGGCTGTGCGCACCACTTTTACAATACCAACCACACCAATATCCTTGCAGCTGGAATGGTAAATCAGTACCTGGTCACCCACCGCCATTTGACGCATAAAGTTGCGGGCCTGATAGTTTCGGACACCTTCCCAGACCACCGGCTTTTGTGGTGCTGCCGCAAAATCATCAATGCTGCACTCGCCCGGTTCGGTTTTTGCTAACCAGTTGGCCATAACAATCTCCTATGCAGAAATGACAGTTCTCAACATTTGCAGCGCCAGCAGAATGATCAACCCGGCGAACAGCTTTTTCAGTGTTGATACCGGCAGACGATGCGCCAATCTTACGCCCCATGGCGCTGACAACAGACTGGCTGCGGCCATGGCCAGCACTGCCGGCCAGTACACAAACCCCAATGTATTTTCGGGCAGCCCTTGTATTGCCCAGCCATTGATCACATAACCGGTTGCGCCAGCCAGCGCTATAGGTAGACCAACTGCAGCGGATGTACCTATCGCTGTTTGCAGTCGCACATTGCACCAGCTCAGAAATGGTACAGTCATTGTGCCGCCGCCAATGGCGACCAGTGCCGAGACACCTCCGATCCCGGTACCCACAGCAGACAATCCCAGCCATCCCGGCAGCTGACGTGAAGGGTTGGGTTTTCGGTTGAGGATCATCTGCGCAGCGACGTACGTCATAAACAAGCAGAAAAAAACCGCCAGTGGCCGTGGGGATAGATAAGCCGCCAGAAAGGTCGCAGAAAACGTCCCCAGCAAAATCCCCGGCGCCAGCCCACGCACTGCGGGCCACAGCACTGCGCCGTGTTTATGATGCGCACGCAGGCTGGAAATCGACGTTGGGATAATGGTGGCCATCGACGTCCCCAGTGCCAGATGTACCAGATAATCAGCAGGAAACGCCTGCGCTGAAAACAGCACAGTCAACACCGGAACCATAACAGCTCCACCGCCAATACCAAACAGGCCGGCAAGCACACCCGTTACCAGCCCCAAAAGCAGATAAGCCAGAATCCATATATCTATCATGTCTACACTATTTGCGGTGTCTAATTGAACGATCACTCAGCGCAACAACTTCCAGCTCTGCACACGGTCATGACCGCCATAGGCACCGAAGTTGGCAGTTGCCACCGGGTCTTCGTCGCCATCGTCTCCGGTTTTTAACCACGCAGGCGCTTCATAGCTGAAAGTGATCTCACCGGGGGCGTCAGGCGCCGTCCAGCGCAGACTACCGGCTGGCGCCTGACCACTGAGCATCATAGTGCTGAACCCGGCGGCGCTGGTGTCCAGTTCTGATATATTTTCCAGTATCTGGAGATTGTCCGGGTCAATGTCTGTGCAAAGGTCTTCGTTGTTAATACGGAAACGTTCTCCATCCCAATAATGTGCCTGCAAACTGATTGGCACATCTGATGTTTCCGGACCATAGGTATCCATCAGCACCATGCGGCCATACACAAAACGCATGTTTTCCTGAATGGAGACTGCATTGCAGCTGGAATCGTCGGCACAATCGCTATTGTTATCATGGAAATCGGCCAGATACATTGGCACCTCAGGGCCCTCTGCCTCCCAGTCAAGGCGAACACCCAAGCTAACGTCTTCAAACGGGCCATCAACAACCAGATCGTCGCGGCGTCCCAGGATGATACTGGAGCTGCTGGCAGTTCCCTGACCCGCGCCCCATAACAGCGCCAGCGGTAATGGCTGAACTCTATCAGTCAGTACAGTTTCACTGTCCTGGTCACGCGCCTGAAGTGTGACATCTGCGCCTGTACCGATGTCAGGATAATTCTGCGTCACTCCACCACTGCGATTACGCGCAGAAACACCTATGGACACATTAAATGGTTGGCTTAAATAACTGAAAGCGGGCGAAGACGCGCTGCAGGCCGCGGTTACTGTGCTGTTTTCCAGAACGTATTGCCACGGCACAAACCGGCCTACAGAATGAGCGGTAAAGACCGCACCCGGCGCATTCAGATATTGCCGGCCGACGGAATCCACATGCGCCGTGAACAAAGCCGTACCTGCTTCACTGTAGCGCACGCGTGGGCTTGTGAATTCACCATCACCGGATAAAACAAAATCGTCAAGAATTGAGACGCTGCCCTCTACTCCACCTGCTGGAACTACAGAGCTGCCTTGAGGTGCCAGTGTTAAGGTTTGCGGCGTTGATTCACGACCAAAATTGGGTGTGACCTGGCCACTTCTGCTGAGTGCAGTCAGGACAATTTCCAGATCATCTCCGGCGCGACCAACAATTTGTGGGCTGTGAGCATTGCTGACTACCAGGTCAATTGCATCCGGGCGCACTACAAAGTCATTAGAGCTGCCGACCATTGAGCCGGACCCTGTGGTCATACTGGCATGCAAACGCACACTGCCAACATCTTCATAAACCATGTTACTGATGATGCCGATGCCATTGCTGTCAAATCCCACCTGCAGTCCGGTATACACCGGCATATCGGTCAACTGCACACTGTCAGCTTCCATCAGGTTACCATCCGCATTACACAGACCGGGATCCAGACACTCCAAACTCAGATTCAGGGTCTGCGTGCCTGTGACGGTGCTGCCGCAGGAGCTGGCATCCACTTCAAGTGCAAATGCCACACCGGCAATCTGATGGCGAATTTCGGTTTCACCAACTTCTCTGAGCACCAGCTGCGCATCACTGGCCGTAACATTGCATACACCTCCAGAGCACTGCACAGGATTGGGTGCGACCACGGGGGTAGCAGTCAGGCCCAATGTATAGAGTCCAGCCGTGGTGAATGAGAGGCTTGTAGAAGCTGATACTGAATTGGTAAAACTTCCGCTGTTTGAATAGGTCTGAATGCCGGCAGCCTGTACCGTGACAGTACCGCTGAGCTGTGGCTGGGTTGTGCAGCTAATATCTCCACAGGCGCGCACCTGCACATCAAACGGCGCACAGGTAGAGGGTTGACCTGTGTACTCAATGAGGTAGTGATGAAGCGTAGGCCCTCCTCCGGAGCAGGGACCCTCGTTAGTGTTTTCGTCGCAAACAGGGCCGGTCACCTGATCCGGGTACTGGTCTTGGATAAAGTCATCATTGCCTGCATTGATATACCCGTTTACACAGCCCTCTCCTTCTATGTAACGGCCCGTCAATGGATCGATCTGGCAGCCACCTGGCCCAAGATATACGTTCCCGTTGGTATTGATGTTCCCCTGCACAATCCCGTTATTAGAGACTTGGCCGGTGGCCTCTATATTGCCCTCTATCATCGAGTCGGCGCCAAAGTAGACAGCGTCCCCAACAGTGACATTACCATCGATATAAATGCCAGAGTTCATGGCGTTCAGACTGCCACCCGCCGTAATGTTACCCCCCACGGTCATTCCAGAACCGGCGTTTACATCATCTTCAGCAGCAATATAGCCGCCAATCGTGATATTGGAGCTGGAGCCGTTTAAGGCTCCACCGGTTTCAACATACCCTCCGATATTCATATTGGCGCCGAGGTTGGCGTTTCCGACTGAAACCACATTACCGGTAATAGTGATTCCTGGATTTGAGGCATTCAGCTGTCCACCTGAATTCACCGAACCGTTAATGGTTGCCCCCTGCGACAGGTTGGTATTGCCAGTTGAGGTCAGCCCACCGTTAACCACTGAATTCATGCGTATATTGATGACATTCGCCGTTATGTTGCCATTAACAGTGCTGTTCTGGTTAATGGTCACGGTGCCAGATGACTGTATGTTCCCGGTAAAGGTATTGTTGTTTCCACTTTCAAGAGAGCCGACGTTAAGCTGACCAGTCACCTGCGAGTTTACACCCAGGCTCATGTGCCCCGTGGTTGTTACATTGGCATTGATTACCACGCCGCTGCCGGCCTGGATGCTGCCAGCGCTGATAACACCAGTAACCTGTGCACCACTGCCTAGCCCGAATTGACCCGCCAACGTGATCTGGCCAGTAAAGCGGGAATTGTTGGCGCCGCCCCCATAAATATTGCTGGCAGTGATGTTGGCCACCACGCGGGCATTGTTGCCGCCCACATTCAGGCTGCCATTAACATTGATGGTGAGATTGGCCGGATTGCCACCCACGTTGATTTGTGCGCCGTTAAAACCACCTGCCCCGTTCAGATTCCAGATCACTGTGCCGGTAATTTGAACCGTATCATTGCTGTTCAGCGTCACCCACCCACCACAGGTGACCGTCGAGCCGGCGGCAGTACAGCCACCCGGCAACGGCCCACCAGGAAGCGTATAGGAGGCCGCCGACAACATGCCGGGCAGAAATAACATCAGGAGCCACAGAAATCTCACGTCAGTCACAAACCTCTTGTACTCAAGCGAATATCAAACGTAACCGTTACGCTGAATTGCGCGCAGCGTTAATGTTGCCAAACAGTGTCCTTACCACCATTTTTTCATAAACCGCCAACGCTTCCTGATCCTCTTCCTCGCGGCTCTCTCGCAAACGGATCAGCGCATACTGCTGAATCATCAGCAGTGGCATCACCACTCGTTCGCGCAACTGAATGCTGAGGCGGCTTCTGGGATTGTCCTCCAGCAGCTGCGTTTGTTTTGCGACTTTCAGCACCATTTCGCGGCTGAGCAAAAACTCCTGGTAAATGTCCTGCCAGAATGCGCCAAAACGTGGATCGGATTCCATATAACGCGTCAGCTCAAAATTGGTTTTGCTCATGCTCTGCATGCTGTTGGCAATCAGTGCGCGGAAAAAACGCGACCGCTGATAAAGCTCCAGACAGGCGTCCAGACGCCCAAGCTCTTCCTGCGCCTTTAACGCTGTGCCCAGACCATAAAAGCCCGGAACATTCTGTTTGAGCTGGCTCCATGCGCCCACAAACGGAATGGCACGCAGGTCTTCAAAACGCAAGCTGTCACCCCCGCGTTTGGACGGGCGGCTGCCGATGTTGGCCATGGCGTAGTACTTCAGCGTGCTCATTTCCTCAAGATAAGGAATAAACAGCGGATGCTGTTTAAACGCTTCGTATTTTTCGTAACTGCGCTGGGCAAGATCGCGGATCAGGTTTCGCTGCAGGTCATCAAGCTCGCGATCCGCGCGGTCAAGCAGGTTATTTTCCAGACCGGCGGTCATCAGCTGCCCCAGATTGTGTCTGGCCGCATCCTTGATGCCGTAATAGGAGCTGATGGTCTGCCCCTGCACGGTCATCTGGATCTGGTTGCTTTCAATGGTTTTGCCATGAGCGGCATAAAACAGATACGTGTCACCACCGCCTCGAGCGGGCGGACCACCACGACCATCAAAAAAGATCACTTCCACATCAGCATCACGTGACACCCTGGTGATATTTTCCTTGGCCGAATAAATGGCCCAGTTCGCCATCAGATAACCACCGTCTTTGGTACCGTCGGAGAATCCCAGCATCACTGTCTGGCGCTTGCTGCGACGTGCCAGGTGTTCCTGATAGTAAGTGTTGGCATACAGCCGGAACATGGAGTCGCCGCCAGATTGCAGATCGCTGACGGTTTCAAACAGCGGAACAATGTCGACACTGACCGGCTTATCGCCCCAGCCACAGAGGCGGAACAAGGCCATGACTCTGGCGATATCCAGCGGGCCGCGGCAGTTGCTGATGATGTAGCGGTGCGCACCACGTTCACCGTTGGTTTTCTGAATCTGGCGGATGATCGCCATTGATTCCAGAGTATCGCGCAGCACCGGGTCGTCCGTAATGTTGCTGCTGACATTGCCCTGGCAGCTGAACAGCAGATCAATCTGCTCCTGCTCTGGCCGGGAAGCAAAATCGGCCGGGAAAATATCCGGGCAGTTGGCGATCACTGTCTCCAGAGCCCGCGCAATCACACGACTGTCCTGACGTATATCAATGCTGGCAAAGTGCAGACCAAACAGCATAACTTTTCGGCGGAAGGACTGAATCTGCTCTACAAACATGGATTGATAACTTTCCACCACCATGTTTTCAGCCTGATCCAGCGTCGCAAAAATATCATCCAGATGCACCCCATCGCGTTCACTACGATCAACCAGCTCGTCATAAATGCGCTTCTCCAGCCGGTCCAGCAGTTCGTAAACCCCGGCAAAGGTCAGCCGACGTTTGATCTGCCGCAGATCCTGGTGATAACACTGCAGAATGGTTGAGCGCAGCCGGTCTGCGACTTTTAAGGTGGTTTCCGGAGTTACAAACGGGTTGCCGTCGCGATCTCCGCCTGGCCAGAATCCGATACTGACAAGTTCACTGTTGCTGTTGATCTGCTGCGGATAACGCGCCGCCAGCGGGTCAACAAGATCACCAATAGCCGGATAAAAAATATTGCCCAGGTACCAGGTCAACAACACTGCTTCGTCGTAGGGTGTCGGCTTCTGCTTCTGGAAAAAGGGTGTATTGCCCAACTGCTGCAACAGATCGCGAACCTGGCCAATGTGTGCCCCCGAGATTGCGTCTGACAGATCCGAAATAATTGCCAATACCTGTCCTGGATAAAACTGGGTGGGGTGTGCGGTAAGCACCACACGCACCCCAAAGCGTTGCAACAGCTGTGCAAGTTTGTCGGCACGACCTTCTTCAGTGGCGCGATCAGACAACTGTATCAGCGAGTTCTTGTTGTCAATCTGGTGGATACGACTGTAGGCAGCATCTTCCAGCGCATCAATCAATACTACCTGGCGCTCCACATACTGGATGATTTTGAACAGGAACTGAATCTGCTCTTTTTCACCGAAATTCATGCGGTGCTGGTGGAAAAAATCCTGGATGATAGACACCGGATTCTGACCACGATTCAACCCGTCTTCGCAGGCTTCTGCCAGCAGTGGCAACAGCGTGCCGGTCTGCTCAACGGCGTCCAGCGGCAATGTCAAAAACAGGCTGTTGTAGAGCTGAAAGTTCAGTCCTACCAACTCTTCAAACAGTTTTGCAGTCTGCTCACTCATTTTAATAATTCATCCAGGGTCAGGCCGTAACTCGGCGCGAACGTTTCCATAAAATACTGCACTTCCGGGCTGTCTATTTTTTCCAGACGGCGCCGGACGTCTTCTTCTGCGCGCGCAAACTCGGTGTTACCTGCCTGAACTTCCGCCCGACACTTTAACCACGCACAAATAGTATCGGCAGCTTTGATAATACGATGGACCTCATCAGGTACTTCATCATGGACCAGCACCTTGCGGAAATCCGACTGCAGATCTGCAGGCAACAGATTCAGCAGCTCATAACCGGCCTGATGTTCAATCGCTTTATAGGCACGGGTGATTTCCGGAGAGTGGTACTTTATAGGAGATGGCATATCCCCGGTAATCACTTCACTGCAGTCATGATAAAGAGCTGCCACCACTACTGCATTAACGTCGAGCTGCCCTCCAAAGTAGCGGTTTTGCACCAATGCCAGTACATGGGCAATGGTTGCCACTTCCCAGCTGTGCTCCATGACATTTTCATTAATGACATTGCGCTTCATGCCCCAGCGCTGCAACCAGCGTAACTTGCTGATATAGGCAAAAAAATGACTGCGGATGGAAGATGCTGGTCGGGACAGGGACATAAGCTGAGTTATTCCGATATCTATTTAGCAGTCATTCTCAATGGCGAGAGGCAGCAGAGTCAACCGGCTGGATCAAGTTCAGCGCCTGCACAACAGGATTGGATGAAGTTGCCGACGCTGATAAGATGCCGGGGCACTTGCAAATGGCAACAGGTTCTTATGATGCAATCACAAAAAATACAGCCCGAGTCTGGCAATCTGTTTCAACGTCTTGTTCGCGGCCAATTTGGCCTGGCGTTGACATACTGGATATTTTTCCTGATCGCATCTGTGGCGTTTTTTATTGGTGGCAGCATGGCAGTTGCCGACCGTGACTGGCACACCTATCTGATTCTGCTGGGCGCTTTGCTGGTATGGACGTTTTTGCTGCTACTGGGTGTCAAACAGGGATTTCGTGGTGAGGACCCTGGTAAAGCCCTGGGCCGGGTTGCAGTGTTGTTCCTGCTGCTGGACATGACCAATGCACTGGCTGTGATCAGCTTCTTCTAATATCTGTTCCTATTTTTTATCAGCTTCCTGGTCCGACTGTTTCTTCTCGTGAATCATTGCAGTAGCGGCGTGTCGCCAATCGCGTGACGGCGGGTAATGCCTGATCGTCTCAGCGGCCGGGAACAGCTCAGCGATATCCACCTGAAAAGCCTTGCACAGTTGTTCCAGCGTCAACAGAGTCACATTCTGGTCTTCGTTCTCAATACGCATGATGGTTGATTGCGCCACACCAATTTTGCGCGCAAACGCCCGCTGCGGCATGTTGCCGCGGCGCTGTCGAACAAAGGCTGCCAATCTTGAACGCAAGTGAACCATACATGGTTTATACTTCTGATAACGAACCACAAGCGGTTCATTGATTATTCAGTTCTGCCAGCAGGAAGCGATGGTCGGTCGGAAGGCAGGGGCATGCAGTCGGTGGCGCCAGCAACCGGCTGTATGCCCCCGACCACCTTATGTTGCCGACCACCTTCTTGTAAGCCCTGCATTCCAACATCTCCCAACTCATGGTTTACCGCAGCGCAAGCCCTGCTTTATGCTTGCCGGGATGCCCGAACAACAACAAGAGTCCTGCCAAGGAAACCCGCCATGTCACAGAACAATTTACCCGCCTCGCGTGCACCCGGCGTACTGGGATGGATTGAACACACCGGAAACAAGCTGCCTGATCCCGTCTTTATTTTTTTGTGGCTGATTGCTGCAGTTGTTGTTGTCAGTATTGTGGCTGCACTGGCTGGTGTCTCAGCGGTTCATCCAACCCAGGTGCAGGCTGATGGCAGCCCTGTGGTTGTTAATGCCGCCAGCCTGCTCTCGGCAGACAATCTCCAACGTCTGCTGACCCAGATGCCGCAAACCTTTGCGTACTTTCATCCGCTGGGATATGTGCTGCTGGTCATGCTGGGAGCCGGCGTGGCCGAACGCAGCGGTTTGTTCGCAGCAGCAATGAGCAGTGCGGTCAGAAGTTCACCCAGGTTTCTGCTGACACCCATGGTGGCTTTTATAGCGATGATGGGAAATCTGGCAGCGGATGCAGCTTATGTGGTGCTGATTCCACTGGCCGGTGTTATTTATGCCGCAGCGGGCCGTCATCCG
Source organism: uncultured Pseudohongiella sp. (assembly GCA_964535565.1). GTDB lineage: Bacteria > Pseudomonadota > Gammaproteobacteria > Pseudomonadales > Pseudohongiellaceae > Pseudohongiella. The sequence goes on along the minus strand of CAZHUJ010000012.1, from coordinate 16,889 downwards.
ATTGCGGGTATCGCAGCCGCATTTGCCGGTGTATCGGGTGGTTTTTCTGCCAACCTGATGCCGGGTCAGCTGGATGCCATGCTGTTTGGGATTACCGAAGCGGCCGTCGAAACCCTGGATCAGAACTGGATCATGAATATTGCCGGCAACTGGTATTTTATTTCAGCGATGCTGGTCATTTTCCTGCCGGTAATCTGGTACATCACTGACAAGGTGATTGAGCCCCGACTGGGTTCACCCAAAACTGTTATCGAAAACAGTGTACTCGGCCAGTCACTTAGAGAAGACGGAACACTCACCGACGCTGAACGCTCGGGCCTGCGCCGCGCCGGCCTGGCAGCGCTGGGCATCATCCTGTTATGGGTGGTCCTGTGTTTTGCTCCTGGCACTCCATTAATTGATGAGGGTGCAGGCGCTGGACGTTTGCAGCCTTTTTACCAATCACTGGTTGCGGCGTTTTTCCTGCTGTTTCTGCTCAGCGGCTGGGCCTATGGTGCGGCTGCTGGCACCATCAAAAATCACCGCGATGTGGTCGCCATGATGTCCGGATCGATGGCTGATCTTGCTTATTATCTGGTGCTGGCCTTTGCAGCAGCGCACTTTGTGGCCATGTTCAACTGGTCAAATCTCGGACTGATCTTTGCAATTAACGGATCGGAATGGATTCGCAGTGCCGAACTGCCTATGCCCGTGCTGATCACTCTGATCGTGTTGCTAACCGGCTCGATCAATCTGTTTATTGGATCAGCAAGCGCCAAATGGGCGCTACTGGCACCGGTATTGGTGCCAATGATGATGTTGCTGGGCGTGAGTCCCGAGATGACCACAGCGGCCTACCGCGTGGGAGATGGCGCTACCAATATTATTACCCCGCTGATGCCTTACTTCCCGCTGATCCTGGCGTTCTGCCAACGCTGGAACAAGAATTTCGGCCTGGGCTCGCTGGCAGCAACCATGATTCCTTACAGTATCTGGATGCTGATTACAGGCCTGATACTGGCGATTGTGTGGATGATTTTGGGACTGTCACCCGGACCGGGCGTAGATATTTATTACGCCTTGTGATCCTGGTTTGAGTGTTGGGAAATTGCACCGGTTTCCGTTACACTCAGCGCTGACCCAAAAACCCGAACAACTGTTCTACATAATTTAGCCAAATCAAAAAGGACCCATCATGAGAGAAGCAGTCATTGTGGCCACCGCGCGCACTCCTATTGGCAAAGCCTACCGAGGCGCTTTTAACAACACTGATGGTCCCACACTGGGTGGGCACTCTATCCGCGAAGCGGTCAAACGCTCCGGTGTAGCCCTGGATGAAATTGATGATGTAGTGATGGGCTGCGCTGTGCAGCAAGGTACCACCGGTTACAACATAGGCCGCCTTGCAGCCGTTGCTGCCGGTCTGCCCAACACCGTCTCTGGCATGAGCATGGACCGTCAATGTGCCTCAGGCATGATGGCAATTGCGACCGCCGCCAAACAGATTATTGTCGACAACATGGATGTGGTCGTCGGCGCAGGTCTGGAGTCGATCAGTCTGGTACAGAACGACCATCGCAACAAATTTCGCACTTCTGACGAAAACGTGCTGAAGCTCTCTCCCAACGCCTACATGCCAATGCTGCAGACCGCAGAAGTAGTCGCCAAACGTTATGGCATCAGCCGCGAAGCACAGGATGAATACAGCCTGCAGAGCCAGCAGCGCACCGCAGCGGCACAGGCCGCCGGCAAGTTTGATCAGGAACTGGCGCCGATGGAATCGGTGATGGGCGTAGCTGACAAAGCTACCGGCGAGATCAGCTTCAAAACCGTAAAACTGGCCAAAGATGAAGGCAACCGTCCGGAAACCACACTGGAAGGTCTGTCCTCACTGAAACCGGTAATTGAAGGCGGCTGCATTACTGCGGGTAACGCCAGCCAGCTTTCTGACGGTTCGTCAGCCAGCGTGCTGATGGAGGCTAAACTGGCTGAGCAACGAGGTCTGACCCCGCTCGGCGCTTATCGCGGTATGGCTGTTGCCGGTTGTGATCCAGACGAAATGGGCATCGGCCCGGTGTTTGCAATTCCCAAACTGCTGAAACGTTTTAACCTGAAAATGGAAGACATCGGTTTGTGGGAATTAAACGAAGCCTTTGCCGTGCAGGTACTGTACTGCCGCGACAAACTGGGTATCCCTGATGAGCTGCTTAACGTCAACGGCGGCGCCATTTCCATCGGCCACCCTTATGGCATGAGTGGTGCGCGCATGGTGGGCCACGCCTTGATCGAAGGCAAACGTCGTGGCGCCAAATACGTGGTCTGCACCATGTGTATAGGCGGCGGTATGGGTGCAGCCGGTTTGTTTGAAGTTTATTAATTGTTTCAGCTCCGGACCGGTATTGTCCCGGTCCGGACAGTCTAGTTCACACGGCAAACAGCTGCGACTCAATATCCCTGAATGCTTTGAACTCCAGCGCGTTTCCTGAAGGATCCAGAAAAAACATCGTTGCCTGTTCGCCCGGCAATCCTTTAAATCGGACGTAGGGTTCAATAACAAACTCCATACCAATATCCCGCAACTTTTTTTCGAAATCGGCAAATTCGTCCATTGTCAGCACCACTCCAAAATGTGGTACCGGAACCCCATGTCCATCAACATGATTGGCGTGCTGGTTTACTTTGCCGTCCCTTCCCAGACTGGGATTCAGATGTACTACCAGTTGATGACCAAACAGGTTGTAATCAATCCAGTGATCCGAGCTACGCCCCTGCGCAAGGCCCAGATGTTTCCCATAAAACTCACGCGCTTCTTCAAGGTCACGCACCGGAATAGCAAGATGAAACGGTCTGAGCATAACGAGCTCCTGTTAAATAAAATGGGTCCGAGTTTACTCTGCCATCGGTTTGGCACGTAGTGATTTGATAGTCCCGAGTTTGCGCTTTTTATCCAGCCGCTCACGTTTTGCCGCTTTGGGCACCTTGGTGGGTTTGCGCGGCGGGTCCACTTCGCAGGCTTTGCTGATCAGCACATTGAGTCGCGCCAGTGCATCTTCCCGGTTTTTTTCCTGGGTTCGGAAGCGCTGGGCCTTGATCACAATAACCCCGTCTGAGTTCATCCGCCGGTCGCGTTGGGCCAGCACCAGCTCTTTGATCTCCTGCGGCAACGAAGACGCCTTGAGGTCAAAGCGCAAATGAATGGCGCTGGAAACCTTGTTCACATTCTGTCCGCCAGCACCTTGAGCACGAATCGCCGTCAGCTCGATTTCCTGCGGATTGATGTCTCCAGCACGGAATTTATTCATAAACCCTCTCTTCCCACGACAACATATTGTCCGCAATGCAACAGCTGCGCACCAAATCAGGGCAAAAAGCCCTGGAAAGTCCCAAAATGAACACTTACCCAGACACTCCGAAACTCATTTTTTACCAGTCTTTTTCTATAAATATCATAATATTGCAAAAATTTCATAAAACTGGCACGGCCCATGCATTAAACAATTCAAGTACTGGCACTCCCCGCCAGTGGCTTGAATGGAATTGACTCTCCCCTTTTCCATTGATGGGTGATAACTCGCCCACGCGAATAACCCCATTCGCGTGGGCTTTTTTTTGCCCTGCTTGAGTCTGTTACACTGGCCTCCCGCTATACCGCAACAGGCTATGACATGCTCAAGATTTGCAACCGACTTCGTTTTTTTCCAAGCCTGATTGCCGTGATCAGCCTGCTGTTTTGTAATCAGCTTTTAGCCTGGGATGCCACTGGGCATCGGTTATCAGCATACGTCGCCTGGGAATTTATGTCGCCGGCGGCGCGCGAAAAATCCATCACTATTCTGCAACAGCACCCAAGGTACGAAACTGATTTTATCAGCGCCATGCCTGCAGATATCCAGCGTGCCGACGACAATAACAAACAACGCTGGTTATTTGCACAAGCGGCAGTTTGGCCCGATATTGCCCGCAGCTTTTCTGGCGCAGACGAACTGCGTTATCACCACCCCGACTGGCATTGGATTGACGGCGCCTGGTTGCGCGACGAAGCAATCCGCCAGGGTAATCTTTATGTTGGCACCTCGCCTGGTCCGGCGGTACAAGGCCGTGCTGCGGCATCGGTGCAGCGGCGCAGCCAGGCAGACAATATTGTCACTGCGCTGGACTGGGCTTTGCTGGAACTTAACCGCCACGGTGATAGCGCAGAGAAGGCCATTGCGCTGAGCTGGATGGCTCACCTGGTAGGGGATATCCATCAGCCCCTTCATTCAGGCTCACTGGTTTCAGCGCGTTTGTTTGCGGACGGTGATCGCGGTGGCAACGCCATTACATTAAGAGAGGGCAACCTGCATTCAATGTGGGACAACGCCCTGCGCAATCAGCGCGAGGCACAGGTAATGCCAATCCTGTTGAACATCGCAGGTGAATTGAGCCACGATAGACACAACGTCGAGTTTGCACATACCCGCTGGTTACAACAAAGCCGGGACTTGCTGATTGCTGATGTTTATCCAGACGTTGTTGTCAGCGAAGTGTTACGTAGTGAGCAATCTGGCACTCAGCCTGCCTCAATATCACTGGACGAAGCGTATGAGGAATACATGCGCGAAATTGCCATGCAACGCATTGCTGAGGCCGGCGTCCGCCTGGCCCACGTCATGGAAAGTCTATGAGAACTTTTTACGCACAACTGATCTGTCTGCCCGTATTAATGTCAGCTGCGCTGAGTGCACAAGCTGCCGCGCCTGAAGAACCGGTGATGATAGAAAAACCTCTGTGGGAACTGGGACTCGGCGGAGGTGGTGTTGTGCAGCCGCATTACCCCTCCTCCAGCGAATATCAGACCAGGGGTCTGGTGTTACCTTTTGTGGTTTATCGCGGCGATATCCTGCGTATAGGCGATGGCGCTGGCACTCGCGCTGTTGCAGCAGAAAATGCCAACTACGAGTTATCGCTGTCACTGGATGCAGCGTTTGACGCTGAAAGTGACAACAATAAATTGCGCACGGCAATGCCCGATCTGGATTTTATTTTTGAAGTGGGTCCACAACTGATTTTCCATCTGCAGAAATTCCAGTTCAACGATACCAGTCGTTCAGAGTTGCAGCTTGCCCTGCAAGCCCGAGCAGCATTTTCCACTGACTTTGGCCGCATTGATCACCATGGTTATGTGTTTGAACCAATGCTGCGTTACCGCCATTACGGCTTTTTCCACCCGCAATTGGAGGCCAGTATTTCGCTGAAACCTTTATGGGCGACCCGCGACGTACATGGTTATTTTTATGATGTCGCCAACGATTACGTCACCGCAGACCGCGGTGCCTATCGCGCCAAAGGCGGATATTTTGGTACTGGGTTGAACTTCTCCGGCATCTGGCACATCAGTGACAAAGCGCGTATGTTTGTGGGCTTGCAAACCAGTTATTACAGCGGCGCCAGCAATATCAACAGCCCGCTGTTCGAGAAAAAATTCAACACTGGCGTAGGCGTCAGTTTGATCTGGTCTCTGGCTGAGAGCCGCCGCAAGGCGCCACAGCTCTAGCCAAGCGATCACGCAGCAAGGGAAAAAGAACCAATGGCCGAGCCACTCAAAAACCGATATGGACGCGAAATACCCCAGCGTATTGCTGACATGATCAGTGCGGCCTGGCCTGACTTTGAGCAGCAGAAGTTCCTGGACTATGTACTGCCTACATATGACTCACTGGAGCTGATGCCACGTGGCTGGCACATGGCTGATGGCCTTCATCACGCGCTGCCGTCCAACTACGAACAAGCCATCGAGATTTTGCTGGCATCATTGCCACCTGCCCGTGCAGAGCTGGCAGCGGATTCCGCGACGGCCGACCGCGAAGGTAATACACTGAGCCCGTTTATATTTATGCCGCACACCTTTTTTGTGGCGCGTTACGGGCTTGATCATTTTGATGCCTCCATGCGCGCCCAATATGAGCTGACACAACGCTTCACTGCGGAATTCAGCATACGCCCGTTTTTGCAGCACCATCCTGAAGCTACACTCAAGCGTTTGCAGAGCTGGATTGATGCCCCCAGCGAACACGTGCGTCGACTGGTTTCTGAAGGCACCCGCCCGCGTTTACCCTGGGCCTCCAGACTGCCTGCTTTTCAAAAAGACCCAGCCCCAGTGTTAACACTGCTGGAGCAGCTCAAAGATGATCCCTCACTGTATGTGCGCCGCTCGGTAGCCAACAATCTGAACGACATAGGCAAGGACAATCCGGACGTGATGCTTGCCACCGCTCAGCGCTGGATGCAGGATGCCTCGGAGGAACGTGCCTGGATTGTTAAACATGCGTTGCGGGTAGCCATCAAAAAAGCGGACCCGACAGCCCTGGCTTTGATGGGGTTTGGAAAAAAGGCGGCAGTGGAGATTCTTGCGCCACAGATCACGCCAACCCACGTACAAGAAGGTGATTCAGTCAGGCTGACATGCAGCATTCGCAGCACCGCAAAACACAAGCAGCCACTGCTGGTCGATTTTGTGGTGCATTATGTCAAAGCCAATGATGAAACCAAATCCAAGGTGTTCAAGCTCACACAAACCGAGCTGGCTCCGGGGCAGGTTCTGGAAATATCCAAAAAGCTGTCACTGGCACCCATGACTACTCGCAAACATTACAGCGGGGAACATAAGGTTGAGTTGCTGATCAACGGTCAGGTATTTGCGCTCGGCAGCTTTCAACTGACAACTCAGGTATAAACATCATGACACAGCGACGCGCAGATTTTCGCAGCGACACCGTAACCCGCCCTACTCCCGCGATGCGTGCGGCGATGATGGCTGCTGCAGTGGGTGATGATGTCTGGGGCGAAGACCCCACCGTCATTCGTCTGGAGCAGATGCTGGCAGAACGAGCAGCAATGGAAGCGGGCCTGTTTATGCCATCTGGCACCCAATCAAACCTGGTGGCATTACTGACACACTGCGCCCGTGGTGATGAATACATTGTGGGACAACAGGCACACACCTACAGGTATGAAGGAGGCGGCGCAGCGGTTCTGGGCGGTATTCAACCGCAGCCACTGGATGCCAACGCATTTGGCGGACTGGATCTGGACAAGGTTGCCCAGGCAATCAAACCGGATGACTTCCATTTTGCACGCACCCGTCTGCTATGTCTGGAAAATACCATGCAGGGAAATGTACTGCCGCTGGAATATCTGCAGCGGGCGCAACAGTTTTGCAGCGATCACCATCTTGGTCTGCATCTGGACGGCGCCAGGGTGTTCAACGCCTGCGTAAAACTGGGTGTGGAGCTGGAGACAGTCACTCGCTGCTTTGACACGGTATCTATCTGCCTGTCCAAAGGGCTGGGCGCACCTGTTGGCTCTGTCCTGCTGGGTCCCAAAAATTTTATCGCCGAAGCCCGGCGCTGGCGCAAAGTAGTTGGCGGCGGGATGCGCCAGGCCGGCTTGCTGGCGGCGGCTGGCATTTATGCACTGGAACATAACGTTGAACGACTGGCTGAAGATCATCGCCGTGCAGCGCAACTTGGAGAGCGGCTTCTGGCCGCCGGTTATACGTTGAAGCAACCACAAACCAATATCATGTTTATTGAAGCCGCAGATCTACCACGTGAACATCTGTCAGCGTGGCTGGATGAAAACAACGTACTGGTTGACTGCCTGGGTCGCGAACATATCCGCCTGGTTACGCATCTGGATATTAACGACGACGACATTGCGCATGCGGCCAAGGTTTTTGAACTTTTTGCAAAAAATCTCTGACCATAATCATAAAAGAGGAATCACGATGAACCGGCATAATCTTCTGACCAGCTTGTGGATGTGTGGCCTGATGCTGTTAAGCGGCTGCGCAATGGCCCAGCGTGACAGCTTTCGCAACCCACTGGACGATGAACGCCTGATCAGTGACTCGCGTGTACAGCATCGCAGTTATGTGTTTGAAGCCACTGGCGAAACCCTTCCCTATGCAGTATTTGTCCCCTCCTCCTATCGTCAGGGACAACCGACTCCTTTGCTGGTCTCTCTGCACGGTCTGGGTCGTACCCATGACTGGCTGATGGGTTATGAAGGGTTCCTGGACTACGCCGAGGAATATGGTTTTATTGTTGTTACGCCGTTAGGTTACACCCGGCGCGGCTGGTATGGCTCTCGTGCGACTGAGCCGGCACAAATAGCACAATACAGTGAACAGGATGTAATGAATGTGATTGCGCTGATGCGTAACGAGTTCACCATAGATCCGTCGCGACTGTTTCTGTGGGGCCATTCAATGGGGGGAGCTGGCACCTATCATCTGGCGGTGAATAATCCCGGGATGTTTGCGGCATTGGCGGTTGTGGCGCCAGCACCACACCCGGATCTGTCTCCTACCGTGCTGCACGCCGTGCGCAACACACCCATTTTTGTGCTGCAAGGCACCGAGGATGAACAGGTTCCGGTAGGGCAAACCCGTTTATGGGTAGCAGGCATGCGCGGCATGGGTATGCCGCACATTTATGTTGAACTTGAAGGCGCTGACCACACCAGTTTTATTGCTGCCAATCGCACCAATATGCGCAAGGTGATGAGCTTTTTCGACATCATCAGCAAGCAGTAATCAGTAACCGGGCGGCCACTCTGGCCAGGACTCTTCAACGTGTTCGTAGTCCAGCCAGGGCACCTTGTGTGAGGTCCAGATTGCGCGTTTGGGCCTTACACCCGGATCTTCATCCAGCGTGGCCACACGCACAACCATATAAGGCTGCGCAGGTTTTTCAGCGACCAGCTGCGTTCCGCAGATAGAGCAGAAGTGGCGCAGTTTGCCAGGCGATGACTCGTAGCTACTGAGTTGGTCGCGACCACTGATCCAGCGAAAATCCTCGCGCAGCGCAACGCCTGAGGTATTAAATGCAGCAGCATTGGCTTTGCGGCACGTATGACAATGACAGTGACTCAATGGCTTGCTGAATTTGTCGACCTCGTAACTGATGGTCTTGCACAAACAACTACCTTTCATGATTCACTCTCCCGCCCCTTAATCGTCAGTGCTTAGCCGCGCTGAATCGCTCTTAATGCAGGATCTGGCCACGGTCCTGCAGCAACAGACTGATTTCATCCGCTTCAAAACGGTAGTCAGTGCCACAGAACTCGCAGGAGATGTTCACAGCACCCTGCTCGGCAATAATGCTTTCCACTTCTTCACGACCGATAGAAACCAGCGCGCGCGCAGTACGCTCGCGCGAGCAACTGCAGCGATAATAGAAGTCGCGCGGCTCAAACAGTTCTACCTGCTCCTGGTGATAAAGACGATGCAACAAAGTCTGGTTATCCAGCGAGTGCAGTTCATCCGCTGTCAGTGTTTGTGCCAACGTCAGCAGATGTTCCCAAGTAGCGCTGCGCTCATCAACATTGATCTGTCTGGAAGCAGGCAGCTGCTGAAGCATAAAACCACAGGCCTGCTCAGCATTGACGGCGAAGTAGAACCAGCTCTGCAGCTGCTCTGACTGTGCAAAGTAGGTCTCCAGCGCGGAGGCCAGTGAGCCGCCCTCCAGCGACACAATACCCTGATAGGGTTCAGCATGTTTGGAATCCACCGTCATTACCAGCACACCGTCACCAGTCAGTGCCTGGAAATCGCTTTGTTGCGGCGGCTGCTGGAAACGGGCAATACCTCGGATCGCACCATCGCTGGTGCATTCAGACATGATCAGATTCAGTTCGCCACTGCCGCGAACCTGCAACACCAGACGTCCATCAAACTTGATCGTGGAGCCCAGCAGGGCGGCCGCTGCCAGGAACTCGCCCAGCAGCTGACTGACCGCAGAGGGGTACGCATGATTTTTAACGGTATCGGTGTAGCTGCGGTTCAGCCGCACAATTTCTCCGCGCACGTCGGCATCAACAAACAGGAAGCGTTGAGATTGGTCTGAGCTGGACTGAGACATGGATTCCCCCGAAAAAATCATAAAGAGCCGATATTCTACGCCGCCATCCCGACCATTAGTAGCCGTGGGATTTGATGGCTGTCACTTTCTGAGGTAAGTTTCCTGCTCCAACAAGTACCTGACTACAAAACCGTGAGTTGATGATGCAACAAAGAAACCGCTTTGCCGGCCTGCTGACCGCCATTTTTGCCAGCCTGTGGCTGTCTCCGCTGATGGCGCACGATATGACAGACATCGCACGCGATCGTATGGCTGAGGGCGGTTTTCTGAATGTGATGTGGACCGGCGCCGAGCATATGTTGAGCGGTTATGATCACTTGCTGTTCCTACTCGGGGTGATGTTTTTCCTGACGCGTTTGCGCGAGATTTTCCTGTTTGTCACCGCCTTTACCCTGGGTCATACCATCACACTGATATTTGCGACCTTTGCAGGTATTACCGCCAACCATTACCTGATTGATGCAGTCATTGCAGTGACTGTGGCTTACAAGGGTTTTGAGAACCTGGACGGTTTCCGCCGCTGGTTCGGATTTAATGCGCCTAACCTCTTGCTGATGGTGTTTATATTTGGCCTGATTCATGGATTTGGTCTGTCAGCACGGCTGCAGTCTGTCACACTGGCCGATGATCCGGCGCTGCTCGGAAAAATCCTGATTTTTAATCTGGGTGTGGAAGTTGGGCAGATTATTGCACTGGTCATCATGGCTGCTGTTATCCGCGCCTGGCAGCCACTTCGACAGTGGTCACTGATCAGCCGCATCTGCAACAGCGCTCTGGTGGTGTGTGGACTGGCCTTGCTGGTATTCCAGCTCAACGGTTATTGGGCTGAACAGCAGCAATACCGGCGCCCGACATTGGAAGTGTTTACAGATATTGATCAGGTGATGGGTCGTGTTGTACCACCGCAGCAACAGCCGGATATGAATCTGGCAGATCTGCCGGTGCGGGTGATCAATAGTCAGGGTCAGATCGCACAACAAGTTCGCACTGACGCTGATGGCTGGTTCACCTTCACTGCAGATGTGGAGCAGTCATATACATTGCAGGTAGAGCTGCCGCAGAACGATCCGCTGCAAAGCCCGTTACAAATGGGCCAGGCAGCAGATGCTCATGAGCACGATGAAGGCTTGCATATACCGTTCTACGTATTTATTGCAGCGCTAATGTTGTTGAGCCTGATACCGGCACGACGTTTTGCGACTTCGGCTTGAAGCATGATGTTGCGGATCAGCTTTTCACCAGCGGGCAGATCCCCCTGAGTTTTATCCATTGTTAACAGCGACTCGGGGTGGAACTGCACCGCACTCCACGGCAACGTTTTGTGCTCAACAGCCATCACACAGGGTACCGGTTTGTCCGTAATGGCAACCACTTCAAGACTCTGTGGCACGTCCAGCGCATGTAACGAGTGATAACGCCCGGCATTAAATGCCTGCGGCAAGTCTTTAAACAGTCCACGTCCGGAATGAGTGATCTGGCCCGCTCGGCCATGTACAACCTGAGACAATACACCCAGTTCGCCACCGCCGTATTCAACCAGCGCCTGCAAACCCAGACACACACCAAACACTGGAATCTGCAGCTGTTCACATAAGGCCAGTGTTGCCGCGCAGTCAAAATCAGCAGGGCGGCCTGGACCCGGCGACAGCACTACCAGATCCGGCACCAGCTCAGGATTTTTTCTGGCCTGCATCAAGCGCAGACGCGCAGGCGCTGGACGCAGCGTTTGCAATGCTGCACCTTGTGCTCTGAACAAGGACGCCAGTGTCAGCACAAATGAATCCTGGTGATCCACCATTAATACATTCAGCTTGATGGGTGTGGACACTGCTGAAATTGGGGACACCGGCACCTTCTGCTCAACACCCAGCAAAACATCCAGCAAAACACTGGCCTTGAGCCGGGTTTCTGCCTCCTCTTCCTCTGGATCCGAGTCCATCAGCAAGGTGGCGCCTACCCGCACGTTGGCGATACCGTTTTGCAGGTGAATAGTGCGCAAGGTCAGTCCGGTATCCAGGTTGCCATCAAAACCCAAAACACCAAACGCACCCCCGTACCAGCCGCGTGCAGATTTTTCGTTGTCTTCCAGAAACTGCATGGCGTGATGTTTGGGCGCACCGGTAACCGTCACCGCCCAGGTATGTGTCAGGAACGCATCCAGCGCATCAAATGGCGATTGCAGCTCACCCTGCACATGATCAACGGTGTGAATCAGACGTGAATACAGTTCCACCTGGCGCCGGCCGACAATTTTTACACTGCCAGGCACGCAAACACGGCTTTTATCATTGCGATCGACATCGGTACACATCGACAGCTCCGCCTCGTCTTTCTCCGAATTCAGCAGCTGTTGAATGTGTTTGGCATCCTGCAGCGGATCCAGCCCACGCGCAATAGTGCCAGAAATTGGACAGGACTCCACACGACCGTGACGCACACGCACAAACATCTCAGGGGATGCCGAGATCAGATGTTCACCTTCCCCCAGGTTGATCAATGCACCGTAGGGCGCGGGATTCGCCGTTTGCAGACGCAAGAAGATGTCACTGGGTCGTGCGGTATTGGACAAGCTGAATGTCTGACCTGGCACGACTTCAAACAGCTCTCCCCGGGCAAAACAGTTTTTGGCTTTGCGCACCACTTCGGCGTATTCACCCGGAGCATGATCTGACTGCAGCGCCAGCACTTCCTTGTTGGCAGCCGCAGTATCTGTGGTAACTGCTACCTGCCGCTTGAGCCCCCCGGTAGTTTGCAAACGGCCATGCACGTCGGCACAGATAAAATCATAAGAATGTATTTCGGTTAGCCCACTGGTTGGATCGTGCAGCACAATTTCATCCGCCAAAAATAACACCAGATCGCGTTGGGACTGCAGGCGTGGCAAACGCAGGCTGATCGCTTCCAGTTGAAACGCCAGGTCGTAGGCAAAAGCGCCGTACAAGCCGAGATGAGCATCCTGATCAGACGCAAAATGGTTGATCACCCGTCGCAGCAGATCAAATAAGCCTGAGCGGCGTGTACGCATTTCTTCACTGGTATCCACGCACACTTGCTTGTTTTTCTGCAGCTGTATCTGCTCATCGGTTGCTGACATGTGAATATCAGCATGCGCAGAAAACATTTGCTGGAGACTCGACAACAGAATGTGTCCGCGCCTGTTTAATGCCTGCACAGTCAGGGTCTGAGCTTTTGCCGTCAGGCTGAGCGGTGGATTCACAACCAGAATATCGCGCGGCCTGTAGCGACCAGGATACTCACTGCGACAGCTGAGCAATACCCCGGGACTGTGATCCAGCAATCGCAGACGTTGCCGAAATTCCTCATCATTTTTGTTACGACAGATACGTCGGTTGACATGCACACCACCGCGAGTGGTGTAACGCTGATAACTTTGGTCTGACATGATCATTTCCTCTTTTTGCAATCAAGAGGCTGCCCCAATACCGAATCACTTCGGCAGCGGCTTTATCATTTTGTCTGTCAGACTGGAGTCTTTGGAGTCAGATTTGGAACATGAGTCAGGCCGCCTTCGTATTGGGGCAGCCTGAAAAACTGTTAGATATTCTCTGCGTTTTCCTGGCGAGCCCTTGAGCTATACCACCAGAAATAAACGGACTGGAATAAAGATTTTGTAACGTTGCTTGTGTTCATGGGGCGGCAGTGTCGCCGAGTCCTGCGGCGGTTGTCAAGCAACCCAGTCAGCCAACCCAGTTACTGGCCGCAGTCAGACCGGGTGGCGATTACATCAATTTCAAAAGCGATGGCATTACCAAAATCCAGACCCGGAACCAGACTGCGCGCAGGCAAAGGCGCACCATGACGTTGAAAAAATGCTCTATATAACCGATTCATCGTGGCCAGATTGGCTGGATCTGTCACATACACTGTGGCGCGCTGAATTTGCGCAACTGTGCTGCCCGCCTGCTGCAACACGCGCTCAAGCCGGCTGAGAGCCTCCAGCATCTGGGTTTCAAAATCTGGCACGGGTGCCGTTGCGGCTGGATCCACGCCTATCTGTCCAGAAACAAAAACCAGTCCGTGACTGATGCGTGCAGAGGCGTACATGGCACCCGCTGCCGGTTCCAGTGCCGCCAGATCCATATCGGAACACACAGCGGCAGAACTGGTCGAAGTCCAGAATAAACACGGAACAAACAAGGCAGCGAGTACTTTTTTCATCAATGATCACCAGGGAATGTGTTTACCATCATATGCAAGAAATTTGCCGGACTCGGCCACAGAGCATCCCTGTATCAATTTGAGCAAACCACTGACGCTGGTACGTGTATCGATCAGCGCACCTGGACCGCCCATATCCGTCATAACCCAGCCCGGATGCAGTGGCAGTACCACAAATCCTTCATCTTTCAGATCAATCGCCAATGATCTTACGGCCTGGTTCAGTCCGGTTTTGGCGCTGCGATACACGTATGAACCACCGCTGGTGTTGTCTTCAATCGAGCCCATTTTGGAGCTTAAGAAGGCAATTCGTTTTTCTGTGCCCTGACGCAGTGCAGGCAGTAATGCCTGTGTCAGCAACAGCGGCGCAATCACATCTATCCATAACACTTCAGCCCAGTCGCTACCGCGCAGATTGCCAAGCTCAGCATCCCGAGGGCCATATACGCCAGCGTTATTAATCAGCACGTCAATCGGCTGCCGCCCCACTTCAGCTGCAAAAGTCTGAACACTGCTTTCATCGGCCAGATCCAGCGGCAGCAGCGTCAGTTGTGTACGGTACTGGTTTGCCAGCACCTGCAGCGCAGGCACTTGCTGGGGATTTCTGGCTGTAGCAACTACCTGATGGCCCTGGGCAAGCAGCTGGGATACAAATTCGAGGCCGATACCACGATTGGTGCCGGTGACAACATAACGGGACATGGGAATACTCCTTTGGAATGATGAGCGAGATAGTAATGCAGATTCAGGGAGCGTGCATGGGCTGACGCATGCGGGCGCCGGGCAGGCCGGGTGAGGTCAGATCGGCTGCATCCTCTGTGCTCCCGCCCGGCACTGCGGAACTCAACCTCACGGCTGCGCCGCTCGGGATTCGAACAGTCCTCGTGCTTTTTCGGGCGTCCGCACAGAGGATAAACGCAGCCTGATTGATCTTCCCTTCACCCGGCCTGCCCGGCGCCCGCATGCGTCTGTCTCACGTTTATGCCATGACTTGTCTCACCATCACAACAGACTGACTTCTGGCGGGTAGTCGCCCTTCCCACTCTGCGATAAACTCCTGAGCGTTTGTTCTATTGCCCACACTAACGAACGCGACATCAACAATACAAATTGAGGCCCGACATGAAAAATAATTCACTGGTGATGAGCCTTCGCCACCTGCTGTGGAGCTCCGCTCTTGCACTGGCACTGCCGCTGACCCTGAATGCCGCTGAAATTGAACGCACCACTCCGGAAGCGGCTGGCTTCAGCAACAGCGGGGTTCAGGCCCTGCAACAGGGAATGCGCGACGCTGTGGATCAAGGCAACCTGGCCGGTATCGTCACTGCCCTGCTGCGCGACGGCAAGCTGGTACATAGTGATGCCTACGGTTATCAGGACCTGGAGAACCAGGTGCCGGTGACTGAGGACACTCTTTTCCGGATTTTCTCGATGACCAAACCTGTCACCGGCGTTGCGCTGATGATGCTGATCGAGGAAGGCAAACTCACTCTGGATGATGCGGTTTCACGCCACATTCCGGAACTTGCCGGTCTTCAGGTTGCAATTGAGGATGGCCCCGGCGGTTTCCCGGTCACAGAACCTGCTCACCATGAAATGACCGTACGTGAATTGATGTCGCATACAGGCGGTCTGACCTATGGCATGTTCTCGCGCTCACAAGTAGATTCCATGTACGTCGCCGCCAATATCCTGGACGGCAACGGCACACTGAAGGACATGATTGATAAACTGTCGCGCATTCCATTACGACAACAGCCTGGTTCACTGTGGCACTACAGCGTATCTGTTGACGTTCAGGGTTACCTGGTTGAAGTGCTGACCGGTCAGACTTTTGAAGAATTCCTGCAGGAGCGTCTGTTTAATCCGCTGGGCATGAACAACACCGGTTTTTCTGTTAAAGACCAGGATCGTTCCCGCTTCTCCAAAATGTATCAGTCCGGTGCTGATGGACTGCAGGCGCCCGCTGATGCGCTCGGTGGTGACTACGAACATCCCGCCACCTTTTTTGGCGGCGGCGGCGGACTGGTGTCTACCATCGGCGATTACATGAAATTTACCCAAATGCTGGCCAATGGCGGTGAGCTGGACGGTGTGCGCATTCTGTCTGCTGAATCCGTTAAACAGATGCGCAGCAATCAGCTGCCAGCAGGCATGGCGGAAATCCCGGGTTACCCGGGCAACCAGTTTGGCCTGGACTTTGCCATTGTGGTCGACCCGGCGCGTAACAATGGTATGAGCGAAGGTAGCTACTGGTGGTGGGGAATTGGTGGCACCTGGTTCTGGATCGATCCTGTTGAGAATATGACGTTCATCGGCATGATACAGAATCGTAATTTGATGTATGCGCGGCAGTTGCAGGCGCAGAGCAAAGAGCTGGTTTATGGGGCGCTTACGCAGCGCAAGTAATCTCTGACACAGTCTCAGACACAGACTCAGACGAACCGGTCGGGGTGGTGCGCCGCATCACTCCCCGGCACCAAAATACAGCACTCTGCCCCTGCTATCTCCGCAACAAAACCAACCATTTGATAACTTTATTCACGCAAGCTCGCTGGCTCGCATCTTGCTTCACTCTATTAACAACAACCCATGGAGTGCACCACGATGACCACTCGAATTTTGGCTTTCTCAGGCTATCGCGCCATAAGCAAGCGCCTGCCCCTGAGAGTGCTGGTTTCACTGATTACTACAGGCGCCCTGATTTCCTGTTCGCAGGAAGCCCCCTCTACCAATTCACAAAATGCATTAACGATCCCGCCAGAAGTGCAAACTGTAGTGGTCTAATAAAACCGGACACCATTTAAGGTGGTAGCATTACCACATTGA
>CAZHUJ010000011.1:0-102723 GCA_964535565.1 uncultured Pseudohongiella sp. | reverse complement strand
GGCATCATAAAGTGAAAAGGGCCATCCCATACGGGGTGGCCCTTTTTTTATGCGCCAATTTTTGCTTGCGGCCGAAGTTGTGCAATTATCGCTGCCATAATTTTGCCTCAATTAATCATAATTCATGCCAAATATAGTCTTGACATAAAATATATTATTGAGATTAGCCATTGACGGCATTCTTTCGTGTTCCTAACATTTACGCCATTCTTCAACCGCTAGACTTTTAAGGTGCAAAAACCTCCCTTATGCGTATATCCACAGTGATAGTCGCCTTTCTGTTCGCCATAGTAACTTTCTGCCTCTGGGCACTTATAAACAGACCAACCGAAGTGGTGCCTTGGCCAGATGAGGTCGTAGGATTTGCGTTCTCGCCATTCCAAGCAGGGCAGGATGCCGTTATTAATGTTATGCCTTCTGTGGAGCAAATTCGCACAGACGTACAACTTCTTGCGGATAAAGCACGCGCTCTCAGAACCTATTCGAGCCTAAGAGAGCTAAGTGAAGTGCCTGCTATAGCTGCAGAGCACGATATGGACGTAATCCTCGGGGTATGGCTTGGACTGGATGAGCAAGCCAACAATGACGAGATTAACGCAGCGATCAGGCTTGCCAATACCTACTCAAACATTACCAGTGTAATGGTGGGCAACGAGAACATCCTAAGAGGGGAGTTTGATGTTGATGAAATGGCCGTATATCTGGAGCGAGTCAGGACCGGAATCCAGCAACCCGTCAGTACAGCTGAGCCTTGGCACGTTTGGATACGTTATCCTGAACTCGTAGATCACGTTGATTTTATAACGGTACATATGCTGCCTTATTGGGAAGGTATCCATGTAGATGTTGCAGTTGACTACATCGTAGACAAAATGGAGCAGATCAAAGCGGCATTTCCAGATAAGGAGATTCTAATTGGCGAGGTGGGTTGGCCTTCTGATGGGCGCACACGTGAATCCGCCGTTGCCACTACAGCCAACGAAGCGCTTTTTCTGCGACGCTTTCTGCACCGCGCTAAGCAGGAGAACTATCAATATTTCTTGATGGAGGCGTTTGACCAACCTTGGAAGGCGCAGAACGAAGGTGGCGTAGGTGCTTACTGGGGTGTTTATGATGTAGAGCGTCGTCCAAAGTTTTCTTTCGAGGAGCCAATCGTTCGATTGCCAAACTGGTATTTCCTCGCAGCTATTTCAATCCTGACTTCGGTTTGTATGTTGGGTATTTTTGCGTTTAACAGCAAAACGCTGCGGACAAAGGGATACAGTCTGCTTGGCTTGGTTGCCTATGGTACGGCAACAGTATTGGTCTGGATTATTTATGATTACTCACAACAATACCTGACGCTGGCGTCGGTAATTGTTGGCGTCTTATTGGTTATAGGTATGGTGGGAGTTATAACCATTCTCTTGACTGAGGCACACGAGTGGGCTGAAGCCCACTGGTTCACTACTCGCCGTCGCAGCATCCAAGTAAATGAACTTGGGAGCAATTATTTTCCTAAAGTCTCTATTCATGTCCCTGCTTATAATGAGCCGGCGGAGATGATGATTGAGACCTTGAACGCATTGGCAAAATTGGATTATCCAAATTACGAAGTCTTGGTGATTGACAACAATACGCGTGATGAAAACGTGTGGAGACCGGTACAGGAACATTGCGAGCAGCTGGGTCCAGTATTCAGATTCTTTCATGTCTCTCCGCTTAAAGGCTTTAAAGCTGGGGCTTTAAATTATGCTCTTGCACGGACTGCTCCAGACGTGGAGATTGTCGCTGTAATTGACAGTGACTACCAGGTCGAGCCCAATTGGTTAACTGATCTGGTTGGTGCTTTCAAAAATCCACGCCTTGCCATAATCCAGTCGCCACAAGACTACCGAGATCAACAGGAAAATGCATTTAAATCGATGTGCTTTGCTGAGTATCGTGGCTTTTTCGAAATCGGGATGGTAACTCGCAATGAGCGTAACGCCATCATCCAACATGGCACAATGACCATGGTGCGCCGTCAGGTGCTGGAGCAGATTGGCGGCTGGGGCGAGTGGTGTATTACCGAAGATGCAGAGTTGGGATTGCGTATTTTCGAAGCCGGTTATGAGGCCATGTATCTGTCATACAGTTATGGCAGAGGACTTATGCCTGATACGTTTATCGACTACAAAAAGCAGCGTTTTCGCTGGGCGTACGGTGCGATGCAGATACTGCGTCGACACAAAGCGGAATTGTTCGGTCGCACAGACACACAGCTTTCCAATGGGCAACGGTATCACTTTTTGGCAGGTTGGTTACCGTGGATGGCAGATGGCTTTAATCTGGTATTTAATCTGGCGGCCATTGCCTGGTCCGTTGCGATGATCGTAGCGCCTACTCGTATTGATGCACCTTTAATGATGTTTTCAGTTCTGCCATTGTCGTTGTTTGTCTTTAAACTATCAAAAATGGTTTACCTATATCGCTCGCGAGTAAAAGCGGGTATCCGCCAGACCTTGGCTGCAGCGGTAGCCGGTTTGGCGCTATCTCATACTGTGGGATTAGCTACATTAAAAGGGTTATTTACCGATGATCAGCCTTTTATAAGAACACCCAAGTGCGCCAATCCATCTATGTTGCGTGACGCTTTGTCAGCGGTTCGTGAGGAGATGCTGATGCTTGTCAGCTTGCTAGGAACAGTAGCAACGCTGACGCTGATGCCAAGAGAGTATGGAAGTCCCGATCTGCGTGTCTGGAGCATCGTACTTGCGATACAGGCAATACCTTATGCCGCCGCTGTTGTTGTCTCGTTTGTCAGCTCTTTTAAGTTACCTGCAACTCTGTTGGGCCGCAGCATCAAACGCAAACTGTTCTTGCCCAGAACTTGAAGTCTTTCTGTAGAGCGCGAAAAATAAAAAGGGCAGCACACGCTGCCCTTTTTATTACTGCCTTACTGCGATGTTGATCAGTTGTTGCGGACGTAACGCTTTACTCCGCCCACAGGACCAACTTCGGCGCCGTAAACTACTCCATTACGATCAACAGTAACGCCTTCAGCGGTACAGGTGCCACGGCAATCTGGAATGGGATCTGCAATCAGGTACTGTACTTCGCCAGTGCGTGCACTGCCAATACGGATGCCTCGAGTCCAGTGTCCCCACTCCGGAGCAACAGAGCCTGATTCAGAGTCCGCTGCGTACAGAACGTCGTTTTCATCGATATACAGACCAGAGATACGGCTGAACTGGTACCAGGTGTCCAGCAGCTCGCCATCTTGAGTATAAATTACCAAGCGGTTATTGCTGCGGTCGGCGATGAACAGGCGGCCTTGCGAATCCAGGGCCAGCGAGTGTGGCTGCATGAATTCAGTTGGGCCTGTTCCCAGTGATCCCCATTCTTTGACAAACTCGCCTTGAGCATTAAATTTCAGGATGCGCGCTGTTGAGCCTGGAGCGTTGGAGTGGCCTTCCGCTACAAAGATATGACCGTCCGGAGCCACCAGTACATCGTTTGGCTGGAACAGGTAACCGGGCGCGCGTGCACCACCGGGCTCGCCCAGAGTCATCAGGTGCTCCCCGGTTGGGCTGAATTTATGAACTTGGTGACCATATTTTGCGCCAGTTGGATTCTCAATGCCGGAATGGCTGTCACGACCGTCAGTTACCCACACGTTACCTTCGTGGTCTACTTCGATGCCATGGGGCCAAGTGATCATTCCTGCACCAAAACTGGAAACCAGGTTGCCATTTTGGTCGAACTTCAGGATTGGGTCGAGCTCAGGATTCAGCACGCAGGAGTTCACGTTACCCGCACAACGCTCAGCGACCCAAATGCTGGTGCCATCAATGTCAACCTGTACAGCGCTGGTTGAGCCCCATTGACGGCCGGCGGGTAACTTCAGAAATCCTTCGATGGTTTCATACGGGTTGGGCAGATTGTTAGTAGGTGTCATATCCCGGTTGCCGTAATCGGTTTGTGCAACCGCAACCATGGACAGGGTGCCGAGCGCAACTGACAACGTCAGCAGGGTCGATTTGATTTGATTCTTGTAGTTTGACATGGGTGGAGTTGACTCCCTTCTGGTAACTTGTTGGATGATCAGGATAAACCACCTTCCGGACTAACTCAAACCTATTGGGCCGAACGCGCGCCCGCAAATGCTACCCAATAACAGCTTGGTAAATCAGATTACGAAGTTTGACGTGATCGTTGATTGAATCGGCTGGAATCAACTGGCTGAGATATACAACTACCCAATAAATGGAGTGACAGGCACCCAGCCAGCTGAATTCACCCACAGACCCCCGCTGTGCCCTGCGAGCCCAGATCGCGCCGAATTGAAAAGCCAAGGCCAAAGCCATGGCCCGCATAAAAATTTGCAAGCTCTCCGGTGTGGTTTGCCGTCATTAATTCTACGGTCTTGGGGGAAGGCAGGCGCTGACCATCAAACTCGCCGCCATTAAGAAGCATCTGTAAAAACCGGCTATAGTCCGAGGCTGTCGATAACAAGCCCGCGCCGCCCAGGATGTCCGTCAAACGGAAGAGAAGCTATTCTCCTCACCGTTTCGCGGATAGTGATCTGTTGATTTGCAGGCTTTATATAGTAACCACCACCAGGTTCAGCGACAGCAACAGAAGTATTTGCGAATTCAGGCAAATAGCGTGATACCGGCTGGTTGATATGAAGCAAGCCGTGCTCCTGCAGAATCATGGTGACCACACTGACTACTGCTTTGGTATGAGACGATATACGGAATATTGAATCGGTTTGCATTGGGGTGTCCGCTCCAATATTACCGCTCTGAGGACATGCCTAGCGCTTCCGGAGATCCGGGGTTGGCCCACCCTGCGCCCAGAGTTGGTTCGCTTGCAGCGCGGTGAGGAAAAAACACAATCATACAAAGGTTTTGATCATGGCCATGCTCTCCTTGTTGTTATTATCAGCCCTGGCCTCGCTTGTTATTCGCGTGCCCAGATATGATTTGGATCGAGCGCTTTTTGATATAACAGACTGGCATCAAAGTTCATTCTATCGATGCCATATACTTCGAATAAAGCTTCAAAACTTGTGGCCGGGGAATCGGATGTGAACAGCTTGTCGAGCCGTGTTGCATCGCCCGCAATCATCGCCGATTGCATTAACCCGGCATCACGTGTGCCAGCGAGCAGGACAAACTGGTTGCCGTTCGAGGCGGGCCAGCTGGCTACCAGTGCCAGGTCACGGAAGGGTTGGCCTTGTTCCGGCAGTCCGGCATTGCTGGTGTGATAAACACCCGTTTGTTTCTCATACAATTCATCAAATGATCTGCCCGGCAAAAGGCCCGATGCAGAGAAATAGAGATTGTTAAGTTTGGACATCGCGCTGATGTACCCAATATAAATAATGTGGTTATTGCGCAGGTCTGCGGTGCTCAGTCTGGACATCATTGTGACATTGACCCGTTTATCCATCGCTCGCACCAATGGTGCAATCTGCAACAAGGCAGACGCACTGCCTTCTGGCATATAGGTCATGTCCAGATCGCGGAAATGGTTCTGCAGTGACGAGTCCTGCATAAACAGGCTGACCAGATCTTCACGCGAATTAATCATGAAGTCGCGAACCATACGGCTGATACGGCCAGTGCTATCGAGCTCGCCGAAAATATAGTAGTCCCCCATCACAATCAGAACAGGAATATCGTCGTCATTCATTGCTGCCCACATGGGTTGGTTCAGAGCGTTTGCCAAATCTGTGGGGGGTGTCACCTTGTCGCGATTAACCCACTGGATGACATTAACCGCAGCCAGCAAGCCCAGGGCTGCATATAACAGCCAGGTCTTATATCCGGTGTTGCGAGAGGTCTGCTGATCGGTTGGCCCTTGTTCCTGAACAAGTTTATTGTGGGTGATCAATACGGTGTATTGTCCCTTGGGAATACTGAGTTTTATGACTGAGTCAGGCTCAAGAACATTGAAGTAGTGGTCCAGTCGCTTGCGAAGCTGGTGAACATAGACGCGTACAACCGAGTCGCGGGCAACATCAAAATTACTGTCCCGGTTCAGTACATCAACGGCGATTTCGAATTCCTTGGGCTGCCTGCCTTGCTGTGTGCAATTGAGCAGGTAATCCAGCAGGGTTAGATATACAGTAGAGCGCCCCAAAGCACCGCTATCTATCAGTCGTTGTCTGATGTCAGTTAATGCTTGCTGTTCTGCAAACACAGGTTCTGCTGATGTGCTCATATTTTTAATGATAGGCGTTCGTTGTCTGATGTGTTGTCTGTGCACATTAGACCCAGTGCAAGGGGCATCTGTCCAGCAAGCTCTGATTTGTGATTTAAAGGCGCTTTGCGATAGAGCGAGTTTTAGATGTGTTTGATCTGCATTAAAGAGTCTTGGATTCGAGTAACCGCTCGGGGTAGATTTGGTGATGACGCTGAGCTATTCTCAGCGCCTCTATAAAAGCACAGAGATGCTGACTCAAACAAATGCGGGAGGGGGACCTGAGTGATAAATGAACTGCTACTACAGTTCGCCGAGTGGTTGTACAACACAGGCGGCAGCCGGGCCATCGAAGAATCTTTTTATCTGTATAACTGGATTGAGACGACTCACGTTCTGACAATAATGCTTTGTCTGGGGATGCTGGCATTTGTAGATTTGCGCATGCTGGGTTATGCGATGCCGGGCGTGTCTGCTTCGACTATCGCGGATCGCCTGAACGTCCCGATGATGATCGGTTTTGTCATTATGTTCATTACGGGAATTCTGCTGTTTTATGCAAAACCTGTATATACGATTCAAAGTATCTGGTTCCGCATCAAGATGGTATTACTCCTAGTCGCATTTTTTAATGCAATCAGATTTCATCGCCACATGAAGGCTTCGGAATCCACCTGGCACAACGAACTACGTGCTCCTCTGAACCTCAGAATCAGCGCTGCTTTGTCGCTCGGACTCTGGGCTGGGGTAGTAACTACCGGCAGGCTTATTGCCTATGACTGGTTCCACTGCTACCGCGACCTGCCTGCCTGGCTTGGAGTGGCGGCTGGCTGTGTCGCAGATTAAGTGAGGAGATGTCATGGAACTTTTACCTTTTTTTGAGTGGGCTGAAACATCTTTTCTGGGATACATCGGGAAAACTTATGGTGGTGTATACGCGACCTTTGGACAATCCATTCACTTGATGGCGCTGGCGGTGCTGGGTGGTTCAGTATTGGTTGCTGATCTGCGTCTGCTGAATGTCATTTTGCGCGACGTTCCGTCACAAGTGGTTGTTGAGCACGCGCACAAATGGTTCCGCGTCGCACTTATATTCATTTTGTCCAGTGGCGTGTTCATGGCTGCCGCGGTTGCACAGCGCATGTACTACAACGACTTTTTCTGGGCCAAGATGTCAGCTCTGCTGGTCGGAATCGTTTTTGTATTTGCAGTGAAGCGTCCTTTATTAAAGGGTGATCATAGTCAGATTAATCCGACGGTGATCAAGCTGGTGGCATGTGCGTCTTTACTGGTGTGGTTCAGTGTAGCGGCCACAGGTCGCTGGATCGGATTCTCCGGTTAGTCGCAATTTAACGATAGAGGTAATCAGGCATGACACAGCACTATCAACAAATGACTACTATTCAGAAGATTGCAGTTGGTTCTTCAGCTGCAATTATTGCTGCAGCAGCGATCTACTGGGCAGTACAGATTTTCGGTGTTATCGAATTTTTGCAAATGGCCTATGGAGAGTAACAACTCCGAATAAAAAAGGCGCCACTTGGCGCCTTTTTTATTCATATGTGTTCAGAATATCCCAAGTTCCATCAGGAAGTAGTCATCACGGAACAGACCCGCGGCCAGTCGATCCAAACCCGCTTTTACTGCTGCTGCGGCATCCTTGTCCTCGGTTTCAACGCGACTGAAGACCGTACTTTGCCAGGCACTTCTACCCTGGTTGCGTAGTGTCAGCTCGCAACGAATCTGCACTTCAAATCCATCCCCTTTGTCCTGAATAGACATTTCGATCAGATTACCTTCAAGTACGATCGGGGATCCAGCGGCGCCCAGGCTGGCTCCAGCCGCTTCGAACGCAGAAGCAAAACTGCTCTGCACCAGCTCTGCTACCGTCTGGTTGGCAAGAGTCAACGGCTCGTTGCCATCGCCGCGGGAAATGTCATTCGCTGAAATTCCGCTGCGGCCATCGGAGAATGAGTTTACGCTGAGTGGGCCACCTGTCACTGAGGCGAGACTGACACTGGTGTTGCCTTCAAACTTGTACTCTATAGTCACTGGTTCACCAGCAAGCGCAATACTTGTCAGGCCGCTCAGCAGCAACGCTGAAATGATGGAGGTAATTTTTGGCTTACTCACGCTTTTTTCTCCCGATCAATTATTTGTCGACTTCAATTTATCCATAACAAAAGGGGCCGCACTACCTGTTTGCAGGCGGCGCGACCCCTTCGGATTACTTACGCGTCTGTACTCTTTAAACCACGACGGTCAGATTACAGGCGGTTTGCAGGCCAGGGCACACCCTGATGTCCTTGCGGCACAGACTTCATGCCCTGGAAGGCGAATTTCTGAATACGTTTGCCTTCGTAGGTTTCAGTTGTGTAGATGTTGTTTTTGGAGTCAGTTGCAATGCTGTGAGGAGCATAGAACTGACCTGGTTGACGTCCGCCGCCACCGAAGCTGATCAACACTTCCAGTGACTCTCGGTCTATAACGTAGATCTTGAAGTTCTGGCCGTCAGCCAGGTAAATAAACTTCTGTTCCGGGTCGTTGGAGAAGGAGATGTCCCAAGTTGAGCCTTGAGCCAGTGTCTCCGGAGCGATAACGACTTCGCGAACGAAAGTGCCATCAGGACGGAAGACCTGGATACGGTCGGAGCCACGGTCACACACATACAGGAAACCATCATGGGATGGAATTGCACAGTGTACTGGGCCGCGGAATTGCTGTGGCAGCGGGCCGCCCGGTGTGTAGTCTACGCGTTCGTCAGCTGGACGGTTACCGTATGCACCCCAGTAACGTTTGAATGCGCCGGTGTTCAGGTCGAGTACTGCCACACGCTTATGGCGATAGCCGTCAGCGAGGTAAACTTCGTTATTGGCAGCATCAATAGAAAGCTCTGCGACCTGGCCGAAGAAAGTGGTGCTGTTGCTGTCCGGTTCGCTTCCGGGGATACCGTACTGGGCTACAAACTGACCGTTGCCAGTGAACACCAGAACGTGTGAGTCGCCGCCGCCATTACCACCAATCCAGACGTTACCGTTTGGTGCTACTGCGATACCATGGTTGGACGCAGGCCAGGTAAAATTGTCGCCAGGGCCGCCCCAAGCGTTTACCAGGTTTCCTTCCGGGTCGAATTCAAGAATAGGTGGAGCTGGGGTACAGCATTCGCTCACGCCCATTTTTAAACCAATTTCTGTGGCGCCGCCAAACATGGAGTCTTGATCACGATGTACTACAAACACGTGATCACGCGCATCGATTTCAATACCGATCGCGCGGCCGATAATCCATTGGTTGGGGAGCGGTTTTGGCCAGAATGGATCCACTTCGAAGCTCGGAGCGGTGACCATACCACCGGACTGGGCTACGACGGGCTCCTGCAGCATGAATTGGCCGGCAGATAATGCCGCAACGGCAAGTGCCAGGCTTGCTCCAGCCGCGATTTTCGTTGTTTTTTTCATTATTCCCTCCAGGGTCATTACATTCCGAGCGTAACCCGAGCATAAGATTCGGGCGAAGCCGAAGTATACTCAGTTCTCCGGCGCCAGTATACTCACGAGTCCCAAGGTTTTACCAGATTTGAATTCGTTCGGGTTGTGCTTGGGGGCATCCTACAAGACTTTGATAAATATAAGAACATCGGCGCTGAACTGATGCGTCAGGGGAGAAGATTATGATCAGGGCATGGTCAATTATGCTGGTAGTGTTGCTGATAGCGATTACGCCCAAAGCGGTGCTTGCAGACGAGATCCCTTTAAGGGTGGCTGTACAGGCATTTGTCAAACCTGATGGTGATCGCCTCAATCTACTGATGCGCGTGCCTATGGACGCGCTGGTCGAAGCACAATTCCCTCTGCGTGGAGAGGTCGGTTTTGTAGTTTTCTCCGAGGCTCGCGGAGCCATGGAGAGTGCGGCATATAACGAAATCCTGACAGCGATTCAGCTTTTTGAAGGCGATCAGTACCTGCAGTCGCCACGACTGGATGCGGTGCGGATATCGTTGCCGTCAGATCGCTCCTTTGTTGACTACGAATCAGCGCTGCGCAATGTGCATAACACCCCGCTGGCCGACAGTGTGGATCTTTATTACCGACAAGGGTTTTTGGACATCCATGCTTCCTACCCCATTAGCTCTGACAGCGCACGTTTTTCGGTGGATGCGCGACTGGGTGGGCTGGGTATAGAAACGACTACTGTGTTGCGCTACATTTTGGCTGATGGCTCAGAGCGTACTTTCAGCTTTATAGGCAACCCCGGGCTGGTGTACATGGATCCGCGCTGGTATCAGGCGGTGTTCAACTTTGTTGTGCTCGGATTTGATCATATTCTGGAAGGCACCGACCATCTGCTATTCCTGTTTTGCCTGCTGATTCCGCTGCGTCGTATTTCAGCGCTGATCCCGGTAATAACCTCATTTACGGTTGCGCACTCCATAACGTTGATAGCCTCAGCCCTGGGTTGGGTGCCGTCTACGATATGGTTTCCAGCGCTGATTGAAACCTTGATCGCACTTTCCATTGTTTACATGGCTTGTGAAAACGTCATCGGTGTCAAACAACAACACCGCTGGATAGTCACCTTTTGTTTCGGCTTGGTGCATGGCTTCGGGTTTTCGTTCCTTCTTACGGAAAGCATGCAGTTCGCAGGCTCGCATCTGGTCATGTCTTTGCTTGCGTTTAACCTTGGTGTTGAACTGGGGCAGATTTTGGTAGTAGTGATTGCTGTTCCGATTGTCCATCTCCTGTTCCGCTACGCGCTGCCGGAGCGTTCCGGAGTGATTCTGTTATCTGCAATTCTGGGGCATTGGGCGTGGCACTGGATGCAGGAGCGTTGGGCAAATCTCAGCGCTTACGAGTTCCGTGCACCAGACTTTGGATTGAATTTCTGGGTGAGTCTGATGCAGTGGGGGGCGCTGCTAGGGCTTGCGGCATGTGTGCTTTGGGGTATGCATACACTGTTTTCACGCTACTTTGCCCAGGGGGTGCGCGAGGGGGCAGTGGAGGACCTTGTCGGAAAATAAAGAGACTAGGCTTGCAATAAAAACTGGCCTTTTTATGTTGGTTTTTATCGAGCGGGCGTTACAAATAGTTGCAAGTTGGCATTGACGCTGGCTGTGATGGCGTGGCTGTTTGTCTATAATCCGGATGTCACTCTGGTTCCAGGCTCCGGTTTACGCGGATAAACGCAAAAAAATGATCAGTCGCTTCCTCCAATTTGCTGTTCTAGCAATTCTTATTCAATTGGCGCCTGCAATTGCAAGCGCCGATCAAGTCCCGGATTTCGCGCTGATCGACCATGCTGGTAGATTTCATCAGTTGAGTCGTAACAGCGACGCCGTCGCCATAGCGTTGCTTGTCTATCAGCGGGACAGTGAGGCTAGTCAGGCAGCATTACCTGAATTTGTTTCTCTCTCTCGCAGATACCTGGGGGCGCCCGTGCGCTTTATGGTGCTGGTGGCAGACTCGGGCGAGACTCGGGAGACGCTGTCCGAGCTGGCGCGCTCACTTGATACGGACGTGCCATTCCTGCTGGATGAGTCGCAACTGGTCAGCAATGCGCTTGCTGTGCGTCACGCAGGAGAAATTCTGGTTATCGATCCAGTACGTCAGCGCACGGTGTATCGGGGAGGCATTGGGCTGTTTAACAATGATCCGCTGCAGTTGTCTCTTGCTGCCAATCTGCCGGGATTGACATCCTATGTACATTACGTAATTCACTCCACGTTACGAGGCGAGGCATTTCTCATCGAGGATGTGCCTGTTGAGGGAATGCCACTTGTTCTCGACAAGCTTGATGCCATTCGTGAAGCCGGTATTAGCTATGAGACTGACGTGGTCCCTATTCTGGTGGACCGCTGCATCGAATGTCATCGAAGAGGCGGAGGGGCTCCCTGGACGATGGACAGTCATCAGATGGTTCAGGGGTGGAGCCGTATGATTATGGAAGCGCTGCTGACCAGGCGCATGCCTCCTGGGCAAATCGATCCGCAGGACGCAGAGCGATTTGAGGATGTCCACCATATCAGTGACAAGGAAATGGTGATTCTTGCCAGTTGGATTGATTCTGGAGCTGGGCGCGATGAGTCACTTGAAGATCCGTTGGTGAATGTGGAGCCGGCCTCTTCGTCGTGGGAGCTGGGTGAGCCTGACCTGATCGTAGAGTTCCCTGAGCATTCAATACCGGCAAACGGCGTGCTGGACTATAGCTTTGTGCCGATTGAAATCGGTCTGACTGAAGACAAATGGGTATACGCCTACGAGTTTGATGTGGGCGATAAATCTGCGCTTCATCACATTATTGTTTATACCCAGGATGCAAGACAGCAGCGCCAAAATGCAAGTGGTGGTGGTAGTCGCACAAACTTTGGTGGTTATGCCCCCGGCCGGGAATATGTTGTACTCAATGACGATACCGGTATTTTGCTGCAGCGAGATATGCGTTTCATGATCCAGTTTCACTACACTACAGTGGGGCGAGATTTAGTGGACAAGTCTCGCTTGGGTCTTTATTTCCGCTCGACGCCGCCGGAGAGGGAGCTTGTGCGAACAGCGATCATGAGCGGCGATTTTGTGATTCCTCCTGGTGTAAAGGAGTATCCAGTCAGTGCGACGACCTTGATTCGAGAGGATAGTTATCTCTACAGCTTCGCTCCGCACATGCATTTCCGGGGTAAGTACATTCGGTTTGCCGCACTTTATCCTGACGGTCGGCGTGAAAATCTGCTGTCGATTCCAAATTTTCAGCATAACTGGCAGATGGTGTATCGCCTGCGCGAGCCGGTTTTCCTTCCTGCAGGCACTGAAATTATCGCTGAAGGCGCTTTTGATAATTCCCGCTTTAACCCACTGAACCCGGATCCAACAAAAACAGTATCCTGGGGTGAGCAGATATGGGATGAGATGTTTCTCACTTGGCTACGGATTGCACCCGCCCATTAATCTGTAGCGACGCTATCCTCAATACTTTTTTATCCAAGGATGTCATCTCATGAATGTAATCCCGCTGCTTGCGCAACTGGCTGACGGCGATTTTCGCTCCGGTGAGGCCTTGGGAGAGGCTCTTGGTATTAGTCGGGCTGCAATCTGGAAGCAGATTCAGCAGTTGCGCGAATTGGGCGTTACCGTACAGGCGGTTACCGGGAGGGGGTACCGTATACCTGGCGGTATAGTGTTGTTGGACCAGGGCCGCATCGCGGCGTCTTTTGATGCGGGTGTAAGGGAGAAAATATCCTCCTTTGAGGTTCATTTCAGCGTGGATTCCACAAACACAAGGGCTATGGCCAATGCAAACAGCGGGCATGATATCTGCCTGGTTATGACTGAGCACCAGACGCAGGGGCGGGGGCGGCGTGGTCGTAGCTGGATCAGTCCTTTTGGTCGAAATTTGTATATGTCGCTGCTGTGGACCTTTCAGGGTGGGGTTGCCACGCTGGAGGGGTTAAGCCTGGTCTGTGCGCTGGCCGTGCGAAGAGCGCTGGCCCGTGAGCTTTACCAAGGGGTGTCAGTTAAGTGGCCCAACGATGTGTTGTTCGAACGGCGCAAGCTTGCCGGTATTTTGCTGGAGGTCAGTGGTGATGTCAGCGGCCCCTGCAAGGTTGTCATTGGTATTGGGCTTAATACCGAAATGCCTGCGCAGGCTGCTGCTCAGATTGATCAGCCATTCAGTGATCTCGCTTTGGTTGATGGCCGTCCTGTTGATCGGAATCGATTGGCAGCTGTAGTCGTCAGCGAGCTGGTTGCCGTGCTGCAGAGATTTGACGAGTATGGCTTCCAACCTTTCAAGGAAGAGTGGATGGGGGCAGATTGCTACCGCGGCGAGCAGGTAGAGGTGCGCAGTGGGCAGTCGGTGCTGCCGGGTATATGTGTGGGGGTCGACGACTCAGGTCGCCTCCTGCTTGAGACGGCGGATGGGATCCAGGCAGTGGCTGGTGGGGAGCTGATGCCCAGTCTGCGTCTGGCGGGTGATTTACATTAGCGCCGGGAGAAATGCCAATGAGTAAATTGGGGCAAATATTTTTTCTCCTGCTCGCTGTTAATCTGCTGGCCGCTTTATGGTTCTTGTTGCGAACTGATGTGCATTTGCAAACGGCGGTCGATAGTTCTGATGCTTCGATAACGCTGGTGCAGGATATGTCGCCGCCTCGCACTGTGGTCACTCCGGCGCTGTGTTACATCCTGGGTGATTTTGATTCTGAAGAAGAGGCGGTTGCCGCAATCGATGGCACCTCGCTAACGTACAAGTTAATAGTGCAGCAAGTTGCAATGGAGGAGCTTGCCCGCTATCGGGTGCGTTCTGTGATTGCTGTCAATCGAGAGGAGGCAGAGCTGCGTCTGTCTCAGTTGCGTGAAGTCATTTCGCGCGCGGCAGTGAATATAGATAGCTATCTAGTGACAACCGGCCCCCTTGCCAATTCCGTGTCCTTGGGGTTGTTTGCTGAGCAGTCCAATGCGCTAAATGTTCAAAGAATATTGGCTGCACAGGGGGAAGAAATCATCGTTGAGCAGGAAAATCCATTGCAAAATCGCTTCCGGCTCTTGGTTGGTGATTTGCATGATGTTGAAATGGCTGAAGAAAGGTGGGTTGAGCAGGGCTTGGAGTTGAGGTTGGTTGAGCCTTCACAAAATCTCTGTGAAATGATTGCACAAGCACAATAATTCACCTAAAATGCCGCCTCTGCTTTAGAGACCCCGGGAAATTGTTCTCGTCGGTTCTTGCGGGAGGGGTTCCCGAGCGGCCAAAGGGATCAGACTGTAAATCTGACGCGAGAGCTTCGGTGGTTCGAATCCACCCCCCTCCACCATTTAACTTGTCGCAGGAATTGAAGAGGCTGGCTAACTGTCCGGTATCAATGATTTCTGGCAGCAGGCGGGTATAGTTCAGAGGTAGAACCCCAGCCTTCCAAGCTGGTTGCGCGGGTTCGATTCCCGCTACCCGCTCCAGATTTGTTGAATGGTTTGAATTGGTTTCTAGAAATGCAGGCCGGATTGCTCGCATAGCTCAGTCGGTAGAGTACTTCATTGGTAATGAAGAGGTCACCAGTTCGAATCTGGTTGTGAGCACCAGTATTTAAGAATTCCGATGCTTGTTTTTGTATCGATTATTTCAGGGCGCAGTCGTGTTTGCGGCTGCATCATCAAGGCAGTTTTGGCTGGTAAAAAGAGGCGGTCACAATGGCTAAGGGTAAATTTGAACGTAACAAGACACACGTCAACGTCGGAACAATTGGTCACGTTGACCATGGTAAAACAACGCTGACGGCAGCTATTGCAACCACATGTGCCAAGACCTGGGGTGGTGAAGCCAAGGGCTACGACCAGATCGACAACGCGCCGGAAGAAAAAGCGCGTGGTATTACGATCAATACCTCACACGTTGAGTACGACTCTCCGAACCGTCACTACGCACACGTAGACTGCCCCGGTCACGCTGACTATGTAAAAAACATGATCACCGGTGCGGCGCAGATGGACGGCGCGATCCTGGTTTGTTCTGCAGCTGACGGCCCCATGCCGCAGACGCGTGAGCACATCCTGCTGTCCCGTCAGGTAGGTGTTCCTTACATCGTTGTGTTCCTGAACAAAGCGGACATGGTTGATGATCCGGAGCTGCTGGAACTGGTTGAGATGGAAGTGCGTGAGTTGCTGTCCATGTACGACTTCCCAGGCGATGATACGCCAATCATTATTGGTTCTGCGCTCAAGGCGCTGGAAGGCGATACCTCTGAGATCGGTATGCCAGCGGTTATCAAACTGGTTGAGACACTGGATGCGTACATTCCTGATCCGATTCGTGACATTGAGCGTCCGTTCCTGCTGCCGATTGAAGACGTGTTCTCGATTTCTGGTCGTGGTACGGTAGTAACCGGTCGTGTTGAGCGCGGTATTATCAAAGTGGGTGAAGAGATCGAGATCGTTGGTCTGAAACCTACTGTAAAAACCACCTGTACCGGTGTTGAGATGTTCCGTAAGCTGCTCGACGAAGGTCGTGCGGGTGAGAACGTAGGTGTACTGCTGCGTGGTACCAAGCGTGAAGACGTTGAGCGTGGTCAGGTTCTGGCCAAGCCGGGTTCTATCACTCCTCATACCAAGTTCGAGGCCGAAGTGTACGTGCTGGGTAAAGATGAAGGTGGTCGTCACACGCCATTCTTCAAAGGCTACCGTCCACAGTTCTACTTCCGTACAACGGACGTAACCGGTTCATGTGAGCTGCCAGAAGGTGTTGAGATGGTAATGCCAGGCGACAACGTGAAACTGGTTGTAACCCTGATTCACCCGATCGCGATGGACGACGGTCTGCGTTTTGCAATCCGTGAAGGCGGCCGTACTGTAGGTGCGGGCGTTGTAGCTAAAGTTATCGAGTAATCTGGCGTATGCCAAATGCCTTTCCGGCGTGTGCGGGGAGGGTAGTACAAGCCGAAACGCTCTGAGTAGGGTTTCGGCTTGTGCATCTTGAAAAGATTAGGCCAGTAGCTCAATTGGCAGAGCGGCGGTCTCCAAAACCGCAGGTTGGGGGTTCGATTCCCTCCTGGCCTGCCATATTTAACGTGGCAGCGCTGAGACAAAACAATATGTCCGAAAAATCGACTACACAGGCATCAAAGCAAGATCTGCTGAAGTGGATTGCCGTTGCCGTCATCGTGGCTGCTGGTGTTTATGCCAACGCCTACTTTTCCGCTGAATCACTTGTGTTCCGTGTAATAGGTTTGCTTGTGGCTGCCGGGCTTGCTGTCTGGATTGCTGTACAAACTGAAAAGGGTTCCGCGTTTCTGAATCTCTGTCTTGAAGCCAGAACAGAGATTCGTAAAGTTGTCTGGCCTACGCGCCAGGAAACCACGCAGACAACCATGATTGTGCTGGTTGTTGTCTTCATTCTTGGTATCGTGCTTTGGCTTCTGGATACGGCGCTGGGTGCGATTATCTCCCGGATAATTGGCTAGTCAGAGGTTCATAGATGGCAATGCACTGGTACGTTGTTCATGCCTATTCAGGATATGAAAAAAGGGTAATGCAAGCGCTTAAAGAGCGCATTGCCCGTTCTGGCATGCAGGATCTTTTTGGCGAAGTTATTGTTCCAACAGAAGAAGTTCTCGAGATGCGCGCTGGTCAAAAGCGCAAAAGCGAGCGCAAATTTTTCCCTGGTTATGTGCTGGTGGAAATGGAACTGAACGACGATACCTGGCACCTTGTAAAAGAGACTCCTCGAGTTCTCGGTTTTATTGGCGGCAAGGCTGACAAGCCGGCCCCGATTACCCAGCGCGAAGCCAATCGTATTCTGCAGCGTCTGGAAGAAGGTCAGGACAAACCGCGTCACAAGATTATTTACGAGCCAGGTGAAATGGTTCGTGTCATCGACGGTCCTTTCAACGACTTCACTGGTACCGTTGAAGAAGTAAATTACGAGAAAAACCGTTTGCGTGTTGCGGTGCTGATTTTTGGACGCTCCACGCCGGTTGAACTTGAATTCAGTCAGGTCGAAAAGAGCTGATTTGTTAAAACGTGCTGCGGGTCTGCCAGGATCTGCAGCTTGATCGGGGAGCTGAAGGTCGCCGTAAGGTTGCCAAAAGCGCATGTACCCACAGGAGATAAAACATGGCGAAGAAAGTCACCGCATATATCAAGCTGCAGGTTGCTGCAGCAAAAGCTAACCCCAGTCCGCCCGTAGGCCCTGCGCTCGGTCAGCACGGCGTTAACATTATGGAATTCTGCAAACAGTTCAATGCCCAAACTCAGGGTATGGAACCAGGTCTGCCAATTCCAGTAGTTATCACTGTTTATGCAGATCGTAGCTTCACCTTTATTACCAAGACTCCACCAGCAGCGGTTCTGCTGCGTAAAGCGCTTGGCATCCCAAAAGGTAGTGCACGTCCTAACACTGACAAAGTGGCTAAAATCACCCGTGCTCAGCTGGAAGAAATCGCAACCATGAAGATGCCTGATCTGACAGCATCTGATATGGACGCTGCGGTTCGTACACTGGCAGGTACTGCCAGAAGTTCTGGTATTGATGTGGAAGGGGTGTAAATAATGGCTAAACTGACTAAAAAGCAGAAGGCAATTGCTGCCAAACTGGATACAACCCGTGCTTACTCAGTTGCTGACGCACTGGCTCTGCTGAACGAATTCGGTTCTGCAAAATTCAAAGAGTCTATCGACGTTGCAGTTAATCTGGGCGTTGACCCACGTAAATCAGACCAGGTTGTTCGTGGCGCAACTCTGCTGCCATTTGGCACTGGTAAAACTGTACGCGTCGCTGTTTTTGCACAAGGCGAAAATGCTAACAAAGCGAAAGAAGCAGGTGCAGATATCGTTGGTTTCGACGATCTGGCTGAAAGCATCGCTGCCGGCAACATGGATTTCGACGTTGTTATCGCGACTCCAGACGCAATGCGTGTAGTAGGTAAGCTGGGTCAGGTGCTCGGTCCGCGTGGCTTGATGCCGAACCCGAAAGTGGGAACTGTTACCGCTGATGTAGCTGGCGCTGTCCGCAACGCCAAAGCTGGTCAGGTACGTTACCGTACTGACAAGAAAGGTATTATCCACGGCGCAATCGGCAAGATTGGTTTTGAAGCTGACGCTATTCAGGGCAACCTGGAAGCTCTGCTGAGCGATCTGAAGAAAGCTAAGCCAGCCTCTTCTAAAGGTATTTACATCCAGAAAGTGGTGCTGTCTTCCACTATGGGTCCAGGCGTTCAGATCGATCATTCAGCGCTGAGCGTCTAATTAATCGAATTTCAGGCGGTGTTTGTCGCCGCCTCAGACTTTGGGGTTTTGCCTGCTGCCTGTCAGCAGGCAAAGCTGTCAAAGACCGTAGGTGTCAGTATCTCCAGCAATATCGGAGTGCTGGCTTAATCGCCTACGCAGATGGTGAAACCCGTGATGCAAGTCATCACTATTCCACCAGTTAATCTTGGTCCAGGCTGATACATCAGAACTGGAACAAGGCAAAACAACGATGGGCCGTAATACTGGTCCAAATCAGGAGTAAAGCTAGTGGCTATTAGGCTTGAAGACAAACAGCAAATCGTCTCGGAAGTCCATGAAGCTGCTACCAGTGCTTTGTCTGCTGTGCTCGCCGATTACCGGGGAGTATCAGTTTCTGCCCTGACTCAACTCCGCAAAAATGCTCGTGAAAACAATGTGTATCTGCGTGTAGTGCGTAACACATTATTGAGCCGTGCGGTTGAAGGGACTGAGTTTGAATGCATCCAGGATGCACTCAAAGGGCCGACCATTCTTGCATTTTCCATGGAAGATCCAGGTGCCGCTGCGCGTGTACTGAAGGATTTTGCCAAGGGCAATGACAAGTTTGAGATCAAAGCGCTGTCTGTCGGTGGCAAGTTGCTGGGCGCCGACCAGATTGATGCTCTGGCTACATTGCCGACTTACGATCAGGCAGTGTCCATGCTGATGAGTGTCATGCTGGCACCGGTTACCAAGCTTGTTCAAACCTTTAACGAGGTTCCGACTAAGGTTACGCGCGCCGTTGCCGCCGTTCGTGACCAGAAGCAAGCTGCGTGATTCTGAAACGTTAACGTTACAAATTTTAAATTTTTACTTGGGAGTTAAATGTCATGGCTCTGTCCAAAGACGATATTCTGAATGCTATCGCTGAAATGTCCGTAATGGACGTTGTTGAACTGGTTAAGGCAATGGAAGAGAAGTTCGGCGTTTCTGCTGCAGCTGCTGTTGCTGTTGCTGCTGCTCCAGCTGCCGCTGCTGCTGAAGCTGCTGAAGAGAAAACCGAATTCGACATCATCCTGAAGGATTCTGGCGAGAAGAAAGTAAACGTGATCAAAGTAGTACGCGCTCTGACTGGTCTGGGCTTGAAAGAAGCTAAAGACCTGGTTGACGGCGCTCCTTCTACTGTTAAAGAAGCTGCAAGCAAAGCTGAAGCGGAAGATGCCAAGAAGCAGCTGGAAGAAGCCGGCGCTACTGTTGAGCTGAAGTAATCCGTTTTTGCAGTGCTTTAAAGCAGTGCCATAAAAACGCCGGCAGGGAGCATTAGTTCCCTGTCGGTGTTTAATGTTTTTCAGGTTCAAGGTAAATAACGCGTTAAAAGGTCGAGCGAGTTCCGACCAAGGATTCAGGGAGAGGCATCATCAAGTCTCCCGGCGACAATCGATGCAGTATTTTTTCGGTTGTAGTTGCTAGTGGTGCCAACTGGCACCAGCGTGCGTGTCAGTGCAGTAAAGCTTCAAACAGTGTCTGACATAGACACTGGTTCGTTGGTGGGATTTATCCAGGTCGCCGCGTTAAAGCGCAGAGCGCTGGATATCAAGAGTTCATTCGAAAGACGCTGCGCAGGTTTGCGGATGAACATTAAGAACATACTTGCTAGGAAAACACTAATGGCCTATTCGTATACAGAGAAGAAACGTATCCGTAAAGACTTTGGTAAATTGCCAGGTGCGATGGATATTCCGTATCTCTTGTCAACGCAGATTGACTCTTACAGGCAGTTTACGCAAGCCGATGTCCCTTCTGACAGACGTCAGGATCAGGGGTTACATGCCGCATTTAAATCCGTGTTCCCTATTGCCAGCTACTCAGGCAAGGCTATTCTTGAGTACGTCAGTTATGAACTGGGCAAACCGGTATTTGATGTCAAGGAATGTCAACTGCGTGGTACGACCTACTCCGCATCTCTTCGCGTTCGAGTGCGTCTGATTCTTTATGATAAAGAATCCACGACCCAGGCCATCAAGGACATCAAAGAGCAAGAAGTATACATGGGCGAAATTCCGCTCATGACCGACAGCGGTACCTTTGTTATCAACGGTACAGAGCGTGTTGTTGTATCCCAGCTCCACCGCTCTCCCGGCGTGTTCTTTGACCACGATCGCGGCAAGACGCACAGTTCGGGCAAGCTGCTCTACTCTGCGCGTATTATTCCTTACCGTGGTTCCTGGCTGGATTTTGAATTTGATCCCAAGGATCTGGTGTTTGTTCGTATTGACCGTCGCCGCAAATTGCCGGCTACGGTGCTGCTGCGTGCGCTTGATTTTACCTCTGAACAAATTCTGGAAATGTTCTTCGAAAACAACCGCTACCGTCTCGGTACCGGCATCGAAGAGCTGATGCTGGAGTTGGTTCCTTCACGTCTGCGCGGTGAAGTGCTTAACTTTGATGTTGTCGATAAAAAGGGCGAGGTCATTGTTGAGCAGGGACGTCGTATTACCGCTCGTCATATTCGGCAGATGGAAAAAGTTAAACTGACCGAGTTGAAAGTTAGCTCGGAGTATGTTTCTGGTCAGGCACTGGCGCGCGATATCGTCAATCCAGATACCGGAGAGATTCTCTTCGAATGCAACACGCTGGTTACACCGGATCTGCTTATTTCCCTGGTGAAAGCTGGCATTACCGAATTCGAAACCATTTACACCAACGATCTGGACTGTGGTCCGTTCGTTTCAGAAACCTTGCGTGTAGACAACACAACATCACGTCTGGATGCGCTGGTTGAAATTTACCGCATGATGCGTCCTGGCGAGCCGCCGACCAAAGATTCCGCAGAAAACCTGTTTGGAAATCTGTTCTTCTCAACCGAGCGTTATGATCTGTCCGCAGTGGGTCGTATGAAGTTCAACCGTCGTCTGGGTCGTGTTGAGACCACAGGCGCTGGTGTGCTCAGCGTTGATGACATCGTGGATGTGTTGAAAACATTGGTGGCGATCCGCAACGGTTTCGGCACAGTGGATGATATCGATCACCTGGGTAACCGCCGTATTCGTTCTGTTGGTGAAATGGCCGAGAACCAGTTCCGTGTTGGTCTGGTGCGTGTTGAGCGTGCAGTTAAAGAGCGCTTGAGCATGGCTGATTCTGAGGGCCTGATGCCTCAGGATATGATCAACGCAAAACCTGTTGCAGCTGCAATCAAAGAATTCTTTGGTTCGAGCCAGTTGTCACAGTTTATGGACCAGAACAACCCGCTGTCAGAAGTGACTCACAAGCGTCGTGTTTCTGCTCTTGGACCAGGCGGTCTGACACGTGAGCGTGCCGGCTTCGAAGTACGTGACGTTCACCCAACTCACTACGGTCGCGTGTGCCCAATTGAAACGCCTGAAGGTCCGAACATTGGTTTGATTAACTCAATGGCGACCTACGCACGTACCAACGAGTACGGTTTCCTTGAGAGCCCATACCGTCGTGTTGTCGATGGTAAGGTCACCAACGAAATTGACTACCTGTCTGCGATTGATGAAGGCCAGTTTGTTATTGCGCAAGCAAGTGCGAGCCTGGACGACGAAGGCCGTTTTGTAGAGAACCTGGTCACTGTACGTTATGACGGTGAAACCACGTTGATGCCAAAAGAGCAGATCAACTACATGGACGTTGCTCCGCAGCAGATGGTATCTGTGGCGGCTGCGTTGATTCCGTTCCTTGAACACAACGACGCAAACCGTGCATTGATGGGTTCAAACATGCAACGTCAGGCTGTGCCGACGCTGCGTTCAGAGCCTCCACTGATCGGAACCGGTCTGGAGCGTAACGTAGCTCGTGACTCAGGTGTCTGTGTGGTTGCCGAGCACGGTGGTGTTATCGAAAGCGTAGATGCTTCCCGTATCATTGTTCGTGTAAACGACGAAGAAACCAGTGCTGGTGAGGCCGGTGTAGATATCTACAACCTGACCAAATACACCCGCTCCAACCAGAACACCTGCATTACCCAGACTCCTCTGGTTAAAGAAGGTGATCGTATTGCCCGTGGCGATATTATGGCTGATGGCCCGTCCGTACATCTGGGCGAGCTGGCACTTGGCCAGAACATGCGCATCGCGTTTATGCCCTGGAATGGTTATAACTTCGAAGACTCTATTCTGATCTCCGAGCGTGTTGTCAGCGAAGACCGTCTGACCACTATCCATATTCAGGAACTGACCTGTGTGGCGCGTGATACCAAACTCGGCGCCGAAGAAATTACCGCTGATATCCCTAACGTAGGCGAAGGCGCACTGGGCAAACTCGATGAGGCCGGTATTGTGTACATCGGCGCAGAAGTAGGCGCCGGCGACATTCTGGTTGGTAAGGTCACACCAAAAGGTGAGACCCAGCTGACTCCGGAAGAAAAACTGCTGCGTGCGATTTTCGGCGAGAAGGCTTCTGATGTTAAGGACACCTCGCTGCGCGTTCCGTCCAGCGTCAAAGGTACAGTCATTGATGTTCAGGTATTTACCCGCGATGGTCTGGAAAAAGACCAACGTGCGCGGGAAATTGAAAAAGCACAGCTGGACAAAGTGCGCAAGGATATCAACGATGAGTTCCGCATTGTTCAGGGTGCAACCTTCTACCGTCTGAAGCAGGCGCTGCTGGGTAAAACTGTTGCCGGTGGTCCTGGTCTGAAAAAAGGTGCTGAGTTGACGTCTGAGTACCTGGATGGTTTGGGTGCAGACGACTGGTTCAAGCTGCGTCTGGCAGATGAAGAGCTGAACAAGCAGCTGGAACTGACTGAAGCGCAGCTCAAACGTCGTCGCGCAGATCTGGATGAGCGTTTTGAAGATAAAAAACGCAAGCTGATCCAGGGTGATGATCTGGCACCTGGTGTGTTGAAGATCGTTAAAGTGTACCTGGCCATCAAGCGTCGCATTCAGCCTGGTGACAAGCTCGCAGGCCGTCACGGTAACAAGGGTGTTATCTCCGCCATTATGCCGGTAGAAGACATGCCTTTCGACGAAACTGGCAAACCAGTTGATGTTGTACTGAACCCGCTGGGTGTGCCGTCACGTATGAACGTCGGACAGATTCTGGAAACCCACTTGGGTGCAGCCGCCAAAGGATTGGGTGCGCGCATCGATAACATGCTGCACGAGCGTCGCAAAGTCGAAGAAATTCGCAAGCTGCTGGATGAGATCTATAACTCTGTGGGCAACCGCAAAGAAGACATCAGCGGCCTGAGTGACGATGAGATTGTCGAGCTGGCTCATAACCTCAAGGCGGGTGTGCCAATGGCAACGCCGGTGTTTGATGGTGCTGCCGAAGCAGAAATCAAACAGATGCTGAAGCTGGCCGGCATGGATGAGAGTGGTCAAGTCACTCTGTATGACGGCCGTACCGGTGATAGATTTGACCGTAAAGTGACCGTGGGCATCATGTACATGCTGAAATTGAACCACCTTGTTGATGACAAGATGCACGCCCGTTCAACCGGTTCGTACAGCCTTGTTACGCAACAACCGCTGGGTGGTAAAGCCCAGTTTGGTGGTCAGCGCTTCGGTGAGATGGAAGTGTGGGCGCTGGAAGCGTACGGTGCTGCTTACACCCTGCAGGAAATGTTGACAGTCAAGTCTGACGACGTGGCAGGCCGAACCAAGATGTATAAAAACATCGTTGACGGCGATCACCGCATGGAACCGGGTATGCCAGAGTCGTTTAATGTACTGCTGAAAGAGATCCGATCCCTGGGTATCGATATGGAGCTGGAAGTCTCCGGAAAATAAGGTCTCGCGAAAGCAACATTTAACGAATCGCTGATTTTGTGATGCCTGCTGCC
This sequence comes from uncultured Pseudohongiella sp., assembly GCA_964535565.1. Classification (GTDB taxonomy): domain Bacteria; phylum Pseudomonadota; class Gammaproteobacteria; order Pseudomonadales; family Pseudohongiellaceae; genus Pseudohongiella. The sequence goes on along the minus strand of CAZHUJ010000011.1, from coordinate 78,069 downwards.
CGAAGCAGCAGGCGGAGGAAAGTAGAATGAAAGACTTGCTGGGATTACTGAAGTCACAATCACACTCTGATGAATTTGACTCAATCCGTATCGGCCTTGCGTCGCCGGAAATGATCCGCGCCTGGTCCTTTGGTGAAGTCAAAAAGCCGGAGACCATTAACTACCGTACGTTCAAACCTGAGCGTGACGGTTTGTTCTGTGCAAAAATTTTCGGACCGGTCAAAGACTACGAATGCTTGTGTGGTAAGTACAAGCGTTTGAAACATCGTGGCGTTATCTGTGAGAAGTGCGGCGTTGAAGTTGCACTGTCCAAAGTACGTCGTGAGCGTATGGGACACATTGAGCTGGCCAGTCCGGTAGCCCATATCTGGTTCCTGAAATCTCTGCCGTCTCGTATTGGTCTGCTGCTGGATATGACGCTGCGCGATATCGAGCGCATCCTGTACTTTGAATCATTTGTGGTAACTGACCCGGGCATGACCACGCTCGAAAAAGGTCAGCTGCTGACAGACGAGCAGTACTACGAGGCGATGGAAGAATTCAGTGATGAATTTGATGCCAAAATGGGTGCGGAAGCTATTCAGCAATTGATGCGCGATCTGGATCTTGATCACGAGATTAACCGTCTGCGTGAAGAGATTCCTGCTACCAATTCAGAAACCAAACTGAAAAAACTGTCCAAGCGTCTGAAGCTGCTGGAAGCGTTTGCCGAGTCCGGCAACAAGCCAGAATGGATGGTGCTGACAGTTCTGCCAGTGCTGCCACCAGATCTGCGTCCTCTGGTTCCGCTGGATGGCGGCCGCTTTGCGACGTCAGATCTGAACGACCTGTATCGCCGTGTGATTAACCGTAACAACCGTCTGAAGCGCCTGCTTGATCTGAACGCTCCTGACATCATCGTGCGTAACGAAAAGCGTATGCTGCAAGAAGCTGTTGATGCGCTGCTGGATAACGGTCGTCGTGGTCGTGCCATTACTGGCTCCAACAAGCGTCCTTTGAAGTCACTGGCTGACATGATCAAAGGTAAACAAGGCCGTTTCCGTCAGAACCTGCTCGGTAAGCGTGTGGACTACTCAGGCCGTTCCGTAATTGTGGTAGGTCCGACCCTGAAGCTGCACCAGTGTGGTCTGCCCAAGAAAATGGCTCTGGAACTGTTCAAGCCATTTATTTTCGGCAAGCTGGAGCGCCGTGGCCTGGCAACAACCATTAAAGCTGCCAAGAAGATGGTTGAAAGAGAGACGCCAGAAGTTTGGGATATTCTCGCTGAAGTGATTCGCGAGCACCCGGTGATGCTGAACCGTGCGCCAACACTTCACCGTCTGGGTATTCAGGCGTTTGAGCCTGTGTTGATTGAAGGTAAAGCGATTCAGCTGCACCCGCTGGTATGTGCGGCCTATAACGCTGACTTCGACGGTGACCAGATGGCTGTGCACGTGCCGCTGACGCTGGAAGCCCAGCTGGAAGCGCGTACGCTGATGATGTCTACCAACAACATTCTGGCGCCCGCAAACGGTGAGCCGATTATTGTTCCGTCCCAGGACGTGGTACTGGGTCTGTACTACATGACTCGTGAGCGCGTGAATGCCAAAGGCGAAGGCATGGTCTTCGCCGACGCATCTGAAGTGAAGCGGGCATACGATACCGGCCATGCTCACTTGCAAGCCCGTATCAAGGCGCGTATTGATGATTGGGAACTGAACGAAGCCGGCGAGCGCACAACCGTACGTCGCATGGTCGACACCACTGTCGGCCGTGTGCTGCTGTACGCCATTGTTCCTGATGGACTGCCGTTCTCCATGGTCAACCAGAAAATGACCAAGAAGCAGATCTCCGGCATTCTCAACGCGTGTTACCGTAATGTTGGCTTGAAAGAAACTGTTATTTTTGCTGACCAGCTGATGTACACCGGTTACCGTTACTCAACAGTTTCTGGTTCATCAATCGGTGTGAATGACTTTGTTATTCCAGAAGCAAAAGCCAAGATCATCAACCAGGCAGAATCTGAAGTTGAAGAAATCGAGAACCAGTATGCATCCGGTCTGGTAACCCAGGGCGAGAAGTACAACAAGGTTATCGATATCTGGTCACGTGCAAACGATCTGGTTGCTAAAGCGATGATGGAAGGCTTGTCTACAGAGCCTGTTATCAACCGCGAAGGCAAAGAAGAGCGCCAGGAGTCTTTCAACTCTGTGTACATTTACGCCGACTCTGGTGCAAGGGGTTCGCCCGCACAGATTCGTCAGCTCGCCGGTATGCGTGGTCTGATGGCGCGTCCCGACGGCTCCATTATTGAAACGCCAATCACCGCGAACTTCCGCGAAGGTCTGAGCGTTGTGCAGTACTTCACTTCTACGCACGGTGCGCGTAAAGGTCTGGCAGATACCGCATTGAAGACAGCGAACTCAGGTTACCTGACACGTCGTCTGGTAGATATTTCACAAGACCTGGTGATCACGGAAGAAGACTGTGGTACTCAGGAAGGCTTGATCATGCGCCCAATCATCGAGGGTGGTGACATCATCGCTGCACTGGGTGAGCGTGTACTGGGTCGAGTTCTGATTCGTGATGTAGCTAACCAGGATTCCGGTGAGATCATTGCTGAAGCGGGCATGATGCTGGACGAGAAGTTGGTTGAGCGTCTGGAAACCAACGGTATCGACGAAGTGCATGTTCGCTCTGCGATTACGTGCGAAACACGTTTTGGTATCTGCCGTAAGTGCTACGGCCGTGATCTCGCGCGTGGACACTTGGCTAACGTGGGTGAGGCCATCGGTGTTATCGCGGCTCAATCAATCGGTGAGCCGGGTACACAGTTGACGATGCGTACGTTCCACATCGGTGGCGCGGCGTCCAGAGCGACTGCAGCGGATAACGTTCAAGTACGTACTACCGGTACTGTGAACCTGCACAACATGAAGACTGTACAGAACGCTGCCGGCAACCTCGTTGTTGTATCGCGTTCAGGCGAGTTGATCGTAAACGACACCGCCGGTCGTGAGCGCGAGAAATACAAGCTCCCATACGGTGCTGTAGTATCTCTGGCTGCTGATCGTAAGGTAGAAGCTGGTCAGGTTGTTGTAAACTGGGATCCGCACACTCACCCGATTATTACTGAGGTGGCGGGTAAAGTAGCGTTTACTAACATGGAAGAAGGCTTGACCGTACGTCGTCAGACTGACGAAATAACCGGCCTTTCCAGCCTGTCTGTTATTGATCCGGCAGAGCGCCCGTCAGCGGCTAAAGAACTGCGTCCGGCTGTGACCTTGCTGGATCCAAGTGGCAAAGAAATTCATATCCCTGGCACCAACATGCCGGCGGTATATTTCCTGCCGTCCAACGCGATCATTGCTGTGCAGGATGGCGCGGATCTGGGAGTGGGTGATGTAATTGCCCGTATCCCGCAGGAAGGCTCCAAGACGCGTGACATCACCGGTGGTCTGCCACGTGTTGCTGACTTGTTTGAAGCGCGTAAACCAAAAGAGCCTGCCATTTTGGCGGAGATCTCCGGCACGGTTACGTTCGGCAAGGAAACCAAAGGCAAGCGTCGTCTGATTATTACCCCGAAAGAAGGGGAGACAATGGCTGATGGCAGCACACACTACGAAACCCTGATTCCGAAGTGGAGAACCATGACGGTGTTTGAGGGTGAATTTATCGAGAAAGGTGAAATTGTGTCCGACGGTCCGCCGTCACCGCACGATATCCTGCGTCTGAAAGGTGTGCCAGCGCTGGCTGAGTACATTGTGAACGAAGTGCAGGAGGTTTACCGACTCCAGGGCGTACGTATTAACGATAAACACATTGAAGTTATTGTGCGTCAGATGCTGCGTAAAGTAGAAATCACCGAGCCTGGCGATTCCTCACTGATTCGTGGTGAGCAGGTAACCATTACGCAAGTGTTGGAAGAAAACGACAAACTGCGTACAACAGCCAAAATTGAAGCCCAGTTCCAGCGTATGCTGCTGGGTATCACCAAGGCTTCACTGGCAACCGAGTCCTTCATCTCAGCGGCGTCCTTCCAGGAAACCACTCGAGTGTTGACTGAGGCAGCGGTAACTGGAAAACGCGATTACCTGCGAGGCCTCAAAGAGAACGTGGTTGTGGGTCGTCTGATTCCTGCGGGTACCGGTCTGGCCTACCACGAGTCGCGTCGACGTCAGGCAGCAGCTGGGCGGGCACTGGAAGAAGTCAGCCCGACTGTAACTGCCAGCGAAGTCGAAGCGGCATTGACAGAAGCGCTGAAATCAGGGGTTTAAGGCCTTCAAGCCTGCCCTGAATTCTGTTGACTACGGGATGCGAGGTCTTTAAACTCTCGCATCCTTTACTCTGGAGTGGCTGCTCGGCTGTGATTTTTATAATCGCGGAGGGGTAGTCTGCATCGGTGTAAATGAATTTATATGACAAAACCAGGAGTAATGAATGGCAACTATCAACCAGTTGGTTCGTAAACCAAGACAGAGCAAGGTCGTCAAAAGTGGCGTTCCTGCACTGCAAGGTTGCCCGCAGAAACGAGGCGTGTGCACCCGCGTCTACACTACTACACCAAAAAAGCCAAACTCAGCACTGCGTAAAGTGTGCCGTGTACGTTTGACTAACGGTTATGAAGTCACCTCCTACATCGGCGGTGAGGGGCACAACCTGCAGGAGCACTCCGTGATCCTGATTCGTGGCGGTCGTGTTAAGGACCTTCCCGGTGTGCGTTATCACACCGTCCGCGGTAGCTTGGATACCTCCGGCGTGGCAGCGCGTCGTCAAGGTCGTTCCAAGTACGGTGCGAAGCGTCCGAAGTCTTAATTTTTTTAAAGAATTTATCAACCAGTAAGGCCGCGTAACGCTGATCAGTGTGGTCATTGTTTATCGTGGATTTACCTGAAGAGAATAGGTGATTTATGCCAAGAAGACGTGTAGCGGCAAAACGCGAAATATTGCCCGATGCAAAATATGGCAGCAAAGTGCTGGCCAAGTTCATGAACCATGTAATGGAAGACGGTAAAAAATCTGTCGCCGAGAAAATCGTATACGGCGCACTGGCTTCTGTCGCCAGAAACGGTGCTGACGCACTGGAAACCTTTGAAAAAGCCCTGGATGCAATTGCACCGATGGTTGAGGTGAAATCTCGCAGGGTGGGTGGTGCAACCTATCAGGTTCCGGTTGAAGTGCGTGCGGAGCGTCGTGCTGCCCTGGCAATGCGCTGGTTGGTAGAGCATGCGCGCAAGCGTGGTGAAAAATCCATGGCGCTGCGTCTCGCTGGTGAGATTTCCGATGCTGCGCAAGGTCGCGGCAGTGCCGTCAAGAAGCGTGAAGATGTGCATCGTATGGCTGAGGCCAACAAAGCGTTCTCTCACTACCGCTTCTGATAATTTCATTTAATTCATGTAAATAAAGGTATAGGTGTTACTGTGGCCAGAAAAACCCCTTTGAGCCGGTATAGAAATATCGGAATTTGTGCGCACGTAGACGCGGGTAAAACGACTACGTCCGAGCGGATCCTGTTCTATACCGGTGTGAATCACAAGCTTGGTGAAGTACATGACGGCGCTGCAACCATGGACTGGATGGAGCAGGAGCAGGAGCGTGGTATTACAATTACCTCTGCTGCTGTAACCACGTTCTGGAAAGGCATGAGCCAGCAGTTCGAAGAGCACCGTATCAACGTAATTGATACCCCTGGCCACGTAGACTTTACGATTGAAGTAGAGCGATCTCTGCGCGTTCTCGACGGTGCTGTGGTTGTACTTTGTGGTTCTTCAGGTGTTCAGCCTCAGACTGAAACAGTGTGGCGTCAGGCTAACAAATACGAAGTTCCCCGCATGATCTTTGTAAACAAGATGGACCGTACTGGTGCTGACTTCCTGAAGGTTGTCAATCAGGCCAAAATCCGTCTGGGTGCAAATGCGGTACCAATGCAGTTGCCGATTGGCGCAGAAGACACCTTCAAAGGTGTTGTTGATCTGGTCAAAATGAAAAGCCTCGTTTGGAGTGAGGCTGATCAGGGCGTAACCGTAACCTATGAGGATATCCCTGCGGATATGGTTGCTGCTGCGCAAAAATGGCGTGAAAATCTTGTGGAAGCTGCCGCTGAAGCCAGCGAAGAGCTGATGAACAAATACTTGGAAGGTGAAGAGCTGACCGAGCAGGAAATCAAAAAAGGCCTGCGTCAACGCACGCTCGCCAGTGAGATTGTTCCAGTGTTCTGTGGTTCTGCGTTCAAGAACAAGGGTGTTCAGGCGGTACTGGATGGTGTTGTTGAATACCTGCCGTCACCAACCGAAGTAAAAGATATCGAAGGCACTCTGGAAGATGGCACAGTGATCAGCTGTGAGTCCTCTGATGATGCACCATTCGCTGCGCTAGCGTTTAAAATTGCAACTGACCCTTACGTGGGCACCCTGACATTCTTCCGTGTTTACTCCGGTGTGCTTAACTCAGGTGATACCGTTCTGAACTCAGTAAAACTCAAGCGTGAGCGCGTGGGCCGTATGGTTCAGATGCGTTCCAACAACCGTGATGAGATCAAAGAGGTAATGGCGGGTGATATCGCTGCAGCCATTGGTCTGAAAGATGTGACAACGGGTGAGACGCTGTGCGATCCAAATCGCATTGTAGTACTGGAGAAGATGGACTTCCCGGATCCGGTAATCTCTGTTGCGGTAGAGCCGAAAACCAAGGCTGACCAGGAAAAAATGGGTATTGCGCTGGGTAAACTGGCTCAGGAAGACCCGTCATTCCGCGTTGAAACTGATGAAGAGTCAGGTCAAACAATTATCTCCGGTATGGGTGAGCTCCACCTCGACGTTCTGGTTGACCGTATGCGTCGCGAGTTCGGCGTAGAGGCGAACATCGGTAAGCCGCAGGTAGCGTATCGCGAAACCATCCGCAAAAAAGTGGAAGTGGAAGGCAAGCACGTCAAACAGTCTGGTGGTCGTGGTCAGTTTGGTCACTGCTGGCTGCGTCTGGAGCCGCTGCCGCCGGAAGAAGAATATCAATTTGTAAACGAAGTGGTTGGTGGTGCGATTCCGCGTGAGTACATCCCTGCCATTGACAAGGGCGTACAAGAGCAGATGAAAAACGGCTGTCTGGCCGGCTATCCGCTGCTTGCGATGAAAGTAACCGTATTCGACGGTTCTTACCACGACGTTGACTCCAGTGAAATGGCGTTCAAAATCGCTGGGTCCATGGCGCTGAAAAAAGGTGCTCTGCTGGCTGATGCGGTTCTGCTTGAACCAATCATGAAAGTTGAAGTTGTAACCCCGGAAGAAAACCTGGGCGACGTGATGGGCGACTTGAACCGTCGACGTGGTCTGGTACAGGGTATGGACGAAAACGTCAGTGGTCGCGTGATTAACGCCGAGGTTCCGCTGTCCGAGATGTTTGGTTATGCAACAGACCTGCGCTCTATGAGTCAGGGGCGCGCGACCTACACGATGGAATTCCTGAAGTATGGTGACGTTCCAGGCAATATTGCTGAAAGCATCATCAACAAAAACAAATCCTGATTTTATTTTGATTCTTAAGAATTGCTCTAAGAGGTGATATTGTGGCTAAGGGTAAATTTGAACGTAACAAGACACACGTCAACGTCGGAACAATTGGTCACGTTGACCATGGTAAAACAACGCTGACGGCAGCTATTGCAACCACATGTGCCAAGACCTGGGGTGGTGAAGCCAAGGGCTACGACCAGATCGACAACGCGCCGGAAGAAAAAGCGCGTGGTATTACGATCAATACCTCACACGTTGAGTACGACTCTCCGAACCGTCACTACGCACACGTAGACTGCCCCGGTCACGCTGACTATGTAAAAAACATGATCACCGGTGCGGCGCAGATGGACGGCGCGATCCTGGTTTGTTCTGCAGCTGACGGCCCCATGCCGCAGACGCGTGAGCACATCCTGCTGTCCCGTCAGGTAGGTGTTCCTTACATCGTTGTGTTCCTGAACAAAGCGGACATGGTTGATGATCCGGAGCTGCTGGAACTGGTTGAGATGGAAGTGCGTGAGTTGCTGTCCATGTACGACTTCCCAGGCGATGATACGCCAATCATTATTGGTTCTGCGCTCAAGGCGCTGGAAGGCGATACCTCTGAGATCGGTATGCCAGCGGTTATCAAACTGGTTGAGACACTGGATGCGTACATTCCTGATCCGATTCGTGACATTGAGCGTCCGTTCCTGCTGCCGATTGAAGACGTGTTCTCGATTTCTGGTCGTGGTACGGTAGTAACCGGTCGTGTTGAGCGCGGTATTATCAAAGTGGGTGAAGAGATCGAGATCGTTGGTCTGAAACCTACTGTAAAAACCACCTGTACCGGTGTTGAGATGTTCCGTAAGCTGCTCGACGAAGGTCGTGCGGGTGAGAACGTAGGTGTACTGCTGCGTGGTACCAAGCGTGAAGACGTTGAGCGTGGTCAGGTTCTGGCCAAGCCGGGTTCTATCACTCCTCATACCAAGTTCGAGGCCGAAGTGTACGTGCTGGGTAAAGATGAAGGTGGTCGTCACACGCCATTCTTCAAAGGCTACCGTCCACAGTTCTACTTCCGTACAACGGACGTAACCGGTTCATGTGAGCTGCCAGAAGGTGTTGAGATGGTAATGCCAGGCGACAACGTGAAACTGGTTGTAACCCTGATTCACCCGATCGCGATGGACGACGGTCTGCGTTTTGCAATCCGTGAAGGCGGCCGTACTGTAGGTGCGGGCGTTGTAGCTAAAGTTATCGAGTAATCAGATCGATATCTGTTTAAAAGAGGCGGCCATAGGTCGCCTCTTTTTGCAGGCGCAATCGATAAAGCATTAAACAGTAGTTTTTGGTTGACACTGGTCAGCTTCAGCCTTAGAATTCCGCTTCCTTTTTTCCGGGGTTCAAAGCAAGTTCTGGCCGGTAAAAAAGTAACTGAATCATTTAAAAAAGTATTTGGAGAGCAGACTAGATGCAAAATCAGCGTATCAGAATCCGGCTGAAAGCCTTTGATCATCGGCTGATCGATCAGTCTACTCAGGAAATTGTAGATACTGCCAAGCGGACTGGTGCGCAAGTGCGTGGCCCGATTCCGTTGCCGACGAACAAAGAGCGCTTCACCATATTGATATCCCCGCATGTGAACAAAGATGCGCGTGATCAGTATGAAATTAGAACGCATAAGCGCCTTCTCGATATCGTTGAGCCGACAGAAAAAACAGTGGATGCGTTGATGAAGCTGGATCTGGCGGCAGGTGTTGAAGTGCAGATCAGTCTTGGGTAAGGGCTGAGTAATTCAAGAATTTTGTGTTAGGCCGGTTTGTTTAAGGTTTGTTTGGAAAACAGTAGCGAGAAAGAAATCAGTGTAATTAAAGCTGACAACAACGAGCTAGAAGGGTAACAACCTTACCCATAAGCAAACATGGTGTAATGCGATAGCAGCCATAGCGGGTTAAAGCCCCGTACACGATGAGGTTCAAAAAATGTCGATTGGTTTGGTCGGTCGAAAGAGCGGCATGACCCGTATATTCACTGAGGCTGGCGAGTCTATCCCAGTAACAGTGGTAGAGGTCAGCCCAAACAGGGTCACTCAGCTCAAAACTGAGGAAGTGGATGGTTATAGCGCCATTCAGGTTACTGCGGGCGAGCGCAAAGCTTCTCGTGTCAGTCGTTCCCTGGCTGGGCATTTTGCCAAAGCGGGCACCGAAGCTGGTGACGGCTTGTGGGAGTTCCGTGCTGCTCAGCAAGAGCTTGCCAACTTCGCCCCTGGCAGTGAATTAACCGTTTCGATTTTCGAAGCTGGTCAAAAAGTCGATGTCACCGGCACCTCAAAAGGTAAAGGTTACGCCGGCGCCATCAAGCGTCATAATTTCCGCGCTCAGGATGCAACTCACGGCAACTCTCTGTCGCATCGTGCTCCTGGCTCCATTGGTCAGTGTCAGACTCCTGGTCGTGTCTTCAAAGGCAAAAAGATGTCAGGACATCTGGGTGATGTTCGTGTAACCACCCAGTCTCTGGAAGTGGTTCGTGTGGACGCTGACAACAATCTCTTGATCGTTAAAGGTGCGATTCCTGGTGCGACTGGTTCGCGCGTAGTAGTTCGTCCTGCCGTCAAGTCAGCCGGATCCAGGGGGTAATCGTTGATGGAACTGAATCTTGCAAAACCAGGCAGCCAATCTGCCGGTACTGTCTCTGTTTCTGATGAGACGTTTGGTAAAGAGTTTAACGAAGCGCTGGTTCACCAGGCTGTTGTTACTTACCTGGCAGGCGCTCGTCAAGGCACAGTGCAGCAAAAAACTCGCTCTGAAGTAAAAGGCGGTGGTCGCAAGCCATGGCGTCAAAAGGGCAGTGGCCGCGCGCGTGCGGGTACAACTCGCAGCCCAATCTGGCGTACTGGTGGCGTAACATTTGCTGCGCGCCCTCAGGATCACAGCAAAAAGCTGAACCGTAAAATGTATCGTGGTGCAATGCGCAGCATTCTGTCAGAGCTGGCACGTCAAGATCGTCTGGTGGTGGTTGAGCAGTTCTCAATCGAGTCCCACAAGACCAAAGATCTGGCAAGCAAACTGAAAGAGTTCGCGCTGGATAACGTGCTGATCGTTGCGGAAGAAGTTGCAGAAAATCTGTACCTCGCTGCACGCAACCTGCGTCATGTTGAAGTGCTGGATGTTGCAGGCCTGGATCCGGTCAGTCTGATCGGCTTCGAAAAGGTTCTGATCACCGTTCCTGCGCTGAAGAAAGTTGAGGAGATGCTGGCATGAACCAGGCGAGACTTTATTCCGTTATCGTAGGTCCGCACATTTCTGAAAAGGCGGCGATCATGGCTGAGAAGCGCAATCAAGTTGCCTTCCGTGTTGCCAATGACGCAACCAAAACAGAAATTCGTGAAGCGGTCGAGAAGCTGTTTAACGTAACTGTTGAAGATCTGCAGGTGCTTAATGTGAAGGGTAAAACCAAGCGCACAGCACGTGGCAAGCTTCGTCAAAAATCAAACTGGAAAAAGGCTTACGTCAAGCTGGCGCAAGGTCAGGAAATTGACTTTGCCTCCATGGCGTAAGGAAGGGTCGCGGTTATGGCAGTCGTAAAATGTAAGCCCACCTCGCCAGGGCGCAGGTTTGTAGTAAAAATCGTTAATCCGGAGCTGCACAAGGGCGAGCCCTTTGCGGCACTGGTAGTCGCCAAGTCAAAGACTGGCGGTCGTAACAATGCTGGTCGTATTACTACCCGTCATGTTGGTGGTGGTCACAAGCAGAAATACCGGATTGTTGATTTCCGTCGTGATAAAGACGGTATTGTTGGTAAGGTTGAGCGTCTTGAATATGACCCGAACCGTACCGCCAACATTGCGTTGGTATTGTATGCGGATGGTGAGCGTCGCTACATCATTGCTCCGGCGAAAGTGAGTGCCGGTGATACGCTGGTGTCTGGTCAGGATGCTCCGATCAAGACTGGTAACTGCCTGCCACTGCGTAACATTCCGCTGGGTAGTACAGTTCACTGTGTTGAAATGAAGCCTGGCAAAGGCGCTCAGATTGCTCGTTCTGCAGGTGGATCGGTTCAGCTGGTTGCCAAAGAAGGTAACCATGCAACTCTGCGTCTGAAGTCTGGAGAGATGCGCAAAGTGCTGGCAGATTGCCGCGCTACACTCGGTGAGGTTTCTAACTCCGAGCACAGCCTGCGCTCTCTGGGTAAAGCTGGTGCAAAACGCTGGCGTGGTGTTCGCCCAACCGTTCGTGGTGTTGCAATGAACCCGGTTGATCACCCAATGGGTGGTGGTGAAGGCCGTACGTCCGGTGGACGTCACCCGGTTACACCGTGGGGTATCCCGACCAAGGGTTACAAGACCAGGACAAACAAGCGTACTAGCAGCATGATCGTACGCCGCAGAAATGCTAGCCGATAAGGCCTGACTACAGAGGAAATAAAAGTGCCACGTTCACTGAAAAAAGGTCCATTTATCGACCTTCATTTGATGAAAAAAGTGCAGACAGCGCGGGATGCGAATGACAAGCGCCCGATCAAGACCTGGTCGCGCCGCTCAATGGTATCTCCGGATATGCTTGGCCTGACTATTGCCGTGCATAACGGACAGCAGCATGTGCCCGTGTTTATTTCCGAAGACATGGTTGGCCACAAGCTGGGCGAATTCGCGCTGACACGGAACTACCGTGGTCACGCAGCAGACAAAAAAGCCAAGCGCTGATTAGCGGGGATAATGAGATGGAAGTTGTAGCAAGATTGCGCGGCGCTCGGCTCTCTGCCCAGAAGGCAAGGCTGGTTGCTGATCAAATCCGCGGCAAGAAGGTAGAAGAAGCTCTGCAACTGTTGACGTTCAGCCCGAAGAAGGGTGCTGACATCATCAAAAAAGTGCTGAACTCTGCAATCGCAAATGCGGAACATAACGAAGGGGCGGATGTGGACGAGCTGAAAGTCTCCACTATCTATGTCGATGAAGGTATGAGTTTGAAGCGTATTCGTCCACGTGCCAAAGGCCGTGCCGATCGCATCACCAAACGCACCTGCCACATTACTGTTAAAGTAGCCGAGAAGTAGGAGATCAGGATGGGTCAGAAAGTACATCCAACCGGAATTCGGCTTGGTATAGTTAAAAAGCACACTTCAGTGTGGTTCGCTGAAGGCAAAAATTATGCTGAGCATTTGCTGGTTGACCTGCAGGTGCGTGACTACATACGCAAGCAGCTGGCTAACGCCTCTGTTTCGCGCGTGGACATCGAACGCCCTGCACAGACAGCTCGTATCACCATCCACTCTGCCCGTCCAGGTATCGTGATCGGCAAGAAAGGAGAGGACGTTGAAGTTCTGCGGTCCGCGCTGATTAAGAAAATGGGCGTTCCGGTGCACATCAACATCGAAGAGATTCGTAAGCCCGATCTGGATTCCCAGCTGGTCGCTGACAGTATCGCCCAGCAGCTCGAGCGTCGTGTGATGTTCCGTCGTGCCATGAAGCGCGCGGTTCAGAACGCAATGCGTCAGGGGGCAGAAGGTATCAAGATTCAGGTGAGTGGCCGTCTGGGTGGTGCCGAGATTGCACGTACCGAGTGGTACCGTGAAGGTCGTGTGCCGCTTCACACGCTGCGTGCTGATATCGACTACGCAACGTCAGAAGCCCAAACAACATACGGAATTATTGGCGTTAAGGTCTGGATTTTCAAAGGCGAAATCCTGGACCTGAAGGAAGTCCACGCGACTCCTCAAAAAGCGTCCAAGTAGAGGATAGGCCAAGATGTTACAACCAAAACGTACCAAGTTTAGAAAGATGATGAAGGGCCGCAACCGTGGCCTGTCACATCGCGGTAGCAACGTTGATTTCGGCGAATACGGCTTAAAAGCCATCGGCCGCGGCCGACTGACTGCTCGTCAGATCGAGTCTGCGCGTCGTGCGATGACCCGTCACGTAAAACGTGGTGGCAAAATCTGGATCCGCGTATTCCCGGATAAGCCGATTACCCAGAAGCCTCTGGAAGTGCGTCAGGGTAAAGGTAAGGGCAGTGTTGAATACTGGGTAGCGCAGATCCAGCCGGGTCGCGTGATGTTCGAGATTGAAGGGGTTGATGAGGGCCTGGCACGTGAAGCGTTCCAGCTTGCTGCTGCAAAGCTCCCGTTTGAGACCACTTTTGTTAAACGGACGGTAATGTAATGAAAGCCAGCGAATTGCGTGAAAAGTCAGTTGCAGAGCTGAACGAGCAGCTCACAGGTCTGTACCGCGACCAGTTTAACTACAGAATTCAGAAGCGTACTGGCCAGTTGGGTCAGACTCATCTGCTTGCTGCAGTCCGAAACGACATCGCTCGTATTAAGACCGTCATTACTGAAAAGCAGAAAAGTGGGTCCTGATTATGTCGCTTAATGAAACCAACGAAGTAAAAACCGGTCGTGTGGTGTCCGGTACCGTCGTCAGCTCAAAAATGGATAAGTCCATTGTTGTGCTGGTTGAGCGTCGGGTAAAGCACCCCGTTTACGGCAAATTTATTACTCGCTCTTCAAAGCTGCATGCTCATGATGAAAACAATGAGTGCCGCGAAGGCGACAAGGTAACTGTTAAAGAAGTGCGTCCGATTTCAAAGACCAAAACCTGGGCTTTGGTATCGATTGATGAAAAAGCGACGCAGATCTGATTACGCAGTCAATGTTTTTCTGGCGCCATATGGCGTTGTTGCCAAAGCAACAGTTTAAAGGGTTCGGAGAGAATCGATGATTCAGGTACAGTCATATTTAGATGTGGCAGACAACAGTGGTGCCAAACGAGTAATGTGTATCAAAGTGCTCGGCGGTTCCCATCGTCGTTACGCCCGCATCGGGGATGTCATCAAAGTGACAGTGAAAGAAGCGATTCCCCGAGGCAAAGTGAAAAAAGGTCAGGTGTTGTCTGCGCTGGTTGTTCGCACCAGAAGCGGCGTGCGTCGTCAAGACGGTTCGCTGATCAAGTTCGACGACAACGCAGCGATTCTGCTGAACAACCAGCAGGCACCAATCGGTACGCGTGTGTTCGGGCCGGTGACACGTGAACTGCGTACAGAAAAGTTCATGAGAATCATCTCACTTGCACCCGAAGTGCTGTGACAGATTATTGAGGCCGCAAAATGCGTAAGATCAAAAGTAACGATGAAGTGATCGTCATCTCCGGCAAAGACAAAGGAAAACGTGGTAACGTTACCCGCTTTGTTGGCGAGAACAAGGTGATTGTCAGTGGTATCAACATTGTAAAACGACACACCAAGCCGAACCCGAACGCGGGTATCACTGGTGGTATCGTTGAGAAAGAAGCACCGCTGGATATTTCCAACGTAGCTATCTTCAATCCTGAAACCAATAAAGCCGACCGCGTTGGCTTCCTGGTAGAAGAAGGTCAGAAGAAGCGCGTTTACAAATCCACGAACAAAGTCATTGATTAACGGAAACTCAGGTCGCCAACATGGCTCAGTCGAAAGAATTTTACAAAAGTGACGTTATACCCGCGCTGACCGAACAGTTCGGGTTCGATAATCCTATGCGCGTCCCACGTATCACCAAAATCGTTTTGAATATGGGTGTGGGCGAAGCTGTTGGCGACAAGAAGTTACTCGATAACGCTGTCGCCGATCTGGAAAAGATCAGTGGTCAGAAAGTCGTGATCACCAAGGCTCGCAAGTCTATTGCAGGTTTCAAGATTCGTGCCGGCTGGCCGATCGGCTGCAAAGTGACTCTGCGTGGCGAGCGTATGTATGACTTCCTGGATCGTCTGGTTGATATCGCAATTCCGCGTATCCGTGACTTCCGCGGTTTGAACCCGAAGGCGTTTGATGGTCGCGGCAACTACGCGATGGGCGTAACCGAGCAGATCATTTTCCCGGAAATCGAGTACGACAAAGTAGACAAGATTCGTGGTCTGGACATCACTATTTCCACCACTGCACAGAATGACGAAGAAGGTCGAGCCCTGCTGGCAGCGATGCGCTTCCCGTTCAAATCCACGCCAGCCAAGGCAGTAAAGGAGTCATAAGATGGCCAAGACTTCAATGATCGCTCGTGAAGAGAAACGTGCCCAAATTGTTGCCCGGTTTGCTGCCAAGCGTGCTGCGCTCAAAGCGATTCTGGCCGATGTAAATGCCAGTGATGATGACAAGTGGCAGGCGCAAATTCAGTTCCAGAAGTTGCCGCGTGATGCCAGCCCGGTTCGACAGCAGAAGCGCTGCCGTATCACCGGCCGTCCGCACGGTGTTTACAGAAAATTTGGCATGTGCCGTCACAAACTCCGCGAAGCTGCAATGCGCGGTGATGTGCCGGGTCTGACAAAAGCCAGCTGGTAATCGGAGAATTTAATATGAGTATGTCAGATCCAATTGCTGATTTGCTGACACGCATCCGCAATGCGCAGATGGCCAAGCTGAAAACTGTCAGCTGTCCGTCTTCCAAACTGAAAGTATCTATTTGTGAAGTGCTGAAAGACGAAGGTTACATCAGTAGCTTCGACGTAGTGGCAGACGGCGCTAAAGCCCAGCTCACTATCGATCTCAAATACTATCAGGGCAAGCCGGTTATCGAAGAAATTATTCGTGTAAGCAAGCCCGGTCTGCGTCAGTACAAAGGCAAGGAAGAATTGCCGCGCAACCGTAATGGCCTTGGTATTGTGATTGTCTCCACCAACAAAGGTGTGATGACAGAGAAGAAAGCACGTGCCGCCGGTATCGGCGGGGAAGTTCTGTGCTCAGTATTCTGATGCACAATATTCTTTGATACAGCATATAGAGCACGATTATGTCCAGAATAGCTAAAAACCCGATTACCCTGCCGAAGGGTGTTGAGACGGTTATCGCTAACAGCGAAATCACTGTCAAAGGCAGCAAGGGTACGCTGAAGACTGACATTCACCAGGATGTGCAGGTGACTGTTGATTCCGGCGTACTGCGAGTAGCGCCTAAGAACGAATCCCGTCAAGCAAATGCGCTTGCCGGTACTTTCCGTGCCCTGATCAACAACATGGTCACCGGCGTTAGCGCAGGCTTTCAGCGTAAGCTGGTCCTGACTGGCGTAGGTTATCGTGCCAAAGCTCAGGGTGAGGTATTAAATATTGCGGTGGGTTTTTCTCACCCAGTTGATTACCAACTGCCTGCTGGCGTTACCGCTGAGACGCCTTCGCAGACAGAGATTGTGCTGAGCTCTTCTGACAAACAGTTGCTCGGTCAGGTTGCATCTGAAATCCGCAGGTACCGTCAACCAGAGCCTTACAAAGGCAAAGGTATTCGTTACTCGGACGAAAATGTGTACAGAAAAGAAGCGAAGAAGAAATAAACAGGGCGTGACATCATGAACGTAAAGAAGCAGGCTCGTATCCGTCGCGCACGACGTACTAGAGCAAAAATTGCGGAACTCGGTGTAAACCGTCTGTGCATTTATCGCACTCCGCGTCATATTTATGCGCAAGTTATTTCTCCGACCGGTGATGTTGTTCTCGTAAGCGCTTCAACCGTAGAGAAGGATCTGCGTGCCGGTGTAACCGGTAACAAGGATGCCGCTAGCAAAGTCGGTGCCCTGATTGCAGAGCGAGCCAAACAGGCTGGCATCAGCAAAGTGGCATTTGATCGCTCCGGTTACATGTACCATGGTCGTGTCAAAGCGTTGGCTGATGCGGCACGTGAAGGCGGCTTGGAATTTTAAGGGTTTAAGAATATGGCACTGAAAGACGAGGCGAGAAAGAACGAAGAAGGTTTACAGGAGAAGTTGATCCAGGTAAACCGTGTCGCCAAAGTAGTAAAAGGTGGTCGAATTTTCGCCTTTACTGCCCTGACTGCGGTCGGTGATGGCAATGGCCGTGTGGGCTTTGGTCGTGGCAAGGCGCGTGAAGTGCCGCTGGCGATCCAGAAAGCCATGGAAGCAGCACGTCGCAACATGATCCATGTGTCTCTGGACGGCACCACGCTGGAGTATCCAGTGAAGGCGCGTCACGGTGCATCGCGCATTTATATGCAGCCTGCATCCGAAGGTACTGGTATCATCGCAGGTGGCGCAATGCGTGCAGTGCTTGAGCTGGCTGGCATTCAGAACGTTCTTGCAAAGTGCTATGGCTCGACCAATCCGGTTAACGTTGTAAATGCGACGTTCAAAGGTCTGAAATACATGCGCGCTGCCGAAAGTGTTGCGGCCAAGCGCGGCAAAACACTCGAAGATATTCTGGGTTAATAGTTATGGCCAAGAAAATGATCAAAGTCACCCTGGTGCGAAGCCCAGCGGGACAAATGGAAAGACACCGCCAGTGCGTTAAAGGCCTGGGTCTGCGTCGTATGCACCACACGGTAGAAGTGGAAGATTCTCCGTCGGTACGTGGCATCATCAATAAAGTTCGCTACCTGCTGAAGGTAGAGGGCGAGGAGTAATCATGCATCTGAATACATTGAGTCCAGCTCCCGGTAGTACCCATGCGCCCAAGCGCGTTGGTCGCGGTATCGGTAGCGGCCTGGGTAAGACCAGCGGTAAGGGTCACAAGGGTCAGAAGGCACGTTCAGGCGGTACTGTTCGTCCAGGTTTCGAAGGCGGTCAAATGCCTTTGCAACGTCGTCTGCCAAAATTTGGCTTCAGTTCGCGTGTGGGTCGTGCTACTGCCGAGATCCGTACCAGCGAGCTGGCAGCAGTTGCAGGTGATGTAGTTACTATCGAAAGTCTGTTGGCCGCTAACATTATCAACAGCAGCATCAAGCGTGCAAAAGTGATGTTGTCTGGTGACGTTGCGCGAGCGCTGACTGTTGATGGTCTGCGTGTGACCAAAGGTGCTCGTGCAGCTATCGAAGCTGCCGGTGGCAAGGTCATTGATCCGGTTGTGCCTGCGCATGCCGGCAAGAAAAAGACCAAAAAAGTCGTAGCTCAGGACTGATAGCAGAAAAATGGCAAAGAAACCTAACATCGCCGGTGACGGCATAGGCGCAGGTCTTGGCGAGTTAAAAGCTCGCCTGCTGTTCCTGCTGTTTGCCATTTTAGTTTACAGGATAGGTACACATATTCCTGTGCCTGGCATTGATCCTGCGCAGCTGGCGAACATGTTCAGCCAGAACGAGGGCACTTTCCTCGGTCTGTTCAACATGTTCTCCGGTGGTGCACTTGAGCGTATGAGTATCGTCGCACTGGGTATCATGCCCTACATTTCGTCGTCGATTATCATGCAGCTGCTGACTGCGGTTAACCCGCATCTGGCGCAGCTCAAGAAAGAAGGTGAGTCCGGTCGTCGCAAGATTACCCAATACACCCGTTATGGCGCTCTCGCACTGGCGATTGTTCAGGGTACGGGTATGACAGTGGGCCTGCTGGCTCCAATGTCCTACAACCCAGGGCCTGGATTTGTATTTACAGCGATTGTGTCGCTGGTTACTGGCGCCATGTTTATGATGTGGCTCGGTGAACAGATTACTGAGCGTGGAGTAGGTAACGGTATTTCGATGCTGATCTTCGCTGGTATCGTTGCTGGTTTGCCGGCAGCGGTAAGCAGCTCCCTGACACAGGCGTATGAAGGTCAGATCAGCGGACTGTTGCTGTTTATTGTTGTGATCATTGCGGTTGTTGTTATTGCCGGCATCGTGTTTATCGAGCGCGGCCAACGCCGGATTACGGTGAACTACGCCAAACGCCAGCAAGGGAACCGTCTGTATCAGCCGCAGTCCAGCCATTTGCCATTGAAGGTCAATATGGCGGGTGTTATCCCGGCAATTTTTGCCAGCAGCATCCTGCTTTTCCCGGCCTCAATCGGTCAGTGGTTCGGTCAGGCTGAAGGCGCAGAGTGGTTGCAGGATTTTGCGTTGTTGATCGGACCAGGACAGCCACTGTATGTGATTCTGTTCAGCGCAATGATTATTTTCTTCTGCTTCTTCTATACGGCGTTGGTGTTCAACCCGAAAGATGTGGCAGACAACCTGAAGCGTTCCGGGGCGTTCATTCCGGGTATACGCCCAGGCGACCAGACAGCGCGTTACATTGATGCCGTGCTGACTCGTTTGACCATGTTTGGTGCGATTTACATCACCATCGTGTGTCTGCTGCCAAACTTTGTGCAGATGATGGCTAACGTGCCATTTAATCTGGGCGGTACGGCAATGCTGATTGTTGTAGTTGTCAGTATGGATTTTATGTCTCAGGTTCAGGCTCATCTGATGTCGCATCAGTACGAGTCGCTGATGAAAAAATCCAACCTCGGCAGTTTTGGACGCGGTTTGTAAGTTTGACTGGCGCACTTTATAGCCTGCGCTGAATGGAGAGAGAAACGTGAAAGTCAGAACATCTGTTAAGAAAATCTGTCGCAAGTGCAAAGTAGTAAAGCGCAACCGTGTGGTTCGCGTGATCTGCTCTGCGGAACCCAGACACAAGCAGCGTCAGGGCTAAGTATCTGGTTGATTTTTATATTTCCAGAGTATATTCTTTGCGCCCCTGAATTTAAGGGCTCAGCACTCTGGTACATGGGTAATTAATAAGATTGGAGTCAAACTATGGCACGTATTGCCGGTGTCAACATACCAGATAACAAGCACCTGGTTATCTCCCTGGAGTACATCTATGGGATCGGTGCAACACGCGCAAAACAAATCTGTGAGCGCGTAGGTATTGCCCCGTCTACGAAAACCAGCGATCTGTCACCGGAACAGCTTGATATCGTACGTGCCGAAGTTGGCAAATTTACGGTTGAAGGTGATCTGCGTCGTGAAGTTTCGATGAGCATCAAGCGTCTGATGGACCTTGGCTGCTACCGCGGTATTCGCCATCGTCGTTCTCTGCCGGTTCGTGGTCAGCGCACCAAGACCAATGCCAGAACACGTAAAGGTCCGCGCAAGCCGATCCGTAAATAATTATTGATGGCTGGTTTGTTTGTTCAGGCCAGCCTACAAGTTAAACGCTTTAATCTGATTCAGGAAATATTATGGCAAAGCCAGCAGCTAAAGCAGCCCCAAAGAAAAAGGCTCGTAAGGCGGTCGTTGACGGGATTGCATTCATCCATGCTTCTTTCAACAACACTATCGTGACAATCACTGATCGTCAGGGTAATGCCCTGAGCTGGGCTACCTCCGGTGGTTCAGGTTTCCGTGGGTCCCGCAAAAGCACGCCCTTTGCTGCACAGGTAGCTGCAGAGCGCGCCGGAAAAACAGCAATTGAGTTGTACGGTCTGAAGAATCTGGACGTTAAAGTTAATGGTCCAGGCCCGGGTCGTGAGTCAGCAGTTCGTGCGCTGAACTCTTGCGGACTGAAAGTGGGTAACATCACTGATGTTACACCGATTCCGCACAATGGTTGCCGTCCCCCGAAGAAGCGTCGCGTATAACCCGACGTTCCGGATCAGTTACAGCTCATTCCGGCCTTGTGCCGAGATATAGGAAAACAGGAGTCAGTGTATGGCCCGTTATCTAGGCCCCAAATGCAAACTCGCCCGACGTGAAGGAACAGATCTGTTCCTGAAGAGTGGCGTTCGCCCGCTGGAAAGCAAGTGCAAGGCAGAAACTCAGCCTGGTGTTCACGGCCAGCGTCGTGGTCGTCTGTCCGACTACGGTGTACAGCTGCGTGAAAAGCAGAAAGTTCGTCGTATTTATGGCGTGCTCGAGCGTCAGTTCAGCACCTACTACAAGGAAGCTGCCCGTCGTAAAGGCGCTACCGGTGAGAACCTGCTGCAGCTTCTGGAGTCGCGTCTGGATAACGTGGTTTATCGCATGGGTTTTGGTTCTACTCGAGCCGAAGCACGTCAGCTGGTTTCCCACAAGGCAATTCTGGTTAACGGCAGTGTTATCAACATTCCGTCCTACCAACTGTCTGCAGGTGATGTAGTTTCTGTGCGTGAGAAAGCGAAAAATCAGCTTCGTATCAAAGCGGCGCAGGAGCTTGCAGCTCAGCGCACTGCCAGCGACTGGATTACCGTTGACTCCGGCAAACAGCAGGGCCAGTTCAACCGCAAGCCTGAACGTGCTGACCTGTCAGCAGATATTAACGAAAACCTGATCGTAGAGCTTTACTCCAAGTAAGTCTGAACAAGCCTTCGACTGCCATGCTGGTGCGAAGGCTTCAGTCCAGTAAACTCAAAGATTGCCAGGCTAATTGTTAAGGGTGAACCCATGCAGATTTCGTTGTCGGATTTTCTTACACCACAGTTGATCAAGGTTGAAGAGTTTGACAAGTATCATTCCAAAGTGGTGCTTGAGCCTCTTGAGCGTGGTTTTGGCCATACTCTGGGCAATGCGTTAAGAAGAATCCTGCTGTCTTCCATGCCAGGATGCGCGGTGGAAGAGGTTGAAATCGACGGTGTTGTACACGAGTACAGCAGCATTGAAGGTGTTCGCGAAGACGTTATTGAGATTCTGCTGAACCTCAAAGGTGTTGCGATCATTCTGAACGGCCAGGACCAGGCAGTTCTTACGCTGAACAAAAAAGGCCCCGGTGTTGTAACCGCGGCAGACATTGTGGTCGACCACAATGTTGAAATCGTGAATCCTGAGCATGTTATCGCCAACCTGAATGGTGCAGGTGAACTGAACATGCGTATTACCGTGCGCAAAGGCCGCGGTTATGTTCCTGCTGACTCACGCCGCCGTGATGACGACGAAACACGTGCTGTTGGCAAGCTGATGCTGGATGCCAGCTACAGCCCGGTGACAAGTGTTGCTTACTCCGTTGAAAGTACCCGTGTTGAGCAACGTACCGACCTGGACAAGCTGATCATTGATCTGAAGACCAACGGCACTATTGATCCAGAAGAAGCGATTCGTCGCGCTGCAACCATTCTGCAACATCAACTGGCTGTATTCGTTGATCTGCAAAGCCAGGAAGCGGCAGCGCCAGAAGAGCCGGAAGATGAAATTGATCCAATTCTGCTGCGTCCGGTTGATGACCTTGAGCTTACCGTGCGTTCAGCAAACTGCCTGAAAGCAGAAGATATTTACTACATCGGTGATCTGATTCAGCGCACCGAAGTTGAATTGCTGAAGACGCCAAACCTTGGCAAGAAGTCTCTGACTGAAATCAAGGATGTATTGGCAACACGAGGTTTGTCTCTGGGTATGCGTCTGGAGAACTGGCCACCAGCCAGTCTGCGTACCGAAGAGAAGTCGAATTAATCATAACGAGTCAGCCGTGAGGCTGCGGTTAGAATAGGAAAAGAGATATGCGTCATCGTCATAGTGGGCGTCAACTGAACAGAAATTCTTCTCACCGCAAGGCCATGTTCCGTAACATGACCGCGTCTCTGGTTGAGCATGAAATTATCAAAACCACTGTAATCAAAGCGAAAGAGCTGCGTATGGTAGCCGAGCCTTTGATTACCTTGGCTAAAAATGACAGCGTTGCCAATCGTCGTCTGGCGTTTGACCGCCTGCGTAGCAAAGAAGCCGTAGGTAAGCTGTTTACTGATCTGGGTCCTCGTTATCAGGGACGTCCGGGTGGTTACATCCGTATCCTGAAATGTGGTCTGCGCGCTGGTGACAAAGCCCCGATGGCATACGTCGAGCTGGTTGATCGTCCAAATGGCGTAAATTCTGACTCAGCTGAATAAGTAGTCAGTAAAAAGATATACTCATGAGCCGGGCTAGTCCCGGCTTTTGTATTTGTGCTTTCCGACTTTTTGAGCAGGAGACAGCTATGAGTAAGCCCTTTTATCCGCCTCAGCGCCGCCTGATGGGCCCTGGCCCATCAGATGTGAGTCCTCGTGTGCTGGCTGCCCTGTCTCGTCCAACCATCGGTCACCTGGATCCGCTGTTCATCATGCTGATGGACGAGATCAAGTCGTTACTTCAATACGCATTTCAGACGTCCAATCAGTTGACCTTGCCCGTATCCGCTCCTGGATCAGCAGGGATGGAAACTGCATTTGTGAATCTGGTTGAACCCGGCGATAAGGTTATTGTTTGCCAGAATGGTGTATTTGGCGGGCGTATGCGGGAGAACGTACTGCGTGCAGGGGCTCAGGCCATTATGGTAGAGGATACTTGGGGAGAACCTGTTAGCCTGTCAAAGGTTGAACAGGCGTTGTCTCAGCATCCTGATGCCAAAGTGCTTGCCTTTGTTCATGCAGAGACATCAACCGGGGTGCGCTCGGACGCAGCCGCACTGTGTGAGCTGGCACGTCGTCACAATTGCCTGACTATTGTTGATGCTGTTACCTCGTTGGGTGGCATCGAACTGCGCACCGATGACTGGGGCATTGACGCGATTTACTCCGGGACGCAGAAGTGTTTGTCCTGTGTGCCCGGTTTATCCCCGGTCAGTTTCAGTGAGCGCGCTGTAGACGTGATTCGCTCACGCAAGGCTCCGGTGCAAAGCTGGTTTATGGATTTAAATTTGGTGATGGCTTACTGGGGTGGGGAATCCGGGCGCAGCTACCACCATACAGCGCCCGTAAATGCGCTATATGCACTGCACGAGTCACTGTTAATCCTCAAGGAAGAAGGGCTCGAGCAGGCGCATAGTAGACACCGACTCCACCACAAAGCACTGGCTGCCGGTCTGGCGGCGATGGGCTTGGGTATTGTGGTCGCTGAAGAGTACCGGCTTCCACAACTTAACGCTGTTGCTGTGCCACAGGGAATCAATGAAGCCAGTGTGCGGCGCCAGTTACTGCAGGACTGGGATCTCGAAATCGGTGCGGGCTTGGGATCGCTGGCCGGCAAAGTATGGCGCATTGGCTTGATGGGACACGCGGCACGCAAATGTAACGTGGTCTTCTGCCTGGGGGCGCTGGAACAGACTCTGCTGCAACACGGCATGGCACTTGAGCCTGGTGCGGCGCTGGCTGCAGCAGAGAGTGTTTATGCAGGTGCTTCTGCCTGATCGCGATGCAGAAACAGGCCGATGAACAACATCGGCCATAACCCCAGGTGAATAAACGTATCGGCCGTATTAAAAATATAGTGCCAGTACGGGATTCCCTGTACATCTATAAAATCAATCACGCTGCCGTATATGAGTCTGTCGACAATGTTGCTGGCACCCCCGCCAGCAACCAGACCAAAACAGATAAACTCGTAACGGCGAACCTGTTTACTGCACAGCAGATAAAACAGCAGCGCGGCCAACAGTGCAAAACTGAACAGCGCAAAAATCCATCCTTGGCCCTGAGCCATACCAAACACACCACCAAGATTGCGAATGTGAGTAAAGTATAAAAATGGTGTGACGACTACGCTGCTGCCTTGTGGAATGTTGTGCTCAACCAAATAGCTTCCCAGTTGGGAGATTGCCAGACAGCAAAACGCAATCAGTGAAAACCACCACAGGTGTTGTGATCGGTTGGGTGCTGCAGGTTGCAGCAAAACGGTTTTTAAACTCATAGGTCCCTGCGTGTACTACTGATAATTGTTACGATCGTGGTGATAGGTCTGGTCGGCATAAACGCTGATGCGGCGGCTGCCATCGCTGTACAGGTCAATAATACTATGCGCGCAGTTATGCATGGAGGGTGCGTCCCACAGCCTGGACAATGGACGTTGCTCAATATCACAAAGCAGAGTCTTGATTACAACGCCATGGCTGACAATCGCCAGCTCGCGTGCCGGATCCTTGTCGAGTATGCGCTGGAGTTTTTGCAGCGCGCGTTGCTGGACGTCGTTATACGTTTCCGCACCATCCAATGCAAACTGATCTGGCTGGTTCCAGAACGCATAGAACTGATCAGCATGGCTGAGCCGCAGTTGTGCATAAAGCTGACCTTCCCACGGCCCCATATGGATTTCCCGCAGTTCGTCGCAATAATGGATATCAAGGCCTGAGTCCGCAAACAGAATCTCGGCTGTTTCACGCGTTCGCACGCTGCTGCTGCAATACACCGCATCAAAACTGAAATCTGCAAGGCGGTTTCGTAAATCGGCTGCTTGTTGTTTGCCAGAGTCTGTCAGCACAGAATCCTGTTGTCCCTGTGCGCGTTTTTCACGATTCCAGTTGGTCTCGCCATGGCGGATCAGATGGATCCTGCGCTGGATAGTACGGTCAGTCATGTTTCTGGCTCAGTGTGCGATGCACGGCATCTTGCCAGCGGCGATATTGTTGTTGTCGCCACTGTTCAGGTTGGGAAGGCGTAAAACTGCGGTCTAGCAACCAGAGTTGGCTTATTTCATCGGTCGATGCGTAAAGGCCGCATTCAAGTCCTGCCAGACAGGCAACGCCAAGCGCGGTAGTTTCAGTAATCTGCGGCCGGTCCACCGGACAAGCCAGCAGGTCGGCCAGCCGTTGCATCACAAAATTATTAGCCGCCATCCCGCCATCCACACGAATGCGTGTGGGACTGAAACCATCAAGCGCCATCGCGTCCAACAGATCGCGAGTCTGGTAACACACGGATAGCAATGCGGCGGTGACAATATCCTCAATTCCGGTATCACGAGTCAGTCCATAAATGGCGCCACGTGCACCAGAATCCCACCAGGGAGCACCCAGACCAGTAAACGCCGGCACAAACATCACGCTTTCGCCGTGCTGCGAAAATGTCGTCATTGTTTCGGAGGCAGCAGAGTCGCCAAAAAAATGCATCTTATCGCGTAACCATTGCATTGTTGCGCCTGCCATAAAAATACTGCCTTCAAGCGCATAGGTGGTTTTACCGTTTAAACGCCAGGCAACGGTGGCCAGCAGATTGTGAGTGGATTTCACAACAGTATCGCCGGTGTTCATCAGCATAAAACAACCGGTGCCATAGGTGCTTTTGGTCATGCCAGTTTCAAAACAGGCCTGACCAAAGGCTGCGGCCTGCTGATCGCCAGCGATACCGCCAATACGTACCGGGACGCCCAGAATGTCAGCCTCGGTGTCACCAAAGTAGGCTGCACTGTCGAGTACCTCAGGCAACAACTTGGCCGGGATAGCAAAAAGCTCCAGCAATTCCGCGTCCCATTGCTGGGTGTGAATATTAAACAACAGCGTGCGCGAAGCATTGCTGGCATCGGTTGCATGTCGTTTGCCGCCGGTGAGCTTCCACAGCAGATAACTGTCGACGGTGCCAAAAGCCAGATGCCCGGCATTGGCCGCTGCGCGTGCGCCTGGAATATTGTCCAGCAGCCAGCAGATTTTGCTGGCTGAAAAATATGAATCCAGTACCAGGCCCGTACGGCTGTTAATCAGCTCAGGCCTGCCTTCGCTTTCGAGCCGCTTCTGCATTTTCTGGCACCAGGAAGCAGTACGGCGGTCTTGCCAGACGATGGCGCGATGAATAGCTTCGCCAGTGCGGCGATCCCAGATCACCGTGGTTTCGCGCTGGTTGGTTATACCAATGGAGGCCAGTTGCCCTGCACTGATTCCCGCTTTCTGCAGAGCCTCGCGGCAACTGGACAGTGTGGTTTGCCAGATATCCTCAGGTTCATGTTCTACCCAGCCATCATGAGGGAAATGCTGGGTATACTCCTGTTGTGCCAGTCCTGCCCGGCTGCCATCGCGTGAGTACACAATGGCGCGACTGCTAGTAGTGCCTTGGTCGATGGCAAGAAGGAACTGTTTCATCTGTCTACCTCGGCTGCGGAATCCGGGCGCGTTTCTGTTTTTGGTTGCGTGCTACTATAACGCAGCTTGTAGAGGATGCGTATCCATTCACTCTGAACAGGACTCAGATGGGTAATGACTGACATTATGGCAGAAGCAAAACAGGGCGCCGATGGGGAAGCGCAAGTACAGATCTGCGATCTGCTGGTAATCGGAGGAGGGATCAATGGCGTTGGTATTGCTGCCGATGCGGCCGGACGCGGACTATCCGTACTGTTATGTGAAAAATCAGATCTGGCCAGTGCAACCTCTTCCGCCAGTTCAAAACTGATTCATGGTGGATTGCGTTATCTTGAAACCTGGCAATTTCGTTTGGTGCGCGAATCGCTGGCGGAGCGCGAAGTCATGCTCAGGGCCGCGCCGCATATTGTCAGTCCCATGCGGTTTCGGCTGCCGCATCATAAAGCGCTGCGACCTGTATGGATGATACGAGCAGGTTTGTTTCTGTATGACCATCTCAGCAAACGTGTGAGTCTGCCTGCTTCCCGAGCGCTGCGCTTTTCTGCAACCGATGGTTTAAACCCTCAATTCAATCGCGGTTTTGAATATTCTGATTGTTGGGTGGACGATGCCCGTCTGGTGGTGCTGAATGCGATGCAGGCGCGTAACCATGGCGCAACCATTCTTACCCGTACTCAATGTGTGAGACTTGAGCCTGCGATGCAAGGCAACGAGCCGCTGTGGAATGCTGAGCTGAGAAATTGTATAACCGGCCAGCTCACCAAAGTGTGTGCCCGCTGTGTTGTAAATGCCACCGGCCCCTGGGTGAGTACGGTCGCACGCACGCTTTATCCATTGTCCCCTGGCGAACAGGTGCGCCTGGTGAAAGGCTCGCATATTGTGGTGCCGCGCATTCATGAGCGTGACGAGGCGTATTTGCTGCAGAATGCTGATGGTCGGGTAGTGTTTATAATCCCGTATCAGCAGCAGTATTCACTAATAGGAACCACAGAGCAGGATTATGAGGGCGACCCGGCGCTGGCCTCGATATCCGATGAAGAAACGGACTATTTGCTGAGTGTTGCCACGCAGTATTTCAGTAAACCTCTGCAGCGCTCAGACATCCAGTATCACTTTTCCGGTGTGCGTCCTCTGATGGATGATGGCACTGAAAATGCCAGCAAAGCTTCTCGTGATTATTCATTGGCATTACAGAACCTGCCGGCGCCACTGCTGACAGTTTATGGTGGCAAAATTACAACCTACCGCAAACTGGCTGAAGCGGCGATGCACAAGTTGCGTCAGATATTCCCGCAGATGAAATCAGCCTGGACGGCGACCGCGGCGTTGCCCGGGGGAGATTTTGCGGATACTGCACAACTGCAGCAACAGATAGCACAGCAGTATCCGTGGCTGGACCAGACGCTGATCCTCGCCTGGGTACATCGCTACGGCACTCTGATTCATACCCTCCTTGCAGATGCTGCCAAACGGGAAGATCTGGGCCGCTGGATAGGGCCCGGTCTTTACGAGATCGAAGTGCGTTATCTGTATCGTTATGAATGGGCACGAACCTCAGACGATATTCTCTGGCGTCGTACCAAACTGGGACTTGAATTCACTGCCAGCGAACGGGCATTACTGGAGGAAATTCTGGCTGCGATAAACACCTCTGCGGGTTAACCGCAATCGGGCAGCTTTTGACAGCTTGCTCCATTTTGGTGCGTGCCGCGCATCAAGTCGGGAACTCAAGCCATGGTTTTGCAATGGTTGTTAGGTGCTTCATCACTCATACAGCCTGGCACCGATTTTGCAGATGCATTAACGGAATATGGTTTTGAGAACGCCGGTAAGGAGCAGCAAGGATGAAAATATTTGGCAGTCGGCGCATGGCCAGTGTCAGCGCAGAAATTCGCGAGTTAGCCAAAGAGAAGCATCTGGCACCTTCTTCAGTGCTGGAACATACAGGCGATCTGGACGATCCGCTGATTGCGCTGGCACAACTGAGAAATACACTTCATTCCCATGTGGAGAAGAGTCTCAGCGCCGCCGTTGAAATTGCAGCGCAAGCACCACAACTGGCCGGTATTGCCCGAGCAACAACACAGACCGGCCATCAACTGGCTTTGTCCTCTGAAGGTATCGCCAGCTGCTGTGAACAGGTCAGCACTGCCATCGAGGTTGAACTGGTACCCTCTACCCGTGATGTGGCGTCGTTGTCTGCGCGCGTGGCCCAAGCTGTGAGAAACTGTGAACAGGACAGCGAGCGTGCCGGTGCAAGCATTGAGCGCGTGAGTGAAACCGAACATCAACTGAGTCAGGTTATTCAGAGCCTGCAAACGCAGCTTGAAGAAGTTGTGCGTGTTATCTCTTCGATTTCCGTAATCTCCAAACAAACGAATTTGCTGGCGCTTAATGCTGCGATTGAGGCAGCTCGTGCGGGTGAACATGGCCGCGG
Source organism: uncultured Pseudohongiella sp. (assembly GCA_964535565.1). Taxonomy (GTDB): domain Bacteria; phylum Pseudomonadota; class Gammaproteobacteria; order Pseudomonadales; family Pseudohongiellaceae; genus Pseudohongiella. The sequence continues at coordinate 48,732 of CAZHUJ010000011.1, read as the reverse complement.
TTTTGCTGTGGTAGCCGAGGAAGTCAGAGCGCTGGCCAACCACACCACCCACGCCACCGGTGAGGTCGCTGTGATTATCGAATCCTTCCGTAATCAGGTTGCAGGACTAGGGCAGGCCGGCGCTGAGATGCAACAGGCAGTGAGTGCCGGTGCCAGCAGTGTGCGCCACATGCGTGAAGAGCTGCGGCAAGTGCGTCTGGCAATGGACGATCTTGACCATAAAGTGCACGGCATTGCTTCCAGCACCGGGCAGATGAGTGAAGCGGTGCGTGCAATCAACCGTGATGTGCATACCATTTCCAGTGAGGCCGCAGGTATTCAGAGCAAAGCAAGCCGTATCGAATCACTGGGTCTGGCGGTTTATGAACAAAGCAACGAGTTGCTGCACGGATTGGGCTGCTTCCGTCTGGCTTTGCATAAAAAAGCCAGGGAACAGATTCTGGCAGTGGGCCACCACCCGATGCTGGTCAGTGGTGAAAAAACATCCTGTGAGGCGGTGCTGGCGCAAGCATTGAAGCAGCTCGGCAGTTTTGAACTGATGTACCTGGTCGATGCGCGCGGTACGCAGATTACCGACAATATTTTTGCCGGTGATATTGAATGTGCTCAGGACCAGATAAATGCCAGCGGCAAAAACTGGCAAAACCGCGCCTGGTTCTACGAGGTGATAAACCAGAAATCTGCACACATTACCGAGGTGTATCGCTCCTCCGCCACCGACATGTTCTGTTTTACCGTATCTGTGCCGGTGTTCGACAGTCGCGGCGAGCTGGTACGAGTGCTTGCGGCAGATGCCCGACTGTCATCGCTGGTGCAGCGCCTGTCCTGAGTTATCGGCTGCAGTGTTATTCCTGCAGCCAAACCTCTCGAATCCAGTCCCAGAGATTGGCCCATTCTTTATTGCCCTGAGGATCTCTACCCAGCTTGTGACCATTCCAGTAGCGGACATCGCCGTGTTCGCCAATACAGTAATAGCTGTCACCAATCTGGCAAATGGGCAGCAGATAACGCGGCATACCCTGATCCCAGGCTTGTGCCGCGACTTCCGGCAGGTAGGTATGAGACCGGGAATCGGTAACCGTTACAGGCTCCAGTGTTCCATAGACCACATCGCTTGCGTAAAGCAGATATTCCCGCAGATCTTCCGGTATCGGCATCAGCAGCTCTTCTTCAATTTCCACTAACAGATCGTCATCAGGCAGCTCAAGTGGCACCGGGATGGGTTCATTTTTTTCATGCAACAATTCAATTACTTCTTCCATCATCTAAGATCCCGGTTGTGCTTTTCTCAAGCGTAATAAAAACTGGTCTGTACCGCGGTCAAGGACCGGATCAAAAATTGAGCGGCGCGGATTATCGCCGGTATTGGCCAGCAGATCACTCTCTGCTTCAACAATAAATCCGGAGCGTGTCACAACATCGATAGCCTGTGATTTGAGCATGCGGTGCAGGCGCTGGTTATTGTTGCCACTGACTCCGGTGTGATCAATCACCCCAACAATGCCGCCGGGTTTTAGAATTCTGTGTAGCTCAGTCATTAATTCGAGCGCCGCGCCAGGACTGCGGTTGTAGTAGTCATGCAGAATCTGTGACACCAAGATGAAATCAACTGAATTGTCGGCCAGGCCATTGTCACGAATAGGTCGATCCAGGCGTACGACATTGTGCAAACCGCCGCGGGCAATTTTGGTATCCAAGGCCTGGCCCTGTGACATGTCAGTACGATCTTCGTCGTAGCGCGATGCTGCCGGGGAGTTTTGTGCGTAGACCACGCCGCTGTCGCCAACAGCACGCGACAATACAAATGTGTAGTAACCACCGGCGGCATAAACATCCAGCGCTGTCATCCCCGGCTGTAATCCGAGAAATGCCAGGACTTCAACAGGTTTGCGCGCTTCATCACGCATGCGGTCAGAAATTTCTCTATCAGTGCTCTGCAGGCTGGCTGCCAGTGCTTGTGTATCCAGCGCCTGTTGTGCCCGGGCCGGGGTTGCAATTGCCAACGTCGTCGTTGCCAACGTCGCCAGCACAACGGCAACCACAACCTGCCTGCAAAATGCCGGAGACATCATCTGTCTGTCCTCTGGATTGCGATTGCCGCAGTAGTACAAGTAGTTATAATCGGTGCCCAAGTTTCACATGTTGATCAATATCTGGCTACAGGAATTCCATGACACAGTTGCTGCCTGCGATTATTCGCGAAACCCGTTCCGACAAACCTGTTGATGCTGCCGTGATCTGGTTACACGGACTTGGCGCCGACGGCAATGATTTTGCACCTATTGTGCCAGAGCTGCGCCTGCCAGCGTCTATGTCCGTACGCTTTATATTCCCGCATGCGCCGTCAATTCCTGTGACCATCAATGGTGGATATGTTATGCCGGCGTGGTATGACATTCTGCTGGCCGATGTCAGCCGCCGTGTGGATGAAGAGCAGTTACGACAGTCAGCGGCTGCGGTTCATGCCTTGATAGAACAGCAGCATGAGCAGGGTATAGATTCGCGCCGTATTGTGCTGGCGGGATTTTCGCAAGGAGGCGCTGTGGTACTGGAAGCTGGTTTGAGCTGTCAGTTGCCGCTGGCCGGGATTTTATCACTGTCGAGTTATTTCCCTACCGCAGACAGTGTCACCATCAGTGATGTGAATCGCAGTCTGCCCATTCGTATCTGTCATGGCACCCAGGATCCGGTGGTCAATGAGGCACTTGGGCTGGCAGCAGTCGAGTCGCTGAAAAAGTTGGGATATCAACCCGAGTACAGCCGTTACCCGATGCTGCATTCAGTATGTCCGCTGGAGATCGTTGATATCTCCAACTGGTTGCAACGGGTACTGGCCTGATTGCAGGCCATTTAATACCCGATACCGCGCGCCATTAACCATGCCAGCACAGGAAGAATCAGCGCCAGAACAAACGTCAGTTTCTGTACGGCCCTAAGTGGTCCTGCAACGCTGATACTGTCGCTGGTATTCGCGGTGTACTGACGCTGCAGCGCGCGAAAACGGTGTGCCGCATAAGCTGCCAGCAGGAGTACCAGCCCAAACAGGCCCATCTTGGCGTGGAAAATGGGGTTGCCGCTGTAAAACTCGCTCGGTTTGCCCGCTGAACCCAGCCAAAGCATTAATCCCGCGCTTGCCGCCAGCACCAGTGTAACGGCGGTAAGGCTGTACACAATATTGATTGAGCGCAGATCCTCAGCAGTAATCACCGGTTTGCTGGCCACCATGACTATCAGTAACCCTGCCAGCGTTGCCAGAACAGCCAGCATGTGGAAAGCATCAAACATTGCAGTCAGCATTGGACACTCCTATGTTGTAAGGGCCTGTGTTGTAAGAGTTTGGGGCTCAGGGCAGCTTGATCTGATGCGCTGCCAGCAAGGTCTTGAGCTGCCCGCTGCGCAGCGCCGCTTGCGTCTCCGTGTAACCTCCCACTGCGATCTCCCCGATAAAAACCTGGGGCAGGGTCTGGCTTCGTGTCATGTCGTAGAGATCCTGGCGCAGACGGTTGTGAATGGCTGCAGGACGAAAGTCGCCGGTATCCAGCTCAATCACCGTAAAAGGAACATTGAGATCGCGCAGCAGCCGTTTGGCGGCATGGCAATACGAGCACCAGGACAGGGTAAAGACGGTAACCGGGGTAGGAGACTGGGCCAACAGCGTACGAGCATCAACAATGTTCTGTGTCATAGGTGTCCTGAATCACAGCGTGACAAATTTGGACTTATTCTGCCACACGTGGCTGTGTTAATCTTCCGCGGTTTCAAGCATTAGCAGGATAACCATGGCGCAGAAACCACAATACGACGAGGCCGATCTGGCTGCGATGGGGTTACGTGAGCGTAAGAAGCTCATCCGCTTGCAGCGCATTGTGACCGCGGCCCGATTGCTGTTTCTGGAGAAAGGATTCAGCAATACCACCATCCAGGATATCGCCGCTGAAGCCGATGTGGGTCTGGGGACCCTGTACCTGTATGCCAAGAGCAAGGAAGACCTGCTCGTTATGGTGTTCAAGGACGATATCCTCAAGATGATTGAGGCCTCCTACGCCGGCATCCCCGCCGATGCGCCTCTGCTGGAACAGCTGATGGTGTTTTTTGAGGGGCACATCAAATACCACAATCAGGACAAGGCACTGTCGCGTACCGTACTGAAGGAGCTGTCATTCTCCATCACCGAACAGCGCCGCCAACACATTGACCAGATCATGAACAGTACTTACTCCAAGCTGACGAAGCTGATTGAGCGTGCCCGTCGTGACAATCGCCTCACCAAAGACCTCTATACTGGCACCGCAGCCTGGAGTGCGTTTGCGCTCTATTACCATCTGTTGCAGGGTTATCTCTGTGATTTCCATACTGAAGACGAGTTCCGCAAAAGCTTGCGTAACGCTCTGACCGCAATTCTGCAATGAGATCGGACGGGTTTTATACCTGTCTGATCGTTCTGTTTTATTGACTTTTGGCACATTGACATCAAAGGGGCCGGTGCTACGATCGGAATCCTGAATACGCTCATGTTTGGGCGTCATAGTGTCCGCAAGTTAAACCGAAGCCGGTGTCTGAGCATCGCACAGGGACTAGGCGTTGTGGCAGAAGCAGTCCGATTCCGGACGACATAATTCGCAGCATTCAGTCTGTAACAGTTGGAGGGGAAACATGATCAGTTGGTTGCCAAAAAAATCCAGAGCAACAGTCTGCTCGACCCTGTCAGCGATGGCTCTGGCTATTGCTGCAGGCAGTATTCAGGCCGCTGATGAGCGTGTGGGCGATTTTGCTCTGCTCGACCATCACGGCTACTTCCACCATATGGCGTGGTATGACAACAACAAGGCAGTGGCTTTCCTGGTTCAGGGAAATGGCGCTGCAGAAACTCGTGCTGCAATGGCGCAGTTTGAGCAACTCAAAGCACAGTACGAATCCCAGGGAATTGTGTTTTTCCTGTTGAACCCGCTGGGTCAGGATCGCAGCGCAGTGGCTGCTGACGTAGCGGCACTGGGGACCGATATTCCGGTGCTGATTGATGACGTACAGGCTGTGTCCGAGTCTATAGGTATCGAAAAACTGGGCGAAGCGGTTGTTTACGATCCCAAGTCATTCCGTGTGCTGTACCGTGGTGCTGCAGACAAACCTTTTGCTGACGCGCTGGCACAAGTGGCTGCTGGTCAGCAAGTTGCGAATGCTTATGTCGCCGCGCAGGGAACCAGCGTCACCTACGTCGAGCGCAACCCGACTTCAGTGTCTTATGAGAAGGACGTTGCGCCTATCATTGCCGAGAACTGCGCAAGCTGTCACCGCGAAGGCGGTATTGCTCCGTTTGCATTAAATAATCACGCCATGGTCCAGGGCTGGAGTCCGATGATCCGGGAAGTTCTGATGACCAAACGTATGCCGCCGGGACAGCTTGACCCGCACGTTGGCAACTTCCGTAACAGCTACGTGGTTCCGTTTGAAGACCAGCGCAAGCTGCTCGACTGGATCGCAGCCGGATCACAGAAAGATGGCAGCAGTGACCCGCTGGCTGAAATCCAGTGGCCACCGACCGAATGGGCATTTGGTGAGCCGGATTACGTAATCGAGATTCCGGCGCAGCAAGTTCCTGCAACCGGTGTACTCGACTATCGCTACGAATTTGTGCCAATTAACCTGCCCGAAGGCAAGGACTATTATGTTCGTGCCAGTCAGTACATGCCAGGTGACCGCACTGTTCTGCACCATACACTGAACGCCTTGTTTGGGCCGGGTGAACGTCCCAATGGCGGTGGTTTTGTAGCGCCGGCCAATCCCAACGTAGCGCACGTCACACCTTATATCCCGGGTGCTGCGCCTTCTGTTGAAGAACCTAATACCGGCGGACTGTTGCGTAATGGTTCCACCATTGCCATCCAGTTGCACTACACCACCACCGGTCGTGAAACTACCGATGCCAGCCGTATCGGTTTGTGGTTCTATCCTGAAGACCAGATTCCGACCGAACGTCGTACCGGCGAGTGTGCCTGTATCTTCACTCCGGACTGGACCAACATTCCTCCGTACGATCCGAACTTCGAGCAACAGGCCGAAATTCTGATTCCGGATGATGCCTACGTCCTGAGTTTCCTGCCGCACATGCACTTCCGTGGCAAGTACATGCGTTTTGAAGCACATTACCCGGATGGTAGCGTTGAACTGTTGGCCAACGTGGCCAACTACAACTACAACTGGCAGATGGAATACCAGTTGGCGGAACAGAAAATGGTTCCAGCCGGTACCCGTATTGTGGTGACCGGTGCTTTCGACAACTCTACCCAGAACAAAGCCAACCCGGATCCGGCACGTGAAGTGCCCTGGGGCGACCAGAGCTGGGATGAGATGTTCTTCGGTCAGGTTTACTACAAGTTTGTAGACCAGAGCCGATATGCGGCCGCTGGTGAGGCTACTTCAGCCGCTCTGGTATCCGCTGCGCAGTAATCGACGACGTGTAACATCGCTGTTTAGAGGGGAACTTCGGTTCCCCTTTTTTTATGCAATTGGAAGAGATCTGATATTAGTGCTGTGCCTGCACAATCCCGAACTCGGTCCAGGTAACGCCATGGCTGGCGTTGTGAAGGCGCAACTGCTTGTTGGCTTTGACCAGCTCCGGGTTTTTGTAACCGCGTTTATGGTCAAGATGAATGACAATAGCGTTGTAACGCACATGTTTGGGTTTGATGCCCAGATTGATCAGGCGAACGCCAAATTCACGATCCAGACCTCCCCATGACATACGCTCATCAAAGCCGTTAATGGCGAGGGCATCCTGGCGCCAGGCGGAGGCATTGGAGCCTTTGAAGTTGCAGGCCGTTGGTGTCAGTCGGTTAAACCATTTGGCTGCGCCTGCCGAAGCCGTGAGTTTGGTATTGCGGAATGTTGATGGCAGCCCGTTGGCCTTCAGCCACTTCAGATCAAAGCAGCGCGCACTGACAATATCGTCTTTGCTGATGGCCAGACTCGTCGACATTGGTAGCTTGTGATAACCGCCTGACAGATAACGGCCCGGCTCCGCTTCAGCGGCATGCACGGCCAGAAAGTCAGCGCGCGGAATGCAGTCTCCATCGGAGAACACCAGGTAATCGTGTTGGGCCTGCTCTATACAGCGGTTGAGAATACGGCATTTACGAAAACCGTCATCTTCCTGCCAGATGTGGCGGATATCCATACCTGTTTGTGTACGCATGCTGTCCAATAACTCACGGGTTTCGGGGCCGGAGCCATCATCACCAATAATCAGCTCAAAATCCTTGTGAGTCTGGCAGGCGTAACCCCAAAGGACTTTTTCCAGCCAGGCAGGGGAGTTGTAGGTGGTGACAATCACTGACAGTTTCATAAAGCAGGCCGGTAAAAAGCAGAATTCATGCGGTTGTGGAGTATACGCTGATAACCCCGTTGCTTTAGCAGCTCAAAAACGTCCTGCTGCCACAGATGTTGTGAGTTTTCGATAATCACCAGGCGAGCCAGCAGTTCATCCGGAGCCTGGGCCAGATACGGTGCCATGGCTTTGTCTTCAGCGCCTTCTATGTCAATCTTGATGACGTCAATATGCTGCACATTTTGCGTTTCCAGCACATCCAGCAATGGTTTGCAGTCGATCGCAACCTGTGTGCCGTGGCCTTCTGCAAGACGGGAGCGATTGTGTTGGCTGATACTGCTGGCGCCCAGATTGTGACCATCCAGTTGCAGGGTGAATTGACTGTGGCTATCAGCAATGCCAATCGGCATCACCTGCACGCGAGCGTCATCGCGGTTGCAGTTATTGGCCGCCAGATTGGTCTGCAGTCGTTCGCGGGTAACCGGGTTGGGTTCAAAGGCCAGAATACGCCCGTTAAAACCTGGGCTGGTCAGTGCCGTCAACGTATAGATGCCAACATTGGCGCCTATATCCAGAAACACCCCGGTTTTGCCCAGATGCTGGCGCAACAGCTGGCGCTCCTGGCGATCATAACGCCATGGCGTAAACACGAATTTTTTCTCTGAGTAATTGTCACGGAACATGCAGCGCATGCGCAGCCCGTTCAGATCCAGATCAACCGGCAGAGGGGAATGTCGTACGATCTGGCGTCGCAGCATCGGGGCAATCAGCCTGGAGTACCAGGGGCCATGATCACGATGGCATAACCCCAGCCACATTCTGTGTGGTGCTGAAGCAGCCAGTTCTCCAAAAGCAGGAGAAGGGGTGTTTTTATTGTTTTGCATCAGCGACAGGTACCGTGCTGTGATTGACTTGCCGTCATGTGATTCTTAATATCCTGTGCGGTAAACGGTAGCAACAACCATCCGGAACCAGACCATGATGCGCATCATACTTGCAGTCTTGCTGACATTGCCAGTGGCGGCGTGTGGTCTTGGCAGTCCGTGGCAAGCACCAGCTGCACGCGAAAGTCTGATACCTGAAATCCGTGCTGATGGTACAAAGTTTTTTATTTTTCAGCGCGACTACCTGCGACCTGACGACCCCACCCAGCCTTTTATTCCCAGTGCCGGACCTGGCAGTGGTAATGTCGCTGCACGCAGACCCGCGGGCATCCGTATTGGCGAGTTTGATGTAGAGCAGCGTATTGATGCTGTTATGCTGGCCACCGGTTATTGCCGTCGCGGCTTTTTCGAGCTGTACCGTGAGCAGACTTTCCAGAGTTTTTCAGTGCGTGGAGAATGCCGGGAAGAAGCCACCGCCGAAGACATTACACAGTTCCAGCAACCCATTCCACTTAATTACTGACCTGTTTGGATCGAGAATCGAATTGAAAAATTACAATATCAAAACCCGTCCTTTTCTAGCGCAATTGTTTTGTGCACTGGTCATAACCGCCCTGGCGCTGCCCGCGCAAGCGCAAGCGCCAGAACCACCAGCACTGCCGGACGGTTTGCAGACAGTCAGCTTTTTCAGCCCTTCAGTCGGGCGGCAGATGAAATTTGATATTGTGCTGCCTGCCGATTACGAATCATCCGACAAGCGTTACCCGGTGCTCTATCTGCTGCATGGTTATATGCAGAATTACACGGTTTGGGGGCGTAATCTGGGCGCAGCGTTTTATGCGCGTGAACTGGGTGACCTGATCCTGGTGATGCCTGATGCAGGCAACAGCTGGTATATCAACTGGGCGCAAAGTGAGAACGGGCAACGCAACAACTGGGAAGACCATCTGATCAAGGATGTGATTTCCTACGTCGACGGCAATTACCGCACTGAGGCGCGCCGCGAAGGCCGGGCCATCGCCGGATTATCGATGGGCGGATATGGCGCCATCATGCTGGGCTTGAAACACCCGGACATGTTTGTGTCCATGGCCAGCACCAGCGGTGCGTTGGCACATGCGCGCAATCGAGCCGAGGCCATCGGGGCTGGGCAACCGGCCCCACGCCCGCGCAGCACCAGTGAGTCACCGGAACTGGCGCGCGCCGATGAATTCATTTCGCAAATTATTGATATCCCCGGTTTCAGCAAACAGGATGACCGTAATCCGGCCGGCGTGGATTTTGCGACAGTTGAGCAAGCGCAGGCCCATGATCCGTTCCAGATGATCTATAACGTACCCAAGAGCCAGTTGCCCCACATTTACCTGGACAGTGGTATGGAAGATGATCTGATCAATGCCGCACTGGAATTTATGCAGATTCTGCTGATTAACGACGTTCCGTTTGAGTACATGCAGGCACGTGGTCGCCATAATTCCGAATACTGGCGCCGCTCCGTCGGGCACTTTATGTCCATACAGTATGAAGTGATGCACCGCGCGCTGGGTCATCGACCCTGAGCGAGAGGTCTGGCTGATGACAACTCAGGCATTACTAACACTGACACCAGTCGATTGTCGCCTGAGCGCCACACGTGTGCTGCGCATCAGCCAGACTTTCCAACTGCTACGCGGCCAACACTGGTGTGTATTTGGTGGCAACGGCGCAGGCAAAACCACACTGGTTAATCTGTTGCTGGGGCGTTTGCCACAAGCGCGCAGTCATTTGGCTTACCACGATGGTTTTGATCCTCAGCGTGATGTCTGCGAAGTGTCATTTGAAGAGCAGCAGCGTTTGTGTGCGCGTGATGACCGCTTTGATATCAGTGAATACAACGCCGATGCCCGCGATGAAGGCACCACGGTCGAGGCACTGATCTGCGATGGTCAGGTGCGCTCAGCCGACACCACAAGATTGTCCTCCGTGCTGGACCTGCTCGATATCAAAGCCATACGCCATCAAGGCATTCGATATCTCTCGTCGGGGCAGATGCGCCGCGCCATGATTGCGCGCGCACTGTACCTGCGTCCGGCCTTGCTGGTGCTCGACAATCCGCTGGACAGTATCGATCGCTACAGTGCCCAGCGCATAAAACAGGCATTGCAGCAGTGGATGTCATCCGAGCACTGCACGCTGTTGTTATGTCGACGCCGCGAACAAACACTCCCCGGTGTCACACATCATCTGCTGATGGATTCTCTGTGCATGCTGGCCCAAGGTCCAGCCAGTCAACTGCCGTTGCCGCCCGCAGACCCGGTGCCTGATCTGCCAACTGTGCTACCCGGCCCCTGTGTGAGCCGCTTGCCAGCCGAGTTGCCCGCGGATGTAACAACTCTGATTGATCTGGATGGCGTTACTGCGGCCTACGGCGACAAGGTGATTTTTGAGAATCTGCATTTCCAGATGCACCGTCATGATCATGTGTTGATCGAAGGGCCCAACGGCTGTGGTAAATCCACCTTGTTGGGGCTGATCGACGGTGACAACCACAAAGCCTATGGGCAACCGGTTTATCTGTTTGGTCGCCGCCGTGGCAGCGGAGAAAGTGTCTGGGATATCAAAGCCCGGTTTGGTGTGGTTTCCAACGACTTGCACAATCGTTATGTCAAAGGCTGGCGGGTGCTGGATGTTGTGGTCTCGGGCTTTTTTGATTCACTGGGTTTGTACGATGACAGTGGTGCCAGTGAAGCCAACACTGCTCGCCAGTGGCTGGCAGTCGTCGGGCTGGGTGAGCTGACCCGGGAGTATTATCACGAGTTGTCTTTTGGTCAGCAGCGGCTGGTTTTGTTAGCACGTGCAATGGTCAAACAGCCGCTGATTCTGGTGCTCGATGAACCTATTGTCGGCCTGGATGACAAACACAGCGCGCTGCTGCTGGCGCTGGTGGACAAGATTGCAGCGAGCGGCAAGACACAGATTCTGTTTGTCAGTCACAGCGCAGATGAAGTGCCAGCGTGTATTAATAAAATATTACGTCTGGGGTTAGATGCAGCCGATGGATCTTGAGCTCAGCGTGGTCAACTCCATTGCGGAGGTGTCTGCCGCGCAATGGGATGCGTGCGCTGGCGGACTCCTTTTGTGCAACACGCGTTTTTGATGGCGCTGGAGAGCTCCGGCATTTTTAGTCGTGAGCGTGGTGTGCTGCCGCGTTATGTGTTAGTTAAAAATGCTAATCAAGACCTCGTCGCGTGCGCGCCGGCGATGCTGAAATGGGGCACATTCCGGGAATATGGGCCTGAGCGGCGCTGGCTTGGTAAAGGACTGCAGGCCGACTGTTTTGCCTGGCCGAAATTTCAGGTTGGTGTACCACTTTTTCCAGTGATGGGCCCCAAGCTGCTGGTGCGCGAAGGGTTTTCCGAGCCGCCGTTACAGACCGTCCTCCTTCGTGGTTTAAATCAGCTGGCGCAGCGCGCAGACCAGAAGTCTGTTTTTAACGTCATGCACATCAATGAATTGACGGCACGCCATTGCCACTCCCAGGGGGCATTGGTGGCGGGTGAATGGCACTCGATGTGGACTAACACAGGCCATGTGGATATTACGAGTTATCTGGCGAGTTTGCCCAAACGCAGGCGTAATCAGTTTCAGGTCGATCGTCGCATGGCCAACGCCCATGGTCTCACTTTTAAAGTGTTACACGGTCATGAACTGATGGAAGAATTGCTGGCTGATTACTATGAAGGCCATCGTCAGGTTTGTGAGCGTTATGGCGGCCAGCCGTGGTTGCCCCTCAGTGCGTACATTGCGATTGTCAGAGCAATGCCCGCGGAAACCATATTGATGGCTTGTTTTGATGGGCCGCGTTATGTGGCTGGCACCCTGAATCTGCATGCACGAGCGGAGAGCACCCTCTACATGTTGCAGTGGAGTGACCGTGAAAAGCTTGATAGTGTTGCAGTGGATCTGCTCTGTAACAGGTCAATCGAATATTCGCTGGAACATGGAATTGCCAAAATTGATTCAGGATTGACTGCCGCGCACAAAGAGCATCGTGGTTGGCAGAACACACCTGTCTTCCATGCACACTGGTTTTATAATGATGAACTCAAAAACCTGGCAAAACAGCAATTGGCTCGCCATGCCGGCCAGCCATGATTTGTTGCGTTCACCACGGCAAACTCGTAATGCTGCCATCACCCGGAATAAACTGACGCGCGTTGTCCTGAGCCTGATACATTCGCGTCAGCATAAGGAGTACACCCGGCACATCAAGTAGCTCTTCTGCGCTCAGTACCAGTTTGCCGCGGATGCGTTCTCGCTTCATAAACATAACGCCCGCGTTTGTGTATTGGATGGTATTAAGCCAGGCGTCAAGTCGCCCCCATTCGCTGGAAATAAGTTCCTGTCCAACAGCGCCATCCAGTCGAGCAAACGGATAGAACCAGCGTGCGCCTTTGACACCAGCGAGGTAGGTCACAATATGGCCATCCGGGTAGTACCACGCCTCGTTGACTGTACGGAAACTGAAGGTCGCAGGGTTGCCATTTGGCCAATACAAGGTTTGGCCGCCATGTAGCCAGCTGTAAGCCATGGTTTGACCATTTGGGTAATATAAAGCGCTATCTCTGCCGGGGCGGGCCGTAAATAATTGACCATTGGGGTAGTGCCAGGCTGATTCCTGCAAATCACTGGATACCTTGCGGCCATTGTCATAGTGGCTGCTAAAACGAGTCGTCTCAGTTAACAATACCGGACTGCAGGCCAGACGGTTTAAGGCCAGCATCTGTGAGTTCATATCGTCCAACTGTCCACGATGGTCACGATCGGCGGGTAATACTGAATTAACAGCGAGCATTTTTGCCATAAACTCAAGGCTGGCACAGGCGCTGGATACGGCAGAGCTGTTTTGGGCAAAAGCACTGTTGGCCAAGGCCAGAGATGAAATAACAACAAGCCAGAGTAGGCGAAGCATGATCAGTCTCCTGAACCGGATTCAGGATCAGTATCAGCTTCGCTTTATGAACCCGCGCTGAACTGTCAGTGATGTTGCCAGCCCAGCAGGCCGCCACGGATGTTGGCTACTTTGTCATGTCCTGCATTTTTCAGAATCCCTAGCGCCAGAGAGGAACGTTTGCCGGAGCGGCACAGGGTGACCACAGGTTTATCCGTCGGCACTTCCGAGACGCGATCGCGCAATTCACTCAAGGGAATGTGGATCAGGTTGTATAAATCGCCTAACGCAGCAACGGCGGCTTCATCCTGTTCGCGGACATCAAGAATGTTGATAGAAGGCTGGTTTTGTATGACCCATTCTGAATCAACTTCCGGAATGCCAGCAAAGCTGATACGAATGTCGGCCCATGCAGGCTCTGATGGCAGCTGCCCATCTTCCGGTTTGCCACTGCGCATATTGGCCGGAAGCGCCTCGTCTATCTTTTTGGGGTGTGGCAGTTGCATGGCTTTCATGTACTGCACAAAGTCACGCTCATTGGCGCCACCACCAACACGCGGGTTATGAATTTTTTCCTCACAAACCGTTGATCGTGTGCGACCGTTGTAATCATGCGCCGGGTAAATCGCACAATCATCAGGCAACGAAAAAATCTGTTCAGTGATGGAGTGATAAAGTCGCGCAGCATCACCTTGCTGGAAGTCACTGCGGCCACAACCACGAATTAATAAGGCATCACCGGTAAATACCATGCTGTGGTCAGACAACACATAACTTAAGCAGCCATCTGTGTGTCCCGGCGTTGCTCTAACCTCCAGTTGCACACCTTTGATCCCAACGGTATCGCCATGGGTCAATGCTATATCCACACCCTGGGCACCTACTGCTGCAGCCAATGCGATTTTTGCGCCGGTTTTTTGTTGCAGCAACCAGGCAGCAGTGATGTGATCCGCGTGGCAATGAGTGTCGAGTATCAGTTTTAACTCAAGATTCAGTTCGCGCAGCAGCGCAAGGTCGCGTTGTATCTGCTCAAAAACCGGATCAATAATCAGCGCCTCGCGGCTGTGTTCGTCGGCGAGTATATAAGTGTAGGTTGAAGAAACACTGTCATACAGTTGTCTGAAAATCATCTGGAGATACCTTAAATTGGCTCGGCAAATATGACAATACTGTCATAAAACCTGCGAAAAAAAACGACTTTTTAATATGGCTAAAAATTGTAGAGCATTGATTGTCTGCACAAATTTATCAAATCATCAGTGTATTCGTCACTTTAAACATCGTCATCAATATGTCATCAATCTGAATTAAAAATAGCGCTCAGAATTTGCAACCTAACCCTATGCAGTGCAAATGAGGAGCGATAGATGAAATTCAAGACCCTGTTCAGTGTCAGCTTGCTGGCAGCAGCAGTCACAGCGTGTGATAGCGGTGGTGTAACACTGGCACCGTCTACTAACGTAAACAACTCAAACAATACTACAGTGGGTGGTGGAAACAACAATCCCGCAGCGAACCCTTGTGCCAGCTACAGTGTTTCTGGCCAGAGCATTCAAGGTGCGTTCGCCGGTGGCAACTGCACCTATCCTGCAACGTTTGTAAGTGACACGCGTCCGCTGGAAACGCATCTGGTAATCAATGCGCTGCCTAACAATGGCCTGCACATTTTTGAAGACAGCCTGTTTGTTGGTCGTGACGTCAACGCTAACGCAGCCGCACAAGGTGTGCGCATTCCACAAGACGGCGAAGGCCCCAGTTTGACTATCGGTGCGGGTTCACGCATCGCTTTCCAGAATTCTGAAGATTACGTTCGTATTGCACGTGGTTCACGCATTATTGCCGAAGGCACCGCACAGGCACCGATTATTTTCAGCGCGCTGCGCGACCTGCGCGACGGCCAGGCAACTGAAGCCGACCGAGGTTTGTGGGGTGGTGTACAGATCAACGGTAACGGTCTGACCAACAAATGTACAAATGCTGACCGCCAGCCTGCCGGTGTTAACGTGCATAACTGCCACGTGGTTGCAGAAGGTCGTCCGGCTACTTACGGTGGCAATAACAACGCTGAGAACTCAGGCATTCTGCGTTATGTTCAGATTCGCCACGCAGGATTTGAAGTGGTTGACGGTAACGAACTGAACGGCCTGACGCTGAACGCTGTCGGTTCCGGTACCACACTGGAATACGTACAGGTTTACACTACACTTGATGATGGCATCGAGATGTTTGGTGGTGCTGTTGACCTGAAATACTCCGTAAACGTCAACATTGGTGACGACTCTATCGACTTCTCTGAAGGTTGGGTTGGTGACGTCCAATACGCATTGATTGTACAAACCTCAGGCTCCAACCGTTGTATCGAAGCTGATAACACCGGCGACTCATTGCCAGATGACATGGCACCTTACACCAAAGGCCGTATCTCCAATATGACCTGTATTACCTCCGGTGTAGACACTAACGCAGGTACAGCACCCAGCTCCAAAGGTGACGCTGAAGGTCCTCTGTACCGTGAAGGCACATACTTCGAGCAATACAACTCAATCATCGTTTCCAATGCTCCTGGCATGGCAAGCAATGAGTGTTTTGAAATTGAACACACACAAACCATTGACGGTGTCAAAAGTGGTCTGTCTGCAGCCAGCGGCAACGTTGTTGCATGTACTGAAGCCCTGAAAGTGTCTTCAAGTGCGGGTCTGGATCTGCGTAACTGGTGGACCAGCAACGGTAACGCAGTGATTGATACAGCCTCTGCATTGCCAGCCAATGTGATTAAAGGCCTGAGCTCAAGCAATCCAAAAGCGTACATCACTGCCAGCTCAATGACCGATGCAAATGGAACGGTTATCAGCGTTCCAGTATTTGATGTCAGCCGTCTGCGTGACAACTTTGAAGCTAAAGCGGTGCCTGCTGTTGGTAATCCTGGCGCCAGCTCCTTCTTTGATGCGGTGGACTTCATCGGTGCAGTAAAAGAAGGCGAAGACTGGGTCGCTGGTTGGACCCATGGTTTGTAAGGTCAGGCACTGACTTGCAAATCGGCAGAAGGGGAGCGGGCCACGGCTTGTTCCCTGACTCGCTCAAGCACATAGACAGGTGACGGAAAGTAGAGATGAAAAAAGCGATGAACGGGCAGAAACATAAACTGGCATTAGCGATTGCACTGGTAGCCGCCAGTCAGCCTTTGATGCCGGCAATGACACTGGCGCAAGAATCTGCCGGTGTACAGGCAGCACCACAAATCGATGAAATTGTGGTCATGGGTCGTCTGCGGGATGCAGCCCGCTCGCTGGTCATGGAACGCGTCGAGCAAGCCTTTGCTGCTGAAGTTGTCGGTGTTGAGCAAATCTCTCGAGCAGGTGACTCCGATGTGGCGATGGCGCTGCGTCGGGTCACCGGTTTGACATTGGTCGATGGCAAATACATTTACGTGCGTGGTTTAGGTGAGCGCTACTCCAGCGCGACCTTGAACGGCGCGGAAATTCCATCACCAGAACTGAGCCGTAACGTGATTCCGTTGGACTATATCCCGGCGTCCATCCTGGAATCCGTGAAAATTCATAAAGCCTATTCAGTCGACCAGCCTGCAGCATTTGGTGGTGGTAACCTGGATATCAGAACACGTGGCACCCCTGATGAGCCGGTGTTTGATATTTCAGTGGGTAGCGGTTGGGACACAGAAAAGTCCGGTTCTGCACTGCGTACATTGGGTGATCAAGGTGGCATGCCATCCTCAATCAGGCAAGCTCTGGATAAATATCAGGGAGATATATCTCCTGCAAACATTACGCGGTTTGAATTCCCCGGCGGTGGTACGCCCTCCGCAGCGCAGCAGGCCGAAGGTATCCGTATCAATCGTGAACTGATGCGCGCGTTGAATCGCGACGTAGCGATTGAACGTGAACAGAGTTTAAAACCGGATTCCAGCGTATCGGTCAGTCTTGGCAACAGCTGGGATATGAATAACGACCTGCGCGTCGGTGGCGCACTCAGCGCCGGTGTCAGTGAATCGTCCAGCAATTCCAATCAGCGTGAACAAACCTGGTCAAATCCTGAGGAATCGTTCAGCGATATACATCGTACCGTCGCCAACGACAGCATGACGGCGGCGTTAAACCTCAGTGCCAACTGGCGCGATCAGCACAAGATTGCGACCAACAGTTACTTGCTGCAAGACGATGAAGATCAGGCGTCGATTGTGTTGAGTTTTAACCCGGATTTCCAGGAAGCCAGTGGACGTCAACGTCGCAACAACTTGTCGCGTATGGAAAAGCGTGAACTGGAAGTTCACCAGATCACAGGCGAACATCGCCTGGAACAATATGAGTTGAGCCGTCTGGGTTTGCCTTCAGCGCTCAATTTTATCAACAGCGTGGATCTCAACTGGTTCTACTCTGACTCGCGCGCGTCCACGGAAGTGCCGAACGCTAGCACCGTACAATCCACCAATCTGTTAGATCCCGCTACCGGCGAGCTATTGCTGAGTCAGGTTAATACCGGTTCGTCTGCGCAGTTTTCCTTCCTGAACCTGGAAGACAAGGTTACCAGTATGGGGTACCAGACGGATGTCGGATACGATCTGGGGTTCACACGCGGTACGCTCAGCATGGGTTATAACCAAAGCGACAAGTCCCGCGAATATTACGGTTATACCGCTAATATCGTTATGGGTGCCGGTGCTCGTGATGGTTTGCCGTCAGCGGTTTTTAGTGATGGAAACCTGCAAGACCTGAACAATGGCTTTTTCCTGAACATGGGCTCCAACTTCGGAACCGAGAGTTATATCGCAGGAGAAACCAAACGTGCAGTATTTGGTTCGGTGGATACCTATCTGTGGGATAACTGGCGCCTAAGTGCTGGTTTGCGCTGGGAAGAGTTTGCGCGCGGTGTGTTGCCTTTGAATTTGCTGGATTACTCGGGTGCATCTCTGGATTCCCTGATGGGCCAGCTGCAACAGCCAAATCAGAATCTGGCTTTGATAGATGATGGACTGTATCCGGCTGCTGCAATTACTTACATGCGTGATGGTTTGTTTGGTACAGACAATTTCCAGGTCCGACTCGGATACGGCAAAACTGTGGTGCGCCCGGATCTTCGTGAATTTGCCGATATTCAGTTTATTGATCCTGAGTTAAACGACCGTGTTCAAGGTAACCCTAACCTGAAATTCTCGGACGTTGATCATATTGATTTGCGTACCGAGTTCTACTTTAACAATGGCGACAACCTGACGGTGTCGCTGTTCTACAAAGATATCAGCAACCCCATTGAACGTGTACAACGTCCAGGTCCACAAGACGCGCGCTTGCTCAGCTTTGAGAACGCATTGTCAGGCGAAATTTATGGTATCGAATTCGAAGGTCTGAAAACCCTGGGACGTGGCTTTTTTGTGGGTGGCAACGTGGTATTAAGCGACTCTGAGATCGGCTTTCATCCCAATGCGTCGCAGAGCAGCTTAAAACGTCGTCTCACGGGTCACTCTGAGTATGTAGTGAATACTCAGCTGGGCTTTGATTCCGATAATGGCAAACACTCGGCGTCGTTGCTGTATAACGTTTCCGGGGAGCGCATTTTCTTTGGTGGTCGGGTGCCGGCTCCTGATGCTTATGAATCGCCATTCCACTCGCTGGATATGACGTACTCATTCTTCCCTACCGATAACATCACTGTGCGTTTGCGTGCTCAAAACCTGCTCAACGAAAACCGTGAGTTTGTTCAGAACGGTGTAACAATTGTGGAAGTTGAAAGCGGAAGCCGAGTGCGCCTGGATCTGCAATGGAAGTTGTAAAACTGAGCAAACCTAAATCCCTGTCACTGCTGATGTCCATGGCAGCGATGGGGCTGGTAGTGAGCGCTGCTGTCCAGGTTTCAGATCTGATCTGGAAGTTTGCAGCGCCTGCTGCGGATGCTTTGCAACCGGGCGCCAGACAGTTGCTGGATCAGCGTCACGAGTCGCCGACAGTGATTGATCTTGCGCTGGTTAAAGAAGTGTTTTTGCTGAACAGAGCCGGACCTGCAGCTCTGACTGGGAAGACGGTCAGCCCTGAACTTGAAACCCGTCTGGAGCTGACGCTGAGCGGCATTTTGCTGAACAGTAATGCCGCATATTCCCGCGCTATTATCGGAACCGGCAATGGGCAGCAGGTATACCGTCCAGGCGAGGCTCTGCAAGGTACTCCTGGTACTGTTACTGTTGAGGCCGTTTATGCCCAGCATGTGGTGCTCAACAATAATGGCCGCCAGGAACTGCTGCGTATGGACGATACCTCTGTGCCAGAATTAGCTATTTCCTCTGAGCCTGTAGCAGACATTGCCAGTACCAGCACCAATCTTTTGTCTGGTCGTTCATTAATGGAACTGTTGCGTACGCAGCCCCTTTTTTCCACTCCGGGTGACATGGGTTCGCTGGTAGGTATGCAGATTCGTCACGGCAGTCGCCAGGACTTTATGAGTGCGGTGGGACTGCGCCAGGGTGACGTTATTACCGCAATTGATGGCAGGCAGCTTAAAGATATTTCCAATATTTCAGATATAACCGCGCAGTTGGCCTCAGCTGACTCAGTGAAGTTGTCTTTATTAAGAGACGGAGAAGTGCTGGACTTGAATATCCGGCGTGAACAGCTCTAGTCTGGTTGCGCGAGCTCTGTGTTTGTCACAGAATCGTAATATCTCAGTCATCTGATTGTCATATCGGCGTCATAGCATTGTCATGAGCCTAAACGATACGAGACAAGCGATGACAGCTAAAGATCTTTTCCTCAGACCCCCGTTTGTTCTGTTACTGATCCTGTTGCTGGCTAGTTCAGTCAGCCGGGCGCAGGAGAGTAACTGGACACCTAACTTTCGTGGCAGTGACATTCTGGAAGTCATTCGCGCCGTGCAGGATGCCACCGGAAAAACCATGATTGTAGACCCGCGTGTAACGGGTCAGATTACCGTGATCAGCACCACCCCGGTGGATGCAGTGCAGTTCTATCAGATCTTCCTGCGGGCGCTGGATATGAGTGGTTTCACCGCTATTGAAACTGCTGACAACATGGTGAGTATTGTGCCTACACAGGATGCACGCTCCGCACCATTGCCACTGGCCAATATAAGCAGCCACGCCAACAGCGAATATGTCACCGAGACGTTTCAGCTTGAAAACGTGTCAGTTAACGACGTACTGCCGGTACTAAGGCCATTGGTTTCACAAAGTACCGGGCAAATGTCTGCGTATCCTTCAGGTAATATGATTGTGCTGGTGGATACCGTGGCAAACGTTCAGCGTATTCGTGCTGTGCTGGAGCGCATTGAGTCTAGTTCAGTTCCTCAAACGGACATGGTGCCCCTGGAATTTGCGTCCGCTCGCGATATGGTGGCTTTGCTGCAGTCGTTACAAGCCGAGGCTGCTGTGGGCGAAGAATCGTCCACAACCATGCTGAAAATTGCGGCGGATGACCGCACCAATTCAGTGTTGTTGACAGGCGGGCAACGCCAGCGTGACAACCTGCGTGAGTTAATTACCCTGCTGGATAAACCCCGCGAACAAAATGGTAATACCCGTGTGGTCTATCTTGAATACGCAAACGCCACGCGTGTGGCAGAAGTACTCAGTTCAGTGGTGCGAGACCGTTTTGGTTTATCCAGTGAAACCGATGCTGACCAGCAGCCGCGACACGCCAGCATCCAGGCCGATACCGACAATAATGCTCTGGTCATCACTGCGGACCTGGATATTGTTGATTCGTTGATGGATGTGGTGCAGCGCCTGGATATTCAGCGCGCTCAGGTGCTGGTAGAAGCCATTATTGTTGAGATCAACGATGATGTTGGGCAGAACCTGGGCATACAGTGGTTGTTCCGCGATGAAAGCGGCGCTTTTGGCAGCAGTTTTGATGCCGGCAACAATCTTCAGCAACTGGGACTGATCACGGAAGGGGCCTTAGCGGACGACCGTCGCGACGCGTTAACAGGATTGGCGGCTGGACTGGCCGGAGCGGCCGGACAAACGCTGGGTATTGGCAATATAGGGGGCAGTTCTGATCTGTTGGCCCTTATCGATTTGTTGCAGGCCAACAGCGGTGCCAACATCCTGTCCACTCCCAATATTCTGACCACGGATAACACCGAAGCGGTGATTACTGTCGGCGAAAGTGTTCCCTTTATTACCGGCTCGTTCACCAGCACAGGCAGTAATGGCAACGTAAATAATCCATTCCAGACTATCAACCGTCAAAACGTGGGTACCACACTTAAAGTGACACCACACGTTAACCGTGGTGATCGGGTAGCGCTGGATATCAGTCAGGAAATCTCCAGCATCTCGCCTAAAGCCGGTGCAGTCGATCTGATTACCAACGAGCGCAAAATACAGACACGTGTCACCGTTGCCGATGGGGAAACGGTGGTTCTGGGTGGTCTGATTCGCGATAACGTGGTTCAGACGGAACAACGTGTACCACTGCTTGGCAGTGTGCCTGGATTGGGGCACCTGTTCCGTTCGCAAAGTACAAGCGTGCAGAAAACCAATTTGCTGGTGTTCATTCGTCCCACCATCTTGCGTGATGATGCTGCGCTACGTGGAGCCACCGCAGAAAAGTATGACCTGATTCGTGATCAGCAACTGCAACAGACCCCTCTCAGCGGCTGGTTGTTCAAGGACACTGAATTGCCGGTATTACCCGAGTGGGAGCCAGTGCTACCCGCCAGCGCAGAGGAACAAGCACAATGAGCTCGCGCCTGCTGCCCTATGAATTTGTGCAACAGCACGGTGTGCTGTGGGACAGCGAGAAGCTGATCTGTCGCCAGACACCGCCGTTGATGTTGCGTCTTGAGCTGCAGCGGGTACTGGCTACTGCTTTCAGCTGGGAGGTTGTAGACAGCAACACATTTCAGCAGCAATTGACCCGCTTATACCAAAGTGGTGCGGATGCGGCGCAGAGAGCCGTGGAAGCGCTGGATGAAGAAACTGATCTGGATTTACTCGCCAAGGATATACAACAAGGCAGTGACCTGTTGTCGGACGCCGACAATGCTCCGGTCATTCGCCTGATTAATGCCTTGTTGTCGCAAGCGGTCAAAGAAAAGGCTTCAGATGTCCATATTGAGCCTTTTGAGCGCCAGGTGTGTGTACGCTTTCGTGTGGATGGTGTGTTGCGCGATGTACTTTCTCCGCGCGCAGAATTGGGGCCGGTACTGGTCTCGCGTCTGAAAGTCATGGCGCGTCTGGATATCGCTGAAAAGCGCCTGCCTCAAGATGGGCGCATCCGTGTGCAGTTGGCCGGTCACGTAGTTGATATCCGTTTATCAACCATACCCTCCAGTTTTGGTGAGCGCGTGGTATTACGTTTGCTGGATCAGGCGGCGGGTCAGTTGCAGCTGCAACAACTGGATATGCCACCGGCACTGACGGCAGCTATGCAGCGCGCGCTTGCTCGTCCACATGGAATTATCCTGGTGACAGGTCCCACAGGTTCGGGAAAAACCACCACCCTGTATGCTGGCCTGCAGTCCATCAACAGCCGTGCGCGCAACATCATGACGATTGAGGACCCGGTGGAATACCAATTGCCGGGCATTGCTCAAACCCAGGTAAACACGCGCGTGGATATGACCTTTGCGCGCGGTCTGCGCGCGATTCTTCGTCAAGACCCGGATGTAGTAATGATCGGTGAAATACGCGATCAGGAAACCGCAGCAATCGCGGTTCAGGCCTCATTGACCGGTCACCTGGTGTTATCAACACTGCATACCAACACCGCCGCAGGTGCAGTGACACGTCTGCAGGATATGGGTGTTGAACCCTTTTTATTGGCCTCCAGTCTTACACTGATCGTGGCACAGCGACTGGTACGTTGTTTATGCCCAGATTGCCGACAGCCCCGGCCTGTCAGTCAGCCGGAGGCGGAACGTTTACAGTTGCCAGTCACGTCCACCGTATTCGTCGCAGTCGGGTGTGAGCGTTGCAGCTTCAGTGGCTACCGTGGTCGTCGTGGCCTGTACGAAATGATTGAAGCTGACAACGGTCTGCGGCGATTGATCAACGAAGGCGCCTCCGAACTGGATCTGGAAACCTATGCGCGATTGAATTCTTCGTCAATCCACGAACATGGACGCGCGCGTATTCTCGCCGGAGAAACCAGTGTTGAAGAAGTGCTGCGTGTTACCACGCTGGGTGAAGGGGTATCTTCATGACAGCAATGCGCTACAAGGCGCTGGACGCCCAGGGCAAAGTGATCAGCGGTGTAATGGATGCTGACGATGAGCGGCAGTTGCGACAGCGCCTGCGCGACCAGCAGCTCAAGCCGCTGACGATTAACGTTGTTACCGCAGCGTCTGTGCGTGCAGGTGGCCGTTGGCGAAGACGGTATTCGTTGTCCGTGCCACGTCGTGCTCTATTACTGCGCCAGTTGGCTTCTTTAATCAAATCCGGCCTGCCGGTTGATGAAGCCTTACGTTTGTGTGGCGAGCAAGGCGCTACCGACATGGTCAAGGCGTTGATGGCGCAGGTGCGTTCGCGCGTGTTGCAGGGGCAATCTCTGACCCAGGCCATGGCTGAAAATCCAGGTGCATTTGACCGCATGACCTGCGCCATGGTGCGTGCCGGCGAAAGCAGTGGCTTCCTGGCGGAAGTGCTGGAGCGTATGGCGCTGCACGCCGAGAACAGCCAGCACACACGACAAAAATTGCAGACAGCATTGATTTACCCGGCGGTATTGCTGGGTGTCAGCATCACCGTGGTAGTGGTACTTATGAGTTTTGTGGTGCCGCGCCTGATCTCCATGTTTGCGAACTCGCAACGTGAGCTGCCCGCACTGACACAAGCGCTGGTTGCTATCAGCGATTTTCTGCGCTCACCGTGGGCGCTGGCATTGGCACTGCTTGTCTCGGGTGCTGTGATCGGTTTGCGTTGGTGGTTGCGTGACAATCACAACCGTTTGCGCTGGCATCGCGCGCTGTTGAAGCTGCCGGGTGTGGGCTCAGTGCTGCTGCAAAGTGACAGTGCGCGGTTTTCCTCTACCTTGTCCATCCTGCTCGACAGTGGTGTGCCATTGGTAGACGCCTTGGGTATTGCTGCAGAAGTGTTGGGCAATGAGCACCTGCGTTATCACGCACAGGAAACCGCCGTGCGTGTGCAAGAGGGCGGCAGTCTCAGCAAAAGTTTACAACAACAAGCGGTATTCCCGGCCATGTTGATTCAGATGGCTGCCAACGGCGAAGCCAATGGAACGCTGGCCTCGCAGCTGCAGTACGCAGCCACTTGGCAAGAGCGTGAGTTAAGTGTGCGTCTAGGCACGTTGATGGCACTGCTGGAGCCGCTGACGATTGTGGTGATGGGCGCAGTAATCACGCTGATTATGTTAGCCGTATTGCTGCCGGTATTTGAAATGAGTTCACTGATTTAAATACATCAGTAAAAAACTGATTGCAGAGGATAGATAGATGAACAAGCACAAAGGTTTTAGTCTGGTTGAGATACTGGTGGTACTGGTCATCATGGGTTTGCTGGTCAGTATTATCGCCCCGAATGTGATGGGACGCGCGGATGATGCTCGCGTACAAAAAGTTTTTGCAGACTTCAGTGCAATACAAACCGCGCTGCGTATGTATCGCCTGGATAACTACAATTTGCCGAGCAGTGAACAAGGTCTGCGTGCATTAGTCGAACGCCCCACCTTGGCTCCGGTGCCGGCCAACTGGAAAGCCGGCGGATATCTGCCATCGCTGCCGGTGGATCCGTGGGGTAATGCGTATCTGTATTTGAGTCCTGGTAGTCAAGGTGAGGTTGATATCTTCACTTACGGTGCCGATGGGGTGCGGGGTGGAGAAGGCCAGAATGCTGATTTGGGTAACTGGCAGCAACCATGATTGCATCAGTTGGTCGGCAATGTGGGATGACGCTGATTGAACTGTTGGTGGTATTAGTGATCGTAACCTTGATGTCCTCCTGGATCATGATCAGTAGCGATTTTTCAGCGCGTTTTTTTAACCGTGAAGCCGCGCAAGCACAGCGTCTGGGTGAGGAATTATCGCGTGTTTTTTCCTATGTAGACACGCGTGCCCAGCTCAATGGCGATGTGTACGCGTGGTCTGCCACAGCCCCTCATTGGTGGCAGTGGCGTTACAGCACCGACGATGGGCAAGTGGCGTGGCGCGAATGGGCCAGGTCACCCGTGAGTCCAACAATACCTGTTGAATTGGTGCTGGAGTCCTCCAGCGCGCAAACCATGATCATGTTTATCCCGGGTCAGGGAATTGAGCCTTTCGAAATTATTGTGCGTGCGCGTGAATCCGGCCTTGCGCTGGCTCGCATCTGGGCAGATGCGGCGTCGCGTGTGCAATGGGAGACCCTGTAGGTGCCGTTATTATCTGTGCGTCGTTTACAAACAGGCTTTACCTTGGTGGAAGTGTTGGTTGCCCTGGCGATTGTTGCGATGGCGTTACCTGCACTGATGTTGCAGATCAGCACTCAGCTGGAGGGGCGGCGCTCGGTTCAGGATCAGATCATTGCTTCATGGGTCGCACAGGAGCAACTGGCACTGATTAAACTGCAATCAGTGTCAGGCCAGTCCATCAGCAGTGCCAGTCAGAAAGTGACGGGTGAGGTGGAGATGGCCAACAGACGTTGGTATTGGCAGCACAGCGTACAGGCCACCGAGGTGCCTGATCTGTTCAGGCATCAGCTGCGGGTTTCCGGTGATAGTCCTGTGCAGGTTGAACTGGAAGCCTATCTGGCATGGCCAGCGGAGCTCACACCATGACTTCCAGGCTGGGCACACGCCAAACCGGCATGACATTGGTGGAGTTGCTGATTGCGTTAAGCCTCAGTGTGATGATTTCGACAGTGGCATATCGATTTCTGGATACTGCTGTGCTCGCTGAATCCCAAGCTGAAACGGTGTTGTCAGATGTAATGGCGATGGAGGCGTTTTTTGTCCATTTAAGCTCAGATCTGCAGCTGATCGCTGATCGTTCGGTGGTAAAACCTGCTGTTGGCGTAGACCCGATGTCTGCGCTGTTTGACATTGCTGATGACAAATACAGACCTGCGTTGCTTGCCTCAGCGGGCCGCAAAAATACAGTAAGCACGCTGACGCAGCGTGATGGATCATTTTTATGGTTCACGCGCCGGGACTGGGTCAACCCTCAGCAGCAGGCGCGCTCCCAGTTGCAACGTGTGTTGTACCGTCTCGATCAGGACGGTCAGTTGTGGCGCGACTACTGGCCTGAGCGCAATCAGCCTTTAAGCACAATACCCGCAGGAAGTCGTCTGTTACTGGATTCAGTGCAAGAGCTGCAGGTGTCTTATTTAGCACCGTTTTATGCAAATGCTCTCGACACCGAATCATCCGCACAATGGTATACACAATGGCCGCCGCAGGAGCAGAGTGCAAAACCGCTGTTGTCACGCTTGCCTGCCGCCATCCGCGTGCATATCAAAACCTCGCAGCTTGGTTCAATTGAACGCATGTTCTGGGTAGGGGGTGCCTGAGATGAGGCGGCAGCAACGCGGAAGCGCACTGATTATTGCGATGTTGATTGCGGCCCTGGTTGCGGCAATTTCAGTGCGCTTGGCAGAAGCCTTTTATCTGCAAGTTGATCAGGCAGAAAGTCGTCAGCAGACAGGTTGGCAGCAGGTTTATGTACAGGGTGCTGAAACACTGGCACTGCGGTTGCTGGACGCTGATAGCATGCAGACCAGTGTCGACCATTTACAGGAGTCGTGGGCCCAATCGATTAACGTAATGCCCACCGATCATGGCTGGATTCGCCCGGCATTACAGGATGCGCAGGCGCTTTTTAATCTTAACAACGTATTGATCAAGTCAGCGTATGCTGATGATGCGGGGGCTGCCCTGGCAATCCGCCTGAGTCCCATGCAAAAACAGTTTGTGCGCCTGCTGCAGAGTTTCCCCGACTATCCTGTCAGCGAAGCCGACGCAGTGATGATGACGGAAGCGCTTATTGACTGGATTGATGCTGATGATTACGTCAGTGGTCAAGGAGGTGCCGAGTCTCTTTACTACAGCGCATTTGAACCGGCACTTCAGCCAGCCAATCAACCACTGACTGATGTCAGCGAACTTGTGCATGTGCGCTATTTTACGCCTCAGCTGATTGAACGTTTGCGTCCGTGGGTGACAGTGTTACCCGCAGCGTCTGCCCTTAATCTGAACACCACTCAGGTGCAAATACTCGCCACTCTCAACCGCGCCGACAAGCTGCAACCACTGGCCCTTGAATCGCTGCAGGTCCTGGATAATCTGAGAAGGCGGCAGGTGTTCAACAGCATCGAGGAATTTTTTCAGCACCCCGATGTTCAGCGGGTGATGTCTGACGCAGAACAAAACAGCGGTGTTGCGCAAGTATCGTTGTTTTCGGTTTCGAGCCAATGGTTTGTGCTCACGGCGGCAGTGAGTACAGGGCTGGAAAACAGTCAGTGGCAATCATTGTTATTCAGGCCTCAGCACGATCCGGCTGAAGCGGTAAAAAATTCAGTGCCACAAGTGTGGTCGCGCAGCCGACAGTGGTAAACCTTTTTTAAAGACCGGGCTCCCCGGCAGGGCAAGTGATGACAACAGAACTTTGGATTCAGTGGACCCCTCAAACCGATAACGTTGGACGTTTGCGGTGGTGTGTGCTTGAACAGCAAAAAAGCAGCCCAAAACAAAAAAATGGCTCAAACACGAGTGCGTTTTATCAGGGGGATACTGAAGATTTGTCTGCGTTTGTGCAGGAGCATAATTTGCAGGGTGATTGCCGCGCTGTTTTATTATTAAACGGTGATGAAGTTGTTACACGATACCAGCCATTTGCCGCATCAGAACGCAAACATTTAGACGAGATGTTGCCTTATACGTTGGAATCCTCATTAGCCGTAGATCTGGCTAAAGTGCATGTTGCTTACACCATTGCCGACGAGGATTTGTATCAGTCTACAGCGGTGGTGAGTTATACCGACAGGGCTGGCCTCGAACAGCGTATTACAAAGCTGGAGAATATGGGGCTGGATGTTGAGGCGGTTTATGCGTTGCCGGCCTTGTTGGCAGCCACAAAAGAGCAATGGCTGGTCTTCGCAGAATCCGCTGAATTATGTCACCTCCATGCGCCTGGCATGTTATGTGTCAGTGCTTCTGACGAGCTCATCGGCAGTTATCTGCAACAACTGCTGGCCAGCAGTGAGGTTGCTCGCCCAGTGAGTATCGGCCTGGCAGGTGAAGTGTCTGAGACACTGAAGGCTGCGATAACAGCCGCAGGTGTACAGTGCACGGTTGTACAACAGCCATGGCAGCAGCTGGTAATGGCGCAAAAAAATGCAGTGAATCTGCGTCAGGGACAAATGGCGCCTCCGCTACGCATAGGCCACTACTGGAAAGCCTGCCTCGTACCGGTGCTGGTAGCGAGCCTGGCATTTGCCACCGCCTTGTGTGTTAACGTGGTAGCCACGATTGTTGATCAGCAACGCTGGCAACACGTAGAACAGCAGATCAATGAGCGTTACCGTGCCGTGGTGCCAGAGGGTGTGTTGATTGATCCGGTTCAGCAATTACGTGCGCAGATTACGCGTCTGGGGCCATCAACACAGGGTGCTGGTTTGGTTACAATGATGGAGGGCGTCGCCCGAATATGGCAAGCTCACCCTGGGGTGACCATGCATACGTTAAATTATCAACACCCGCGAGGCGGTGAGCCTGAATTGCAGATCAGCATTTCCGCGGCAACAACCGCAGATATTTTAGGCCTTGGTGAACAGTTGTCCGCTGAAGGTTGGCATGCTCAGACACAGAACATCAGTCGGTCGGGGCAGGTTCAGCTGGCGAGTCTGGTTATCAAGGCGGAGACATTATGAACAAAGCCCTTAAACACATGATAGAAACCAATCAGCTGCTACAGACGGTGCTGCGTTATCTGCTGCGTTGCTCACGGCGGGAACAGGCGCTGTTGATCGTAACCAGCGTTCTGGTGCTGCTGGCTTTTTTATGGTTGGGGGCCTGGCAGCCGGTGCAGGCTGCTCGCCATGCAGCCGAGTTGCGCGTGATGCAGGCTGAACAAACGCTGGACGAGGTGAATATGCTGGCCAATCAGCTGGAGCAGCTGCAGGCCAGCCCCTCGCAGCAGATGTCGACATCTTCTCTCCCGCAATCGCTCCCACAATTATTAAGTCACCTGGCGGCTGAAAGTGGTATCAGTCTGTCGGCATTGGAGCCAGCCGCGGACAATCTCAGTGCCGGTCTGCGTTTTGAAGCGGTTGCGATGGGCAGTCTGTTGGGGTGGCTGGATCAATTGGAAAATCAGCATCATATTTTTATAGAGCAATTAAACGTGGCGCCATTGTTGGATACAGCAGGGTCAAATGCAGCAGGGTTAAATACAGCGGATAGAGATCAAATCGCTGACAGTCTGGTAAACGTCAGTATGCGAGTGCGGATGCTTACACA
The DNA here is from genome assembly GCA_964535565.1 of uncultured Pseudohongiella sp. GTDB lineage: Bacteria > Pseudomonadota > Gammaproteobacteria > Pseudomonadales > Pseudohongiellaceae > Pseudohongiella. Next base: position 19,179 of record CAZHUJ010000011.1, on the reverse strand, counting down.
ATGACCGTTAGACGCTGGATTACACTGTTTGTAGTGGTTTTGGTGATCAGCCTGATCTGGTCAATGCCAGCGAGTCTTATGCCGACGCTGATAAAAACGCTGACGCCGCAACAATACAGTGGGGCATTGTTAGTTATCAATCCCAGCGGCCGCCTGTGGTCCGGCGCTGCCAGTCAGGTCATTATTCATGTGCCGGAGTCGACAGCACCGCAGCAGATCATACTTGATGATGTGAGCTGGCAGATGCGACCTGGCGCGTTGCTGACGGGGCGTTTGTGTTTAAGAATCCGTTCAGCAGATAGCCAGAGAAATTTTGATGGTGACGCCTGTGTAAACCGAGGAGGTTATCTGGAAGTCTCCGATCTGGTATTCAGTATTCCTGTTGCAGATATTCTGCCACCGCAGTTGCAGGCCATGAGCAAAGCCATACAGGTGAATGGCAACCTCGATGGACGCGTGAATGACTTTAGATGGCACGCTGGGCAGGTTCAGACATTACAATCACAAGGTGTGTGGTCCAATGCCTCGCTCAGTCTGGCGCTCGCTGATCCAGGTAGCGGACGAATCAGCCGACAGTTGTTGTCACTTGGGGAATTGCCATGGCGGCTTCAGCATTTACAACAAGATGAGTTTCAACTGGTGATGGATAAGGCTGATACCTTGTCTGACCTGTCTATCAGTGTCGATTCGCGTGTACGCTTGAGTGGTGCTTATGAAACTGATTTACGCGTCAGTGCAGCGCCATCAACACCGGCTTTTTTACGCGATTTGCTGCGTTTGATGGGTAGCGAAACAGAGCCCGGTGTTTATCAGATCAGCATGCGCTCACCTTGATTCCATCAGCTGGTGCCCGAATTAAAATGCTGGCCTCGTCCAGGGCCTGACGCAATTGCTGTGCAAATACCAACGCATGTTCGGTCTCGCCGTGTACACAGAGGGTTTGGGCTTTGATAACAATGGCTGTACCGTCCACCGCTTCAATCGGTTCTCCTGCAATAATCGCCAGCGATTGACGCAGGGCCTGCTGTACATCGGTGATCAGCGCCCGGCTGTCTGAGCGCGGGACCAGGGTGCCATCGGACTGATAACGTCGGTCAACAAAAGCTTCTGCTATTGTGTTTAATCCCAGTTGCTGCGCTGCTGACAAGGAGATACTTCCCGCCAGGCCGACCAGGCGCAACGCTGGATCAAATGTTTTGACACACTCGGCAATTAACGTCGCCAGCACGGGGTCTTTTGCTGCATCGTTATACAAGGCACCATGAGGTTTGACGTGCTGCAGGTGGCCTCCTGCAGCAGAGACTTCGTACGCCAGCCACTCCAGCTGCCCTGTCAACGTAGCGCGCAAGTCCTGTGCTGACAACTGCATGCTGCGTCGCCCCCAGTGTTCACGATCCGGATACGATGGATGAGCACCGATGCTGACGCCCAGTTCCAGCGCGCGCCGGATTGCGGCACGAATATCGTGGGTATTACCCGCGTGTGCTCCGCAACTGATATTGGCTGAACTGACCAGGGCCAGCAGGTTGTGGTCGCAGCTGCCGCCTTCGCCCAGGTCGGCATTCAGATCAATGTGTTTAATCATTTACAGGCCCTTGTAGTGCAGCGAATAGTTCAGCGAATCATGCAGACGCTGCAGTTGCAGACGTTGGCGGCTGCCGAGTCCATGAGCCTCAGCGAGGCTGACCTCAACAAACTGTATATGCGTGCCAGGTGTCATATAGGCGAGTTGCCATAAATCAACACTGATAATACTGGCTATTGCAGGATAACCTCCGGTGGTTTGGGCGTCAGCTGCCAAAATAACCGGTTGTCCACTGGGAGGTACCTGAATCAGTCCAGGCAAAACCCCCATAGACAGCTGTCGGGTGACGGAGGACAACAGTGTCAGTGGCTCGCCCTTTAAGCGCAGTCCCATACGATTGGATTCGGGTTGCACCTTCCATAGTGTTTCCTGCAGCGCGGAGCGCGAACGTTGATCAAAGCGTTTGAAGTCTGCGGCTGGCAAAATCCGGAAAACAGGATGCCAGTTCTGCTGACGTACACCGCGGTTATCTGCTTGATTGAGTGTGCTGGTTTTGCCAACAGGAATCTGATCGCCTGCGCGCAAGGCCCGTCCTTGCCAGCCGCCAAAACCGTTAATCAGATCAGTACTGCGAGAACCCAGTACCGGTTCTACATCAAAACCGCCAGCCACTGCCAGCAGTGCGCGCAGCCCCGGAGCCGCAGTCCGTTGCAACTGCAGACATTCACCGGCTTCCAGGGTGTGAACAAAACCAGGTGTCACAGATTGCTTTAACACGGTTTTGGTGTCTGCAGCCAGATGAGATGCATTGGCATCAGCCCCCATTAACACTAGTTGAACAGGTTGAGTAAATCTGAGTAACGCAGGTGTGCTGGTGATTTCCAGAGCGGCAGCATTTTTATCATTTCCCAACAACAAATTTGCTTGTTGTAATGCCAGAGGATCCATAACACCACAACAGGGTACACCCAGGTGTCGCCACCCCTGCCGACCCAGATCCTGAATAGTCAGTAACGGTGCTGCTCGCAGCACTTCCATACTCATATTACGGACTCCTCGATCACAAACTGGACGCGGTCACCTGGTCGCAGCAGGCAAGGTGTATCAGCTTGAACATTAAACAGGGTTAACGATGTGTAGCCGATAATGTGCCATCCACCCGGTGATGTCGTTGGATAAATGCCGCTAAAACTGCCGCCAATTGCGACCGACCCCGCAGGGACGCGCACGGCCGGGGTGGTTTTGCGGGGCAGGTGTAACTGTTCTGGCAGTCCGCTCAGGTAAGCAAAACCAGGCATAAAACCAATGTTGTGCACTACATAGTCGGCAGAGCTGTGACAACTGATAAATTCGGTGATACTGAGCCCGCAGTATTGTGCCGCTGCTGCCAGATCTGGCCCGGCACTGCCTCCGTAACGTACCGGAATCTTCACGGCCGTTTGTTCCTGCTGCGGGTTGTTATGGGTGGTGTTGTTCCACAGTGTTTCAGTATGACGTAACACTCTGCGTGCAGTGGCGCCATCGTGTAATAAAATCAGCAGACTGCCCGGGGCAGTGATCAGGTCACAAATCAGCGGCCCGACAATAGCGTGTTGTGCCAGCAGTCGGGCCAATACATGAAGTCGCTGTTGTAGCGCATGGTCCACATCATGGCTGTCGGCACTGGTAAACTCCAGCAGGATGCCATGTTCGCTGACAAAACTGATGGCAGGTTGCAGTCTATTCATCGACATCAGATGTTACACCCTGGATAAAGGACTCTGTTAAGCTGAGCTTAAGCCGAAAGTGGCCATTATGGCACCTATGGTATTGATCAAGTAACGGAGACTTGTATGCAAAATTCGACCGCTTTATCACTGATCTGTTCCGTTTTTCTGAGTCTGGTTTTGACAACTCCGGCATTTGCGCAGGCCAATCTGCTACCAGAAGGTCAGACCTTGGTGACGCTGACTGTCACGGAACGCATACGTGTAGGACAGGACACCCTCAGCGCGGATTTGCGTATTGAAGCCGATGATCGCGACGCAGCTGCTGTACAGAACCGCATCAACCAGGCTATGACTGAAGCGCTGGCGCTGACCCGTGGCGTAAACTCAGTGGACGTTTCAACCGGTTACTACGGCGTATACCAGTACAACCGCAATCCTTCAGGCAACCGTGCTGATGAAGTCTGGCGCGGCTCGCAGAGTTTAAATCTGCGAGGGCAGGATGCTGCAGCGCTACTGCAGTTGGCCGGTCGTCTGCAGGCACTGGGATTTGTTATGAACCAGCTGTCCTACAGCTTGAGCACCGAGCGTGCGGATGAAGTGCGTGACAGTCTGATGGAGGCGGCTCTGGGGCGGGCGCGTCAAAAAGCAGAGCGTGCTGCTGCTGCACTGGGTAAAACCAGTGTGGATCTGGCGACAGTGGATATTGATACCCAGTCCGATGGGTATTCGCCACCGATTATGATGCGGGCCATGGCTGCGGACGCCTCCATGGAAATGGCTGCACCATCAGCAGAACCAGGCGAAACCGAGGTGACATTGACCGTGCGTGTTCAGGCGGTTGTCAAATAGCTTTATCTGCTCTTCGAACGGTTGCTCTTGCCTGAAGCCTGTGCCCTGTTTATGCTCGGTGGTCTCGATGCATTCCAGACCAATAATAAGCAGCGGAGACAGGGCATGAGTCAATCACAGGTTTTTAACGCTAGATCCCTGAAAATCAGCACACTGGCAGCCGCGTCACTGTGGCTGCTGGTTGCCTGTTCAGGTGACAGTAATAATCAGAGTCAGACATCTACGTCGACAGCTCCCGTCACTGATACCTCCATCAGTGATACCTCCGTCAGCCGCGACAGCGATAACACAATCACTCCGGTTAACAGAATGCGTATTGTGGCAGCCGGCAATAACGAATGGCTGACGCACGGGCGTACCTATTCTGAACAGCGCAACAGTCCTTTGGCGCTGATCAATCGTCAGAACGTCTCCGAACTGGGCTTGGCCTGGGATTTTGAGCTGGATACAGACCGGGGACAGGAAGCTACGCCTTTGGTTATTGATGGCGTGGTTTATCTGACTACTGCATGGAGCAAAGCCTTTGCAATAGATGCGCGAACGGGTGAGGAGATCTGGCGCTTTGATCCGCAGGTGGCGGGTTCAAAAGCCATCGACGCCTGCTGTGATGTTGTTAACCGGGGCATGGCTGCCTGGGGCGACAAAGTGTATTTTGGGGCACTGGATGGTCGACTGATTGCTCTGGACAGAGCAACGGGTCAGCAGGTCTGGTCAACAATGACCGTGGATCCTGAAAAGCGCTATACGATTACTGGCGCGCCCAGAATTATCGATGGCCGCGTCATCATCGGTAACGGCGGGGGTGAACTGGGTGTGCGTGGTTATGTCTCAGCCTACGATGCCGAAAGCGGAGAAATGTTGTGGCGCTTTTACACCGTGCCAGGTAACCCAGCCGAGGGTTTCGAAAACGCGGCCATGGAAATGGCTGCCGCAACCTGGGCTGGTGAGTGGTGGCAAATTGGTGGTGGCGGCACGGTCTGGGACTCGATGGCCTACGATCCCGAACTGGATCTGTTGTATATAGGTGTGGGTAACGGTAGCCCGTGGAACCACAATATTCGTTCCGATGGTGTAGGCGACAACTTGTTCCTGTCGTCCATTGTGGCGCTTCGACCTGCAACCGGGGAATACGTCTGGCACTTCCAGACCACGCCTGCTGAATCCTGGGATTACACAGCGACCCAGCATATGATTCTGGCGGATCTGGTTATTGAAGGCCGCAGCCGGCAGGTGATCATGCAGGCCCCCAAGAACGGGTTTTTCTACGTACTTGATCGTCGTACCGGAGAGTTTATCTCCGGCAACAACTATGTCCCCATCAACTGGGCATCGGGGCTGGATCCTCAGACGGGGCGTCCGATTGATGCGGAGATTGTACGCTACCGCGACGATCCCGCAATTGTTATACCTGGCCCTCTTGGTGGTCATAACTGGTACCCGATGTCGTATGACCCACAAACCGGTTATGTGTTTATTCCCACACAGAACACCTCGTATCAGTACAGCAATCCGGATGAGTTTGTACCGCAGACCACTGGCTGGAATCTGGGCCAGGACGCGACTCCCCGGCCCGCTGCCAACCCGCAAGCGGCGGAACTGATCGCGGGTGAACCACAGTCGGCACTGGTGGCCTGGGACCCGGTCAATCAGCGTGAAGTGTGGCGGGCAAATTATTCTGTGTACGGTAATAGCGGGTTGTTATCTACTGGTGGTGGTTTGGTATTCCAAGGTTCTGCAGACGGGCTTTTTCATGCCTACCGTACGGATACCGGTGAGCCGCTCTGGAATTACGAAGTTGGTAACGCCATTCTGGGAGGCCCGGTTACTTATGAGCTGGATGGGGAGCAATATGTGCTGGCGCTCGCGGGTCAGGGCGGCTCTTTTGCGCTGTCGATGGGACGCTTCTCAGGCAATTATCCGCGTCAGCGCAACGGCCGTTTGATGGCGTTTAAACTGGGCGCCGACGGGCAATTGCCGGAGGTGGAAATCATCCCGCCGCAGCCGCTGAATCTGAGTGGTGTCAGCAGCGAAGGTGATGCCGCCGTGGGAGCTGTGACGTTTGGTGCCTATTGCTCGCTCTGCCACGGACCCGCGGCGCAAAGCGCTGGTCCTATTCCTGATCTGCGTTACAGCCCGATGTTGCTGACTCAGGAAGGCTTCCAGAGCATTGTGCATGATGGTGCCCTGCTGTCGCGCGGTATGCCAGGTTTCAGCGCCGACATCAGTGCCGGGCAGGTGGAAGCGATACGCGCTTATTTGCTGCAACTGGCGAGGCAGGTGCAGTAACACGGGGTGGGAAGTTGAGTAGGACAAACCACTGCCAGAAAGTGAGCGGGGGCCAGGGCTGTGAGCGAAGGACAATCAGGCGCGAAGCACCGTCCTGAGGAACCGCCTCGGCGCCCGGTCGCTTTCTTGACTGTGCTACGCTTTCAGCATGCGCTTCAGGTACCGTCCTGTATGCGAGATGCTGGAGCGAGCCACCTGCTCCGGTGTGCCTTCAGCAATAATCTGCCCGCCACCGCTGCCACCCTCGGGCCCCAGATCCACAATCCAGTCAGCGGTTTTGATCACGTCCAGATTATGCTCAATCACAACCACCGTGTTGCCCTGATCACGCAACTGATGCAGTACCGCCAGCAGCTGGCGTATGTCCTCAAAATGCAGCCCCGTGGTGGGTTCATCCAGAATATACAAAGTCTGCCCGGTGTCCCTTTTTGACAGTTCACGTGCCAGTTTGACCCGTTGTGCTTCACCACCAGACAAGGTGGTGGCCGCCTGGCCCAGGCGGATATAACCCAGGCCGACGTCCATCAGGGTTTGAAGTTTGCGCGCGATAACCGGTACCGGTTCAAAAAATGCCAACGCATCTTCGATGGTCATATCCAGCACTTCAGCAATATTTTTGCTTTTGTAACGAACTTCCAGGGTTTCACGGTTGTAGCGCTTGCCGTGACAGATATCACACGCCACATAAACGTCTGGCAGGAAGTGCATTTCAACTTTAACAACACCGTCACCCTGACAGGCTTCACAGCGTCCGCCTTTGACATTAAAACTGAAGCGGCCGGGAGTGTAACCGCGCGAGCGGGCTTCCTGGGTGGCGGCAAACAACTCTCGCACTGGCGTAAAAATGCCGGTGTAAGTAGCAGGATTGGATCGTGGTGTGCGTCCAATGGGGCTCTGGTCGATGTCTACAACTTTGTCGAGCTGATCGAGACCTTCAATACTATCGTACGCAGCAGCTTCCAGTGTAGTCGCGCCGTTAAGTGCTGTGGAAGCGATGGGATGCAAGGTGTTGTTGATCAGCGTGGATTTGCCCGATCCGGACACACCGGTAATACAGGTGAAAAGCCCTAGCGGAATACGCAGGTTGACGTTTTGCAGATTGTTGCCGCGTGCGCCCTTGAGTTCCAGCCATTTTGCATCGTCCGCTTTGTTGCGCTGCGCCGGGATTTCGATTTTGCGCTGGCCTGACAGATATTGGCCGGTTACCGAGCGAGGGTTGTTGATAATGTCGGTGACCTGACCCTGTGCAACGATTTCGCCGCCATGAACGCCGGCGCCAGGTCCAATGTCAATCAGGTGATCAGCAGCGCGAATAGCATCCTCATCGTGCTCCACTACAATCACGGTATTGCCCAGATCACGCAAATGGAACAGCGTATTCAGCAATCTGTCGTTATCGCGCTGATGCAGGCCGATGGAGGGTTCGTCCAGAATGTACATAACTCCCACCAGACCCGCTCCAATCTGGCTGGCCAGTCGTATACGCTGGGCTTCGCCGCCGGACAGCGTATCCGCGCTGCGGCTCAGCGTCAGATAGTTCAGTCCCACATCGATCAAAAACTGCAGGCGCTGCTCCAGTTCCTTGACAATTTTTTCAGCGATGGTGGCACGTGCCCCATCCAGTTGCAGTTCGGCAAAATACTGCGCCGCCTGTGCAATTGTCATCTGTGTGACTGACGGCAAATTGGTGTCGTTAATCAACACGTGTCGTGCATCAGCACACAGACGTGTACCTTCACAATCCGGGCACGGCTGCGAACTCAGAAACCGGGATAAATCCTCGCGCACGGCCTGCGATTCGGTTTCCTTGTAACGTCGCTCCATGTTCGGAAGGATGCCCTCAAAACTATGGCGACGAACCAGCAAGTCACCGCGATCGTTTGCGAATTTAAAATCTATTTCTTCACCGTTGCTGCCCTCCAGCACAATACGCTGGTGCTTTTTGCTCAGCGATGAAAATGGCTGGTCGACTTCAAAACCGTAATGTGATGCCAGTGAGCTCAACATCTGGAAGTAATAATAATTACGACGGTCCCAACCACGAATGGCACCTTCTGCAATTGACAGCGAAGGGTCGGTAACAATGCGGTTGATATCAAAAAACTGTTTTACACCCAGGCCGTCACAGCTGCCGCAGGCTCCGGCCGGATTGTTAAACGAGAACAGACGCGGTTCCAGTTCGGTGATGCTGTGGTTGCAGATTGGGCAGGCAAAACGCGAGGAAAACATCAGCTCAGGTTGTTTTGTATCGTCATCCATAAACGCAATAGTGACCACACCTCCGGCAAGCTCAAGCGCAGTCTCCAGGCTTTCAGCCAGTCGCTGCTGAATGTCTGCTCGCACTTTCAGACGGTCTACAACAACTTCAATCTGATGTTTTTTGTTTTTTTCCAACGCTGGGGTGTCATCCAGTTCGGTGACAATGCCGTTGATGCGGGCGCGTATAAAACCACTGCTTTGTAATTCCCTGAATACATGCAGGTGTTCACCCTTGCGGTCACGTACCACCGGAGCCAGGACCATGATTTTGCTGCCTTCGGGCAAGGCCAGTACCTGGTCTACCATCTGGCTCACTGTCTGTGCCTGCAGTTTTTTATGGTGAGTGGGGCAAAAGGGTTCGCCGGCACGCGCAAACAGCAGACGCAGGTAGTCGTAGATCTCGGTAATGGTGCCTACGGTGGAGCGCGGGTTATGCGAAGTGGATTTCTGTTCAATGGAAATAGCCGGGGACAGACCTTCAATATGGTCCACATCGGGTTTATCCATCATCGACAGGAACTGGCGTGCATACGTCGACAACGATTCCACGTAACGACGCTGACCTTCCGCATACAGGGTGTCAAAGGCTAATGATGATTTGCCGGAGCCAGACAGACCGGTAATCACTATCAGCTTGTCTCTGGGAATGCTCAGATTTACATTCTTGAGATTGTGGGTTCTGGCTCCCCGGATCGTGATCTTGTCCATGGTTTTGCTGCGCGACCCCGTGTAGGTTCAAAGCCGACAAGTATAGGGAAATAGGGTCGGAGCGTATATTTTTTATACAACTGCCGGGCTGTATAAAAAATATACGCTCCGACCCTATTTCCGACCTTGTTTCCTGATTTAGCACCTTTGGTGCAACAGCGTGGGCGCTGGAATCGTGCTATGCTCACTTTAGAAAGTACAGACAGCTCGACAGGAATTCAGAGGAGACAACAAGGTGGCAAGTCGCGGCGTAAACAAAGTAATTCTGGTAGGCAATGTTGGCAAAGATCCAGAGACACGTTATCTGCCCAGCGGTGGCGCAGTCACCAATCTGGCACTGGCAACCAGCGAGACCTGGAAGGATAAAAATACCGGACAACCGCAGGAAAAAACCGAGTGGCATCGTGTTGTGTTCTTCAACCGATTGGCTGAAATTGTGAACGAATATGTGCGCAAAGGCAGCAAGTTGTATGTTGAAGGCAGTCTGCGCACCCGCTCCTGGGAGCAGGATGGTATTACCCGTTACGCAACTGAAATTGTTGCCAATGAAATGCAAATGCTGGATTCCCGAGGTGCTGGAGCTGGCTCCGGCATGCATGACGATCAGTATGGCCAGGACTCCGAACCTTCCTATCAGGGTGGCGGACGTCAGGCTCAGCCTGCGTATGGTGGCCAGCAAGGTGGTGGACAACAGGGCGGAGGCCAACAAGGAGGTTTTGGCGGAGGTCGCGCGCCGGCACCACAACAAGCCCCGGCGAGCCAAAGCCGTCCAGCCGACTTTGACAGCTTTGACGACGATATTCCGTTTTGATTAGTATAAAAACATGTTTTGTTAAGTTATTTCTGGCGAAATTTATATAATGCGCTGATTTAACTAATAAAAATACAATTAAAAGCCTTCCAATTGTGTTAATATTTGGGAGGCTTTTTTGCTTCTGTGTTATTTGTGTGTTTTAAAAATCGTATATATAAAAATATGTAAAGATAGGGTTCTAATACTATTCTTGCTCTGTAAACATTGGCGGTGTTATGAGAATAGAGATAGTTACTCACAAAACAGGCGAGCAAATCCCAATGATGCTAGATGTCAATGGTCTGCCTGTGGTTTTGCCAAACGAATTCATCCTTGCCAGAAGATCTCTCAGTACCAATACATTGGTTAGAAATTTAAGAGAGTTGGCAGTTCTTTATCGGTGGTTGGAAAAAGCGCCATATGACCTGTCTGCTAAATTGCTGGCTCAGAACTCCTTCAATGAGGCGGAGTTAAAAGGTGGTTTGGTCGAGGCTTTAAGAATTGATCAAGTTAATAGTCGGGTAAATGCAGTATCGCCTCATACTTTCAATCAACGGCTAACCACGGTGAGGCAATTTTTGGGTTGGTGCATGGATGTGCTAACCAGTCAGTTGCCCATGTCTTCTCAACATTATGACCGTATTAGGGAGCGAAAATCATTTCTTCTAAAAACATTGGATAGCAGTTTTATGTCTGCTCCGCCGATGAAGAAAAGTCTTCGCAAGGGATTGAATGAGGCAGAAGTAGATTTCTTACTTGAAGTTTTGAATCCTGATGTTGGCCAAAACTTCGGAAGATATTCTGCTGTAATGTTCAGAAACTATGTATCTGTTGGCCTGATGCTATTTTGTGGTTTAAGGCCTGGGGAGCTGCTTAGTTTAAGGGTGGAAGATGTTCAGGTAGGTGCGATTTCAGCAATTAAGGTTGAGCGCAGAACTTCGGACCCATTCGATACTAGGCGGCCAAGGCCTCAGATTAAGCGCAATGGTAGAGTAATTCCCATTGATAATCGGCAGCTTGCTTTTGCACTAAATCAGTACATCGTTACTTGGCGCGAAGTGCTTGAGAACAAAAGTAATATAGAGTCGGATTATTTGATATTGAGTGATGAGGGTGTTCCTTTGTCACAATCGTCAATCACTCAGTTCTTCCAGCTGCTGCGGACGCGCTATTCTGACTGTCTTCCGGAAAATTTAACTGCCAAATCACTTAGGCATACATTCTCCTCTCGAATTGAAAGAGTTTTGCGTGTCTCAGGTATGGATGAACAACGCAGAAGAGAGGCGTTGGCCTTGTTGAGGGGGGACAGTAGTTTGGGCTCTCAAGATACTTATATAGCCCAGGAGGTGGAAGAGCAGGCGATAAGATCACTGAGGCGGTATCAAGCTGAAATTATTTCAGGGAGGGAGCCATAGTGGAGGTGCAGCCTGCTCGTACTCTTGTTGAGAGACGGCCTTGGTTTGAGATTAAAAAGCTCATTACCAGAGAAGGTAAAGAGGTTGATATATCAGGTGAGAAATGGAATCTGCCGTACGTAATTCGTAAAGACGCGATGCTTAACTTCGGGAAAATTGTCGAGCCACGAATTCGCCAGGTACTTAAGCTTTACGTATCTGATCAGCTTAAACGAATCTCAACGTCAGCTGGGCATAGGGCATTTAAGGTTGTTTGGTGGACTGTGCTTAAGCACTGGGGAAAGGAAGTAAGATACGCTGGCTCAGAATCTCACCTAATAGATCTATTCGAAATCGCCATTAATAGAGAGCGATCTCGGAAAAAATTATGGGTAATGTACGAGCCAATCAGGTGGTATATCTGGTGCGCCGAAAATTATCCGGAAAACGGATTTTCAGATGCATATGCCGCAGAGCTTGAGGCGATGGTAATACCAGGTGGCCCCAAAGGTGAGGCAGTCAGGATGTCAGATCCTGACACGGGGCCATTGCATAAATCTTTAGAGCTTCCGCTCTTGGTTGCGGCATTGAACACAGATCAGAGCGAAGAGTTTGAACATCTTCAGCAAAAAGCCGTTATGGCATTGTCTCTTGCTTTTGGACGCAATCCTGCAAATCTCACCTATCTCAGAGAAAGTGATCTAATAAAACTTGATCCTGCAAATGAAGACCCTTGCTTCATGGTTCGGATGCCGAGAATTAAGAAGAGACACCTCAATCCTCGGGATGATCTGTTAGATGAATACTTGGACCCCAAATTTGGTCGAGTGATTGAGGCTCTTATAGAGCAAAACCGTACGATCAAGTTGGATTTTGATGGACGTATCTATTCCGCCCCTGAAGAGCGGCCAATCCTAATAATGCAACGCGGAAATGGTGTTGCGGTACGAGCAAGAGATGGCGACAACATATTTAATATGGCAAGTAGCGACATATCTCGCCTGATCGCAGCCTTTGTGAAGCGTCACAATATTATTTCCCCTATTACTGGTGAGTTAATGCATGTTACACCGAGGCGGTTGCGCTACACCCTGGCTACGGGATTAGCCGCTGAAGGGATCAGTAAGCGTGAGCTCGCGAGAGTCTTGGATCACACTGATACGCAGCATGTGGGCGTATATTTTGATGTCGCTGGAAAAATTGTTGAACATCTCGATAAAGCAACGGCAAAGGGATTTTCTAAATATCTTAATTTCTTCAAGGGTAAGCTGATCGATAGCGATGAAGAGGCTGTCAACGGCGAGCGAGATGACAAACATCTCGTGTTTGTTGATGAGCAAAACCCAGCGGATCAATCTGATATTGGGGTATGTGGAGAATCAAGTGTTTGTCACCTTGACCCTCCCTATTCGTGTTATTTGTGTCCAAAGTTTCAGCCTTACCGTCATGCTGATCATGAGTATGTATTGGAATGCCTGCTGGTTGGCCGGGAGGAACGTTTAAAAAGGTACGAAAATGCTCGATTGGGTATACAGCTGGATGAAGTAATCGCGGCGGTTGCACAGGTGGCTCAGCTTTGTGAAGAGGGTGGGCAAGATGATTGATGGGCGCTCTAATCGTAAAGCTAAGGTTGTCCGTTTTATTGATCGGCTGGCGCGTGACAGGAAGGCAAATCTTCAAGCGTTAGTTACTAATGCAAGGCTAATGAAGCTGGAGGGCTTTGAGTCTATCAATTGGGGTGATGCTGTATGGCAGATCAATGGCGGCCGATTAGTAAAACTTACGGGTAAAAATTCAAAATTAGCCGCTTTTCATTTTTCGCTTGCTCCGAAACTGGGTTCTTATGTGTTTAAAGGCGACTGGGAGATCGCCGCCAAAGCATTATTCGTTCTTAGGTATCACAGGAAAAACCAAGCGACACCAAACCAACGAAATTTTATTACGGCGATTGGCTACGTTATATATTCAGCTTCAGAGTTGGGGCAAGAATTGGCCAGACTTACGCCGGAAGCGATGGATAATGCATGTTCGTTAATCTCAAAGCATTACAGCGAGAGTACGGCCTATAACCTTCATAAACATGTGGCGGAGTTCGCTGCACACTGTGATGCAAATGGTTTGTGTAACGTGGTGTTGCAATACAAATATTCTAGGATGAAGCGGCCTGCCAGTGTTGGAGGGCTTAATTATAAAAGACTGGATGACCCTGAGGTTTTAGAAACCAAGTCAGATAAGCTTGTTAATCCTGCGGTATTCAGAGTAATCGGCGAACTCTACCAAAAAGTTCCTAAGGACCATAAATACCGCTTTTATATTCTGATGCTAACGTTGCTCGCATGCACAGGTCGTCGATTTAGTGAGATTTCATTATTACCACTTCAGGATGTTTCGTTTGATGACGAGAAAAATGCCTTTATCCAATATTTTCCGCGAAAGGCTAGTCGTGGTGATCTAGTCACACCAAAAAGAAACCTCTATTTACCCTCAGAGGTTGCGCCAATAGTCAGCGATGTTCTCGGCGAACTGAAAGGGCTTACCGCTGAAGTGAGATCGACGGCAGAAGAAATGCATCGTACTAAAGGGCCAGACCTTCGTTTTCTGTATAAAATTCAAGAGCACAAGAAGCTGTATATCGATGACTTGCTAAGTATGGGGGTAAGTCACACTGTGATTGGTTCTACTGGGTGGATCAGGAAGGAAGGGCTGGTTTGGCAGGACTATGGTCGTGTCACCAAGCAAGGAAAAAAGCCAAATAATCCAATTTGCTACACAAACAAAGAGGGTGTCAGGGCGTATTGCTTTCGAGATTTTTCTGAAAAATCACTGAGACCACTTCATATCGATCAGTTTGGTAAAGAGTATTATCTAAAAGATCTGTTATTCATCCGTCCGCTGGGGCTTTCTAGTGGGAGCTACGCTCATTGGCTGGCCACAAGCTGCAGCCAGTCCATGTTTACTACCTTTCTCCGCTATTTTCCCGCGCTTGCCGCCGAATACGCATCCAGCAGTATTGAGGTGGATTTTACCAGTCACCATTTCCGTCACACGCTTAATACACTGCTTGATGAGGGCGGGTTAAGTGATTTACTGCAAACTGAATGGTTTGGTCGAACCAACCCAAAAGACACCAAAGCATACCAGCATACATCCCGCGAAAAACGAGCACTAATGCTCCGTGAAGACATCAAAAAAGGCTTGGTTGGAGGCCAGTTAGCTGAGCAAATCAAAGTAGCTCCGGTAGACGTCCAGGATGCCATTCTGAAAGCGCGAATTCAGGCAGTGCATGATGTCGGTACGGGTATCTGTATCCACAATTTCTCTCAAACACCCTGCGAGCGGCATTTGCAATGTTCGGCGGACTGCAAAGACTACGTGTGGGCTAAGGATGATAAGGGTCGTCTGGACGAGCAGAAGCGCCAGTATGCTCTCACTGCTCTAGCCCGAAAAAATGCTGAAAAGCAGTTGGATAGCACTAAGCCGAAAAAGAGTGCGGACTGGCTGGCACACAACGATAAAAAACTGAAAACACTGGCTGCCCAACTGGCCGACAACGGGGTGGAGCACTTTGATCCCGAACAATATTTAAATGAGGTAGAGCATGGTTAAACGCTTCAGACGCATGTCCGACAGTGACATCAATACAATCGTTGCTGATTTGGATCGCTGGGCATTGGGTGAGCTTGGCTCAAAACTCACCTGGGCTGTGCTGGAAGAGCGCTTTAGCTTTAGTCGTCAGTCGCTCCAGGCTAAATCTGAAATCAAAGCTGCTTATGATAACGCTAAGCGAGCACTGTCGGGCGGATTGGTGAAAACCAAAGAACAGGCCACTAAAGAGGCCGAAGAGCTTCAGGTAGAGGTAGATCGCCTCAAGGCAGAGCTAGAGGCCTACAAGCGGGAGGAAGAGCAATGGCTGCGCCGCTGGCAGCAAATCGCCTTTCATGTGCGGCAGAAAGGCATACAGATGGCTAGCGTTGATAAGGTCCCGCCAGAAGGGGCTGATCTGCCCTCTAATACTGAAACCGCGCAGATTCTCCGGCCGTTTGATAAAGAGATACCGCCATCCGGGCGGATCTAAAGGCGTGATGCACAAAGGAATTGCGATCCTGTGGTTTTCTATATAAATTAGCTAAATTATCTAGCTGTCATTGTCGCGCAGGCTAAAAAATGAACGAAAACGAGATTTACGAGCGCATCAAGCAGGTCCTGGCAGATGCCCCTCGCAATCAATACACCGCTGAACTTCATCTGCAAATGATCAAATATGCCGATGAGCTGAAGAACATCACCGCCAAAGAGTTTTGTGAAGGGGTAGGCCTGCGAAGCAGCTTCGGTACGGAATTTAGCAAAATGCGCAATCTGACTCACCGTCTGAAAGCGGCTGGGTTACAGACTGAGCTGATCTAGCTTTTCGGCGAGTAAAGGCGTTAATACATGGGTAAGCAATATGAATAAAAAACAACTCACGGAGCGAGACATCTGCACCAAGTTCATCACGCCTGGCATCCGCTACGCTTACCGCTGAATTTAAACCTGGCATAACATGTCGCAGGTGTTGATTCCAAATACGGTCGTCATAACGGCCAGTAAACATCTTCTGCCAGAAGACGAATTTCAATTCAGGGATCACTTTCCCAGTGGTTTCAGCATTATGCCTGCTGCGTATCAGATCCAAAAAAACCACCTAATTGGTGGGTTTTTTGTTTCTGGTAGTGAAATTTTATCACAACATATACCTTATACTAAGATAGCTAGCTATCTAGCTTAGAGCTACTCTATCAGCATTCGAGGCACTGGTATAAAAACTTACCACAAAAGAAACATCAATAATTTAGATAGGCTTATTGCGATGCAACGATGTTAAATACACCGCTCGAAAAAACCTATTACCTTAGGCCAATTAGGAAACTCAGCCGAGCCAAACTGTATAATCCGACCCTCAAAATTTTCTTGACCTCTCCCTTGAATACAATCATCAATTAGAAAAGAACCTCTGTTCAATCCTTTATTCGGACTAATTATCAACTTATTTACCGCTCCCATCCCGAGATATTTCTCAACCCAAATGCGCTTCTCGCTGTAGCTGTGCGGGTTTCTTACTGATGGGGCAGTGAGGATATAGACATCAAGACGAGGATGCTGATCCAGCCATTCATACGCAGCAATAGCGCCGGGCATAGGTTCAAGGTTTTCATATAAGCCTGGTTGGCTTTGGGGAAACTGAAGGTGAGGGTAGAGGCCCTGGTGACGCTTGAAGCCAGAACTGTAGTCGCAGAGGACGTGATCCATATCCACATACGTAATCAAATTGCTCGACATATCACATTCCTAGAAAAGAGACTGTACATGAATTTTATAGTTGTCCCTTAAGTTCAGACACTGAGTAAAGAAGTTAACTGGTTATTCGTTTGCGCATTACAGCGCATATCCTTCCCGTCTGAGTGAACCATTAAGGGTAGTCCTGCTTACTTTGAAATGGTCAGCAACCTCGGCTTTTGTCATCTGCGGATCTGCCAACATCGCCGCCGCTTTTTTAACATCCTGGGCTGACATTGAAGGCTTTCTACCGCCCTTGCGGCCCCGAGCTCTCGCAGCCATAAGCCCCGCTTTTGTTCGCTCTACGATCAAGCTATGTTCGAATTCAGCGAGAGCGCCAAAAATATGGAAAATAAGCTTTCCGCTTGCGCTGGTGGTGTCAATAGATTCATTCAAAGAACGAAAACCGATACCTCGTTTATGGAGATCCTCAATGATGTCAACCAAATCTTTAAGCGATCTAGCCAGTCGATCCATTCTCCAGACGACCAAGGTATCCCCCTCGCGGAGGGTGCGCAGGCATGACGCCAGCTCAGGTCGCAACCGATCTTTGCCAGTCATCTTTTCAATAAAGACTTCTTGGCACCCTGCCTGTTCGAGCGCATCAGTTTGCAGCCCTAAATTTTGGTCCTGGGTACTAACTCGGGCGTAGCCAACAATCATAAAAACGTACCTTTATTAAGCATAGATTGTTGTACGGGTTTATGATCATAAAAGCAATAGCAAACAGGGGATATTAAATAGATAATACTCATGTCCAGAAAATGACCGTTTGTTGACCACTATATCCCGGGAATTTTAAATGAATCCGGACACTGCATTCGAAGATCTACAGCTACACTCAAACAGACCCGTAATTTGGAAGCAGCCCATGAAAATGGTTCTGTTGGGGATCGTGGGCGTTATGCTGGTAGTGACTGGGCACGTCGCTTTCGACAGGCTAGTGCAGCGAAGCGCCGCTATTCAACAGTTGGAAATGTTCCAGGCAATGTGGAGCAAAGCGACTCCCGAGGAGCGCTCTTTGATTCAGCAGATCGCAAGTCGGCAAGAGAGGTAGATCCCACAAAATACTTGGAGAGTTTGGGGTTCCTGGTGATGCGGGCAGGACCTTGTGATTTATCTGCAACGATTAATGGACGTGAAGTTTACCGACTAACGAAACAAAAAGAGGGTCACTGGCTTTGGTGTGATTATGAGGGGCGAACTGGAGGTGACAACATAGACTTGGTGCAGACTATCGAGCCCGATATAGCCTTTCATGAAGCAATCAAAATCTTGATGTCGACTGGGTTAAACCAAGTGAACAAGACACAGTCTAATCGGGATTTCCGTGATACGGTCGATACGCCTGAACCAGGATTTTAGTCGTAATTCTCGTGCAAATTTGCACGAAAATTTTGTTGTTAATCCTTAGATATCAAATGCTTAATATGAAATGTGCAATTTGCACACTCGGGTAAATTACGTGCCTTGGGAGCGCATTTACCCCCCATAGGGGAACGTATGTGTGGAAGATTTAACCTAAAACGGTCGCCCAAATCTCAAATCATGATGGAGTCACTTGGGGTTGGCTGCGAGCATTTACGCTTCTCTTCTGATGCGGCTCCGGGTTCAATTATTTCTATTGTGCATGATGCCGGCCACGGCCGCACAATAACAGATGCTATCTGGTGGCTTGCACTGGAGCCCTCTACTCTCAAGCCGAATTACGCACTAAGCACCTTCAATTCTCGCTATGACAAACTGAATGTGCCTCGATCTTTGGCCTACAAGCCATATAGGCAAAGTCGATGCATCATTCCAGCCACTGCCTTTGCTGAAGGACTTGGGGACAAGAAAACCTACTTTCAGATCGAGCTGGTAGATAGCGCTATCTCCTTTGGTGGCCTATGCCGGCACTATGTTCATGAGGAAACCGGTGAGTCAGTTTACGGTGCCAGCATCATTACACTTGGTCCTGCGCCTGAATGGGCTGAAATTCATCCAAAATCCCATCCTCTGATTCTGCCGTTTGAGGAAAAGGAGCTGATTGATGCATGGCTCGATCCACAGAACACAAATATCGAACAGTTCGCTCCATTGCTGGAGCCCCGTATACGTTTTTCTGAGCGCGTCACTCCAATTGATCGACCTAGTAGATGGCAGCCAATCGGAGATTCCTGGGTTATTCCGTCTAGTATGAATGGTTGATTTCTGAGGTTGTCATATGAATAGGCAAGTTATTGAGCGGTTTTCTGTTAAAACAGACGATGGTCAGACTTACATAGTTGAACGCTGGCAAAACTATAGTGTCGTTTTCAGAAGACGGCTGCACTGAACGTCAGAAGCCGACTGCACTATAGC
>CAZHUJ010000010.1:78962-111495 GCA_964535565.1 uncultured Pseudohongiella sp. | reverse complement strand
TTTTTTTTTAACACGCCGTCATTACAGCGCTGTGACTTTCAGATTAAGTTGGGCGGCAACCTCTGCTGCCGCAGGGCCTGCTACCACCCCGATGCTGGCGTGCTCCGGTTTCAGGTACTGTCGAGCCACACGTTTTAAATCATCCAGCGTCACCGCCAGCACCGCGCGGCGGAAAGCCATGCGGGTATCGCGGGTACGGCCAAACAGATTGTTATAAAAATCCTGTTTGGCAGCGCCGGCGGGTGAGGTGGAGCGGTCCATGCCGCTGATCACACCCAAAATCGCTTCTTCAACAAGGCGCTCCGCATGGTCTTCATTTAATATAAAGGCCACTGAGGCATCAAAATCTGCCAGGGTTTCTGCCAAACGCGGATCACGGTACGAGTAAAAACGGAAAGAGGCTGAACCTGAATCCTGGTCCGCACCGGCACCATAGGCGCCACCTTGTTCACGAATTGCACGGTGCAAATACGCATTACGCAGGAAACCGGCGAGTACCGTTAATACGGGATGATCGGGGTGACCACCTGGCACTGTAGGGTAGGCTTTTGCACAGAAATTTACCTGCGAGTTTGTGGTCCACAGTTCACGCACAGGTTCGCGTAATGACCCCAGGTCCAGCGCCTGGAAATCTGTATTGGCAGCAGGTGCATCAGCCCAGCCCGCCATCAACCCTGCAACCAGTGTGTCACGCTGCGCGGCTTCGCCCACCAGCAGGAAACGACGTGGCGCCTGCACCAACACGGCATGAATGCGCCGGAATTTTTCCATCAGTGCTTCCAGTGCGGTTGCCTCTTCCATGGCTTTGGCAAGTTTTTTGACAGTCTGCACACCTTCCAGCCCCGAGTATTTGTGACTCAGACGGGCTGTTGGACTCATGCCGCTGGCCGCCAGGGTGATGGCCATGGAATGACCACGCCCGGTGACACTGCTTTGTTGGCGCGCATTAATTTGTTCCAGCAATTCTTTGACGCGTTTGTTTTCGTCCAGACGCACATCAAAAAATGTGTCGCGCAGCAGTCGGGTTTGTTCGGCATGGTTGGGTACCAGGGCCTTGGAGGACAGCACCAGAATCGCACGCGAGTTCTGTTCGTTATTCAGCTCGCTGCGGATGCTGGCATAACAGTTAAGACCACCACTGACGGCGGCCTGCCAGGCGGCGACATCTGCATAGTCCAGATCAGCAATGCCCAGCTCAGTGACACAGGTGGTGTACAGCGGCAGCACATCCAGCAGCTCAGCTTCCAGTTGCGGTAAATCCACAATAATCTGTTGATAGACCAGGCCGTTGGTGCCTTGTGCGTACCAGCTCAGCTCTGCGCCCTGTGGACCTTGCAGGGTTTCCGATTCAATCACCGGCAGTTCTGCCGGTACATCTTCCAGGCCCACTTTGGGCAGGATATCCGGGTCATCTTCCATGGCCTGGCGCTCGGCCAGACGTTGGTTCAGCTCCACAATCTGCTGTTTCTGCTGCTCGCTCAGCGAGGCCTTGATGGCCGCCAGTCTGGCTTTTTCTGCCTGCGCTTCACGCTCGGGAATGTCCGCATCCGGTGTCATCGTCAGCGTGACGCGGTGCATGTTGTTCAGTAGCAGCTCACGGATCAGACCGGGGATAAACTCAGGATCACGAATATCTTCGCGCAGCTGTTTAAGAGCCGGCTCAATATCCAGCAGACGGATGGGATCACCGCGGTGAACCGCCGATGACAGGCCTGCCATCATCAGTTGCAGGCCGTAAGGATAGCTGTCGCCGGAGATTTCACGTTGATGCAGTTCCAGCTGGTGCAGCGCTGCTTCCACCTGTTCCTGGTCCACACCTTCACGCGCAATACGCTCGAGTTCAGAAATAATCAGCTTTTCCACATCCAGCGTTGCGGACTCCGCACAACCTTCAAGGCCGCAGATAAAACTCATCTCACGGTTGCTGTCTTCCAAACCACACAGCGGGGAAGGGGACTTGCCCAAGTCGCTGGTTTCCAGCACTTCCATCAGCGGACTGGCGCTGTTGTCGAGCAGCACGGAGCTCATCAGCTGCGCTTTAAATGCGGTTTCCAGATCGGTGCTTTGTCCTAACAGCCACGCAATGATGACGTGAGTTTTATCCTCAACACCTTCTGAGGCATCGACCGCATAACTTTCTTGCACGCGAACAGGCGCCAGGTAGCGTTTTTCAGTTTTGGCTGAAATGTGGGATACATCTATGCGTTCAAATTGTTTGAGTGCCAGCTCTTCAAATTTTTCCTGATGCTCCACCGCCGGGATGTCGCCATAGGTCATAAAAATGGCGTTGCTGGGGTGATAATGCGTTTCGTAAAACGCTTTTAAGTCTTCATAACTCAAATCAGGAATATGCGAGGGTTCGCCGCCGCTGTTGTAGTGGTAGGTGCTGGTGGGGAACAGATAGTTGGTCAACGTCTGCCACAGGCGCGAGTTTTCAGAGCTCATTGCGCCTTTCATTTCGTTGTAGACCACGCCCTTGTATTGCAGCTCGCTGTCCGGGTTGCCGTCTTCAGCAAAGTCCAGACGATGGCCTTCCTGGGCAAAATCCAGCTCGTTTAAGTTAGAGAAAAACACAGCGTCCAGATAGACTTGAAGAAGGTTGTTAAAGTCTTTTCTGTTGCGACTGGCGAACGGGTAAGCCGTGCAGTCACTGCTGGTAAATGCGTTCATAAAGGTGTTCAGTGAACGCCGGATCATCATAAAAAACGGATCGCGTACGGGGTAGCGTTTGCTGCCGCAAAGCGCCGTGTGTTCCAGGATATGCGCCACACCGGTGGAGTCCATCGGCAAGGTTCTTAACGCTACCAGAAAGACGTTTTCAGGGTTATCCGCCGCCAGGTGGTAATGACGCGCACCGGTTTTGATGTGTTCGTACTCGTGCATATCCAGCTGCAGCGACGGAATAGTCTGACTGCGCAGCCAACGAAAGGCAGGATGGCTGGTGGCAGGCGATGCGGGCATTGAACTCATAAATACTGTTCCTATTCGATCCGTTTGATCATGGGTTTAAATAGTTAGTCGCGATTGGCAGCATTGAGTATGACATGAACCGCCAGCAGTTCGGGCACTGCCTGCGTCAGACACTGATGCAATGCCAGCGTTTGCTCCTTCAGATAATCCAACTCTTCCTGACGAATATTGGGGTTGCGTTGTTTTAATGCAAGCAGGCGTTTGATTTCAGCAGTCTGGCTGGCGAGCATGGTTTTGCCAACACGTTCTGTCACCTGTTTGCTGGCCGCAGTGGCGAGTTTGTCGGCGTTGCCCAGCAGTTTTAATAACAGCTTCTGGTGTTGCTGCAAGGCGTCCAGTGCCTGCGCCTTGTCCGGAAACTGCAGGCTCTGGCGATGTTCACCGAGCGAGTTTTCGAGCATGGTCACGTTGTTGTTGTGATCCAGCGTCATGTTGAACACAAAACCGGTGGCCGGCAGGTATTTGGCCAGCTGCAGATGTGCCGGGGCGCTGACTTTGAGGCGGTACTGGCATTCAACAATGAGTGAGCAACCTGGCGCCGGCCATTCCACTTCGGCTGCGATGGTGGCTCCCGCCTTGCTGCGACTGACAGCAATTTCAGGGTGGAACACGCTGACCGAGGCTTTGCCCTGATGGCTGTTGAGCACCAGATCCATGGCGCCAGTGACCATAGGATGTTGCCAGGTGAGGAAGGCGCGATCTTCACGCTTGAGGGCTTGTTCGCGGCTGAAGCAGGCCTCAAAACCTTCGTCGGGCAGACCGGGAAATACGGGTAGCAGCATGTCCTCACTGGGCACAATGCTGACACTGCCATCCAGATTACTGTCGTTAAACACGGCATAGCTGTCGAGCACGTTTAACATCCACTCGCGCGGTGTGTAGTGCTGTTCGAATTCAGCGATGCGCTGCAGCAACACTTTGGCCTCGGCGGCGTTAAACGAGTTCAGCTCCAGCAGCTGGTCGCGGCCTTGCTCAAGCTCCTGCTGCAGCACCTGGTAGCGCGCTTTGGCTTTGGAAATAGGGTCAGACCCCATTTTGGGGTCTGACCCTATTTCCAGCCACGCATCCAGCTCGTCTTTCATCTCTTGCCACAGGCGGTAGGCGCCGGGGGCGACCTGCTCAAAGGCATTCAGTGCTTGCTGGTACCAGAGGAACAAACGCTCCTGGCGCGTACCGGTAACGTAAGGTACGTGAATCTGTACATCGTGACGCTGGCCAATACGGTCCAGACGGCCGATACGTTGTTCCAGCAGATCCGGGTTAACAGGCAGATCAAACAACACCAGGTGGCGACAGAACTGGAAGTTGCGGCCTTCACTGCCAATCTCTGAACACACCAGGATCTGTGCCGCGTTTTCTTCGGCGGCAAAATAGGCGGCGGCGCGGTCACGTTCCAGCAGGCTCATATGACGGTGGAAAACCGTGCTGCGTACACCCACCTTCAAGCGCAGATGTTTTTCCAGCGCTACGGCCAGAGCATCATGCGCGCAGATCAGCAGGATTTTGCCTTCGCGGCTTTTGCTTTCAGGGCCGGTCAACCATTGGGCCAGCCACTGCACACGCGGGTCGTTGTCCAGCAGATCGTCTGAAATGGGGTCAGACCCTATTTCCGGCAGCGGCCAGGGGTTCAGTACACGACGCGGGAAACCGGTGAGCTGCCGACGGGTGTTGCGGAACAGGATGCGGCCGGTGCCGTGCTGATCCAGTAATTCGCGTATTGCTGGATCATTGTCTGGCAAAGCTTTGATTTGGCTGGCGATATCCTGATATTTTTCCTGCTCGACTTCAAATGCTTCGAAGTCGGTAAAGCGGGCCGGGTCCAACAGGCGCAACAGCGCAAAATGGTTTTTGCGTCCGAGCTGTTCCGGTGTTGCGGTCAGCAGCAACAGGCCTTTGGTGGCCGCAGCCAGCGTTTCCAGTGCCTGATAGGCCTGACCATTATTGACCTCGTCTGTTTTTGCCTGAGAAGTGATCTCGCCGAGAGTGACATGGTGCGCTTCGTCAACAATACACAGGTCCCAACCCGCTGCCTTGGCCGCTTCCATCCACTCCGGTTTTTGTGTGAACAGCGACATCGGTGTCAGCACCAGTTGTGCGCTGCTGAAGGGGTTGTCTTCGCCACTTTCCACCAGAGCCTCACATCGGTCCTGATCGAGCAGGGTGAAGGAGAGGTTAAAACGGCGCAGCATTTCCACCAGCCACTGATGCAGCAGCGGTTCAGGCACCACAATCAGCACGCGGGTGGCCAGACCACTGACCAGTTGTTGTTGCAGGATCAGGCCGGCTTCGATGGTTTTACCCAGGCCCACTTCATCGGCCAGCATCACGCGCGGTGCATAACGGCTGGCAACCTCGTTGGCGATATAAAGCTGGTGCGGAATCAGTTCGGCGCGAGCGCTGCAAAGGCCCATCAGGCCGCTGCGTTCGGCATCGCCCAGCAGTTTCAGGGTTTGTTGTTTCAGGTAGAACCACTGGCAAGGGTCAAACTGTCCGGATAACAGGCGGTCCAGCGGCCGATTCATACTCAGTGTGTCTGGCAGCAGGCTCTCTGGCAGCGGATGACGCTGGCCGTTGTTGTCGCGTGTTTCGTAAATGATCAAACCGGACGGGGTTTCCATCAGGTCCAGAATTTCCAGCTCCAGATCAGCTATCGTGACTTTGTCACCGGCTTTTAATACCAGGCGGGTGAGGGGAGCTTGTTGGCGCGCGTAACGACGGGTTTCGTCGACGGCTTTAAAATCAATGCTGACGGTGCGGAAATCTACGTCAGTAACCAGGCCCAGGCCCAGATCAGGTTCGGTATCACTGAGCCAGCGCTGGCCCGCTACAAAATTTTTTGCTTGTGTCATCGTGTTCCAGTTTCGGGACAACAGCCCGGGTTATGCAGTCAAACGGGGGGTAATTCGAGTGTGAGACGTCCAAGTCGACCTTCACGAAAATCGTGTAAAAGAATCTCGGACACTTTGTGCCAATCCACCCGTCCAGACTTGTTACGACAGGCGCGGCGTATGGCCAACTGTTCCATAAATTCTTCAGGAGTCTCTGGTAATTCTTTGAATTTATAACGTTCTTTTAACGCCTCAGGGAAATCGCGCAGTAAGGATTCGGCCGTAACCATGGCCACGTCCTCAAACACAATTGCGGTGTTGCGTATGGCGCCAGAGGCGGCCAGACGGTACGCAGCATCCTGGTCCTCCAGGCGTGGCCAGAGCACGCCGGGGGTGTCAAACAAATACCAGTGGTCGTTGAGTTTGACGCGCTGCTGTGACTTGGTCACGGCCGGCTCATTGCCGGTGCGTGCCAGTTTGCGTCCGGTGATCTGGTTCATCAGCGTGGATTTGCCGACGTTGGGAATGCCGGCAATAACCGCATTGTATTTGCGCAGATCCGGTCTGAACGGCTGAACCTCTGCCTCGACGGAAATAGGGTCAGACCCCATTTCTGTTTCGGGAATGGGGTCTGACCCTATTTCCGTCTCGCGCACCGGCATCAGCGCGGCTTCATCCGCCAGACGTTGGCAGACGCCCAGAATCACAGCTGTGCTCAGGGGGCTGTCGGAGCTGTTGGCCAGCGCCTGACTGCCGGGCTGGCTGTTCAGGTACTGCAGCCACAGGCGCGTGCGCGCCGGATCGGCCAGATCGGCTTTGTTCAGGATATGCAGGCAGGGTTTGTGGTGGCGCAGGCGCTGCTTGTGCATCAGTGGGTTGCTGCTTGCGCCAGGCATGCGCGCGTCCAGCACCTCGATGACCACATCGACTTGCTGCATGAGTTTGGCCAACTCTTTGTTGGCCTTGAACATGTGTCCGGGATACCAGGAGATAGTCATAGGGCGCGCATGATAGCAGAAAGCGAAAAATAGGGTCGGAGCGTATAAAAAATATACGCTCCGACCCTATTTAGCAGGGGTGGTATACTGCGCCGCCTTGGCCGCTCATCAGAAGGTAGATAACACCATGTCTATGCAGCAACGCATACAACACAAAGTAGATGCCGGTATCGGTCCTCAACACTTTGATTTAATAAATGAAAGTCATATGCATAGCGGGCCGGCAACGGAGTCGCATTTTAAGTTGGTGGTCGTATCCGAGCGTTTTGAGGGCTTGAGTGCGGTAAAACGGCATCAACAACTTTATGCACTGCTGGCTGACGAGTTGCGTGATGGTGTGCACGCCTTGGCCCTTCATTTATATACCCCGGCGGAATGGCAATCGCGCCAGAAAGCGCCTGACTCTCCTGATTGCCGTGGTGGCAGCCGTCACGGATAAAAAAACTCTTGTCATTTGCGCGCAAAATATGGCTGAATTGTGGCGTACCAAAGGCATAAAAGTCACATTTTATGCGGAAATTATGGATTTTTGAGGAATAAAAACGTTCGGTATACGTTGATTTGAAGGGTGGATTGCTATAAGGTGCCGCCCGATTCGCAGTCAGAAGTGTTAAATAATGAGTAAAACAAACAGACATCAATAATTCTGGCGACTACTAACTGTGAGAGACAGAGACCTGAAGAATGATTGATTTACTCCGACACCCGCGATTGCCTGCTTTGGCAAAATTTGGTGCCGCGGCGGCGATTGCTGCCTTCACCTATTCAGCTTATGCTCAATACCGCCAAATGACTCCTCAGCAACTTCCAGCACTTGATTTGCCTGCTGTTGTTGTGGAGCTGATTGATGAACAACCTGAAGTTGTGGCCGAGTTGCCCGACTTTGAGTCTTACGGCGACACCGAGACTCGCAAAGAAGCTTTTTTCCAGTTCCTGGTGACCTATGTGGAGTCCCGCAACCAGGAAATTCTGGCTACCCGTGCGCGACTGAATTCCATGTGGGAAGTGCTGCGTCGCAATCATCCGCTGACCGAAATCGAGCGTAATGAGCTGTATGGGATTGCGGTTGAGTATCGCCTGGATAAAGCCGAGCTGAGCCAGCTCAAAATGGTTGAAGAGCTGCTGATGCGTGTGGATGTGATCCCAACATCGCTGGTTCTGGCGCAGGCTGCCAACGAATCCGCCTGGGGAATGTCGCGTTTTGCCCGCGAAGGCAACAATATTTTTGGTCAATGGTGTTTTGATGAGGGTTGCGGTCTGGTGCCAGAGCGTCGTCGTCGTGATGCCAGCCATGAAGTGCGCGCCTTTGTTTCCATCGACGCGTCTATTCGTGCTTATTTCCTCAATCTGAATACCAATCAGTATTATCAGGATATGCGTGAGATGCGCGCCCAGATGCGTGCCCAGGGCCGTCCACTGGACTCCATGGCATTGGCGCGTGGTCTGACCCGTTATTCCGAGCGCGGTATGGCTTACGTCAGTGAGCTGCAGGATATTATCCGCATCAACCGTTTGCACGCGCTGGACCAGTCTTAAACGGAAATGGTGGAAATGGGGTCAGACCCTATTAAAAATAGGGTCTGACCCCATTTCCACATTTCTAGTCCGCATTATCCGGTGTTGAGCGAATCCACAACTTGTTGAACCAGTAATATCGGTTGGTTCCGCGTTTTGGCGCGGTACAGATATAACCGTAACGGCGCATGTTGAACTCTTCTTCTGGCTGGATACGGAATTTCACCGCATCGCGGTCAATCCATTGCAGCTCCAGATTTTTTCCGTTGGCGTAGCAGCCCAGCTGCGACACATTAAAATCGCCCGCCAGCTGCAGCGTGACCGCTGCGTTGCGTTCCTGTGTTATCGGTGAGCGCGGTTCGTGATGCAGCACCTGAAACGCCAGGCTGTTGAGTTTGTCGCGGGCAGAATTGATGTCAGCAAATGAGGCCGCCAGCGGATAACGCGGCAGCGCAGTGAAGTCCGAGTAATAACCCACGGCGCCGGAGTTCTGCGCCAGGGCAACAAAACCCAGTTCCTCTATCATCGCTGTGATGTCGTCGTCATATTCACCATAAGGGTAGGCGATGATTTTATGATCCTGCCCGGTTTCCGCGCGAATACGTTCCTGTGCGTACAGCAGCTCTTCACGCAGGCGTTGCAGACGCTGTTCATTGGATTCGCCGGGTTTGGCGTCAACCATATGCGGGTGATAGACCATGTGGTTGGCAATAATGACGCCTTCATCAGCCATTTCCCGAATCTGGTCCCAGCTTATATACCCGCGCTGATTGTTATCAATGGGGTCGGTGCTCACAAACAGTGTCATCGGAAAACCAAATTCCTTGACCAGCGGCCAGCCGGTGTCGTAAATCGAAATATAGGCATCATCAAAGGTGAGGGCGGCAGTTTTTTCAGGCAGCGGCTCTTTGTTTTGCAGCGCCGTCAGCAGTCGATCCAGCGGCCACACTTCAAACTGATTGTCGCGCAGATACTCCATCTGAATACGCAACTCTTCCGGCGTCAAACTGGTTGAGCGCGGCGTGGAGTCCGAGACGTGGTGATAAATTGTGATAACTGCGTGCCCTTCGGGTTGTGGTGGCGTCTGTGCATGCAGGCCGACGGCGCTCACAGCCAGTGTCGTGGCAATTATGTGATTGAACAATCTGCTTTTTTTCATAAATTCAAAATAATCCTGTGATGCCTGTCACGAAATGCTGCTTTGACTCTGACTTTAAAACATTATCTGTGGTTGTATCAGGAAACTTTATACCAGCTTCTGCTGTCCATAGAGTAGTTAGTGAGTGTCATAGTGGTGTGCCCTTTTTCATTGGCTTTATCCATATCTGTGACAAGCAGTGTTTTTTGACCTCTCTCACGGCTTGTCAGTAGTCAGTGTTAAGCCTCATTCCCCGATTGTGACTGGCGTAGTCGCGGAATGAGGCTCTTTTTTTCATGGCAAAAACACCCCGCTTTGTGGTATAAATTCGCCCGCTTCGAACCAGGCCAGTCTGACCGGCAGGGTTTGTAGTCAATAAACCAAATGTCACACATACATCGACACATGTATCCTGGGTGCCCTCACGGGTTGGATCATGGGATGTATGGAGGCTTAACCCGATGAATACAAAGGTATTTTGAAATGACAGTGTCAATGAAAGACATGCTGAAAGCTGGCGTCCACTTTGGTCACCAGACCCGTTACTGGAACCCCAAGATGAAGCAGTTCATCTTTGGTGCCCGCAACAAGATTCACATCATTAACCTGGAGCACACCGTTCCTGCGCTGAACGAAGCTCTGGCTGCAGCACAGAACCTGGCTGCCCGTAACAAAAAAATTCTGTTTGTTGGCACAAAACGCGCTGCCAGCAAAATCATCAAAGAGCAGGCTGAGCGTTGTGGCATGCCGTACGTTGACCACCGCTGGTTGGGTGGCATGCTGACTAACTACAAAACCATTCGTGGTTCTATCAAGCGTCTGCGTGATCTGGAAGCCCAGGAAACTGACGGCACACTGGATCGTCTGACCAAAAAAGAAGCGCTGATGCGTCGTCGCGACAAAGAGAAACTGGAGCGCGGCATCGGTGGTATCAAGGATATGGCTGGCCTGCCAGATGCACTGTTTGTGATCGACGTTGATCACGAGCGTATCGCAATCACTGAAGCCAACAGCCTGCGTATTCCAGTCATTGGTGTAGTTGACACCAACTCCAACCCGGATGGCGTTGATTACCCGATCCCGGGCAACGACGACGCACTTCGCGCCATCGAACTGTACGCCAGTGCTATTGCTGACGCCTGCATCGCAGGTCGTTCAAACGGCAATCTGGTTAGCGACAGCGACTTCGTTGAAGTGGTTGACGCTCCAGCTGCAGATGCAGCGGGTGAAGCGGCGGCATCTGCCTGATTAATCTGATGGCCTGTCAGGGTGGTGTTAACACCACCCCGGTAGTCAAAAAAAGGGGCCTTGCCCCTTTTTTTGAATCATCAACAACAGCATTTGTTATTCCGCAGATAATCTTCAAGATTTTCATAGACTTTAAGATGTAACTTTAAGAGGCATATCAACATGGCAGAAATTACTGCAGGCATGGTTAAGGAACTTCGTGAGCGCACCGGTCTGGGCATGATGGACTGTAAAAAGGCACTGGTTGAAGCCAATGGTGACCTGGAGCAGGCTATTGAAGATCTGCGCAAGTCCAGCAGCCTGAAAGCTGCCAAAAAAGCAGGCCGTACCGCTGCTGATGGTGTGGTAGTGACTCGTATTGCTGAAGACGGCAGTTATGGCGTCATGATCGAAATCAACAGCGAAACCGACTTTGTTGCTCGTGACGAAAACTTCCTGGCCTTTGCCAACGACACCCTGAACAAGGCTTTCACCAACAAAGAGTCCTCAGTTGAAGCACTGCTGGCCTCTGGTGTAGAAGAAGCGCGTCAGGCTCTGGTGCAAAAAATTGGTGAAAACATCAACCTGCGTCGTATCCAGATTCTGGAAGCAACCGATGGCGTGGTAGACGGTTATGTTCACAGCAACAGCCGTATTGCTGTTCTGGTTCAATTAAAAGGCGGCAACTCAGCTCTGGCCCGTGACGTAGCTATGCACGTTGCAGCGTCCAACCCGCTGGTCGTTCGTTCTGAAGACCTGTCTCAGGATGCTATCGAAAAAGAGCGCGAAATCTACACTGCACAAGCAGCTGACAGCGGCAAACCAGCCGACATTATCGCCAAGATGGTAGAAGGCCGTGTGCGCAAGTACGTTGCTGAAGTGACTCTGATTGAGCAGGCATTTGTTAAAGATCCTGAGCAAAGTGTTGGCGCACTGGTTAAAAAAGCCGGCGCTGAAGTGGTAACCTTTGTCCGCTACGAAGTAGGCGAAGGCATCGAAAAAGAAGTGGTCGACTTTGCTGAAGAAGTGAAGGCGCAGGCCGCTGCTGCTGCCAAGCAGTAATCTTCTGACAGCTCCCGCCAACCGGGAGCCTGTTTTTGTGTGAGCCGGGAACTGTATAGCTTCCCGGTTGTCACACAGCCAATAATTCATTCCAACAAATCAGAGACTTCCGGCAGGTTCATCATGGCAAAAGCGGAAAAAAAGTATAAACGCATACTGTTGAAGCTGAGTGGTGAGGCGCTGATGGGGGATGCCGACTTTGGAATTGATCCCAAGGTTCTGGACCGCATGGCTGTTGAAGTAGGGCAGCTGGTTGGACTGGGAATCCAGATCGGCATGGTAATCGGTGGTGGCAATCTGTTCCGGGGTGCGGCGCTGAATGCAGCGGGCATGGAAAGGGTAACAGGTGACCACATGGGTATGCTGGCTACTGTCATGAACGCGCTGGCCATGCGTGACGCCATGGAGCGCGCCGGTATTTCCACGCGTGTGATGTCAGCAATTCCAATGAGCGGAGTAGTGGAACACTACGACCGCCGTGCTGCCATCCGTCATCTGCGCAGTGGTGATGTTGTCATTTTTGCCGCCGGTACCGGCAATCCCTTTTTCACGACTGACTCTGCAGCATGTTTAAGAGGCATCGAAATTGATGCTGAGCTTATCCTCAAGGCGACCAAAGTGGATGGTGTATACTCCGCCGATCCGATGCGTGTGCCTGATGCCGTCAAATACGATTATCTGACCTATGACGAAGTGCTGGATCGTAAACTGGGTGTGATGGACCTGACGGCCATCTGTCTGGTACGTGACCACCATATTCCGGTCTGTGTGTTTAATATGCAGAAACCGGGGTCACTGTTGAACAACGTGATGGGTATGACCGATGGTACCTTGATTGGTGTAGTTGCCTGAGCCATCTGATGGAAGGAAATTGCCAGTCGCTCGTTATAACTCTCTAATAACAGGTTGTATGTTATCAAAGGCAGGTTAAGACAATGATTGAGACCATTATCAAGGACGCTACCGAGCGCATGGACAAAAGCCTGCACTCGCTGGAGCTGGCGTTTAACAAGATTCGTACAGGGCGCGCCCATCCCAGCCTGCTGGATAGTGTGATGGTCAGCTATTACGGCTCCGACACTCCGTTGAGCCAATTGGCTAACATCATGGTAGAAGAGGGTCGTACCCTGGTAATTATGCCTTGGGAACGCAAAGTCATTACCGATATCGAAAAAGCAATCATGAAGTCGGATTTGGGTCTGAACCCATCCAACAACGGTGAAAGCATTCGTGTGCCGATGCCGGCTCTGACTGAAGAGACTCGTCGTGAGTACACCAAACAAGCCAAAAACGAAGCCGAAGGTGCGCGTGTTGCTATCCGTAATATCCGTCGCGATGCCAACGGCAGCTTCAAGGATCTGGTAAAAAACAAGGAAATCAGCGAAGACGATCAGCGTCGTGCTGAAGAACGTGTGCAGAAGCTTACCGATAAATACATTGCATTGGTTGATGCCGCTTTTGCCACCAAGGAAAAGGACCTGTTGTCCATCTAATCAGGAGTCAAGGTGCCTAACAAGGACAGTATTCAGCCTGCTGCGGTCAGCCAGCCGCGGCATATTGCCATCATCATGGATGGGAATAATCGCTGGGCCAAGGCCAGAGGTCTTGGCGGTGGTGCCGGACATCGCGCTGGTGCCGAGGCAGCCAGGGAAGTGGTGTTTTCCTGTGTAGACCGGAAAATTGAATACCTGACGCTGTTTGCCTTCAGCAGTGAAAACTGGCTGCGTCCGAACCGAGAGGTTAAAGGCCTGATGGCGCTGTTCCTGAGCGTGCTGCGCCGTCATGAAATCCGTCAGATGCATGAGCGTAATGTGCGTCTGCAATTTATTGGTAACCGTGAAAGTTTTGCGCCGCGTCTGCTCAAGAACATGATTGAGGTTGAAAATCTCACGCGTAATAACACCGGCACCGTGGTCACGGTGGCGGCGGATTACGGCGGCCAGTGGGATATTGCCCAGGCTGCGCGCACGTTGGCGCGTCAGGTGCAAGCCGGGCAGCTGAACCCTGACGATATTGATCCCGCGCGTTTGCAGCAGGCAATCTGTCTGGGTGATGTACCTGCTCCTGATCTTTGCATCCGCACCGGTGGCGAGCGCCGCATCAGCAATTTCTTGCTCTGGCAGATGGCCTACACCGAACTGTATTTCACCGACTGTTACTGGCCTGATTTTGATGACAGTGAGCTGCAAAGCGCACTGGACGATTTCAGCCAGCGCAAACGTCGTTATGGTCGTCACAGCGAAAGTGACGAGCAAAACCTGCCGTATAACACCGGGTCGGCGTCCGAGGCAGTGCTTGCGGATACCGACTCCACACTGTTGCAGTGTGTCGGCTCTGACCATGGCAGGTGACTGAGGTGTTACGCCAACGTGTTGTGACTGCCATTGTAATGTTGATTGTGTTGTACACAGGGACTGCGTGGCTGTCACCGGCAGCCTATGCCGGTTTTCTGAGTCTGATCATGTTGCCGGCGTTGCTCGAATGGGCAGAGCTGATGGGGCTGCAGCGCAAGCGCGACAAAATGCTGTGGTTGCTGCTGGTGACTACGGTGCTGGTACCGGTGCTGATTGTATTGGTACTGCCCGGTGGCGTGCCTTCGACAGCGGGAGTGGCCGCTGTTTCGGCAATTGCCATGCTGTTCTGGTTTATTGTGTTCTGGATGATCCGCGATTACCCGGGCGGACAGCAGCACTGGCAGGCGACCTGGAAAATCGGGGTCATGGGCGTGCTGGCACTGTTGCCCACGTGGATTGGCCTGTTTTATCTCAAAATTATTGATCCCTCCGGTCTTCTGGTATTTTTTCTGATTGGTATGGTCAGCATCGTTGATATCGGCGCTTACTTCAGTGGCCGCGCCTGGGGCAATACCAAGCTCGCGCCTACACTGAGCCCCAAAAAATCCTGGGCCGGTTTCTGGGGGGGGCTGGCTAGTTGTGCCGCGCTGACCAGTGCTGTTCTGGTCTGGATCCATCTGAATATTCAGCCGCTGTCCATTGATATGTGGGTGCTGTTGCTGGTAGCCGCCATGTTGTTGGCGGTGTTCTCGGTGATTGGCGATCTGTTTGAAAGTATGCTGAAGCGCCACCGTGGTATGAAGGACAGTGGCCGTTTGTTGCCAGGCCATGGCGGGTTTCTGGATCGCATCGACAGCTTGATGGCAGCGACACCGGTCTTTGTACTGGCACTGGTGATATTAAAGGTCTGAAACACTAAATGACTGACTCCAGCAATATGCCACTGGCGCAGCGTATCACCGTTCTGGGTTCCACCGGTTCGGTAGGCACCAGTACACTCGACGTTATTGCACGTCATCCCCAGCTGTCCGTTTATGCGCTCAGCGCTGGCAGTAATATTGAGCTGCTGTTCCAACAGTGCCTGCAGTTTTCACCGGTGGTGGCTGTTATTGCTGATGCCACTGCGGTAGCGCCCCTGGCTGCGCGCTTGCAAGAGGCCGGTTCTGCAACCCGCGTTGAGTCTGGCACTGACGCCCTGATTGCCATTGCAAGTGCTACTGAGGTTGATACCGTAATGGCTGCCATCGTCGGCGGCGCGGGTTTGCCTCCTGCACTGGCCGCTGCCTCGGCTGGCAAAAAAGTCCTGCTGGCTAACAAGGAATCGCTGGTAATGGCCGGCGCACTGTTTATGCAGGCCGCTCGTGCCAGCGGCGCTGTGGTGCTGCCCATTGACAGTGAACACAACGCTATTTTCCAGTGTCTGCCGCCCAGCGCGCAGCAACAGCCAGGTTGCTCTGGCGCCAGTCTGAACGGGCAGGGTGTGCGCAAGGTGATTTTGACCGCATCTGGCGGTCCGTTCCTGAGTGCCACGTTGTCATCACTGGATGCGGTAACACCCGCGCAGGCCTGCAAACATCCTAACTGGAGCATGGGCCGCAAGATTTCCGTGGATTCAGCCACCATGATGAACAAGGGGCTGGAGTTTATCGAAGCCTGTTTCCTGTTTGATCTGCCGCCAGAACAGGTAGAAGTGCTGATTCATCCACAAAGCATTGTGCATTCCATGGTGGAGTACAACGACGGTTCAGTGCTGGCTCAGCTTGGCAGTCCCGATATGCGCGTGCCTATTGCCCATGCGCTGGCGTGGCCGGCGCGGATGGCATCCGGCGCCAGTTTCCTGGACCTGGTGAAGGCGCCGGATCTGCAGTTTTTTGCGCCGGATCTGCAGCGTTTTCCAGCATTGGCATTGGGAATGCAGGCCGCCAAAGACGGTGGTTATGCCCCCTGTGTATTAAATGCAGCCAATGAAGTGGCGGTTTCAGCCTTTCTGGAAGAGCGGATTCGCTTCACCGATATTCCCCGGGTGATTTCCGCAACGCTGGATCAAATCACTTGTCGCGAGCCACTTTCTATCGCTATGATTCAGGCAGTTGACAGGCAGGCGCGCGCCTGCGCCGAGGAGCTGGTCAGCTCTCAATTCGCCTGTGCTGTAGCGGTGGACAGACTGTATGTTTGAGACTCTTGTCGTAAATATTCTTGCCCTGGTTGTCACGCTGGGCATTCTGGTTACCATCCACGAATTTGGTCATTTCTGGGTTGCGCGCCGCTGTGGCGTCAAGGTCCTGCGCTTTTCCATTGGTTTTGGCAAAGCCATCAAAACCTGGGTAGGCAAGGACGGCACCGAATATGTGATTGCGCCCATTCCTCTGGGCGGCTACGTCAAAATGTTGGGACAGGACGACACCCGCACTGATGCTGGCAGTCTGGTTCCTGAATCCGAGCGTCATATGGCGTTTAACCACAAACCTCTGTGGCAGCGTTTTGCCATTGTGGCTGCGGGTCCTCTGGCCAATTTCCTGCTCGCAATCTTTGTATTCTGGATCATCAACGTCAGTTGGGGGCTGCGCGGCATTGCGCCTGTTATCTCCAATGTGGCGCCTGATTCGCCCGCGTATACCGCAGGGCTGCGCGCCGGCGATGAAATTGTTGCTGTGGATGGCCAACCAGTCACTTTGTGGCAGCAGGTCACGATGGCGATGCTCGACCGTCTGGGCGAAACCGGTCAGATGCAGATTACGGCATTGCCTGCAGGGCAGGTGGATGCTCAGGAATACAGAATCCCGCTTAATGCCTGGCAATCAGGTACCGCAGAACCCGATCCATTGGGGTCACTGGGTATTATCCAATTTGAGATTCCGCCGGTACTGGACACAATTATTGCCGGCGGTGCTGCTGAAAGTGCAGGTCTGAGAACAGGTGACCGTATTGTCAGCACGGATGGTCAGGCCATCACCGGTTGGGTGCAGTGGGTCAACATTGTGCGCGCCAGTCCGGAACTGCCGTTGAATGTTGTTGTCGAACGGGCTTCAACCTTGCAGCGAGAGGTTGTGGTGTTGACGCCGGCGGCCTCGGTGGCAGACGGTAGTCGAATCGGTGTTATTGGTGCCAGTGTGATGCCATTTGATCTGGCCGGCAGTTTACCCGCCAGTATGCGTCGTGAAGTCAGTTACAACCCGCTGACAGCTGTGGGTCCTGCGTTGCAGGAAACCTGGGACAAGTCAGTGTTTGTGCTGGATTCGATCAAAAAGATGGTGATTGGTCTGATTTCTGTGAAGAACATTAACGGACCTATCACTATCGCCCAGGTTGCGGGTGAAACCGCCAGTTACGGACTGGAAGTTTATCTGGGATTCCTGGCTATTCTGAGCATCAGTCTGGGCGTGATGAACCTGCTGCCCATTCCAGTGCTGGATGGTGGGCATTTGTTGTATTACACCGTTGAGGCTATCATACGCCGTCCGGTGCCCGAGCGAATTCAGGCCATGGGCCTGCAACTTGGATTGCTGATCATCGGTGGCATTATGATGCTGGCGATATATAACGACGTCAGCCGGCTGTTGTGACTTGACCCTCACCGCTGCATGACTTTAAACCCATAATAATGCCCGGATTTGTACGTACCCCATGATAAGAACGTCGTGTCTCAGTGCCCTCCTGACCCTTGGTATCGTTGCCTCAACCCAGGCCCAGGCGCAAGTCCCCGCGTCTACACAGAGCTTCATCATCACTGATATTCGGGTTGATGGTCTGCAGCGTATTTCCCCCGGTGTAATGTTCAGCCTGTTGCCTGTGGGTGTAGGTGATGAGATGGAACCGGGCATGGCTGCACAGATTATTCGTGCGATTGCCGACTCCCAGTATTTTGAGGAAGTGGAAGTTGCGCGTGAAGGTGACGTGCTGCTGATTACCGTACTCGAGCGTCCGTCGGTCAGTGAGATTAATATCACTGGCAACCGCGTACTCAAAACCGAAGATATTCTGCGCAATATGGAACAGGCCGAAATTGTCGAGGGCGGTATTTTTACCCGCTCTACAATGGAGGCGATCCGCCAGGGTATTCAGGAAGTGTATTCCTCACGTGGCCGCTACGGCACCACGGTAGATATCGAAGTGGAAGAGCTGCCGCGTAACCGCGTAACCATCGACATGACCGTTAACGAAGGTCAGGAAAGCCGTATTCGCGATATCAATATTGTGGGTAATACCACTTATGAGGCGGATGAGCTGACCGACAGTTTTGACCTTGGTACACGGCCCTGGTATCTGCCGCTGAGCCGCCGTGACCGCTATTCAGCGGAGCAGCTCGAAGGTGATATCGAGCGCCTGAATTCGTTTTATCTGGACCGTGGTTTTGCCCGTTTTAACGTGGATTCCACACCGGTAACAATTACGCCGGACAACGAACAGATTTACATCACCATCAATGTCAGCGAAGGGCAGCAGTACACGGTTAACCGCGTTGATCTGGTGGGTGATCTGGTTAATGCCGAGCCGCTGCTGCGCGCGTATACGCTGGTAGGGCCAGGTCAGACTTTTTCACAGGCACTGATCACAGCGTCTGAAGAATACATGACGCAAATTCTGGGTAACCTGGGTTATGCGTTTGCTGAAGTGGAAGGCGTGCCCAATATCAATGACGAAGACAACACCGTTGAGGTGATTTTCTACGTCAATCCGGGTGCACGTACCTATGTGAATCGCATCAATTTCCGTGGCAACGTGTCCACCGCTGACGATGTATTGCGCCGGGAAATGCGTCAGCTGGAAAGTGCCCCGGCCTCCAGCCAGCAGATTGAGTTGTCCAAGGTGCGTCTGGAGCGTCTGGGTTATTTCTCCACTGTCAACGTCGATACCGTGGAGCTGCCTGGCACCTCCGATCAGGTGGACGTTGAATTCGAAGTTGAAGAGCAGAACTTTGGCAGTGTTTCCTTCAGTGTAGGTTCCGGCGGTGGTGGTAACTGGTTTGTGGCCACTGATCTGCAGGCTGAGAACTTCCTGGGTACCGGTCGTACCGTTGCCATTGGTCTGAACCGCAGTTATTTCAGCAGCAGCGCAAACTTCTCCTATATGGACCCATACTATACGCCTGATGGTGTAAGCCGTGGTTTCAGTGTGTTTGCGCAGAAGCAGGATTCGCCGTTTAACATCGCCAGTTTCTCGACCACCTCTTATGGTGCGTCGATGAACTTCAGTTATCCGATCAGCGAAATCCAGCAGATTGGTTACAACATCGGTTATACCCATACCGAACTCAGTTCCGGTGGTGTGTCGGTGCAGGAGATTGAATCGTCCCCGCGGCCGAGCCCTTATATTGATCGCTATATCATTTCCCAGCCTAACCTGAACCCGTGGTTAGGCCCGGTGTCTGATGCGGTGACCGGATTGCTCAGCGACTTGCCGCCGGAGTATCTGAACCAGTCGCCGGATCTTGGTTTTATCGACAAAAACGGCTCCGAGTTCGACAACGTCACATTTACCACCAACTGGATTCGCAGCACGCTGAACCGCGGACAGCTGGCAACCGACGGTAGTTTCCAGCAGCTGTCATTTGAAGTGACGGTGCCGGGCAGTGACCTGGAGTACTACCGCCTCAGCTACAACACCCAGTATTACCAACCCATTTATGGTGACTTCGTATTCCACGTGCGTACCAACCTGGGTTATGGCGATGGTTATGGCAAAACCGATTCACTGCCGTTTTTCCAGAACTACTTTGCCGGTGGTCTGGCCTACAACGGTGTTGTGCGTGGATTTGATGAAAACAGTCTGGGACCGCGCAGTACACCGCCGTTGATCTATTCCACCGGTTATGCCGGACTGCTCAAGGATGAAAACGGCAATATCAAAATGAATCCTTCCGGTTTCCCGGAAGGTTACGATGGTACTGAAGGTTATCTGACAGTGCCGGTATTTGATGCCAATGGGCAGCCGCAGCTGGATGCAAATGGCAAACCGCTGGTGCAACTGGCAACACAAACCTACGACGTTTACGGTGACCGCAACAGTTTTGGTGGCAATATTCTGACCACTGCCTCCGTGGAGCTGCTGTTCCCGATGCCACTGGTACAGGATCGCAGCCGTGTACGTTCCAGCGTATTCTTTGATGTGGGCAGTGTGTTCTCCAGCGACTGCTCCAAATCCCAGATCGCCAGAAATACCTGTAGCCGTTTTGATGTGGGTGATCTGCGTTATTCCGTCGGGGTAGGCGTGACCTATCTGTCACCGTTTGGTCCGTTGACGTTCTACCTGGCCAAACCCTTTACCAAAGATGGCAAAGATCGCACCAAGACTTTCGATTTCACAATTGGTGCGGGCTTCTGATAAATGGCCGGTGCTATAATGCGCGGCCCCGAATTGACAACTAAACCGATAACAACGATAACGATAAAGAGACTTGAGACAAGGTGAATACAATGAAAAAGTTTATGGTACTTATTGCGGCGCTGTTACTGACAGCTAATTCAGCTGTTGCCCAGAGCACGCCTGTTATCGGTATCATCAATCTGGAACAGGCGCTGTTCAACTCGGACGCCGCCCGTGAACTGGAAACCGGTACCCGTAGCGAATTTGCCAGCGATGAAGCCCGTCTGGAGCAGTTGAACACCGAACTGCGTGCTCTGATCGAGCGTGCCCAGCGTGATGAGTCCATTATGAGCGAGTCAGAAATGCGTGCACTGAATTCCGAAGCGGAAGAGAAACAGCTGCAAATGCGTCTGATCTCCGAGCGTCTGCAAGGTGCATGGCAACAACGCCAGCAGCAGTTCATCGACAGCATGCGTGAGCGTCTGGGGCAGGCGATTGAAGCGGTTGTGCAGGAAGGCAAATACGATGTTGTACTGAATGCCGAAGCCGTTGCGTACTTTAACAACAGCTACAACATCACTGCGCTGGTCACTGCGAAAATTAACGAACTGTCTCGTTAAGAGCAGACAGTTAACGTCCGGGTAACGCACTGTGAAAGTGTCATTCACGCTGGGGGAGCTGTCCACAAGACTGGATGTACCCCTGCGTGCTCCATCTGCGGACCTGCTGATCGAGGGGCTGGCGACGTTGGAGTCAGCCCGCGAAGGTCAGCTCGCTTTTCTGAGCAATCCTCGTTATATCAAACAGCTTGCCGGTTGCCGCGCGAGTGCGGTCATCATTCATCCGGATCTGGCTGACAGCACGCAGCTGCCGTGTTTGTTGTCACCTTCGCCGTATGTGACCTATGCCAGGGTCTCGCAGCTGTTTGCCGAGGCTCAGGAGGCGCAGCGCAATCTGTTGTCGGCTCATCCACATGTACATGAGACGGCAGTGATCAGTCTGGATGCAAGTATTGGCAAACATGTGAGCATTGGCGCCCATGTGGTGATTGAATCCGGCGCTGTTATTGGTGACGGATGCCGTATTGGCGCAGGGTGTTATGTCGGCAGCGGTGTACACCTGGGTAATGATTCGCAGCTGTATCCGCATGTCACTCTTTATCATGATGTAAAAATCGGTGAGCGTGCCATTTTGCATTCCGGTGCGGTGATCGGGGCAGACGGATTTGGATTTGCATTCGATAAAACCACAATGCGCTCGATAAAAATCGCGCAACTGGGCTCGGTGCAGATTGGTGATGATGTTGAAATTGGAGCCAGCAGCACCATTGACCGTGGTGCACTGGATGACACCGTGATTGGTAACGGCGTCAAAATTGATAATCAGGTTCAGATTGGACACAACTGCGTGGTAGGCGATCACTCGGTGATCTGCGGTTGCAGTGCGCTGGCAGGCAGCTCGCGTCTTGGTCGTTATTGTGTCATTGGTGGCGGTGTCGGAATTACCGGTCATCTGAGTATTGTTGACGGTGTCACCGTCAGTGCCATGTCCATGGTTACACAATCTATTGAACGTCCGGGGCTTTATTCCTCGGGCACACTGCTGCAGGAGAGCACGCAGTGGAAACGAAACGTTGTGTCGCTGGGAAAATTGTCCGAGCTGACACGAACTGTCAGGAACATAGAAAGGCAGTTGCAAGATAGCAACGGGCCAGAGTCAGGAAAAAATTATGATGAACGTGGAAGAGATTAAGGAATATTTGCCACAGCGCTATCCATTTTTGCTGGTCGACAGAGTGGTCAGCATGGAGCTGGGCAAATCCATCGTGGCCTACAAAAACGTCACGGTGAATGAGCCATTTTTTAACGGCCACTTCCCTGATTATCCAATCATGCCGGGCGTGCTGATTATTGAAGCACTGGCACAGGCTGCCGGTGTTCTTGGTTTTAAAAGTCAGGAGAAAAAACCCAAAGACGGTTACCTCTACTATTTTGTTGGCGCGGACGACGTACGTCTGAAACGCCCGGTAGTGCCAGGTGACCGACTGACGCTGGAAGCCGAGATTGTGACCAACAAGCGCGGTATTTATAAATTCCAGTGCCGTGCTTCGGTAGACGGCGAGCTGGTTGGTGAAGCCATCATCATGTGTGCTGAAAGGAAACGGGAACAGTGATCGATTCGCGTGCAATTATAGACCCCTCAGCCAAACTGGCGGAGGGTGTCAAAGTTGGACCGTGGAGCATCATTGGTCCAAATGTTGAAATTGGTGAAGGCACCGAGATCAGCTCGCATGTTGTTATCAAGGCGAATACCCGTATTGGTAAAGGCAACAGCATTTATCAGTTTGCTTCTGTAGGTGAAGATCCGGCTGATAAAAAATTCTCTGGTGAAGACACCTGGCTCGAAATTGGTGACAACAACATTATCCGCGAAGGGGCGACGCTGCATCGCGGAACCGGATCCGGTGGCGGATACACGCGCATTGGTAGCGGCAATCTGTTGATGGCGTATGTACATATTGCCCATGACTGTATTGTTGGTAACAACACAGTATTTGCCAACAACGCCGGTTTGTCCGGCCACGTGCAGGTAGATGACTGGGCCATTCTGGGCGGTTTTGCCGGTGTAAACCAGTTTCTGCGTGTGGGTGCACATGCAATGATAGGGGGCATGACACACATTTCTCATGATGTGCCGGCTTATGTCATTGTCAGTGGTTCACCCTCAGCAGTGCGCAGCGTGAATACGGTGGGTCTGGAGCGTCGTGGTTTTGACGCAGACAGCATTCGCCAGATTCGCGAAGCGTTCAAAATTTTGTACAAACGCGGCCTGAGTCTGCAGGAAGCGCAGGAACAGATTGCTGCGCTGGCCGCAGACAGTCCTGTGCTGGAAGTGATGCTGAAGTCGATTACCGGCTCGCTCAAGGGTATCCATCGCTGATACCAGGTAGAACCTTATGCTGATTGGCATTGTGGCAGGGGAGACCTCGGGTGACATTCTGGGGGCTGGACTGATCAAGGCGCTTCGTCTGCGTTATCCGCAGGCGCGTTTTGCCGGTGTTGGCGGTCCCCGCATGCTGGCCTGCGGTTTTGAAAGCATCACACCGATGGAACGTCTGTCGGTTATGGGGTTTATAGAACCGCTGGGTCGTCTGCCTGAGCTGCTTCGCCTCAAGCGCGATCTGGTGACCCTGTTCCAGAATGAAAAACCCGCCGTTTTTATTGGTATCGATTCCCCCGGTTTTAATCTGCGCCTGGAACAGCCGCTGCATGATCTGGGTATTCCGGTTGTGCACTATGTCAGCCCCAGCGTCTGGGCCTGGGGGCAGAAACGTATTTTCAAGATCAAGACAGCTGTGGATCTGATGCTGACGCTGTTTCCTTTTGAAGCAGACATTTATCAGCAACACGGGATTCCGGTGCATTGTGTAGGTCATCCAATGGCCGATCGCATTGATCCGGATGCCGATCAGCTGATGGTGCGTATTGAAGCGCGGCAGGCGCTGTGCCTGACTGGCGTTGATGTAGTGACGCCACTGGTCTGTTTGATGCCAGGTAGTCGACGTGATGAAGTGGCACGTTTGGCGCCGGTATTTTTGCA
Organism: uncultured Pseudohongiella sp.; assembly: GCA_964535565.1. Lineage (GTDB taxonomy): Bacteria > Pseudomonadota > Gammaproteobacteria > Pseudomonadales > Pseudohongiellaceae > Pseudohongiella. The sequence continues at coordinate 87,560 of CAZHUJ010000010.1, read as the reverse complement.
GTCAGCGGCATTATGCCTGCAACAACGTCCCCAGCTGAAGTTTGTTATTCCCTGTGCCAATGAATTGCGTCTGCAGCAGATGCGCACCTTGCTTGACGAATTTTTGTCACAGCAACCGGATGCGGCTGCCTTGCGCTCAGCTATATATATATTGGATGGGCAATCGCATGACGCCATGCGCGCTGCCGATGTGGTGTTGCAGGCTTCGGGTACAGCGACCCTGGAAGCGATGTTGCTCAAGCGTCCAATGGTGGTTGCGTACCGCTTATCGTCGTTGACCTGGATGTTGGCATCGCGTCTGGTAAAGGTGCCGTATGTCTCATTACCCAACCTGCTGGCAGGCGAAGAACTTGTGCCGGAATTTTTACAGGATGCAGTAACACCGCAGGCACTGTCTGCGGCGCTGATGCGCTGGCTGGATGATGAAGCCTCGTGTGAGGTTCTGATGCAGCGTTTTACACAGATTCATCGCAGTATTCGTCTGGATGCTGATACCGAAGCAGCAGCGGCTATTGCACGGTTGATAGAGGCATGACAGTGTCATTTTTTGCGGACGTCTCACGCTGTATTGCCGACTGGCCGGAACATCAGGGGCAGCAGGTGGCAGGCACAGACGAAGCCGGTCGTGGTCCTTTGGCCGGCGCTGTATTTGCTGCGGCGGTGATACTGCCTCAGCGTTACAGCCTGCCGCATTTAAATGACTCCAAAAAGCTCAGCGCACGTCAACGTGAGGTGCTCTACGACAAAATTCAGCAGCAGGCGGTGGCATTTGCTATTACCGAAGTATCCGCTGATGAAATTGATCGCATCAATATTTTCCAGGCCAGTATGCAGGCCATGGACCTGGCGGTACAGGCGCTGACTGTGGCGCCGGATTTTATTTATGTAGACGGCAAACACTGCCCACGCTGGACCTATCCATCGGCGGCACTCGTCAAGGGTGATTCGCGTCTGGACTGTATTGCAGCGGCCTCCATTCTTGCCAAGGTCGCGCGCGATCGCGCCATGGAAGCCATGGATCAGATATACCCGGGTTACGGTTTTGCCAAACACAAAGGTTACCCGACCCCGGCGCATTTGCAGGCGCTGCATGAGCTGGGTCCCTGCGAATTGCACCGACGCAGTTATGCGCCTGTTGCTGAATTACTGAAGTGCTGACTATGAATCAGACGGCTATTGCAAAACAGTTTGTCCATCTCAACGTTCACACCGAATTTTCGATTGTGGATGGTTTGGTGCGCGTGGATGATCTGGTCAAAATTGCCGCCAAGTCCGGTATGCCTGCGGTTGCTGTTACTGATCAGGGCAATCTGTTTTCGATGATCAAATTTTACAGCGCAGCGATGAGTGCCGGGGTGAAACCTGTGTGCGGTTGTGATGTGCTGATTGAAAATCCCGAGCGCCCGGATCGTCCTTTTGCGCTGACGTTGCTGGTAAAAAACCTGGAAGGGTATCGCAACCTGACACGGCTGATTTCACGTTCATATACTGAAAAAATTAATCATGGTGCGCCACAGCTTCGGTACGAATGGCTGCTGGATCACAGTGACGGATTGATTGCACTGTCCGGTGGCATGAACGGTAATGTTGGGCGTGCGCTGGTTGACGAAGACAGGGCTGGTGCAATGCGTGCACTGGCCGAGTGGATGAGTCTGTTCCCCGACAGCTTTTACCTGACGGTCGCGCGCTGTGGCCGTCCGGGTGAAGATGCCTATAACCAGGCGGCGGCCAGGCTGGCCTCGGATACGGACTGTCCGCTGGTGGCGGTTAACGATGTGCGCTTTTTGTCGCCTGATGATTTTGAGGCGCATGAGGTTCGCGTCTGTATTCATGAGCGCCGTACCCTGGATGATCCGCGCCGGCCACGCCATTACACTGAACAGCAATATCTGCGCTCCCCCGAGGAAATGATAGAGCTGTTTGCAGATTTGCCCGAAGCCATCGACAACACTGTGCAGATTGCGTTGCGTTGTTCGTTGCCGCTGGAGCTGGGTAAACCCTATCTGCCAAATTACCCGGTACCGCCGGGTATGACCATGGATGAGTTTTTCCGTGCGATCAGTCGTGAAGGTCTGGATAAACGTCTGCCGCGTGCTTTTGCTGAATCCAAAGGTCCTCGTTTTGTGATGGACGATAGTCATGCTGAGGCTTACCAGGCCTTTTGCCAGCCTTATTATGAGCGCCTGGATTTTGAGCTCAACGTCATCATCCAGATGGGTTTTCCGGGTTACTTCCTGATTGTGATGGAGTTTATCCAGTGGGCCAAAAACAATGATATTCCGGTGGGGCCGGGACGGGGTTCAGGTGCTGGCTCCATTGTGGCGTGGGCGCTGGGCATTACCGATCTGGATCCACTGAAATACGACTTGCTGTTTGAACGTTTCCTGAATCCGGAGCGGGTGTCTATGCCTGACTTCGACGTTGACTTCTGTATGGAGGGTCGTGACCGTGTGATTCAGCACGTGGCTGAGTTATATGGCAAGGAAGCGGTATCACAGATTATTACCTTCGGTACCATGGCGGCCAAAGCGGTTGTGCGCGACGTGGCACGTGTGCAGGGCAAGTCTTATGGTCTGGCAGACAAACTCTCCAAACTGATTCCGTTTGAACCCGGGATGACATTGACGCGGGCGCTGGAAGAGGAGCCGCAGCTCAAAGAGTTTATCGACTCTGACGAAGACGCCCAGGAAATTATGGAGATGGCCTTCAAACTTGAAGGCATCACGCGTAACGTTGGCAAACACGCTGGGGGTGTGGTTATTGCCCCCACACGTCTCACCGATTTTTCTCCGCTGTACTGTGACGATAACGGTGAGAGCCTGGTCACCCAGTTTGACAAAAACGATGTGGAGACAGCCGGTCTGGTGAAGTTCGACTTCCTGGGGCTGCGTACACTGACGATTATCGACTGGGCCGTCAAGATGATTAACGCCCAGGAAGATTCGCACAAAAACAATCCGCTCGACATTACTGCGATACCGCTTGATGACATGCGCGTCTACGATCTGCTGCAACGGGGTGAAACCACCGCCGTTTTCCAGCTGGAATCTCGCGGTATGAAAGAGCTGATCCGGCGCCTGCTGCCCAGCTGCTTCGAAGATATCGTGGCACTGGTGGCACTGTTCCGTCCGGGTCCGCTGCAATCGGGCATGGTGGATGACTTCATCAACCGTAAACACGGCCGCGCTGATATTGCTTATCCCCACCCGGACCTTGAGCCGGTATTGAGTAATACCTACGGGGTGATCCTGTATCAGGAACAGGTGATGCAGATTGCGCAGGTGCTGGCCAACTACAGTCTGGGTGGCGCGGACATGTTGCGCCGCGCCATGGGTAAAAAGAAGCCCGAAGAGATGGCCAAGCAGCGCAGTATCTTCCTGGCCGGCGCCGCCGAGCGCGGACTCAGTGCCGAACTGGCGGGGTCTATCTTTGACCTGATGGAAAAATTTGCCGGTTACGGTTTTAACAAATCTCACTCGGCAGCTTACGCGCTGGTGTCTTACCAGACCGCTTGGTTGAAAATGCATTACCCGGCCTATTTTATGGCGGCGGTGTTGTCAGCGGATATGCAGAACACCGACAAGGTGGTGACACTGATTGAAGAGTGTCGCGAGATGAAGCTGCCGCTGATTGTGCCCGACGTTAATGTCGGTGCCTATAACTTCACCGTTAATAATAAAGGTGAAATTGTCTACGGCCTGGGCGCTATCAAAGGGCTGGGCGAAGGCCCTATCAACAATATTATTGCGGCGCGCGAGCAGGGCGGAGCGTTTACATCGCTGCTGGATTTCTGCCAGCGCGTAGATCTTCGTACCGTCAACAAACGCGCGCTGGAAGCACTGATCAAAGCCGGTGCGCTCGACAATTTGTATCAGGCTGATACCGACACTACGCGTGCCTGGCTGATGGCAACGCTGGCCGATACGGTGCAGGCGGCTGAACAAAGCAGTCGTAACCGTGCCGCCGGTGTGCTTGATATGTTTGGTGATATTGCCCCGGTGCCGGAAGTTGAGGTTGTGCAAAACGACGGTGGGCCAGCCAATTCGCGTATTCGCCCCTGGAGTCAGCAGCAGCGCCTGCGCGAAGAGCGCGACACGCTTGGGCTGTATCTCAGTGGTCACCCGGTGGATGAATTCCTGCCGGAGCTTAAGCAGCTGACAAAAGACCGTCTGGCCAATCTAAAGGCTGAACGCGAGAACCAGCTCGTCGCTGGACTGCTGGTTGCAACCCGCACCATGCGCAGCAAGCGCGGTGACACAATTGCGTTTATTACGCTGGATGATCGCAGCGGTCGCCTGGAAATCTCGCTGTTTGCCAAAGAATATGAGCAGTTCCGCGAACTGCTGCAAAAAGACGCCATTCTGGTGGTCGATTGCCAGGTTTCCATGGATGATTTTAATGGTGCCCTGCGCGGCCGCGCCCGCGAGGTCATGAGTCTGACCCAGGCACGTCAGCGTTTTGCGCGTGCGTTGGAGCTGGAGCTGCGTGCAGATCGATTGCCTGAGAACTTCAGTCAACGCCTGGCCGCTATCCTTGAACCCTATTGTGTGCCGCTTGTGGCCACTGCCGCACAGGCAGAGACTGCGCCGGATATGGACGATGCCAGCGTATCCCAGCCGCAGGCCTGTCCGGTGCGTATCCGCTACCGCCGACCCGAGGTCAGCGGCTGGATTGCTCTGGGTGAGCAGTGGCGCATTCGCCCCGATCAAAACCTTATTCATGAGTTGCAACAAATTCTGGGGCAACAGGCTGTGAGCATTGCTTACCGCTAATCGCGGTTATTTGATATCATGGCCGCCTCTTGTGATCCAATGGACAGACCACATACCTATGAATCCGAATTATCTTGATTTTGAGCAGCCGATAGCTGATCTGGAAGTGAAGATCAACGAATTGCGTCTTGTCAGTGATGACAATGGGCTCAATATCGGCGACGAAATCCAGAAGCTGCAGGAAAAAAGCAAAAAACTGACCGAAAAAATCTACGGTAACCTGAGCTCCTGGCAGATTTCACAGGTGGCGCGCCATCCGTTGCGTCCCTATACGCTGGATTATATTCAGCACATTTTTACTGATTTTGATGAACTGCACGGTGACCGTCTGTTTGCAGACGATCTGGCGCTGGTAGGCGGTATTGCCCGTCTGGATGACAAACCCGTGATGGTGATTGGTCACCAGAAAGGCCGTGGTACCAAAGAAAAGGTACGCCATAATTTTGGTATGCCGCGTCCGGAAGGTTATCGCAAGGCCCGTCGTCTGATTGAGATGGCCGAGCGTTTTGGTCTGCCAGTGCTCAGTTTTATTGATACCCCCGGTGCTTATCCCGGTATTGATGCTGAAGAGCGTGGTATCAACGAGGCAATTGCTGAAAACATGGCAATGATGTCACGAGTCAAAACCCCATTGATTGCCACTGTTACTGGTGAAGCAAACTCCGGTGGTGCAATCGCGATTGGTATTGCTGACCATCTGAACATGCTGCAGTACTCCACTTACACGGTGATCACGCCCGAAGGTTGCGCCACCATTCTGTGGAAATCGGCTGAACATGCCTCTGATGCTGCTGAAGCCATGGGTGTGACTTCCAAGCGTCTGGAAGAGCTGGGTATTGTTGATACCACTATCCCGGAACCACTCGGTGGTGCACACCGCGATGTTCAGGCTGTGTCTGCCAACATCAAGTCTGCCCTGGTTGAGCAGGTTGATCGTTTGCAGAAGATGGATATCAACACACTGGTTGAGCGTCGTTACAAGCGTTTGATGAGTTACGGCATCAGCCGTTGATTGCCGGGGCTTTGCCCCGGTCCTTAACACCGGCTCGAGGGTATAGTGGTGTCCAATAACAGATTGCCGGCACCCGCTTTGGCATTGGTGAATTCCCTTGAAGAGTTTGCGCAGCGTCGTCAACAGACGGCGCTGTTGTTGCATTTGCCTCAGCCGCAGGGACTGGTCATTGCCTTCAGTGGCGGTCTGGATTCGATGGTGCTGCTGGATGTGTGCCACCGTTATCGCCAATACTGGCAATCGCTGTTTCCGGCCGGGATGCGCGCTTTGCATGTGCATCATGGACTGAGCAAACACGCTGACAGTTGGCTGGAGTTTTGCCAGCGCGCCTGTGATGAACGCGGCATCAGCCTGGAAGTGCACAGGGTGGGTGAGCAGGTTGGAATGTGGCGTGAAGCCGGCACTGGGCTGGAAGCCGCCGCACGCGATGCACGTTACGAAGTGTTTGCCAGCAGCTTGGCTGCTGATGAGGTGCTGCTGATGGCACATCATCTGGATGATCAGGCTGAGACGGTATTGCTTAATCTGCTGCGAGGCAGTGGTGCTCGCGGTCTGTCGGGCATGCCGTTGTCGCGGGAACTGGAGCAGGGCAGTTTGCTGCGGCCATTCCTGGATGTTAAAACGCCGCTTTCGCGTGATGGTCTGGAAGCGTATGCGCAACAGTTTGCGCTAGACCATGTTGATGATGAAAGTAATCAGGACATTCGCCTGAGTCGTAACTATCTGCGTCATCAGGTCATGCCGGTATTGCGCCAGAATTGGCCGGCTGTTACTGAGTCGCTGGCACGTGTTGCGCAGTTACAGTCCGATCAGGAACAGATACTGCAAGACGTTGCAGAGCAGTATCTTGCTGGAAACGAAGATGCTGAAGAAGGCAGTCTGGCGATAGCGGATCTGCGCACAGCATCAGAGGCCATGCAACGGCTGGTATTCCGCTACTGGCTGCACAGGCGTACCGGTTTGTGGCCGGACTGGCAATGTGTACAAACATTGCGTGAAGATTTTTTACTGGCATCCGAAGATGCCGAACCCTGTCTGTTATGGCAGGGGCGTGAACTGCGGCGCTTTCGCGACAGGCTGTACCTGATGTGGCCGCGAGAGGCACATGTTCCCGCGCCTGAAGGTGGTTATATCTGGGAACAGGCGCCAGATGGACGCTTGCCAGCCATGGTCTTGCCGGGCAATGGCATTTTGCGTCTGATTCAGGTGGCAAACGGTGGCATGGTGCTGCCTGAGCAAAAGGTTACAGTGCTGTATCGGCAATATGTGTCGGACAGCAGTGGTCATCAAAACTTGCTGGATGGCAGTTTTGACTGTGCATTGGCCGGGCGACCGCGCCGTGCACTAAAAAAGATATTGCAGGAATCCAGCACTCCACCGTGGTTGCGTAGCCGCATACCGTTAGTATTTGTGGGTGGCAAACTGGCATGGATAGCCGGTATTGGCGTATGTGAAGGGTTTCAGCAGGAACCCGGCCGTTTGGGCTGGGCGGTCAACTGGCAATTGCCGGAAGCGCAAGAGCCGGAGTAACAAGCTTTTTTAAATTGTTCATGTTGGGGGCTTCTGGTAACCTGTAACCCCATCAATGACTCAGGATGGGGCGTTAATGACGCGATTTATTTTCATTACCGGTGGTGTGGTTTCGTCACTCGGCAAAGGTATTACTTCTGCTTCTTTGGGAGCGATTCTGGAAGCTCGTGGCCTCAAGGTCACCATGCTCAAACTTGATCCCTATATCAATGTGGACCCGGGCACAATGAGCCCGTTCCAGCACGGGGAAGTGTTTGTCACTGAAGACGGCGCTGAAACCGATCTGGACCTTGGGCACTACGAACGCTTTATTCGTACCACCATGACTGCGCGCAATAACTTCACCACCGGACGGGTGTATGAGGAAGTGATCCGCCGTGAGCGTCGTGGCGACTATCTGGGTGCAACCATCCAGGTCATTCCACACATTACCGACGAAATCAAACGCCGTGTATTCCTGGGTGCGGAAGGCGCCGATGTGGCGCTGGTTGAAGTAGGTGGCACCGTCGGTGACATTGAGTCCCAGCCCTTCCTGGAAGCTGTGCGTCAGATGCGTGTTGAGCTGGGTTCATCCCAGGCGCTGTTTATGCACCTGACCCTGGTTCCATATATTGCAACGGCCGGCGAAACCAAAACCAAACCGACTCAGCACTCTGTTAAAGAGCTGCGTTCCATTGGTATTCAGCCCGATATTCTTATTTGCCGTTCCGAGACTGAAATCTCTGAATCTGCGCGTCGCAAGATTGCATTGTTCACTAACGTAGATCTGCCTGCTGTGGTGTCTTTGCCTGATACCAATACCATTTACCGTATTCCGTCGCTGTTGCGTTCTGCTCAGCTGGACGAGATTGTGGTCAAAAAGTTTGGAATCGATTGCCCGCCCGCTGATCTGTCTGAGTGGGACCGTGTGGTGGATGCCAAACTCAATCCTGAGCGTGAAGTCACCATTGCGATTGTCGGCAAATACATGGAACTGCTGGATGCCTACAAGTCGCTGATTGAAGCGGTAGGGCATGCCGGTATTCAGACGCGTACGCGCGTGAATATCAAATACATCGATTCCAGTGATGTCAAAGTGCATGGCACTCATCTGTTGGAAGGTGCTCACGCTATTCTGGTGCCGGGCGGTTTTGGTATGCGCGGCGTCGAAGGCAAAATTCTGACGGTGCAGTATGCACGTGAGAACAAAATTCCTTATCTGGGTATCTGTCTGGGTATGCAGGTTGCGGTGATTGAATACGCCCGTAACAAGGCCGGCCTGAGTGATGCGCACAGCACCGAATT
>CAZHUJ010000010.1:0-78862 GCA_964535565.1 uncultured Pseudohongiella sp. | reverse complement strand
TGATTGAATACGCCCGTAACAAGGCCGGCCTGAGTGATGCGCACAGCACCGAATTCAAGCCGGATTGTGCTGACCCGGTGGTTGCGTTGATCAGCGAATGGGTCACAGCCGATGGCGCTGTTGAACAGCGTGACGAAAATTCTGATCTGGGTGGCACTATGCGCCTGGGTGCACAGCAGTGTCGTCTGGAAGCTGGCTCCACAGCGCAAGCATGTTACGGTCAGGAAGTGATTGTTGAGCGTCATCGTCATCGTTACGAAGTCAACAATAACTATATTGAGACACTGCAGAAAGCAGGTCTGAAAATCACTGGCCGTTCAATGGATGGCGAGCTGGTAGAAATGATTGAGGTGCCAGATCACCCATGGTTTGTTGCCTGTCAGTTCCACCCGGAATTTACCTCAACACCGCGTGATGGCCATCCGTTGTTTACAGGTTTTGTTAATGCAGCACTGGCGCATCAGGCTGCCACTGAAAACACTGGAGAGAAGGCATGACAGCTATGGCAGGTGACAAGGCACCGATTGAGCTGACGCTGACGGAGAATATCCGTTTTGGCAATCATCTGCCTTTTGTTTTGATTGGTGGCATGAATGTTCTGGAGTCAGCTGAGCTGGCTCAGGAGATTGCGGCCCATTATGTGGACGTGTGCCAGCGTTTGGGTATTCCTTATGTTTTTAAAGCATCGTTTGATAAAGCCAACCGCTCCTCGATTAATTCGTATCGAGGCCCGGGAATGGAGCAGGGCTTAAAAATTCTGCAGGACATTAAAGATCGCTTTAAAGTGCCAGTTCTCACGGATATTCACGAGCCGTGGCAGGCAGCGCCTGTTGCTGAAGTAGCAGACATCATTCAGTTGCCGGCATTTTTGTCACGCCAGACCGACCTGGTGATTGCGATGGCGAAGACCAATGCTTTTATCAACATCAAAAAAGCACAGTTTCTGGCGCCGCAGGAAATGAAACATATTCTGCGTAAATTTGAAGAAGCCGGTAATAACAAACTGATGTTGTGTGAACGTGGTTCCAGTTTTGGTTACAACAATCTGGTTGTGGACATGCTGGGCTTCTCAGTGATGAAAAAATTCCGTTATCCCGTCATGTTTGACGTGACGCACTCGTTACAAAAGCCGGGTGGTCTGGCCGCCAGCGCTGATGGCCGACGTGCTGACGTGACTCAATTGGCGCGTGCGGGAATGAGCCAGGGGCTTGCTGCGTTATTCCTTGAAGCGCATCCTGATCCGGATAAAGCGTTGTGTGATGGCCCATGTGCCTTGCCACTGGCTCGTCTGGAAGAATTTTTGCAACAAATGAAAGCCGTTGATGATCTGGTGAAGTCATTCCCGGAAATCGACACTCAATAGTCTTACATTGACAGGAAATCAATATGCCAATCATTAAAGATATTCGCGCACGCGAAGTTCTGGATTCACGTGGAAACCCGACCGTTGAAGCTGATGTATTGCTGGATAACGGTGTTGTTGGTAGTGCCTGTGCGCCTTCCGGTGCCTCTACAGGTTCACGTGAAGCGTTGGAGCTGCGTGACAAGGATGCGAATCGATATCTGGGCAAAGGCGTGCTGAAAGCGGTTGGCAACGTCAACACCAGCATTCGCGATGCACTGTTGGGTCAAGATGCCTCTGATCAGGCGGGTCTCGACAAAATCATGATCGACCTGGACGGCACACATAACAAAGCCAATCTGGGAGCTAACGCAATTCTGGCGGTATCTTTGGCGGCTGCCAAAGCCGCTGCACAAGCGAACCAGATGCCACTGTACGCGTGGATTGCCAAGCTGAATGGCACCAGCGACAGCATGTCTTTGCCGGTGCCGATGATGAACATCATCAACGGTGGTGAGCACGCCGACAACAACGTGGATATCCAGGAATTTATGGTTCAGCCAGTGGGCGCTCCCTCTTTTGCCGAAGCACTGCGTTACGGCGCTGAAATTTTCCACAGCCTGAAGTCTGTATTAAAGGCTCAAGGCCTGAGCACAGCAGTAGGTGACGAAGGTGGATTTGCGCCAAACTTGCCATCCAACGCAGCTGCGCTGGATGCGATTCTGCAAGCGGTTGATAAAACCGGTTTAAAAATGGGCACAGACATTCGTCTGGCGCTCGATTGTGCATCGTCTGAATTCTACAAAGATGGTAACTACAATCTGAAAGGTGAGAACGCGGTTTACACCTCTGCACAATTTACTGACTACCTGGCAAAACTGGCACTGGACTACAACATCCTCTCCATTGAAGATGGCATGGACGAAAGTGACTGGGATGGTTGGGCGCTGCTGACGCGCAAGATCGGCAACAAAGTTCAGCTGGTGGGTGACGATCTGTTTGTGACCAACACTGAAATTCTGGCGCGCGGTATCGAAAACCACATCGCTAACTCCATTCTGATCAAGTTCAACCAGATTGGTTCCTTGACTGAGACATTGGCAGCGATCCGTATGGCGCGTCAGGCCGGTTACACCGCGGTGATTTCTCACCGTTCCGGTGAAACTGAAGACACCACCATTGCCGATCTGGCGGTGGCAACCGGTGCGGGTCAGATCAAGACCGGTTCACTGTGCCGTTCTGACCGTGTTGCCAAGTACAACCGTCTGCTGCGTATTGAGCAGGAACTGGGCAGCAAGGCAATTTATCGTGGTATTGCCGAGTTCAGTCACGTTAGCTGATAAACGTTTTTAACTTCAGTTTTTTGAGGCGCTGGGTACAACATGAAAGCACTGCTGACCGGCTTGGTGATAGTGCTGTTGATTCTGCAGTGGCGGCTTTGGGCTGGCCCGGGTGGTAAATCCGAGCTGGCACAGCTGCAAGCGCAACTGGCGTCACAGCAGGCTGAAAATGAGGCGCTGCGCCAGCGCAACGAAATGCTGGAAAACGAAGTGCTGGATCTGAAAAACGGGCTCGAAGCGATTGAAGAACGGGCTCGTTCAGATATGGGCATGACACGTGAAGATGAAATTTTCTACAGGGTGATTGAATAGTGGTTTGTGCCATCATCCCGGCCGCCGGCATTGGCAGCCGGATGCAATCATCCATCCCCAAACAATATCTGCCTTTGGGTGACGGCACTGTGTTATTGCAGTCACTGCGTGCGCTGCTGCAGTTGCCTGAAATCTGCATCATTATGGTAGCCCTGCATCCTCAGGATCAGTGGTGGCCGCTGACCAAGGCCCAACTTTCTGCCGATGAACTCGCCCGTATCCAAACCTGTATCGGTGGTGATGAGCGTTGGCAGTCTGTTCAGGCAGCACTGTCGGCGTTGTCGTTGACTGTTACTGCAGACACCCCGGTGATGGTGCACGATGCTGTTCGGCCCTGTGTACAGCGTGATGATCTGCAGCGACTGCTGCAGGCTTACAGTGCCAGTCACAGCCAAAATGGAATACCCGGCGCCTTGTTGGCAATGCCAATTGCAGACACACTCAAGCGTGCAGACGCAAACTGTGCAGTACAAAGTACAGTGGATCGGCGCGATATCTGGGCGGCATGTACACCGCAGATTTTTCCGCTGGCAGCACTGCAGCGTGCTCTGGTTGAGGCGGGTGAAAACAATGCGTTGATTACCGATGAGTCGTCGGCGATGGAGCGTATGGGAGTACAACCGCAATTGGTACGCTGCAGCCGCGACAATATTAAAATCACCTGGCCCGGTGATCTGGAACTGGCCAGCTGGATTTTGTCCCAAAGGAGTTCTACACAGTGACGCAGATTCGTATTGGGCATGGTTATGACGCACACCGTTTTGCCGCGCCGCAAGACAACAAAGCGTTGGTGTTGGGTGGTGTCACCATCCCTCACGACAGAGGCCTGTTGGCTCACTCTGATGGGGATGCGCTGATTCATGCGCTGTGTGATGCCATTCTGGGCGCCCTGGCGCTGGGTGATATCGGTAAACATTTTCCTGACACCGATGCTGCCTACAAAAATGCGGACAGTGCGGTGCTGTTACAACGTGTGGTGCAGCTGATGCAAGAGCGCGGCTGGTCGGTAGGCAACGCAGATATGACCATCCTGGCGCAGACCCCTAAAATGGCGCCACATATCCTCGCAATGCGCCAGCGCCTCGCTGAATTACTGCAGGTGGATGTGGATGTCATCAATGTGAAGGCTTCTACAACCGAAGGCATGGGTTTTGTAGGTCGCCGCGAAGGGCTTGAGACTTATGCAGTTGTGTTGCTGACACGCTGATGCTGCCCATTTTCCATCGTACGCAACCCTTGCTGTTTGGCGCTGATTTCAAGCAGGAAACCAGCGATTTCTGTGTGGATGAAGAGCTGGGTTTTGAATGCTCCGGCCACGGTGAACACGTTTGGGTTCTGATTCGCAAAACCGGTATCAATACTGTTGATGCCGCACGCAGGCTGGCACGTGCCGCCGCTGTGGATATGCGCGCTGTCAGCTGGTCGGGTCTGAAAGACAAACAAGGTGTTTGCCGTCAGTGGATCAGTCTGCAGCTGCCGGGTAAAGAAACCCCGGATTTCAGCGCTGCCGTTTCTGACGAGCTACAGATCGAGCAGGTTCATCGTAATCATCGCAAACTGCGTCGTGGCAGCCACCGCAGCAATCATTTTATTATTCGTCTGCGTAACCTGCGCTGGCTGGATCCAGCCAATGTGTCGGCAGAACTGACGCAGATGTTGCCGCAGATGTTGGCGCATCAGCTTGAACGTATCCGCAGTGAAGGCGTACCGAACTATTTTGGTGAGCAGCGTTTTGGCTCTGACAACATCAACAAAGTCACCGCCTGGTTTGAACAGCGGTACCGACCGCGAAATCCTACCGAAAAAGGTTTGCTGCTCTCATCTGCACGCTCTCTGATTTTTAACGCAGTGCTCAGTGAGCGCGTTAAAGCCGGCAACTGGAATAAGTATTTGTCTGGCGACGTCTTTAATCTGAACGGCAGCGCCAGTGTTTTTGTGCCGGAGGATTTTGATGTTGTTTTGCAGCAACGTCTGGCGGAAATGGATATACATCCCACCGGGCCGTTATGGGGCAGGGGAGACAGCCGTGTTTCAGCTGAAGTGCTGGCTCTGGAAACACAAGTGGGTGCCGGATATCCCGTGCTGACAGAGGGACTTTGCCAGCATAACGTTGAGGCTGCGCGGCGCAGTTTGCGTTTGCCCGTGCAGGCATTACACTATCGGCTTTCCGAATCCCTGATGGATCTTGAGCTGTCATTCAGCTTGCCCGCGGGCTGTTTCGCCACCGCTGTTCTGCATGAACTGATTGAGTACAACACGTTGTGAATACACCCAACCTTGCCGGCATAGGCATGACCTCCCAGCGTACCCGCGAACGCATGATTGCATCCCTGCTCGACAAGGGCATCAAGAACTGGGCTGTGCTGGATGTGATGCGTACCACGCCGCGGCACGTATTTCTGGATGAGGCACTGGCCCATCGCGCTTACGAAGATACCGCGTTGCCAATCGGTTTTAACCAGACAATCTCTCAGCCCTATGTGGTTGCGCGTATGACTGAGGTGGCACTTGGCGGACGCGCTCCCGAGCAGGGCAAACCGGCCAGAGTGCTGGAGATAGGTACCGGATGTGGTTATCAGACTGCGGTGATTGCACAGCTCAGCGAGCGGGTGTGGTCAGTTGAACGTATACAGCCGCTGTTGGAAAAAGCCCGGCGTAATCTGTCGCTGCTAGGTATACGCAATGTGCGGTTTAAACATGATGACGGCAGTTTGGGTTGGGCTGAAAACGGGCCGTTTGATGTCATTATTGCAGCCGCCGCACCGCGACAAGTGCCCCCCGATCTACTGGCCCAGCTGGCCGATGGCGGTCGACTGGTGCTACCTGTTGGCGACGAACGTGGCACTCAGGAGCTGGTGCTGATCGAGCGGCAGGGCGACGAGTTTGTGCGCCATGTGCTTGAAGCTGTTCATTTTGTTCCACTTTACTCAGGTCAGGTACAGTATTGATGTTATGGCGTGAACGGATCACCTTGTTTTTTAAAGGAGTTGCCATTGGAGTAGCGGATTCCGTACCAGGTGTCTCAGGTGGAACCATTGCAGTTATCAGCGGAATTTACGAGCAATTGCTGATAGCACTCAAAAGCTGTAATCCAATGGTGTTACCGGTGCTTTGGCAGCAGGGGCCGCGGGCATTCTGGCGACGGATTCACGGAGAGTTCCTGTTCACACTGTTATTGGGAATTCTTGGCAGCCTGTTATTTATGGCCAATACAGTTCTGTATTTGCTTGATACACATTTTATGCTGGTGATGGCATTTTTCCTGGGACTGGTACTGGCTTCATGCTGGATTCTGCTTCCGGAGATGGGTAAACCCACACTATTAAAAGCCATTCTTTTTGTACTGGGGTTCCTGATCACAACCGCCACTGCGGTATTAAATCCTGCGGCAGGCAGTACTGCGCTGCCATACTTGTTTATGTGTGGTGCAATTGCTATTTGCGCGATGATTCTGCCGGGGATTTCCGGCGCGTTTATGCTGATTCTGTTTGGTGTTTATGAGTATGTGCTGGACGCTCTGCGTAGTTTCCAGCTGGACGTGATTATTGTGTTTGCAGCTGGCTGTGCGATTGGATTGTTGTCCTTTGCCCATATCCTGAGCATGATGTTCCGTCTCTATCGGCAAACCACATTTGCGTTTTTGATCGGTATGTTGGCTGCGTCACTGATTGTATTGTGGCCATGGCGCGAGTCAGCCAAGGCGGGCAATGGATTTGGCATGTTGCCCTGGACCTATGTCGAGACCACCGGACAACCCACGCAGTGGTTGGAGATTCTGGTTTGCGCAATAGCTGGTTTTGCCATTATCGTGTCATTTGAAGCAATCGTTCGACGTCGCTCCGGTGTTTGACAGACAAGCCGTGGTTTTTTGAGGGGAGTGTTATGAAGGCTATGAACAGTCAGCGTCGATCAGCAAAGGATTTGTCAGCAGTTCTGCTGACAGCCGCCATGGCAGCCTGCAGCAGTGGTTATCAGGCACCTATTGAAGATCGCAGCAGCCGCCTTGATCGTCAGGCGCCGATTATTGTTGTTGATGGCCAGACAGTATCAGGTTCTCAGGTAGCCAGCACTGCGGCCACTGTCAGCACACCTGCATCGCCTGTAGGTGCTACTGATACTGTGGTCAGACCGGTTGCAGTGAACACGGGCATCACCCGTGCCGTTACCCGATCCTCGTTACCACCAGCGGACAGCGAACCTGTTCCCGCTGAACCCGCGGGCAGTGGTGCTCACACTGTGACCCAGGGCGAAACCCTGTACTCGATCGCGTTTGCCTACAATATGGATGTGCGCAGTCTGGCGCTGGCAAACAACCTCAACCCTCCGTACACAATTTATCCAGGCCAGCGTTTGAGCCTGAGTTCATCCGGGGTTAGCGAGGCCGCCATCAGTGCGGTACCGCAGATTCCGGCTGCACCGGCAGGGGAGGCTGCTCCAGCCACCGGCCAACGGCCACAGGCTTCAGTTGAGGCGCGACGCACTGGCAGCATTCCCACCCGTACCTTGGACGGCGTCAGTTGGCAGTGGCCTGCCGATGGCAGGTTGCTGAGCACCTTCTCAGAAACAGGACCGGCACGCGGAATTGATATCTCCGGTGTACAAGGACAGGCGGTATATGCTGCGGCGGACGGCGACGTGGTTTACGCCGGACGTGGTATTCAGGGTGCAGGCAATCTGGTGATCCTGCGACACAGTGCGCGTTATCTGAGCGCTTATATGTACAACAGCAACATGCTGGTAAAGGAAGGTGATAACGTACGCGCAGGTGACAAGATTGCGGAAGTTGGCACGGGTCCTAACGGTCGTGAGCTGTTGCATTTTGAAGTGCGCATGGATGGAAAACCAGTAGATCCTGTGCGTTATTTGCCTAATCGTTGACAGCTGCTTGTTGCCTGAAACACTGACAAAATGTCATAAAATATCTTTTTTTGATTTTGTGATCTGGTGCACAAAATTATAAAAAGATAGTTCCAAAAACAGGGTTTGCAGATGAAAGCAAACTTTGGTCTATGCTATTTTCGGATCGTTCATTTAATAATCAACATGGATGATCTGAAGATATGGATATTGCTGAATTTGTGCTTGCTGACCACCACGCTGAATATTCCCGTGCTGCCGATGTAGAATTCGCTTATGTCCGCGAAGTCGGTGCCATCCCGCTGTTAAGCTGTGAAGAAGAATTTAGCTGCGCCCGCGCCAGTCGGCGCGGTGATTCCCATAGCAGGGATCGTATGATTTATCACAACCTGCGACTGGTGCTCAGCATTGCCCGTCGTTATCGCAACCGTGGTTTGTGTTTGATGGATATCGTATCCGAAGGCAACCTGGGGTTGATTCGTGCAGTGGAGAAATACAATCCCGATATGGGAAACCGCTTCTCTACTTATGCTACCTGGTGGATACGTCAGTCTATCGATCGGGCAATTATGAATCATGCCCGCGATGTTCGGTTGCCGGTGCATCTGATCAAGGAGGTCAGTCAGTGTCGCAGGCGGGAAACCCGGCTTAGTCATAACCTCGGGCGCCGCCCACGACGTGCGGAACTGGCCGCAGATTGCAATTTGTCCATGTACGCGCTGGCACAGATTCTGGATTGTCATGAATCCAGCCACGAAAACAACTCAGCGATCCCGGATCTGGATAATCTGGAATCCAGCTGTATTGGTTACAACTCGCATACAGGTGACCCTACCATCCCTCTGCAATACAGCGGTTCCAGTACCACAATCTGGCGTTGGCTTGATGAGTTGACGGACAGGCAGCGTGAAGTTGTTGTGCGGCGATTTGGGCTGGAAGGGCACAAGGCTGCAACCCTGGAGCAGGTAGGGCGCGATATTGGTCTGACGCGCGAGCGTGTACGGCAAATACAGATTGAGGCAATCAGGCGACTACAGCGTTTTGCGGGGCGTGATGGTTGTGGTGTGGAGGCGTTTTTTGGAGGGGAGAGCACGCCGGAGCATGCTTACCTTAATGCCTTCTAGCAGAAAAGTGAGGCAGCAATTGCTGGCGGAGGCGGGAAAAGCGCCGTCCGCCAGAACACAGCTTTATGGATTATTTGATCAGGTGCTGGATTTTGCCAGCAACGCCATTCCATTTCTCGGCGTCTTCCATCGGAGGTTTCATCTGAGTGATGTTTGGCCACTTCTGCGCCAGTTCCGCATTCAGCTCCAGGAACTGCTTCTGATCATCTGGCAGCTCATCTTCCGCGTAGATTGCGTCAACCGGGCACTCGGGCTCACACAGTGCGCAATCGATGCACTCGTCAGGATGGATTACCAGGAAATTCGGGCCTTCGTAAAAGCAGTCTACCGGGCAAACCTCAACACAGTCGGTGTGTTTACAGTTGATACAGTTTTCGCCAACTACAAATGTCATGATACTTTCCAGTCAGATTTCAAACGATGCGCGGCATTATAGAGTACCTGTCCGATGCTCTAAAGTGATTTTTTGAGATCATACAGTAATGCCAGTGCCTCGCGTGGGGTCAGGGCATCCGGATCCAGCTGTTCAAGGCGTGAAATCACTGGATGGTGGCTGCTGGCAAACAGATCACTTTGCGCTGGCCGCTCCTGTTTTTGGGGAATGCCAACGGCTGTAGTCCCACCGACAGGCTCCTGGGCAGAAATCGCGTGTTGTTCTAGTTCCTGCAGCTTGCGCCGTGCCTGTTCGATCACAGCCATCGGAATTCCTGCCAGCTGCGCCACCTGCAGACCATAACTCTGGTTTGCTGGACCCTGTTTGACAGTGTGCATAAATACAATGCCTTGCTGATGCTCGGCAGCATCCAGATGCACGTTGGCAACGCCGGCAAGCTGCTCCGGCAGTACTGTCAGCTCAAAGTAGTGTGTAGCAAACAGTGTCATCGCACGCAGCTTCTGCGCGATGTAAACAGCACTGGCCCAGGCCAGTGAAAGTCCATCAAAGGTACTGGTGCCGCGGCCAACCTCATCCATTAATACCAGGCTTCTGTCCGTGGCATTGTGCAGGATGTTGGCGGTTTCAGTCATTTCCACCATAAACGTGGAGCGGCCTCCAGCCAGATCATCGGAAGAGCCGATACGGGTAAAAATACGGTCCACCGGGCCTATGCTGGCGTCGGTCGCCGGCACATGTGATCCACAGAAGGCCAGTAGCACAATTAATGCGGTCTGGCGCATATAGGTGGACTTACCACCCATATTGGGGCCGGTAATGATCAACATCTGGCGTTCAGGTGCCAGGTGGGTGTCGTTGGGTACAAACTGTTTTTCCAGCACCTGCTCGACAACTGGGTGCCGACCCTGATTGATATGGATGCCAGGTGTATCACTCAGTACCGGTTGCACCCAGCCCAGGCTTATTGCGCGCTCCGCAAAATTGGCCAATACATCCAGCTCTGACAGCGCCGCAGCACTGTCCTGAAGCGGCGCCAGCTGGGCGGCGGCAGTTTCTATCAGTTCATCGTAAAGAGCTTTTTCCCGGGCCAGCGCTTTGCTGTTGGCACTGAGTACTTTGTCTTCGAATACTTTTAATTCTGGCGTGATAAAACGTTCGGCGTTTTTCAGGGTCTGCCGACGTTGATAGTCTGCAGGCATAGACTCTGCCTGCGCCTTGCTGACTTCGATGTAGTAGCCATGGACGCGGTTATAACCCACTTTTAATGTGCTCAGGCCGGTACGCTGCTTTTCGCGCACTTCCATATCGATCAGGAACTGGCCGGCATTGCTGCTGAGGGCGCGCAGTTCATCAAGTTCGGCATCAAAACCTTCCGCAATCACGCCGCCTTCACGAATGACCACTGGCGGGTTTTCTATCAGCGCACATTGCAACAGCTCACACAGGGCGGGAAATTCTGCAATCTGTTGCTGCAGCGCTTGCATACGCTCAGACGGTGACTGGTTCTGAATGTCAAACAAGGCTGCCTGTAGCGCTGGTAACAGCGTCAGGGCATCGCGCAGCCTGGCCAGATCTCGTGGCCGTGCTGAGCGCAGTGCAACGCGGGCCAGAATACGTTCGATATCACCGACCTGTTTTAACAGGCCTTGTATGGGTTCGAAGGCATAATTATGTAGCAAGGTGGTGACCACCTGCTGGCGGTTGGTCAACTCCCGTCGTTGGCGCGGATTGTCATGTCGCAGTGGTCGATTGAGCCAGCGGCCGAGCAGGCGACTGCCCATTGCGGTGCTGGTGCAGTCGACTACAGACATCACGGTATGCAGATTTCCACCAGACAGATTGCGGTCAATTTCCAGATTACGGCGGCTGGCGGCATCCAGAATCAACGCGTCTCCAGGAAGCTCAGCGCTCATACGCGCAATATGCGGCAATGATGAGCGCTGGGTATCTTTGGCGTAGCTCAGCAGGCAGCCGGCAGCTTGTATTGCCAGTGGCAAATCTTCGCAACCAAAACCGCGCAGATCGCGTGTGCGGAAGTGACTGGTCAATTGACGGTAGCAGGTGTCACTATCAAACTCCCACAGCGGACGACGGCGTAAACCCGCTCTGTTTTCCAGACCTGGTGGTACCAGCATATGTTCATTGACCAGCAGTTCTGCAGGTTTGATGCGTTCGATTTCCGCCATCAGGTCGTTCAGACCGCGCACTTCACACACTTTAAAGCGGCCACCGCTGATATCCATCCACGCCAGTCCGGCGTTAATATCTCCATTGGTTTCGGCGCTAAGACTCAGCGCCATCAGAATGCAGTCGCTGCGTTCCTTGAGCAGGGCTTCATCGCTGACCGTGCCAGGTGTAACAATGCGGACCACCTGGCGTTCTACCGGGCCTTTGGATGTGGCTGGATCCCCGATCTGCTCGCAGATGGCCACGGAGCGGCCGAGTTCAACCAGTCGTGCAAGATAGCGTTCAACCGAGTGGAAGGGCACACCGCACATTGGAATCGGTTTGCCATTGGCATTGCCGCGTGCCGTTAGTGTGATATCCAGCAGATTGGCGGCGTCAATGGCGTCCTGGAAAAACAGTTCATAAAAATCACCCATGCGATAAAACAACAAATTGTCTGGCTGTTCGGCTTTGAGACGCAGAAACTGCTGCATCATCGGGGTGAGGGCGTTGTGATCGATATTATTCACGTGTGGTCTGTATCCGTTCCGGTGTCTGGCGGGCGCGCCGGCTGAGCCGGTGGCGATGCGGAAGATTAACAAACCTTTGGGTTTGGCGCATCTGCGATGCAGGATGCTAGACTTGCTGCCATGAGCGAAGATATCAAACTCAGTATTCTGGCAACCCAGGTTGGCGAGGCGTTAAAACGGCGCGGCCAGCTGCTGACAACAGCCGAGTCCTGTACCGGCGGGTGGGTGGCACAGACCATCACATCCATCTCCGGCAGCTCGCAATGGTTTGAAGCCGGTTTTGTTACCTATTCCAATCGCATCAAGCAACAATTGCTGGGCGTGTCTGCCAATCTTCTTGAGGGAGAGGGTGCTCCAGGCGCCGTCAGCGAAGAGACGGTGCTCGCTATGGCGCGTGGTGCACAGCAGCGTGCGTACGCCGACTGGGCTATTGCGGTCAGCGGTATTGCAGGTCCCGGGGGGGCTGTTGCCGGCAAACCGGTAGGGACGGTCTGGTTTGGCTGGGCCGGTCCGCAGGGTAAGGTGGCTACCCGGCATTGCCAGTTTGACGGGGATCGTACCGAGGTACGCTACCAGAGTGTGGTGGTAGCGCTTGAGGGGCTGCTCGCGCTGCTGGATCAACCGGATTTATATACTGGTTGAATATACAGTAACTCTCTGCTTTAATACTGGACAAGTACAGATTAATTGGTGTGTCCGGTTACCCGAATTCACATTCAACCTAACAAACAGGATTTTTCTCATGGCAGATTCACAGGTACGCGACCCGAATAAGGAAAAAGCACTAAACGCAGCGCTGGCCCAGATTGAGCGACAATTTGGCAAAGGCTCGATGATGCGTCTGGGTGACAAGGGCAAAGAAGCTATTCCGGCAATTTCCACCGGCTCACTGGGTCTGGATATTGCGTTGGGTATCGGAGGTCTGCCACGGGGTCGTATTGTTGAAATTTATGGTCCGGAATCCTCAGGTAAAACCACGCTGACACTGCAGGTGATTGCTGAATGTCAAAAAGCAGGGGGTACCTGTGCGTTTATTGATGCCGAGCATGCACTGGATCCGATTTATGCCGGCGCGTTGGGTGTGGATGTTGAAAACCTGCTGGTCAGCCAGCCCGATACCGGCGAACAGGCGCTGGAAATCTGCGACATGATTGTGCGCTCCGGTGCTGTGGACGTTGTGGTGGTGGACTCTGTTGCGGCATTAACACCTAAAGCCGAAATTGAAGGGGAAATGGGCGACAGCCACATGGGTCTCCAAGCGCGCCTGATGTCCCAGGCGCTGCGTAAAATGACTGCCAATATCAAAAACTCCAATACTTTGGTGATTTTTATTAACCAGATCCGTATGAAAATTGGTGTGATGTTCGGCTCTCCTGAAACAACAACCGGCGGTAATGCGCTGAAGTTTTATGCATCCGTGCGTCTGGACATCCGTCGTATTGGTTCTATCAAGGAAGGCGACGAGGTGGTGGGTAACGAAACCCGCGTCAAAGTTGTCAAAAACAAGGTGGCACCACCTTTCCGTCAGACTGAATTCCAGATCCTGTATGGCAAGGGTATCTACCGTATGGGTGAAATCATTGATCTGGGCGTAAAGCTTAATCTGATCGATAAATCCGGCGCCTGGTATGCGTATCGTGGCGACAAGATCGGGCAGGGTAAAAAGAACGTTGCTACCTACCTTGAGGAAAATCCAGCACTGGCAGTTGAAATTGAAGAGCAGATCCGAACCCAGCTGCTGGGTGGTAATGCACTGCTGACTGCGACAGACGATGACGCCGTGGAAATGGAAGTGGATTGAACACGGACAGTCGTAAACAACTGGCGTTAATGCTCAGGCGCCGGGCGATGGATTTACTCGCCCGGCGTGAACATAGCCGTCAGGAGCTTCAGCAAAAATTAATGACGCGGCTGCGCCGTGAATCTGCTGAAACTGAAGTCCCGCAAAGTGAAATAACAAAGCCTCTTGAAATACTTGAGCAAGTCCTGGATCAACTGGAAGCAGACAAACTGCTCAGCGATGTCCGTTTTGCCGAATCCTTTGTCAGTGCCCGCAGCCACCGTGGCTACGGACCTCTGTATATCCGCCACCAACTCCGCCAAAAACAGCTTGACGATGCCTTGCTGCAAAACAGCCTTGATGCCATTGAGCAGGAGCAGTGGTTGCAGCAACTGCTTAATCTGATCAGCCGCAAAATTGGTGAAGCGCCTATCCCCAGCCCGCTTAGTAAGGAGTTTCAGCGTTTGCAACGTTTTGTACTGGCGCGCGGGTTTACTCCAACACAATGGCGTGAAGCCCAGAGGGAGTGGAAAGACCGGCAAAAGTCTTAAAGCCGGGTGTGATGCCACAAACATTGCCCCACATGGCACTACACAGCACAGCGCGACACTACAGGCAATGCTCGCAGGCACTTGTTATACTGCGCGCGACTTGGGAATTAAGAGACATTGCAATGAAGCTTAATCCGGTGATATGTCCGCCATCTCATGATGCTGCCTCCGACTCTGGACACTATGTTGTCTGTAGCCGTTATCTGGGCGATCAGCTGGTGACGGGCATACTGGCCGATGTGCAGCTGGTTTTTCCAGCTGATGACAATACAGCCGCCGATTTGCCAGTTCTGGTGTACCGTTTTTCTCCTGCACTGGAAACCTTGTTGGCCCAGATAACTTCACAGCCTCCGGACGACCGTCAGGTAGACAGCGAGCAGGGCGCAGAATACCAGTTCTGGTTGGTGCGCGATCCGCAGATTGCTTCCAACCTGCAGTCAGCGCTGGACGATATAGATGCCTTCTACTGGACTGATGGCTGGACAGAGTCCTTGCAGCAACCGCAACCTCTGCCCGCGGACGATTATCAGCAAAGCAGTCCAACCCTGTTGTTAAGCGATGATCAGCTGCAACCACAAGCCCGTCACCGCTTGCTGGCTGATCTGGCGGGAATGGACGCCGACGAATTTGTGCAGCGTCTGCAAAAGTGTTTCAACATCCAGGTTGCTGGCGATGCGCTGCAAGCACAACCACAACAGCCGCGTGAAATGGGGTTGTATGTGGATGGTCAGTGGTACCAGCTGCGTCTGATTGAAGGCACCTGGTTCGACGAAGATCCGGTAAGGGATCTTGATGTCAGTATCCTGACTGAAAATGTATTTGAATTAATGCTGGGTATTTCGCAGCCGGACCAGGGCAGCCGTATCGGTATTGCTGAGCTGGTACTGTCGCCGCAGCAACTTGCAGATCTGGTTGACCGCAGTGAATGGCAAGCGGCGTTTTTATTGTGTCCGCCCAGCGTGGATGTATTGATGGCCCTCAGTGATGCAGGCCAGCTGCCGCCTGCACGCAGCGTTGAGTTTGGACAGCCTTTGCCATGGATGACACTTTGAAAAACAGCAGTCTGATTGCAGGTGCAAAACGAATTGCCCTGGTCAATCCCACCAAATTTCTCGGTAATCTGTTGCTGTCCGGAGGGCTGATACAGCAGCTTGCAAGCTGGTGTGCGGCTACCGACAGGCAGCTTTTGCTGGTTCTGGATGAAGGTTTTGAAGGCCTGACCGAAGGCGCGTTTCCTGGAGTGGAGTGTGTATTTTATCCGCGCAAAGCGCTGTTGCCCGGTGCGCCGCGATGGGCAGGTATTAAAGCCTGGCTGCGTTGTGTCAAACAAATCCGCGCATTCCATGCCGATCTGGCGTTTACCATCGAAGAGGATTCGGTGTGTCACCGGTTGACCCATTTTTCCGGCGCACGCTGCAAAGTCAGCAGCACAGTACATCGTTATCATTGGGGTTTTGACCACGTCTTTGATATCCCTCGCAGTGGCCGCGATGCCGCCGAGGCCTCTATCTGGTTCAGTGTGCGTGATGTACTGCTGGCTCTGGGGGTGCCGGTATCCGGTCCTCCTGCCTATATACAACTGGCGCTGCATTCTGCGCCGGAATCGCGAGCAGACTTTCTGCGGAACCTGGGTCTGGATCCTGCCAAGCCGTTATTGCTTGTGCACGCAGGTGCCAGCAAGACTTACAAACAGTGGCCAATAGCCGCTTTTGCCTCAGTCGTTGATTCTGCGCTGGCAGCGGGTTATCAGGTTGCTCTGATTGGAGCAGGCAAGGCTGATCAAACGATAAACCAGCAGTTACTGGGGCTTTTAAAAGCAGGCAAAGCTGAGGGGACTCTGGCATGTCAGGACCTGTGCAACCGGCTCTGCCTGGTTGCGCTTGCCCATCTGATGCAGCACGCCGTGCGCATCATCGGCAACGACAGTGGACCTTCGCATCTGGCCTCGGCATTGGGAGTCAGGGGTGTGGTAATCTTCGGCCCCACCGATATCGAGATTTGGCGGCCGTTGTCGCCTGTGACACAGGTCCTCGAACATAAAAGTGTCTGTGCAGCCCATTGCAGCCGACATCACTGCGAGTATGGATACCGCTGTCTGAGCAGCATCAGCCCGGACGAAGCTGTTTCAAACCTGGAATTAATTATTTAACCGGAATATTTCATGAGTCAGCACCCTGTCAGTTTCCCCCTTCGTATACTGGTTACCGGCGGAGCCGGATTTATTGGTTCGGCCGTTGTCAGACACATCATCAATAATACCCAGGATACCGTGCTCAACCTGGACAAGCTGACGTACGCTGGCAACACCGAGTCGCTGGCGGCAATCGACAATAACCCGCGTTACCGCTTCGAACAGGCCGACATCTGTGATCGTGCGGCGCTGGACAGAATTTTTGCCGATTTCCAGCCTCAGGCCATTATGCATCTGGCCGCAGAAAGCCATGTAGACCGCTCTATTGAAGGTCCAGCTGCGTTTATAGAAACCAATATTGTCGGAACCTATACATTGCTGGAGGCCACTCGAGCTTATTGGGACGGCCTGCCAGCTGCTGACAAGGCCGCGTTTCGTTTCCACCATATTTCCACCGATGAGGTCTATGGCGATCTGGACGGCCCCGAGGATTTGTTCACCGAAACCACGCCCTATGCACCCAGCTCTCCGTATTCAGCCAGTAAGGCCAGCTCTGACCATCTGGTGCGCGCCTGGCGCCGCACTTACGGATTGCCGGTTCTGGTGACCAACTGTTCCAACAACTACGGGCCCTACCATTTCCCTGAAAAACTGATTCCGCACATCATCCTTAAAGCCATGCAAGGTGAGCCGCTGCCGGTCTATGGCGATGGCAAACAGATCCGTGACTGGTTGTACGTGGAAGATCATGCGCGTGCACTGTACAAGGTGGTGCGTGAAGGCACGGTAGGTGAGACCTATAACATTGGTGGTCATAACGAAAAACAGAATATCGAAGTGGTGCGTGCAATTTGTGCACTCTTGGACGAATTACATCCGCAATCACCGGTCATACCACACGAACAGCTGATTACGTTTGTGAGGGACCGTCCTGGGCATGATCGCCGTTATGCCATTGACGCCAGCAAGATTGCTCGCGAACTGGGCTGGGTGCCACAGGAAAGTTTTGAAACCGGTTTGCGCAAAACTGTGCAGTGGTATCTGCAGAATCAGGACTGGTGGCAGCGTGTGCTCAGCGGCGACTATCGTCTTGAGCGACTGGGCGTATAATGCCGCCATTTACGGGGCTGGGGGGAATTACAAGATGATTTATCAAGGTAGCGCCATTACTGTCAGCAAGACCGCATCCGGTATCGCCAGGTTGGTCTTTGATATGCCAGACTCGTCCGTCAATGTGTTTAATGCATTGATGTTAAAAGAATTAAAAGAGGCGATTGCTGCTGTTGCCGCCAGTGATGTTCATGGTCTGATCTGTGCCAGTAACAAAGCCGCCTTTATTGTGGGCGCTGATATCAAGGAATTTACCCAGTCATTTCAGCAGCCGGAGGCCGAATTGCTGGCCTGGGTTGCTCAAAGCAACGATATTTTTAACGCCATAGAAGATCTGTCTGTGCCGACGGTGACCGCTATCAATGGCCTGGCCCTGGGTGGCGGACTGGAGATGTGTCTGGCAACCGATTTTCGTGTCGTCAGTGATACTGCAGCCCTCGGTTTCCCTGAAGTTAATCTGGGCATTTGTCCCGGATTTGGCGGCACAGTGCGCGCTACACGTCTGCTGGATCTGAGCAGCGCCATTGACTGGGTGAGCAACGGCAAACAGGTCAAAGCCTACGATGCACTGAGTGTTGGCGCTGTAGATATGGTGGTATCTGCTGACACACTGAACGATGCTGCCGAAGATCTGATTGAGCAGGCCTTGGCGGGGGAGCTGGATGTTCAGGACCGCCGTCAGCAAAAAACATCGCCTCTGGCAATCAGCCCTGCAACCCTGGAAAAAACCTTCTCGGAAGCACTGGTCCGTATTCACAAAAACTATGGTCCTCACTATCCAGCTGCAGCCACAGCAGTCGAGGCGATGAAGCAGGGCGCCTTGCTTGCGCGCACAGAAGCCCTGGCGCTGGAGCACCAGGCCTTTGTCGCGCTGGCGCGCAGCGAAGTTGCCGGCAATCTGGTGCAATTGTTCCTGAATGACCAGTTTCTAAAGTCGCGTGCACGCAAACAGGTGGCAGATGCCGCACCAGTGAGCCGCGCGGCTGTGATGGGGGCCGGCATTATGGGCGGCGGTATTGCCTATCAGTCGGCATTGCGTGGTGTGCCCATCAGGATGAAGGATATCAATCAGAATGGTCTGGATTTGGGTATGTCCGAGGCGGGCAAATTGCTGGCCAAACAGGTTGAACGTGGCCGTCTGAGTCAAAACAAGGCGGATGCAGTGCTGGCGGCCATCAGCCCCACGCTGGATTACACCGGTTTTGATCAGGTTGATCTGATTGTGGAAGCTGTGGTTGAAAATGCGCGAGTAAAGCAGGCTGTGTTGGCTGAGGTTGAAGACCTGGTGCCAGATACCACTATTTTGACCTCCAACACTTCTACTATCTCCATTACCTTGCTGGCCTCTGCCTTAAAGCGTCCACAAAATTTCTGCGGCATGCACTTTTTCAACCCGGTGCCACTGATGCCGCTGGTGGAAGTGATACGTGGAGAAAAAACCGGCTCGGCAGCGATTGCCCGTACGGTAGCGTATGCCCAGTCTCTGGGTAAAACGCCCATTGTAGTCAACGACTGTCCGGGTTTTTTAGTGAACCGCATTCTGTTCCCATATTTTGGCGCGTTTTGTCAGTTATTGCATGACGGTATTGATTTCCGCGAAATTGACCGTGTTATGGAAGCTTTTGGCTGGCCCATGGGTCCTGCCTATTTGCTGGACGTGGTGGGTATTGATACCGCCGCGCATTGCATGAAAGTGATGGCTGAGGGTTTCCCTGATCGTATGCAATATGACTTCCGCACTGTGATTGATCATCTGTACGAGGCCGGTTGTTACGGACAGAAAAATGGCAAGGGCTTTTACCGGTATCAGCAGTCGGAATCGGGACGGCCAACTAAACAGTTTGAGAGCAGCATTCTTGAAGAATTAAAGCCGCTGCAACAGGAGCAAATCACACTCAGTGACCAGCAGATTCTGGAGCGCATGATGACAGCATTGTGCCTGGAAGCAGTGCGATGTCTGGAAGACGACATTGTCAGCTCAGCGGTAGAAGTGGATATGGGATTGTTGTTGGGTCTTGGGTTCCCGCGTTTTCGTGGCGGTGCACTGCGCTACATAGATAATTTTGTTGAGGGGGACAGCAGAGGCGTGGACGCGTTCTGCCAGATGGCAGATCGTTACGCTGATTTGGGTCCGCTTTATCATCCAACATCGCGGCTGCGTGAAATGGCAGCCATTGGTAAAACTTTTTACTGATTTGATTTTGAGAGGCCTATAAAGTGCCAGGTGTTTCCTTTGTAACCGGAGTTGAGTCCGGTGTTGTTCCAGTGTCCGAAAAAACCCTGGAACAAAAACTGAATCGCAGTCGCAAGAGTTTGCGCCGTGATGTTGGGCGTGCCATTGCCGACTTCAATATGATTGAAGACGGTGATCTGGTCATGGTGTGTCTGTCTGGCGGCAAGGACTCGTATACGCTGCTGGATATTTTGCTGCATTTGCAGAAACACGCGCCGATTGATTTTAAAATCAAGGCAGTGAATCTGGATCAGAAACAACCGGATTTTCCTGAGCACATACTGCCGCAGTATCTGGAAAGTATTGGTGTGGACTATCACATTATCGAGCAGGACACCTTCTCGATTGTGAAAGACAAAACCCCGGAGGGTAAAACCTACTGTGGTCTGTGCTCACGCCTGCGTCGTGGCAATCTCTACAGTTATGCGCGCCAGATTGGCGCCAACAAGATTGCACTCGGGCATCATCGTGAAGACATTGTTGAGACCCTTTTCCTGAACATGTTTTTTGGCGGCAAACTCAAAGCGATGCCACCAAAGCTGCTCAGTGATGACAAACAGAACATCGTGATTCGTCCGCTGGCCTATTGTGCAGAAAAAGATATTGCCCGTTATGCGCGTCTGCGCGGTTTTCCGATTATTCCCTGCAACCTTTGTGGTACACAGGACAACATGCAGCGTCAGGAAATCAAAGCCATGCTGCAGGCCTGGGAAAAACAGTGGCCAGGTCGCATTGATAATATTTTCCGCAGTATTGCTCACGTTGAACCTTCACAGCTGGCCGATACCAAACTGTTCCCATTCCGTGATCTGCAACGGGATGTAGATGCGGTGCGACGCATTGGCGCAGTTAACGTAGCCTGACAGCGATGCTGATCCCATGGGACAGACTCAGTTCAGACGTGCTGGATGCGGTCATCGAAGAATATGTGACACGTGAGGGTACCGATTATGGCCCTCACGATTATTCGCTTGCAGACAAGGTGGCGCAGGTGCGTTTGCAGCTGCGACGAGGTGAGGCGGTGATTGATTTTGATCCCGATACCCAGACCTGCCATTTGTTACGGAAGTAGTTTTTATGACAGATGCATTTGAATCCGGAATCACAGAAACCGCAATTGTTGCTGACAGCACACTGGATGCCTGCGGGCTCTTTTGCCCGGAACCGGTGATGATGTTGCACAATAAAGTCCGTGATCTGAACTCGGGCCAGGTGCTGGAAGTAAAAGCGACGGACCCATCAACAACACGTGATATTCCCAAATTTTGCCGCTTCCTGGGTCATGACTTGCTGGCTCAGCAGGAAGTGGATGGTATTTATTATTACTGGTTGAGAAAGGCGTAAAACGTGGCACCACTGTATCTGGTTGATGCGTCGATTTTTATTTTTCAGGCGCATTTTTCACCACATATGCAGGTGTGGTCGCGTCGTGCAGAAGATCGCAGCGCCTTTGTCGGCTTTCTGCGTTTTATGCTGCGCTTTTTGCAAACCACACAAAAGCAGGGGCCAGTGCCACTGGCTGTGGCCTTTGATCAAAGTCTGCAATCGGGTTTTCGCCACCGGCTTTACCCTGACTACAAATCCAATCGTGTATTACCTGATGAAAATCTGGCGCGTCAGCTTGATGCCTGTGCACAGCTTTGTCAGGTGCTTGGTGTTGCGGGATTTGGTAGTACCGAGTACGAAGCCGATGACATTATAGGAACGCTGGCAGTTTCCTGTACTGCTGCCGATTATTCAAGGCACCTGGTGATTGTCAGTCGCGACAAAGATTTGTCGCAATTGCTGTCGGGGCCAGAGGATTGTCTTTGGGATTTTTATGCGGGAACTCGCCGCAACCGCGATGCGATTTATCAACACATCGGTATCTGGCCAGAGCAGTTACCCTGTTATCTGGGACTGACCGGAGACAGCATTGACTGTATTCCGGGTGTGCCTGGTATCGGTCCGGTTGCAGCCCGACAGCTGCTGCAACGTTTCGGAAATCTGGATAATCTGTATGAACAATTGTCTGAAGTAACCGGTCTGGGATTCCGTGGGGCGGCGCGCTGCGCCGCGTTGTTGTCAGAGCATCGTGCTGCCGCGATGTTGAGTCGGGAGCTGGCTACCATTGTGCGACAGGCGCCAGCGACCGAAACCTTTGCCAATCGTAGTGTCGATGATCTCTGGGCATCAGATTCCGATATGGAAGCCTTTGAGGGCTTGCTGCGTGATATGGAGCTGACTGATGATGACATCCGGCGCTTTTGTGTGCAGGCAGCCGGTTTAAAAACCACCCGTCAGAGCGTTGTGGATTAACAACAATGAAAATAGTAGCTGATGAAAATATTCTGCCTGTCAAGAAGAAATTTGCCAGGGAGATCGACTGGGTGGATAAACCCGGCCGTGAAATATGTGCAGAAGACGTGCGCGATGCGGATGCCTTGCTGGTGCGTTCAGTCACTCGTGTAGATGAAGCCTTGCTGGCTGGTTCCGCCGTTAAATTTGTGGGCACTGCCACCAGTGGTACCGACCATCTGGATATGGCCTGGTTAAAAGCGCAAGGCATCACTGTAGTGGATGCCGCTGGCAGCAATGCCAACGCTGTTGCTGAATATGTGCTGGCGGTGTTGGCACAACTGATCCTGGATGACGATATTCCGTTATGGGATATGACTATAGCAGTGGTCGGAGTAGGGCATGTAGGTAGTACATTGGTGCGCAAACTCAGAGGGCTGGGGCTTCATTGTATTGGTTGCGACCCTTTGCAGCAGACAATCTCCGATCTGACCTATGTGGATTTGCAGCAGGCGCTGCAGGCAGATGTGATCTGTTTGCATACACCATTAATAATGGAAGGAAAAAACGCCACCTGGCACATGATAGGTGCAGAACAACTGTCCCAACTTAAAGAAGGGGCTGTTCTGATCAATGCAGGTCGTGGTGACGTAGTGGATAACACGGCATTGCTGTCCCATTTGCAGAAACATCCACAACAACGTGTGGCGCTGGATGTGTGGGCAAATGAACCTCGACCCTCTGCTGAATTAATGAAACATGTCTACATTGCCACGCCGCATATTGCCGGTTATAGCGTTGAAGCCAAGGTAGATGCATCAATGATTGTCACCCGTGAGCTTGCCCGCCATTTTGCTCTGGATGAGCTACGACTGTGCGTGGGGGCAGGTGGCCCGTTACGCGTGCATGATCAGCAATTTGAGGGGGAGCCAGGCAGTCGTTTGCGCCATGAAAAAAACGAGGCGCGTATGTTTGCAGGTATTGTTACGCGAGCATTGGATTTGCGAGCACTAAGCCAGCGTTTTGAAGATATCTATCAAGTCGCTTCGCGTTCAGATAATCCAATGGATGGTGCTGAAGTGTTTGACCGTATTCGCAAGGAAATGTTGCTGCGCCGGGAGTTCGGAGCCACGCATATACATGCTGCCGGTTTCAGTCCGCAGTTGGCGGTGCGGTTACATGCGGCCGGCTTTGTACTGCAGGCCTGAGATATTTCTTCGCAGGCCCGCAGGCTGACAGCAAGGTGTTGGCACGATCGATGGGCTCACGGTCAATAGGTCTGAGCCCACTTGCCAAGGAAACGTTCAATTTTGGTCATGGCCTGCTGCAACACGTCGGCTGTGGGCAGGAATACAATGCGGAAGTGCTGGGTGTCATTTATATTAAATGCGCTGCCTTGTACCAGCAGGATTTTTTCACGTTCCAGCAAATCCTGAATAAAACGCTGGTCATCAGCCACTGGGTACATCTGCGGATCCAGTTTGGGGAACATGTAAATAGCACCCTTGGGCTTGACACAAGTGACGCCGGGAATCTGGGTAATCATTTCCCAGGCTGTATCACGCTGGTCACGCAGCCTGCCGCCGGGCATGATCAGCTCGTTAATACTCTGATAACCACCCAGTGCCGTCTGCACTGCAAACTGCGCCGGCACGTTAGCGCACAGCCGCATATTCGACAGAATCTCCAGACCTTCAATATAGTTGGCAGCTTTTTCTTTTGCTCCACTCAGAATCATCCAGCCGGATCGGAAACCAGCCAGTCGATACGATTTGGACAGGCCGTTGAACGTAACTATAAAGAGGTCATCACACAGCGAAGCGATAGGCACGTGAACGGCGTCATCGTAGAGAATCTTGCTATAGATCTCATCTGAGAAAATCACCAGATTATGTTTACGGGCCACACGAATCAGATCCAGTAACAGATCCTGACTGTAGACGGCACCGGTAGGATTGTTTGGATTAATAATGACAATCGCGCGGGTTTTTGTGGTGATCTTGCTTTCGATATCCTTGATGTCAGGGAACCAGTCAGCGCCTTCGTCGCATATATAGTGCACGGGTGTGCCGCCAGCGAGGCTGACAGCAGCTGTCCACAGTGGATAATCCGGCGCAGGCACAAGCACTTCATCAGTGTTGTTCAGCAGCGCCTGCATGGACATCACAATCAATTCGCTGACGCCGTTGCCCAGATAAATATCGTCGATATCAACACCATCAATACCCAGTTGCTGACATTCCTGCATGATAGCTTTGCGTGCAGAAAACAGTCCCTTGGAGTCACTGTAACCTTGAGCGTTGGGCAGGTTGCGAATCACATCCTGGATGATCTCGTCAGGTGCTTCAAAACCAAAGGGGGCCGGGTTGCCAATATTCAGTTTGAGAATGCGATTGCCTTCTTCTTCGAGCCGTTTGGCCTCTTCAAGAACAGGGCCACGGATGTCATAACAAACTTTGGCAAGTTTTTCCGACTGACGGATTATTTTCATGGTGCAGATTCCGGGATGTGCGCTGAGGGCCGATATTGTAAACTCCCAGTGGAAAAATGATAGAGGATGGCTGTGTGTCCAGACAGGTAACACAGACGTCCATATCAATCCCGATACTGGCAACGTCAGGAGACAGAACGATGGCTGTTCATGCAAAAAACGACAAGGCCGAATTGCGCGAAAAGCTCGATCCACAGACCTATCAAATTGTCTGTGAGTGTGGGACTGAGCGCGCATTCACCGGCAAGTACTGGGATTGCAAAATCCCTGGCATTTATCATTGTGTAGTTTGTACGGCGCCTTTGTTCGACTCGGAAACCAAATATGACTCAGGCTCCGGTTGGCCCAGTTATTACACTGCGTTAACACCCGATGCCGTCAAAGAACGGGTGGACACCAGCCACGGCATGTTCCGCACGGAAGTGGTTTGTGGTAGTTGTGAAGCGCATCTGGGGCACGTGTTTGAGGATGGCCCTGCGCCTACGGGCCTGCGTTATTGCATCAACTCTGCATCCCTGGAGTTGGTACCGCGTTGAAACCCCGATTGTTAGCAGTAGCGCTGGCCGCAGGTGTTATTACGCCATCGCTGTACGCGCAGGATCCGGCAGCAGAAATTTCTCCACCTGTGCGGCATAGCGCAGCCTTGGGTTTTTTCTACAGCAAAGGTGACTATGGGCAAGATTTGCCGACACGCGTTCGTTATTTGCCCTATACCCATGAAATCAGTGTCTCTGGCTGGCGATTTAAGGCCAGCGTGCCGCTGCTGGAAATCAGTGGTCCCGGAAATATCCTGGTGGACGGGGGCAATATAGGTGGCGATCCGAGCGTTACCGTTGCGGAGAAAGGTATTGGCGATATTAATCTCAGCGCGACTTGGGAAATGCCGCTGTGGTCTGATACGGCGCCGTTTGTTGATCTCACGGTGATGCTAAAGCTGCCTACCGCAGATGAAAAACGTGGACTCGGCACCGGACGTCCGGATCTTGGTGTGCAAATGGATGCCTATCAGAACCTGGGGGATTTCACTTTATTTGCGACCTTGGGTTATAGGCACCGCCATCGCTCTCCGGTATTTGAAGGTCTTAATGACTCGGTCAACATTTCGCTGGGATTCAGCCGGGGAATAGGGGAGTCGCTGCAAACCGGTCTTATTTATGATTATCAGCAGGCGGCCTCTGAGTTCAGTGGTGATGCTCATGAGTTGCTGCCTTATCTGTCATGGGCGGTCAGTTCACAATTGACAGCAATGGTGTATCTGATTGAAGGCTTTACTGTAGACAGTGCCGATACCGCGCTGGGGTTACAGATCACCCGGCGCTGGTAGGTATCGGCTGCACGCTGTATCAGATCCGCAGCGGCTGGGGTCTGGAAGCTGGAGCCACTGAGGAACGATCGACTGCAGGGCGCAGGCGCTGGAACGGTGGCAACTCCGGGCGTTGGATTCGTTCGGTAGTAGTGCGTGGATCTGCTTCCTGGCCACTTTCGGTGAGGATCTCTGGAATCTGTTCTGACTGCTCCGCCGCGTTTTCAGCCAGTGCCCGTGTGTCAACTACAGGACTTGGCGTTTCATCTTCGGTTTCGAGTTCAGCCTCAAGCACTTCATTTTTTGTCACATCGCCGGTTGCTGCAGGCGGCACCTCTGCAGTTTCTAGCGGGCGCTGCAGTAATGCAGTCGAGGCAGGGGCCTCGATTTCAGGAATCTCTACACGAATTTCCAACGCTGGCTGCTCGGTAAAGGACTCAGCAGAATTGGCCAGGTCCATTTGCTGACGCAAATGAGACGGTAACGAGGAAGTGTCCTGCTCAATAATACGCAGCTCACCCGGAATTCCCGGAGCTTCAACGGAGCGGGTAGGGTCGCGCAGCGGGTTACGCTGAATTTCAATCAGAGGAGCAATTTCTTCTGGAATACGCGCGGTTTCAGTTTCTCTTGGTAGCCAAGGAGCGGGCCACTCATCCAGGTTCTGTCCGCTGGTAGAATCATTTTCATTTTCAGGCTCAGTAGAGCCGGTATCGCCCAAAAACGGTGAAGGCCCGCCCGTGCCACCAAAACCGCTGCTACCTGGCAGGCCGTCTTTGCCAGTGCCACCCAGGCCGCTGCCTTCATCGCCACCGCGAATGATGCCTGTGCTGCTGGTCGCAAGGATCAGAGTGCAGACAAAGAGCACCATGGCCATCAGCAGGGCCAGTGGATATCTTCGCAGTGCAAGAATGGCTTTAGGCATGTTTTGAATCCTGATCCGCCCCAGCCACCGGGTCTGTTATTGATGTATCTTGGCTGGTCGACGTTTCGTGGTGGTTATTGTAGTTGAATATGCCAAAGTTGATACGGTATTTCGCGTCTGAGTGACCACCGTCACGTTGCTGCAGAGCCAGAGCTTCCCGGTTCATGCGCATCAGGGCTTCCATGCCGATCTCTTCGGCAAGAGCGCTGAGTTTGTGCACGGATTCTGCACTAAGTTTGTCATAGTAGACGCTGCGGTCAAAAAGCGCCGGCTTGTGGCCCATGATGTTGTGCGCGCCCGCGTTAATATGGTCCTGCACGTTTTTGCCAAAAAAGAACAGCTTTTCTTCCAAGCCTTTTTCCGGAGTGAAGGCGCCAGTGTTC
Organism: uncultured Pseudohongiella sp.; assembly: GCA_964535565.1. Lineage (GTDB taxonomy): Bacteria > Pseudomonadota > Gammaproteobacteria > Pseudomonadales > Pseudohongiellaceae > Pseudohongiella. Next base: position 51,616 of record CAZHUJ010000010.1, on the reverse strand, counting down.
AGCACAATACGCTGCTCATCGTCCTGATGGGCAATACCCAGTCGCAGCCATTCATCCAGAATGACGCGGGGACGGATGTCCTGGCGGCAAACCAGCTCTACCAGGTCGTCAAAGGTCTGCTCGGAGGCATTGGTCCCTGCGCTGCGCAGCGGTAGCGGCAGAGGTTTACCTTCGGCGTCGCGAAAAGCATCCGTTCCCAACCAATAGGCAATCAGCTGGGCGCCGATTGAAATTGTACGTGGCGCATAACTGGCAATTGACTGCTCTGTGCGCAGGCGTTTGACATCTTTGCGGTGTACCCCGGTCAGCAATGTAATGCGGCTGTCAGATTGACGTTTATTGTCTACACCATATTCCTGGTCAGCAATTTCTACGTAGACGGACTTCAATAAGGTAATCAGATAGGGGTAGGAGACCTGGTAATGCAGCAGCAACCGTACAAGCGGTCGCAGAATTTTCCGCAGTGCGGTAACAAGGGGTTCCGGCACGTCTGCGGGATTATTGAGGTCCTGATTGTCCATGGCCGGAGTATAGCTCAGCTGGGAAATAATCCCACATTAATTTTGTAACCAATATTGACGTGGGAATAATTCCCACCTAACATCCCGCCCTAGCGAAATCAACAAGGCAGCACTATGTTAGCGCGATTTAGGGATGAGAATGCGACAGCGATCTCCGGATTTAATGTTTCGGATGCTTTGCTTGTGCCCGAGGTCGGGGTAACCGGTTCCAACCGATTCCACCAGATACGTCTGCAGGACGGCCGTCAGTTGGGCTGGTCTGAGTTTGGTGTCCGCCACGGTTTTCCCATCCTTTATATGCACCGGGAGGGCAGCTGCCGTCTTGAAGCTGAGTTTTTTGACAGATTTGCGCGAGCTGCTGGATTTCGTCTGATTGCCGCCGATAGGCCAGGGATCGGAGCCTCGGATTATGCGGCGATGGAATCTTCCCTGCAGATTTCGCGCGATTATGTGCAACTGATTCAGCATCTGGGTTTGCGCCGTTTTGGAGTGTTGTCCTGGGGTGGGGGCAGTGCTTTTGCGCTGCCATTAGCCGCTCTGGAGCAGACGCGATGCGCATTTGTGGCGCTGCTGTCCCCAGTCGATCAACCGTGTTCAATGACTTCCAATCGCGTTTTGCGCACGCTGTTTACCCTGGGGTTAGGCGCTTTGGTCAATGTGCGTCGCATCTGGTCCGGCCGTGATCTGGGTCGATACTTTCAGCGTTGGCGTGAACAGCTGAATGGCGTTGAACGCCGGTATTCCGATGATGAGCGAGTACGTTTGTTGTTGGCTGATATCAGTGATGAGGCGCTGCGCCAGGGGGCTGCTGGGCTGGCCCAGGATCTATGGCTGGCAGCGGGTAGCAGCAAAGCTGCAGAGCATGATCTGCAGATTCCTGTTCATGTCTGGTCTGCACGACATCCAGAAATTGAGCGCGTTGACCATAGAAACAGCATGCTTGTGCATCATGTTATGCGCAGACAAAAACAGTTGATTGCCGGTTATGTCGCCAGCCAGTTGTTTGAAGTGCTGCGCGCAGAGCAACGAAGGCTCTGTCAGCCCTAATTCCGACGGCCAAGAACTGCACTGATACGAAAATGAGGTTTGACACCTATAAGCGCCTGCTGACGCACTAGTTCCAGCTGCTGCAGTTCTTGTACAAAGCGGGTCAGCATCAGTTCTGCTTCATCCTTGTAGCGGAAGGGGCCAACATCTTTCCCCTCGCGAGTGCGGAAATACCACATCCCGGTCCGGGTAAATAGTCGGTTTGAGTGCTCCTTCAGCAGTGAATCTGCATCTGACAGGTGAGGGCCGAGGTCTTGCAGCGTATTCGGATCGTACATGGCGGGCTCCGGTTAGCGTCTGACTTTATTATTTTGGAACGACGAATAGTAGACCACGGTTTGCCCGAATAGTATCCCGCCCATGACAAAAAACTGTGATAAAAGCAGGAGAGCTCGAGGCGTACAGCCTGTAATTATTATTGAATAAAGCCGGTTGATGTGGGACAATCGCGCTCTTAAAAATACCCTGATTTCCGCTTAACTCATTGATATAGTTAGTAGAAATTTTATAAATAGACACATAACAACCGTTGACACCGCCTGCTGGACAACACCAGTGCGGTCTGCGAGGAATTTTCATGCAAGTTTCGATTGAAACCACCACTGGATTAGAGCGTCGTATGACAATTGGCGTCCCCGCCGCAGAAGTAGAAAACGCCGTGGCTGCGCGCCTCGCTGAAGCAGCTAAAACCGTCCGCATAAACGGTTTCCGCAAAGGCAAAATTCCTCTGAGTGTAATCAAGAACCGCTTTGGTCAGGGTGTGCGCCAGGAAGTACTCGGCGATGTGATGAGCCGTGCTTACTACAATGCTATTACCGAGCAGAACATCAAGCCTGCCGGCCAGCCGCGCATTGAGCCCAAATCTCTGGACGAAGGCAAAGACATCGAGTTTGTAGCGACATTCGAAGTGTATCCGGAAGTGCAGCTGGCTGAGTTTTCCGCGATCAAGGCTGAAAAGCTGGTTGCATCAGTCACCGATGCCGATGTCGACACCATGATTGAAAACCTGCGTCAGCAACGTCAGACCTGGGAAGAAGTAAAGCGTCAGGCCAAAAACGGTGACATGGTCAATATCGACTTTGTTGGCACTGTTGATGGTGAAGAATTCCAGGGCGGTTCCTCCAAGAACACCAATCTGATTCTGGGTTCCAACCGTATGATTCCAGGCTTTGAAAAAGGTCTGGTGAAGAGCAAGGCCGGTGAGGAAGTCAGTCTGGATCTGACTTTCCCGGAAGACTACCGCAATGCGGATCTGGCCGGTAAAGCAGCTGTATTCAAAGTAACTGTGAACAAAGTATCCGCCCCGGTTCTGCCGGAGCTGGATGATGCCTTCTTTGCCGCATTTGGTGTGACTGAAGGTGGTGTAGAAGGTTTCCGCAAGGAAGTGGCCAGCAATATGGAGCGCGAGCTGCGCAAAGCCAGCAAAAATCGCCTCAAAACTGCTGTAATGGATGTGCTGCTGGAACAAAACACTGTAGAAGTGCCGAAGGCACTGGTGGCTGCAGAAATTAATGTGCTGCGTCAGCAGGCTCTGGCACAGTTTGGCGCCGGCGCCAAAAACCTGGATCCGTCCATGCTGCCAGACGAACTGTTCCGAGAGCAGGCAGAAAAACGCGTTAAACTCGGTCTGATCCTCGGTGAAGTGATCAAGCAGCGCGGCATGCGTGCGGAGCCGGCCAAGGTGCGTGAGGCGATTGAAGATATCGCTGCAACCTATGAATCTCCGGAAGAAGTGATTAACTGGTATTACAGCAACAAGGACCAACTCGATGCCGTTGAGTCTGCCGTGCTGGAAGATCAGGTATTTGAAGTCATCTTCGAACAGGCGCAACTGGAAGAGCGTGCAGTCAGCTACGAAGAGCTGACGCGTCCAAAAGCACCGGGTGAAGAAGATTCAGGTAAAGAGAAAAAGACTGCGAAGAAAAAGTCTGCAAAAAAAGCAGCTGATTCTTCAGAAGAAGCGGCCGAGTAATCGGCTGCTCTGAGCTGGCGTAAGGGATTATGCCAATTGGAATTTTGCCATTAATGAGAAGATCTGGAACCATGTCGAGTGAATCGATGCTGTCGATGATAGAGTCAAGTCTTGTCCCCATGGTGGTTGAGCAAAGCGCACGTGGGGAGCGCGCTTACGATATTTATTCGCGATTGCTCAAGGAGAGGGTCATCTTCCTGGTAGGGCCGGTCGAAGACCATATGGCCAACCTTGTAGTGGCCCAGTTGTTGTTTCTGGAATCTGAAAACCCGGACAAGGATATACATCTATATATCAACTCTCCGGGCGGCTCAGTGACTGCGGGCCTGTCAATTTATGACACCATGCAGTTCATCAAGCCGGATGTGAGCACCATGTGTATTGGCCAGGCGGCCAGCATGGGCGCGTTCCTGCTGGCCGGTGGCGCCAAGGGCAAGCGTTATGCGCTGCCCAACTCGCGCATGATGATTCACCAGCCCAGTGGCGGTGCGCATGGTCAGGCTTCGGATATCGAGATTCAAGCAATTGAAATTCTCAAGATGCGTCAGCAACTGAATGAAATTATGGCGTTTCATACGGGCAGAACACTGGAAGAGATTTCGCGTGACACTGAGCGCGACAATTTTATGAACGCTGAACAGGCAGTATCATACGGCTTGATAGACAAGGTAATTACACGCAGGGCCGTATAGCTCCGGGAGTTTGTGCATGTCAGATGATCGCTACAACAAGGGTGATGATAACGGCAAGCTGCTTTATTGTTCTTTCTGCGGCAAAAGCCAGCATGAAGTACGCAAGCTGATCGCCGGACCTTCTGTTTTTGTGTGCGATGAGTGTGTTGATCTTTGCAATGACATCATTCGCGAAGAAATCCAGGAGAAAGAGGCAGAGTCAGGTCGCAAGAAACTGCCTGTCCCTGAAGAAATCAAAAAAACACTGGATGAGTATGTAATTGGTCAGGACAAGGCCAAAAAGGTTCTGTCGGTTGCCGTTTACAACCATTACAAACGTCTGGAATATGATCGCCGTAATGGTGATGTTGAACTGGGCAAAAGTAATATCCTGATGATTGGGCCAACTGGCACCGGTAAAACCTTGCTGGCGGAAACGCTTGCGCGTTTGCTGGATGTGCCGTTTACCATTGCGGATGCCACTACGCTGACTGAAGCCGGTTACGTAGGTGAGGACGTTGAAAACATCATCCAGAAGCTCTTGCAGAAGTGCGACTATGATGTTGAAAAAGCGCAAATTGGTATCGTCTATATTGACGAGATCGACAAGATTTCCCGCAAATCAGATAACCCCTCCATTACTCGCGATGTGTCGGGTGAGGGTGTGCAGCAAGCACTGCTGAAACTGATTGAAGGTACGGTTGCTTCTGTACCTCCGCAAGGGGGGCGTAAACATCCGCAGCAGGAATTCCTGCAGGTTGATACGTCTAACATTCTGTTTATTTGTGGTGGCGCTTTTGCTGGTCTGGATAAAATTATCCGCGACCGTTCAGAGAAAAGCGGCATTGGTTTCAGTGCAGAAGTGCGTAGCAAGGACACTGAAAAACTGCCAGGTGACGCCTTCAAGAACGTGGAACCAGAAGATTTGGTGAAATTTGGTCTGATTCCCGAATTTGTCGGTCGTCTGCCCATGATTGCAGCACTGGAAGAACTCGATCTGGATGCGTTGGTGCGTATTCTGAAAGAGCCGCGCAACTCTCTGATCAAGCAGTACACCAAACTGTTTGAAATGGAAGATGTTGAAATCCAGTTCCGCGACGATGCTCTGCAGGCTGTGGCGCAGAAGGCCAAAGAACGCAAAACAGGTGCTCGTGGTCTGCGCTCGATTATGGAAAGTGTACTGCTTGAAAGCATGTATAAAATCCCGTCGATGGGCAATGTCAGCAAAGTGATCATTGATGCCGCTGTAATAAACGGCGAATCGGAACCTTTGCTGGTGTACGAAAACGAACAGCCCGCTGCTACATCCTGCGCAGCTGAATAAGTTCTGCTGCTAACAAAAAGGCCACGTGATTACGCTGGCCTTTTTTGTTTGCCGATAGTCCCTGCACCGATATCTTGCATCAACTCTTGAAATCCGCTTGCCCAGGCCTCAAATTAGAGGCCAATAGTCACAACGATTCAGATGAGCATGATTATGGGTGATGTTACCGAGAGTCCCGTCAGCGTAAATACTGGCCTTCCACTTTTACCTCTGCGCGATGTAGTGGTTTACCCACAAATAGTCCAACCACTGTTTGTAGGGCGTCCTCGTTCGATTCGTTCCCTTGAAGTGGCTATGCATAGCCACAAACAAGTGCTGCTGGTTGCGCAGAAAAATGCTGCTGATGATGATCCAAGTGTCAAGGACATTTATTCAGTGGGTACCATCGCCACTATTCTCCAGCTGATCCGCCTCCCCGACGGCACTGTCAAAGTACTGGTGGAAGGTGTGACCCGGGCACGTATTCGCAGCTCGGAGCTGGTAGAGGATTATTTCCAGAGCCAGGTGATTCCATTACATTCAGATCCACTGCCGGAAAAGCAGGGGCAGTTGCTGCTGCGTTCACTGTTGTCACAGTTTGATCAGTACGTACAGCTAAGCCGCAAAATTCCGCCTGAGGTAATGAGTTCAATCTCCGGTATAGACGAACCTGGCCGCATGGTCGACACCATCGCTTCGCACATGTCTTTACAGCTGCAGGAGAAGCAGAATCTGCTGGAGCTGGTGAATCTGGAAGCGCGTATTGAACACCTGATGGGGTTGATCGAAGCCGAAATTGATCTGTTCCAGGTTGAAAAACGCATCCGCGGACGTGTTAAAAAGCAGATGGAGAAAAGTCAGCGCGAGTACTATCTGAATGAGCAGATGAAAGCCATTCAGAAGGAAATGGGCGAGCTGGACGATTCTCCGAATGAAACCGAGGAGCTCAAAAGCAAAATTGAAAAGGCTGGAATGCCCAAGGATGCCCTCGATAAAGCGATGGCAGAATGGAACAAGCTCAAGATGATGTCGCCGATGTCATCCGAAGCCTCCGTCGTGCGCACCTACCTTGACTGGATGGTGAATATTCCGTGGAAAAAACGCAGCAAAATCAGTCTTGAGCTGGATAAGGCGGAAGAAATTCTTAACGCGGACCACTATGGTCTGGAAGAGGTCAAAGAGCGCATTCTTGAGTATCTTGCCGTGCAAAAGCGCGTCAAAAAACTCAAAGGCCCCATTCTGTGTCTGGTTGGCCCGCCTGGTGTGGGTAAAACCTCTTTGGGCGAATCCATTGCCAAAGCCACCAATCGCAAATTCGTGCGTATGGCCCTGGGTGGCGTGCGAGACGAAGCTGAAATTCGTGGTCACCGTCGTACCTATATAGGCTCTCTGCCGGGCAAATTGCTGCAGAAGCTGTCCAAGGTCGGAGTCAAGAACCCCTTGTTCCTGTTGGATGAAATCGACAAGATGGGTATGGATCATCGCGGTGATCCAGCTTCTGCGCTGCTTGAGGTGCTGGATCCGGAGCAGAACAAAAGTTTTAACGATCACTATCTGGAGGTGGACTACGATCTGTCCGAGATCCTGTTCGTCTGCACCTCAAATACCATGAACATTCCAGGCCCGTTGCTGGATCGTATGGAAGTGATCCGTTTGCCGGGTTATACCGAAGCAGAGAAGATCAATATTGCTTCGCGTTATCTGCTGCCGAAACAGCTAAAGGCCAATGGCTTGCGCAAAGACGAACTGACAGTGCCCGAAGAGACCATTCGTGATCTGATCCGTTATTACACACGTGAAGCCGGTGTTCGTGGTCTTGAACGTGAAATTGCCAAACTTTGCCGCAAGGTAGTGAAGGAAGCTGCATTAAAAGAACGGCGTCAATCTGGCGGCACTCCGCTGGTGCTGACCCCTGAGATGCTGGAGAGCTATTCCGGTGTGCGCAAATTCGACTACGGTAAAGCGGAAGAGAGCAACCGTGTTGGTCAGGTTAATGGCTTGGCCTGGACTCAGGTTGGCGGTGAGCTGTTAACCATTGAAGCGGTCGCCGTTGAAGGTAAGGGTAAAACCGTTATGACCGGCTCTCTGGGTGATGTGATGCAGGAGTCTATCCAGGCTGCTCTGACCGTGGTTCGTAGCCGTGCCCAGGCGCTGGGTCTGAAAACAGGATTCCACGAAACGGTGGACCTGCATGTTCACGTACCAGAAGGCGCCACTCCTAAAGATGGCCCCAGTGCAGGTATTGGCATGTGTACGGCGTTGGTGTCGGTGCTGACAGGTATTCCGGTCAAGGCAGATGTTGCCATGACCGGTGAAATCACCTTGCGCGGCCAGGTGCTACGCATTGGGGGGTTGAAGGAAAAACTGCTGGCTGCGCATCGCGGAAATATAAAGACTGTGATTATTCCGGAGGACAACGAACGCGATCTCAAAGAGATTCCTGACAACATCAAGGCTGACCTGTCTATTCATCCTGTTAAATGGATAGATCAGGTGCTTGAAATTGCACTGGAGCGTCCGCCACGCCCGCTGACAGAGGTCGCTTCCGCGGGCGGTTCATCAACCGCGGAAGGCCGTGAATCCGGTAAGGATGAAAATACCGTAAGCACTCATTGAACGCGGCGGTTTAAGTTGACACGACTTTCGGCCACTTGGTATAAAGTGGCCGTTGTTCGCAGCTGGAACGCCGCGCGCCGCCTGATTGTGAGGCTAGCTGCTGTTTTAAACTTCCGGATTGGAAGTCGGCGCAGCCTTCAGAAATCGACATAGACAAATTATCAACAGGTACAGAAAAACAAGGGGATATCGTGAATAAATCAGAATTGATCGAAGCCGTTGCCGCAAGTGCAGATTTACCTAAAGCTGCAGCTGCACGCGTGATCGACGCAATGATCGACACCATCACAGAGTCACTCCAGAAGAGTGAGCCGGTGGTGCTGGTAGGTTTCGGTACTTTTGGTACTAAAGAGCGTGCTGCCCGCACAGGTCGTAACCCGCAAACAGGCGCTACGATCGAAATCAAAGCGGCCAAAGTGCCGAATTTCAAGCCTGGCAAAGCTCTTAAAGACGCGGTAAATGCCTGATTTGAAATTGAGCCTGTACTGATTAGCCAGTGCAGTCAGGCTCGGATCTGACAAAGTTTCCAGTTATTGTCAGGTTCCAGTGAAGGGCGCATCTTCGATGCGCCCTTTTAGTTTAAGTCCAACGGGTACAATTCAACATGTTGCAGACGATCAGAGACAACTCTCAGGGGCTTATCGCCAAGATTATTATCGGCTTTATTATCGGCCTGATGGCCTTGCTGGGGGCCGAGTCAATTGTGGGTGGCTTCATGGGCGGTAATGCAGTGGTCACCGTTAATGGTGAAGACATTACTGAACAGGAGCTGGCTGTCAGCCTGCAGAACGTGATGGCATCACTGGGCGCCAACGTCAGCGACTTTGACGAAGAATTATTGCGAGACGTGGCACTGCAGCGTCTGATAGAAGACAAACTGATGGAACAGGCTGCTGCTGACGCAGGTCTGGTGATTTCTGCGACCTCAATTGATCGTGAAATTGTCCGCACTCCACAGTTCCAGGTTGGTGGCCGTTTTGATGAAGAGATGGCTCGCCGCACAATGGCCGCACAAGGATTCTCTGCACAGACTTACCGTCAGGCTCTGGCGCGTCAGATGACAATGGAGCAGCTGGCGAATGCATACGCTGCCACTTCGTTTGTGACTGAAGCTGACGTCGCACGTCTGGCTGAGCTGGAAATGCAGACGCGTGATTTCCGTTTTGTTTCCATTCCACTGGGAACTCGCACACTGGGCGAGGCCATCGCTGAAGATGAGATTCGCAGTTATTACGACAATAACGCCGCGCTATTTACAGAAGAAGAGCAGGTGTCGGTGCAGTATGTGCTGCTCGACAAAGATGTGATTTTTAATGAAGTCGAAATTGACGAAGCCCGGGTTCGCAGCCAATACGAATCCGAGCGTGCTGCTGCCAATTCCAATATCGAGCGCCGTGCTTCCCACATTCTGCTGGATACCTCCACTGCCTCTCAGGACGACGTTCTGAACCAGGCTCGTGAGATTAAACAACGCCTGGATGCAGGCGAAGATTTTGGTGCGCTGGCCAGGGAATTTTCCGTTGATACCTTCTCGGCTGAACAGGACGGCGATATTGGTTTTACCAATGGTTCGGTATTCCCCGCATCTGTTGAAACAGCGTTGGCGGCGCTGGAAGTAGGGCAGGTGGCTGATCCTGTTGTGTCAGAGTTTGGTATTCATATTGTCAAGCTGACTGAATATCAGGCGCAGGATTTCCCTGAGTACGAAGAAGTAGCTGATCGCATCAGTCGCGAATTAAAAGCCACTCAAGTTGATCAGATCTATTTCAGCCGTATGGAAACACTGGCTAACCTGGCATTCGAAACCTTTGACCTGCAGGCCATTAACGAAGAAATGGGCCTGGAAATCCAGACCACGGAGTTTTTTGGTCGCAATGGCGGCTCAAGTCCAATCAGTTCCAATCCTGCTGTGCTGAATCAGGCATTTTCTGAGGATCTTCTCAACGGTGACCTGAACAGCGATCTGATCGAGCTGAACGACTCGAGAGCAGTAGTGATTCATCTCGGTGAGCACAAGCCTGCTTCAGTTCTTCCGCTGGATGATGTGCGCTCTGAAATTGCTGTGATGCTGCGTGGTCAGAAGGAAAGAGAAAAAGCCGCTGAAGTTGGTCAGCAGTTGTTGGCTGCATTAAATTCCGGAAATGATGCATCCGAAATTCTGGCTGCTGAATCTCTGCAGTGGGATCAGCGTAACGGTGTGCGCCGTAACCAGTTTGACCTCAATACCGAGATTATCCAAAGAGTTTTCTCCATTCAGACATCCGATGACGGCGAGCCAGTGCGTCAAGGGTTTTCGCTGACAAATGGCGCATATGTGGTGGTCGAGTTATTGGCAGTTAATGCTGGCAGTGCTGCAGATATGCCGCAAGAGCAGCGGGAGCAATTGGCTGTGGCGATGCTTGATGCGCAAGGTCGTACCAATTTTGATGCCTTCCTCGCGACGTTGCGAAACAACGCCTCTATTCGGTAAATATCCTTCTTTAATTAGTTGCACGTTGTGGTAATCGCCACAGCGTGCATTATCTCTGCAATACCCGCCGTAAATTCTCACAAAAAAGCATAAAAGTTTTTTAGCATCGCTGATTCCTCGTGTTAGAGCATGCGCTCTGCAGAAAAACCTGTGCATAGATGTGCAGATATCTGTTTTTAGTGTGGAAAACAATGGTAAAGATGTGCGCGTTTCTACTATTATTCGTCCGGACTTTTAGTAACGGCTAAAGCCTTGGCACCAAAAGAATAAGAGATTTTAAGGAATTATTATGACGTTAACGTATGGTCAGGCATTTTTGAAAAGCTTTCTCGGGAACTCCCCCGATTGGTACAAACTGACAATCGTCGGATTTTTAATCCTGAACCCCATCCTGTTTTTTTTAGTGGATCCCTTTATTGCAGGTTGGGCACTGATTATCGAATTCATTTTTACGCTTGCTATGGCGTTGAAATGTTACCCGTTGATGCCGGGTGGACTGCTTGCGATGCAAGCCGTTGTCATTGGCATGGCATCGCCTGAATCGGTTTATCACGAAGCAGAAGTTAATTTCCCGGTAATTTTGCTGCTGATCTTCATGGTGGCAGGTATTTCTTTCCTTAAAGACATGCTGTTGTTTGTCTTTACCAAAGTTCTGGTGCGAGTGCGCTCCAAGCTGATGCTGTCATTACTGTTCGTAATGCTGGCTGCATTTCTGTCGGCGTTCCTGGATGCCTTGACTGTAACTGCAGTGGTTATCGCCGTTGCCTCAGGTTTTTATGGCGTTTATCACAAAGTAGCGTCGGGTCTGAAAACCGATGCAGTATCAGATGTGGCAGATGACAATTCGGTCCAGGAGAACAGCCGCGCCGATCTGGAACAATATCGCGCGTTCCTGCGTAACATCATGATGCACGCAGCTGTGGGTACTGCCCTGGGTGGTGTATCTACACTGGTAGGTGAACCTCAGAACTTGCTGATTGGTAACATCATGGGCTGGGACTTCGTAGAGTTCTTTATCCATGTTGCACCTGTTTCCATGCCTGTATTGGTGGTGGGTCTGCTGACAACAATCATTCTCGAGAAAACCAAGATATTTGGGTACGGTGTTGAACTGCCTCAGAATGTTCGTGCAATTCTCGAATCGTACGATGATCAACAAACACAGAAATTGACCCGCCAGGATATTTTTAAGCTGTGGGCACAAGCTGCGGTTGCTGTGTTCCTGATCGTTGCGCTGGCAACTCACATTGCTGAAGTGGGTATCATTGGTCTGGCTGTTATTATTCTGGCCTGTACTTTCACTGGTATTACCGACGAACACACCATTGGTGGCGCTTTTAAAGAAGCGTTACCATTTACAGCACTGCTGGTTGTGTTCTTTTCGGTGGTTGCAGTGATCCACGAGCTACACCTGTTTACGCCAGTGGTGAATTTGGTACTCGACATGCAAGGCCAGGCACAGCTGGTAGGTTTTTATATCGCTAACGGTATACTGTCCATGGTGTCCGACAACGTGTTCGTGGCAACGGTATATATCACTGAAGTGCAGCAAGCATTTGATGCGGGGCGTATCAGTCGTGAACAATTTGAACTGTTGGCAGTGGCGATCAACGCAGGTACAAACATCCCATCCGTCGCGACACCAAACGGCCAGGCAGCATTCCTGTTCCTGTTGACTTCAGGTATTGCGCCACTTATCCGTTTGTCGTACGGCCGCATGGTGATTCTGGCTCTGCCATATACCATCACTATGTCCATTGCTGGCTTACTGGCTACCGTGTACTTTTTGGGTTAAGCCGGAGGATTGAGCATGAGTTTGTACAAAAATTTATTTGTTGTTATTGACCCGACAAATGACCAGCAGCCCGCCCTGGAGCGGGCTGCCGCGTTAGCAAAAATGGGGAAGTCGCGTGTTACAGCCTTTTCTGCTGTCTATAAACATGTTGATGACATGGATGATGCTCGTTCGCGCAAATCAGGCAAGCAAGAGTTTCTGAAGTCCTGGGATGCGCAAATAAAAAACCTGTTGGCGCCCTATAAGAATGACGGCGTTAAAGTGGCTGTAGACACATACTGGACTGCTGACTGGTATTCAGCGGTCAGTCGTGCTGCACTGCGAGCCGATGCGGATCTGGTAATCAAATCCACATTCAAGCACGGCAAAATGCATCGTTTGCTGCACAGTACCTCTGACTTTACGATTATGCGTCACAGCCCTGCGCCGGTATTAATGGTAAGAGAGCGCAAAGGTTTTACGGGTAAATTGATTCTTGCAGCACTTGATCTTGAATCAACTGACGAAGGCCATATTCGTTTAAATAACACAGTTATTCGTCACGCGCGACAGATGGCTGAATTCACCGGTTTGCCATTGCATGTAGTTGCGGCGACGTCGCGTAAACCTGATTTCAGTCATATTCTGTCTGGCGTAGAAGAGCAGGAAGGTGGTGTGCAAGCTACGTTGGCACATGCCTTTGGGGTTTTGCCAGAAAACTTCCATATGCTGCGCGGCGCCCCTCAAAACGTTATTGTGGCACAAGCAGCCGAACTGCAAGCGGAGACGGTCGTACTGGGTGTATCAGCGCGCAGCGGAGTACAGGGCGTTCTGGTTGGGACAACGGCGCGTAAGGTGCTGGACAAACTTGATACGGACGTTCTTGCAGTCAACTGACCGACTTTAAGTGCAAAAAAAAGCTGATCCGGTTTGCCGGATCAGCTTTTTTTTGCCCTAGAATAATCTCAGGGGTGACGAATAATCAGTTCCTGTCCTGGGCGGATAATGCTGTTGGCATTAATTCCGTTCCAGTCTGTTAATTCACGGACTGTTACTCGATGTTCACGAGCAATTTTTGCAAGGGTATCACCGCGGCGAACACGATATTGGGTTGTTTCCACCTGAGATGACTCAGCCACTGTTGAACTGTCGTTGGCTGCCAGAGTTACGTCAGGCTGCAGCTTTAGCGACTGACCCGGTTTAATCACTGCGCTTGAGTCAATATCATTCCAGGCCAGCAGGTCATTCAGGTCAAGCTTGTAGCGAGCAGCAATACCCCACAGGGAGTCACCACTGCGCACAGTGTAGGATGCACCGGGTACAGGTTGTGTATTCGCCGCAGCCAATTGCATGGTGGGTAATGGCAGAGGGTCTCCATCACGGTAGGCACGAGGAATCAACAGGGTTTGGCCTGCAACAATACGAGAACCAGAGATGTTGTTTACTTGTTGTAGCACAGACACCTGAGTATTGTGTGCGCTGGCAATCCTGCCTAATGTGTCGCCGGAGCGGATGACATAACGGTCCCATGTGATCGGACTGCGTTCCATCTTGTCAAAATTAACACGAAAAACGTCAGCGCGGTCGGCTGGCAACCATACTGTATGAGGGCCATCAGGATGAGTTGCCCACTGCAGGTATCCCGGATTCAGACGCGTCACCATGTCCGGATCAATTTCAGCCAGGTTGGCTACCAGCGTCAGGTCAATTTGTGAACCCACATCAATTTGCGCCAGATAAGGCTGATTGGGAATCTGGCTTAAACTGATGCCGTAGCGATCCGGATCGGCCATTACATGAGCCAATCCCAGAATTCGCGGAATATGGCGGCGGGTTTCTCCCGGCAAACTTAATGACCAGAAATCTGTGGCGCGATTACGGCGTTGATTGCGATCGATGGCGCGCTGTACATTGCCTTCGCCCGCGTTGTAGGCAGCCAGCGCCAAGAGCCAGTCACCGTTGAACTGCGCGTGCAAACGCTCCAGATAGTCCAGGGCAGCACTGGTTGAGGCAATGGGGTCATGACGGCCGTCGTACCACCAGTCGCGTTTCAGACCGAAATTCTGTGCGGTGCGCGCCATAAACTGCCATAAGCCGGCGGCATTTGAGCTGGAGCGAGCAGCAGGGTTATAGGAACTTTCCACCACAGGTATCAACGCGAGTTCCAACGGCAAATTACGCCGCTCGATTTCTGACACAATTTCGTAGATAAAAGGTGCTGAGCGGTCTGTCACTTCAAGCAGATAATTCGGATTATCACGGAACCACTCGATCTGCGCGGCAATCTCGTCGTTATGATGCAAGTGGGCGAAGCCCATGCCCTGGGCAACCCGAGTCCACACCGTCTGCTCTCGATCGGCCGCATCCTCGGAATTCTGGTTGTTATCCAGCTCCCAAACCGGAGAGGCAATACTGCGGGGAGCACGTTGTGCGTAGTAGCCGGCTTGTGCGGATACCATCAGACTGTCTTCGTTCTCGGTTTCCTCTGTCACCATATCAGGCAGAGTGCTGCATCCTTGCAACAAAATAGTGCTGGTAAAAAGGGCTACCAGCAAAGGTTTATGCTTGAATGTCATTGTTAGCAGCTATCCGGTTCAGTATAAGTCTTTATTTTATTAAGCTATCTCGAGCTTCAGCAGGTGTCGGATTCAGGCCGAGTCTTTCCAGCGTCTCAAGGAAGCAAATGTTTCTATATCATCAGATTGCAAGCTTTGCGCCATAATTTGGCCAATATTTGCCTTGATGCTGGCAGTGTGACAACGTAAAAACGGATTGGTTCGCTGCTCCAACAAAATAGTTGAGGGCAGGGTGGGTAAATTCCGTTCACGCTTGTCCAGCTCACGCTGATATCGCTCGATCAGTTCGGTGTTATCCGGTTCGGCCTTGAGAGCAAAGCGTAGATTGCTGAGTGTGTACTCGTGTGCGCAGTACACCCGTGTGTCAGCGGGAAGAGCCCCAAGTCGAAGCAGCGAAGTGTACATCATTGCGGCGGTGCCCTCAAACAATCGCCCGCAACCGCCGGCAAAAAGAGTATCACCACAAAACAGTGCAGGCGATTGGCCTGTCATCTCAAGCACATAGGCTAAATGATCCAGCGTATGACCAGGTACCGCCAGCACTGTAATCCTGACGTCGCCAATCTGTATCTGGTCGCCATCTGCAAGTCTGTCAGTGATGCCCTGGATTCTGCTGTCGGGTCCATAAACCGGGATTTTTCGAGTGGCACATAAACTGGTAATACCACCGGTGTGATCAGCATGGTGATGCGTGATTAGAATGCCGTCCAGTTTCAGCTCATGGCTGGCCAGATACTGCTCAACAGGTTTGGCATCGCCCGGATCAACAACCCATATATTGCTCTTGCCAACGTGCAAGGCCCAGATATAGTTGTCGCTAAAGGCTGGAATTGGCTCAATTTTCATAGAAATCATAGTGTCATGAAACCAGCGATGGGCACATCATACCAGAACAGGTTTGGTCGCCTCGCAAAGCGGGTGCTAGAATCTTGACCATGAAGCACCGAATCTCTCATAACCCGTACGAAAATCCTTTAGAGCTGGAATTGGCTTTGACGGATTGGCTGCAATCTCCATTAGGACAGGTCCTGGTCCAGTCGCAAAAAGAGCGTCTTGCGCCTGTGATCAGTCGCGTGTTTGGATACCATGTCCTGCAGTTGTCCTGTGCCCCCGATGTCAACATGCTGGTTGACTGCCCGGTAAACCACAAAATTGTATTTGCACCAGGTTGGCAGCATGACAGGAAATTACCGGTCGCTGATATCGAAATACTTCCATTGCCAACCGATAGTATGGATGCCGTTTTACTTCATCACTCGCTGGATTTTACTCGCGACAGCCACCGTCTGCTGCGAGAGGCGGCACGAGTGTTACGCCCGGGAGGGCGTCTGATCATCATTGGATTTAACCCGGCCAGTCTGTGGGGCGTGAGTAAGATAATGCGCTGGGGCAAGCAGATGCCCTGGGGCGGGCGCTTCATCTCCAGAAAACGCTTGACTGACTGGTTGAGTTTATTGGATTTTCAGGTGGAAACAGTCAGTTACGGTGGATATATGTTGCCGGCTCGACATCCACGTTTGTTAGCTATGGCGGCTGATCTTGAGCGCTGGTTTGGGCGCTTCAGCAATCCTGTGGGTGCTTTTTACCTGGTGGTCGCCAGCAAACAGCGGGCCCCCTTGATTCCGGTGATGCCCAGATGGCATGCAATTCGTCGTCCTGCCGCGCTGGGCGCACCCATTGCAGATGCCGGGCGGGTAGCAAGCGGCCGCGGTACTGTGGTTCCTATACGTCCCGCAGGTGATCCGGTGCGCCGCGATAGCGATCCTGACTCACCCCGCTAGCCATAATCTAATGGATCAGATAATTGTCCGAATTTATTGAAATATATACAGATGGCGCCTGCAAGGGTAATCCAGGCAGGGGCGGATGGGGTGCGGTACTGCGTTATCGTGACGTGGTTCGTGAGTTATATGGCGGCGAAATGCAAACCACCAATAACCGGATGGAATTGATGGCGGTTATTCAGGCCTTGCAGGCACTCAAGCGTCCCGGTTTGGCTATAAAACTTTTTAGTGACTCACGCTACGTCCTCAGTGGGATCAGCGAATGGATGCCTGGCTGGAAAGCTCGCGGCTGGAAAACCGCCAATCGTAAACCGGTGCTGAACCAGGACCTGTGGCAGCAGCTTGATGCCTTGAGTCAGTTGCATCAAATTGAATGGCATTGGGTGAAGGGGCATAGTGGTATAGCCGGTAATGAAAAAGCCGATGAGCTGGCCAATAAGGCTATTGCAGAATTGAGTGCGGGAAAAACGGAAGTGCAGGCATGAGACAGATAGTACTGGATACGGAAACTACCGGCCTTGAACCCTCCCAGGGGCATCGCATTATTGAAATTGGATGCGTTGAAGTTGAACAGCGTCGTCTGACTGGTCGACACTACCATCAGTACATCAATCCACAGCGCGATATTGATGAAGCTGCGCAGGAAGTGCACGGTATTAGCAGTCAGTTCCTCGCGGACAAACCCGTATTCAAAGACATCGTTGATGAGTTTTTGGCCTTTGTAAAAGGCGCGGAACTGCTGATTCATAACGCGCCATTTGATATTGGTTTCCTTGACGCTGAACTGGCAAAGCTGGGACCTTCTTATGGTCAGATGTCGGACTATTGTCTGGTCTCCGATACCTTGCAGATGGCCCGTCGCAAGCACCCTGGGCAGCGCAACAGCCTGGATGCCTTGTGTAAACGTTATTATGTAGATAACTCTCAGCGCGAACTTCACGGCGCGTTACTTGACGCTGAAATTCTGGCCGACGTTTACCTGGCTATGAGTGGCGGGCAGACGGATCTGTCTCTGGGTAGTGATGATACCGAGACGGATGTGGAGCAAGGCCCGCAGCGTTACCAGCCTATTGTCCGCGATACTTTGCGCTTGAAAGTGGTGCAGCCGCAGCCGCAGGAAGTCGAGGCGCATCAACAATTGCTGGCTCGTATTCATAAATCCAGCGGCCAGCGCTGTCTCTGGTTGCTTGCACAGGAGCCGGCAGTCGCTCAGGAAAACAGCGCGTGAGCTCAAGCTTTGATGTACTTGATACCATCGAATCTGTTCCCTTCGTTGTATTCCAGGGCACAGAGTTAGTGCTGCCAGATTCAAACGCGGCCGCATTGTTCTGGCAAAAACCGGCAGTGTCCGCGCTTCGCGATGTCATCGACGTTATTATTCCGGTCAAGGACGGTATTGACAGTGAGCTGCAATGTTATGCGGTCCTGCTTAAATCGTTGCCGACCGGGATTGATCTGCAAACAATCACTACACGGCAACTGTTGAACGCAGATGGCTTTGATGCCTTTATCTGTGTAGGTCGCGCCAGCCAGTGGATTAACTGGTTCCGTTCGCATCGTTTTTGTGGGTTCTGTGGTGCGCCTACACACATTAAACAGCATGGGCCACTGTTGCACTGTGCCGACTGTCAGCAGGATTTCTATCCACGTATAAATCCCTGCATCATTGTGCTTGTGACTGACGGCGATCGTATTTTGCTGGCACGCAGCAAACGTCGCGGGGCTACGTTCTTCAGTTGTGTGGCAGGATTTATTGAGCCAGGAGAGACTGTGGAGCATGCTGTTGCACGAGAGGTCTTTGAGGAAGTCGGTGTACGAGTCAAGGATATACAGTATTTCAAAAGTCAGCCTTGGCCGTTTCCGTCGCAGTTGATGCTGGGGTGTTATGCCCAGTATGCAGGCGGCGAGATCAACCCATGTGTGGAGGAAATTGCCGAGGCTGAGTGGTATCGGATTGATGAGCTGCCAGCAACGCCGGCACCATCGATCAGTGTTGCGGGTCAGTTGATAGAAGAATACTGTCGGCGCTACCGACGTTAATAAGGAGTAGTGATCTTGGAGTATCTGTTCGAATACGGAATGTTTTTGGCTAAAACAGCCACAATTGTGGTGGCTATTGCTGCCGTTCTCACTTTGATGATGGCTGCTGGCCAGCGCAGACGCCATATGCCAAAAGGTAGTATCACGGTTACCCATCTGAACCGGGATATGGATGCTTTAAAGGACGCCATGCAGCGTGCAGTGCTGGACAAGTTCGCCCTGAAAAAATATCTGAAGCTGGAAAAAAGACGCGAAAAGGAAGAGGGCAAACAACGTAAAAATGCGTCGGGGGAGCAGGCTAATAGTGAGGAGGCGCGTAAAAAGCGCGTTTATGTCCTTGATTTCGAAGGTGATATGGAGGCGTCTGAGCTGGAGTCTCTGCGCCAGGAAATCACAGCGGTGTTAACGATGGCGGAACCAGCTGATGAAGTCATACTGCGTCTGGAGAGTCCTGGTGGGATGGTTCATGCGTACGGTCTTGCCTCAGCACAATTGCTCCGCTTTCGGGAGCGCGACATTCCCTTAACCATTTGTGTGGACAAGGTTGCTGCCAGTGGCGGCTATATGATGGCCTGTGTGGCCGATCGATTGATTGCGGCACCGTTTGCCATTTTAGGCTCGATTGGCGTCCTGGTGCAGATGCCCAATATTCATCGTTTGCTGAAAAAAAATGATGTTGATTACGAGATGGTCACGGCCGGTGAATATAAACGCACCATGACGCCGTTCACGGAGGTTACGGAAAAAGGCCGTGACAAAGTGAAGCAGGAAGTTGAAGACATGCATGTCATCTTCAAACAGTGGGTCAAGGAAAATCGCCCTGTGGTAGATATCGACCAGATATCAACAGGCGAGACCTGGCTCGGTTTGCAGGCTCTGCCGCTGAATATGATTGATGTAATCAGCACCAGTGATGATTGTATTGTGCAGGCTTGCGAGAACGCCGATGTTTATGAAGTCAGTTATGAAATCCGCGTCCCGATTGGTGAACGTATTGGCAGCGTAGTACACAAGACCCTGGATAAAACCCTGATGAGCTGGTGGCAGCGTATTCGCACCAGTAAATATTACTGATTGTGCAGGAGCCGTTATGACTCTGGAAGACCGGGCTTTTCGTGCATGGCAGGTTAATGAAATTAAAGAAGGCGACCAGACCATTTACACTGGCTCTTTGGTCGAACGCATTGTTGCCGATTTGCCAGCTGGCGACGTTCTGGTGCAGGTGGCCTGGTCATCCATTAACTTCAAAGACGCGCTGTCGGCCCATGGCAATAAAGGGGTGACCCGGAACTATCCTCATACACCTGGCATTGATGCTGCAGGCGTGGTTGCCGCTTCAGCCAGCGATCGCTTCAACGTGGGTGATGAAGTTATTGTGATTGGTTATGACTTGGGAATGAATACGCCAGGTGGTTTTGGTGAGTACATCCGTGTGCCAGCAAGCTGGGTGGTGCGGTTGCCGACGGGTTTAAATCTGCGCCAGAGTATGGTTATTGGTACGGCCGGTTTTACTGCAGCGTTATGTGTAGAAAAATTGCTGCATAACGGTCTGGATCCTGTGCAAGGGCCGGTGTTGGTGACGGGGGCGAGTGGGGGAGTAGGCAGTTTTGCGGTTGCGCTGTTGGCACATTTGGGTTTTGAGGTCGTTGCCGTCACAGGGTCCGCTTCCGCTCATGATTTTCTGCGCGAGTTGGGTGCAACCCGGATTATTGACAGGGCAGAACTGACTTCTGTTTCTGCAAAACCTCTGCTGGCTGAAACCTGGGCCGGGGCGGTTGATGTTGTAGGCGGTGATATCCTGTTTAATGTCATCAAATCGCTGAAGTATGGGGCCAGCGTGGCCTGCTGCGGACTGGTGGCCTCGCCAGCGTTTCAGGCAACGGTATTCCCGTTTATTTTGCGCGGCGTCAATTTGTTGGGTGTGGACTCTGTAAACCTGCCATTGGCAGACAAACAACGGGTCTGGCAGCGGCTGGCTACGGACTGGAAACTAAAAGATCTGGATAAGCTGGAGACAGTGGTAGATTTTCAGGGCCTGGACCAAGCCCTGAAAACGGTATTACACGGCGCCAGCAGGGGGCGCCTGGTGCTTGACCTGTCGTTATGAACGACGACGGAACAGCGGAACAGGCTGATCTACAGCAGCCTGATAAGCTTCGTGGAAATCCGCAAATGCTTTTAATGCGCTGTCGACGTCCTGGTCTTCTCTTAATACATAGGCATCAAAACCACAACGACGCATAAAAAACAGCTGATCGCGCAGCACATCACCAATTGCGCGGATTTCTCCGGTGTAGCCCAGGCGTTGACGCAGTTCCCGTGCGCTGGAGAAAGGACGCCCATCCTTGAATTCCGGAAAATTCAGTGCAATCAAAGGGATCTGATTCACGTCCTGACCCAGTGCGGCTGGAACTTCATGGCTGTTGAGCCACACCCCGGTTTTGCCTTGGCGCTGTTTGATACTGTCCGCCGCTGACAGCCATAGTGCCAACGGTACAATAACGTCGCTACCATTCAGTGCCAGTAACTGATCTGCGTTTGCATCAGCTGGTAACAGCTCCCAGCTGTTGTTAACCAGTTGACCATCTTTAATCAGCTTTGCTGTCATCTGACTTGCTCCCGTAAAGCGCCTGTTTAAACGGCTCCATGCCAATACGATTCCATGTTGCGAGGAATTCCTCGTCTGCGCTGCGATGCTGTTTGTAAACCGCAACAATCTTTTTAATAACGTCCGGAACGTCTTCCTGGGAGAAAGACGGGCCGACAATTTTGCCAAGCGCTGTTTCATTGTCCGCCGAGCCGCCCAGTGATATCTGGTAAAACTCTTCGCCTTTTTTGTCTACGCCCAGAATGCCGATATTGCCCACGTGGTGATGTCCACAGGCGTTCATGCAGCCGGAAATATTCAGCGTCAGGTTGCCAATATCGCGCAGCTCTTCATGTGTAAATCGACGTTGAATGGACTCTGCAATCGGAATCGATTTGGCGTTGGCCAATGAGCAGAAGTCACCGCCCGGGCAGCAGATAATGTCGCTCAGCAGTCCCAGATTGTCGTCATCCAGATCATACGTGCGCAGCGCTTGCCACAGCTCGTAGAGCTGATCTTTTTCCACATCGGCCAGAACAATGTTTTGGGTATGTGCAATACGCATTTCACCAAAACTGTAGCGATCGGCCATATCTGCAACAAAACGCATCTGACCGGAATCCAGATCACCAGGCGCGGAGCCGATTTTTTTCACACAAATGGTGACAATTGCATAACCGGATTTTTTATGCGCGGCGACGTTTTGCTCATACCATGATGCAAACAGCACATCTTTGTTCAGTGCGGCTTCCAGGCTGGAACTGTGTTCCGGCAAGGTTTTGTATTCAGGGTCGTGGAAAAACGATCTGCAACGCTCGATTTCATCGTTGGTCAGCGTCATTGGACCATCTTTAAGAAGCAGCCATTCTTCTTCAACTTTGCGACGGAACTCATCCACGCCAGTTTCACGAACCAGAATTTTGATACGGGCCTTGTATTTGTTATCGCGACGGCCTTCGCGGTTGTACACACGCAAAATGGCGTCAAGGTAACTCAGCAGGTGTGGTTTAGGCAGGAATTCGCGGATCACGCTGCCGATAACCGGAGTACGGCCAAGCCCGCCGCCTACCAGCACTTTAAAACCAATTTCGCCTTCATCATTGCGCACCATATACAGGCCAATGTCATGAACCTGTGTAGCGGCTTGGTCGCGGCGAGTACCGCATACCGCGATCTTGAACTTACGCGGCAGGAAGGCAAATTCCGGGTGGAATGTTGACCACTGGCGGATGATTTCGCAGTAGGGGCGTGCATCTTCAACTTCGTCGGCAGACACACCGGCAAACTGGTCTGTAGTGGTGTTGCGGATGCAGTTACCACTGGTTTGAATCGAGTGCATCTCGACTTCAGCCAGGTGCGCCAGAATCTCAGGCACATTCTCTAGTGCAGGCCAGTTGAACTGCATGTTCTGACGAGTGGTCAGGTGGCCATAACCTTTGTCATACGTATCAGCTATGAAGGCCAGTTTGCGCATCTGCGTAGATGAAAGCATGCCGTAAGGAATAGCAATACGCAGCATTGGCGCCAGGCGCTGGATATACAGCCCATTCTGCAGGCGCAAAGGCAAAAATTCGGCGTCACTTAACTTGCCGGCCAAATAACGCTGGGTCTGGTCTCTGAACTGAGCCACACGATCGGCCAGCATCTGATGGTCGTACTGATCATATCTGTACATAGTCTTCCGGATGCATCACTTCTAAGGGGCCGATATTGTAAACAAAGCTCTAATCTTGTTCTATTGATAAATATTGCGTTTCTTATGAGTTTTTTCGATTTAGTTAGAAAGTTTAGTCCTAAGCTTGGTGTGTGGCTTGATTCTGTGCGGGAACTCTATAGAATGCTGCGCCGTCAATGTCCTTCAATGATGAGAGAGCATTATGAGCCATCACAACACCGAATCTGGTTATACCCAGCAGGAACTCGAAGAAAACAGCCGCGTTGACGCGCTTGCAATATTTTCACTGCTTGTGATTGTGCTTGGACTGGTTATTTTCTTCGTCGCCAGCTGATCAGCGCATTCAGTAAAATACAAATAAACCCCAGACCTTGCCGCATAGTGCGTCAGGGTCTGGGGTTTATTTTTTTGTATTTTTGAATTGTTGTAGAGTGGCCACATGCTGTGGCCAACAACTTCAGGGCAGGACCAGGGTGACGATAGTTACCAGGGTCATTACAA
Source organism: uncultured Pseudohongiella sp. (assembly GCA_964535565.1). Classification (GTDB taxonomy): domain Bacteria; phylum Pseudomonadota; class Gammaproteobacteria; order Pseudomonadales; family Pseudohongiellaceae; genus Pseudohongiella. The sequence continues at coordinate 28,079 of CAZHUJ010000010.1, read as the reverse complement.
AGATCACGGTGAAAATCAGGGCCGCAGCAATAAAGCCTTTGATGGAACCGCTCTGGAAATCGCGCTCCTTGTTTTTCTTGTTTTGCACGCCATAACTGGCCTGCATGACGCTCAGCATAACGCGCCAGAACGGGACTTTCTGTTGCTGATTTTGTTGCTGATCCTGTTCTTGATCAGGTCTGTGGTCAGTTTCACTAGCTTGGGTATCGATATTTTGGGTATGTGACATAACCCCTCCGTTACTCCGGATTATCCGGATAAAACAACTATTGTCAGTCCAGTAAATTGGGTGTTAGCAGTCGTTTTGCTTCTTCGATGTCAATTTTACGCCGATTAGCAAAATCTGCCAGTTGTTCCTCATCAATTTTGCCAACAGCAAAATAACGTGCTTCCGGGTGTGCAAAATAAAAACCACTGACACTGGCTGCCGGTAGCATAGCGAAACTTTCAGTCAGCGACATACCAATTCTGCCCTCAACATCGAGTAGATCAAACACAGCGGTTTTATCCGAGTGCTCAGGGCAGGCCGGATAACCAGGAGCAGGGCGGATGCCGCGATACTTTTCGCGTATCAGTGCTTCGCTGTCGAGCTCCTCCGTAGGTGCATAACCCCAGAATTCGCGTCGAACCCGTTCATGCAAGTGTTCTGCAAAGGCTTCGGCAAGACGGTCCGCGAGTGCTTTGACCATCAATGCGTTGTAATCGTTGTTCTCTTTTTCAAACTGGCTGGCAAGTTCCTGCGCGCCAATGCCGGCAGTAACTGCAAACGCACCCATATAATCACGCGGCGCCTCTTCAGCACTGGCAATAAAGTCAGCCAGCGATAAATTGGGGATGCCATCGGCTTTGGCAGCCTGCTGACGCAGGAAATTGAACGTGTGCAGCGGTGTGTGCATCTCTTCGTCGGCGAAAATACTGACATCATTGCGACCGGTACGCTGTGCTGGCCAGAAACCGAAAACGGCCTGTGCTTTAAGCAGTTTGTTGCTGATAATGTGATCCAGCATTTTTTGTGCATCAGCAAACAGATCGCGCGCTGCAGCGCCCACCACTTCGTCCTGCAGAATAGCCGGGTATTTGCCAGCCAGGCTCCAGGTAATAAAAAACGGAGTCCAGTCGATGTACGGCACCAGTGTTTCCAGGGGGTAGTCTTCCAGCACTTTTGAGCCCAGGAATTGTGGACGTTTGATGCTGTCCGTGTGCCATTGCAGGCGACCTGCATTGGCATTGGCTTCACTAAAACCCAACAGATTTTTGCGTTGGTCGCGGCCAGCCGTGCGTGCACGAATTGTGACATATTCAGCACGTACTCCCTCCACAAAACTGTTGCGAGTTTCCGAGCTGAGAAGATTGCTGACAACAGTCACACTGCGTGATGCATCCGGTACATAAACGGTTGCGTTATTTTTGTAATGTTGTTCAATTTTTACAGCAGTATGGGCTTTAGAAGTAGTCGCCCCGCCAATCAGCAGAGGCACCTTGAAATCCAGACGCTGCATTTCTTTGGCAACATGGACCATCTCGTCGAGTGACGGGGTGATCAGCCCGCTAAGACCGATGATGTCGACATGTTTCTCGCGTGCTGTCTGCAGGATTTTATCGCAAGGTACCATGACGCCCAGATCAATGATTTCGTAGTTGTTGCAGGCCAGTACTACGCCAACAATATTTTTTCCGATATCGTGTACATCGCCTTTAACGGTTGCCAACAGCACTTTGCCCTTGGTCTGTGCGCTGTTGCCGGAGCGTGCTTTTTCTTCTTCGATAAATGGCAGCAAATAAGCTACCGCTTGTTTCATCACACGCGCGCTTTTTACAACCTGCGGCAGGAACATTTTGCCACTGCCGAAAAGGTCGCCGACCACATTCATGCCGTCCATCAGCGGGCCTTCAATAACCTGGATGGGTTTGTCGAAAAGCTGCCGTGCTTCTTCGGTGTCCTCTTCAATGTAACGTGTAATGCCTTTTACCAGAGCATAGGTAATTCGTTCGTTCACCGAACCCTGTCTCCAAGCCACATCTTCCTGTGATTCAGTTGCGGTGCTGCCGCTGTAGCGTGGTGCAATTTCCATTAAGCGGTCAGTGCCGTCCGGGCGGCGGTTCATGACGATATCTTCAACACGTTCGCGCAAATCAGCCGGGATTTCGTCATAAACTGCGAGCTGACCCGCATTGACGATACCCATGTTCAAGCCGGCTTTAATCGCGTGGAACAGGAACACCGAATGGATAGCTTCCCGCACCGGGTCGTTGCCGCGGAATGAGAAGGAGACGTTGCTGACGCCACCTGAAATCAGCGCGTGGGGCAGGTTGTCGCGAATAAAACGACAGCTTTCGATGAAATCAACGGCGTAATTATTGTGCTCTTCAATCCCGGTTGCGATTGCAAAAATGTTTGGATCAAAAATGATATCTTCCGGGGGAAAGCCGATGGTATTCACCAGCAGATCGTAACTGCGTTTGCAGATCGCTTTTTTCTTTTCCAGCGTGTCAGCCTGGCCGCTTTCATCAAATGCCATGATGACAACAGCCGCGCCGTAACGGCGACACAGTTTGGCTTTGGCCAGAAACTCTTGCTCACCTTCTTTGAGGCTGATCGAGTTAACAATGCCTTTGCCCTGGATATTTTTCAGGCCAGTTTCTATGACTTCCCATTTGGATGAGTCGATCATCACTGGTACGCGGCTGATATCCGGTTCGGAGGCAATCAGGCGCAGAAATTTTTCCATGGCAGCTCGAGAGTCGAGCATACCTTCGTCCATGTTGATATCGATCACCTGGGCGCCGCTTTCAACTTGTTGCAGAGCAACATCCAGCGCCTGGTCATAGTGTTGCTCGATAATCAGGCGGGCAAATTTGCGCGAGCCGGTAATGTTGGTGCGCTCGCCGATATTTACAAACAAACTGTTGCGATCGATATTAAAAGCTTCCAGGCCGCTGAGTCGGCATTTTACCGGCACATCTGGAATAGGGCGTGGTGGATACTTGCTGACTGCTTTTGCGACGGCGGCAATATGCAGGGGTGTGGTACCACAGCACCCTCCGATAATATTCAGGAAGCCGCTGGCGGCAAATTCTTCGACAATGGCTGCCATTTCGGCAGCGCTCTGGTCGTATTCACCAAAGGCATTGGGCAAGCCAGCATTGGGGTGTGCAGAAACATGAGTGTTGGCTAGCCGCGAAATTTCTTCAATGTGCGGACGCAACTGCTCTGCACCCAAGGCGCAGTTAAAACCAATAGAGACAGGTCTGGCATGCGAAAGGGCGTTCCAGAAAGCTTCTACAGTCTGTCCGGACAAGGTGCGGCCACTGGCATCGGTGATAGTGCCCGATATCATTATGGGTAGCTCTACACCCAGCTTTTCGAACGTGTTTTGAACAGCAAATACGGCGGCTTTGGCGTTAAGGGTGTCAAATACCGTTTCAATCAGCACAATGTCTGCGCCACCGCTGATCAGACCTTCAACAGCAACTTCGTAATCAGCCACCAGGGAGTCAAAGTCTGTGTTGCGAAAACCCGGATCATTCACGTCCGGTGACAGCGAGGCGGTCCGGCTGGTTGGGCCAATAACACCTGCTACAAAGCGTGGTTTCTGCGGGTTGAGGGCGGTTATCTGGTCGCAGCAGATGCGCGCCAGACGAGCGCCTTCATGGTTCAGTTCGCGAACATGGGCCTGCAGCCCATAGTCGGATTGGGAGACTGCCGTTGAGTTGAACGTATTAGTCTCGATAATATCGGCACCGGCTTCCAGGTAGGCGAGATGGATTTTGCGTATCACATCGGGCCGTGTCAGCGTCAGCAGATCATTGTTGCCAGTCAGGTCAGATGCATGGTTTTTGAATCTATCCCCCCGAAAATCAGCTTCAGTCAGCTTTTCTTTCTGGATCATGGTGCCCATGGCACCATCCAGGATCAGAATGCGTTGTCTGAGCGCTTCTTGCAGCAGCTGGGAAGAGGGGTGTTGAATCATGACGGTACCCATGGCAAGCATCACGACAGGTGTTTTTCAACAACTGTTGGTGCTATGTATTTAAAAAGAGGCGCAATTCTATCAGACATCCCCCCGATGTCGGACAAATTTGTCAGCTGCAGGACGGGGATGGACTGGAAAAAACTTAATAACCGAGTAAAATACTCGGCTATTCAAATTGACTAGGCTTCAGGACGCATGATTACCATTACCGAACCCGCTCAGGAATATCTGGCTGAATTGCTGGCAAAACAGGATGCTGATGGTATAGGCATCCGGGTCTTTATCCTTGACCCAGGCACTCCCAAGGCAGAGACATGTATTTCGTTTTGTCGACCGGGAGAGGAAAAAGAGGATGACGAGCGGCAGGACTATCCAAAGTTTCACGCTTGGGTGGAGAAGCGCAGCATTCCGTTTCTGGAAGAGGCTGTGGTTGACTACGCCAAGGACAGCATGGGTGGGCAGCTGACTATCAAGGCGCCGAACTCGCGACTGCCCAAAATCCGCGATGACAGTCCTATAGAAGACCGAATCAATTATATTCTTTATAACGAGATCAACCCGTCTCTGGCGTCACATGGTGGTGTAGTCTCGCTGGAGGATCTGATTGATGATTCAATCGCCATCCTCAAATTTGGTGGTGGCTGTCAGGGCTGCGGCATGGTGGATGTCACCCTTAAAGAAGGGGTCGAGAAGACGTTGCTGGAAAAAGTGCCCGGGCTGGTGGCAGTGCGTGATGTCACTGACCACACCAACCGCGATAATGCATACTTTAAATAACTGACCCTGCTATCAATCAAGCAGGGTAGTGCAGCTTCAGCGCCTGGTACAGCTTTTCCGGATAGTCCTCATTCTGATCCGGTAGGGCACCCATCAGCTCAACCAGATGTTCGTTGTCTTCACGTCCACGCCAGATCTTCTGGTAGCTGCCATCCTTGTAACCGTGATCCTGGCGGAAGAAATTCAGTACGTTTTTCCCTACGTACTGACGATAAAGTTCCGCCCAGCTCATCTGGCAATCAGTCAGGATCAGCGCGAACAGGCCAAACTCAAGACGGTTGTTAGCCCCTGTAGCAATCAGCAGCTGCAGTTTGTCCAGCAGATTCATCTGCTGAAGCTCAAAATGAGTGCCATCCACCACTATTGCAGCAGTAGAGTCGTTCTGCAGATGGTCGAGTAGGGCTGTACTTGCCTTCTGCAGGTCTCCGGACTCTCTGAGAAGAACTTCAGACAGCAGAAAATGCCAGATATCCACCAGTTCCATCTGTAGCTGGGGCAGATCACAGTGCTGTTTTTTCCACCATTTCCAGCCGTGGTGCTCCATGGCTTCTGCAGCTTCAATGACAACAGCGCGCATATAAGGGTAAGCAGCAGCGACCCAGTCGGGATCTACTTTTGAATTCATGGCGGCTTGCAAGCGCAGCATGGTGGAAATCTGGGCTTTGGATATATCGGAGCACATTTATTTGGGTTATGCCTTGCCGGTAGGCTGATCAGGTTGTGGGGGTGTTGACTGAAGTTTGAGCTTCTGTTCGGACAGTGAGTGTAGCATTTCGCGGCGGCTGCGGAGCATGTCTTCGTAAGAACGTCTGTGTAATTCCTCTGAGTCGTCTATGTCCTTGAGCCAGTCTTGCAGAATCTGTATTTCCATCAGCAGTTGTTTGATGCCTTGATCAAGTAGATCAGGGTCAACATGATGGGTAGTTGTGCGGCGCCTTTTCTCTGCTATGGCCATGCCAGTTATCCTTAAGCACTGATAAGTAACTTGTTTGGCGATATCAACCCGTTTGCAGGTCTCAAGATCGCTTATTGTCGGATCCTAAAAGGCGGTATCGGCAGGTTATCCGCAGAGATTAGGAATGGTTTACTTGAGCCGTTCGATAGATTCGCACAGCCCTGTAGATGTGGTCAAGGCGAGCTCTTATGGCGGTTGTTTTGAGGGTTTTGGCGTCAGTTTTGCTGCTGCAGCCATTCAAATGCAGTGATGTGCTGATTGGGATGGCCCCAGAGTTCTTGCATCTGTTTTTTGTCTGTTTTAGTCAGCAGGCGAAGTTTGTCGACGCCAATACAGGTATACGGCAACTCTACATCGTTGAGTTGCTCCTGGCTGGGCAATGGTTCTTGCGGATCTGAATCAGGAGAGTGTGGTTTGTCGTGGATAAGGCTCGCTTGTGCGGCTACTTTGTAGAGATTCTCCAGCCAATACTCAGTCTGTGCAGGTGCGCCCTTTTTGTGTTCGCGAACCGCCGCACGGATAGTGATGGCAACCTGCTCGTAGTACTGCCATTGTGGCCAGGCGGGGGCGGCTGCAACAATGGCCTGTTCATAAGATCCCGCGTCCCTGAAACTTCGCACCTGATCCTTCCAGTGTGTTGCTGCCAGCGTAGCAGGCGCGGTAATAACTGTTTCAGGTTTAGAGTTGAAGGCGGGCTCGGACTCGGTCAGTTGATCCTCTGTATCAATGGGAAGGGTGTTGAGGTCAACTGTGAGAACTGGCAGGTGTTGTTCATAGTCAGCTAATTGCTGGCGGTGTCGTTCATTATTTTTTTTGAGCATGAGAACGACAGCAGTAGTTGCCGCTGCGCACAGACATATAAAGATAAAAAACATCATAACAATCATTAAGAGAAACTGATTAATGAGGTCATAGTAACGCATCTGAAATAAGATTAGGTTTTTTTGATTTTCTGCTATGCGTTTTGAAAACTATTTGTTATGATGCGCGCCTTCGCTGATGAGGCAGGGCGCAAAAAGCACCTCGCATCAAAAACGAAAAAGTTTGTTTCAAAGTTCACACAAATAATCGCAAAAAAAGATTAAGTGAGCTGAGAAAAAGTGCTTGACTGCGGCAATGAAGGCTTCTAAAATTCGCGCCGCTTTCTGCAACAAGGCAGGAATTAAGTTTTCTGTCCCCTTCGTCTAGAGGCCTAGGACACCGGGTTTTCATCCCGGCAACAGGGGTTCGAAACCCCTAGGGGACGCCATTTTACAAGCCTGGCTTTTGCCAGGCTTTTTTTTTGGGGATTTAATGCAATATGCAGAACACGAGTCCGCAAAAAGCTATCTCCATCCGTGGTTTGCAAAAAACCTATGGCAACGGATTTCAAGCTCTCAAAGGAATTGATCTTGATGTTGCTGAAAACGATTTTTTTGCGTTGCTGGGACCGAACGGCGCAGGCAAGTCGACCACTATAGGAATTATTTCCACGCTTGTGCGTGCTACTGCCGGAACTATTCAGGTCTTTGGCAAAGATGTCGCCACCCATGTGTACGAGACCAAACTATCGTTGGGTATCGTGCCGCAGGAAATCAATTTCAGTCAGTTTGAAAAAGTAGGGGATATTGTACTGACCCAGGCAGGGTACTACGGCCTGCGTGGCGCTGTTGCCAAAGAGCGGGCGGAAAAATATCTGCGTAAACTTGATCTGTGGGATAAGCGGGACAACCGCTCCCGTATGCTCTCGGGCGGCATGAAGCGCCGCTTGATGATTGCACGTGCGCTGGTTCACGAGCCCAAACTTCTTATCCTTGATGAGCCCACTGCAGGCGTTGATATCGAATTGCGCCGCTCTATGTGGGAGTTTCTGCGCGAACTGAACCAGAACGGCACAACAATCATTCTGACTACGCATTATCTGGAAGAAGCCGAACAATTGTGTCGCAATATTGCCATCATCAATCAGGGGCAAATTGTCGAGAACACCAGTATGCGCAAACTGCTTGGCAAGCTGGCTCGACAAACGTTGGTTTTTGACACATGTGATGAAATAGACCAGGCACCTGCATTTGACGATCCGGATATCACTACGCAACTTGTTGATTCTCACAGTTTTGAAGTCAGTCTAAGTACCAGTCGTGATATCAATGGTTTGTTTGCTGCCCTGAGTGATAAAGGAATATTGATAAAAGGCATGCGCAACAAAACAAATCGTCTTGAGGAATTGTTTCTTTCCAGTCTGAAAAGCTGAACAGGTTTTTAACGGGGTATCCGCATGTTTGCCAATCACAAATACATCGCGTTTGAAACCATCCTGATAAAAGAGATCAGGCGCTTTACACGTATATGGCTGCAAACTCTGGTACCACCTGCTATTACAATCGGGTTGTATTTCCTGATTTTTGGCAACCTTATAGGGCGTCGGATTGGCGACATGGGTGGCTACAATTACATCGACTTTATTGTGCCCGGCCTGATCATGATGGCTGTTATCCAGAATGCATATGCCAACGTATCATCGTCGTTTTTCAGCAATAAATTTCAGCGCTGTATCGAGGAGATTCTGGTTTCACCAGTGCCTAACTATATCATTCTGCTTGGCTTTGTGGCCGGTGGTATAGCGAGAGGTTGTGCGGTTGGCCTGATCGTTACGCTGATGTCTTTATTCTTTACCCAGCTGCATATTGAGCATCTGTTTCTGACGTTATTTGTTGTTTTGCTGACATCGCTGGTGTTTTCGTTGGCGGGTTTTATAAATGCCCTTTATGCAAACACCTTTGATGACATCTCCATTATCCCGACGTTTGTGCTGACGCCCCTGATTTATCTGGGTGGGGTTTTTTATTCAGTTGAGTTGTTGCCAACATTTGGTCAGTGGATATCAGCGCTAAATCCCGTGCTCTATATGGTCAATACATTCCGTTACGGGATACTTGGCACCAGTGATGTAAACGTATGGCTGTCGCTAGGGATGCTGACCTTGTTCAGCATGGTGCTGTTTGCAGTGGCGCTGTATTTGCTGCGGCGCGGTACTGGATTGCGTCAGTAAAACGAGGGGCTGGGCATGGACATTCCATTAGGCAAGCACACAAGCTATCCCGATTATTATGATCCGGGTGTACTGTTTCCAGTTAGCCGTTTGGTTAACAGACAAACCCTGGGTGTCAGCGGGCCACTGCCATTTTTTGGTTATGACCACTGGCGCGCCTATGAGCTGTCATGGCTAAGCAGCGATGGTGTTCCGCAGGTGGCAATGGCGGATATTATGGTGCCTTGCACATCGGCTAATCTGGTCGAATCAAAGTCAATGAAGTTGTACTTTAATTCGCTTAATCAGCATCGCTTTGCGTCAGCTGACGACTTTTGCGCTTGTGTTTGCAGGGATCTGAGCGCGGTTGCCGGTGCTGATATCGAGGTGCAGGTTCGCAATCTGGATGAGTGTGCAGGCGGATTGATTGCCCAGCCAGAACATGTGGAGTTACTGGACACTATTCCGGTAAAAGATCCGGGTTTTGAACGCGATGCCAGCGTGTTGCGCATCGCGGCTGCGCATCCGGTCAGTACGACTTACGTCAGTCATCTGTTCCGATCAAATTGTCCGGTCACATCCCAGCCTGACTGGGGTAGTATTGTTATCAACTACACAGGTTCGGAGCCAGACAAGGAGGCGCTGCTGCGTTATATCCTTTCATATCGCATGCATGAAGGTTTCCATGAAAGCTGTGTCGAGCAGATATTTGTTGATCTGATTGCTGCCTTGAGGCCGACCAGCCTTACCGTCAGTATTAATTTTACACGCCGTGGTGGCCTGGAAATCAATCCGGTACGCAGTACACATCCTTTTGAGGAGATAAAAGCGTTGCCGCGTTTTGTGCGCCAGTAGGGCGCAGTGCAACGTGCCCAAAGTATCGAAAAGTATTCGGGGTTGTGCTTGTATTTACCATGCCGCTGATATACAGTTACGCGCCTTAAAACGGTGAGGTGTCCGAGTGGTTGAAGGAGCACGCCTGGAAAGTGTGTATACGGAAACGTATCGAGGGTTCGAATCCCTCCCTCACCGCCAAATTAAGGTTCAGCAACACAAACAGCCCGTCTTGATTGCCCCGGCGCCTGGCGCCACTTCTGTTTCCTTGATACTTGCTCCCGTCTAGCATCGAATACACTTTAGGATGTTTCTGGCGGAGGAAAAGGCAGCTTGTCTGACATAGCTCTGATTCACATTAGTGATCTTGTTCAGGGCCGGAGTGCAGGGGATGACCTCACACCCCGATATTTCAATCTCCCGCCAAGCTTCACTTGCGTCGCCTCGCCATTTTATTGATAATGCCGGCCCTGATAACTAGGGCGGGCATCTGGCCAGACCAAAGTATCAGGCTTTATGGTATCCCTTGCCGGTCCCCGCGCAATGATACGCTGTAAACCCCGCCAGGCCCGGAAGGGAGCAACGGTAGCAGCGGACTCATGTGCCGTGGTGTGGCTGGCAGGGGGTGCCACCATCAAAGTATTTGCCTCCCCGTTTTTATCCCATTTCTGCGTAATAAAATTGGCTTCTGTCGCTTGCTCGCTGATTGCAATACAATAGCTCCATAACACAACCGGAGCATATTCAAGCGCATGAGTTATCAGGTATTGGCCCGCAAATGGAGGCCCAAGAACTTTGGCGAAATGGCGGGGCAGTCCCATGTGCTGCAGACGCTCACGCATGCGCTGGAGCAAAAGCGCTTGCATCACGCCTACTTGTTCACGGGGACCCGGGGGGTTGGTAAAACCACTGTGGCCCGAATTCTGGCGCGTTGCCTGAACTGTGAACAGGGTATTACCGCTACCCCGTGTGGGACCTGTAACGCCTGCAGGGAAATCACTGAAGGTCGATTTATAGATCTGATCGAGGTTGATGCGGCCTCGCGGACGCGTGTGGAAGATACCCGTGAACTGTTGGAGAACGTGCAATATGCACCAGCTCGTGGCCGTTTTAAGGTTTATCTGATCGACGAAGTGCACATGCTCTCTACGCACAGCTTCAATGCGTTGCTGAAGACGCTTGAGGAGCCGCCGCCCCATGTGAAGTTCCTGCTCGCGACTACTGATCCGCAGAAATTGCCGGTTACTGTGCTTTCACGATGTCTGCAGTTCCACTTAAAGAACCTGGCGCCTGCTCAGATTGTTAATTATTTGCAGTCAGTACTGGCAGCAGAGCAAATTGCGTTTGAGGAAGAGGCGCTGTGGCATCTGGCACGTGCAGCTGCAGGCAGTATGCGAGATGCACTGACGCTGCTCGACCAAAGTATTTCCTTTGGAGGTGGCAGCGTTACCGCCACAGCTATGAGCTCATTGCTGGGGACTTCGGACTTTGCTGTCGTTTTTGATTTGCTGAACATGCTCGGAAACCGCGACGCTGCCGGCATGATAAATATGGTTCGTGCTGCCTCTGAAAATAACCCTGACTATGCTCGCTTACTTGAGCAGATGTTGATGGTTCTGCATCGCGTTGCCATTGCACAGGCGCTGCCTGATGCTGTCGATAACAGTGAGGGCGACAAGGAGCAGGTCAAACAGCTTGCAGCCAGCCTTAGCGCCGAAGACGTTCAGTTGTATTATCAGATTTGCCTGCAGACTCATCAGGAAATGACAATTGCGCCTGACAGGCGCGTCAGTTTCGAAATGGGGCTGTTGCGCATGTTTGCTTTCAGTCCTGATGTTTTTATGGCACAGGATAATGTCGAAAAAAAAAAGACTGAACCTGAGAGAATCCCTGCACCAGAGCGAGTGACGCCTGAGCCGGAAATCCCAGCGGCTGAGGAACCAGTATCAACAAAAACGCCTGATACGGTTCAGGTTGAGTCCGCAGAGCAGTGGCCTGAAGAGCAGTTGTCTGATTGGTACGCGCTGGTACAAGCCTGCGAGCTGGGCGGGATCAGCGGCAATATTCTTTGGAACTGTGATCTACAAGCCATTGATGGCAATAGTTACCAGTTGATTCTGGACGAAACCCAAAGCGCTTTGTTTTCACCCGATCATCAGACGGTGATTGCTGAGGCGCTGTCTAGCGCCAGAGGTCAACAGGTTCGGGTTTCCATACGTACCGGTACACCTGAGCGCGAAACTCCGGCTATCCGGCGTCGTCGGGAAAAAGCTGAAGCTATTGCTGCTATTCATCACAAATTTCACGATGATCCGGCAGTGCTTTCACTGCTGAAAACATTTAATGCAACAGTTGAGCCGGATTCACTCGAAATCGCTCGCTGAATTTAGAAAGAGGTGTGTAATGAATGATCTTAACGAACTGCTGATGCAAGCAAAAAAAATGCAGGAACAGATGCAAAAAGCTCAGGAAGAGGCTGCCAAGCGTACGGTAACCGGCGAATCTGGCGCAGGTCTGGTCAAAGTTGAGCTGGGTGGACGTTATGATGTGCGGCGCATTGAACTCGCTGACGAACTGATGAGTGAAGACAAGGGCATCATTGAGGATCTGGTTGCAGCAGCGTTTAATGACGCAGTCAAGAAACTTGAGGATGGCAGTCGCGATGCGCTCTCGCAAATGGCATCCGGATTCAAGATGCCTGACGGCTTCAAGTTCCCGTTTTGACAATGAGCAGTCCTTTACTGGAACAACTGATCCATGCTTTGCGCTGCCTGCCAGGTGTGGGACCCAAATCTGCACAGCGGATGGCGTTTTATCTGCTGGAGCGCAATCGCTCAGGGGCACAGCGTTTAAGTGAATCGCTGACAGAAGCGCTGGATAACATAGGCCATTGTGCAGATTGCAGAGCTTTTACTGAGCAGACTCTTTGCAGTATATGTCAAAGCCCGGCCCGTGATAGTCGACAGCTCTGCGTGGTAGGGTCGCTGGCAGATATGATGGCTATCGAGCAGGCCGGAAGTTATAAAGGGCTGTATTTTGTACTTGCGGGACATCTGTCACCTATTGATGGAATCGGGCCCGAAGAAATTGGGGTTGATGAGTTGATGTCTCTGCTTAACAGACGGGCAGTGGACGAAGTTATTCTGGCTAATAATCCCACGGTTGAAGGTGATGCCACCGCTTATTATATAGCCGGTCTCCTTGAGGGCAGACCATTGGCAGTTACTCGCATTGCTCACGGTGTTCCTGTGGGCGGGGAGCTGGAATTTGTGGATGGTGGTACTTTGAGTCATGCGTTCAGTGGCCGACAACGTTTACGGTGATAACAGCATGAGCTCATCTGGAAAAATTGAAATTGTCACCGAAAACCTGCGACTGGCTGAACTGTGCGCGTTGTGGAAAACCCGCGACATGATTGCTCTGGACACAGAGTTTATGCGTGTCAGCACTTTTTATCCGATTGCCGGTCTGATACAGGTAGGCGATCTCTGCGATCAATATTTACTTGATCCATTGACGCTAACCCAATGGGATGAATTTGTTGATCTGCTGCAGGCAGAGTCAGTCACAAAAATTGTTCATTCCTGTTCCGAAGATTTAGTCCTGTTTCATCACATGTTCGGCTGCGTGCCCGCACCGCTTTTTGATTCACAAAGAGCAGCTGGGTTTCTTGGATTTGGGTTCAGTATCAGTTATCTGAATCTGGTTCTTCAGTTAAAAGGTATCACTTTGGAAAAAGGTGAAACCCGCTCCGACTGGTTGCAGCGCCCCCTGAGTGAACAGCAGGTTCGTTATGCAGCGCTGGACGTGGCTTATCTTACAGATATCTTTGTTGAACTCCGACAACGATTGCAGCAAAAGGACTATCTGGGCTGGTTGGAAGATGATTGCAGACTCCTGACGCTTGTTGCAGGACAGGCCGAAGACAGCAACAGCTGGCAGAATCTTTATCAAAGCATGGGAGCGGCCTGGCGCCTCAATCGGCGCCAGCTGGGTGCTTTAAAATTGTTGTGTGTATGGCGTGAGCAGAAAGCGCGCAGCCGCAATAAGCCCCGCTCGTGGATCGCTCGTGATGCAGATCTGATTACGCTGGCTGAAAAAATGCCTGCCGATAAAGTGGCGCTGATTCAACTCAAGGAGTTAAGCCGCAACCTTTATCAGCAGGACGCTGAAGAAATTCTGGCGTTGATATCAAACAGTTCGCCGGTCAGTGCTGCTGAGGCCGCGCAAGTTGACGGCTTGCCACTGACACCGCCTCAGCGACAGCTTTTGAAGCGCTGTCAGCGGCAGGTGGAACATTTATCAACGGCTACTGGTATTGCAGTGGAACTGCTGGCTCGTAAAAAGCAGTTGGTGAGCTTGCTGCATTTAAACAGCACGAGGGCAACAGGGCAGCCTCTGGCCTGGCCAGAGAGTCTCCAACAATCCTGGCAGCGCCCATTACTGACGCCTGCTCTGGAACCCGTGTTAGGGAGTGGCGGTCATGACTGATAAAAGCTTGGTGCGAGAGCAGTTCTGGGAACTGCCTGTTGAACAGCTCAACCGCACCGAGTGGGAGATGCTTTGTGATGGTTGTGCGCGTTGCTGTCTGAAAAAACTTCAGGACGATTCTCCTGTTTTGCCAGGTGTTACACCGGCAGTCCTGTTTACCCGTGTGGTCTGTCGTTACCTGGACCAGAACCGCTGCAGTTGTAAGGCCTACAAGGACCGCCATATCAAAGTACCTGAATGTCTGGTGCTGGACATGGACAATTTACCGGTTTCGCTACACTGGATTCCCGATACCTGTGCCTATAAACTCAGGTATCTGAAAAAACCTTTGCCTGATTGGCATCCACTGCTCACTGGCAATCGTGAGGCTATGGAAGAGGCCGGAATTCCTGTCACTGGTCGCGTCCTGTCGGAGCAATACGTACACGATGATGGACTGGAAGAACATGTCATTCGTTGGGTAAAGGCCTGACGGAATTTACTCATTCAGGGAAGCTGCCGCACACATGCTTGATATTTATGGTTATCTGACAGCCTGGGCTGTATACCTGACAGCGGGCACCATTTGCTATGTATTGTTTTACAAAGCGACTGGTGTTATCCGCCCCAAACTGATCGCAAATATTCTGCGCGCCATGGTGCTGGCCTTGATCTACACGCCTTGGTATGTGGCAACGGATGAAGATCTGATGGCTCCAGCCGTTATTGTTATTTTGCTGGATTTGATCACCGTAGGTGGAAACTCATTTATCCGGGCGATGGTTCCTCTGGTATTAGCCCTCGCGCTTGCTGTTGCTGTACCTGTGTTGCTCAGTATCGTCAGATTGATTGCGGGCAGACAGGGTCGTTAGCGGCTACAGCGGTTTAATCATGTTCGAGGGGGCAATATGCGATTTTCGGGAACACGCGAGTACGTAGCGACTGATGAATTGCAGCTGGCAGTCAATGCCGCTATCAGTTTGCAAAAGCCCTTGCTGATCAAAGGCGAACCTGGCACAGGCAAAACTATGCTGGCCGAACAGGTGGCCGCAGCACTGGGACTCGAATTGATCCAGTGGCATATCAAATCCACTACACGTGCTCAGCAGGGCCTGTACGAATACGATGCCGTATCGCGCTTGCGTGATTCACAACTCGGAGACTCAAGAGTCCAGGATATTTCCAACTACATCATCAAAGGCAAACTTTGGCAGGCGTTCGACTCAGAGAAACAGGTTGTGCTGTTGATTGATGAGATCGACAAGGCCGATATCGAATTTCCGAACGATCTGCTGCTTGAGCTGGACAAGATGGAGTTCTATGTTTACGAAACCCGCCAGGTTATCAAGGCCAGAACCCGTCCGATTGTGATTATTACCAGCAACAATGAAAAAGAGCTGCCAGACGCCTTTTTACGTCGCTGCTTTTTCCATTTTATTCGCTTCCCCGATGCAGCGACGATGGAAAAAATTGTGGCTGTGCATTTCCCGAACATTAAAAAAGAGTTGCTGTCAGAAGCCATGGATATTTTTTTTGATGTGCGCAAGGTCCCAGGTCTCAAGAAAAAACCTTCGACTTCAGAACTGATTGACTGGTTGAAGTTACTGCTGGCAGACGATATTCCGCACGAAGTGCTCAAGAATCAGGATGCTAAAAGTGCAATTCCTCCTTTGTATGGCGCTTTGCTGAAAAATGAGCAGGATGTCCATCTACTGGAGAAAATCGCGTTTATGCATAGAGCAAAACGCTAACTGACACTTCAGGAAGCCCGCTGATGCTGATCCGTTTTTTTACTGCACTCAGACAGGAACGCATTCCGGTTGGACCGGGAGAGCTGTTTACGCTGCTGGAGTGTTTGAAACAGGGATATGCATTTGCAGATATGGAGCAGTTCTACTTGTTGGCTCGCCTTTGTATGGTCAAGGATGAAAAATACTATGACCGTTTTGACAAGGCTTTTACACGCTACTTCAAGGAACTGGATGTGCTTGACACCTTGTTGCACGATGTTATTCCTGATGAGTGGTTGAGGCGACAGTTTGAAGCATTGCTGTCAGAAGAAGAAAAGGCCGCGCTGATCTCACTGGGCGGACTTGATCGGTTGATGGAGGAATTCCATAAACGTTTGGCTGAACAGAAAGAACGCCATGAAGGCGGCAACAAATGGATTGGTACAGGTGGCACCTCGCCCTATGGAGCGTTTGGTTTTAACCCTGAAGGCATACGCATAGGTCAGGACAATGGGCGGGAAGGGCATGCGGTCAAACTTTGGGACAGGCGTGAGTACCGCGATCTTGATGACAGTGTGGAACTTGGCACACGCAATATCAAAATGGCGCTTCGCCGTTTGCGCAAATTCGCCAGAACAGGATCGCAGGAAGAACTGGATATTGACGATACTATTGCGGCTACAGCACGCAATGCCGGCTTCCTTGATATCAAAATGGTGCCTGAGCGGCACAATGCGGTAAAAGTGCTGATTTTTTTTGATGTAGGGGGTTCAATGGACCCTTATGTCAAAACCTGTGAGGAGCTGTTTTCTGCAGCCCGCTCAGAGTTCAAGCATCTGGAGTACTTTTATTTCCATAATTTTATATATGAATCGGTGTGGAAACAGAGTCTGAGACGACAGACTGAAACTACGTCCGTACTGGACATCCTCAACAAATACGGTAGCGATTACAAAGTTATTTTTGTGGGTGACGCAACCATGGCTCCGTATGAAATAACACATGCCGGCGGCAGCATCGAACACTACAATGAAGAAGCAGGTGCCACCTGGATGCAAAGAATTACGGATCATTACGATCATTTTGCATGGATTAATCCGGTGCCCCGTCAGCATTGGGAGCATGGTTATTCAATAGCTATTGTGCGAGAGTTGACAGGCGACAGAATGTTTCCAATGTCTGTCAAGGGACTGGAAGATGCCATGTCTCAGCTGAGCAAATAAATAATATAGACCAAAAAGACAAGCGGGAGATTCACAGTATGTTTGCAGCACAACCCCTGGTGCAATCTGAAGATCTGAATCCGGATCAATTCAGAACGATTGTCGACATGTTCGAGTACGCAATGACCCGCTATGCCGATAAGCCAGCGTTTAACTGCCTCGGACATACCATCACCTACCGTGAACTAGACGAAGCCAGTGTTCGACTGGCAGCCTGGCTCAAGGATAAAAGCGGTTTAAAGGCCGGAGACAAGATTGCGATTCAGCTGCCGAATCTGCTGCAGTTCCCTGTGTGTGTGATCGCTGCTGCGCGTGCGGGCCTGGTTATTGTGAATACCAATCCGCTGTACACGGTGCGGGAGATGCAACACCAGTTCAAGGATTCAGGTGTCAAGGGTGTGATTATTCTTGAGAACTTTTGCGACAAACTGGAAAAAGTACTTCCGCACACCGACATTGAGTGTGTGATTGTTACCCAGCTTGCCGATATGCTGCCGCAGCCAAAGCGCACGCTGATGAACCTGGCTGTCAAATATATCAAACGTATGGTTCCGGCCTGGAAAATTCCCGCAGCGGTACGTTGGAGCGTGATATTGGATCAACCGCTTCCTGTCAGTTTTCAAAAGCAGGATAGCGGCACTGATGTTGCCATTGTGCTGTATACAGGCGGTACCACTGGCCTTGCAAAGGGGGCGATGCTCACACATAGCAACCTGATTCATAATATGATGCAGTTGCGCTCGGTCAGCAAACCAATGATCAATGACGCCAGTGATGTCATCATTGCGCCTTTGCCGCTTTATCATACGTACGCGTTTATGTTTCATTGCATGTCAACCGTTTACGCTGGCAACCTCAATGTACTGATCCCTAATCCCAAAGATCTTGATGGTCTGATCAAGACGTTAAAATCGTTGCCAGCAATCCATGGTTTTGTAGGCATCAATACGCTGTTTCTGGCGATGTGCCGGCACAAGGATATCCATCAGGTGGATTTCAGTCGTATGCGATTTACCGGTGCCGGCGGCATGGCGTTGACCATCAGCGTAGCCGAGGAATGGCAGCGTGTGACCGGGTGTCAGGTGTTTGAAGGCTACGGGCTGACGGAATGTTCGCCAGTGGTCAGTGTGAATCCACACGACAAGGTCAAGATCGGCACCGTCGGGGTGCCTGTGCCTGGCACTGAAGTGATGGCGGTAGATGAAGAAGGAAACGATGTAGGTTTTGGTGAAAAAGGTGAGCTGTGGATTCGTGGTCCCCAGGTTATGAAAGGCTATTGGCGCAACGAAAAAGCAACCAGTGAATCCATGACCGAAGACGGCTGGTTCAAAACAGGTGATTACGCTGTCATTGACCCTGAAGGCTACATCAAAATTGTAGATCGCAAAAAAGATCTGATTATTGTTTCCGGCTTTAACGTATTCCCCAGTGAAATCGAAGAGGTGGTCAATTCACATCCTGGTGTTGCTGAGTGCGCGGCGATTGGTGTGCCCAGCGACAAAACCGGGGAGGCTATCAAGCTGTTTGTTGTGCGCCGCGATAACGTACTGACCCTGGAAGAGTTGACGGCGCATTGTCGTGAAAACCTGACCGCGTATAAGGTGCCAAAAGAAATTGTATTTGTAGATGACCTCCCGAAATCGAATGTCGGTAAAATTCTGCGCCGCGAAATTCGTGACCAGGAACTAAAATCCCGAAGCAAGGAATGATAAAAGAGTTGGAACACAATATTGAGCGCTGCATGTTGCGTGACCAGTTCCGGTTACGCAAAGCGCTGGCGCGGGCCATAACATCCGGCTCCCAGAGCACCAAGCCAGAGGAACTAAAAAAGGTATCGCAGCAGATTGAGGCGTCAATGGCGCAGCATCAGCAGCGTCGGCTGTCTGCGCCGGTTGTGACTTTTCCTGAGTCTTTACCAGTTTCAGAAAAGCGCGAAGAAATAGCTGAAGCGATTCAAGCTCACCAGGTTGTTGTGATCGCGGGGGAAACCGGTTCGGGTAAAACCACCCAGATTCCCAAAATCTGCCTTGAATTGGGTCTGGGATATCGTGGTCTGATTGCTCATACCCAGCCACGCCGGTTGGCAGCCAGAGCTGTTGCTGAACGCATTTCAGAAGAACTGGGTCAGAGCCTTGGCCAAAGTGTAGGCTATCAGGTCCGTTTTGAGGACAATTCTTCTCCAAACACGCTGATCAAACTGATGACCGACGGCATTTTGCTGGCCGAGATTCAGCAGGACCGTTTCCTCAGCAAATATGAAGTGATTATTATCGACGAGGCGCATGAACGCAGCCTCAACATCGATTTCCTTCTGGGTTATTTGAAACGTCTTTGTCGTCAGCGTCCAGAGCTGAAGATTATTGTCACCTCAGCCACAATTGATGTTGACAAGTTTTCCCGGCACTTTGACGATGCACCTGTTATCAGCGTGTCAGGTCGAACTTATCCTGTTGATATTCTGTATCAGGATCCAGCGGAACTCGAGCTGGAAGATGATGAAGACAGGCTGACTAGCGCCGTGCTCAAAGCGATCAATACCTTTGAGCAACTTGAGCGGCAACAGCATCAATTACCTGGCGATATTCTTGTATTTCTCAGCGGTGAACGTGAAATCAGGGATATGGCACTTGCATTGCGCAAGCGCCAGCTGAAGCAGACAGAAATTCTGCCTTTGTACGCTCGCCTGACACGTAACGAGCAGCACAAAATTTTTCAGCCGCATCCTGGTCGACGTATTGTTCTGTCTACAAACGTGGCTGAGACCTCGTTGACGGTGCCAGGTATACGCTATGTGATTGATACCGGAATGGCACGTATCAGCCGCTATAGCATTCAAAGCAAAGTACAACGTCTGCCAATCGAGCCTGTATCACAGGCCAGCGCGAATCAAAGGGCAGGGCGTTGTGGGCGGGTTTCAAGCGGCGTTTGTATCCGTCTGTATTCCGAGCAGGATTTTCTGGGGCGTGCAGAGTTCACCGACCCGGAAATACACCGTACCAATCTAAGTGCGGTGATTCTGCAGATGCTGTTATTGCGTTTGGGCGATATTCAGCAGTTTCCGTTTGTAGAGGCTCCAGACAATCGCGCAATCAACGATGGCTTCAAGTTACTGCTGGAGCTGGGGGCGATTGATCGCGACAGACAGCTGACTGACGCTGGTCGCAAAATGGCGCGAATTCCAGCCGACCCGCGCCTGGCGCGCATGCTGTTGGAAGCCAATAAGCAAAATTGTCTTTATGAGATGTTGATTATCACCAGCGCGCTGAGTGTGCAGGACCCGCGTGAAACCCCCGCTGACAAGCGCCAGGCCGCCCGTGAAGCGCATCAGCAGTATGCCCATCCAGAGTCGGATTTTTTATCCTGGGTTTTGTTATGGGAAGCGGTGGAGCAACAGCGTCAGGATCTGAGCCAAAGCCAGTTCCGGCGTTACAGTGTGGACAATTTCCTGTCGTGGATGCGTTTGCGGGAATGGCGTGAAACCCATCGTCAACTCGCGTTGTCCTGTCAGGATGCTGGCATGAAAGCGTCTGCAAAAACGGAGCAGGTTGATAAATCCTATGAGGCGGTACACCGCGCTATTATTACCGGCTCTTTAAACCAGATTGGCTTTAAATCCAGCGATGGTTTGTATACCGGAAGCCGCGGGCGAAAATTCTCGCTGTTTCCCAGCTCCGCGCTGTTTCGCAAAATGCCGCGCTGGATTGTTTGTGGTGAATTGATTGAAACCAGCCGCCTGTACGCCACAATGGCAGCCCGCATTGAGCCGGAATGGGTTGTGGATGCGGCACCACAATTGCTCAAGCGCGAGCACTACGATGCACATTGGGAGAAAAAACGCGGTGAAGTCCGCGCCTGGGAAAAAATCTCCCTGTCAGGATTGGTACTGATTGAAAAACGTTCGGTAGCCTTCGCCTCAATAGATCCGGTTTTGTCTCGCGATATTTTTATTCGCGAAGCGCTGGTTGAAGGAGAGCTGGGTGTTGATCTGGCATTTTTTAAACACAATAAGGCCTTGCTTGCGGAAGTCCAACGTCAGGAAGAAAAAGAGCGTAAACCCGATATTCTGGTCGCGGATGATGTGATCTATGCCTGGTACGATGAACGCATCCCCCAGGATATTTGCAGTACCACCAGCCTGCGACGCTGGTATAAAACTGCTTCTCAGCACAATCCCGATCTGCTGAAAATGACAATGGCAGATGTCACCACCAGAGCTGTGGATGAATCTGTGCAGCTGTCGTTCCCGGACAAAGCTACGCTGGGTCAGAATGCACTTGCTGTGAAATACCGCTTTGCGCCTGGCTCTGACGATGACGGCGTGACTATTGATGTTCCCGCCAGTCTGTTGCGCAGTATCTCTGCCACGGACCTGGAGTGGGTGGTTCCCGGTCTGGTCCAGGATCGTTGTGTGGCACTGGTGAAGGGGCTGCCCAAAGCGCTGCGCAAACAGCTGATGCCGGTGCCGGAGTTTGTTAAAGCGGCACTGGCTTCGGTAGCTGCGGGCAGCAAACCACCGTTGACAAATCTGTTAATGGAATCGGCCTGGCAACAACGCCGTATCCGCATTGATCCTGAGCAGTGGGATCTGTCCGTATTGCCGGTGCATACGCGGCCGCGACTGCGGATTATTGGCGAAAACGGCGAAAACCTCGGTAGTGGTCAGGATATTGATGAACTGATTGAGTTGGTGTCGGACTCAATCCAGTTGCCCGATTTGCCCTCTCACACATTAGAGCAGCAGAACCTGACCGACTGGAGTTTCGGCGAATTGCCAGAGCAGGTCGAGTTACATAACCGGGTCCGGCTT
This sequence comes from uncultured Pseudohongiella sp., assembly GCA_964535565.1. Taxonomy (GTDB): domain Bacteria; phylum Pseudomonadota; class Gammaproteobacteria; order Pseudomonadales; family Pseudohongiellaceae; genus Pseudohongiella. The sequence continues at coordinate 6,299 of CAZHUJ010000010.1, read as the reverse complement.
GTGCGCTACCCGGCGGTGCGCGATGATATAAAATCGGTGTCGATTGTTCTATGTGAAACGGCTCACGCTGCACGCATCACCTCCCAGGATGGCATCGCTCGCCTGGTTATGTTCAGGACCGCCCAGCAGCGTCAATTGATCCTCAAACGACTAAATGATGTAAAAAAGACCTTGGGACTCAAACTTACTATCGAGGATTCCGGCTGGCAAGAACGAGCTTTATTAGCTATTTATCGCCTTAACTTCGAGTTGAGTATAAAGTTTCCGCGCTCGCGGGATGCCTTTGAAAGTATGCTGAACAATGGCAAGGCAGAGCTCGTTAGCACGGCTGAGCGCATGTGTAGACTGCTCACCGACACTTACGACGCGGTATACGAAATCCGTCGAGTGTTGTCTGCCAAACAGACGGCAATGCCGCCCAAGGTGGTCAGGGATATTGAGCAACAACTGCAGACCTTGCTGCCGGCAGGATTTCCTGCGGTTATTCCAGAGGACTGGATCTGGGAGTACAGCCGTTATCTTAAGGCGATACGGCTTCGTCTGGACAAGATTTCCGTTGAGCGTGATCTTGCATCCATGGAAGCGCTGGATAATTTGCAGCGGGAGTATGAGCAGCTGTGCCAGCTCAAAGGTGAAACACTGCCCGAATTCCCCTGGTTGTTGCAGGAGTTGCGAGTATCGCTGTTTGCCCAGTCATTACGCACCCGACAAGCTGTGTCCGTACAGCGCCTGGGACGGCTTCTGGAGAGTGCCCGGCTGGGGGATATCCACAAAGGCGCTAATCTGGGATAATTCGCGCCCGCTAAAAGGGGGGGAGCACTATGCTTGGACGAGAAGTTGCAGTAAAAGCAGGGGCCATCCTTGTTTGTCTGGGGTTGATGTCGACGCCGGTTCTGGCGGCAGAATATGACCCGTGGGAGTCAGTCAACCTCAAAGTCTATGCGTTTAATGACAAACTCGACACAGCGGTTCTACGTCCTGTTGCCGAGACTTACACCCGCTATGTTCCTCGAATGGCACAACGAGGTGTTAATAATTTTTTTAGTAATATTAACGATGTGACCGTTCTTGTTAATAATGTTCTTCAGCTCAAAGTGGGTGATGCAGCATCGGATACCGGGCGTATTGTTCTGAACACTACGTTGGGTATCGCCGGTTTGATTGACGTTGCAACTGCTGCGGGCCTGCAGAAGAATAACGAAGACTTCGGCCAGACGCTTGGGCGTTGGGGCGTGGGGCCTGGTCCCTATGTTGTGCTCCCGCTTCTGGGGCCAAGTAGTTTGCGCGATTCATTTGCGCTGGTAGCAGATACCTACACCAACCCAGCTACGCACCATGACGAGCATGCTGTGCGCAACAGCGCCTTTGCGCTGAATCAGCTCGATCGCCGGGTATCGGCGCTGGCGGTTGATGCGCTGATGATGGGTGATCCTTATATCTTTACGCGTGAAGCGTATCTGCAGCAACGCCAGTACCTGGTTACTGATGGCGAAGTGCAGGACGAGTGGGATGACGATGAGTGGGGAGCCTGGGACTGATCAACCAGGTTGTGAAGTCCTGACCTTGTGTTTGGTGCGGATAAAGTCGCTATGCGACACATAAATCAGGTCTGCGGTTCTACGGATCAGTTGCTCTTCGTACTTGTCCAGATAATCATCCGCGAGCGCCAGGCGCCACATGTTTTCAATTAGCTGGACTCGTTCGTCGTAGCTGTAGGATTCATTAATCAGACTGGTGAATTCATATAACGAAACCGCCTGACGCGCTTCTTCCTCGGCCAGTGTTACGATGTTGTCCAGCTCTTCCGCGCTCAGCTGCAGATCGCGTGCAAGGATTGCACGCATCGCTGCGGTTTCACGCTCATCCACGTGACGGTCGGACTTGAGCACTTCAAACAGCAATGCGGCACTGGCCAGACGCAGCCGGTGTTCGTGGTTCTGGGTTGTATCGTTGCTGTGCGCTGCAAGCTGGTTTTCAAAGAAACGTTTAATGGCTGAAATCACGCCATATTCTCCTGTGTCTCTGTAGTGGAACTGCGCTGCGATTCTGCCATGGTTACCGCGTCTTCGAGAACACTGATGCCTGCAGATTTTCGCCAGGCATGTTCGCTCAGATGACGCCTGAAAAGTTTTCCGCCAGGCTGCCCCTTGTAAAGGCCAAGGATGTGGCGCGTCATATGGTGCAAACCGACACCGGCACTTAGCTGCTCGCTTACATAGGGCAGGTAGGCCTGCACAACTTGCGCTCTGCTCAGGGTGGGAGTGGTATCCCCAAACAGCTCGTTATCAACATCAACCATGATGTAAGGGTTCTGGTAGGCCTCACGCCCCAGCATAACGCCGTCAAAGGTCTGTAACATTTCCTGCGATTGTGCAAGCGAGCGAATCCCGCCATTGAGTACGATGCAGGTGTCCGGGTATGCAGCTTTCAAACGCTCCACGCGATCGTACTGCAGAGGAGGAATCTCGCGATTTTCCTTGGGGCTAAGGCCGTCCAGCAATGCAATACGTGCGTGGATAATAAAAATTCTGCAGCCGGCCTGATAAAGACATTTAATAAAGTTCTGCAAAAATTCATCCGAGTCGTGGTCATCAATTCCGACTCTGGATTTGACGGTAACCGGTATGTCGCAGGCGTTCTGCATTGCAGTGATACAACGAGCAACCAGTTCAGGATCTGCCATCAAGCATGCCCCAAAGCGGCCAGATTGCACACGATCGCTCGGGCAGCCCACGTTCAGGTTGATTTCGTCATATTGCCATTGCTGTGCGATTTCAGCGCAGCGTGCCAGCTCATCCGGATTGCTGCCGCCAAGCTGCAGCGCCAGCGGATGTTCAGCATAGTGGAAATCAAGATGGCGGGACTGGTCTCCGTTCAGCAACGCTCCCGTTGTTACCATTTCGGTATAGAGGCGGGCGCGTTTACTCATCAGGCGCAGAAAATAGCGCTCGTGACGATCCGTCCAATCAAGCATCGGTGCTACACAAAATCTGAAAGCATCCGAAGGGACTGCGGTCATGAGTTATCCAGTGGCGCTGAGAGTTTACAGGGCGTGAAGTATAACAAAGCCAAATGCGTCGTGGAGCATTATCCGGCCATCACGTATAATCCGCCCAGGTTTTACACACTCTGCCAGGAGCATCATGGCCAAGGTCCGCACCCGAATTGCACCGTCTCCAACCGGTGACCCTCACGTAGGTACCGCCTACATCGCCTTATTTAATCGCTGTTTTGCGCATCAACATGACGGTGAATTTATTCTCCGTATTGAAGATACCGATCAGATTCGCAGTACTGAACGTTCCGAGCAAGATATTCTCAGAGCGCTGAAATGGCTGGGGCTGGACTGGAGTGAAGGCCCTGACGTTGGAGGTCCAAATGGGCCGTACCGTCAGAGTGAGCGTAGTGAAATTTATCAGCAGCACATTAATATTCTGCTGGACAATGGTCAGGCGTTCCGCTGTTTTTGTACAGCAGAGCGACTGGATGCATTGCGGGCGCAGCAGATGGAAAACAAACAGACACCTGGTTACGATGGCCATTGTCTGAGTCTCAGTGAAACTGATATTCAGGCTCGCCTGGCAGCCAATGAACCTTATGTGGTGCGTATGCGTGTGCCGGAATCCGGTGACTGTGTGTTCCACGATCGTCTGCGTGGTGAAATCAGAATCGCCTGGCAACAGATTGATATGCAGGTTCTGATGAAATCGGACCATTTGCCTACCTATCATTTTGCCAACGTTGTTGATGACCATCTGATGCAAATCACACATGTGATTCGTGGTGAAGAGTGGATCAACTCCACGCCCAAACATATTCTGCTGTATCAGCATTTTGGGTGGGAACCGCCGCAATTCTGTCATATGCCATTGCTGCGCAACCCGGATAAAAGCAAGCTCAGCAAGCGCAAGAATCCGACCAGTATTTCCTACTACAAGGATATGGGTTATCTGCCGGAAGCTATCATCAACTATCTGGGCATGATGGGCTGGACAATGCCTGATGGTCGTGAGAAGTTTTCATTGCAGGAAATGCAGGATGCATTTGATATTGATCGCGTGTCATTGGGTGGTCCGGTATTTGATGTGGCCAAACTCGATTGGCTCAACGGAAAATATATTCGTGAAAATCTGACTCCTGACGCCTTTGCGGAAGTATTCAGTGCATGGGCATTTTCCGAGGACAAAATCCGCGCAATTATCCCGTTGTTAAAAGATCGTGTAGAGCGATTAAGCGACGTGGTACCTTTGGCAGGATTTTTCCTGAGTGGATTGTTGCCTCTGACTGCAGAAAATTTTGCACACAAGCAGCTGACGGCAGAGCAGAGCAAAAAAATCCTGCAGCTTGCGCTTTGGTCATTTGAACTGTCAGGAGAGTGGTCGCGTGAGGCTGTCGAAGCGATCTGTCAGCGTCTGGCCGCTTTCCTGGGTATCAAAATCCGTGACACCTTGTTCCCGCTGTTTGTGGCGGTTACTGGCAAGCCTGTGTCGGTTTCAGTAATTGATTCAATTGCAATTCTCGGTCTGGATATCAGTCGTGCCAGAATCCGTTTTGCAATTGAAGTGCTTGGCGGAGTATCCAAGAAGGAAGCGAAAGAACTTGAAAAAGCCTTCCGCGAATTCCAGTCTTTTACGTTGCCTGAGCAAGGGTAAAAAATGCTGCGCATCAGGCATTGACATGTTTTAAGTTGATGCCTAGAATGCGCGGTCTCTGCAGTTGAGGCTTCTCCCAGAAGCAAAATAATCAACGGTAGGGAGTGTTATGAAGGGGCTATAGCTCAGCTGGGAGAGCGCAACACTGGCAGTGTTGAGGTCAGCGGTTCGATCCCGCTTAGCTCCACCAAATATATATACAAAAGGCCGCACGGTTTACCGCTGCGGCCTTTTTGTTTGTCTGAAAAGCTGAAATGGTTTGAGTGTTTCAGATTTGTAGCGCAGAGATGTGACTGTTCGCTGGCTGCCTGCCAAGTAGCAGACGGCCAGCGAAAACACGTCTTATTTGGCAGGGTAATCGCGTTTGGCAGCGCCACGATACAGCTGACGTGGGCGACCAATTTTGTAAGGACCGCTCAGCATTTCGTTCCAGTGAGAGATCCAGCCTGGAGTACGACCCAGTGCAAAAATCACAGTGAACATGCTGGTTGGAATACCAATCGCTTTAAGAATAATACCTGAGTAGAAATCAACGTTTGGATACAGTTTTCTGTCGATGAAATACTGATCTTCCAGAGCGATATTCTCAAGACGACGTGCAATGCGGAACAGCGGGTCATTTTCAACGCCGAGGTCTGCCAGCACTTCATCACAAATTTTGCGCATTACTTTGGAGCGTGGATCAAAGTTCTTGTATACGCGGTGACCGAAGCCCATCAGACGGAATGGATCGTCTTTGTCTTTGGCGCGCGCAATAAATTCTTCGATGCGTGATTCGTCGCCGATCTCGTTCAGCATTTTTAATACGGCTTCGTTAGCGCCGCCGTGTGCTGGTCCCCAAAGGGCAGCGATGCCAGAAGAGATACATGCGTATGGGTTGGCGCCAGTAGAGCCTGCCAAACGTACAGTTGACGTTGAAGCGTTTTGTTCGTGGTCAGCGTGCAGCAGGAAAATAACATCCATTGCTTTCGCCAGTACCTGGCTGACATTTGGGCCTTCAGCTGGAACACCAAACATCATGTGCAGGAAGTTTTCAGCGTAACTCAGAGAATTGACCGGACTCATGATGGGCTGGCCAATCGAGTGTTTGTAGGTCATTGCTGCCAGAGTTGGCATTTTGGCGATCAAGCGGATTGCGGCAAGGCGACGGTGCTCGGCGTTATCAACATCCAGACCTTCGTGGTACAGAGCGGCCAGTGCGCCAGTGAGAGAAATCATCACGGCCATTGGGTGTGCGTCGCGTTGGAAACCTTTGAGTAGCTCTGCGATCTGGGCATCTACCATCGTGTGGCGGGTTATTTCGTCTGTGAATGCTTGTTTTGCGGTGGCATCCGGCAGTTCGCCATTAAGAAGAAGGTAGCAAGTTTCCAGATAGTCAGAGTGATCAGCTAACTGGTCGATGGGGTAACCGCGGTGCAACAAAACACCTGCGTCGCCATCAATGTAAGTGATCGATGATTCGGTTGAGGCGGTGGACATGAATCCCGGGTCGTATGTAAATACGCCCTTGGAGACGAGGCTGCGAACATCAATTACGTCCGGGCCAATGGTGCCTTCCAGTACGGGAAGCTCAATCACATCCTGGCTGTTTGCCAGGCTGATGCGGGCCTTTTTTTCACTCATATTCTACTCCTGACTGATAAACTT
>CAZHUJ010000009.1:105054-119394 GCA_964535565.1 uncultured Pseudohongiella sp. | reverse complement strand
TAAAAATCATGACCGCAAAAGTTCCCTGCGAGACCACCATCGGCAAAGCGATGGCGAGCAAGGCATGCAGTGTCTCAAGATTGAAGTGCAAGCGATGAGCCCACATCATGTAGCTCCGTTATGTAGCTCCGTTATGAATCCCTGATCAGTCAGCGAGCCCGCCGAAGGCTGCAAACAAACTGTTGAACAATCCCGCTAGCGTCAGGCTCATGATGGCAAAGTCCTGATCAAACTGTTGTGCCGCTGATTCCGGATCCGAAGTCTGCGCCTCTTCCAGCACTCTGTCCTCAAAACGCAAGCGCGACAGGGACAGATCGGCATTGATGACCAGAGCCACCGCATCATTCCACACCACGCCGAGTTTACGTACCTGTTTGCCCGCTTCCAGATGCGCCCGAATTTCATCGGCGCTCAGATCCTGGCTGCGGGCACGCACCACATTACCCTCTTCCATGGGATTCACCAGCTCACAGTCCTGATCAATGACAAAATGATCCGAGGCAGTGCCGTCCCTGAGCCACTGCGTCATCACCGCCATCGGCGCGTGATTGACATCGGGCAGGGCCAGCGGCAAAGAGCCCAGACTGTCACGCAGACAACTGATCAACTCTTCACAAGCCGCAGCGCTGCCACTGTTGACCACCAGCAGTTGATTCTTCAGATCCAGATAGGCGAACAACACCCGGCTGCGGGTAAACGCACGTGGCATCAGCGTGGCAATCACATCATCCTTGAGCTGCAATTTTTCCTTGCGATACACCTTGCGGTCTTGCGCCTCTTCGATTTCGTCGATTTTTTCCTGTAGCGCCTCATTAACAACCGCTGACGGGAGCAGACGCTCCTCCTTGCGCAAACACAACATCAGACAGTCACCCAGCCGGTGATGCAGCAGCTCTCCATCGCGCCCCAGCGGGCTCACCCAGCCCACACGGCTGGCTTCGGATTTGCCGCACGGCTGAAATGCCTGCGCAGCCAGCTGCTCTTCGAGAGCGTCCTGATTGAGGGAAAACGTGGGTGACACACGATATAAACGAACGGCTTTGAACCACATGGGAATACTTGTCCTGACCGGGCTAACCGGCTGCATTGATCTGACCGGGAAGAAGGGCCCGGATTGTATCGCAAACCACTCGACTGACCGCAAGCCTGATCTGCATCCGCTTGTATCAGATTTTGTCACGGCGTACTCTTGAGACACGATTGAACAGCACCTTGAATCGCACAAGAACAATCACAACGAATGAGGACTGCATCCATGCCTGCCCTTCCACGCAATTCATATCTTCACCCTTTGACTGCGCACCGCCCCTGGCAGCGTTTGCACCGCGCGATGGCCAGGTTCAGCGCGGGTGTCATCATCAGCCTTGTCAGTGCCACAAGCTTGCAGGCAGCTGACGGCACCTGGCCACAACAGGCCGATGGCGCTGTTGCGGCCGGGCTGGCCCCGCAAACGGTTGAACGCCTCGACGCTGCCATGCGCAAAATTGTTGACGATCAGGATGTCGCCGGCATGGTCTGGCTGCTGGCCAAAGACGGCAAGATTGCTACTTTCGACAAAGCCGGCATGGCCTCCATCGAAGATAATCGTCCGATGGAACTAGACACACTGTTCCGGATTTACTCGATGACCAAACCGGCCACTGGCGTCGCGTTGATGATCCTGCATGAACAGGGCCTCTGGGATTTTGATGACCCGATCAGCAAACACGTACCCGAGCTGGCCAACTTGCAAGTGATGGTGCGTCACAACGAAGCAGGCGAGATGGAACTGGAACCGCTGACGCGGCAACCCACCATGCGCGAGTTACTCAACCACTCGGCAGGATTTGGTTATGGTCTCAGTGGCAACGACCCGGTGAATAACCTGTTCAGGGAAAAAGAGGTGCTGTCCTCGCCCGATCTGAATCAGCTGATAACCCGCGTTGCGGATATCCCGTTGCTGTTTCAGCCTGGTGAGCAGTGGTACTACTCGGTCGCCGTGGATATACAAGGTTATATTGTGGAGAAACTCTCGGGCCAGCGTTTTGGCGAGTTTCTGGATGAAAACATTTTCACCCCGCTCGGCATGCATGACACGGCGTTTTATGTCAAAGAAGAGGATTGTGAGCGCTTTGCGGATGTCTATCGCTGGGATCGAGAGCAAAACCGTCTGATGCGCAACGAGGAACGACCTGACCGTCCCAGTTACTTTGATGCCAACCGGCTGGAATCGGGCGGTGGCGGACTGGTGTCCACTACGCACGACTACGCGCGCTTCCTGCAGATGTTCATCAACGGCGGTGGTCTGGATGGCCAACGCATCATCAGTCAGCAATCCATTGATCTGATGCGAACCAACACGCTGCGCGACGGTTTGCTGCTGCGCGGGACGGATACAAATCCGGGTCAGGCCGGACAAGGCTTCGGCGTAGATTTTGCGGTGATTTTTGATCCGCAAGCAGCAGGGACTCCACAGGGCGCCGGAACTTATTACTGGAGCGGCGCTGCCGGCACCTGGTTCTGGATTGATCCGGTACACAATATGTACTGGATTGGCATGATTCAAAGTCAGGGCGGTAATCGCCCCGGTGCGGCCGATATGCGCCAGATCGCGATTGACGTCATTTACGCCGACCCCGTGCTGACACGCGCACAACACGCCCGTCCGCATCACTGACCGCCGACCCACGATGTGATCGTGTAACTGCGATCACATCGTCTTCACATACACAAGCAATCACACTTTTGGCCTATTGACATTCAGTTGAATGGGCCTATTATTCGCACCCTTCGTTCCAGATACAAACAGGTCTTCCTGATATGCGTTTTAACCCATCCACAGTGTGCATGATTGCATCCGCCGACAGCTACCTGCTGCCGGCCGGTATGCCGTGGGCACTGAAGCAGGTCAGCCTGTCCATTGTGGACAAGCGCCAGCATCAGTCCATCACCTGCACCGTGGAAACACATTCGGAGGTCCGCCACCGCTGAGAATCTGATTGATGACAGAACAGCAGTCGGCACAAAAGGCCTCTGAATTTCAAACGAATTCAGAGGCCTTTTTGTTTCTGGCGGCGATAAAAACAAAGTTGTAACAAGGGATAACCGCTCACAAGGCGGAATGTGGTACCTGCCCCACCCCGGCCGGTACCGGAGAAGAAAAAATGGAAAAGTTGCTCAAAAGGAATATCAACGTTATTTACGGACTGGCCTTCTTTCACATGTTCATGCTGATTGTGCCGGTTCTGGTCCCGTTTTTTCAGTCCAAAGGACTGACGCTGGCAGAGATCTTTTATCTGCAGGCTGTTTATGCAGCGACCATTGTGCTGCTGGAAGCGCCTTCAGGGTATTTTGCCGATGTGATGGGTCGACGCATGGCACTGGTCATCGGTGCTGTGGCGCACGGCCTTGGTTATCTGGTACTGAACTTTGCCGACGATTTTTTTGGCCTGATGGTCTTTGAAATTATTCTGGGCGTGGCGATGAGCCTGATGTCTGGGGCTGATCTGGCATTGCTGTATGACAGCGAGCAGGCATTGGCACGGGAAGATCAGGATCACACACCGAGTGTGGCACATCTGGGCTTTTTCAAATCGGTGGCTGAAGGACTGGGTGCCTTGCTCGGTGGTGTGCTCGCTTTGTGGTCATTTGATCTGATGATATTGATCCAGTCACTGACTGCCTGGATGTGCCTGGCCCTGTCATTGCTGTTGATCGAACCCCCACTGGATCCAACCTACCCCTCCAGCGTCACCGTAACCGGTCGACGCAATGTGGTCAGCTTCAGGGAAATCTGGCAACACCTGACACAGGGTGATCCCGTTTTGCGCCTGGTATTTATTGCCTTGCCTGTGTACAGCCTGACCAGTATTAATGTGACCTGGCTCGTACAACCGTACTGGGACAGCATGGGATTGTCACTGGCAATGTTTGGTGTGCTCTGGTGTGTACAAAGCATGACGGTTGCTGTGGCCAACCAGTGCGGTTTTGCGCTGGAAAAGAAAAAGGGTGCTGTGTTTGCCCTGCTGGTGATCGGCATCATGCCCATGGTCGGCATTTTTGGCATGGCGTGGACCTCGGGCTGGATCGGCATAGCGATGGGTTTTGTGCTGTTTTTTTGCCGGGGCCTGTATCAGGTCATTCTGGTCAATGCTCTCAACCGACGCGTGCCCGGACGCTTCCGTGCGACGGTGAACTCGCTGAACAGTTTGATGTTCCGACTGGGGTTTATCGCCACGGGTCCGGCGCTGGGTTTTGTGGCCGATCAGCACGGCATCAGTGTGGCCCTGAATCTGGTGGGGGTAGGATCTGCACTGGGATTTGTGCTGATTATGCTGCCATTGATCAAGGCCGTGAAAAATCTGCAGTCAGCTCGCCAGCAATCGGATGTCAGCCCGACGTAATTCGTCGGGCTGCATCTGCCCCAGATCACTCAGGAAAATACTGAAGCCGCGCGTTCTTTTGGCTTCATGTTTGTTGCGCGAAGCCAGTTCTGCCAATCGTGCTGAATCCACCATCTGACCGGCGTGTGTCGGTACTGCCAGTACACCAATCGACAAGCTAATCAGATCGTGGCGACGCCAGTGCCCTTCCCTGTCTGGTGCATCAAAGCCGCCAGCCTCCAGATGCTCGGGGCGGTATAACTTTGAACACAGCATTCGGAAACGTTGCTCCAACAGCGCCAGCTGATCTCGCCAGTTGTCATTGCGCAAGACCAGCATAAAGTCGTCGCCACCAATATGGCCGACAAAATCACAATCAGGATCACAGAGCTCTCGCAGAATCTGCGCCAGACCCAGCAAGACCTGATCGCCCTTGCCATAACCATACACATCATTAAAGGGTTTAAACGAATCCAGATCGATATAACACAAATGCGCTTGCAAGCTGTTTTTCAAAAGACGCTGCAAGCACTCCTGAATCGAAATATTCCCGGGCAACAAAGTCAACGGGTTTGCCGATTGGGCCTGTCGAATCTGCAGCTCGGTAATATGGCGCAGTACGTCGATCACACGGCCAAGTCCCAGATATCGTCCCTGTTCGGTGATCACAAAATCCTCTTCCAGTCGCTGACGCGCGCGACTGGTCAGCAAACGACTCACGCCTTGCAAGCTCTGATGAACATCCACAATCAGCGAATCCGGCGCCAGCATTTGCACTATAGGTTTGCGCCCATGTAACTCCCGGGCATAGGGCTTGAGCATGAGCTGGCTCAGTTCATGACAATGCACGGTGCCAACCGGAGAGCCCTGTCCATCCAGTACCGCCAGGGAATTGAGACTGGGCTGTTGCTGAAAGCGTTGCAGCACTTCAAGCACTTTTTCATGCTGTTGCACCGCTATTACCGGAATCACCAAACCGTGCAGACCTGCATCCGTGTATGTTGAATTTCCATGGTCTCTGAATTTCTGCTGCAGTTCACAATTATCAACGGCGGCCTCTTCCTGTGGGCGACCTAGCCAGTAACCTTGTACCCAGTCGACCCCCATGTCCATGAGCACCGCCAACTCTTCTGGCAATTCTATGCCTTCAGCGATGACATGTGAGCGTGATGCTTTGGCCATATTCAGGATGGAACCCACGAACTCACGCTTGACGGGATCGCGATGCAAACCATCGATAAAGTGCCGATCAATTTTGACGAAATCCGGATGCAGTTCCGACCACAATCGTAAACTGGAATACCCGGCACCCAAATCATCCAGCGCCATCGAAAACCCCATGTTGCGATAATGCAGCAAGGCACTGTAAAGCAGCTCGGTATTGTCCACCGGGGAGTGCTCCGTCAGCTCAATGACTACGCGCTCTGCTGAGAGTCCCATCTCTCGCAACATTGACAATGTGCGACCAGGAAAATGCTGCCGCTCCAGCAAACTTTCCGGTGAGACATTAAGAAATAGTTGTCCTTGCAGCTGTTGTTGCATAAAAGATTTTACTGCGCTACGTCGGCACAACAGCTCAAGTTCGGTCAGCACACCATGCTGACGTGCCGCGGCAAACAGCATCAGTGGAGAATGCAAGGGACTATTGGACGGTCCGCGAGTCAACGCCTCATATCCGACAATCTTTTTTTCAACAGCCGAAACAATTGGTTGAAACAGTGTGGTGACCAGTTGACCACGAAGGATTTGTAACAAGTGCTGGTATTGTTCCTGGAGTGTCATCGCAAACATCATAGCAGTTGCCATGGGATATCCACGGGCATGTCTGGCGGATGCTGCCAGAGCTTCGTGACACAATCATGACGTGTTTGTCTTTTTATCGACCGGCTTTTTTTTCTCGGACATACCGGTGCGCGTCATCTCACCCCAGCTGCGTTTTTTGCGTAGAAACTCCCACCAGCCAATCGCGCGCCAGACATTATTGATCTGCCGGTAACCGAAGTTTTCAATCAGGATCATCCCGATCAGCAACAACAGGTCTCGCGCTCGCGGGATTCGGTGCAAGGAGATTTCTTCCAGTATCAGTGCGCCGGCACTGATAAAAATACCGAACACAAAGGTGAGGGCCAGATAGGCCAGTGCATACGACGGCTCAATCAGTCCGCTGACCCACATCAGTGGCACCAGCAAATAACCCAGCACTTCAACAATCGGCCCAAGCACATCAATCAGCAGGGAAAACGGCATTCCGATCAAACCAATACGGCCATAACGCGGATTGAACAACAGTTTTTTATGCTTGAAAAAGGTTTCCAGTGAACCACGCTGCCAGCGTTTGCGCTGACGCGACAGAATACTCACTGACTGAGGCACCTCGGTCCAGCACACCGGTTCGGCAACAGACACCACCTCATAGGGAATTTTGTTTTCCAGATGATATCGGTGCAGCCGCATGACCAGCTCGTAGTCTTCGCCGACAGTGTTGGTATCGTAGCCGCCCGCTGCTACGGCTGCCGAGCGTCGGAAAATGCCAAACGCTCCTGAAATCATTGTCAGCACATTGAGCCGGCTCATCGCAATACGTGCAATCAGGAATGCCCGTGTGTACTCCACGGTTTGTAACAATGGCAGCAGTTTTCGTGAGAGCCCAACGCGAATCACACGTCCGCCATGAATATCACAACCATTGGCGACCCGGATGGTGCCACCCACTGCCACCACTTCAACCGGATTGCGCAAAAACGGCTGCACCGCATGCAGCAATGCATCGGATTCAAGCATGGAGTCAGCATCCACCGCGCAAAAAAGTGGACTGCGCGACACATCAATGCCCACATTCAAGGCATCGGCTTTGCCGCCATTTTCCTTGTCGACCACCACCAGGTTGTTATAAAGACGCGAGCGGAAAATGCCACGAATCGGTTTGTGCGGAACCAGATTGTCATGAGCACGCAAACTGGGCACCAGATCAAAATTGTCGATCAGTTTTTGCAAGGTATCGTCTTTGGAACCATCGTTAACCACAATCACTTCAAAGTGTGGATAACGGATACTGAGCAGGGAACGCGTGCTTTCCACAATGTTCAGACTTTCATTGTAAGCCGGTGCAATCAGAGAAATCGGCGGTGCACTGGGCGCGCGCTGATGCCAGAGCGTTTCCCGGTTTTGCGATTCATGCTGCCTGCGCATCACGCGGGCTGCCACAATCAACTGAATCAGGGACACCAGATTTTGCGCCACGCCTACACTGATCAGAATCAGCATCACATCTGTGGCGCTGATGCTGAGCATGTAAATCAGATAATTGATGACGGTCTCAAGCATGACGGGGTGTCTCGGCAATCAGTTCGGATGCGACCCGAACGCCATGTTCATCCAGCACCAGTGCTGCCATTCTTGCGCCTCGACTAACATCGCCACAACCGGCATCACCGGCACGCATTTGCAAGGCCTCTATACCCACATCACCAAGCCGATACAGCGCTTCGGCCGCCCTGAACCGAACCCACCAGTTGGGATCATCCATCTGATAACTCAGTGCTGATACACAATCGCGCAAACCAATACGGCCGGCCGCACGCGCAGCCATGGCGCGAACCTGCCAACTGGGGTCATTCAAGCCCTTTTTGATGACCGGCTCGACCACCGGATGTTGCAGCGAGGTCAGTGAACGGATGGCACTGGCGCGCACTTCGGGGTTGTCGTCAACCGCGTAAGCGAGTAACGGTTCCAGCACTTCAAAGCTGCTGGCAAATGCCATCGACTCGGCCAACAAACTTTTGCTGGCCGGACTGAGGTTTTTATCTGTGGTGGCGGCGACCAGCGCTGAGGGCGCCTGGCGCGCAATACCGTGAAACAGATTACGTACCTGATGGGACTGGTTTTCGATAGAGTCGCGTAATTTGTAAAGTAACACCGGCGTCTCGGGCACCGCATTGAGAATCAGCAAGGTCGTTGCCGCGACAACCCGCGTATCAGCATCATCGTCGTCAAGTGCCCGCCTCAACGCGGTCAGACATTCTTCATCATCAAAAATCTCCAGCGCAGCCGCAGCCAGTCGCCGACGACGCCCGGTTCCCGAGCGCAGATCCTGCAAACAGTCTTCGCGAAATCCGATCTGGCTCAGAATCTGACTCAGGCGGTCCCGTTCCTGACCCCGAATCAGATGAAACAAATCAATCGCGAGCTTGCGCAGCAGCAATTGCTCGCGGCGCTGAAAAGCAAGCAAATTACGCAAATCACGCTCGTAATCCAGATTCTCCGTCAGCATAAAACGAAACAGAATCTCCTGAATCACTTTGCGTGCATTCTGGTTGTAACGTTCTGCGCGTTCATCGCGGGCGCGACGTATCACCAGAAAAACCATGATCAGCAATGAAACTGTTGCCAGAAACAGCGTCACCCACCAGATCAACATCAACTCTGACATTCAGTCTTGTCCTGTTAGTAGCGCAGCATCAGGCTAATGCCCAGCGTTTCCCGCGTATAGGATCGTTTTCTGTCCGAACGCGCGGCAAACATATTCAGTGCCGCCCGGTCGCTAAACTGCCAACGCAGATAAACGGACTGTGAACGAGTGTCTGTGGTGATTTTGTTTTCGGTGTCTGCACCTTGTCCCACACTGGCACCGATACGGACATCCTGTGAGACCTGCCAGTGTGCACCCAGCGCCAGACTCACGGTATTGTCGCCGTTTTCGTCACGAACCAGACCCAATGAGGGCGTCAGCCAGGCGTCCACCCCAATCAGGTAATGTTCAAAATCAAAACCCGCGCGCCAGACATCACCGGTGGAATAACGCGCCAGCTGCAAGGTGGGTGACACCAGCGTCGGACCCAGTCGGTCGCTACCCTCGGACAAGCGCCGCGTGAATGCGATGCCCACGCGCCAGTCCGCAGAGAAATTGCCATCGGGACTGATGGCGGCATTGATTCGCCAGGGCGTGGCGCTGCGCTGTGCCAGATTAATGCCGGCCCCCAGCACCTGATCTTCCAGATCAAATCGTTGCAGTTGATCGGCCCGCACAAACCAGCTGGTATCCAGACTGTGCTGACGCTGGTACTCGACAAAATGTTCGCGCCAGCGATCAAAATCCACGCCGCGGAAGCGGCTTTGTTCCGTGCCCACCGCCCAGTTTTGCATAAGCGGCTGAGCAGACTGCGACGGTTGTTGCCGGCTGATCACATCCGAGTGGCCCGGAGCCAGTGCGGCGGCCATTTGCAACGCTTGCTCTGCCTCATCGCTTTGCCCCAGCGCCAGTAACGCATCATGTTTGCCAATCCAGGCTTCGAGATCGTCCGGTTGCAGCGCAATCGCCATCTCGAAATTTTCCAGACCCCGGCGAGGCTGGCGCTGGTATAGCGCAATCCGTCCGGCCAGATTGATGGCTTCAACGGATGTCGGCTCGCGCCCCCTGATAACCGCCACGGCATCAGCGGCTTCGCTCAACTGCCCCTGGAATGCCAGTACACGGACGCGCCCGAGTTGCAGTGTCAGATCGTCCGGATTCAGCAACAGCGCCTGATTCAGCAACGTATGTGCTTCCTCGTACTGTTGTTGGAAGGCCAACACCATCGCCAGTAAATAAGACGCTTCCGTTTTGTCTGCCGCCAGCTCATACGCTTGTCGCAGAAGCTGTTCTGCCGATTCAAACTCGCCGAGATTGCGGTGTTCAATCGCTTCTCGCACCAGCGTGTCGTAGTCCACTTCTGCCGCTATGGCAGCGCCGCTGCCGAGCCCCGGCAGACTGAGTACTGCGGCCAAAGCTAAATATCGGGCGCGTAGTATCCGGCTCATGACGCAGCTCCCTGCTTGAGTGCGCGGTCAATACGAAACAACAGTTCCTGCGGTGAAAATGGTTTCACGATGTAGTCCGTAATTCCCAGCTCCAGTGCGTCAATGACTTCTTTTTCGCGCCACTGTGAGGCGAGCACCAGGATTGGCAAATGCTGACATTGGGGAGATTGTTTGAGTATTTCGATGATTTCGTAAGCACTGCGAACCGGCATTTGATAGTCCAGCAACAGAATGTCGGGCGGCGTTGACAGAATCTGATCCAGCGCTTCCTGGCCGTCGTGGGAACTGCGCACTTCATACCCCTTACGCTCCAGCCTGAAGCGCAGGAAGTCAATCAGCAGATTATCGTCGTCAGCAATAAAAACGGTTGGCATAAAGGCGTTTGCCACGGATGGTCCTTTGTTAACTTGATGCCAGTATAACTGTCAGCCCGGGTCGATGGTACTGCTTTGCTCTGCTACACTACCCACCTGTTTTTTAAGGAACATTTGCTTATGACCGGCTCGTCTGCACGCCCGCCCATGGTGCTACTGATCCTGCTGGGAATTATCAGCACACTGGTCAGTGTGGTGTTTGCACGCCTGGCGTATGGTCTGGTGCTCCCATCCATGCGAGCGGATCTGAATCTCGATTATGCCGAGGCCGCGAATCTGGGCACAGTGACAGCCATGGGCTATTTGAGCGTACTGCTTTATGCCGGTGTTTTTGCCGGCCGCCATGGCGCCAAACGCGCCATTTTGCTCGGCATGACCTTTGCTTTCACCGGGTTTGCCGGCATGGGACTAAGCAGCCATTATGCTCTGCTTGTGGTGTTTATGGCGTGTCTGGGTTTTGGCACAGCATTTACATTCACACCGCTGATTTCACTGCTGGGCAGTTGGTATCCTGAACGACGTGGCACGGTCATCGGCTTTGCAAATAGCGGCGTTGGTATAGGCATGTTGATCAGCGGCGCACTTGTGCCTGCATTGACCGAGGCCAACCCGGTTGACGGTTGGCGTCACGTCTGGCTGGTATTTGCTGCCAGCGCAGCATTAACTGCAACGCTGCTGGCCCTGTGGCTGCGCGATCCACCTCGCATGGGCGTACCGGGAAATATGCGGCAAGGTTTGCTGCAGGTCTATCGCAGTCCTCATGTGCTGATCATCGGTCTGATCTACGGTGTTGTTGGTCTCACCTATATCGTGCAAACCCTGTTTATGTACAGTTTCTCCCTGGATGCCGGTGTACCGGCGCTGAGCGCCGGGCGCATGGTTGCCATGATGGGACTGATCTCGGTTTTTGCAGGGCCTTCATGGGGTTGGGCAGCAGATCGTATTGGACACAGCAATGCCCTGGTGATCTGCATGACACTGGCGATGGTGGGCAATCTGCTGCCGGTATTGTGGCCACAAACCCCTGCTTTTTTTCTTCACTACGTATTGATTGGCCTGTCGATTAGCGGACTGTTTACCTCCATACTGGCAGCAGCCACGACCACGGTAACCCCTCAGCTTGCTGCGATGGCCGTCAGTTTTGTCACCCTGTTTTTTGCCTTGGGCCAGTTGATCGGACCGGCAGTGGCCGGCATGTTGGTCGAGTGGCAGCAGGATTTCAGACTCAGTTTTGCACTTTGCGGATTATTGCTTTTCTGCGGCATCTTCTTGAGTCATCATAGCCGCCAATACAGTATCAGGAAGCCATCGCCGCCCGCGCCATGATCGGGCGTCCGGAGTTATCCGAAATTATCTGAAGTTATCTGAAGTTAAAGAGGAGCCGGTTTTGCAATTGTCAGTTGTCTCATCAGATAAGCCAGCCCAAAGCCATGGATGCAAACAATGCATGGATGAGGATCGGGATCGTTTTGACCTCAGCTTTGCATTCCAGCCAATTGTGCGCGCCAGCGAACGCCGGGCTGTCTCGTACGAAGCACTGGCTCGTGGCCCTCAAGGCCAGGGGTTTGCTTTCCTCAAAGCACAACTCAACAATGACAACCTCTATCGTTTTGATCAGACCTGTCGAGTGCGAGCCATTGAACTCGCCACACGGCTGGGGCTGAACGTGGATCTGAATATCAACTTCACGCCAAACGCCGTGTACCGGCCCGAGCTGTGTATTCGCACCACACTCGCGGCGGCCGCCGAATATGGTTTTCCGCTGGACAGAATTCACTTTGAAGTCACTGAAAGTGAAGAAGTGCGCGAAAAAAGTCACCTGAAAAGCATCATCGATGCTTATCGCAAGCTGGGTTTTACCACAGCCATTGACGATTTTGGTGCAGGCTATTCCGGATTGAATCTGCTGGCGGAGTTCCAGCCAGACTACATCAAAATTGACCGGGCACTGATTGACACTATTGATCGCCACCCGGTCAAACAAGCCATTATTGAAGGTGTGTTGCTGACTTGCCGAAAGTTGGGCATAGACGTACTGGCCGAAGGCGTTGAGCGTCGTGAGGAATATCATTGGCTGCGCTCAGCAGGTGTTGATCTGTTTCAGGGCTATTATTTTGCCTACCCCGGTTTTGAGCAGTTGCCGGTGGTCCCTGACGTTTGTTTCGACTGATAGTATGCAGGGAAAAAAACAGGGTCAGACCCCATGGGGTCTGACCCTGTTTTTTTAATCAGAACTGCATCAGCACACGCGCATACAAACGACGTCCACGACCATCAAACTGATACGCATCGTAGTTTAATGCGCCGCTATAGTGGAACGGCAATTCTGCATTAAAGGCATCGAGTGCGCCTATGGTCAACAGCGTTGTGCCCAGCCGCTCATTCGCCCATTCGTGCGTGTAGTTGTACTGCAAATCAACACTGTGATAGCTGGAAATCGTGCGATTGACGATTGAACGAACATAGTCGTTGCCATTGTCATATGTATCCTGATACTGCAAGTTGTCATATCCGCCAATAAAACGATTGATGACAGAAACGCCATGCTTGCCACTGTTATTGGTCCAGCTCAGTGTCAGGTTGCCCTTTTTATCCGGCAGCGAACGTACCAGCAGACCATCACCGGTGGTACCCGCCGCGTCAAACAAGCCGGTTTCACGCAGCCCCAGCTCCAGACCCGGGACACCTTTCAACTTATATTGGTTAACATAAGTAAAGTCGGTGGCTATGCGGAAACGACCGTAATCATTGGTCCACACATACGCAATCTTCAGATCCATACCGTCGGAGGTAAGTTCACCTGCGTTGATTGCACCGGTGTAGATTGTGACCAGATCTGCATCAATGTTGCCTGCACTGCGCACCACACCACCCACGGTATAAGCACGTGGATCCACCACACAGTCCAGACGCGATAATGGAATGACCTGACCCGCTGCGTTACGGGAATTTTCCGGGTCATCGCCCCAGATCGCTGACAGAGCCGCCGGGTCACAGGAAGTATACGGGTCCATGCCAGCATACGCAGGTGCCGGAGAACTGGCGATGGTGCCGTTATACACATAGTTCGCGGGATTGGCTGCTGCCGCCTGGAAAGCTGCAATCTCATGTGCAATCGAGGAAATACCTGGCTGCGGCATTACCCTGTCCTTGACCTCAAAGCGCCAGATATCTGCGTTAAGGCTAAGACCTTCCAGTACCCCACCGGGTGTCCAGATAAAACCGGTGCTGTAGGTGTTAGCAGATTCGTTACCCAGATCCGGGGCGGGCATACCCACCGTATAGGTAGTTTCTGGCTCAGCAAAATCGTTGGTTGGCGGGACCAGACCAGAACGAACATCCTGGTTGCTGATTGGATCGCGGAAGGTCACAGAACTGGACTCCAGTCCTTCCAGCTGAATACCCATATTCGGGGCGCGGAACGATTGCGAGAATGATCCGCGGAATAACCATGCATCTGTTGGGCGCCAGCTCAACGCTACTTTAGGGGTCAGCTCGCTGCCGATATTCCCGCCGTAGTCTTCAAAACGAAGTGCCACCTGTGACTCAATGTTTTGCAGGAAGGGCAAGGACAGTTCAAGGAAAGCTGCCTTGGTAGAGCGATCATGGTCATAGTCAAAAATACACATGGAGCATTCAAAGTTGTTTGAGACATAGTGGTAACTGTCCGGACGACCTTGAGCGTCATAACCCAGAATTGCGTTCAAGCCGGGCACGTTCTGTACCGGCGCGATGGACTTGGTGTTTTGTTTGCGGTATTGGGCACCCACCGCAAACTGTGCCATACCCCCTGCCATGTCGAACATTTC
>CAZHUJ010000009.1:0-104954 GCA_964535565.1 uncultured Pseudohongiella sp. | reverse complement strand
GCCAGTTGGGCACGGTCACGCTGGAAGGTTTTGTATTCCAGTTCAAAGCTGGTGCCGCTCCAGGAATAACTGACGTCATAGTTAAAGCGGCGGTCATTCATCGCAGTGAATTCACCACGCAAACCTGCCTGCACACCGGCCGCTTCAGTACGGCTGACCTGGTTGCTGTCACCCAGGCGCGGTGTATTACCAATATTCAGCGGGGCATAACTGGGTACGTTAGGACCACCGTTACGCACATCAACGGGTGCATTGGTCAATGTGGCTGCAGTTGGGCGGGACAGACCAACGGCGGGCGCAAAATAACCCAGCTCAAGTGTCTGCCCTATGGAGTAACCACCCCAGGCCGGGTTGCCCTGGTGCGCGCCAGGCTGAGCCAGGAACAGCGTAGGACCACGCGACACATACGCGCCTGAGTCCGAGCGCTGAATATCACTGTTTGAATACTGTGCAAATGAGTAGAACTCCACAGAATCATTGAAGCTGTGGTCAAACGCACCTGCAATGCTGTCCCTTTCCATACCCACGTTCAGCAGACGGAAACGTGCATCGTCCTCACGGCAACTGGAGTCAGGTTGTCCGCGTTCAGAGGTATTGGTACCGGTAAAATATGGAGTGCCATCAGCCGAGGTCAGCGAATAACAAAGCGGATCCGTATATCGCGGATTACTATTACCGCCTTCAGCAATGGCCTGCGCCACTGCGGCAGTATTCAGATAAGAGTTATTCAGTCGCGAACCAAACTGCGGATTCACCACCAGCGTACCCAGCCCACCAACGGTGCCGGTAAATTCGGAGCGCTCATCGTAGAAACGAGCAGCTGTGATAGGTACCGGGTCGCGCTCAAAACGTTCACCGGAAATCACAAAATGCGTGTTGCCAGAATCGCTGGACCAGCCCCAGATCGCACTGACCGTACGATCCTGCTTGCCCATCTCTTTCTCAAGCGCCTGGATATCACCGTAAAGTTCGAAGCCTTCAAACTGGGTACGCATGATTACATTGACGACACCGGCCACGGCATCAGAGCCGTATAGAGCAGAGCCACCATCAGTGAGAACTTCCAGCCTGTCGACCATCACCAGTGGAATGGTGTTGATGTCCACAAACTCACCACCGGTTGGCGTACTTGTGGCAGCTGGCGCCATGCGCTTGCCATTGATCAGTGTGAGTGTGGAGTTTTCACCCAGGTTCCTCAGGTTGATATTGGCCATACCTGACTGGTTGCCCATGGCCGCAGAGCCACCATCAGCGCCTTCGTTACTGATGGATCCGGAGTTCACTTCCAGGTTTTTGACCACGTCCCAGATTTGTGCAGCACCCTGAGCTTCAATTGAAGCCCGGTCTACTACCTGGACCGGTGACGGTGCATCAAGAGCACTGCCACGAATATAGGATCCGGTTACCAGAACCTCTTCTACTTCTGGTTCCGCCGCCCCGGTTTGTGCATAGAGTGGCAAGCTGTACAGACTGGAAATCAATCCCGTGAACAGCGCCTTCCTTTTTAAACCCTCGGGTCTGAACATGATGCTTCCCCCAATAATTATTATTTTCGAGCCAGTACCAGCGAACAATCGCGCGTCCTGCGAAAGCATTCGATACAACTCCGGCCACACACCTGTGCACAGTCCGGAACAACAGGGAACTGCCCGAATGTATCCAATAGCCTGGCGACTGGCAATACAAGTTGAATGCATTCAGTTAAACCGAGGGAAAATGGGGGACGAGAATAAAATGGGATAACAGGAACTAATAAGGTTTATTGGTACAACTGATACCTTCAAAAAAAAAAGAGCACCCGAAGGTGCTCCTTTTTTCTCCTGCGTTTGCTTAGAACTGCATCAGCACACGCGCATACAGACGGCGGCCGCGTCCGTCGAATACGGCCGCGTCGTAGTTGATCGCACCTGCTTCACGGTACGGAATGGTGGCATTAAACGCATCCAGCGCTCCAACCGTGAACGTCGTGGTGCCAAGTCGCTCGTTAGCCCACTGGTGAGTGTAGTTGTACTGAATATCCAGACTGGTATAACTGTTGATCACTGGTTTTAGCAGTGCAGCCACTCTCGGGTTTGCTGTACGGATTTCGTTGTCATAGGCCAGGTCGCGATAACTGCCGATGTAACGGCCGATAATCGCCGCGCCATGGTTATTACGCATCCAGCTCAACGTAATATTGCCTTTGTTATCAGGCATTGAACGCACCAGGTTGCCGTCACCGGTTGTACCTGCAGCGTCAAATACGCCGGTTTCCAGCAGACCAAGTTCCAGCCCTGGCACATCCTGCAGCAGGTACTGACGCACATGAGTGAAGTCCATGCTCGCGCGGAAACGGCCATAGTCATTTTCCCAAGTGTAGGACAACTTGATATCCGCACCGTCGGCAGTAATTTTACCGGCGTTGATGGTAGACAACACCGTTGTAGTCAACGCGCCAGTGCTCACACCAAAGGTACGCACAACCCCGTCAATGCGATAGGCTGCCGGATTCACCACACAGTCCAGACGAGAGCCTGGCACCACATTGTTGTATCCGGTCACACCACCAACCGTTGACTGACTGGCAGGATCCGTACCCCACTGAGCTGCCAGTGCTACTGGATCACAAGGTGTGTATTGATCCATCTGCGCCCAGGCGCCAGTACGACCTGAAGGAATCGTTCCATTCAGGATGTAATTGGATGGGTCGGCAGCCGCCTGCTGGAACAGCGCCAGCTCGTCTGATATTGCAGAGATACCCGGTTGCGGCAACACCTTGTCTGTCAGCTCAAAACGCCAGAAGTCCACACCAACACTTAGACCTTCCAATGTACCAATCGGCGTCCAGATAAAACCGGTGCTGTAAGTGTCAGCATATTCATTGCCTACGTATGGCGCCGGACCACCCAGCGTATAGGTGAAGTTTGGCAGGGCGTGATCATTGCTGACCGGCAGCAAACCCGCACGTACCGCCTGGTTACGCAGCGGGTCGCGGAAGGTGTTGCTGGAAGACTCAAGACCCTCTTCTACAATTCCCACGTTAGGCGCACGGAAGGACTGTGAGTAGGAAGCACGTAACAGCAGAGTTTCCATCGGACGCCAGCTCAGCGCCACTTTTGGGGTCAGCTCACCCCCAATACGTCCGCCGTAGTCCTCGTAACGTAACGCAATCTGTGATTCCACGTTTTCCCAGAACGGCAGTGACAACTCAGTAAATACCGCTTTTACGTTACGATCATTGTTGTAATTAAATGCACACATGGAGCATTCAAAGTTGTTACTGACATAGTGCCAGGAGTTTGGTGGTCCTCCCGGCGCATAGGTCAAGATCGCTGCCGGGATGCCTGGCAGGTTTTGAACAGGTGCGATGGATTTGTTGTTCTGCATGCGGTACTGACCACCGACTGCAAACTGGGCCATACCACCACGCATATCAAACATTTCACCGGTCAGAACGGCATCAACCACACCCAGTTTGTTGCGTTTGTCCGCACGCTTGATCACCGGGTTCATCCATTCCATCAGTGCTGGATCGTTAGCCAGTGCCGGATTGGTCATTGAGGTCAGGAACGGGTTGTAGAACATACAACCGTCCCTGCCGTGGTTATTACTGGTCAACGCCTGTGAAATACTCTCGCGGGTTGTGAATACAAACCCGGGGAAAAATGTCTGCGTATAACCGTTGTAATAAGCGTAATTACTGACGTTCCACATGGTTGGCAGAGCGCCACCCGCCGGACCTGGCTCATCACGGAAGTTAAAGGTACTGATGCCATTAGGCGTACAGTTCGGGCCACCCAGTCCATTAACTGCCAGTTCAGCACGGTCGCGCTGGAATGAACGATAACTTTGCTCAAAGCTGGTTCCACTCCAGGAATAACTCAGGTCATAAGAATAACGCTTGTCGTCAAAGGCAGTGAATTCACCGCGCAAACCAGCCTGCGCGCCCAGGGTATGGGTATCGGTAACATTGTCATTACCACCCATACGCGGGGTGTTGCCAAACTGCACGCCGGCATAAAACGGTACGTTCAAACCACCGTTGGCTAACAGGTTGGGTGCATTCGGGATACTGGTTGGACGGGCCAGACCGGCTTTGGCTGCGTAATAACCCAGCTCCGCAGTCATACCAATACCGTATCCGCCGTAAGCCGGGTTGCCCGCATGTGATCCTGGTGCAGCTAAATAAACGGTAGGACCGCGGGTATTATTGGCACCGGAATCGCCACGCTCAATTGTGGAATCGGAATACTGAAAAAACGAATAGAATTCGGCGCCGTTGTCGAAGGTGTGATTAAACGCACCCGCGAAACTGTTACGCTCCATACCCACCTGCATATAGTTCCACTCTTCAGTGTACTCACGGCAGGCACTGCTGTTGTCACCGAGACGATCCTCACGCGTACCGGTAAAAAACGGCCGCCCATCAACACCGGTGAGGCTGTAACACAGTGGGTCTGTCAGCATTTGTGTAGGGGCGCCGCCCTCGGCGATATTCTGCTGGGTAACTGTGCTGTTCAGATAAGCAGGGTTGATGCGTGAGCCGAAGGCCGGGTTGGCCATGGTGGCGCTAATGGTGCCAGCCAATGATCCAACGGTACCTGTGTACTCGACGTTTTCATCATAAAAACGTCCATATTTGACCGGCACGGCGTCGCGACGGAACGCTTCGGCAGATAACACAAAGTTGGATTTCCCCGAATCGCTGGCCCAGCCCCAGATTGCACTGGCGGTCTGGTCCTGCTTGCCCAGCGCTGACTCAAGCGCCTGGACGTCGCCGTAAATTTCCAGGCCTTCAAAATCAGTTCTCATGATCACGTTGACCACACCGGCCACGGCATCTGAACCGTACAGTGCAGAACCACCATCGGTCAGTACTTCTACCCGCTCGACCATCACCAGCGGAATAGTATTGATATCGACAAATTCACCACCACTGCGCGTTGTGGTGGCTGCCGATACCTGGCGTTTGCCGTTAACAAGCGTCAGTGTGGAGTTTTCACCCAGGTTTCGCAGGTTGACGTTGGCGGTGCCTGATAGCCCGTCGCCCTCACCCGCACCTTCGTTGGTAAAAGAACCGGAGTTGATTTCAAGATTTTTGATCACATCCCAGATCTGGGAAGCGCCCTGGACCTCAATTGAAGCCCTGTCTACAGTGGTCACTGGTGAAGGCGCATCCAGCGGACTTCCGCGCAAGTAGGAGCCTGTTACCAATACTTCTTCAATTTCATCATCTGAGCTGGTCTGCTGTGCCATCACCGGCATGCAGGTCAACCCTGAAACAATGCCGAGCAGCAGTGCTTTTTTACGGAAACCAGGTCCTGAAGACATGGATGTTCCCCCCTCATGATTATTATTTTTAAAAGCATTCGATTGACTACATGCATCCTGCAAGATCAATTCGATACTGCTCCAGCCATATCCGTAACACGACTGGAACTACAGGGAATCGACCCGACTCTAGCGAATCGGATCAGGCAGCGCAACAAAATTTGAAGTGGTTCACATTTTGGCTTTGGCGTGATCACTGTGATCAATATGAGATATAAAAAACCCGGCAGTTGCCGGGTTTTTTATCAGTTGGTTTTTGTTCAGAACTGCAACAATGCACGTGCATAAAGACGCCGGCCACGGCCGTCAAAAACACTGGCATCGTAGTTCAGAATTCCCGCGTAGCGAAATGGCAGTGTGGCGTTAAAAGCGTCGATTGCACCCACACTGAAAACAGCTGTACCAAACTCCGCATTCTTCCACTGGTGCACATAACTGTATTGCAGATCCACACTGTGATAGCTGCTGATACGCTCACGTACCACCGATCGCACATAATCGTTGCCACCCTCATAGGTTGCTGCATACGCCAGGTCCTGATAAGCACCAATAAAACGATTGATGATTGCAACGCTATGACTGAAATTGTTGCTTGTCCAGCCCAGGGTCAGGTTACCCTTCTTGTCCGGCAACGAACGTACCAGAATGCCATCACCGGTGGTGCCAGCCGCATCAAATACACCCGACTCCAGCAAACCCAGATCAAGTCCTGGCACATCTTTTAAGGTGTACTGGTTAACAAATGTGAAATCCAGTGACGTGCGGAAGCGCCCGATACCAGTCTGCCACTGATAACCCACTTTTAGATCAACACCATCGGTGACCACCTCACCCGCATTGATTGTTGAGCTGGCAATGGTGGAAAGAACAGCCTCGGTGCTGCCTTGCTGGCGCACAACATTCTCCACCACGTAGGCGCGCGGATCTACCACACAATCCAGACGTGAGCCGCGGATTACCTGGCCAGCGGCATTACGAGAACTGTCCGGGTCACTCCCCCACTGCGCTTCCAGCGCTAGCGGATCACAGGCGGCATAAGGCACTCCGGTATCATCTGCCAGCGAGGAGTTCAGTACATAATTGGCCGGGTTTGCTGCCGCCGCAGCAAACGCCGTCAGCTCATGCGCTATGGACGAAATGGCCGGCTGTGGCATTACTCTGTCCCTGACTTCAAAGCGCCAGAAGTCCGCAGTGACACTTAATCCTTGCAGTGTTCCGCCTGGTGTCCAGATAAAACCTGCGCTGTAGGTATCCGCGGATTCATTGCCGATAGCTGGCGCAGGCGCACCGAGTGTGTAACTCATATTCGGCATCGCATGATCATTGGTTGCCGGTAGCAGGCCGGCACGCACCGCCTGGTTACGCAATGGATCACGGAAGGTAACTGAACCAGCCTCCAGCCCTTCGTAAACTATTGCAAGATTCGGCGCGCGAAACGATTGTGAGAACGAGCCCCGCAGCAACAGTGGCTCAGCAGGTCGCCAGCTCGCCGCCACCTTGGGAGTCAACTCCCCACCAATACTGGAACCGTAATCTTCGTAACGCAGTGCAAACTGGGTTTCAACACGATTCCAGAAAGGTAACGAAAACTCTGCAAATACTGCTTTTACACTGCGGCTGTGATCGTAATTAAAAATACATGCGGCGCATTCCAGGTTATTGCTGACGTAATGAGTGCTACCAGGCACTGTATTGGTGGGATAGGTCAGAATTGCAGCGGGAAGACCAGGATCATTCAGCGTCGGCGCAATGGATTTATTATTTTGACGACGATATTGTGCACCCGCAGCAAATTGTGCAGTGCCTCCCTGTAATTCAAACAGCTCTCCTGAGATCACTGCGTCCAGCACACCCAACTGATTACGTTTGTCAGCCCGGCGCACGGTTGGCACCATCCAGTCAACCAGCTCCGCTGAGTTGGCAAGCGCCGGATTGCTTACTGCAGTCAGGAATGGATTGTAAAACTGGCAGCCCCCCTGACCATGATTATTGCTGGTTAATGCCAGCGACAGACTTTCGCGTGTTGTGTGCACAAAACCAGGGAACATCACCTGGGTAAAAGTACTGCCAAAATAATCCCAGAATGTTGGCAAGGCCGCAGAAATATGGCCGCGCGCGCTGATGAAGTCAAAATCTGTTACGCCATTGGGCGTACAGTCAGGCCCCCCCAGACCATTTACCGCCAACTCTGCGCGGTCGCGCTGGAAAGTGCGGTAATCGAGTTCGAAGCTGGTGCCACTCCAGGAATAACTGACATCGTAGTTAAATCGGCGATCATCCAGGGCACGGAACTCGCCTTTCAGACCACCCTGTACTGCCACCGTCTCGGTACGATTCCTGTTGGTGTTACTGCCCTGACGCGGGAAACCAATCTGCACGTTGGCAGACATTGGAACATTGGGACCTCCATTAGCCAATGCAATCGGTGCATTGCTGATGCCTCCCGGTCGGCTCAACCCAATGGCAGGGGCAAAATAGCCCAGCTCAACCGTTTGGCCGATTGCATATCCACCCCAGGCCGGATTGCCGATGTGAGCGCCAGGTGCCGCCATAAAAAGCGAAGGACCGCGAGCAGCAACATAACCAGAGTCAGAGCGCTGGATGTCACTTTTTGACCATTGCATAAACGAATAAAATTCGGCTTTTTCATTAAACGTATGATTAAACGCCGCGCTCAGATTCTCACGCTCCATACCCACATTCAGCAATCGCCACTGCGCGTCATCCTCACGACAGGCGGAGTCGGGCTGACCCCGCGGAGAAATTCGTGTACCCCAGAACAAAGGTGCACCATCAGCAGAGCGCAGCGACGCACAAAGTGGGTCGGTGTAGCGCAGCACATCAGCGCCACCTTCAGCAACGGCTTCAGCAATTGCATCATGATTGATATACGACGAATTCAAATTGGAACCAAACGCAGCATTGTTAAGCAGCACACCCAATGCGCCTACCGTACCGGTAAATTCAGAGCGGCCGTTGTAAAAACGCGCTTCAGTAACAGGCACCGGGTCCCGGCGAAAAACCTCCGCCGCCAGAACCAGGTTGCTGTTATCGCTGCCCCAGCCCCAGATAACACTGCCAGTTTTGTCAAAACGACTGCCTGCGTTTTCCAGATTTTGAATATCTGCGGAAATTTCCAGGCCTTCAAAATCGGTGCGCATGATGATGTTGACTACACCTGCAACAGCGTCGGAACCATACAACGCTGAACCACCGTCAGTGAGCACTTCGATACGCTCCACCATCACTAGCGGTAACGTGTTGATGTCAACAAATTCGCCACCGGAGGGTGTGGAGGTAGCAGCAGAGACCTGGCGCTTGCCATTAACAAGCGTCAGTGTGGAATTTTCTCCAAGATTGCGCAGATTAATATTGGCAGTACCGGACAAATTGCCCTGGGTTGCATTACCGGCATCAGAACCTTCATTGGCAATGGAACCGGAGTTAATCTCCAGATTCTTGATCACATCCCAGATCTGGACCGCTCCCTGCACTTCTATAGATGAGCGATCAACCGTCTGTACCGGCGAAGGTGCATCCAGCGGGCTGCCTCGCAGGTAAGAGCCAGTTACCACAATTTCCTCGACCTCAATTGCGCCTCTGTCCGTTTCCTGCGCATGGGCCGTAACACCGGTTACAACGGCCGCAATTGCGATGACCAGTCGACTTCTGCCAATCTCCCTGTTCCATCCGGACATTTTTCATCACCTATAAAAGACACACGGTACGATTTAAAAAAAACGAGCAACAATATCCAATGATTTAAACCAATGCAAACACCTCAAATTGTTGATATTGGCGTCGGCAAACTGGCAACAAAGGCATGCCTGCGCGCTAGCAACCGGCATCCAGTCTTGGCCTGGCCCAAGGCCTGATCGGGCCTATTCAGGGCTTGGGGGGCTGTGTGGATATCGTCAGGGCGGTGGATGGGCTACAATAGCGCCCATTTCCCTGTACCGGCCCAGAGGCCACATCGTCATGAATACCAAGACCCGCCACCTGTTTTCCTACCCTAAATACTGGGCTGAATGTTATGGCACTGCCCCGTTTTTGCCGATGTCGAGGGCAGAAATGGATGAACTGGGCTGGGATAGCTGCGACATCATTCTGGTGACCGCTGACGCCTATGTGGATCATCCCAGCTTCGGCATGGCCGTAGTCGGCCGTCTGCTGGAATCACAGGGCTTCAGGGTAGGTATTATTTCCCAGCCGGCCTGGGACAGTGCGGAGCCATTCAAGGCGCTGGGCGAACCCAACCTGTTTTTTGGTGTGACTGGCGGCAATATGGACTCGCTAATCAACCGCTACACTGCGGATCTGCGCATCCGTAACGATGATGCGTACACCCCGCATGGCGAACCTGGCAAACGCCCGGATCGCTCGGTGATTGTTTATAGTCAGCGCTGCCGCGAAGCCTACTACAACACTCCGATTGTTATTGGCGGGATTGAGGCCAGCCTGCGCCGTATTGCCCAGTATGATTACTGGAGTGATCAGGTTCGCCAGTCTGTGTTGATTGATTCCAATGCCGATATTCTGCTGTACGGAAACGCCGAACGTGCACTGGTAGAACTGGCCCATCAGGTTGCTGCCGGCAAAGCCATTGACCAGATCACAGACCTGCGCGGAACGGCCATTGTGCGCCGAACCATTCCAGGCGGCTGGACAGAAATTGACTCGACCCGTATCGATTGGCCTGGCCGCATTGACCAGATCCCCAACCCTTATGATGTGCCACACGATATGGTCGGGGAGCCTGACGTGCGCAAACACCGCGCAGATGGCAGCCAGGAGCCTGCACCAACGCAAGATCCGGATGTGTCAGCAGTGCGCATTATTCCTTTGCCCTTGCACCGCAAATTCGACAGCGACAATGAAAAAACCTATATCCGTCTGCCGCCGTATCACAAGGTAAAAAATGACCCGGCGCTTTATGCACACGCTTCACGCGTTTTGCATCAGGAGGCCAACCCCTACAACGCCAAAGTACTGGTGCAAAAACACGGCACCTTGGAAGTATGGGTCAATCCTCCGCCAATTCCGCTGGAAACAGATGAAATGGACGGGGTGTTTGATCTGCCCTATCAGCGTCGCCCGCACCCCTCATATGGCGATGCACGCATTCCGGCCTACGACATGATCAAGACCTCGGTCAACATTATGCGCGGCTGTTTTGGCGGCTGCACATTCTGTTCAATTACCGAACACGAAGGCCGCATTATTCAGAGCCGTTCTGAAGAATCGATTCTGCGTGAGATTGAAAAAATCCGTGATCAGGTTCCGGGTTTCACTGGTACCATTTCCGATCTTGGCGGCCCGACGGCCAATATGTACAAACTTAACTGCAAGTCTCCGGATATCCAGAAAAACTGCAAACGCCTGTCGTGTGTTTATCCGACCATTTGCCAGCATCTGAATACCGATCACAGTCCAACCACGCAGTTGTACCGCAAGGCGCGTGCGATTCCTGGCGTCAAAAACATCGCAATCGCTTCAGGTCTGCGTTACGACCTGGCACTAAAAGATCCTGAATACGTCGAAGAGCTGGTAACGCACCACGTGGGTGGTTACCTGAAAATCGCGCCCGAGCACAGCGAAGAAAAAACGCTGTCGAAGATGATGAAACCCAGCATCAGTGCCTACGATGAATTTAAAAAGATGTTTGATCATTTCTCAGCCAAAGCCGGGAAAAAGCAGTATCTGATTCCTTATTTTATTGCAGCGCATCCAGGCTCTGATAATGAAGACATGATGAACCTGGCACTGTGGCTGAAAAAACATAAATTCCGCCCGGATCAGGTGCAGACTTTTTACCCATCACCAATGGCACTGGCTACGGCGATGTACTATTCAGGCAAGAATCCGCTGAAAAAAGTCACTTACAAGAGTGAATCAGTGAACATTTCCAGAGATATCGAGCAGCGTCGAATTCAGAAGGCGTTCTTGCGTTATCACGATGAGAAAAACTGGCCGATGTTGCGCAAGGCGCTGAAAGAGATGGGTCGGGAGGATCTGATTGGTAACGGGCCGCAGCACCTGGTGCCGCCGGAGAGGCCGGGTTATGGGCCTAAAGGTGGTGGGGCTGTGCCTTTGAAGCAGCGGCCTGGGATGAAGGCGGCGCAGAAGGGTCGTGCTGCGCGTCGTTAGTTTGATGTGCAGACTTAGTCAACAAGACAGGACTGCGGCCGCAGGGGGACCCGCCCTTGGGTTACGACCGGCCGCATCCTTTGCCCAGCGGACCGGCGGGGCGGAACTCAACCTCGTCGCGCTGCGACTCGGGATTCGGACAGTCCTCCCGCTTTTCGGTCCGCTGGGCAAAGGATAAACGTGACCTGATTGGTCGTAACCCAAGGGCGGGTCCCCCTGCTCTCACTTCAACTTTTGTACTCTGAATCTGCGCAGCCGCACAACAGCTTCTGAGTGCCGCTGCAGCGGCACCTTAGCTTAGGTTGAAGTGTTTTGCGCGGCTCTGACAGCGGAGGCGGCGTGGGGCGGGGGCTGTGTGCTTGGAGGCCAATCAGGCCACGTTTGTCGCCAACACACAGCCCCCGCCCCACACCGCCTTACTACTGAGCTCAACTCACTTGCGATTTTTAAGCGCTTGCTCAAACAACGCAGCCATCGTTCCTGTCTGGCGTTTGCTCTGCGCCGCCGCCTCAAAATCTTTTTTGCGACGCGCAGACTCCGCTGTGGTGGGTGCAGGACGCGCTCCTTTGGGCGCACCTTCGCTTGGCAACGGATCATCCAAACGACAGGTCAATGCAATACGCTTGCGCTCATGGTCAACTTCCAGCACCTTCACTTTGACAATCTGCCCCGCTTTCACCACTTCGTGCGGATCCTTTACAAACTTGTCCGATAGCGCAGAAATATGCACCAGACCATCCTGGTGCACACCAATATCAACAAAGGCGCCAAAGTTGGTCACGTTGGTCACAGTGCCTTCCAGCACCATGCCCGGTTGCAGATGCTTGATCTCTTCTACACCTTCTTTTAATTCCGCTGTGCGGAACTCGCCTCGCGGATCGCGGCCGGGTTTTTCCAGCTCGCGCAAAATGTCCTGCACCGTCGGCAGACCATATTGTTCAGTGACGTAGTCTTTGGCGTTCAGGCTGCGCAGAAAGCTGCCGTCGCCAATCAGCGATTTCACATCGCGGTTGTTGCGACGCGCAATTTCTTCTACCAGCGCGTAGGACTCCGGGTGCACGGCGGATGCATCCAGGGGGTTTTCTGCTTCCTGTATGCGCAGGAAACCCGCGGCCTGCTCAAAGGATTTGTCGCCAAAACGTGGCACCTTTTTTAAATCTTCGCGGCTGCGGAACTGACCGTTTTTATCACGGAACTCCAGAATATTGTTTACCAGTGTTTGAGTCAGACCTGACACCCTTTTTAACAACGGTGCAGACGCTGTATTGATATCCACACCAACGGCGTTTACGCAGTCCTCAACTACCGCATCCAGTGAGCGCGACAGTTTGACCTGGCTGACATCATGCTGGTACTGACCCACCCCAATGGACTTGGGCTCAATTTTTACCAGCTCAGCCAGCGGGTCCTGCAGACGGCGCGCAATGGAAACCGCACCCCGAATAGTTACGTCCAGATCCGGCAATTCCTGTGATGCAAACTCAGATGCCGAGTACACTGATGCACCCGCCTCGTTTACAATGACCTTTTTCAGTTTAAATTGCGGGAAGGCTTTGCAGAACTGCGCAACAAAACTGTCGGTTTCGCGAGACGCAGTTCCGTTGCCAATACTGACCAGCTGCACATTGTATTTTTCACAGAATTTTTTTAGCGCCAGCGCCGCTTCTTCAATACGGTTTTGAGGCGCATTCGGGAAAATAGCGGTGTGATCGAGCACCTTACCGGTTTCATCAATCACCGCCACCTTCACACCGGTACGCAGTCCAGGGTCCAGACCCAGGGTGACTTTTTTACCGGCAGGCGCAGCCAGCAGCAGATCCTTGATGTTGCGTGCAAACACTTCTATCGCATCGGTTTCGGCGCGGTCGCGCAATTCGGTTAGAAAATCGGTTTGCAAGTGGGTGTGTACTTTTACACGCCAGGTCCAGCGCACTACGTCCTGCAACCAGGAATCGGCAGCACGGCCCTGATCCACAATTTTCCAGTATTTGGCAATCATGGTTTCGCAGGGATGTTTTAATGGCGGATTTTCCGGATCAGATGGAATGTCGATTTTGAGATTAAGAATGCTTTCGTTACGTGCACGGAACAGTGCCATCACACGGTGCGAAGGGATCTTGGTTACGGCTTCCGAGAATTCGAAATAATCGCGATACTTGGCGCCTTCTGTGGCTTTGCCTTCAACCAGCTCTGACATCAGATGTGCGCTGTTCCAGAAATAGTCACGCAGCTGCCCCAACAAAGTGGCGTCTTCACCAAACTGTTCAATCAGAATATATCGGGCACCTTCCAGCGCAGCCTTTACATCAGCAACACCTTTGTCAGCGTCCACATAAGCAGCGGCGGTTTGTTCAGGGTTCAGAGTGGGATCTGCAAGCAGCGCATCGGCCAGAGGCTGCAAACCCGCTTCACGCGCAATCTGCGCCCGGGTGCGACGCTTGGGTTTGTAGGGCAAATACAGATCTTCGAGGGTGGTTTTGGTGGTTGCACCACGGATCTGTGTTTCCAGCTCCGGCGTCAGCTTCTGTTGTTCGGAAATTGATTTCAGAATAGCGTCACGACGATCTTCCAGCTCACGCAGATATAGCAGGCGTTCCTGCAGACGACGCAGCTGGGTGTCGTCCAGACCACCGGTCACTTCCTTACGGTAGCGGGCAATAAAGGGAACTGTGGCACCATCGTCGAGCATGGCAACAGTGGCTACAACCTGCTCCGGGCGAGCAGCAATTTCTTCAGCAATCTGTGCAAACATCAATGACATTGTGTATCGGGTCCTTTCACTATTGTTCTTTGGCCTTGCGTACCTGGTCATCAACCAGACTGAGTACGCCGCGAAGTAAATTGATTTCCATCGTATCCGGACGAATGCGCATAAACAGCCTGCGCATACGCTGCATCAACAGCCGTGGATTGTCGGGATTGTGGAAAGTGATATCCGTAAGGGTTTTTTCCAGATGCTGGAAAAACAGCTCCAGCTGATGCGCATCAGCCTTGGGCACATCCCAGAACTCCGCTTCGTGGTCGTGGTTGTAAAACGCGTCCTGGGCAAATCGTTGTTCGCGCTGGATCTGGTCATTGTCAGTCTGGGCCAGCGCCGCCAGCATCGCCACTCTGACCTCATAACAAATCACTGCTACTGCAGCACCCAGATTCAGTGAACTGTATTCAGGATTGGCCGGGATCTGGACGTGATAGTGGCAAAGCTGCAGCTCTTCATTGCTGAGGCCAACATCTTCACGACCAAATACCAGCGCTATACGGTTGTTGATTGCATCCTCAACCACATGGTTGGCACATTGGCGCGGCGTCAACACCGGCCACGGCATGCGGCGCGAGCGGGCGCTGGTACCAACCACCAGACCACAGTCAGCAATCGCTGCCGCCAGATCCGGAAAGACCTGGCAACGATCGAGCACGTCTGTAGCGGATGCCGCGCGCCAGGTGGCGTGTTCATTGGGCCACTCACAGCGCGGGCTGACCAGACGCAGATTCGCAATCCCCATATTTTTCAAGGCCCTGGCTGCAGCGCCAATATTGCCAGGATGAGAGGTTTGCACCAGCACCACTGTTATATTATTGAAATCAGGCACAGGCCTGGCGTTTTGGTCAGATGCCGGAGAGCTGCTCACCTTGATACTCCTGATTGCGCCTTAGTGGGCGTGCTGTCATCGGAGGCCGGATTATAACAACTAGTTAACGACTGACTGCCAGCATTTTGCTATGATGGCGCCGTTTTGTAATAGCCACCTGATCAGAATCTACGGAAACCATGCATCCTGTTATAAATATCGCTCTCCGGGCGGCGCGCAGCGCTGCTGAACAGATAGTCCACGTCAGTGATCGCCTTGACCGGGTCAGCGTTGTTGAAGACAACAACGGAATGCTGGTGACCAGCATGGACATTGACGTTGAACGCACTCTGCTTTATCACCTGCAGAAAGCCTATCCGGACTACAGCATCGACTCACGCCTGAGCGGTTTTACTGCCCGCGCTGACAAGGAGCATGTCTGGCTGATCGACCCCATTGTGAGCAACCGCAACTTCTTTAAAGGTTACGGCTCATTCTGCATTTCACTGGCGCTGAAAACCCCCAAAGGCATCATCCATGGTGTAATCGTCAGTCCGTCCACCAACCAGGAATTTACCGCCAGCCGTGGTGATGGTGCACAGCTAAACGACAGCCGTGTACGTATCAGCAAGATGTTGTCGCTGGAAAATGCACTGGTATCGCTGGATCCGGACACCTCACACGAAGACGAACTGATGCCGCAGCTGCAGTCACAACTGCAAAGCCTGCCTGCCAACGTGCGTGTCAGTGGTTGCCCCGCGTTGGACATGGCATATGTTGCGTCCGGTCGTCTTGACGCCGGCTGGTGCCGCCAGCAACATCACACCTCGCTGGCGGCCGCCCAGCTGATCCTGCTGGAATCTGGTGCACTGCTAAGCGACCCGCAAGGCAACCCCCAGGTTCAAAGCAGCAAGGAACTGTTGTTTGGCAACCCAAAATGTTTCAAACATCTGCTGAAGATCAGGCAGAGTCTTAAAACGCAGGACTGATCCCCCTGATTTCAGCCACGATGGCCCGATATGGCAGCCCAAGAAAAAAAACGCCACAAACTGACCGAAGGCCCGATTACTACCATTTTGATCAACATGACCATTCCGATGATTATCGGCATGGTCATGATGTTCAGCTTCAGCCTGGTTGATACCTTTTTTGTCAGTCTGCTGGGCACCGAAGCCCTGTCTGCTATCAGCTTCACCTTTCCCGTCACCTTTACCATCATGAGCCTGGCCATTGGTCTGAGCATTGGCACCTCGGCGGTGGTCGCCAAATACATAGGTCGGGGGGAAGCAGAAAAAGCCAAACAGGCCTCCACTGTTACCAATTATGTCGCCATGGCGCTGTCGGCTCTGCTGGCTCTATTCGGCTACATACTGACCGATCAAATTTTTCTGGCGCTGGGCGCCTCGCCGACACTACTGCCTTTAATCCGCGAATATATGGATATCTGGTTGCCTTCCAGTGTACTGCTGGTGGCAATCATCTGCTGCAATGCGGTGTTACGGGCCAATGGAGATACCCGCACACCCAGCATGCTGATGGCCGGTTCCGGATTGATCAACGCCGTGCTGACACCGATGATGATATTCGGTTTTGGACCTGTTCCCGCGATGGGCGTCGCAGGCGCTGCCTGGGCCACATTAGTTTCCTGGCTGGCCGGAGCCGGTTTCCTGTTTTATTACCTGGCGATACGCCATGAGCTGATCTACAAGGGTTTGCCCACCGGCCCGGTATTCAGAAACTCCGCGCGTGAAATGCTGCGTATTGGTATTCCCGCGTCCGGTTCCAATATGTTGACCCCGCTGGCGATGGGTGTAATGACTGCGATTCTTGCAACCTATGGAGATACTGCCGTTGCCGCATTCGGTGTGGGCTCGCGCCTTGAATCGATCGCCTGCCTGGTGATTCTGGCGCTGTCGAGCACACTGCCACCGTTTGTCAGCCAGAACCTTGGCGCCGGGCGTATTGATCGCATTGAAGAGGCTTGTCGTATTTCACTGCGTTTTGTACTGGTCTGGCAGTTGCTGATTTACGTGATCATGGCGCTGGGTTCAGGTCTGATTGCAGCTGTTTTCACTCGTGACGAGACTGTTGCATCCACCCTGCGCCTGTATCTGTGGCTGATGCCACTGGGTTATGGTCTGCAGGGAGTTATCATTCTCTGTAATTCAGCATTAAACGCCATGCATAAACCGATGGTTGCTCTGTATCTGAGTATTGCGCGCTTTTTTGTATTTATAGTGCCACTGGCCTGGATTGGCAGCCAGATGGCCGGCCTGACGGGCTTTTTTATTGGAGCGGTGATTGGCAATGCGCTGATGGCTGGCCTGTCATGGATCACTATAACGCGTGTTTTGCGTTACGAACGAGCGACGCAGCAAGACGAAACAGCGGATGCCGCTGCTTGACCACTGATAACTCACCACTTTCAAAAGGAAACTGCCCGCATGCCAATGGATGCCCTGACAACCCTGCAAACCCGCGTCTCTGCCCCCAGGGTCAAAGCCCCCGCCCCTGATCGTCAGACACTGGAACAGATTTTCAGGGCGGCGTTCAGAACCGCAGATCATGGCATGTTAAAACCCTGGCGTTTTCTGGTAATACAGGGCGACTCCTTGCAGCGCCTGGGCGATCTGTTTGCAGAAGCGGCCCGCGCCAGCAACCCGCAGATATCTGACCTTGAAATTGCCTCGATACGCAGTAAGGCGCTGCGTGCTCCGCTGATTGTTGTTGGTATTGCTTGTCCCAAACCCAACCCCAAAGTGCCGGAGTCCGAGCAGCTGCTGTCTGCAGGCGGCGCGCTTCAGAACATGTTAAACGCTGCTTATGCATTGGATGTTGGCGCGGTCTGGCGCACAGGTCCAATGGCCACACATCCGGTTGTCACCCGCGGTCTGGGTCTGACTGACACCGAAACCCTGATTGGTTTTGTATACATGGGCACCATTGACGGTGTTTTGCGCAAGCTGCCCGATGAGCCTGTTGAGGCTTTTGTTAAGGACTGGTGACGGGTGTACGGCATGGACAACAAGGATCAGCAAACCATTCAAGTGATGCGCACCACGGTGTTTAACACACCTGTGTTGACCCCGGTACTTCGTCTGATTTCCACAGTGATTCTGCAACTGATCGGCTGGAAGGCCATTGGACGTACCCTGCAGAACCAGCGTTTTGTGCTGATTGGCGCTCCACATACCAGTAACTGGGATTTCCCCATCATGCTCATGGTGGTACTGAAACTGCGTTTACGCTTGTACTGGATGGGGAAAAACACCCTTTTTATGTTTCCCTTTGGCGGACTGATGCGCT
Source organism: uncultured Pseudohongiella sp. (assembly GCA_964535565.1). Lineage (GTDB taxonomy): Bacteria > Pseudomonadota > Gammaproteobacteria > Pseudomonadales > Pseudohongiellaceae > Pseudohongiella. The sequence goes on along the minus strand of CAZHUJ010000009.1, from coordinate 86,622 downwards.
GGCTAGGCGGTATTGCCATTGACCGCAGCCGTCATCACGGCGTGGTAGATCAGGTAGTACAGATGTATAGCGACAATGCGCAGCTGGTGGTATTGGTGCCACCGGAAGGCACTCGCAAACGCGTAAAAGAATGGAAAACCGGCTTTTATCACATTGCCAACAATGCCCAGGTACCGGTGCTGATGGGATATCTGGATGCCTCAAAAAAAGAAGCCGGCCTGGCCGACTTCTTTTACCCAACAGGGGATGTGGAGGCGGATATCCGCAATATTCGCCTGTTCTACGCTGACAAACACGGGATTCACCGCCACAACCAGGACTGAATCAGGCCGCGCTCTGGTTGTCCTGGACACTATTGCTGTTCAGCGTGGTGAGCAGATTCTGCAGAATAAAACCTGCATAAGCATTAATGTCGGTGCCCAGCTGCTGGAATTTCCAGCGCTTGAGGTACCACTGTTGCAGCTGGGCAGTGGTAGCTGCTGCCAATAAATCCAGGTTACCTTCGTATTGGAATACACCATTGTTAATACCTTCAGCAAAAATTGCCTTCAGGCGCTCATCAAAACGGAACTCCATTTGCATGGCTTCTTCGCGCTGTTCTTTGTCCAGACCTTTGGCCTCGATAAAACAGAAGTAATACCACTGGTGCATGATGTCGTTCATATACAGATCAGCGTGAATCAGCGCCTTGAGCCGGCGTTGCGGATCCAGATTATGGCTTTCCAGATCGGACAGCACATCGTCTATTGTGTGGCGAACCACGGATTCAATCGCTGAGGCCAGATCACTCTTGCTGCCGATATAAGCGTACAGCCCGCCCATACTGATTTCGGTTTCGCGACTGAGGTCGCGCAGGCTCATCGAGTGGAATCCCTGGCTGTTGGCCAGACGGAAGGTGCAGGTGAAAATTTTCTGCAGATTTTTCAGTGCGGTCTTGCCGTTCTTGATCTGCATATGCTCGTGATGGACTGAGAACACGCGCTCCCACAGCGGCTCGCCTTCCAGCACCCACACGCGTTTGAATGCCTCCATACTGGTGTCATGAGGCCATGACTCGACAGACTCATTGGATGATTGAGCTGTCTGTGTGTCAGTCTGATTATCGGGGGTAGGGATATCAGACTCGGTTCTTGCGATCTGCATTGGCTTTCTCCTGGATTGACAATAAGCGACTGCGCCAGCGCCCGTTATTTCGGCCTGATCTGCAGTGGCTGCATCAACCTTGGTTTTATTGTGCGCAGAGTTTAACCGATCGCTCGTAACACCAACAATCGGCAATTTGCGCGCTATAATCCGCCGCATGTACCCAATGACCTACATAGAGCCGGTTTTTCGTCCTCCCAGTGAATGGAAGTCACTGATTCTTCAGGTAACTAACGGCTGTTCATGGAACCAGTGCAGTTTCTGCGAAATGTATACCGCAGAGCAGAAACGCTTTTGTCCCCAGGATCTGACCGCGATTGAGGCGCAGCTGCGCCATATCGTCGAATCGGGTTATCCGGTCTACCGCGTGTTTCTGGCCGACGGCGACGCCATGACACTGTCCGTGCGCAGGCTGAATAAAATCATGGATATGCTCAACCGCTGGTTGCCAAATCGGCCGCGTGTCAGCGCCTATTGTCTGCCGCGCAACCTGCGCAACAAATCCGTAGAACAGCTCAAAGAGCTGCGCGAAAAGGGACTGAGCCTGTTGTATGTGGGCTGTGAAAGCGGTGATACAGAACTGCTGACCCGTATTCACAAAGGTGAAACGTTTGACAGTTCGCTGGAGGCTCTGCAGAAAATGCATGCTGCCGGCATCAAAAGCTCGGTCATGGTTCTGAATGGTCTCGGTGGACCAGCGCTGTCGCGCCAGCACGCACTCGAAAGTGCCCGCCTTATGAACGCTGCACAGCCCCATTATTTGTCCACACTGGTGGTGGAATTTCCGGGCGGCACGCAGCGCTTTACCAACGCATTTGGACCGGGTTGGCGCAAACTCAACAAACAGGAACTGTTTGAGGAAATGGAGGTTTTTCTGCAGGCGCTGCAACTGCAGAACACCATATTCCGCAGCGACCACGCCTCAAACTACCTGGTTCTTAAAGGAGTGCTTGGCAAGGATAAACAGCAGCTGCTGGAAACAGTGCGTACGGCAATTTATCAGCCCGGACGAATTCCGCTGCGAGAGGAATGGCAACGCGGGCTGTAATTGTTCACATCTGCAACGTAGCGGTCAGCGCTTTTTTTTCTGTCCCAGGCCGGCGCTCATTACCAGACGCAGAGCGTCACCTGGCTCCATATCCACGGGTTCGACATTGGTTTTAGGAACTACAACCATATAACCGCCCACCTGATAACTCATCGGCAAGTACACCGCCACTTCATCGTCATTGATCATCTGCCCCAGGCGTGAATCGTTATCTTCACCATGTTTGGTAACCACACCCAGCAGTTTGTACGGGGAGTCCGGCAAGCGCACCCAGACCACCGATTGCTGACTGAAATCCTGCCCTCCCAGCAACTCAAAAAAGTCCTTAATGGTATTAAATATGTAATTCAACACAGGGATACGGTCGAGCAGGTTATGGCTGAATTGCCAGATCGCGCCAATAACACGTACCCGAAAACTGACCCCGGTGATCAACGCCAACAGCAAAAAACTCGCAATTGCCATACCCGGCAAATACCAGCTTTGCGGCAGTACAAGTTCCCATAACGGTTTGAGCCAGGACTCAATGGTTGTCAGCAACCAGACTATCAATTGGATTGACAACACCACTGGCAATAACAACGACAGCCCGGTAAGCATATCCCGTGTCAGTTTCTTCACGCTTTACTCCTGTAATTTCAGCCTGTAATTGTACTGCTTTCGCACTATTTTAATCATGCTAGAATCCAGACGTTTTCTCGTCACAAACATCTGCTGCGCTAACTGCACAATCAGAATAATAACAATACAGGAGTGCAAACATGCTCTGGATATATTCCATGCCGTTATGGCTGCTTGCTGTTGCAGTGATGTCCGTGTCACTCATACTGGGTCTGTGGGGCGTTGCCCTGATCCGCCACAAAGGCTGGATGTTGAATGACCAGGACACCGGGATGGCCGCATTTGCTCACGCTTTTATCGGTGTTTTGTATGCGGTAGCCCTGGGCCTGATGGTGGTCGGTGTCCAGGGTGGTTATTCACATGTTGAGTCTGTAGTCATGCGCGAGGCCAATCTGACCGGTGATCTTTATCGCGATGCTGAAGGACTGGCGGAGCCATTCAGAAACCGTGTTCAGACATTAACTCGCAGGTATCTGGATTCAGTAGTGGACGTGGAATGGGACCGCGTCTCACGCGGGGAAGGCAGTGAAGAGACCTGGTACGTGATTGATGAACTTCTGCGCGCCATTGTGACCTACAAACCCGAGAGCGATGCAGAACTGGTGGTATACGCCGAGGTGATGGCAGGTGTGAATGAGATGCTGGACCAGCGCCGCGAACGCCTGCATCTGGGCAATTCCGGGGTCGGTTTTGTTACCTGGAGTGTTGTGCTGCTGGGAGCGTTGATTACTATCGGCGTGGCGTGGTTCTACCACACGGCCAGTGAGCGTACTCATTACTGGCTTGTGGGCGCGATGTCTGCGATGTTCGGATTGATGATTTTCCTGATTATCGCAATGGACTATCCACTGCGAGGCAAATACAGCGTACAACCTGATGTGTTCCTGGAAGTACGGGACAATCTGGATCGGTGGGACCGAGGTTTATGAGCAGTACTGCAAAAAACAGTCGTCAGATTGAATCTATTATTCTGCGCGGTGCGCGCCAGAACAACCTGAAAAATCTTTCGCTGGAGTTACCGGTCAATCAGCTGATAGTCATCACCGGCGTCAGCGGCTCTGGCAAATCCACCCTGGCTTTTGACACTATTTACGCGGAAGGCCAGCGCCGTTATGTGGAAACTTTCTCCGCCTATGCACGCCAGTTTCTTGATCGCATGGACAAACCGGCGGTGGACAGCATTGAGGGTATTCCACCGGCGATAGCAATTGATCAGAGCAACCCGGTCAGAACCTCGCGCTCGACTGTGGGCACCATGACCGAGCTGAACGATTATCTGAAACTGGTATTTGCACGCCTGTCCCATTTGCACTGCCCCGGCTGTCAGCGCGAGGTTAAACGCGATTCCACCCGCAGCATCGTCGCCGATTTGATGGCAACAGTGACAGCTGACACACGAATTCATATATGCCTGCCCATTACCGTTCCGCACAATTTTTCCGGAGATGAAATAACTGGCTGGCTGAACCAGCAAGGTTACACACGCATACAGGCGCAAACCGCCGGGCAGGTCCATGCAGTACAGGATCGTTTGCGTCTGAATGCCGATAATCAGGAGCGACTGGCAGAAGCGGTAGAAACCGCCCTGCACCACGGCGGTGGTCATGTGTTGGTGTACTGCAATCCGGATTCTGACAAACAGGAAATACGCGCCTATTCCAGTCATTTGCACTGCCCGGACTGCGATCGTCAGTTCAGCGAACCAGGCCCTGGTTTGTTCTCATTTAATTCACCTATTGGTGCCTGTGAAACCTGTCGTGGCTTTGGGCGGATTATTGACGTTGATTTTGATCTCGTTATTCCGGATCACAATAAAACCCTGCGCGAAGGCGCTATTAAAATTTTCCAGAGCAGCAGTTACCACGAGTGTCAGGATGATCTGGAAAAATACGCGCGCAAACGCAAAGTTCCTCTGGATACACCGTGGAAAAACCTGACAGCTGAACAGCGCCAATGGGTCACTGACGGTGAAGGCAGCTGGACTGACGGTGTCTGGTACGGTGTTCGTCGCTTTTTTGCATGGCTGGAAAGTCGCGCTTACAAAATGCATATCCGCGTGTTGCTTTCACGCTATCGCGCCTACACCGAATGTCATGAGTGTCACGGAGCGCGCTTAAAACCCGAAGCACTGTGGTGGCGTCTGCATCAAAAGCCGACAACCGCTGGCAGCAACACAATTCCGGCAGACAGCCTGAATATTCATGAGCTGATGCTGTTGTCGCTGGATGATTGTGCCGCATTTTTTGCCAACCTGAGGCTGCCCGGGGCACTGGATGCGGCGACCACCTTGTTACTGGATGAGATTCGCTCACGCCTGGGTTATCTGCGTGACGTGGGTCTGGGTTACCTGACGCTGGACAGACAGTCGCGCACCTTGAGTGGTGGCGAAGTTCAGCGTATCAACCTGACAACCGCACTCGGCACATCACTGGTCAATACCCTATTTGTGTTGGATGAACCCAGCATTGGCCTGCATACCCGCGACATGCAGCGTATGGTCAGCATATTGCATCGCCTGCGTGATGCCGGAAACTCGTTGATTGTTGTAGAACATGATCCACAGGTGATGCTGGCAGCGGATCTGATCATTGATATAGGTCCAGGCCCAGGCAAACACGGCGGTGAAGTACGTTTTATGGGCACACCTGCGGCGCTGCTGCGCGACAATCAGTCGTTGACTGCACGTTATCTGCGCAACGAGCTAAAAGTAGCTGAAGCGGCAACTCAGGCTCCGCTGGAAATGCCTCAGAAGGCAGTGCTCCATGTTAGTGGTGCCCGTGAAAACAATCTGAAGAATGTCAGCGTGGAATTTCCGCTGCAGCAGCTGGTGTGTATCACCGGCGTCAGCGGCTCAGGTAAATCCACGCTGATGCGGGATGTGCTTTATCGCGGCATGTGCCGTCATTTTGGCATAACCACTGAAGCGCCTGGCACGCATGACAGCATCAGCGGCATGGACAACTTGTCGGGCATAGTATTTGTCGACCAGAGTCCACTGGGTAAAACCACCCGTTCAATTCCAGCGACCTATGTTGGCGCTTTTGATGTTATTCGCAAACGATTTTTAGATCAGCCGTTGGCACGTGAACGCGGTTATACGCCGGGAATTTTCAGTTTTAACTCGGGTAATGGCCGCTGTCCGGTCTGTTCCGGCAATGGCTTTGAACACGTTGAAATGCAGTTCCTCAGTGATGTGTATCTGCGTTGCAGCGAATGTAATGGCAAGCGCTATCGCCGTGAAATTCTTGATGTAAAACTCCTTGATTCACGCGACAGTCGCCGCGCACTTTCGATTGCCGATGTACTGGAATTGACGGTAGAAGAAGCGCTGGCATTTTTTGCCGGTGATCGCGATGTTGAACGCTGCCTGCAGCCGCTGATTGATGTAGGGCTTTCTTATCTGCAATTGGGACAAGCGGTACCTACACTGAGTGGTGGTGAATCACAACGATTAAAACTGGCAGGCCATCTGGCGGAATTGCCAACAAAACAAGCTAAAAGTCAGAGCAGCAAAAATCAGAACCAACGCCTGCTGTTTCTGTTCGACGAACCTACAACCGGCCTGCATTTTCACGATATTCATGTGTTGTTAAAAGCACTGCGCAAACTGCTGGATGCAGGGCATTCGTTGCTGGTGATTGAACACAATCTGGATGTTATTCGTGCTGCCGACTGGCTGATCGAGCTCGGGCCTGAAGGGGGTCAGGACGGTGGCGCACTGATTGAGCACGGCACCCCGACCTGGTTTGCTGCCAACGGTCAAAGCCACACGGCGCAGGCGCTGCGTGAATATCAAAAAAACCTGGACGCCAGCGCATGTGGTGTAGTGCTCGCGCCTTCGCAGAACAAGGCGCCGGTGTACAAGCGTCGCGGTATCGAAATCCATCACGCCCGCGAACACAATCTGAAAAATATTGATGTCAGCCTGCCGTGGAACCAGTTCACGGTGATTACTGGAGTCAGTGGTTCCGGCAAATCCACGCTGGCATTTGATATCGTTTTTGCTGAGGGTCAGCGCCGCTATCTGGAGTCGCTGAATGCCTATGCGCGCCAGTTTGTGCAGCCTGCCGGCAAACCCGATGTGGATGCCATTCATGGCATTCCACCCACAGTTGCCATTGAACAACGTACCAGCCGCGGCGGTCGCAAAAGTACCGTTGCGACATTAACGGAGATTTATCATTTCCTGCGCCTGTTATTTGTGAAACTTGGCACTCAGCACTGTCCACGTTGTGATGTTCCGATTCAACCACAAAGTCGGGAAATGATTCTGTCGCGTCTTGTCAGCGACTGGCACGGACAACAGGTCAACATACTGGCACCGGTAGTGGTCGCGCGCAAAGGTATCTACAAGGAACTGGCAGCCTGGGCTGCAGGCAAAGGCTACACGCAACTGCGTGTGGATGGTGATTATCTGCCAAGCAATGACTGGCCTGCGCTGGACCGATTCAAGGAACACAATATTGAGGTTCTGATCAGCCAGATCACCATCAGCCAAAAAGATGAACACAAGCTGATTGTGCTGATTGATGAAGCACTGGCTGTGGGCAATGGTCTGCTGATGATCAGTCCGGCCACAGATACTACAATGAGCAGTCGTCGCAGCAAACGTGACAGCAAACAGGACATGCTGTTCTCAACACGCCGTGCCTGCCCGTCCTGTGGTGACAGTTTTGATGATCTGGACCCGCGCCTGTTCTCGTTCAACTCCAGACATGGCTGGTGCAGCAGTTGTTACGGCACCGGCGAAATCATTGCCGAGTTTAATGAAGAGCAAACCGGTGAAGAGGAAAACTGGCTGGAGCCTGAAGAAAACGTCAGCACGCAGCCCTGTAAAAAGTGCCATGGCGCACGACTTAATCCGGTGGCTCTGGCGGTTAAATTCCAGGACTGGAATATTGCAGAACTGACCACTCAGACGGTGGACCAGGCAGCCAGCACACTGGGCAAAATCAAACTCAATACCACCGCCCAAAGTATTGCCCGGGACATTCTTCCCGAGCTAAGTGGTCGGCTGGAATTTCTGCAAAAAGTGGGACTTGGCTATCTGAGTCTGAATCGTGGTGCGCCTACGCTTAGTGGCGGAGAGGCGCAGCGTATTCGCCTGGCTTCGCAGCTTGGCTCCAATTTGCAGGGTGTTTGTTACATTCTTGACGAACCCACCATCGGCCTGCATGCACGCGATAACGCGCTGCTGATTCGCACACTGCGCCAGCTGCAACAACATGGCAACACTGTTGTTGTGGTAGAACATGACGATGCCACCATGGCAGAGGCTGACTACCTGATTGATGTCGGCCCTGGTGCTGGCGTCAAAGGTGGTGAAATTGTTGCAACCGGCACGTTGGTGCAGCTGAAAAAATCAAAACGTTCTTTGACCGGACAATTTCTGGCCAATCCTATACGACATCCGCTGCCAGATGTGCGCAATCCTGAAAGCCGCCAGCAGTTTGAACCCGAAGCCTTGCAGATCACTGGTGTCAACCTGAACAATTTGCGGAATGTTGATATCAGCATTCCGCTGCGTCATCTGGTTGCAGTCAGTGGTGTCAGCGGCAGCGGAAAAAGCACTCTGATACGCGCAGTGTTGTACCAGAATCTGCAACAGAGACTGGCTGGTGGCAACGCCCCCTCTCACAAACCTTCAAACAAACGTGCACGCTGGTCAGGCTGCGAGCAGATTGAAGGCTGGCAGTCGATCAACAGTATTCTTCAGGTCGACCAGACTCCGATTGGTAAAACACCACGGTCGTGTCCGGCCAGTTATGTGGGTATCTGGGACACTATCCGCAAGCTGTTTGCTGATACCGTCGATGCGCGTTTGCGCGGTTATTTGCCTGGACGTTTTTCCTTTAACGTCGCGGGTGGGCGCTGCGAAACCTGTGCCGGTAACGGCATGCAGAAAATTGAAATGAACTTTCTGCCCGATGTGCGTGTTGATTGTGAGGCCTGTAACGGTTGGCGATTTAACGCTGAAACCTTGACTGTGCAATACAAAGGCAAACATATTGGCGAAGTGCTGGCAATGGACATTGACGAAGCTGTGGAGTTTTTCGCAGCAGTGCCGTCAGTTGCGCATTCGCTGAAGCTGTTGCAGGACGTTGGTCTGGGTTATCTGACACTGGGCCAGCAAAGTCCGACGCTGTCAGGCGGTGAAGCGCAGCGCATCAAGCTGGTGGCCGAGCTGGCTAAAGCCAAACCCCATCTGAGTTTGCGTGGTAGCAAACCACCACACAAACTGTATGTGCTCGACGAACCCACGGTAGGTCTGCACATGGCAGACGTTGAAAAACTGTTGCGTGTGTTGCACCGACTGGTCGATGCCGGCAATTCAGTCATTGTCATCGAACACAATCTGGATGTAATCGCCGAGGCTGACTGGGTGATCGACATGGGCCCAGAGGGCGGCGATGGTGGCGGTAAAGTAGTGGCACAAGGCACTCCGGAAAAAATTGCGCGCAGCAAGCGCTCTTATACTGGTCTCTATCTGGCACCGTTATTTGCATGAACCCCCTGATCTGATTGGCATCTGCCTGCGTATAACTGGCGTTACATCAAACCACCTTTGGGGAATGTTTATGTCCCTTGAAGTCATCGATTTTGGTGCCAATGATCTGGAAAACCGCCTCGCCAAAATGAGCGCAGCAGTGTGATGCTCGAGTATACGTTTGACTACCAGATGTCTCCCACCAAGGTAAAAGTCCACATGAAACCAGCACTGGTTGGTGACAGCTTCTGGATTTTTGTTAAACGCCTGTAATATGAACGCCCTTATTTGGTGGCAACGCGAAGGATTGCTGAAACAGTGGCTGCGTGACTTTCTGCGCGATGCCCTGTGCCGCCGTGGCATCAATACCCTGCGCTCTGATACGTCGTTGGATCCCTTTGATCTGCTAACGGATCCGCGCAGTGCAGGGTTTTCTTCACTGGACATGGTGCAATTGGCCAGTCGCTTCGCTGTGTGTCTGGGTTTGGACAAAACCGGGCTGTCGGATTTGCTGCTGGCGCGCCGCTCTGCACAAGGCTGGTGCGAAGTAGCCCGGCGCAGCCTGCAAATCAACGACGAGCACATCGGGTTTTATTCATCGGGATCAACTGCCAGCCCGGTGCTCAATCGTCACCCGCTAAGCGCGCTGAGCACAGAAGCACACTTTTTTGCTGTCACACTGTCACAGCAACGGCACTGCCGGCGTGTTGTCAGCACCGTACCTGCGCATCACATCTATGGCGTTATCCGGGGTATGTTGCCACACCGGACACCTGGAAACTACTGGCGGATCTGCGCCTGCCATTACCACTGACCTTCATCGGCATCAGCTCTACTGCAGTACTGCCAGCGCAGGTAGCACAGTGTTTTTACAGCCATTTCCCGCAGGCGGTTCTGGTGGAAGTCTACGGCAGCTCGGAAACAGCGGGATTGGGTTGGAGAAGTCATTATCAGGAGCCGTTCAGGCTGTTGCCCTGGTGGCAGTTACAACAACAGCCGCATGAACAGGGACTCTCAACCACGGCAACCTGCACCCGCACCGGTGTAACAACTGTATTGCAGGACAAAATCGAATGCATCAGTGACAACCTGATCCGGGTACACGGCCGCCAGGATGCTGTAATCCAGATTGCCGGCACAATATCAATCTGGACACGCTGGCTTCGGCGCTGGCACAACACCCGGATGTGTACGCCGCCAAAGTCAGCTGGCATCAACAACAAGGTGATACCCGGCTGCATTATTTTCTGGCGGTCAATTTTCTGGCAACTAATGCACTGGGAACCGGAGCATTACCCGGTGCTGAGCGGCATTTACCGGGGACACCTGCCCACGACAACAACCGCTGGTTAAGCGACCTGCTGCGTTTCCAGCATGCTGACGGGCAGATCGATATGCAGTGCAAAAGGCCGGAACAACAGCTCGTCGTCCACCTTGGCCAGCAGTTGAACGCGGATGCTGGCACCCACTCCTGACAGTAGATGGCGGACAGCATCCATACCAACACCTCGGCCGGAAACCAATGTCACATGCTTGGCAGTACTCAATCCGGGGTGGAAAATCAGATCAGCGGCTTCGTCATCTGACATATCTCCCGGTGATGATATCAAACCGTTGGCATATGCCTTGTTACGTAAAGATTCGATATCCAACCCGCGCCCGTCGTCGGAGACAATCAGACGCACCACATCAGCGTCTGATTCTACACAGACCTTCAGCACAGGCTCTGCGGCTTTGCCGGCTGCCAGTCTTTCTGCGAGAGTTTCTATGCCATGATCCAGACTGTTTCTGAAAATATGAGTCATGACACTCTCCAGACATGACCTGTACTGCGCACTAATAAATAGTGTGTCGGCTTCTTCCTGCACATCTAATTGTGGCGTTTCTTTTCCGAGCTCTTTTGCCAATGCCGGCAAGCTGTCGCAAACGCAGGAAAACACCTCTATCAATGGAAACGGCCGCACCAACTCATTATCAGCCTCCAGGCTGCCAACAAAATTGCTGATACGCTGATGATAAACAGCACTGTACTGAACAAAGTCTTCGGCAATACGCTCAAGTGCAGTTTGTATATCTTTCAGATCTACCGCATATCCGCCCTCCCGCGCCGACTGCAGTACTTGTTCAGCCTCATGAAGATTATCTGTCACCGAATTCAAACCCAGTGTGCGTGCGTTACCTTTCAAGGTATGCCATTGCCTGAACATCGCAGCAACCATCCCGGATTGATCGTTGTTACCGTTCTTGTAACTGTGTTCAAGTATTTTCCAGCACTCAGCCAGTGATCGCTCGCTGTCCCGCATAAAGCTGCTAAAACGTTTTTGTCCTGCGTTAAGGATTTCACCCAGCACCTGTAGTTCACGCTGCTGTCTGACAGCCTGTTGTTGCAGCTTCCGCATCTGGGTGATATCCCGAACCACCAGCATCACTCGCTCCACCACACTATCGTTGTTGGACATAGGGCTCCAGTGCAATTCCAGAATTTTGGCTTTGCCAGCAAATTCTGCATGCAGCTCATGGGGCAGCAGATGGGAATTACATTCATACATCAACTCATCCTGACCCAGCATCGCAGCCAGCGCAGCTTCTATTTGTTGCAGCTGGTCAGCCCCGGTTTCGGTGTACGAAAACAGCACATCCATGATTGACTGACCTGCGATATTGTCCTGCTCGAGAATGCTGACCAAATGAGCTGAATAATCAGGATGGAGAATCAGATCAGGAAGTATGGTGCAAAAGCCTTGCCTCATATTCTTGAGAACAGCCTGAATCTCGTTATTCTTTCGATCCAGTTCCAGGTTATGTTTTTTAACAATACCGATTTGTTGCTCATGTGCCAGCTCTACCAACGTAGAAGTACGCATGAACCCTACATATCTTCCATTTGCAGTAATGATGACACCTTCGGCGCCAGTGAGCTTATGGACAGCATCCAGCACTTTGCTTGTTGGCTCATCAAACTCTACGCAGGGACAGGGTGTAATAAAGTCTTCCAGCACCTTTGCACGGTTGCGATTGGCCAGCAAGGCAACGCCAAAATGTGAATACACATAACTTTTAAGACTCCGCTCGCAGATCAGCCCCACTGCTTTACCTTCAGAATCCAGAACAGGGAAAAAGTGCTCGTGCTGATTATCCCTGAACACATCAAGTACCTGTAACATGGGAGTACCCATGGTGACAGTGGGTATTACTTCCAGCCACCTCAGAATGCCCGGGTTTCCATGCTCTGCAATAAATGTTCTGGAAACAGTCTGCATTATATTGTGTGACACCGGACTCCATTTTTCTGGCATTGTTGATCTTATTGAAATAGTCATGGTGTTAGCTCCCCGAACAGGCATACACGGAATTAAAGCAAGTGTAGAAGACAGTTATTGCGGTTCTATGACAGAAAAAGGGACAGACAATCGCGTATATCCGTCATAAAACTGACAACAGTTTTATCTATGCTCCCGCCTACAGGAACTATGCTTTGCTGAGGTGAAATCCGTGTCCTTAATGCTTTTGTCCTTGCCGCTGTTGTGCATCGTGGGCGCGTTGCTCTGGCTTTTAAAAGGCAAAAACAAAACTATAACCATGCTCCAACGTCAGCATGATGAACTGTCTGTTGCCTATCAGACAATCACACGCTCGCATAGTGAAGCGCGTGAACTGGTTAATGAGTTATTGGAAACAGAAAAAAAGCTGCGCATGGATCTGATCCAGGCAACAAAACTGGCTAATCAGGAGTTGGATGCAACCCGACAGCTTAAAGGGAATTCCACGGCTTTGAGTGACCAGGTTTCCGAGCTTGAAATGAAGTTGGCCACAGCTTCTGACATTCATAAAAAATGGCTTGATGTCACATCAGAAATGAACAGCCTCAGCGACATCATTCATATCTTCGATCGATGGAACAACAGGCTTGAGGAACTTATGGTGCATAATCGCGCCATGCAGGCGGAAAGTCAGGCGTTCGGGGCAATTGTCAAACAAACGGTGTTATTGGCGCTAAACGCCAGCATAGAAGCCGCCCGTGCAGGTGAACACGGCCGCGGGTTCTCCATTGTCGCCGACGAAGTTCGGGCTCTTGCGCACCGCTCTGACACACTGAACTGCGGGTACTCCGAACTGCTGTTAAAAAATGCAGCGATTACTACTGCAACTTTTCAGGACATTCAGGCTGCCAGCCGTATGATCCACACAGCCATTCAGAACATTCTGCTCAACATCCACAAAATTGATAGCGATTCACAGCGAATAATGGGAGATCTTTAACCGTGAACGGCCGGGATCCATTACTGCACCAGGCGCTGTCAGATATATTGCTGCAATCCATAACCACAGCAATCCCATTCTCACAGCAAGCCAAAATACTGCCGCCTGATACCTGTCTTAGGGATCGGTTGAGCGAAGCCAGCCCCTCTGCTGCGCATCTGGTGGTACTCACTGTCAGTGCCTATCGATTCCAGTGCCTGATGTGCATGGTCATGGTGCAGGACTGCCCCGAGCCGTCGAGTGATGAAGACCAGCTCAAGGAACTCGCTAACAATCTATGCGGCACATTTAAACGCCATCTCGGGCAATTTGTGACAGTACTTGGACTGTCTACGCCGAATCTGCTGCCGCTGAACTGCCTGCCCTATCTGCAGCCATCCGTGGTCGCGCCCATACAGTCAAGCGTCTATTGTCGCGATGGGCAAGGCAATAGTGTTTATGTGGCGCTGCTGATACCTGAGAACATTGCAGCCAGTGATCTGAATATTCCAGAGATGTTCACAACACACGACCTTGAGAGCAATGTGGGTGAACTGGAACTCTTTTAATCTAAAACTATGGAGCATGGACTATGCCAACAATACTAATTGTTGATGACTCAGCGACCGTACGTCACGAAGTGCGCACGTTTTTGCAACAACACGGACTTTCCGTTATGGAGGCCGAAGACGGCCGCCAGGGATTGCAGCAGCTACGCCAGAACACAGACATCAAGCTGGTGATCTGTGACGTTAATATGCCCGTCATGGACGGCTTGACGATGACAGAGAAAGTGCGACAGGACTTGTGCCTGGCAACGCCGATCATCATGTTAACAACCGAAAATTGCCCGAATATGAAAGCACGTGGTAAAGCTGCGGGAGTGAAGGGCTGGATTGTGAAACCGTTTAATGGTCCGGGTGCAATATCCGCCATACTCAAACTCGCTGCCCACTAAAAGTTCTGAGCTGTCGACAAAACGTCAAGACTAAGGTAGCGTGAACTTTTCTTGAGCAAGCGAAAAGTATCAACATGGCTGACGCTGGTTTTAAAGTCTGGTTATTACAGGGCTGCGCACTTGTGTTGTCTGCCCTGTCGACAATAACACTGGCACAGCCACTTCCCGATCCAGTACAACGTGTTATTACCGGGCACAAACTTCCGCCCAGCACTTATTCATTATATGTACGGGAAATTGGCCAACCTGAAGCTGTTCTTTCCATTAATCAGGACCTGCCTCTAAACCCGGCCTCAACAATCAAGACCCTGACAACGCTGGCTGGCCTGGAAGTTTTGGGACCCACTTATCAGTGGCGAACCCAGGTCTATGCCCTTGGCCCTGTCAACGATGGCGTTCTTGATGGCGACCTGTTGATCAAAGGTGGCGGTGATCCTTTTCTGGTTGAAGAAAACCTGCGTTCACTACTGAAAAATCTGCGCCTGCGCGGGATTCAGCGTATTGCCGGCGATCTGGTTATAGACGCCAGTGTCTTTGACGAGTCAGTCAGTACCGAAGCACTGATTGATAATGATACCCGGCGCGCCTACAACGTATTGCCGCACGCCATGATGGTTAATTTCCAGACCGTCAGTTTCCACTTTCAACCACACAGTAACGGGCGAGAAGTGATTGTGCAGGCAGACCCGGCCCTGCCCAACCTGCACATCCGCAACCAGTTGCGACAACAGAACGGCAACTGCACAGGCTTTCAGCGCGGCATACGTTTTGATATTAACGATGCAGGCAATGAAGTGACTTTCAGCGGCAATTTCCCGTCAGGCTGCGAACAGTACACGCTTGTGCGCTCAGTGCTGGATACCCCCTCCTATGCTTATGGTCTTTTCCATGTATTGTGGAAAGAACTGGGAGGTGAAATTGATGGGGAACTGCGCGTGGAGACTCTTGCAGATACGACCACCACTGCACTGCTGACACATGAGTCGCCTGTTCTGGCGGATATAATCAAATCCATCAACAAGTTCAGCAACAACATGATGACCCGCCATCTGCTGCTGCAGATGGGCCTTGAAAAATATGGGGCACCTGCCACTGTTGCTAAAGGCATTGATGCGGTACATGACTATCTCGATTTGCTGGGCATTAACAGGTCTGCGCTGGTGATGGTGAATGGCTCCGGCTTATCTCGCGATGCGCGTGTTACATCATCGCTACTGGCTGATGTACTGGAACGCGGCTGGCAGATTCCAACGATGCCGGAGTTTGTAGCGTCATTGCCGCTGTCAGGGCTGGACGGCACACTGCGTTCACGTCTGCAAGCCGACGGCCCCCGTGGCAGCATGCATGTCAAAACCGGGTCACTCGATGATGTGGCGGCTGTGGCAGGTTACGTGCACGCCCGCTCCGGCAAACACTATGTGGTGATTGCTATTCTGAACCACCCCTCTGCGGACGCAGGGCCCGGCCAGGAACTCAGCGATGCCTTGCTGAACTGGGTTTGGTCGTTGTAACGATCTGGAGTTCTCTGGCTTCGCGCGGCATGGGACTGCACAGGTAAGCCAATCGATCAGAAACTAGTTGCCAATCCGGGATTTTTATTCATGACGGAGAACACGAATGGCTCATCATTGATGATTCCGAGTTGACGTTAACTGATAAGAACAATATGACCTCAACCACTAACGGTCTGACAGTCGATGTCTCTGTGACTGCCGGTACCGCTACGGTCACCCTGAACGGAGGACATCTGTCCACCGCGCAAATGCAAACCCTGATCGATGCTCTGGCCTACCGCAACAGCAGCGAGAATCCTACAGAGGATGATCGCGTAGTTACGCTGACCTCCCTCAAGGACAGCGGAGGGACTGATAACGGGGGCAGCAATACCCGGAGTTTGACACTGCAATCCACCGTCAGCGTGGTCGCAGTCAACGACGACCCTACCGGTACTGTGAAGATCAGTGGCACTGCATATACGGGCTCTACCCTGACGGTCACTCAGGATCTGGAAGATCTTGATGGACTGGGCACCTTCAGTTATGTCTGGGAAGCCGATGGTGTGGCCATAACCGACGCCACGGAGAGCAGTTTCAAACCGGGTACAGATCAGTTGAACAAAACCATCACGGTAACCATCAGCTACACCGATCAGGGTGGCACCTTGGAAACCGTCACCAGCTCAGCAACCACTAAGGTTGTTAATCCGCCAGAACCTGAAGGCACACTGATCGATGGCGTCAGGGTGAGTGAACCGACTCCAGGTACCGCTCCAGATGGTTCCCCCGTTACAGTAGTGACTATTCCTGTTGTTGCGACAGGCCGCCAAGAGGATTTCGGCAATTCAGACTTGGCTGATATCCCACTTATCACCGGTGGCAGTGGTGGAACCCTGTTGCAAGTGGGCATACCTGTTGGCTTTGGTTTGCAAGTGGAAACACCAACCGGAAACTCGAATGACCAGGATGGGCTTAGCGGCTTGATCGCAGCCATCCGGTCGCGTACCAGTTCGCCGAACCAACAGCAGGACCAGCAGGATATGACCGGTATAGGTCGTTTATTCCTCAATGAGCTGCCTGGCCAAGGGGCAGACCTGCTGGTACGTACGCTGACGCCAACAATAGCGCCAGACTCCCCTGTTCCGACTGGTGCGCTTGTGATCACCAATCCCTCGGCAAGCAGTAGCAGCCAACCCATTGGCACGGTAATTGACACCTCAAGTTTGCCAGCCGGAACTACGATAGAGCTGAATAACATCGACTTTGCGGCGATTATAGGATCGGTCACTGTCACCGGAGGAGCTGGTCGTCAGGTCGTCATTGGAGACAGTGCCAGCCAATTTATTTTTCTGGGCGCTGATGACGACGTACTTCGAGGCGGCGGCGGTGATGACTTTGTTGGTTCTCGCGGAGGAGACGACCGCTTATACGGCGACAGCGGCAATGATCATCTTGCTGGCGGCGCAGGTAATGATTATCTGGAAGGCGGTACCGGCAATGACATTCTGCAAGGCGGCGCCAGCGATGCGGGCACCTGGCAGTTCAGCCTGGTGAATGGAGAGCTGGTGAGCCGGTTTACGGCTGACTGGGCGCTGGCGGCAGATGCAGCGACACTCGCGATTAATGGCCCCTGGTGGACGCGTGCCAATGGTACGGGCCAGGAAACTGACCACCGTCTGCAGTTTACTTACGAGTCAGTGGAGCGTTTGCAATTGGTGGCGACGCTGTACAAAGCTGCCGTGGGTGAGCGCGCCGAGTTGCTGGATTTCAACGCTTTCACCACCAGCAACATGACAGAGCTGCAGTTGTCTCAAGCGGCCGTGGATCACTTCTTTGCCAGCCAAGGCATGATCGCGCAGGCTATTGAGGTGCAAGTGGCACTGTTGGTCAAAGCCGTGTGGGGAGAGGATGCAGTCACAGACGATCTGATCAACATCGGTACTGATTTCATCACCTCAGGCGGCTCGTGGGCAGAAGGTATGTTGATTCTGGCCAAAGGTGTGGAGGCTCATCAATTGCTGAAAAACGCTGACGGAGAGCTGGTGTTGGTGAACGATCTTATCACCAGTGAAACCGGTCGCGATCAAGGCCATTCAGGCGACGACACCTTGTTGGGTGGTGCAGGCAACGACCGCCTGATCGGTGGTGGCGGCAACAACTTCATGGATGGCGGCGAAGGCACAGATGTGGTGGTTTATACCGGCGCACCCACAGACTTCACCTTCCAATTGCGAAATGTTGATGACCAATTACAGATGGTGCTGACTACTGAACACAGCGGTAATACCGATGTGCTACAGAACATTGAAGTGTTAAAAATTGGTGGTTATTACTACGGTTTCAGCAGTTCGATCAACGACGTACCCTACAACACTGATCACGCGCTTGAGAATCATCTGGTGCAATTGACGGCGCAGCAAGTGCAGTCAATGGATCTGGCGGGGATTTACTAAAAGCCGATAAAGACAGAGGGCCTTGCGCCCTCTGTCTTATGTTGGCATCTAACCATAACGCCCGGTAATATAATCCTCGGTCTGCTTCTTGCCTGGATTCGTAAACAGCGTATCCGTATCGCCATACTCAACCAGATTTCCCATATACATAAACGCCGTGTAATCAGAGACACGTGCTGCCTGTTGCATGTTGTGCGTCACAATAATAATCGTGTAATCGCGCTTGAGTTCGTTGATCAGCTCTTCAATTTTCAGCGTGGAAATCGGGTCGAGTGCGGATGCGGGTTCATCCAGCAGAATCACTTCGGGCTCAATCGCAATAGCGCGGGCGATAACCAGACGCTGTTGCTGGCCGCCTGACATACCAAAAGCATTGGCATCAAGTCTGTCCTTGACCTCATCCCACAGCGCAGCCGCACGCAGGGATTTTTCCACCACTTCATCGAGCACCCGACGTGAATTGACTCCCTGCAAACGTAGGCCATAAGCCACGTTTTCGTAAATGCTCTTAGGGAATGGGTTTGGTTTCTGGAACACCATACCAACACTACGGCGCAAGTCAGCCACATCCACATCAGGATCATAGATATTCTTGCCGCCCATCAGGATCTCTCCTTCGATGCGACAATTGTCGACCAGATCATTCATGCGGTTGAAACTGCGCAGCAACGTCGATTTGCCACAACCAGACGGTCCGATGAACGCTGTCACACGCTTTTCCGGAATAGTCATATTGACATTCTTCAGCGCCTGATCAGCTCCGTAATACAGATTGAGATTACGTACTTCGATCTTCGGCGTCTCAATAACGTTCACTTTATTCTCCGGCACTTCGATATTTCTCCCGCAAATGGTTTCGAATACTGATCGCCGCCAGATTCAGAATCATGATCAGCAGCACCAGGACCAGCGCGGTGGCATAAACCAGAGGCCGCGCGGCTTCAACATTGGGACTCTGGAACCCGACATCATAGATATGGAAACCCAGATGCATGATTTTTCTGTCCAGATGAATAAAGGGGAACTCGCCATCAATTGGCAGCGCAGGCGCGAGTTTAACCACACCAACCAGCATCAGAGGTGCCACCTCACCCGCAGCACGGGCGATAGCCAGAATCAGCCCGGTCATCATTGCCGGCGTAGCCAGCGGCACAACCACTTTCCACAAGGTTTCCGATTTGGTAGCACCCAATGCCAGGCTGCCTTGCCGAATAGTGACCGGAATACGTGACAAACCTTCTTCTGTGGACACAATCACCGTTGGCAGCGTCAACAGCGCCAGTGTCAATGAAGCCCAGAACAGTCCTGGTGTACCAAATGTTGGTGTTGGCAGCGCGGCTTCATAAAACATGCTGTCAATGGTGCCGCCGAGGTAATACACAAAAAAGCCCAGACCAAACACGCCATAAACAATAGAAGGGACACCGGCGAGGTTATAAACCGAGATACGGATAATTCGGGTCATCAGGCCCTGTCGAGCATATTCACGCAGATAAATGGCTGCCAGAATGCCAAACGGCGTCACTATGATGGACATCACCAGAACCATGGTCACGGTGCCAAAAATTGCCGGGAAAATGCCGCCTTCTGTGTTAGCTTCGCGTGGATCATCAGTCAGAAATTCCCAGACGCGCTCCACGTACTGAAACATCTTGTCGACGGTAGACATCGCGTTGGGTGAAGTCACACGCATGATGGCAGCCAGTGAAATATCCACCTGTTTGCCATCGGCCATTTGCATCTGCAGTGTGTCGCGGCGCGTGCTGTCGTACAGTGCGTCGAGTTCTGTGCGCAACACAGAATATTGTGCATCCAGACGCTCTCGTTCCGCAGCAATTCGCGCGCGCTGCTCGGCCTCTACTGCCGCGCCCGGCTGTTCCAGTTCCAGACGACGCTCGTCCAGACGCAAACGCTCAAGCGCCGAATTAATACTGCCTACCTCACGACGCTCAATACGACGTATCTCATCATGCAGGTCCAGGCTGCGTTGAATGGCGGATTGCAGTGCCGAATCAAACTCGGGATGGTCCACAGGTATGAGATCGCCATTGTCCTGTTGCAGCGCCAGCGCGCGACCGTAAAAATTACCCCACTCACGGCGTTCAACGACCATGACATCATGCGGATATGACCATGGTTCCATGCCCTGTTCGAGGAACCAGGCAAAATCACGACCGGTCTGATCACGATTACCCAGTTTGATCAGATGTCGGGTCACCAGATCAACGCCTTCCGGTATAACTTCACCTGAATCACGCGCGACTGCAGCCGGTACGGTCTGACTGCGTACCAGCTCCCCCATAATGGTGCTGCGCTGCCCTGTTGCATCCACCATATTGATCTGCGCAACGTCAGCAGGCCAGAAATGACCAAAACCGCGCACCGCAATCAGTCCTGTCAAACCGATTACCATAATCATGCAGAATGCGACAGCAGCGCCATTCAGCCAGATCCAGGGTACTCCGCTTTTAAACCATTGTTTCATGCTTGAATCTCTTGTTTGCTGATTCCGCTTACAGACTGCTGTAACGCTGTCGCAAACGCTGTCGAATAATCTCCGCCAGCGTATTTACAATAAAGGTGAGTGCCAGCAGAACCAGCGCCGCCAGGAACAACACACGGAAATGTGATGACCCCACAGCAGTCTCAGGCAACTCAACGGCAATATTCGCTGACAGCGTGCGCATACCTTCAAAAATATTGAAATTCACAATCGGGCTGTTTCCGGTAGCCATCAACACAATCATGGTTTCACCCACAGCGCGTCCAAAACCCATCATCACTGCGGAGAAAATACCGGGACTGGCGGTTGGCAACACAACCCCTATCACGGTCTGCCAACGTGTGGCACCCAGCGCCAGTGAACCCTGGGTCAAATGGCGTGGCACGGTAAATACTGCATCCTCGGCAATCGAGAAAATAGTTGGAATCACCGCAAATCCCATCGCTATACCAACAATCAGTGCATTACGCTGGTCGTAGTTCACGCCAATATCGGTAAACCACTGTCTCATGCTGCCGTTGAACAACCAGACCTCAACCCAAGGGCTGGACTGCACACAGATTGTGCCAAACAGCAAAATCACAGGCACTGCCATCGCCGCTTCCCAGCCATCGGGAACCAGACCATGAATGGCGCGGGGAAGATGCGTCCATATCCAGGCAAAACCGAGCAGCATCACAGGCATTAGCAGGAAAAAACTGAACACGGCGGGCAGATGGTTTTCGACAAAGGGCGCCAGCCACAGACCTGCCAGAAAACCCAGAATCACCGTAGGTAGCGCTTCCATGATTTCAATACTGGGTTTAACCACACCACGCAAAGCAGGCGTCATAAAGTAGGCGGTGTACACAGCGCCGGCAATTGCCAATGGCATTGCAAACATCATCGCGTAAAACGCCGCCTTGAGTGTGCCCACTGTCAGTGGTACCAGGCTGAACTTGGACTCAAATTCGTCAGTACCCGAGGAAGATTGCCAGATGTAATCCGGATCTTCACGGCCCTCATACCAGACCTTGTTCCACAGCGCCGCCCATGACAGCTGCGGATGTTCATTCCACAGCGCTGCAGAGCTGACCTGCTGATTGGCAGCCTGCCACAACAGACGTCCATTGACCTGGGATATGGCAACACGATCCAGCGCAGTTTCACTGACCTGTTTCAGATAAAGTGTTCTTGATGAGGTGCCGTAGTGAATGCCAATCTGGCCAGAGGCATCGGCAACTACAAAACCTTTGCGGGTATATTCCGGCGCAATATGGGTAATTGCAGCGCGGTGACTGTCGAAGTCGCGCACATACTGCAGTGAGTACTGATTGTTGTCATCGCGGACCGGGAACCACTGAGTCAGTTTTCCGGATTCGGTGCCAAAGACCAGAGATACTGATCCGACCAGAAACGAGGCCGCTGTCACTTTTTCGCCACCGCCAACATTCACTGATTCAAGCAAACGCGCCTGTGCGGGATTAACGATATCGTAGTAGTGCACAAAACCCTTGTTATCCAGTACAAACAGATTACGCAGTGATTTATCCAGCAGCAGTTGAACCGCTTCACCTGGTACAGCAGGCAGCTGGTATCTGTTCAGACTGAGCTGAGTAGAACCGGTCAGTAAATTGTTACGGGAGCTGGCGATGGTCAGCAGCAAACGTCCGTCTGCAGTCAACGCGGCAATGGCCGTGCTGCCAGGGCCACGTGACATTTGCTCGATTGTCACCAGCTTCAAAGCCTGCCCTTGCTCATCTATCTGTACTGGCGCTTCACCAAGCGGATACTCCATGCGCGGAGCAACTACACGTGTGTTATCCGGAAAGGTGACCAAAAAACCGTGGCGTGCGACCAGTGCCTGACCATTGCCCAGTCCGTAAACAACCGTATTGGAAATTGCTTCCGCAGAACCGAAGGCGGTGACATCAACCTGCTCGGGTACTGGCAGATCGATGCGAGAGCGCTCTTGGCCGGTGGCCGCTGCAAAAAATACAACGTCAGCAGCATCCGTATATTGAATACCCAGCTCTTCGTAACGATCCAGCAGCAGGTGAACTGTTTCACTCTGCTGTCCGGCAAGCGTGTAACTGGCGTCCTGCTTGACAGTGGCGCCTCTCAGAATTGGCATCACTTCATAAAACAGATAAACAAAAATCGTCAGCAGTGCCAACACAACACCGTAGCCTGCCGCGGTAATCCCCCAACGCGCCATACGATCACGATTGGCGCGTTTTTTTCGCAGTGCAATACGACTGGCAGAATCAGGCAGCAAACTGGTTCGGTTGTTGTCCTGCACTGCATCCGGAGGAGGCGATATTGTCTTGTCTGTCATGGTTTGGCCTGATCCTGCTGGGTGGTTCCTGAACTCGGACAAGACTAAATGTCTTATATGACTGTTTTATGACAATGCCGTCATATTTACTGCAATCCAAGTTGCTGCATTACTCGCTCCACTACTTCAGCAGGCAACGGTACATATCCGTCACGGTCGACAACCTGCTGCCCCTGCTTACTGTAAATCATTTTGATAAATTCGCGCGTGACTGGATCAAGTTCACGATTGGGATGCTTGTTGATATACACCAGCAAATAACGCGCCAGTGGATAGTCACCACTAAATGCATTATCTGCCGTTGGCGAATAGGCCTGCTCACCATCGTTAGCTGCCAGCGGCACCGCTCTTACGCCTGAGGTGATGTATCCAATCCCGGAATAACCAATACCGTTAACGGATTCGGTCACACCTTGTACCACGGACGATGAACCCGGCTGCTCGTTGATGCTGGACTTGAAGTCGCCACCACAAAGCGCGTTATCTTTAAAAAAGCCATAAGTACCCGACACGGCATTACGGCTGTACACCGTGAAGTCCCTATTCTCCCAGGCTCCAGTCAAGCCCAATTGCCCCCAACGGGTTATATCCGCAGTTCCACCACAGCGACGGGTCGCAGAAAAAATGGCATCAACCTGCGGCAGACTCAGACTGGCAATCGGGTTATCACGGTTTACATACACGGCCAGCATATCCACTGCCACGGGCAATTCGGTGGGCTGATAACCATGACGGGCTTCAAACTCCTGGATTTCCGACTGGCGCATCGGGCGGCTCATCGGAGCCAGCATTGCAGTACCTTCAGTCAGCGCGGGCGGCGCAGTAGAAGAGCCAGCACCCTGGATTTGCACATTGACGTTAGGATAAAAGCGGGCGAACTCTTCTGCCCACAGCGTCATCAGATTGTTGAGCGTATCTGAACCGATACTGGAGAGATTCCCGGAAACTCCAGAAACTCGAACATAATCAGGCAGACTGGCGTCCACATCAGCACTGAGTGTCACTGGGGCCAACATACTGACCGCAGTAACACTGATCGCAGCCATCAGACGATTTAATCGGATCATAACCCTGTCTCCATTACAGAAGCCGCGATTGCAGCCTGTTATTAATTGACGGGCACTATAACGACGCCATATGACAGTTAGATGACAATTAAGTCACATCTGCCGGTGTCGCCACCTCCTGGTCCAGCGGGGTGCTGGTAGCAACTGCCGGCACAGCCTTGGAGAGTTCGCTCAGACGAACTGCCACTCGCGTAGAGCGCTCGGCGGTGCGCAACATCATACGCAGACTGTCAATGCTTGGGTTCAGTCGCAGCACCGGTACTTGCCCGCGCACACCAGCCTCCAGCAGCGTGGTCTTGAGGCTGCGAAATACCTCACGCAATTGCTGATATCCCTCTTCTGCTGCCTCGACATTAAAATCAGGGTTCTGCAAATCGGTTCGCCCCAATTGCGTCATCACAGCTTCTTTAAACGCCATAATAGGTTCGCGCACCGAGGTCCGCAGCAAGTGTTCCACATCTGCATCGGTTTCTGCGTTTTCATGAGCAACGGCTACCGCCTCATCAATATAGTTGGCTATGCGCAGTACCTCCGGCAACTGCCTGGCGATAGCAACATCCAGGCGATCCATTTCCAGCTTGGTCACTGCTTGCTCTACTTTCTGTGCTAATTGGCGCAACCCGTCATGCTGCTGTTGCAAAAGCTTGCCGGGCTCGCCTTCATGATCAAAGGAGGCGATGGCGTGCTCACGCATCATGTTTGCCATACGCTGCAGCTCAAGCACAAACGCATCCAGCGCCAGAGAGGGGGATACCATGACGTTACTGTCTATATAATGCGGACGACCCAACTCTTCCGCGCGACTGGTAAAACGCCCTTGCAACCACCTGGACAGTCGAGCCAGCAGCGGCTGCATCAGGATAACGCCCAGCAAGTTAAACGTAGTGTGGAACACAGCAATGGTTAACGCAGGATAGTCATGTAACCAGTTGTCCTGGGTCGAAAGCCAAAGCACAAGTGGCAGCAGCAGCAATCCAATAAAGGCATTAAATGAATTGATGCAGACGTGACCTGCAGCTACCCGCCGTGCATTGGGGGTCGCCCCTATCACCGACAAAGCTGATGTGGAGGTGGTTCCGATTGTTGCACCTATCACCATGGCGGCAGCAGCAGGAAACAGCATCAGTCCGCTGGAAAGCGCTGTCAGGGTTAATGCCACTGTGGCACTGGAGGATTGTGTCAGCATTGTCATTACAATACCCATGACAACATAAAGAAGCAGACCCAGCAGGCCATCCGGGGAAAAATGGCTAAAATCTACCTGCGTAGCGACGCCTTCGAAGGCCATACGCAGGAAGTCAATACCTACAAAAAACAGGCCAAAACCCGCTAAGGCCTCACCCAGCGCACCGGTGCGGCTGGAAGCTCCCACCAGACGCATGATCATGCCAATACCCAACAGCGGCATCGCAAAGGCGCTGATCTTGAACTGGAAGCCAATCGCAGCCACCAACCAACCAGTCATGGTGGTACCCACCGTTGCCCCCAATATAATACTGAGCGCTTGATGGATCCCCAATAACCCCGCGTTGGCAAAACCAATGGTGGCCATGGTCACAGCACTGGAAGACTGCACCATGGCAGTCAACATAAAACCGGATAAAAGACCGCGTGTGGTGGTACGCGTGGAACGCCCCAGAATATCCCTGAGCGCATTACCGGCAGCCAACTTCAGGCCGTCGGTAATCATTGAAACTCCCAGCAGAAATAAACCCAAACCGCCTGCCAGCGTTCCGAAAGCTGTCAACATACTGCCTGCCCTCCCAGATACAGATGATCAGTGTACCCGTTTTAGCTGAAACCGAGCAGGGGTAATCCTCTACCTCAGCGGCGGATGGCTGATTGACGCCAACCTCACGCTCCGTATACTGCTGCTAGCTGGTCTGAAACTGCACCAATTCGCCATTGGTAACTGAATAAAAATGACTCGTCGGACAGCACCATCTACACACGCCCGCACAAAACGCTGGTACACCTTTATTGTCAGCGTCCTGATTGTTACGGGGCTGATACTCACCGCTATTATTACCTGGATCAATGTCAGAAGCAGTTATCAGCTCTGGGAACAGGGTGCTATGGCTCGCGCCGATCAGCTCAGTGAGTCGTTGCGCTATCGGGTCTGGCGCAACCGGGAGCCCCTGATTGCAATCAGCACGTTGTATTCGGGCTCCGATGATGTCACCCAGGCCGAACTTGAAATGGCTTACCAACAGATTATGTCGGTCACATCACTGGACGTTGATCATCTGCTGGCTTTTGTCTCTGATCAGAATTTTGAAGTGCAACAGGTGGCTGGCTCGTTAACGGAGCTGCCTACAGTCGTTGGCGAACAGCTCGACAGCCGGCTGCATGATGCCATTCGTGCGGCGCGTGAAAATCCCGGGAGTGTGCTTTTTGGCGCCCTTGTTCGTCCGCAAAATACCAGCTACCTGCCTGTTGTGATTAGCGCACACAATGCAGAGCAATCTGGCACCTTGCTTTATCTGCTGAACTTTTCGCGGTTACTGGATATTGTCACTGCCGGTGCCATAGAGTCTGATATCACTTTTAGCCTGTATTATCCGCTGGACAGCACAATCAACCATGCCTCGTTACCACCACTGGCATCTGAAGCGGAGGCGCACTACATCCGCAACATTGATATGGGTCTGCATAGCTGGCAACTGGACTGGTCATTTGATGCTGACAGTGGCGGAGGCATTGATCAGCGTCTCAGTTATACCCTGGCACTGGGTGGGACACTGATAACGCTGTTGGCCGGTTTTATTCTGATGAGCCTGTTGCATCAGGACCGTATTGTGCGACAGCAGATAGACCGCAAATCCCGTGAGCTGGAAGACACCCAGGCCATGCTGATCAAGCGCGAAAAAATGGCGGCGCTGGGCAAAATGGTGGCAGGCATTTCACATGAACTGAATACACCGATTGGAAACACTCTGCTGGCCGCGACGTTGCTGCGTAGCCGTAGCAAAGATCTGGTCAATGAATTAACAGAGCGCAACGATGCCATAGAAACCTTTGTCAGCGTAGCAACTGAAAGCACCTATCTGATAGAAAAAAATATACAGCGTGCCACCGAACTGATCCGCTCCCTCAAACATGTTTCCGTGGACCAGAGCAGCGAACGTCGACGCCAGTTTAATCTGGCAGACACGTTGCAAGAACTGGCTCAGACACTGAGCCCAGGGTTACGAGCAGAAAAACTGCGGCTGACACTTGATGTTCCAGTGGACATTTATATGGACAGCTACCCTGGCGCCTTGTACCAGATCATCAGCAATCTGGTCACCAACGCCATGGCACACGCCTATCCTGAGAACGCCGTTGATCCGAACACGGATTATCGCGGCGAACTGTTGCTGCAGGTGGAATACGTCAACAAGGACCTGATTTCGCTGCGCTTCAGTGATGATGGCGCAGGCATAGATCCTGCTGCCCGCGACCATATTTTTGAACCATTTTTTACAACCAGTATGGGATCAGGCGGCAGCGGACTGGGCTTGCATATTGTTGCAACCTTGGTCAGTGATGTGTTGGGCGGCAGCATCACGTTGGAAAATACAAGGCATGGAACACATTTTCTGATTATTCTGCCGCTGACAGCGCCATAAGTTTATGACAAGGGATACCATCATGAACCACCCCGTCAGTCGCTCTGGACATCCACAAGACACCTGGCACATTCTGATTGTCGATGACGATATCGAAGTTCATGACGTCACCCGGTTATCTCTGCATAACACACGCTTGCTGGGGCGTCGGGTAAAACTTCTGCACGCCATGTCGGCCGCAGAAGCCTCTGTCATTTTAGCGGAAAACCCTGATATTGCAGTTGTGCTGCTGGACGTGGTGATGGAGACCCCGGATGCTGGACTGCAACTGGTGCAGACTATACGTGGCGAGTTGCAGATGCCAGAGCTGCGAATCATTTTACGTACCGGGCAACCGGGTTATGCACCTGAAGAAAAAGTCATCCACGATTACGATATCAACGATTACAAAACCAAACAGGAGCTGACTCATACCCATCTGATTACCGCAGTGGTGGCATGTCTGCGCTCATACCAGCAGATTTGTACCATCAATCAAAACCGTGCCGGTTTGCACAAAATAATCAACGCCAGCAGCAATCTGCTGGAGCAGACATCTGTGCAGTCGTTTGCAGATGGGGTAATCACCCAGATTGCTTCATTACTGGGATTAAGTGCAGAAGGTTTGTTGTGTGCATCGCTGCCGGATAGCCATCGTCCGGATCCAGCCTCGTCAGCAGAAATGGCCACCCCGCTGATTCTGGGAGCTGCCGGCTGTTACGCATATCTCAACCAGCAGCCGCTGAGCATGCTTGAGGACTCTCACCGACGCTCGGTAATCCGACGTTGTCTTGAGGAAAAACAGCATCTGTTTCTGCCCGATGAAACTGTACTCTACATCGGACGGGAGCCGCATGCAGCTGCCATATATCTGCAGACCAGCAGAGAGATTGATCAAATTGACCGCCAGCTGATTGAGCTGTTCCTGCACAATATTGCGGTGGCTTACCAAAATGTGAATCTTGTTCAGCAACTGCGTGCAGCCGCCTTTTCTGATCCGTTAACCCGACTGGCCAACCGCAATGAATTTATTCGCTTGCTGCAAGAGCAACCTTCCCCTAATGATCAAACCGTTGTTGTACTGATAGACCTGACCCATTTCTCGGAAATCAACGACGGTTTGGGCCAGGATGTTGGTGACGAATTGCTTTGTGCTGTCGCCAATCGTTTGCAAGAGCGTTTTGCACATACCGCACGGATTGCACGCGTAGATGCGGATGTATTTGGATTGATTGGAGCTAAAGCTGAACTCAACCCTGACGCGATACTGGCAGTTTTTGACGCGCCTTTTCAGTGCGGCGATCAACGTCTGCTGGTCTCCGCAGCGCTGGGTTTAAAATGCCTGGATTTAAACCAGGAATCAGGACTGAACCGACTGAAACGCACCAACATTGCTCTCAACGCAGCCAAACGCAAGGGACCCGGCAACTATGCCTGGTATGCCCAAGCCATGGAGCAGGATACCGAGCAACGCTTGCTCATCAGCCGCGCGCTGCGCGACGCCGTCGACAACCAGGAATTGCAGGTCTGGTATCAGCCCCAGATAGACCTGGGCACAAAGGAAATTACCGGCGTTGAAGCCTTGCTGCGATGGCCGCAGCAACATGGAGGCTTTATTCCACCTGCGGAATTTATTCCGATTGCTGAACATTCCGGCCTGATCGTGGAAATTGGTTTTCTGGTCATTGGTCAGGTCTGCCGTGATCTGGCGATGCTGGCCAGCGAAGGTTTCCCACAGTTGCGAGCCGCAATCAATATTTCCATGCAGCAGTTCCGACACGCCAATTTTATCCCGGGCATTTTGCGGGCAGTGACTGCTGCTGGCATTCACGCCGCCCAGATTGAACTGGAAATCACCGAGTCTGTGTTAATGGACGAGCCTGATGTTGTTATCAACGCTTTGCTGGAGCTAAAAAAGCTCGGTATCACTATTGCAATAGATGACTTTGGTACCGGCTTTTCTTCACTGAATTATTTGCGTCAACTTCCGGTTGATCGCATGAAAGTCGACAAGAGTTTTATACACGGTATCAACCAGCCAGGAGGCCATGTGATTCTTAAAAGCATAGTGCGGCTGGGACAGCAGCTCGGTTTAAGAACCATTGCAGAGGGCGTGGAAACGGTTGAGCAGGAAAATCAGATCCGCAGCTATGGCTGTGACGAGGCCCAGGGTTATCTGTACTCGCCAGCCATGTCGCTGGATGCCCTGCGCCATTTTATGAAAAACAGTCGCAGGGCCTGATACATCTTATTTAAAAACCACCGTTTTATTGCCGTTCACAATCACACGGTGTTCACAATGCCATTTCAGTGCACGTGCAAACGCTGCACATTCTGCGTCGCGTCCAATTTGCACCAGCTCTTCGATATCAAAATTGTGATCGATGCGCTCAACGGCCTGCTCGATAATCGGACCCTCGTCCAGATCCGTTGTGACATAGTGCGCAGTGGCACCAATGATTTTGACGCCGCGCATATAGGCTTGACGATAGGGGTTTGCACCTTTAAAGCCGGGCAGGAAGGAATGGTGGATATTGATGGCGCGGCCGGCCATAGCCTCACACATACGCGGCGACAGAATCTGCATGTAGCGCGCCAGCGCCAGCAGGTCCACCTGTTTCTGTTCAATGATCTGCAGAATTGCTTCCTCCTGCTCGGCCTTCGTGTCCTGCGTCAACGGCAGATAGTAATAGTCCAGACCATACCATTCTGTGATACCGCGCATATCTTCATGGTTGGAGACCACTCCGACCACATCTGCCGGTAATGCACCACTGCTCCAGCGGTGCAGAATATCAATCAGGCAGTGGCCGTGACGGGAAACGGCCAGCAGCACACGCGGGCGCTGGCGCAGATCGTAAAAATTCCACTCCATGCCAAAGCGTTCGGCCAGCGGTCTGAAATCCTCGTTGAGTTTTTCCGGTGCAGGCAGATCTGCCTCCACTTCCTCAAATTCCACGCGCATAAAAAAACGATCAACCACCGGATCCCGGTGCTGGGCTGCTTCACTGATGGTTGCGCCACGCTGAAACAGAAAGTCACTGACCGCTCTTACAATCCCGTTGGCTTCAGGGCAGGACACCGTGAGCACATATTTATTGGGCTGGTTAAGGGCCGATGAGTTTTCTAAAGCCATAACTATTCCTTTGACGTCCGATGCACCCCGTCAAAGCAAGGGCGGGGCTGGTAAAAAAGTGGCGGAATAGTACCACTTTTTATTGCCTGATAGCGTGTGCCCCCCGATCAGGGGGTCTACAACCTGAGTCACATCCCCTAGTCTATGACCCATGTTTTGCAACCGTTCCTGCCTGGGGAGGGGGCAAGATTAATTTCATCTATGTAAACGTCTCTGTAAACAAAGGAACTCTCGCGATGGAAATAATAAGTCGAAAATTGCGCGTGGCC
The DNA here is from genome assembly GCA_964535565.1 of uncultured Pseudohongiella sp. GTDB lineage: Bacteria > Pseudomonadota > Gammaproteobacteria > Pseudomonadales > Pseudohongiellaceae > Pseudohongiella. The sequence continues at coordinate 55,295 of CAZHUJ010000009.1, read as the reverse complement.
GCGCAAGGAATTGGCGCTGCAGCCCTGTTGGCAACCAGCAGTATTGCGCTTGCACAGTCGTCTGCCACCATCCCTGTCGGCATGCAGGGCACCTACGAACTGGAATTCCAGCCCGCCTCCGGGGCGCCAGCTCTGTTGCCAGGTGGGACCAAGCTGGATCTGGTGCTGGCATCCGGGGGAACCACCTGTATTGCTGACTATGTACTGGTCAGTCCCACGGTCACCAGTGGTAATTCCGTTGAAGCCTTTTATATTGTTCCTTCACTGGGCATAAAACTGGCGCTGTCGAACATCAGCTCCGGTCAGTTTAATGAAGTTAATGTGTTCTCAATGTCCGATCAGTTTCTGGGTCAGTTCAGCCCCACCGGGCCAAAAAAGAGCAATTCCACAACCTGTCCTTTGATTGGTAGCGCGCAGGCTGATCTGGGTGACATCGCCCGGATTATCAAGCTGGCTGAAGAGCAGTTTACTGACCTGTTTCCTACCTCAGGCGCCAACAACGCCTTCCAGGTTATTGATGGCTTTATCGCCCGTACCTACACCGCCAGTGGCATTTCTGTAGGCATCAAGAATGGCACCGTTTATGTTGCCGGTGGCGCATTTGGCAGCCAGCCCGTGACTATTGGCACCATCGCCAATACATTGGCTCAATTGACTGGCGGTGACCCGGTTGATGAGCCGGTGGTAGAGGTGCCAGAGGGTGACTATGATCTGAAAGTCGCGGGCAACGTTACCGTTGTTGCCTTTGGCCAAACGGTTGTTCAGCCTTTTGAGATGTTAATGGAAAAAGTTCAGGCACCGGGCTCAACTGAAGTTAACAATCTAGAGGATGACGTACGTAAGGTCATTGCTGACGCATTGGCTGAAGCAGAAGATGGAAACCCTGATATTGAGTTCACTTTTAGCGCTTTTGATGTCAGTGAAATCAGTGTGTCCAGCAGCCGCGTGTTCTACCGCGCCAAGTTCCAGGTGACTACGTTGATTAAAAACGTTCCGGTGCTTGGCTCCACGTCGAGCACTGCTGCGTATAACCTGACTTTCGAATTCACCAAGCGCTGATCTCCCGTTAGACACCTGCAAAGGCCGCTGACTTCTGCCAGCGGCCTTTTTTTATGCCCGCCTCCACGTTATTCTCAAGGCTACCCGGAACCCTTACAAACGGATAATTTAATGAGACGGTTTTATTCGCTGGTTCTCAGCACAGCGCTTATATTACAGACATCATATGCCCTGGCTCAGGACGCCCCTGATATCAGCGGCCAATGGAGCGGCACCCTGATCGCCGGACAGATTGAACCACTGGAAGTTATCTTTCATATTGCAGGCACCACTGACGCCTGGAGCGCAAGGCTGGACATTCCTGCACACGCCCGTTATGGACTGACAGCCGACAGCATAAGTGTGCGTAACGGTAATGTCATGATTCGCATTAACAGCTTACAGGCGGAATATTATGGCAGTCTGCAGCTGTCACAGAATCAGGTGGTGGCAATGGACGGTGACTGGAGCCAGTCTGGCGAACATGTTCCGCTCAAGCTGCTGCCGCAGTCCGTAGTTGATTCACAGGAGGCCCGATGAAATATCTTCATACCATGGTTCGTGTCAGCAATCTGGAGCATTCGCTGGACTTTTATTGCAACAAACTTGGGCTAGTGGAAATCAGTCGCCGTGAAAATGAGCAAGGCCGATTTACATTGGTCTTTCTGGCAGCACCCGGCGACGAAAATGCCCAGATTGAACTGACTTATAACTGGGATCCAGAGGAATACGGCGAAGGCCGCAATTTTGGACATATTGCCTATCAGGTCGAAAATATCTATGCACTTTGCGAACACCTGCAACAACAAGGTGTAGTCATAAACCGTCCCCCTCGCGACGGTCGAATGGCGTTTATTCGCTCTCCGGACAATATCTCAATTGAGCTGCTGCAAAAAGGCGAACCCTTGTCGCCCTCGGAACCCTGGCTGAGCATGCCCAATACCGGCAAATGGTAGCCCGCAGGCTGGCTGCTCGTTTATCATTGCGCCTCTCCCGCATTTGAATACGAGGCCAGCATGCAATTATTAGACGGAAAACTCACCTCCGAGCAAATCAAGACTGAAATTGCCGCCGAGGTAGCCCGCATCAAGGCTGCCGGCGGCAAAGCGCCTCATCTGGCAGCCGTCCTGGTAGGCAATGATGGCGCCAGCGAAACCTATGTGAATGCGAAGGTGCAGGATTGCAAGCAGGTCGGATTCGAGTCTACTCATATTCGTTTGCCTGAAGACATTTCAGAAGCCGAGTTGCTGGCTAAAATTGAAGAGCTGAACAACAACCCGGATATCGACGGATTTATTGTTCAGGTTCCGCTGCCCAAACACATCGACGAAATCAAAGTAATCCAGGCAATCTCCCCGGAAAAAGACGTGGACGGTTTCTCACCCGTCAGCGTTGGCCGCATGTGCCTGGGTCTGCCAACCTTCATCTCTGCCACACCCAACGGCGTGATGGAACTGCTGAAGCGCTACAACATCGAGACCAGTGGCAAACATTGCGTGGTCGTGGGCCGTAGCAATATCGTGGGCACACCGATGTCAATTCTGATGTCGCGTAACACCAATCCAGGTAACGCCACCGTCACTCTGGTTCACAGCCGCACACCGAACATGGCGGACATCTGCCGCACTGCGGATATTCTGATTGTGGCGATCGGCAAAGCTGATTTTGTCACCGGTGATATGGTCAAACCGGGCGCTGTGGTGATTGATGTGGGTATTACTCGTGTCAGCGACAGCAGCCGTGCCAGCGGTTTCCGTCTGGTAGGCGATGTTCACTTTGAGTCAGTCAAGGACAAGTGTTCTTTTATCACCCCCGTCCCCGGTGGGGTTGGTCCGATGACACGCGCATCTTTGATGCAGAACACATTAAAAGCGCGCTCTCTGCGCGAAGCCCGGGAGTAATGCCGCATGTTTGAAGCCATCCAGAACTTGCCCGCCGATCCAATTCTGGGATTGATGGCAGCGCATCGCGCTGACAACAATCCGCGCAAGATTGATCTGGGCGTAGGTGTATACAAGGACGAACTCGGCCGTACGCCAGTCATGCGCGCAGTCAAAGCGGCAGAAAAACGCTTGCTGGAGAATCAGGACAGCAAGACCTATGTAGCGCCCGCCGGTCAGGACAGCTTCAACCAGCAAATTGCCGGTCTGATTTTTGGTGACGCCCTGGTGAACAACCTGGGTGGACGCCGGGTCACATTCCAGACTCCGGGTGGTTGTGGTGGCCTGCGTCTGGGCGCCGAGTTCCTGCAAAAAGTTAAACCCGGCGCTCGTATCATGGTGAGTGATCCTACCTGGGCCAACCATATCCCGCTCCTGGGTGAAGCCGGTCTGCAGATCAGCAAATACCCGTATTACGACTACAACAACCATGCCATTCGCTTTGACGCGATGATGGATGCCATCAGTCAGGCTCGCGCCGGCGACCTGGTGTTATTACATGGCTGCTGTCACAACCCTTGCGGCGCTGATCTGGATCAGTCGCAGTGGCAAGCAGTTGCCGAGTTGGCACTGAAAAACGGTTTTACGCCGTTTATTGATCTGGCGTACCAAGGTCTGGGTGATGGTCTGGATGAAGATGCTTACGGTGTACGCCTGTTAGCGGAAACGTTACCTGAGCTGGTTGTGGTCAGCTCCTGCTCCAAAAACTTTGGTCTGTATCGCGAACGTACCGGGGCACTGACTGTAATCAGCGGCAATGCAGAATCCGCCAAAGCTGCCGGCAGCCAGATTGCTTCGACCGCCCGCAGCATTTACTCAATGCCTCCGGATCATGGCGCAGCCGTAGTGGCTGAAATTCTGGGCGACCCGACACTTAGAGCGGATTGGGATACTGAACTGGCAGAAGTACGTAATCGTATCAATGGCCTGCGCACCGAGCTGGTCAACGCCCTGAAAGCTCAAGGCATTGACCAGGATTTCAGTTTTATTCAGCGCGAAAAAGGCATGTTCTCCTTCCTCGGCCTCAGCGTTGAACAGGTGCACAGTCTGATTAACGATTACAGTATTTATCTGGTTGATTCCAGTCGCATCAACATTGCAGGCATCAACAAAAACAATCTGGAATATCTGGCTGACAGTATCAAAAAAGTACTGTCTGCCTGATATCAGACTCGAACCGTCAACACATCACAGTCAATGCCGTGTAATACGGCGTTGGCTGTTGAGCCAAGCACTGCACGAACAGGATTATGACCATGGCTTCCTATAACCAGTAGGTCGACCCCTGAGCTTTTGGTGAGCGACTTTATTTCGGTTGCGGGTCTGCCGCTGAGAAAATGCACCCGCTCCGCTGGCACACCATAAGTTGCCAGTTGTGCTCTGAGCTTTATTGCAACCTGCTCCTGGTACTCTTTCTGCACTTTCTCGAAATCACTCATCCCCAGTTCAAACGAGTAGCTGCCCACCAGCGGCTGAAATACCATAACAGCACTTAATTCTGCTTTATTCACCGCAGCCATTGCAGCCGCGCGCTCTAGAATCCGCTCTGATTCGTCAGAACCATCAATTGCAACCAGCACGTTCCTGTATCCAGTCATCTCTGCTGCCTCTTTGATTGCATCACAAGTGGACCATTCTGCTCGTCACCGCCCACTGTTGCAAGACAGGCCCTTAACAGCGTTCAGAAACTTGATGAAGATCAACAAAGCGTTTTTGCAGCCGCTGGCAAAAGCGCAGCCTTGACTCATGTCAATTTATGCTGCGTGCGACAGGGCCACTATCAAACCGTGAATCCAAATAATTATCTGTTTCTCAGGAGAATAATATGGAAGACCGTGTTGTAGTACGTAACCTGGGCTTGGCGATTGGCGTCATTATGCTGATGGCCGTGGGCCTGATCACACTGGCCACAGTATTGGGTAACGCGTTCAGTTAAAACCGGGCGCCTGTGTCGGAGCGTCAGCGACGACGCCCCGGCAATACCGGCCGCAAGGTTTCAGCCAGACGACGCAGCGCCGCTTCAGTGCTGGGCCAGTCAATACAGGCATCTGTTACCGACACCCCGTAGCGGATCTCTTCCGGGTCCTCGGGTATAGGTTGGTTGCCCGCATGGATGTTGCTTTCCAGCATTACACCCATAATCGACTGGTTGCCATCTACAATCTGTTGCATCACATCATCCAGCACCTCCAGCTGACGCTGGTACTGTTTACGTGAATTACCGTGACTGCAATCGATCATGATGTTTTCATTGATCGCAGCCTTGCGCAGCTCCTCTTCACAGGCAGCGACGTGTATCGCCTCGTAATTTGGCTCCTTGCCCCCTCGCAAAATCACATGACAATGCGGGTTGCCTGATGTTCGGAAAGCACTGACGCGCCCTTCCTCATTGATGCTGATAAAACTGTTCACAGCGCTGGCCGCACGAATGGCGTTGACTGCAACACTCAGACTGCCGTCCACGTTGTTTTTGAAACCCACAGCCGAAGAGATGCCACTGGACAGTTTGCGGTGTGTTGGCGATTCCGTGGTGCGCGCTCCAATAGCAGTCCAGCTCACCAGATCCTGCAGATACTGGGGTGAAATCAGATCCAGTGCTTCCACCGCGATTGGAAGCCCCAGAGCATTGATGTCCAGCATCAGCTGACGACCTATACGCAAACCATGCTCAATGCGGTGACTGCCATCCAGGTGTGGGTCATAAATCAACCCCTCCCAGCCAACCGTAGTGCGCGGCTTTTCAAAATACACACGCATCAAAATCATCAGCGTATCCTTGAGTTCGTCTGCCAGCGGTTTGAGCAAACGCGCATAGTCCAGCGCCAGATCCACGTTATGGATGGAACAAGGACCAACAACAACCAGCAAGCGGTGATCCTTTTTGTCGAGAATGCCTTTAACACTGTGGTGACCATACAAAACCGTGTCCAACGCTGCGCCTTGCAGAGGCATTTCGCTCTTGAGCTGGGCCGGAGCAGGCAAATCTTCCTGCAAAATGATATGAAGATTGTCGACTTCGTGTGTATTGGCTGACATATAAACCTCTGAATACTGTACTCAAACTATTGTGGGGGCGGATCACACAGTGTTCAAGCGGTTGGAATCGGTTTACAGATATATCGTCATTAAAGTAGATTCCGACGGCTGAACTGACAGGAGTACCTGCATGACCCGATTTACCCTGCGTCGTTACGCAAACCTGAGCTGCGCAATCCTGCTTGGACTAAGCACAGCACCGGCCACACTGCTGGCAGCAGAGGCCGACTTTGCCAACACACGCGCCCGCCTGGAAATGGCAATGGAAGGCCCGACACGAACCCCTGCGGAAATTGCCCGCGATTTCACTGAACGCAAACCTGTTGAAACGCTGGAGTTTTTCCGTTTCCGCCACGATATGAACGTCCTCGAACTGATTCCAGGTGCAGGTTGGTATACCAAACTGCTGGGGCCAACAGTGCGTGGCAGCGGCAAGCTGTATGTTGCTATTAACACCGATACTGTTGAACAGCAGCTGCTCAACCAGCCGGGTTTTGACGAAGTATCGGTACTGCGCCTGCCCGAGGACATGAATCTGCGCAACCTGGAGGACTTCCAGTTTGATGTCAAAGATCTTGATCTGGTGCTGACTTTCCGCAATCTCCACAACCTCAGTGCACAAAATCGTGCAGTACTGAACAAGGCTGTGTATGACAGTCTGAAGCCCGGTGGACTATACGGCATCAAGGACCACACACGTCGTCATATGGAGGGTGATACCAGAGAGAACGGTCGCCGCCTGGATCCTGTGCTGGTGATCAAGGAGTTGCTGGATGCCGGATTTGAGTTTGTTGATTACACTAACCTGCATGCCAGTCCAATCGATGGACTGACTCTGGAAGTAGGCGACGAAACAGTCACCGGCCAGACAGATCGCTTCACACTGCTGTTTCGCAAACCCTGAAACAGCACAGCGCCAGGCTTGGCAAACTACCTCAAGCCTGGCGCCTGAAATGTGCGGGGCGCACACCACAGACCAGCAAACTGACGCTGTACACAGCCAGTCCACCAAAACATACAAATGCCATCATCATAGCGCGGCGTGTATTACCCCACTCCAGCCACTGCTGCCACTCCCCGGCCACACACACCAGAAAAATTGACATCAGTGTATTGGCAACCAGCAACTGCACCACAAATCGCCCCCAGCCGGGCTGGAAACTGAACACCTGCACTCGCATCAGCCCCACCAGCAGCAACCCGGCGTTGAGGAAGGCTGACAACGATGTCGCCAGCGCCAGACCGGTGTGAGCCATGTCCAGAACAAACACCAGCAGAATGTTCAACACCATGTTCGCAGCCATCGCGATCACGCCAATACGTACGGGCGTGCGGGTATCCTGGCGGGCGTAATATCCCGGTGCAAAAATCTTGATGGCCATAAATGCCACCAGACCCAGCGTGTAAGCCTGCAGACTGGATGTGACTTGCACGACATCGTTCACATTAAAGTTGTCATTCTGGAACAGCGTAATAATCATGGGTTCAGCAAGCAGCACCAGCGCCAGTGAGGCGGGCAGCGCAATCAGCAGAATCAGACGCAAGGCCCAATCCAGCAGCGCGGCAAACTCGTGTGCAGAGCGCTCTGCGTGTTTTCGTGACAGACTGGGCAATACCACGGTGGCAATAGCCACCGCAAAAATGCCCAGTGGAAGATCCATCAGCCGTTCCGAAAAATACAACCAGGACACACTGCCGGAAATCAGAAACGAGGCAATAACCGTATCCAGCAACAGGTTGATCTGGCTGACGGAGACCCCAAACAGCGCCGGCACCATAAGACGCAGAATACGGCTGACACCTTCATGCCCACGCTTGAGGCTGGGCTTGGGCATTAACTGCATACGCACCAGGAACGGCAGCTGAAACAGCAGCTGACTGATACCGGCAATCATGACCCCCCAGGCCAGTGCCACTTCAGGCTGACTGAAATACGGGCTGAGCAGCAATGCCGATGCAATCAACGACAGATTCAGCAACGCCGGCGTTAACGCGGGCACCGCAAAGCGGTCATAGCTGTTAAGAATGGCACCGGCGAAGGCCGTCATTGAAATCAGAAACAAATAGGGAAAGGTAATCCGCAGCATGTCCACAAACAGCTGGAACTTGACCGGATCACTGGTAAAACCATAAGCAATCGGATACGCCACAACGGGCGCAGCCACCACTACCAGCGCCGAGATCACCAGCAGTATGGTCCCCAGATAACCGGCTACCACATTGATCAGTTCCTGCACCTGCGCCAGCGAACGCTGACTGCGGTACTCGGACAGCACGGGCACAAAAGCCTGGTTAAAGGCGCCCTCTGCAAACAGCCGCCGCAGGAAATTCGGAATCTTGAAAGCCAGAAAAAACGCATCTGCACCATCACCCGGACCAAATACACGCGCCAGCACAACATCACGAACCAGCCCCAGAATACGGGACACAAAGGTCATGCTGCTGGTGACAGCACTGGAGCGCAGCAAGCCTTTACGTGGAGGCTGTGCAGGTGAAGGTTGGGAACTGCCTGAAGTGGAAGGAGTTGTCAAAACGCGATCTCAATCGATTGAATGACCATGGGCGCCGGCTGGCAAGCCATGCTCTGGCACGCGAATGATGTCAGAGCATGGCGGGATGGAGTGTGCCTGTTATTTATTTACTCAGGGCGCGCAGCATCCACGCAGTTTTTTCGTGAATACGCATACGATCCGAGGCCAGGGAAGCCGTGGATTCGTCGTTCGCGGCCTGGGCCAGCTTCAGAACATCGCGGCAGGTTTTGACAACCTGCTCATGGGCATGTGTCAGCAGTTTCAGCATGGTGCCCGAATCAGGCACCCCTTCAACTTCCTCAATAGAGCTGAGGCGGGCAAATTCTTTGTAGGTACCCGGAGCAGCAACGTCCAGCGCACGAATGCGCTCCGCTACTTCATCCACAGCAGTGGCCAGCTCTGTATATTGTTCTTCGAACATCAAATGCAGATCGCGGAACTGTGGACCTTCAACGTTCCAATGGAAATTATGCGTCTGCAGATATAACGTGTAGGAGTCTGCCAGTAAGCGTTTCAGGCCTTCAGCAATTTTTACGCGATCCGATTCTTTGATTCCGATGTCAATCTTGCTCATGCTTTACTCCTTGATTTCATAATGGCGTACAGGTCTGTGATTCAGCTTATCACAGGCGTCAGTAATGCGCCCAGAGGGGCAAACCATCCTTGACAATAAAGGTGATTGCCGGCATAGTACCGCGTCTCAAAATTTGCCACACGTTGACAGTATCTCAAGGAGCATCAGTTGGCCAACACTGCACAAGCCCGTAAACGCGCGCGGCAAAATGAAACCGCTCGCCGCCACAACGCCAGTTTCCGTTCCATGGTTCGTACCTACATCAAAAAAGTAGTAGCTGCGATTCAGGAAGGTAACTACGAAAACGCCACTGCCGCTTACCAGCGTGCTGTGCCCGTTATCGATCGCATGGCCGACAAAGGCATCATTCATAAAAACAAGGCAGCTCGTCACAAGAGCCGTCTGAATGCTGCAATTCTCGCCCTCAAGGCCTGATTAAACCCAGGCTGCGTCGTCCGGCACTGCCGGTACGGTAAATAAAAAGGCCGCTTTGATAGCGGCCTTTTTGTCGTACTTATTCAGTCAGTACCAGGTTATCCCGATGAATTAATTCTTCGTCGCCGGCATAACCCAGAATGGTGTCTATCATGCGACTGGGCTGACGCATTAACTGTGCAGATTCACTGCTGTCATAGTTCACCAGTCCACGCGCAATTTCGCGACCGCTTTCATCACAACACACCACTACGTCACCGCGGTCAAAACTGCCTTCTACAGCAACCACACCTACCGGCAACAGACTGCGGCCAGACTCACGCAACACACGCGCAGCGCCTTCATCGAGAGTCAGCTGACCCTTGGCCTTGAGCTGCCCTGCCAGCCATTGTTTGCGCGCCGCCATCGGCTGCTTTTCAGGCAGCAGACGGGTACCAATGGATTCTCCGGCCAGCAATCGCAACAACACATCAGGCTCACGACCGTTGGCAATAATGGTACGCGCACCAGAACGAGCCGCCAGTCGCGCGGCGCGGATTTTGGTGATCATGCCACCTCGACCCAGACTGCCGCTGCCGCCTGCCATCTGTAATAAGCGGTTATCGTCAGCCATGGCTTCTGCTATCAGCGGCGCATCAGGATTGCTGCGCGGATCCGCCTCATGCAGACCGGTCTGATCCGTCAGGATAACCAGCGTGTCCGCACCCAGCAGGTTGGCAACCAAAGCACCCAGAGTGTCATTGTCACCAAAACACAGCTCAGCCGTAGCAACTGTGTCGTTTTCATTAATCACAGGAACCACACGCATGGACACCAGACCTGCCAGCGTACTACGCGCATTAAGGTAACGACGGCGATTGGAAAGATCATCATGAGTCAGCAGAACCTGGGCAGTGTGCACGCCATATTCTTTGAACATGCTTTCGTAGGTCTGTACCAGCCCCATCTGACCCACAGCAGCCGCTGCTTGCTGCAAATGGATTTCACGAGGACGTTTTTTCAGCCCCAGACGCGCAACACCTTCAGCCACCGCACCGGAGGAAACCAGCACAACCTCGATGCCTTTCTGTTGCATGCTAGCCAGTTGCCGAACCCAGTTGCCGATCGCTTCGCGATCGAGTCCGGTACCATTATTGGTAATCAGAGAGCTGCCAATTTTGACTACCCAACGCCTTGCTACTACGTTTTCTCGGGTTTTGCTCATGAACGGTCAATCGTCCTCATCAAAGTCATCAAAGTCGTCGAGATCATCATCATCGTAATCGTCTTCGCGGCGTACGCGGGTACGTTCGATGCTGCGACGGATCTCTAACTCCATCCGCTCATCGCGGGCCTTATGCTCAGCCTGATAATCCGGATCCTGCGCCAGACGCTCCCGATGCAGCTCCACCGAGCGCATGATGTCCTGGCACAGACGCTGACAACCAGTACCATCAATAGCTGCAATACGGTAAACCGGGATGTCCCAGCCCAGCTCATCACGGAAACGCTGCTCCAGAATATCAAGCGCCTCAGGATCAGCGACGTCCGCCTTGTTTAATACCAACCAGCGCTCTTTGGCAGCCAGGGTTTCACTGAATCCAGCCAACTCATTAACAATGGCACGCGCCTGTTCAACCGGATCAATATCTTCGTCCATTGGCGCTGCATCAACCAGATGCAGCAACAAACGAGTGCGCGACAAGTGTTTCAGAAAACGGAAACCAAGCCCGGCGCCCTCTGAAGCGCCTTCAATAACACCAGGGATGTCAGCCATTACAAAGCTGCGCTCCAGCTCAATACGCACCACACCCAAACCTGGAACCAGCGTAGTGAATGGGTAATCGGCGACTTTGGGGCGGGCAGCGGAAACCGCTCGCAGCAATGTGGATTTGCCAGCATTGGGCATGCCCAGCAGGCCGACATCGGCAATCACTTTTAATTGCAGTTGCAGGGTACGCACTTCGCCATCAGTACCGCGGGAGGTCTTGGTTGGAGCACGATTAGTACTGGATTTAAAGCGGGTATTACCAAGACCGTGCCAGCCACCCTTGGCCACCAGCACTTTCTGACCATCTTCGGCAATATCGGCAATCAGCTCTTCAGTATGTTTGTCGACAACGGAGGTACCCACCGGCACACGCACAAACAGGTCATCGCCCGCGCGCCCGGTACAGTTGGCACCCATACCACCCTGACCAGCCTGCGCGATGTAACGGCGCTGGAATCTAAAATCGACAAGGGTATTCAGTGCTGAGTCACCAACAAGGTAAACACTGCCGCCATCTCCACCATCGCCGCCGTCCGGGCCGCCTTTGGGGATGAATTTTTCCCGGCGAAAACTCATGCAACCGTTGCCGCCACGGCCGGCCTCTACAACGATCTCTGCTTCATCAACAAACTTCACGACTATTTCCGCCCATATAAAAAAGCCCCGTCGACTGACAGGGCTTTATTTTTTGATCCGAGGCTTTAAGTGCAGCAGCGGTTGGTTTTCACTGACCGCTGACTGACAGTGCCGGATTCGCTCAAGCAGTCACAATACTGACAAACTTGCGATTGTTCGGACCTTTAACCTCAAACTTAACTTGACCTTCCGCAGTAGCAAACAGGGTGTGGTCTTTGCCAATCCCTACGTTTTTGCCAGCGTGGAAACGAGTACCGCGTTGACGGACCAGAATATTACCGGCCAGAACGTGCTCACCACCAAATTTCTTGACGCCCAGACGTTTGGCTATCGAGTCGCGGCCGTTACTGGTACTACCGCCTGCTTTCTTGTGTGCCATTTGCTATTTACTCCCGACCCGAATCAGGCCTTGATACCTGTAATACGAACTTCAGTAAACCACTGACGGTGGCCCTGACGCTTGCGGTAGTGCTTACGACGGTTGAACTTGATGATCACCACTTTCTTGGCACGACCCTGAGCGATAACTTCTGCAGTCACAGAGCTACCAGCCACATAAGGAGCACCAATCTTGACGGACTCACCTTCACCTACCATCAGCACTTTATCAAAGTTGATCGTCTCGCCAGTTGGAACTTCAATTTTTTCCAACTTCAGCGTTTCGCCCTCAACAACACGGTGCTGTTTGCCACCACTTTCAATAACCGCGTACATATGAAACTCCAGTATCAGGGAACGTCTGTCCCGGCACACCGGCGGTTACCGTTGCGCCATAAGCTTTAAGGGCGGGCATTTTACGAGAAGCCAGCGCCACAGGCAAGCACTTATCCATGATTTATCGTCTTGACAGCTCGGCGTCACGCCCCTAGCATGGCCGGCGCACCAATTCATGATCCTGCAAATCACGGTCTATAAATGCAAAAAACTATCCGCGCGGCGGTCGCGTCAGACTTTGAGGCTGTCAACGCATTCATTGTCGAACAACTCCATTCCAATGTCGACCTGGTAGAGAATATCGGCCATTACATTATTAATGCCGGTGGCAAGCGCATGCGCCCCGTTCTGGTACTGCTGGCTGCCCGCAGCTGTGGAGCAACAGGCGACGCACCGGTCAAACTTGCAGCCGTGATTGAGTTCATCCATACCGCAACGCTGCTGCATGACGATGTTGTGGATATGTCAGCCATGCGTCGCGGCCGTCCCACTGCCAACGCACAATGGAACAACCCGTCCAGTGTTCTGGTAGGTGACTTTATTTATTCACGTGCATTCCAGATTCTGGTGAGTCTGGGCCATATTGGCATCATGCAGGTGATTGCCGACACCACTAACACCGTCGCGGAAGGTGAAGTGTTGCAGCTGCTGAACAAACATCGAACCGATATCAGCGAAGCTGAGTACATGCGCGTGATCTGCGACAAAACCGCCGTTCTGTTTGAAGCAGCAGCGCAATGTGGCGCAATGATTGCCGGTGCTGACGAACACATACAAAAAGCGCTGAAAGCTGTTGGCCGTGATATAGGCCTGGCATTCCAGCTGGTGGACGATGCACTGGACTATGACGGCAATGCCGAAGATCTGGGAAAAAACGTAGGGGACGACCTCGCTGAAGGCAAACCCACGCTGCCGCTGATCCATGCGCTGAAACACGCTGAAGAACACGAACGCGAACTGATTCGACAAAGCATTGTTAACGGTGGCACTGATCGTCTGCAGGACATAGTTGGTATCGTGCAGCGCTGCGGCGGACTTGAATACACTCGCCAGCTGGCCAAACAGCACGCTGCCTCTGCCGTGGACAAAATCATGCTGCTGCCAGACTCCACTTTCCGTACTGCCTTGTTGCAAATGAGCGAGCTGGCCGTAGCCCGCGTCAGCTGAGACTCACACCTCAACCCGTACTTTAAGCCTTATGACTTGAGGCAGTAGCCGTTCCAACTCCTCCGTGATACAAGGTTTTACTGACCTGGTATGCACTGGAGGAGTGACTGGCTTATGGCGACGCGCACGATAAACCCCGTACTCGACTCGCTGGCGGATGTCGAAGCATTTGAGAATGCCCCACTGCATCAGCGTTTCCCGGCGCAAAACGCACTGGAGCTGATTGAGCAAAGCGCTGCAGCCTATGGTGATGATCCAGCGCTGGATTTCCTGCTCACCGGGCGCCGCGATGAAATTCCACAGACACTGACTTTCCGCGATCTGGCCAAATACACCAAACAAACCGCCAACCTGTTGTTCAGCCTGGGGTTGCAGGGTGACGAAGCCGTCTCCATTGTGTTGCCCATGCTGCCGCAGTCACATCCGCTGATTCTTGGCAGCCAGATGGCTGGCCTCGCCAACCCTGTCAACCCAATGCTTGAACCCGGACACATCGCTGAAATCATACAGGCAGCAGATGCCCGTATTGTGGCGTGTCTGGCACCGTCTACACACAGCGATATCTGGCAGAAGCTGACAAGTGTGCTGCCATCCTTGCCCAATGTTCATACCGTGCTGGCCGTCCATCAACCTGGACTGACGGACCCCACCGCGTCACTGGAAATACCGGGCAGCAATGTCAAAGTGGTTGATTTTAATACTGCACGGGAAAAACAACCGAGTTCAGAACTGATCAAAACACGTCAGCTCACACCTGACACACTGGCAGCCTGTTTTCATACCGGAGGCACCACCGGCAAACCCAAAATTGCACAACTGACTCACGGCAACATCGCGTATCTGGGACAACTGGCACAGATTCTGACCTGCCACCTGGACCGACATACTGCGTTGTGCGGCCTGCCGCTGTTTCATATCTTTGGCGTCATTATCCAGGGCATTGGCGCATTCAGTTCTGGCAACCGTATAGTGCTGCTGACACCGGCAGGATTTCGCAATCCCGAGGTCATCAAGAACCTTTGGCATCACGTCGCACGTTTTAGGGCTTTCAGTTTTGCAGCGGTTCCGACGGTATTAACAGCCTTGTCACAAATTCCGGTGGGCGATGAAGACATCAGCTGTCTTGACCGTATCAGCTCAGGCGCCTCGGCGTTATCACCGGCATTCAAAACCCGTTTTGAAAAGCAGTTTAAGGTTACGGTCTATAACGGTTATGGCATGACCGAAACCACCTCACTGATTACGCGCTCGCCGGAATGGCAACCAGCGGGCAGCGTAGGTATCCGTCTGCCCTACTCCTCTGTGCGCATTGTGCGACTGGAGGGCGAACGCGTTGTGAAGGAATGCTCTGCGGGTGAAACCGGTATTGTGCTGGTAAAAGGGCCGCAGGTATTTGCTGGCTACAAAGACAAAACCGATGACAGCAAAGCCTGGATTGATAACAACTGGTTTAATACCGGCGATCTTGGTTATTTTGATGATGATGGTTTTCTTTATCTCACCGGCCGCGCCAAGGATCTGATTATCCGCAGTGGTCACAACATTGACCCGGAACTGATTGAAGAACCGCTGAACCGTCACCCGCAGGTATTGTCCGCTATTGCGGTAGGCATGCCTGATCCTTACGCCGGCGAACTGCCTATGGCGTTTGTGGTGCCACGTCCGGGCACTGATGTAACAGCAGCTGAGCTGCTGGCCTGGTGTGAGGCTGAAGTATCGGAGCGCGCTGCAATTCCCAAACGCATTGAATTTATTGCCGCCATACCACTGACTGCAGTCGGAAAGGTATTCCGCCCGGTATTACGCGAACAGATCAGCGCTAAAGTGCTCACCGAGCATTTACAGGCTGAAGGTATTAATGCGCAGGTAAGTTGCCAGTGGCAGGACAAACTCGGGATGACAGCAGAGGTGACTGTCCGTGAGCATGATGGCCAGAGTCCGGTAGCAATGGCCGATAACATCCGCAGTCTACTGAGCGCTTACAACATCGCAGTCACGGTGCGCTGAATAACACTGGCGCTCATTTCAGATCAATAACACGAATGCTCATGCCCGAGCCGGTCAGACGAAACGTGGCGCGATTTTCCACACGCCTGACACGGCTTTGGCTGACACGGTAAGTCTGATCGCCCAGGTCACGTACAGCGACGGACATCTGGGACAAATTTTTAAACGCTTCCTCATCACCCAATTCCCTGAAAGCCAATGCCAAAGCCAGATAAAAATCCGGTTCCTGTGCATTGCGGCGTATTGCTTCCTGATAGTGAGAACGCGCCTCTTCGAACTGGTTTTCTTCAAATGCCAGGTTGCCCAGCATGTAGTGGTAATAAGGGTTACGACGATTATAGTTTTCCACCGCACTACGATAGCGTTCGGCTTTTTCCAGATCGCCTTGCTCAAAATAAAGACGTGCCAGGTTGTTATAGGCACTGGCATTGGTGCGATCCAGTACCGCCGATTTATGCAGACTGTATTCAGCCGCCTCAACGTCACCAAGGCGATTCATGACACTGCCCATATTGTTCCAGGCAATCGCAAGTTGCGGGTAAACGGCCAATGCATTACGCAGCTGGTCTCTGGCCTGTTCGTACTCGCCAAGTACCAGGTGCTCAACCGCCAGGTTATTAAAAAACAGCGCAGTGGCTTCCTCATCCGATACTACACGCGCTGTTTGCTGCTGCAGTCGCACCTCCGGTGTGAAATCGACAATATAACGGTTACTGGGACTCAAGCGACCAAGTGCGTTGATGTGTTCACTCAACACCATCACTTCACCACGACGACTCCAGACCGGGCGGATCTGTATAGTCTGATACTGCACATCCAGACCCAGATGACGGGCCATTCCAATATACAGATTTACCAGCGACAGACAGTTGGCACGGCGCTGCGCAAAAGCTTCGGCAGCCGTGAAATTGGCCAGATCGTCGTACTGAATATTCAGATACTGTTCCGAGAACAGCAGATCCTGAAGGCGATTAACCAGTTCCCAGCCATATAAGCGTGAATCAACATGGGTTTCCAGATAATCAATTACATCCTGATCAATGCCGGTAATATCCAGCACCGGAGGCTGAATATTTGCCCCCAGGATACGCTGCTCCAATACTGTATTCTGACGAAAACCGTCGCTCAGCCCCATAAACTGACAGGCGCTGAGAAACAGCGGCAATAACAGCCATACAATAACGCGAACAGTTGTTGTCACGATGGTCTTCCGACAGATGAAATCCTGTCTACCTGACCGCTCAGGAAAGACAAAAATTACGTAACGTAGACAACATTCTACCCAGGGCTTTTACATATTGGGGTAGCTTGGCCCACCACTGCCTTCGGGCACAACCCAGCGAATATTCTGCGCCGGATCCTTGATATCACAGGTTTTGCAATGCACGCAGTTCTGGGCGTTGATCTGGAAACGTTTGTTGCCGGCGCCGTCGCCCAGAATCTCATAAACTCCGGCCGGGCAATAACGCTGCGCAGGCTCGTCGTACAGTGGCAAGTTGTGGCTGACAGGAATTGCCGGATCAATCAGCTTGAGGTGACAAGGCTGATCTTCCTCGTGGTTGGTATTGGACAGGAATACCGAGGACAACTTGTCGAAGCTGATTTTGCCATCCGGTTTTGCATAGGTGATTTTGTTGCATTCCGAGGCTTTTTTCAGCTGAGCGTGATCCGGCGTTTTATCGTGGAAGGTCAGCGGGAAATGCCCGGCAAAAATATTGTGTTCAATAAAGCTCAGGCTGCTGCCAATCCAGAAACCAAAGTTGTGGAAGCCAGCGCTGAAGTTGCGGGTTTTGTACAACTCGGTATACAGACCGGAAGCCTTAAAACGTTCACCGTAGGCCGTCAGATCATGACCGCTGCCGACTTCGGCAGTCACATCGGCTGGAACATCCTGCTTAAGTTGTTCGATGATGGATTCAGCGGCAAGCATGCCAGAGCGCATTGCGGTGTGGCTGCCTTTGATCTTGGCCGCATTCAGAGTACCGGCGTCACATCCAATCAACAGACCGCCGGGGAAACTCATTTTGGGCAGCGAGTTCAGACCACCCTTGTTAAGTGCGCGCGCTCCGTAGCTCAGGCGTTTGCCACCCTCGATATACTGCTTGATAACCGGGTGATGCTTAAATTTCTGGAACTCATCAAACGGGCTGATGTGCGGGTTTTTGTAACCCAGATCAACGATCAGACCCAGATAGACCTGGTTGTTTTCAGCGTGATACAGGAAACCACCGCTGGAGCCGGCATAACTGTCACCAATCATCGGGTAACCGGCCGTATGTACAACCAGACCAGGTTTGTGTTTAGCCGGATCAATTTCCCAGACTTCTTTCAGACCGATGCCGTAATGCTGGGGATCGCTGTCCTTGTCCAGACCAAAACGGGCAATAATTTCCTTACCCAGGTGGCCGCGGCAGCCTTCTGCCAGAATGGTGTAACGGGCATGGAATTCAAAACCGGGTTCAAAGGTATCTTTTTTGTTGCCGTGGGCATCAACACCCATATCACCGGTTGCGACACCCTTAACAGAGCCATCTTCGTGGTAGAGGATTTCAGCGGCTGCAAATCCTGGGAAAATCTCTGCACCCAATTCCTGCGCCTGCTCAGCCAGCCAGCGACACAGATTTCCCAGAGAAATAATGTAGTTGCCGTGGTTACGCATTGGCGTGGGAACCAGCATATCCGGGAAGCGAATTGATTTTTCGGCACCGGGCAGGAAATAAACGTCGTCAGCCACAACTTCAGTATTTACCGGCGCACCCCGCTCTTTCCAGTCCGGGAACAACTCATTCAGCGCAGACGGCTCAAATACTGCTCCCGAGAGGATATGGGCGCCCACTTCAGAGCCTTTTTCCAGTACACAGACAGAAATTTCACGGTCTGCCTCTTTGGCAAGTTGAAGCAGACGACATGCGGTCGACAGACCTGCCGGACCTGCGCCCACAATAACAACATCAACTTCCATCGATTCGCGTTGCATAGCCTTGCTTCCCCTGTTTTGAACGTGCCTGGCCGCCATAAAGGCCGGTATTATCCTTAATTCATGTCAAAATCGCAAAGCAGATGCTCGCTTGCCGCCTCCTGCTCAGGGCCTCAATTCCGCGGCCAGTGCGGACTCTATTTCCGGGTATTGATAACTGAAACCATGGTGCAACAGACGCTCGGGGACCACGTTGCTGCCGCCTAACAACAGCTCCTGCCCCATTTCCCCAAACAGCGCCCTGACCACAAAAGCTGGCTGTGTAAATACAGCCGGTCGTTTCAGCTGTGTGGCCAGCTGCCGCGAGAACTCCTGGTTGGTGACCGCACCCGGCGCAGTAACATTCACTATACCCGGCAGCGGGTTATGCAGTAGCCATAAAATGGCGGCCACGGCATCCTCTCGATGGATCCATGACAGGTACTGCCGACCATTACCAATACGCCCACCCAGCCCCAGGCGGTATACCGGCAACAGACGCGCCAGCATGCCGCCTTCGGCGCCCAGTACAACACCAAACCGCAGCAGCGTTACCGGCACCCCCTCTGCTTCGGCCTTGCGTGACGCTTGTTCCCAGCGTTTGCATAACTCATGACTAAAACCTTCCCCAGAGGGCGACTCCTCGGTTAAGGGAACATCACCCCGGTCACCATAAAAACCGGTGGCGGAAGCACTGAGCAGTTGTAAAGGTTTGTGATGCAAACGCTGAATCAGCTGTACCACCTCGCGCGTGGTTTGCAAGCGACTGTCCAGCAGCTGCTTTTTACGGGTTTTGCTCCAGCGCTGTGCAGCGATACCCTCTCCGGCCAGATTGATAATTACCTCAATACGCGTATCCACGCCCAGTTCAGTCAGGCTGCGTACCAGCCTCACCTCAGGTCCCAGTTGTGTACGCGCGCGGGCATAATCCCGCACCAGTGCCGTGATCTGCCAACCGTCTGTGCGTAATGCGGACAACAAGGCCATTCCGATAAAACCGGTGGCGCCCGTTACCAGAATGTTTTTCTGCTGCTGTCCCTGATCGTCGCTCATGCTGTTATTCCACTTATGAAGGGTCGGCAATCGTCTTTATGACATCAGATTATGACGATCGGACGATTGCTCGTCGCCGCTGCCACATTTTCGCCATAAAGATGACTTACTTCACCGCTAATTACCCGTGTTTTCTCACAAAATGTCACATAAAACAAAGGTACTTTTTTGATAACATTCAACTTATTCAAAAACCATGCATTTATCAACCCGATCTGTATGGCTCCGGAACCGGGTTCCGGTGTCTGCCGTTCACACCTGACCCGGAGTAGTACATGAGTAACAGGTTCAGTATCTCGCCTCGTTTTCGCACCAGCCTGATCGCCCTTGCTGTATCCAGCATGACCTTGGGCCTGCCGCTGGCACATGCAAATGAGCAACAATCCGCACAAGATACAACCGTTATTTACCCAGCATCTTTTTTCCTGCCCTATAACCCGGTTTCAGTCAATGACATGATTGACCGCATCCCGGGAGTGTCTATCAGCAGTAGCAGCAGTGGCCGCGGTCTTGGCAGTGGCGGTGACCTGCTGATCAATGGCCAGCGTCTGGCCGGCAAGGACAACTCCCCTCGCGATCAGCTCAGTCGCATCGCGGCAAAAGAAGTTGAACGCATCGAGATTATCCGCGGCACATCTGGCGAACTGGCCGTACGTGGGTCCGGGCAGGTTGTGAACATTGTGTTGCAGGATGTTCCTACACGCGCCAGCACGTCTTTGGAAGTCAGCAGTGACTACCACCGTCAGGACCAGACCTTTGATCCGGGTGTGACCATGTCACACAATCGTCAGACCGGCAATTTCACCTCAATGTTCACATTGCAGGCTGACCCGCAGTATCGCCACGAAAAACGGCTGGAAAACAGTTATTCCGCAGATATGACTCAAACCGAGGCCATGCGTGAGTCCAATGTTCGCGACCAGACCACTTACCGCGCCAGCACGACCATGGGCTATCGTGTTGACCAGCACCGCATGCAATTGAACGGCCTCTATACACTTGCCGACCATCCGGTTGATATAGACCGTGCTTATACCGACCTGACACAAGTCAGTAACCCTGTCCGCGGCGAGCGCGAAGCCTACGACTATGTCAACGACACCTGGGAAGTCGGCGGTGATTACGAATACAGTTTTGCCAACGGTCACCGCGCACTGGCGCTGTTTATTGTCAACGACAAGGCCGACAACTACGTACGCGAGCGTTTTGATCGTGACACGATAACAGCAAGCAATGAAGACAAATCCCTGTTTATTGCTTCCAACAGCCGCACCCGCGAACGTATTGTACAAAGCACTTACAGCTGGCCGCTGGCAGATACTCAGGATATGCAACTGGGTGTAGAACGCGCGCAGACCATTCTGGACTCGAGCCTTCTGGTAGGTCGTGACACTGGATCATCTGTGCCGTCTCCGGAATTTGGTGGATTACGTCCGGCCCTGTCAGTATCCAACCTCGGTTCCACCGTAGAGGAAATGCGTTACGAAGGGTTTGCAATCCATAACTGGACAATGAACGATCGTATGACACTGGAAAGCAGCCTGTACTACGAAACCTCTGAAATTGCCCAGTCCGGCGTCGTCAGTAAATCCCGCGATTTTCAGTTCTGGCGTCCGTCGATGGATTACCGTTTTAACATCACCGACGCGCTGCAACTGCGCGCAACGGTAGCCAAAGAAGTACAACAGCTGAGTTTCTCAAACTTCGCAGCAACAGCTAATACCGAAGACAATGACCGCGACGCCGATGCGGGCAACCCCAACCTGGTTCCGACCGAAGAAATGCGTTACGAACTGGGACTGGAATACCGTTTGCCCAATGACAACGGTGTACTGAGCTCACGCTTTTTCCTGCGTGATCTGACCAATCAGATCGGCCGCGTGGACGCTACCACCAACCCGAACTCCCCGATTTCTGCAGCCGGCAATATTGGTGCTGCCAAACGCTGGGGTGTTTACCTGGACGGCAGTACCCGTCTGGGAGTGTTCGGCATGCCCGATGCAATAGTCACTACAAAACTCAACCTGTTTGATTCTGAAGTCACCAACCCTATTCTAGGCACAGTCGAACGTATTAACGGCCGCGGCCAGTTTGAGCTGGGTTTCCGGCACGATATTACGCGCCTGAACCTGAATTACGGCTTTGACTATCAGTTACCGCTGAACGGTGGCCAGCGCACCGTTGAAATCAGCAATATCGACTGGTCACACAGCCCCGAGTCCCTGACCATGTTTGTCTCCACCGTATTGTTTAACAACGTGACATTCAGACTGGAGTCCAACAATACCCTGGGCGACGAAAGCTGCCGTAACCGCGTGCGCTATAACGGCACCTCAGCCAGTGGCAACATCAGCGAAATTGAGGATGCTTGCTGGGGTGGTGGCCAGAAACTGGCGCTAAAAGTACGCACGACATTCTGATGCGGACAGCCGTAATAAACAAACGGGGCATGTGCCCCGTTTTTTGTATTTACCTGAAAAATTATTCAGGCTTGCTGAATATAAACATGTGCTGCCACGGCAGGAAATCCAGTGTGTCATCCCAATTCAGGCCAAACACACTCATCTCACGTACAACCTGCTCTTCGGACATCTTGTGCAGAGGACGGATAGGCACAGTGTCATCCTCAGCGCGGTATTCAATCAGGAACAACTTTCCGCCCGGTTTTAACGCATCGTAAATGCCCTGCATCATTTCAAACGGATGCGAAAGTTCGTGATACACATCCACAATCAGAACCTTGTCCACGCTGCCTGGCAGCAGGTTGGGATTCTCGGTGCCACCGAGGATGGTTTCCACATTGGTTACACCATTTTCCTGCTTGCGCTGTTCGATGATTGCCAGCATTTCCGGCTGGATATCAGTAGCCAGCACTTTGCCCTGCGGTACTTTTTCCGCAATACGGAAACTGAAATAGCCGGTGCCGGCGCCGACATCGGCTACAACATCATCAGGTTCCAGCCCCATATTGGCGACCACATCATCAGGCATTTCTTCATGCGTGCGTTGTGTGCGCTCGAGCCAGCCTGCAGCCTGGTGCCCCATAACGCCAGAGATTTCGCGCTCCAGATAAAATTTGCCAATTCCCCCACGGCTGCGGTCCGGATCAAAATCGTAACCTGGATGTTCTGCCGCAGTAGCCACCAGAGTGCTGCTCAACAGCACTGCAGCAAAAATGCGTGCAAGCATCTGCACCGGGATTGATGTTTTTCTCATAACGGTAGTACTCCATAACGGATCTGGCGGTGGACTCGGACCGATTGTAAAGCATGCAGATCAGCCTGCAACAGTCAAAACCCACTGCACTGGCACAAGCGAGCGCCTGTGCTATGATCCGACGTCCTTTGTGAAAGCGTCAGCCTGTGGGGGGAATTGATCGAGATGAGCAAGGTTCTGGAGGGCATCCGCGTCCTTGATTTTGGCCGTTATATTGCCGGCCCGTTTTGTGCCAGTCTGCTCGGTGACCTGGGCGCTGAAGTGATACGCATCGAAAAAGTACAGGGCAGCGAAGACCGCTTCCTGTCTCCGGTATCCGCAAGTGGTGATGGCGCATTGTTCATGCAGATGGGTCGCAACAAACTAGGCATGACCCTGAATCCGATGAAACCGGAAGGCCGTGAAATTGTGCGCAAGCTGGTGGCCACCGCAGATGTGGTTGTTGCCAATTTGCCTCCGGATACACTGCAGGCCATGGGCCTTGATTACGAATCTCTCAAAACAATTAAACCCGATATTATCCTGACCATGATCTCCGCTTTTGGCAGCGACGGCCCGTATACCAATCGTGTGGGTTTTGATGGTCTGGGTCAGGCCATGTCGGGTGCCATGTATATGTCCGGTACAGCGGAACAACCGGCAAAGTCCTACGCTCCTTTTATCGATTTTGGCACCGCCAGTCTCAGTGCTGCCGGCACATTGGCTGCGCTGTACGAACGTCAGCGCACAGGTCGCGGCCAGGTTGTGGAAGCCTCCCTGTTTAATACCGCGCTCACCATGATGAACGGCACACTGATAGAACAGGCCATGATCGCACCGAACCGCGTGGCCAGTCTTAACCGCTCACAGACCTCAGGACCAGCCGATACCTTCCGTACCCGTGATGGCTGGGTACTGATTCAGTCTGTTGGAGGTCCATTGTTTGAGCGCTGGGTGGAACTGATGGGAGAACCGCACTGGCTGGACGATCCACGTTTTAAAGACGATATCAGCCGCGGTGACAATGGCGAGGTACTCAGTGAACGACTGGCACGCTGGTGTGCTGAACGCAGCTCCGAGCAAGTGTTGGCCGCGATGGAAGCCGCGCGCATTCCAGCCGGACCGGTGCTGTCGCCGCAACAGGTGCTGGACGATCCCCATGTCGAAGCCCGGCAGCTGTTCCGACAGCTGGATTATCCCGGCGCCAGCAAACCCGCGCCGGTAATGCAGACACCGTTTAATCTGTCTGCCACACCGCCCGCTATCCACAGCCGCGCCCCCACACTGGGTGAACACACTGAGCAGATCATGGCGCAGTTGGGTTACAGCGCAGCCCGGATCAGCGAGCTGCGTGCCAAACGTATTATTTAAATTCAAAACCCTGTTCAGCCAGGAATCCACGCATATGCGGCCGCGACTTCTCGCTGAGCAGGCTCGCCACCTGTTCACTCCAGCAAATACCATGGCCGCCGCCGGTGCGTGTGCGGTAATACTCACGCACCTGTTCGTCGTAGGCTTCGATTGCCGGCAGATCCTTGCAGTCGTCGTAGACTTCATCCTTGACCAGAATCGACAACGGCAGGCGCGGTTTGACCTCCGGATCCTGGTCTGGGAATCCCAGACATAAACCAAACACAGGATAAACACCTTTGGGTAACTGCAGCAGATCCGACACCTGACGCGGGTTGTTGCGCAGCCCACCGATATAACAGATTCCCAGACCCACTGACTCCGCTGCAACCACCGTGTTCTGTGCCATCAGCGCGACATCCACCGTGGCGATAATAAATTGTTCAGTGTAGTCGCCGGAAAACGGTTTACCGTAACGCTCGCAGGCGTTACCAGCGCGCCGCAAATCGGCACAGAACACCAAAAATTCGGCTGCTGTTGCCACATAAGCCTGGTTGCCGGCATATTGCGCCAGCAATTTGCGGCGGTCGGGATCGCGCACACGAATGAGGGTGACACCTTGCAGAAAGCTGGAGGTTGCAGCACTTTGACCGGCCAGCAGAATGTCTTGCAGCAAGGAATCCGGGATGGGTTCAGCAGTGAATTTTCGGATACTGCGGTGTGAGCGCAGCAGGTCCAACACAGAATTGTTCACAGCAACTCCGAAGCCAACAGATGATCAAGAAAACGCGGCACAACCTCGTTGGCCAACGGGGTTTCCGCGTTAAACAGGACTACCAGACCGATATTCAGCTCTGGCACCAGCACCATCTCTGAACGGTAGCCACGTACACCGCCACCATGATGGACAATGCGCTTGCCCGCGTAATCCATAATACGCCAGCCCAGACCGTACCAGGCTTTCTGCACCCTCGGCCAGCGGTTGAAATAATTACCATGCCCTGTTTCTACAACCGGTGTATGCAATCTTTCCAGCAGTTCAGGGGACAATACGTCAGGAAAACCACCCAGATGCGCCTGTGCCCAACGCCCCATATCCAGTACCGTGGCATTTACACCCGATGCCGGGCCGGTTGAATAATAGGCCGGGTTCAGTGTGCTGACGCGCCACTGTCCACGTCCAAACTGATGAGGAGCACTGGCGGCCGGATTATCCTGATAACCCTTCAGCCCCATCGAGGCGCCGGTCATGCCCAGCGGTTCAAAAATATTGTTTTCGACAAAACTGTCGTAATCACTGCCAAGACTGTGCTGGATGACATCCGCTACCAGCGAAAACACAACATTCTGGTATCCGTAACAGCGCCCTGGTGCACATACCGAGGGGATTTCGTGAAACTTGTCCTGAATTTTGTCATAGGTCACCCCCGCATCCAGCAGATTGGAATATGCGTGTGGCATCAATCCAGTGGAATGACTGAGCACATGACGCAGGCTGATCTGGTTGGCGTTTTCAGGCTTGTCCCCAAGATGGTAATCCGGAAGGATGCTTACCAACGGTTCATCCCAGTCCAGAATATTGTGCTCAACCAGCTGCGCCCCTACCGTACCGGCAAAGGTTTTGGACACTGATGCAATGCGGAAAACGGTGTCCGGCGACAGCGCCAAACCGCTGTCAACACTGCGCACCCCCCAGGTCTGCAGGTCCACAATGCCGTTGGGTGTAACGATGATCATCGCAGCCCCGGGAATCTGTTTGGCGGTCAGTTCGGAGCTTAACCACTGCCTGTAAGCTTCAAAGGCGGAGGCATCGGGCGGCAGCACCAGTTCTGGCAACTGTTGATAATGTACAGGCTGGATTTGCGCCTGCAGCGACTGGTTATCACTGGCAGCAAGCTGTGATGAACCCAGCATCGCAGCTGCAACGGTCAGCGCCAAAGCGCAATAGCGGATATCGGCAAACAATACCAAGATACGTGTACCTGCGGAGAACATGGAGATTTCTGGACACGGAAAATAACACGATGCTGATTTTTTGCAAAAAAAACCGGCCTGCAGATATATGCAGACCGGGCGGTAAAAGACTGTTACCAGAGTAGCACTACTTCCTGCGGGACCTTCCTTTGCGGCATTTCCTGTTACGGCATAAGCACCATCAACGTCTGACCATCACGCTCGACAGTCAAGGCCAGCACACGTGGTTGTTGCGACAATTGCTGGTTGAACTCCGCCAGAGACGTCACCGGCTTACGGTTCAGTTCACGGACTACATCACCAGGGCGCAAACCCGCAGCGGCAGCACGGCTTTGCGGATCAACACTGGTGATACCTACACCGCTCTGGTTTGCAGGCAAGGCCTGCAAGGTGGCGCCAAAAAAGCGGCTTTCATCAGCTCGACGCTCGTTGGCCGCGCGACCGTTACCAGCGCTGGCCTGCTGTTGACTGGCATTGTCCAGTTGCACCTCAATTTCCTGATAACGGCCATCACGCAGCAGTCCAAGGCGCAGAGGCTTGTCGATTTGGGCCAGACCAACAGTGTTACGCAAGTCACGACTGCCACGAACATCACGGCCATCGATGGAAGTCACCAGATCCGATACCTTCAGACCCGCCCGTTCGGCAGCAGAACCCGGCAACACCTGGGTAATCAGCGCGCCGCGCTGGGCGCCCAGCGCCAGACTTTCCTCCATCACCGGCGTATGGTCACCTATCAATACGCCTAATTGGCCGCGTTGGACCGACCCGTCTCGTTGCAGATGAGCCATCACCGCTTCCACCATATCCACCGGCACCGCAAAACCAACACCAGAGCTGGTTCCTGTGCCGGAAATAATCGCGGTGTTGATGCCAACCAGACGGCCACCAAGATCGACCAGAGCGCCGCCAGAGTTACCGACGTTGATGGCAGCGTCTGTCTGGATAAAGTCTTCATAGTTTTCGTTGTTTAATCCAGCGCGCCCCAAGGCGCTGATAATGCCGGAGGTCACTGTTTGTCCAAGACCAAACGGGTTACCAATGGCTACTACATAATCCCCAACGCGCAAACCATCGGCATCTGCAAACGGCAGCGCAGTCAGCTGGTCGGCCTCTATACTCAGCAGAGCAATATCAGTGCGCTGATCGCTGCCTATCAGAGTGGCCTCAAAAATACGGCCGTCCTGCAACCCCACACTGATGCTGTCCGCGCCATCTACCACATGGTGGTTGGTCACAATCAAACCTTCTGTGCTGTCAACCACCACGCCGGATCCAGCGCCACGCGACTGGCGTACTGGCGGCTCCATGGATTGCCCGCGCGACGGAGCGCCACCAAAAAACCTCAGTTGTTCTGGCATCCGCTGGGTGCGGGTGACTGAAATATTAACCACTGCCGGTGTCACCGACTCCAGCATTGGCGCCAGCGATGGCATACGATTGTCATGGAAAGGCAGTGCTTCTGCATGCAGGGCCGGCACCATCGCGGCTGAACACACCAGCATGGCCCCTGCCAACAGACTGCTCAGCTTGCTGCGGTTAACAATACGTGTCATGGCTCAAAACCTCCGGATGATCCTTGTTGGAAAATTGGAACGTTGGAAAATTGTGTTGGGCCTCAGACTAGAGCTTGCAGGCAACCAAAAACCTGAAGATTTCCGGAAAAAAATGTCCAGATTTTGTGAACAAGGCACTAATTGCGCGGTCTGTTGTCAAAAATTCTGCACGTTATGGCAAACTTTGACCAAACGCATAACTCAGCAAAAAACACAGCGAAAAGAGAGCGAACCAACCAATGAATGATCTCGACGGAGTATTTCGCCTTCAGGCTGATCCTTCAGCCACGTTGAGCTGGAAAGTCATTCCTGATCGCAACCTGCTTGAACTTTGGCGCCACCCTGCCGCCAATGAACGCGGCAGTGTGTGCCTGACCAGGCAGCTGGAACCCAGGCTTATGAAACTGCTGTGCCTGCTGGCTGACGCCCAGGGCCAAGTCATCACACGAGATGACTTGATGACTGCGTTATGGCCGCGGGTTGTTGTTAACGAAAACTCGCTGACGCGAGCCGTGTCTGATCTGCGCAAAGCGCTGAATCCGGCGCCGCTGGCTGCGGCCACAAATTCGATTGAAACCGTACCCAAACGGGGTTACCGCCTGCAGGCGCCGCTGTGGTTAGCGGAGGCAGAAACTGTGGAACCAGCAACAGCCCCTGCTGTTGCCCTGGCTGTAACAACCCGCTCCCCCATTCAGCGGCTGAGCTCCTACGGCATTCTGGCGCTGGCCATTGCCGTCTCTGCCGTGGTGTCCTCAGTGTGGACCCAGAAAACGGCAGGAACATTGGAACCGGCAATGCTTGTTGCTGAAACCCGCAGCGCAGAACCCGCGCCCGTTTTGGAGGATCGTGTACTGGCAAATCCGCTGGCGCTGCCACCGGGTTTGCAATGGCGCGAATCCATGCATGTTGATCAGGACGATGCCTCAACAGCTGTTATGGCCCCGGATGGCCGCTTTATGGCGTTTGTAGAAACATTCCCCGGCCAGTCACAGCTGCGTTTGCGCAGCCTGGATAAAAGCGGCGAAGTCTGGACCGTGTTTAGCAGCCAGGGCGCAATCACCCATCTGCAATGGTCTCCACTGGATGCCGGCCTGCTGTTTACCGTACAGGATCCGGCTTTGACGCCGGCAGCAGTCATTAATAACGCGCCGGATGCCCAACAGCCGTCGCGTCTGGCACGGTTGATGTTGCTGGATCTGGAGTCCATGGAAATACGCGAGCTGTACCGGCGCGCCATAGACAGCGCGCCTGATAGCGACGTTTACATCAACGCCAGCGGCAACCTGACCTGATCCGTTGCCAAGCGCTCAGCGTGAGGTGGTTGACGCTTTAATTGCATCAACCACTCGCAGCGCGCTGTTAACACCGTCCTCATGAAAACCTTTGCCCCACCAGGCTCCACAAAGCCACGTTGAATTCACACCATTGATTTCGCTCCAACGTTTTTGAGCCTGCGCGCCTGCGCGCGTAAAAATCGGGTGGGCATAGTTGTAGCGTCCCAGAACCTTGGTGGACTCGACCTGATCAGTGTGATTCAAGCTGACAAAAAAATGATGAGGGCCGCTAATTCCCATCAGGCGATTCATGTCATAGGTCAGCCGCGGCAAACCTTCCAAATCACCGGTCATATGGTAGTTCCAGCTCGCCCACGCACGACGGTTAGCTGGCATTACGCCTGCGTCGGTATGCAACAACACATCGTTTGCCTGGTAGCGAACAGCTGACAACACAGCGCGTTCCGGCTCACTGGCATCCTGCAGCAACGCCAGCGCCTGATCACTGTGGCAGGCCAGAATCACCTGATCAAATTGTTCAACGCCCGCCGCTGAAGTGATCTCAACACCCTGTGTGAGCCGGCGTATACCAGTCACCGCACATGACAGACGAATCTTGTCCTGGTAAGGGCGACTCATGGGTTCCAGATAAGCCTGCGAGCCGCCCGTCAATGTGCGCCAGCGCGGGCGGTCATGAACATTCACAAGACCATGCTTGACCATAAACGGAAGCATAAACTGCATTGGGAATTCGTACATTTGCGCAAAAGGGGTAGACCAGATTGCAGAGGTCATCGGAACCAGATAAAAATCCCTGAAGCGCTCCCCCAGACCATGGTGCTCAACGTATTCACGCAGGGTCATATCAGGAATGGTGTCAGCTTCATAATCGCGCATAACCTGGCGATTAAAAGCCAGAATATCCAGCAGCATACGCAGATATGACGGGGAGAACAGATTGCGACGCTGTGCAAACAGGCTGTTATACATGGCAAGCTGGCCGCTGACCCCGGCATACTCCAGGCCGGTTTTTTTGCAGCTGACGCCAAAACTCATGTCTGACTCACGCCAGCCGACCCCCAACTCATCCATCAACTTAATAAAATTGGGATAGGTCCAGTCGTTGTAGACAATAAATCCAGTGTCTATCTGGTAGCTGTTACCTTCGAGTTCAACCGATACGGTGGCTGTATGCCCGCCAATACGGTCTGCCGCTTCAAATACAGTGATGTCGTGATCCGGGTATAAACGATACGCGGCAACCAGACCGGAGATGCCGGTGCCCACAATGGCGATTTTCAATTAAATGCTTCCCGAAAAAATGCTGAAAAGGGTTTAACTGGCGTTATTACGCCAGCAAAACCCTTTTGGATCTTTTGCGGAGGGATATCTGTCAGCTATAACGGCTGAGCTCTTTGCGGGCGACAACACGACGGTGAACTTCGTCGGGACCATCGGCCAGACGCAGAGTGCGCTGCTGAGTCCACAAAGTTGCCAGCGGGAAGTCCTGCGACACACCGGCTGCACCGTGCATCTGGATGGCACGATCAATCACGCGCAGCGCCATATTCGGCACCGCTACCTTGATCTGGGAAATGGCATCACGGGCGGCCTTGTTGCCAATGGTATCCATCAGATGGGCAGCGCGCAGCACCAGCAGGCGACACATATCAATTTCGATACGTGAATCCGCAATCACATCATAATTGCCACCCAGCTCGGCCAGGGGTTTACCAAACGCTTCACGGCTTAACGCACGTTTGCACATCAGCTCCAGTGCACGTTCAGCAGCCCCGATGGAGCGCATGCAATGGTGGATGCGACCTGGCCCCAGACGGCCCTGGGAGATCTCAAAACCGCGGCCGCGGCCAAGGATGATGTTTTCCCTGGGCACACGCACATTGCTGAGGCGGATGTGCATATGGCCATGAGGTGCATCATCGCGTCCAAATACTTCCATCGGTCTAATCACTTTAACGCCAGGCGTATCCATGGGCACCAGAATCTGCGACTGGCGGTTGTATTTGGGAGCTTCAGGATCAGTGACCACCATCACGATCATGATTTTACAGCGTGCATCACCAGCGCCCGAGATGTAGAACTTTTCGCCGTTGATGACCCATTCATCACCGTCGAGTACAGCACTGGTAGCGATATTGGTGGCATCAGATGAAGCAACTTCCGGCTCCGTCATTGCAAACGCCGAACGGATCTTGCCTTCAAGCAGCGGTTTGAGCCAACGCTCCTTCTGTTCTTCGGAACCATAACGCTCCAGCACCTCCATGTTGCCAGTGTCCGGAGCACTGCAGTTAAAAGCTTCGGAGGCCAGACGGCTGCGTCCCATTATTTCCGCCAGATGGGCGTACTCAAGATTGGATATTCCAGCGCCACCCTGGCTTTTGGGCAGGAAGAAGTTCCACAAACCCAGCGAACGCGCTTTGGCCTTGAGGCTTTCCATAATTTCTTCCTGGCGCGGGGTGTGGGACCAGCGATCACCCACGCTGATCTGTTCGTGATATTCCTGTTCTACCGCAGCGACATCTTCTTCTACAAAGCGGCGAATCTTCTCCCGCACTTCCTGCATTTCCGGTGACAGTCCCAGATTCATGCTCTTGTCCTCGTATTGTTGATTTTGTTGTCTCCAACGCTCAGCAGCGATTCAACCCGTGATGGTCCCACCGCCATCCACCACCAGAGTCTGCCCGGTGGTAAAACTGCCTGCATCTGAGGCCAGAAAGATCGCAGCGCCAGCGATTTCATCCGGTTCCCCAATACGACGCAGAGGGTATTTGGAAACAGTGTGTTTATAGGTATCGGGGTTTTCCCACAACGCACGCGCAAAATCGGTACGGATGAGGCCTGGTGCAATACAATTCACACGAATATTGTGCGGCCCCCATTCCACAGCCAGATTGCGAGCCATCTGCATGTCTGCCGCCTTGGAAATACCGTAGGCGCCCAGCACATTGCTGCCTTTGAGACCGGCAATGGAGGACACAATAATCACTGCACCGCCGCCGTTTTCCGCCATACCCGGAAGCACCAGCTGAGACAGTCGGTGAGCGCTGCCGATGTTGGAATGCATGATTTTGTCGAAGGCTTCGTCGGGAATATCCTGCGACGAGCCATAAAACGGATTAAGCGCGGCGTTGATCACCAGAATGTCGATTTTGCCGTAGTGCTTCAGTGTGGTTGCAACCAGGGCTTTTAACTGCTCTTTGTAGTTGATGTTGCAAGCCACCGCCAGAGCCTCGCCGCCTTGCGCGCGGATACCTGCTGCGACTTCATCACAGGCATCCTGATTACGACTGGAGATAACAACGCTGGCCCCCTGCTCGGCCATACGCCGCGCAATAGCCAGGCCTATACCTTTGGTTGACCCTGTTACCAGGGCGACCTTGCCGCTCAGATCAAACAAGCTCATTCTGTTCCCCTATTGGCACCGTTGAGAAGCGATATAAATCCCATGAATTTTGCCTTTACCCATCATAACAGCGGCACAGTTTTCAGGAAAGGGCGTGCTTATTCATCATCCATCCATGCCCGATGTCCTTTGCTGATATGAGTACCCCCATCAACCGGTAGCACAACACCGTTGGTGTAGTTGCCCGCACGCGAGACCAGGTATAACAGGGCGCCAGCAATTTCTTCAGGCTCTCCGGCGCGCCCAAGCGGGCAGTCAGCTGCAATATCCTCACCAAATTCGCTGAGCACATAATCAGTCATTCGCGACTGAAAAAATCCTGGAGCAATGGCATTGACCGTAATGTTGCGCGGACCAAGATCGACAGCAAGCGTGCGGGTTAAATGATGTAATGCGGCCTTGCTGGCCGAGTAGGCGAAGGTGGGGACGCGCTGCACAATGGGTACATGCAGTCCATCCATGGAGCCAATATTTACGACACGGGCCGGGTTGCTACGGCGCGCTGCCCGCTGCAGCCATGGCAACAAATCCCGGGTCAGCGCAAACACGGCGTTGACGTTGGTATTCATGACTTTGGCAAAAGCATCGTCCGGGTAGTCACTGATCGGAGCCCCCCAGTTGGTACCGGCATTGTTAACCAGAATCGACAAACCTTCGGGGAACCCGGTTTTGACAAATTCGCTTAATAACTGCCGCCCTGAGGCCAGACTCATATCAGCCGCCAGCGCATAACACTCGCCGAGTCCTGCCAGCGACTTCAGCGCCTCATCACAATGCGCCTGCTTGCGGGAAACAATAATGACCCGCGCACCGCCGCGCAGTAATGCCTCGGCCATGATCAGACCCAAGCCGCTGGTGCCGCCGGTTACCAGTGCAGTTTTTCCGCTAACATCAAAAAGAGAGGCCGAGGTTAAACCAATCTGTTCCATCGGGATCACTCCTCGGCAATTTTTACCAGCTGCTTGCCGAAGTTACGGCCCCGCAATAACCCTCTGAACAGCTCCGGCGCATTTTCCAGACCCTCACCGATAGACTCACGATATTTGATCTGCTCCGTGCGTACCCATACGCCAAGTTGCTCGGTGGCTTGCTGCCAACGGTCCTGCCATTCGGTGACCACAAAAAACCGGTGCTCCGGAACATCATCCAGTTTTTTCAGGATATCAAAAGGCGTTTCAGCCTTGGTTATGTCCTTATCGTTATAGTTGGAAATGTAGCCGCAGATAGGCACACGCGCCCCCACATTAAGCAGCGGAGCGACAGCACGCGTAACATCACCGCCGACGTTTTCAAAATAGATGTCGATACCCTGAGGACAGGCGTCACGAAGTTTCTGCGCCAGGTCACCGCTTTTGTAATCCAGGCAGTCATCAAAACCCAGCTCTTCGCGCACGTAGCGACATTTGTCCTCGCCACCGGCAATACCAATCACATAGAGCCCGAGGATTTTGGCAATTTGTCCAACAACCGAGCCGACTGCACCAGAGGCCGCAGCAACCACCAACGTTTCACCCGCCACCGGTTTGCCAACTTCCAGCAACCCAAAATAGGCGGTGCGCCCAGGCATCCCTACAACCCCCAAATGCGCCGACAAGGTGCCGTTTTTTAAATCCACCTTCATCAGCCGTGGTTCATCATCATCAACCACAATCATGCTCTGCCAGCCTTTGTGCACCGTGACATGATCCCCGACGGCATAAAGGCTGGAGCGCGATTCCACCACCACTCCCGCTGTTTCGCCCGTCATCACCTCACCAATCTGAAGCGGCTTGGCATAGGACTGGACATCATTCATTCGACCACGCATATAAGGATCCAGAGACAGCCAGATAACCTTGACCAGAATTTGCCCTGAAGCCAGCTCAGGAATTTTTTCTTCGATCAGTTTAAAACAGTCGTCACCCGGCTCTCCCTGCGGACGCTGAACCATTACTATTTTTCTGTTTATCATGCTCTGTCCCCCTGTTGCATTAGTGTCCCCGCATACTAGCCCAGCACCTGGGTCCTCACAACCTGGCTGCCGAGGTGGCAGCTGAGTTGCGCCAGCGCACGATCCAGAATGGACAACGCCTGCTCCCACTCGTCACTGGTCAGCAGCAGGGACGGCAACAATCTCACAACAGCATTTTTTGTAGGTGTCACCAACAAGCCCATTTGCTGGCAAATTTCGGTAAACGGCCACACCCATTCGTCAGCCGCCAATTCCAGCGCCAGCATCAAACCGCGCCCACGCACAGCAGTTAGAACCTGCGGATATTTCTGTTGCAGCTGCAACAGATCTTCCAGAACCAGGTTGCCAAATTCTGCAACCCGTTCAGCAATGGCGTTTTCGCGCAGATAACGTGTAACCGCAAGAGACACGGCGCATGACAGCGGGTTTCCACAATAAGTGCCACCGTGATCCCCTAATGCCATTGATGCGGCCACTTGCTCTGTCAACGCAAATGCAGCAAACGGTAAACCACCGGCTATACCCTTGCCCATGGTCATGATGTCAGCGCGCACATCGTAATAATCCAGGGCAAAAAACCGTCCGGTTCTACAGAATCCTGTTTGTACTTCATCAATAATCAGCAAACAGCCATGCTTGTCACACAATGCGCGCAGGTGTCTGAGATAAGCGGCATCCACTGCGCGCACGCCGCCCTCTCCTTGCACCAGTTCAACAATTACCGCCGCAGTCTGATCGTCAATCAGTTCTGCCAGTTCGGCACCATCGTTTTGTTTACAAAATTCATGACCCGGCACCTTTGGCAAAAACTTTGCACCATTCTGGGGCCCGCCCGATGCGGTCAGTGTCGCCAGCGTTCTGCCGTGAAAGGCTCCCAACAACGACACAACCTTGGAACGACCAGTCATTTTTCTGGCAATCTTCAGCGCCGCATCATTGGCCTCGGCGCCGCTGTTGGCAAAAAACACCCGGCTCAGACCTGCAGGTAGTACCTGCTGCAGTTCCAGCAACAGCTGCGCGCGCACCGGTGAATAGGTAAACCCGGAGTTTGGGTTCTGGATAATACGTGTTGCCTGCTGCGTAATGGCCTCAACAATCACCGGATGCGAATGCCCGAGACAAGTCACACCCCATCCGGCTGTTAAATCCAGATACTGGCGACCGACATCGTCCCACACCTGAACGCCTTCTCCTCGCTCAATGACCAGTGACTGCTTTTTACACACCTGCAATCCCAGGTTGTTTTCCACTTCTTGAACCTGCATTTTCTCCACTCCTTATGCCAGTCTCTGCACCGACATCTCCAGACCATCAGATTCAGGGCAAAAAAAAACCTCTGGGGCCGGAAGCCTCAGAGGTTTTTTGAATTCTGCACTGCTTTTAGAACATCAGTATGTTCAACAGATCAATTCAGCCTCCAGGTCTTCCCGGCCGGACATGCGCGCACGCGCCGCACGCGCGAGGCGTGCTGCGGCTGCAGCGATGGCGTTGAACATGACTGATGGCATGAACATGGAAAACCGTTTTAATAAAAAGACTGTTGAGCCGCGCACTGTATTTAAACAACCGCAGGCCGTCAACCGGATTTTGCAGCCACACCCTTTTCAGATAATCAATTTTGTATATACTCAACTCACTAACAGCATCATCAGAATGCTGATCGCCATCACCCAAGGGGACCGTTATGTTGTGCTTGCGACGCGCAGGAGCAGAATGGCCGGTCGTTTTCTCCCTGCAAAGAATGGGCACATTGCTCATTTCTGCTGTTCTCATTTCTGCCTGCATAGCCCAGTCCGGTTTCGCGGACGAACCGACACTTTACGAACCCGCTATTAATCCTGACCTCCAGCCGCTGGTAGCCACACTGGAAACGTTACGAGCCGAAGTTCAAAACAGCACTCAGACTCTGGGGGCTTATAACGAAGAACTGTTGGGTTCACTGAACTCACTGACCGAGGCACTGGTTTCTGCGCAGGCATGGCAGGAAGCTGCCACCATGGTCGAGCAGCAGATCCAGATACTGCGCATCAATGATGGTTTGTATACTGAAGCCCAAATCCCGCTGATCGAGAAGCAGCTGGGCATCCTGGCCGCACGTCAGGACTGGATTACACTTCAAGACCGCCTGGACTATCTGACTTTTCTGCTTGATCGCAATCAGGAACAGATTCCTGCAGAAACCCGTCTGGCACAGTACAAACAGGTGCGTGACTGGACCCGGCTGCTGTTGACGCGCGGCCCCCAATCGATGGAAGCTCGTTATGTACTCCAGCTTCAGGTTATTGAGGACGCCGCTCTGCAACTGGCACAGGATGAGTTACACGACCCGGATATTAGACAGGCGCTGATTTATGACAGAGCGCTTGCCGAGTTGTATATGGCACTGGGGATTATGGGCAGCAGTGATACTCGCTCCCAGCTGATCAACCGTCTTAATGGCCCCAGACCCTTGTCAGAGCGACGTCTGTCATCGCTTACTGGATTAAATGATATTGAGTCGGCATATGGCCCGGCCACCAGCACCGTTATAGAGCGCGCCCATCGCACCTCGATGAGTCGTCACCAAAGCATGATCGCCTCGCTGGCCAGCGTATACGGTGAAACAAATCCCAATACCGCGCTGGCGACACTGGAACAGGATGACCCGGAGCAGGCGGCAATGATTAAACTCTTTATCGGTGATTCGGTCTTGCTGCGCCAGCAATATGAAATGCGCATCGGCTCCCATATAGGGCAGTCACGCGGCAACGGCAGCACAGGTTCCGCAGCACGTTATTATCAGGAGGCCTGGCAACTTTTGCTAAAAGCGGGTTATAACAACGAGCAATTGAATGAGTGGTTTGCTTGCCCGACGTTGCTACCTCTGGACCAGTTCAGTAAACGCCTGCAGACATTGCAGCAAAACTGCCAGGTTGCTGCTGATGATTCAGTTTCAATTGCAGCGACCGCCGTGGTACGCAATGGCATTCCGGGTTTGCGTTATGATCAGCTGCCTGACTCCGAACTGATCAGCGCAGCGGAAGGTGTTGCTGCCCAATTACGTTTTGCAGTGGGTGTTAATGGCCAGGCAGACCGCATTGAAATCCTGTCTGGCACACCAGAATCCACCAGCACTCGCATTCGCGGAAAGCAGGCCCTGGAAACCTTGCAATTCAGACCCGCATTACGCGACGGACGGGCGCAACGTACAACCGGAATAACCATGACCATCTACAGCCTGGCGCCAGGTTAACCATTAAACACCTTAGCGGCGCTGTAATGGCACCACACCTGTTGCCGTCAGCTCTGCAATTTCCTCATCTGCAAAACCCGCCTCCCGCAATACTTCCTGACTGTGCTCACTGAACACCGGCGGGAGAGTGCGTACCGAGCCAGGTGTGCGCGACAATTTGATTGGAATACCAGTCATGCGATACCAGTCTTTTTCTACCACCATCTGCCGGTGCCGGGTGTGAGGATGGGCGACTACCTGCGCCGTATTGTAGATGGGCCCGGACGGCAGTCCCGCCGCCAACAGTTTTTCAGAAAAGACACTGCCATCAATTTTTACCAGGCGTGATTCAATCTCTGCTTTTAATACATCACGGTGTTGAACGCGTAATGCATTACTGGTGAACCTGGCATCGTCCAGCAATTCGGGCGCGTTTAACTCCTCACACAACCGTGCAAAAGCACGGTTGTTACCGGCCCCAATAAAAATATCCACAGTGCGTGTACGGAAGGTTTGATAGGGGCTGATATTGGGATGGGCATTGCCGGTCGCCACCGGGATATCACCAGACATGTTGTAATTAACTATATGCGGATGCATCAGTGACACCGCACAATCGTAAAGTGTCATATCAATGTACTGGCCAAGACCGGAGCGCTGACGCTCGTATACAGCCATCAACATGGCAACAGCTGAGTACAGACCGGTACCCATGTCGACCATCGCCACACCCAGGCGGGTTGGCTCGCCGCCCTGCTCCCCGTTAACACTGAACCATCCAGCCATCGCCTGCACAATTGCGTCGTATCCAGGAAAGCCGCCTAATGGTCCATCAGAACCAAAACCGCTAATACGGCAATGAATCAGACGTGGAAACTGCTTGCCCAACACCTCGTGGTAACCCAACCCCCACTTTTCCATGGTGCCAGGTTTATAGTTTTCCAACAGGATGTCGGCATCTTTAAGCAAACGCAGCAAAACCTGACGCCCTTCAGGTCGGGTCAGATCCAGCGCCATCCCCCGTTTGTTGCGGTTCACACCGATAAAATAGGCTGCATCGCCATCATGAAACGGAGGCCCCCAATCGCGCACTTCGTCACCCTGTGGTGGTTCGATCTTGATGACTTCCGCACCATGATCAGCCAGTACCTGGCTGCAATAAGGGCCACCCAGTACTCTGCTAAGATCGACAACTTTTAACCCGCTCAGAGCACCGGCGATGCTGTTCTGTGTGTGCATGTTTTCACCCAGTCAGACCGGCTGCTGATACCGGCGTAACAAATCAGGCAGGAAAAACTCAGCCACCAGCAAGGGCCTGTCCTCCACAAAAAACAGGGATCGACGTCCCCAGACATTATTGATATGGCAGATTTGTGCTTCCGCACGCCGCAACGAGGCTTGCCGGAAAAGGAAACCTCCCAGCGGGCGATTCCCGAGCATCAGCAGACGCCGCTGCTGCCCCTTGAGAGAACTTACCGGGATCAGGGTGTGGGCTGCAACCCAGGACTCTCCAAACCCACCCAGAATTACCTGTCGAGACCACATGATTTGTTTGGTGGCAATCGTGGAGCTGAAACCAGGCACGCGTACCGTTCGGTATACCCAGCCCTCTTCAAGTACACGAACCTCAAAAGTGCCCGCACTGATGCTCAGCAAGCGTCGAGTCAATGAGCCGGGAGTCAGCAGCCAGTCGCGCTCAACAGTATTGGGACCAGGCCAGTGTTGATTGATTGCACGCCAGCGGAAATTGCCATCGGCCAGATAGTCGGTGGGTAGCAAATGTTCAGCTTGTAAGGAATGTTGCACGGTATTGTCAGAGTCTGCTTGCCAATGGCGCACAATACCCTTTAAAGCGCGCAAAAAAAACTCCCTGCCGGCGCTTTTACCGACAGGGAGTGGTCAGGAAGCAAACTGGAACTTATTAGTTGCGCAGTTGTGGACGCTGCATGGTTGCAGTCATCGCACTTTCCACACGACGGTTCTGTGCACGACCTTCAGCAGTATTGTTGGCAGTAACTGGACGTGATTCGCCGTAACCAACGGAGCTGATACGCGCCGCGTTTACGCCAAATCGATCAATCAGAACCTGACGTACAGCTGCAGCACGACGCTCGGACAGCTGCTGGTTGTACTCGTCGGAACCCGTGTTGTCGGTGTGACCTTCCAGCGTGGCAACAACGTCATCATTTTCTGACAGGAAGTCCGCTACACGACGGATGTCTTCAAAAAACTCAGGTTTTACTACAGCCTGGTCGAAGTCGAACTGCACATTCAGGGTCAGACGGGCTACTTCATCCAACATGATCGGGCAGCCACGCTCATCAACCGCGTAGTTACGTGGAGTGTTCGGGCATGCGTCACGAGCATCCGGCACACCGTCGCCGTCTGCGTCAGCCACTACAGGGGCAGCAGGAGCTGGAGAAGCGGCTACACGCGGAGCTTCCTGTGTGGAACCCAGGTGGAATACCAGGCCGGTATCAATACCGAAGTCATACGTACGGTCATCGATACCGTAGAAAGTACGGGCCGCCGCACGCCATTCAACACGGTCGTTGAAGCGGTGACGCAGACCTGCACCCAGGTTTACAGTGGTCTCTTTTTCTGTATCCAGTTTGGTGTCGCCAATACCACCCACAAAGTAAGGGGTCAGTTTGCCGATAGTGTTATCCAGACCATAAACCAGGTCCAACCGGTAAGAGCGCAGACGGTCGCGACCAGCCAGCGTGCTCATGTTAATGCGGCTGTAGGTCAGTTCGGTGGACAACTTGTCAGTGAGGCCATAACCCGCACCGATGTTATAACCGAGTTCGTCATCTGACTGACGATCACTGTCAAAATCCATCCACTGCAGGCCTGGGACTACATAGAAACGTCCCTCGTCTGCGCTTGCAGACTGAGCAGCAAAACCGGCAGCGCCAATTGCCAACGCCAGTGTGACGGCTTTTAAACTTGTACAATCCATGGTCTCTCCTTTTACTCCAGCCAGGGCCGGCATGATTAATTCAGGTTTCTTGCATTGTGGGTTTGTCGCGGGCAGCATTATACCCATTAATACAGACGGCCTGTATCAGTAAATATTCCATATGGGACACCCGCCACACACACGACGCAAAGGCCGCGATTGAGCCATTGTCATCAAACTGTAATATTGCATTGCTTAAATGCTCCGAAACTTGTATCAACTCGTAAACTGTTGAATAAATAACAGGGTTTCAGCAATGTCGGAACAGCAGACTGTATTGATAGTCGATGATGAAACGGCAATCCGTGACATGATCAGCGTAGCCTTGGACACTGCCGGTTTCGGCAGTCTGACTGCGGAAACCGCACTCGATGCCCATGTAAAAATTGTAGATCACAAACCGGATCTGATTCTGTTGGACTGGATGCTGCCAGGTGGCAGTGGTATTGATCTGGCTCGCCGTCTCAAACGCGAAGAGCTGACCGCAGATATTCCTATTATCATGCTCACTGCAAAAACCAGTGAAGACAACAAGGTTCAAGGTCTGGATGTGGGCGTGGATGACTATGTAACCAAACCTTTTTCTCCGCGGGAACTGATAGCACGCATCAAAGCGGTATTACGTCGAGTGTCTGGCAACCTGCGCGACAAACCGATCCGCATCTTTGATCTGGAAATGGATACTGCCAGCCATCGGGTTTATATTGAGGACAAAGCTGTCGAACTTGGACCTACCGAATACAGGCTGTTAAACTTTTTTATGACCCATCCGGAGAAGGTATTCTCACGCGACCATATCCAGGACCAGGTCTGGGGTGCAAACGTATACCTGGAAGAGCGCACCGTTGATGTGCATATTGGCCGTTTGCGCAAGGCGCTGACAGCAGCCTCGGTCGGAGCCATCAATTACGCTAGCCTGGTGCAAACCGTCAGAGGTGCCGGTTATCGTTTTTCCACCCGACACGAGTAACCGGGTAATGATCAGACGTTTTACAACCAAGGCTTTTTACATTGTTTACTGACTGGCGCTCGGTGATTCAAAGACTGACGTTAGGGCTTGCAGCCTTGACGTTTGTTGGCTGGCTGCTGGGCGAGCTGTTGCTGGTCCTGCTGGCCGGCACGGCAATATACATGCTTTATAACCTGCGCCAGCTGAGCAAACTGTATTTCTGGCTTCGTAAATTTAACCGCAGCAATCCTGAGCCTCCCCCTGAAAGCCGTGGTATCTGGGGGTTTATATTTGACGATATCTACCTGCTGCAACGACGCGAACGTGAAGTAATGCAGGAAATGCAGGGCATCATCGATAAGGCGCAGGAATCTACCGCTGCGCTTGATATGGCGGTAGTAATGATAAACAGCAATAGTGGACTGGAATGGTGGAATCCGGCCGCTACGCGTCTGCTGGGACTGAAAACCCCGCAAGACCGTAAACAGGCTGTGACCAACCTGATCCGCGACCCTGTATTTGTTGATTATTTCGGCCGCGCCAATTTTGGCTCCCCGCTTAAACTAGCGTCGCATGTTGATCCCGCGCGCATGCTTGAATACCAGATTACCAGTTTTGGTGCCGGTGAACGCCTGATGCTGGTCAGAGATATTACCCAGCTATATAAACTGGAAATGATGCGTAAGGACTTTGTGGCCAACGTGTCCCATGAACTGCGCACACCAATTACGGTGATAACCGGTTATCTGGAAACCATGCTGGACGACAGGGCAAACCTGCCCGCGCGCTGGTTACGCCCAATCGAGCAAATGGCGCAGCAATCGCAGCGTATGGAAAATATCATTCGCGACCTGCTGACTTTGTCACGGCTTGAAACCCGCGCCTTGTCCAAAGAGCAGACCGAAGACGTTCAGTTGTCATCACTGTTACGGGACGTGCAACACGATGCTGAACATGTTTTCAGCAGCAAACAACATCAGTTTATTGTGGACTGTCCGGAAACGCTGCATGTACGCGGCAGCTACAGCGAAATCTACAGTGCGCTGTCAAATCTGGTTCTGAATGCCGCCAAATACACCCCGGAAAAGGGTCAGATCACACTCTTGGCATCATACAGTGCGGACGGGTTGCGTTTGAGTGTTAAAGACAATGGACTTGGCATTGACCCCCAACACTTGCCGCGTCTAACGGAACGGTTTTACCGGGTTGATGAAAGCCGCTCTACCGACACTGGAGGCACTGGCCTCGGTCTGGCAATTGTCAAACATGTGCTTGCTCGCCATGGCGGAAAACTGGAGATACGCAGTGAGCTGGGCAAAGGCAGCGAATTTATCTGCCTGCTGCCCAGAGACCGGGTTGTTGATAAAAGCTGAAATTTTTCAGCTCTCCGATTTGATCTGCTGTTCCATGCCTGACAATCCAGCGTGCCGCACATCCCTGCCGACGACCATATAAATGGCATGCTCGGCAATATTCTTGGCATGATCGCCGACGCGCTCCAGGGAACGCAGCGCCCAGATCACATTCATTGCTCGACTGATACTGCGGGGGTCTTCGATCATATACGTGATCATTTCGCGCATGGCAGTGCTGTACTCAAGGTCAACATTGACATCTTCTTTGGCCACAGCAACAGCGGCCTCAGCGTCGTAGCGCGCAAAGGCATCCAGAGCCATGTTAATCATCACGCGGACGCGCTCGCCAATATGGCGGATTTCAACGTAGCCTTTGGATGAATCTCCCTGGTCGGCAAGCTCAACAGCCAGCCGGGCAATCTTGGCAGCCTCGTCGCCAATTCTTTCAAGATCGTTAACCGCTTTGATAATACCCAACACCAACCGCAAATCACTGGCGGCAGGTTGCCGGCGTGCCAGAATACGGTTACAGGCTTCATCAATTGCGATCTCCATCGCATTGACTGCGTCATCGTTAGCACGCACTGCGTGCCCGAGATCACTGTCGGCGTTTATCAACGCTGCAATGGCATCGGTAATCTGTTTTTCAACCAGGCCACCCATTTCCAGCATGCTGCTTTTAATTTCTTCCAGTTCTGCATTGAACTGTTGGGAAATATGATGACCGTGTACACCAGCGTCAGTTTTCATAATTGGAAACCCTATCAGAGGAGCCTATAACCTAACCTCAGTATATGACATTTACGTGACATCGATATCAACTTGCTTAAACCAGGGCTAGAATACCTTTATCATCCAGCATTGATCAGTCGCAGGGTTTTAGCATGAGCAGCAATACGGAAAC
Organism: uncultured Pseudohongiella sp.; assembly: GCA_964535565.1. Classification (GTDB taxonomy): domain Bacteria; phylum Pseudomonadota; class Gammaproteobacteria; order Pseudomonadales; family Pseudohongiellaceae; genus Pseudohongiella. The sequence continues at coordinate 11,353 of CAZHUJ010000009.1, read as the reverse complement.
GGCAAACCAGACAACTACAGACACCTGTTCTCGCTGTCCGGCAATCGCCGCTGACATTGACCTGACTGACAGCGCGTATTATCTGAATCGTGAACTGAGTTATATACAGTTTAATCTGCGTGTGCTTGAGCAGGCTAAAAACCCGCAACATCCTTTACTTGAACGCCTGATGTTTCTGCTCATTTTCAGCTCCAACCTGGATGAGTTTTACGAAATACGCGTGTCCGGATTAAAAAAGCAGTTAGGTTTTGGCAGACAACGCCCGGAAGCTGACGGCAAATATCCGCAGGAAATTCTGACCGAACTGCATGAACAGGTGCGCGATGCACTGAGCGAGCAATACCGTATTCTTAACCAGGAACTGTTGCCCGCCCTGGCTCAGCAGAACATCCGTTTTTTATATCGACATGAATGGGACGAAAAACTCTCCAACTGGACTGCTGAGTATTTCCGCAACGAAGTGCTTCCGGTTATCAGTCCATTAGGTCTGGATCCGGCGCACCCGTTTCCACGACTGGTAAACAAAAGTCTCAACTTCATTCTTTCGCTTGAGGGCAAGGACGCGTTTGGTCGTGATAGCGGGTTGGCCATTGTGCCGGCACCACGCGCACTGCCACGTTTGATAAAAGTCCCAGCCCACATTATTCCAGAGGGCGACAACTTTATTTTCCTGTCTTCGGTGATTCACGAATACGTGGAAGAATTTTTCCCAGGCATGCGCGTTAAAGAGTGCCACCAGTTCCGTGTAACCCGCAATTCGGATCTGGAAATGACCAACGTGGAAGTGGAAGACGTCGCCCGTGCCTTGCAAGGCGAGCTACATTTACGCCGTTTTGGCGCTGCTGCCAAACTGGAAGTGGGTGCTGGCTGTCCGCCCGAGCTGACCAATTTTCTGCTGGAACGGTTTAATCTGACCGAAGACGAGCTGTTCCGTCTGGATGGCCCGGTCAATCTGCAGCGACTAACGGCTCTGTTCAGCATGATCAACCGCCCGCAGCTGCGTTATCCGCCGTTCTCTCCCGGCTTACCTCCAGCTCTTGAAGAAGGCAATTGCATCTTTACTGCGATCAACCGTGAAGATCAGCTGCTGCTGCATCCTTATCAGTCTTTTATTCCGGTGATTGACTGGGTTCGGCAGGCGGCACGCGACGCGGGTGTCATTTCTATCAAACAAACGCTGTACCGAACCAACGAATCGTCAGAATTGGTGGAAGCTCTGTCTGAAGCCGCACGCAATGGCAAGGAGGTCACAGTTGTAATTGAATTGCGTGCACGCTTTGATGAACAGGACAACATTCACTTCGCCAGCATATTGCAGGAAGCCGGCGCGGTGGTTGTTTATGGTGTTATGGGCTACAAGACCCACGCCAAAATGCTGCTGATTGTGCGCAGGGAAAACGGTCGCCTAAAGCGTTACGCGCATCTGGGCACCGGCAACTACCACCGCAAGAACTCGCTTGTTTACACCGATTACAGCCTGATGACCTGTGATGAAACCTTGTGTTCAGACGTGCACAAAGTCTTCCAGCAAATTACCGGTATGGGCAAAAAGATTTCTCCGGAGCTGATCCTGAATGCGCCGTTCAAATTGATGAAGGGGCTGATCCAGTTGATCGAGCAGGAGAAACAGGCTGCACTGGCAGGTAAACCTGCGCGCATTATTGCAAAGATGAATGCGCTGACCGATCCGCACATGATCCGCGAACTGTATTGTGCTTCACAGTCAGGGGTAAAAATTGATTTGATTGTGCGCGGTATATGTTGCCTGCGGCCCGGGGTTCCAGGTGTCTCAGACAATATTCGCGTGGTCTCAATTGTGGGTCGTTTCCTTGAACATTCCCGAGTGTATTATTTTTCCAACAATGAACATCCACTGTACTGTTCCAGCGCTGACCTGATGGAAAGGAACCTGCACCGACGTATTGAAATAGCCTTTCCCATTCTACGTAAGAAGTGGGTCAACCGTATCCTTGAGGAGCTGGAACTGTATCTGGCTGATCGTCAGCAGACTTGGGAATTACAGGCTGACGGCGTCTATAAAAAGCTTTTACCTAGAGCCAATGATCCTGCAGATGGCGTGCAGGCACTGCTGCTTAACGCGCTCTCAACACATGCAACGGTGACTCGTTAAGCCTGGCTGCTTCCACCAAAAAATGCAGCATGCCTTCACGTAGTGCAGAATGACTGAAATTGAGCGCCTGGATATTGTTTGCCCGCATAAATCCCAGCAATACGGCCCAGCCTGGCAAGACCAGTTCCCTGCGGCTGTTTTTGAGGCCTCGCAGACTGAGTTGAGGGCTCAGCGATATCTGGATGATGTCGGATTCCAGACTTTTTAGTACATCCATTTCTACTCCCAGCGGAGCACTGCCGGGTGCTGTTCGCTCGGTGCAAAGAGCACTAAGCATTTTGGCTGTGCCGGATGAAGCATACACCTCAATCCAAGGAGTTCTTGCCAGTTGATCGGCGACGGTTTTGAACAATTCTTCGGCAGCGGTGGCAGCCTCGTCCAAACGCTGTTTCACACTGGCGGCATCATTGAATGACTCTGCAAACCATTGATCACGCCAACTGACACAGCCGATGGGCATGCTGTGGGCCTGAAGCTGCCGAGTACCTTGACCGACAATAAGTTCGGTACTGCCGCCACCAATATCCACCACCAGCCGGTTGTTGCCATCATCGGGCAAGGCCGACATCACACCCGCGTAAATCAGTGTTGCTTCTTCCAGCCCACTGACCACGTCTACTGACAGTCCTCTGGCCTCTGCTTCACTTAAAAATGCCTGGGCATTACTGGCAACACGCAATGCATTGGTGCCAACCACCCACAGATGGGTCACCGGATAACGTCGCAACGCGGCAGAGAATGTATCAAGACAGGCAACACCGCGCGCAAACGCGGCCGGAGTGATTTGTCCACTGCGAGCAATTCCTTCTCCCAGTTGCACCTTTTCACTAAAGCGTTCGACGATCTCGTGACCACCGTTTTTCCAGTGCGCAATCAAAAGGTGAAAACTGTTGGATCCTAGGTCAATACAGGCGAACATCAGTGGCACTATTTATACATTGGGTGGACGGATTAGAACACGGAACTGTGTCCGTGCTCCACCCTGTGCACCCGCTTTTTGCAGCTGAAGTGCGGGTGTTGGCTGCACCCGCACAATGGTTGTGAACAATCCCTGATCAGCGAGTACCGAGTTTAAACTGGTTGACCAGTCCATCCAGTGATGTCAGCAGCTGATCTATTTCGGCATGATACTGTTTACACTTGAGGTAATCCTCTGTGTTCAGTCGCCCGTCGGCAGCAATTTTGACACTGCTCTTGGCAATACCTTCGGTCACTTCTGACTGCTGTTTAACCGCACTGGCGATATCGCGGCTGCGTTCGGCAATCAGTTGCACTGATGCCAGAACAGAATCCAGCAATTGGTTGGCAGTATTTGCAGAGCCTACACACTCGCGCGACAGGCTGACCCCCTGATCCATCGCAGAGACAATCTGCGTGGTGTTGTCCTGCAAGTTCTGAATAATGGTGTTGATTTCCAGTGTCGACGACTGGGTTTTCTGCGCCAGACTACGCACCTCATCCGCTACTACAGCAAAACCTCGGCCCTGTTCGCCCGCACGCGCTGCTTCGATGGCAGCGTTAAGAGCCAGCAGGTTGGTTTGCTCGGCGATGCCCTGAATAACTTCCAGTACAGAGTGCACCTTTTCGTTGTGGTCACGCATATCGTGCACTTTCTGCTGAATATTGGACAGGGAACCAGAAAGCTTTTCTACAGAGGCGCGTGTACTGGAAACAGCCTCGGTGGCTTTCTGTGTCGCACCGTTCGCTTCACGGGCAGCATCTACGCTGGTCTGAGCGCCGTCAGCCACATCCGCAAGAGATGATGACAATTCCGTTGTGGAGGAGGCCAGCAGCTCAGTCTCTTCAAGCTGTGCCGCTGAACGTCCAGCGGTTCGCTCAATCATTTGCGAGAACTGTGCGGACTTGCCGGTCACTTCGGAGTTTGTGGTCAATACCTTACGAATGATGTCTGCCAACTTACTGACGAAGATGTTAAAGCTGCTACCCAGTTTTGACAGTTCGTCATTGCCGTTCTCTTCCAGCCGGCGACTCAGATCACCAGAGCCTCGGGCAATATCCTGCATGTAAGCTTCTGCCTTACGCAGAGGCATAGTAATAGACGATGACAGGAAATAGGCGGCTACGCCCAGCGCCAGCAGCATCAGCACAATTATCACGGCTGAATTTGCCGCCCAGTTAAAAAACTCAGCTCGGATGTCATCTTCATAAAGGCCGTGGATAATCACCCAACCCCAAGGGGCAAACAACTCAGAGTAAACTGTCTTCAGGTCAGCTTGAGGATGGGCCAGCGGATCATCGGTGTATGTCAGCAGGCGGTAACCGAACTCCTGTTCAGGGTAGTAGAGATACTCGGAGAAACCGGTATAACTGTCGCCGTTATATCGGTGGATGATTTCAGGCATGGTGGGCGCAGGATCACGATAGCCATTCTGCGCCAGACGCTGCGCCTCTGTGGTTTCCGTCGCACGCAACGATTGTCTGACCTGTGCATCAGTATCCAATGCCGCATCAGTACCACGTACGGGGTGTGCGAGCAGCTGCCCCAGGCGATGGTACAGGAGCAGGTAGTTACGCTCGTCAATCATGGTGCTGTTGATCATAAAACGCCCAAGTCGCTTGGCTTCAGCGTCGCTCAACTCCCCACGCTGGACTCGTTCGTACAGACCTTCCAGCGCCCCGTGGATCATGCGCACCTGATTCACACTACCGTCACGCAGCTGATCCATAAAACGCTCACGTGCCTGTAGCAGCAACGTCAGGCTAAGGCCAAGAATCGCTATAAAACTCACAACGACTATCAACCCGATACGCGTGCGGATTGTGAAATTACTGAACATCCTGATCTCCCTTAAACGAAACCGCAGCCTTGCCGGGTTCGTATTGATTGCACTGTTATTCTTTACTGGTAATTTAGCGGCGGTTTTTTTATAAACATTAGGGTAAGCACGACCATTGCGCGATATCACAGGTTGAATTGCCAGTCACGGTGGATTAGCCTGCTGCCACCACCACAGAGTTTGCTGAGTTTATGTATCTGCAGTTCTTCGGTTTTACATACCCTCCGTTTGCGGACACGCCTGATGTCAGCCAGTTCTGGGAAGATCACATGTCCCAGAATATATTTCTGTCCCTGCTCCGCGGAATATCTGAAGGCTGCACATTACAGATTGTCACTGCAGAGCCTGGCCTTGGTAAATCCATGGTGTGCCGACGACTGTTAAATACACTTCGTGTGCATAAAACCCGTTATGACGTGTTGTATAAACCCTTCCCCAACCTGGGGTTAGGCACGCAGTCAGGAATGGGCTTCAATAAAGATGCCCAGGCGCCACATAAAGTTATATTGATCGACGAGGGCCAATTGTTATCAACCAGTTCTCTGGCTCACTTGATTCAGATGCTGCAGCAGCCGGAGCAACAACGACAGGCAGTTTTGTTTGCACAACCTGAATTGCTTGAGCTCCTGCAGTCTCCCGATCTATATGGGCTGGCTGAGATTGACACCAGACTCCACACACTGAACGCCTTGAGTGAAACAGAAACAGCCCGCTATATCCGGGCACGGCTGATCATGGCCGGCGGAGACGATGATATTGTGCAAGAAACTGTGACTCGAGAGATCCATCATTGCACCCGGGGCGTACCACGCCTGATAAACACAGTTATGCGCAAGGCACTGTTGCACGCGTTTGAGGAGCAGAGCTCGAAGATCGGGCATCAGCACATCGTTTTGGCGAAAGCAACCACAGCAGCAGTTGCTGCGCCTTCAAATCAGTGAGTTATAATCCGCGCCTTCTGGTGCCGATCATGGCCAAAAATCAGAACCGCAGGGGTACAGGTATGCAGGAACGGATATGGGAAATGTTAAGGGTTGAGGCTGGCGAACTGATTGCCCGCGAACCATTGATGGCCAGTTACGTTTATGCCTGCATTCTCAATCACAAGGATTTGAGTTCAGCCTTAAGTTATTTGCTGGCTCACAAGCTTGCAAACTATGTGATGTCGACTGTGGCCATGCGTGAGCTGATAGTTGAGGCCTTCGCGGCTTCGCCGGAAATTGTGGATTATGCAGCCTGGGATATTCAGGCTGTATTTGACCGCGATGCAGCCACCAACTCCTATCTGCCTGTTGTGCTTTATTTAAAGGGTTACCAATCCATTCAAGTTCATCGGGTTGCGCACTTCCTGTGGAACAACGGCCGTCATGATCTGGCGCTTTATCTGCAAAGCAGAAACTCAGAGGTCTTTGGCGTCGATATTCATCCAGCCTGTGTCATGGGCAAAGGCATCATGTTCGATCACGCTACCGGCATCGTGATTGGTGAAACCACAGTTATTGAAGATGACGTTTCAATAATGCAATCAGTCACACTGGGTGGCACAGGGAACGAAAAAGGTGACCGACACCCCAAAATTCGCTCCGGCGTGCTGATCTCTGCCGGCGCTAAAGTCCTGGGTAATATCGAGATCGGTCGCAGCGCAAAAGTAGGTGCTGGCAGTGTTGTCCTCAAGGACGTGCCACCTTATACCACCGTTGTGGGCGTCCCGGCACATAAGGTAGGCAAGCCTTGTGATGAAAATCCTGCTCTTACAATGGATCAGCTGCTGGACGGCGACTGATCCACCAACTGTCTTACAGATGTTGCTCAGCAAACGCAGCCAGTGCGGATCTTGGCACCCCTTTTAGCTGTAGATTGCCGCCATGGGCAAAATGTTTAAAACGCTCCGTCAGGTAGGTCAACCCTGAGCTGGTAGGGCTCAAATACGCGGTATCAATTTGAGCCAGATTCCCCAGACACACTACTTTGGATCCAGTACCTGCCCGTGTCACAATGGTTTTCATCTGATGAGGGGTCAGGTTCTGAGATTCATCAATCAGGATCAGGCTGTACTGAAAACTACGCCCGCGAATGTAGTTCAGAGATTTAAATTGAAGTGGCACCTTTGCCAATACGTAGTCAACACTGGATGCACTGTTAACATCATCCAGATGCAGGGCCTCAAGATTATCGGTGATGGCTCCCAGCCACGGTTCCATTTTTTCAGCCTCGGTTCCCGGTAGAAAACCAATATCTTCATCCAGCCCCTGTGTACTGCGGGTTGCAATAATTCGGCGAAACTGATTGCTGGCCAGCGTCATATCAATAGCAGCAGCCAACGCCAGAATAGTTTTCCCTGAGCCTGCCGCACCGGTGAGATTGACCAGGTGTACGTTCGGGTCAAGCAGCAAATCCAGGGCCATTGCCTGATAAATATCCCGAGGATGCAGACCCCAAGCCTCGCGCTGGAGCATACGCTCCTGGTCCAGATGTTTGAGGACGATCATGTCCTCCCCAACTTCTACCACGCGCCCAATAAAACCAGCCTCATCCAGCAGGAACTGATTGGGATATACCTCATGGGACATCATACTGCGCTTAAGTCGATGAAACGTTTCCCCTGCATGAGTCTGCTCGGTTTCAACCGACTGAATGCTGTCCCAGAAACTGCCTTCGTATTCTACGTAGCCTTTATGAAGCTCGTTGATGTCCGTTACCAGCTGGTCTGTATGATAGTCCTCAGCAGCAATTCCGCAGGCTCGAGCCTTCAGGCGCATGTTAATGTCTTTGGAAACCAGAATAACTTCGTGGGCGGGTTTGCTTTTTTTTAGCTGGGCAACTGCATTAAGAATTTTGTTGTCATTAATATTGAGGGGCAGGATTTCGCGAATCAGGGGTGAGTCTGTCATCAGCACACTCAGGCTTCCCATTGATGGCAGGTTCTTGCCTCTTTCTATTGGAACGCCATCTTCAATCTTTTCTGGAGGTGCATTAGCAAGAATCCTGTCGAGCTCTCTGATCGCTTGCCTTGCATCAGCCGCTAGAGCCCCTCGACCACTTTTAAGCTTATCCAGCTCTTCGAGCACAGTCATTGGAATGCTCACATGGTGTTCGTCAAAATTCCAGACTGCGGAGGGATCATGAATCAGAACATTGGTATCAAGAACGTAATAGATCATGCTGGAAGTCACTACGTCGCCTCCAATTCAGGGGTGTTCCCAATACTATTACATTATCCGGACGCTTTGATAGCGCAGGATTCCCGGCAACAGGGATTAAACTTGCGATAGCTGTGAGCAGTCTTTATGCTTGGCGCCGCTAACACATAACATCAGGATAATAATCATGAGCTTACTCATTGCAGGACTGGTCATATTCTTGGGCATACATTCATCTGCCCTGTTTGCACCAGCGGCCCGGGACAATTTTCGCAACAAACTGGGGGACTCGCTTTGGAAAGTGCTCTACTCACTGGTGTCTATCGCTGGTCTGGCACTTATTGTGATTGGTTATGGCCAAAGCCGCATGGATCCGGTGTGGTTATGGTACCCGCCTGTTGCGCTGCGCCATATTGCACTGCTGCTAACGCTGATTGCTTTTGTGCTGTTGGCGGCAACGTATGTTCCGGGCAACCGGATCAAGGCCAAATTGGGACATCCGATGTATGTTGCAATAAAAACCTGGGCACTGGCTCACTTGCTGGCCAACGGCACTGTGGCAGATGTGCTGTTATTTGGTGGTTTTCTGGCGTGGGCAATTGCTGGTTTTGCAGTCAGCCGTCGTCGTGACCGAGTCGCCGGTATTCAGCGCACAGCTGGCACCATGAAGGGTGATATTTTGACTGTGGTTGCAGGCATTATTACCTGGGCCGTTTTTGCGATGTTCCTGCACACGGTATTAATAGGCGTGAGCCCGATGCCTTGATCGGTAGAAGCGCTTGAATGTGTCTGATAAAAAGGCAGCCAAGGCTGCCTTTTTTACATCCGTATACAATCAGAATCTGAAGGTATATTTGAACTTCACACTTAAATCAGACAAGGCACTTTCAAACCGGTTATTTTTATCCCTGTCCTGCATGTTGTAATTCAACACGATGAATCCCTCCTGGCCCGCACGTGGTATCCATTGCAGACGGGTATTGATTCCGATCTCCTCAGACAGGTTGTCGTACTGGACCAGGTTGATCCAGTAAAGCGTGGAAGAAAACGCTACCTGTGTTGAGACTGACGTCAGTCGGGTGATGAAGTCGCCTTGCGGCAAACTGATGTCATTCCAGTCATAGTTCACCGATGCCACAAAATAGCGCGACTGCGTCCACGACAAAGAGCTACTCAGATTGGTGCGTTTACCGTTATAGAAATCCCCGCCCAGATAAGTAAAGCTGCCAGAGAATTCACGCTGACCACCAGTACTGAGTTTGATCTGATGCTCATTGAACTTGTAGTCACCTGGCTGCACCGCCACACTGCGCACAGGTGATGTATACAAGGTAAATGGTTGAGTTACCACTTCGCGGTTGGTGGTGTAAGCCAATTCGACACTGTCACGTGTGTTGGTTTGCAGCTCTGCCAAACGAAAAACCACCACCTCTGACTGCAGCCCTCCGTCAATGACCTCAATACGCTGTGCATCAATTCCCGTAAATACTGACTGCAGAATATCTCCACCAAAAAAATGGGTATGACCCGCATCTGCAGTGAAGTCGCGGATATTGGAGCGATTAACGTACCCCATCGCTGGATTAAAGTTCTTCTGAACTTCCTTAAAAGCTACACGACCTCTCCAGCCGGTGTTATTGGGTAAACGTAAACCAACGCCATACGAGGCATCGTCACCATCAAGGCCGGGTGTGTCAGACTTTTGATACCAGAGATCGGCTTCGAGTTGCTGCCCATTGGGTAGACGGTTATTCAGATATCTGAAATCTACACCGGCAACATTATTCTCCCTGTTCGACCCTGGATCACCGTTGGTATAAATAAACCCTATCGCAGAATCGTTCAGCACATTTGCTGAAATACGGGTGACAAACAAATCAGAGGATTCGACTGCGCCAAATTCATCCTGCCTGATAGCCAGCGTACCGATATTCCAGCGACCTACTCTGCCGCTGATACGGCCACCATAATTAATGTCAACTGGCGCCCCGGTTTGGCTTAACCCTAGTTTTCTGGAAAAGAACGGTCTGGCATTTTCCCGAACACCTTGTGAGGTAGCGTTGTTACCGTTCGCCATACCGCCGATATTACCGAACTGAAATAGATCCGAGTCGTTAAGAAAGAAGTCACGCTTCTCCGGAAAGAACAGGTTAAAGCGCGTCAAGTTGACTTGCCTGCTGTCGACTTCAGTGGCGGAGAAGTCCGTGTTTATGGTTAACGCCGCATTCAAGGATGGCGTGATACGGTAGAAGGCATCAAGGGATGGGACCCAGTCCGTTTTTTCACTGGAAGGATCATATCGTTGCTGTCTATTAACTGACATGGAAGGAACGATATCCAGCCCTACTCCTTTATCCAGCCCCGTCATTCCAGTAATTTGCCCGGAGATACTGGGATTGTATGTTCGATTCTGGGATACCCAGGCCATTTCCTCACCGCGGCGGCGAATAGCTCTGCCAAAATTAAAACCCCAGGTCTCAATAGCTGGATCAAATGGGATGGATTTAAACGGTATTTCAATTTCAGCAATCCAGCTGTTGTCATCTGCGCTAGTAGCTACATCCCAGATGGTATTCCAGTCTAATGAAAATGAGCTGACACTTGTGTACAAAGCATCGTGACGCGCGGCATTCAGGTTAGTTTCAAATCTGTATCCTGCACGGCGGGAGTTAAATGGGTCCAAAATGACAACCAGGCGGTCATCGGACGGCATTCCCTGCCCGTGCCTGATCACAGGCGCAGCAATCAGGTGTGGTTCGTTGTCATACATCCGCGCACCGATGTACAACGCATCGGACGTGTAGACGACATAGACTTCTGTAGGTTCTGAGGTTGGCGTTCCATTACCAGGACGAGTTTGGTGGAAATCTGTAATAACATCGGCCTGAGACCATACGGGATCATCAAGTTTCCCATCTAATACGGGGGGGACATCAACACGTACAGCTCTGAACTGTTTGGGAGCGTTGGTTGCGACTGAGGTGGCCTCTTGGGCAATACCCAATGACAACATTGTAGCGCCGAGCACGCCCCCCACGGCTGAGCACAGAGCTCTACGGCCCGTTCTAATCATCACAAAAACCTCTCATTAGAATTATTTTTATCGGACGGCATAAGACAAAGTCTATGCTAAAAGCTATTGCCGTATAACGCTGAATTGACCGACAAGGAGAGGAATAAATTACATTTTTTATATCAACAAGTCATAAATATCCTGGAGCAAAAATGAGCGCATAAAAAAAGGGCCACCCCGTATGGGATGGCCCTTTTCACTTTATGATGCC
>CAZHUJ010000008.1:0-129506 GCA_964535565.1 uncultured Pseudohongiella sp. | reverse complement strand
CTCAAGCAATTCAAGATGGGCGTACATACGACGGTTGGCTCGCGTAATCACATACAGCGCCGCATAGCCGTTAATGGTCTCACCCGCGACTGAGCGCTGATAAGCGCTGGCCATATAATACTGGCCGCTCTCCGGTCCGTAGAGAATACGGTTGCCAAACAGGTCATTTGCCCAGAAATTGCTGCTGCCACAGTCGCGCCCCTGGCAGGCAAACAGTTCCTGCTGGCCCGGCCCCAGCAGCTGGTTGCGAAAATGATTAAACACTTCCTGCGCACCAAATCCGTCCGGAATTTCGTAAGTAATACGGTGCAGATCACCCTGAAAACGTTCGGACTGGCTCGGTGCCACACGTCCGGTTACCCGTTGCATACGACCCAGGGCCAGTGAGTATACGGTGCTGCCTTCCGCACGATAGTCCACGATGCGGGAACCGGGAAAGCGGTTGATGCCGGCGTAATCACTAGCGCCGGCAACGTCACCACTGGTTTGCGCAGTCAGCGGTGCGGTTACCAGCAGCAGGCACACCGCTGCCCAGGCTTTAAAAGCTTTTGCAGGACTATTCATTTTTGGCGGGTGCAGTGAAATCAGTGTCAGAGGTGTCAGAGGTGTCAGAGGTGTCAGAGGTGTCAGAGGTGTCAGAGGTGTCAGAATCAGGTTCCTGTTCCTCCACTGGTTCTATTGGCTCTACTGGTGATTCTGCTGGTGAGGGAAATGGCAAAAATGGAAACGGTTTGATCTCACTGTTATAGGTGAGGTAAACCAGTATCTGGTTAACATACACAGACAAGCTGGCACCCAGACCTCGCAGGTTGTTATTGGCACTGCCCGTCAGCAGACTGAAGATAACCTGGGCCAGCGTCAGCACCATCAGAATTACACCGGTGATATACAGCGCCACAACAAAACCGGCCATAAACAAAACACGGAGCCAGGCGGAAGGCCGTTTCAGGTTTTCCACCATCTCGTCTGTTATTTTTTCGGTGTTATCTGTCATGTTGGCGATGCTCCCTGGAAGACAATTGTTTGGCACGGTGCGCTTCGTATTCCACGTCCAGCGCACCCTCGCCGCTCATCAGCGCCGAGATCACCTGACTGACCGGTTTACCTTCATAAACAATCTGGTACAAACCTGAGGCCAGTGGCATATAAACACCCAGCTCGTCAGCTTTCTCCTTGACCTGCTTCAGGGTGTTGACACCTTCGGCTACCTGACCCACAGATGCCGTGGCTTCCTGAATGCTTTTGCCTTCACCCAGGGCCAAACCTACACGAAAATTCCGGCTCAGTGAAGACGAACAGGTCACGATCAGGTCACCCACTCCGGACAGTCCGAGGAAGGTCATTGGATCCGCCCCCAGCTCCCTGCCAAAGCGCGCCATCTCCGTCAGGCTGCGTGTAATCAGCATACTGTTGGTGTTCTGCCCCATGCCCATCGCAGACGCGAGGCCGGCAATAATCGCGTAGATGTTCTTGAGGGAGCCGCCCAGCTCCACACCAAACATGTCATCGTTGGTATAAACCCGGAAATAATCGGACTTGAGCACCTCACGCACACGGTCGCGAACCGCTTCATGCGGGCTGGCAATTACAGTGCCGGTCAGGCTGCGTTTGGCTATTTCACCGGCCAGATTGGGACCACTAAGCACACCGACCATGGCCTGTGGTACTTCTTGCTGCATGACCTGACTCATTAACAGAAAAGTGCCGGCCTCAATGCCTTTGGTGGTACTGATTAACATCGTGTCCGGTTGCAGGCCTGGCAGCATAGTGCGCACAACGGTACGAAAATAGGCACTGGGCACTGCGACAAAAACCATGCGGCTACCACTGACAGCTTCTTCAATCTGGTCAGTGGCATGAACACCTTCATGCAACGGGTAACCGGGCAGGTACTGGGCGTTTTCGCGTGTTGCGTTGACCTGGTCTACCAGCGCACGATTGCGCATCCAGAAGTTAACCCGGTAGCCGTTCTGGGCGACAATATTGGCGATAACTGTGCCAAAACTGCCACCACCCAGGACACTGATTGTTTGTGCCGGCATTCATTTTCTCCTAGCAATTTCTATCTGGTGTGACTGTTAAAAACAGCCCATTCAATGAGTCTCAGCCCGCTCCAGCGCAGCAGCGCCCTGTATCAGCGCCATACGGTTGGACTGAAAAAACAGCAGCGCATCGTACATACCGGCGGCCACCGCTTTAGGGGTTAAAGAGGCGCCGACAAACTGATCAACGCCATCATCGGCGTCAATACCTTGCCAGCTGGGGCGGCGCAGATCGCGTGAGCCCATACCGGTGAAATTACGCATCCAGCGAGACTCAAGAATATTCAACTCACCGAACAGCTGCTTCGAGCGCGGTGGTGCCAGTACACGCGCCGCTTCTATTTCGCCACGCATATCAAAAGCAACCAGCAGGTCCAGGGTGCCGTTAAAACCGTCTTCAACGGTAAACGGCAATATGATTAACACTACTTCACCCTGCTGCTTGCCAATATAGGCCAGACGATCACGTTTAAGCCCAAGCCACTGCGGGCTGACCAGGTTCTGACTGCCATCGGCCTTGATCACTATGGCATCAGCCACCAGATCGTTATCCACGGCGTCCTCACCCAGCATCTGCTCCAGGCTGCGGCGATCAAAATCGTGGCGAGCCTGCTGCAGCGAGGCAGCAAAATAGCTGGCGGGCCAGATTGTGGCTGCCAGCAAAACAACTACTAATATCAACCAACGCTTGTAGGACATGAAAAACCTGACGATTTATGAACGCCGCTCAGGGGCTCAGAATACACGATTCAGGCCATCAAGCGCGGCAATGCGATACGCTTCTGCCATCGTTGGATAGTTAAACGTGGTATTGAGGAAATACTGCATGGTATTGGCGGCACCCTGTTGCTGCATAATGGCCTGGCCAATGTGCACAATCTCCGAGGCCTGGTCACCAAAACAGTGGATACCCAGGATCTCCAGTGTCTCAAAGTGGAAAATCAGTTTAAGCATACCCACTTGTTCGCCGGTGATCTGTCCGCGTGCCGTGTTGTTGAAAAACGCCTTGCCCACTTCGTAAGGAACACGTGCGCTGGTCAATTCACGTTCTGTTTTACCCAACGTGCTGATTTCCGGGATGGTATAGATGCCGGACGCCACCCGGTCAATGGACACAAAGGCATCGGGGTCCAGAATGGCATTACAAGCCGCTCGCCCCTGGTCATAAGACGCGCTGGCCAGCGAGGGCCAACCGATGATATCGCCGGCAGCATAGATATTTTCCACCGCCGTCTGATATCGCTCGTTAACTTCAATATGGCCACGCGGGGTAATTTTGATGCCCAACTCCTCCAGCCCCATATTGTCGGAATTACCGGTGCGGCCGTTGGCCCAGAGGATAATGTCGCTTTTGATGCGTTTGCCTGAGCGCAGGTTGGTTACCACATATTTATCGTGGTATTCGATACTCTCATATTCTTCGTTATGACGGCTGCGCACACCAATGTCACGCAGGTGATAACTCAGCGCATCGGAAATTTCCCAGTCCAGGAATGACAACAGCGATTCAGCCGGATTGATTAATTCAACTTTGCATCCCAGCCCGCCAAATATGGAAGCATATTCGCAGCCAATCACACCGGCACCAATCACCGTGACTTTTTTGGGTGAATGATCAAGGGTCAGGATCTTGTCGCTGTCAAACAAGCGCGGGTGATCAAAATCCACATTCACAGGTCTATAAGGACGGGAGCCGGTGGCAATTACAAAATGATCAGCTTTTAATACAGGTCCTTTACGGCCCAGTCGGATGGTATTGGCATCCTGAAATACCGCGTGCCCCTGGATAATCTCAACATCATTTTTTTCATAATAGGTTCTGCGCAGATATACCTGCTCGTCAATCACCCGCTCTGCATGGCGCATGATTTCCGGAAAACTGGGTTTGTTCAGGGTTGCAAACTCGCGCAGCAGCGGATTGCTGCGAAACTGCATGACTTGTTTAACGTAATGACGCAGAGCTTTTGAGGGGATGGTGCCAAGGTGAGTACAATTGCCACCGACCTGAGCCCGATCGGAAATCAACGCAACTTTTTTACCATGCTTGGCTGCATTAATTGCAGCAGATTCTCCGGCTGGGCCACTGCCCACCACAATGATGTCATACGCGTTTCGAGCCATTCCTGTATTACTCCAAGCGGATCTCAGTTTCCTATCTGGAATTCTCTTCACATTTTGTCGGATTGCCTCCGCAGATATCACAGGGCTGATCAATGCCGGCATTATTCAGCCCACCGCAAGACCCCTTGATAGGCGAGCGTCCAAACATTACTCCCACTGCCATCCCGGCAACTACCAACAACAGAATGACAAACGTCGCAAGAATCGTACTCATATCATTCCTCCAGATAACCCGCAAAACGGGTGGTATACGTTTCGCGGAAATTGTCTGCTTCATCCTGCTTGCTGATGAAGTAGACAGCCAGATTCAACTCTGTTGCCAGAGCCATGGATTTTTCTTCCCCCATCACCATAAACGCCGTCGCCAGCGCATCTGCCTGCAGAGCTGTGTCTGCAATAACAGTGACTGCTGCCAGAGTGTGAGCAGCTGGCCAACCGGTAAATGGGTCGATTTCGTGTGAGTATCTCACACCGTTGTCTTCAAAATAATTTCTATAATCGCCTGAGCCTGCAACGGCCAGTGATTCGCCCTGACTGTAAAAAATCTGGATAACCTCAGGCGTGGCCGAATCCACGGGCTTTTCTATTGCAGGCACCCAGCCTGCACCATCAGGCTTCAGACCTTTAATTCGCAACTCCCCGCCAATTTCAATAAAGTACGAGGGCATGGCAAGCGAATCAAAATACTCTGCTACAACATCAACAGCGTAGCCTTTGGCTATACCACTAAGATCCAGGTAGACAGGCGCGTCCTTGTACAGTTGAGGAGGATTCAGACTGACTTGTATATGCTCAAACCCGATCTGCTGTTGGAGCTGAGAGATCTCCTCTGCCGATGGAATACGAGAGTGATCCACTCGCTGACCGACCAGTGGACCAAATCCCCAGCGGTTAACAAGAGGCCCGACTGTTATATCAAAATATCCTTGTGTCAACCGGCTGTAGACCAGTGCCTGATCTACCACATAGGCAAGTTCGGGCGAAACCTTAAACCACTGCCCAGGCTCACTCTGATTAAACTGCGACAGCTCTGACTCAGGTGCATAAGTGGACATCAGTTCCTTGTCCAGGCGCTGCAGTTTCTGTCCAATAGTATCTGCGAGTTGGTTCCCGCTAATCGTATCGGGAAAACCTGTAATCAGTATTTGATAGGTTGTACCCATGGTCTGTCCATCCAGTCTGTAGATTTGCGCGGGGGCTTCAGGGCGCAGCCAAAGCCACAGCAGAAACAGGCCAACAAACGTCAGCGTATAACGCAAACGTTTAAGCCAGGACAGGATAGGTACAGAGATCATCTTGCAACTCTTAAAAAGCCCAAAATGGGCAAAACAAAAAGGGGGAGCGGCTTGGTATGACGCAAAGCCCTTCTCCCCCTGTTTTCTGTCATCGTTTTCCGGGACTCCTGATCAGGAGAATTCATCCAGAGCGATGTTCTCGTCTTCTACACCCAGGCTCTTCAGCATCTTGATAACCGATGCGTTCATGATGGGTGGTCCGCACATGTAGTATTCACAATCTTCCGGCGCCGGATGGTCTTTCAGATACTGGTCATGCACTACGTTGTGAATAAATCCTGTGTAGCCAGTCCAGTTATCTTCTGGCTGCGGCTCGGACAGAGCCACATGCCACTCAAAGTTGTCATGCTCCGCTGCCAGACGATCAAAGTCTTCAACGTAGAACATTTCCTTCTTGCTACGAGCGCCGTACCAGAAAGTAATCTTGCGTTTGCTGTTAAGACGGCAAAGCTGATCAAAAATGTGTGAGCGCATCGGAGCCATACCGGCACCACCGCCCACAAATACCATTTCAGCGTCGGTCTCTTTAGCAAAGAACTCACCAAAGGGTCCGAATACTTTAACTTTGTCACCCGGCTTCATATTAAACACATAAGACGACATGATTCCCGGTGGATGATTACTGCGCGGCGGAGGCGTAGCAATACGGATGTTGAACTTGATGATGCCTTTTTCGTCCGGGTAGTTCGCCATCGAGTAAGCACGAACGGTGGTCTTGTCGCATTTGGACTTCAGGTTAAACAGTCCAAATTTCTCCCAATCACCACGGAAACGCTCTTCAATTTCGAAGTTCTTGTATTCCACTTCGTGCGGTGGAATTTCGAGCTGAACATAACCACCGGCACGGAAATCGACACTCTCGCCGTCTGGAATCTTCAACACCAGCTCTTTGATGAAAGTCGCTACGTTGTGGTTGGAAATGACTTCACATTCCCACTGTTTCACGCCGAAGAACTCCGGCTCCACTTCGATTTTCATGTCCTGCTTTACGGCCACCTGACAAGACAGGCGCCAGTGTTCCTTGGCTTCACCCATGGTGAAATGGCCAGCTTCAGTCGGCAGCATAGAGCCGCCACCATCGAGAACTTTGCAACGGCACTGGGCACAGGTTCCACCACCACCACATGCAGAGGACAGGAAAATGCCTGCGTCTGCCAGAGTCGTCAGCAGTTTGCCACCCGCAGGCACAGTAATGGCCTTGCTCGGGTCACCGTTGATTTCGATTTTTACATCACCGGTACTGACCAGGCGGGCGCGCGCGGCGATGATCAGCACCACCAGCAGCATCACGATCACGGTGAACATCACCACACCGGCTACAATCGTTGAGATATCCATTATTACTGAAACCTTCTCACGTCAACGTTAACGGGTTAATTGCCTGCGGACCGCATCAGCGATCCGGCCCGGATCAGAGTGTCAAACCACTGAAGGACATAAAGCCCAGTGACATCAGACCGGTTGTGATGAATGTAATGCCAAGTCCGCGCAGGCCTGGAGGCACATCGCTGTACTTGAGCTTTTCACGAATACCGGCCAGCAACACAATCGCCAGCGCCCAGCCAATACCTGCTCCCACGCCATAAACTACACTTTCGGAGAATGTGTAGCTGCGCTCAACCATAAACAGTGACGCACCCATAATGGCGCAGTTGACTGTAATCAACGGCAGGAAAATACCCAGCGCGTTGTAGAGCGCAGGTACAAACTTGTCGAGGAACATTTCCATGATCTGTACGATCGCGGCAATCACGCCTATGTAGACCAGAAAACCCAGAAAACTCAGGTCCAGATCAGGAGCACCAGCCCAAGCCAGAGCACCGTCTTTCAACAGATAGGTATAGATCAGGTTGTTGGCAGGCACGGTGATGGCCTGAACAAAAATTACTGCGATACCCAGACCAATGGCTGTTTCAATTTTTTTGGATACGGCCAGGAAGGTACACATGCCGAGAAATAGCATTAATGCCATGTTCTCAACAAAAACCGAGGTAAACAGCAAACTCAGGTAATGTTCCATCAGTGTGCACCTTTCTCAGCAGTGTGCGGAGCCATGGTAAATTCGCTCTTCTCAACTTGCGAGGTGTCGCGGTTGCGAAGGATCCAGATAATAAAACCGATCAGGAAAAATGCGCTCGGTGCCAGCAGCATCAGACCGTTAGGCTGATACCAGCCGCCGTTGGCTACCGTTGGCAGAATAGTGATACCCAAAATACTGCCTGCACCCAACAATTCCCGGATAGTGCCCAGAGTGATCAGAATGAAGCTGTAACCAGCACCGTTGCCGATACCGTCCATAAAACTTTTACCGGGAGGGTTCTTCATGGCGAAAGCTTCTGCACGGCCCATCACGATACAGTTGGTGATGATCAAACCGACGAATACGCTGAGCTGCTTGCTGATTTCGTAGGCAAACGCTTTCAGCACCTGATCCACCAGAATTACCAGTGAGGCAATAATGGTCATCTGCACAATAATACGGATGCTGCTGGGCATGTGATTGCGCAGCATGGAAATGAACATGCTGGAGAACGCCGTCACTGTGGTCAGTGCAATCGACATGACCAGCGCCACCTGAAGGCTGGTAGTCACCGCCAGAGCGGAACAAATACCCAGAATCTGCAAGGCGATCGGGTTTTCCTTGAAGATTGGCTTGATCAGGATATCTTTACTAATCTCGGACATGGCTCAACCCCCTCAACCCTTTACTTCGTTAGTCAGGTAGGCACCAAAACCACGTTGCCCCAACCAGAAGGCAATCATGTTCTCGATACCGCGGCTGGTCAGTGTGGCACCCGACAGAGCATCGATCTGCGAACTACCCTGACCACCACCTTTGACAACCTGGAATGCTACGTCGCCACTGTTGTCGAAAATCTGCTTGCCTGGCCATTGTGCTTGCCAACGCGGGTTGCTGATTTCACCACCCAGACCAGGTGTTTCCTTGTGATCGTAGAAGCCGATACCACGGATGGTATTGCCGTCACCTTCTATCGCCAGATAACCGTAAATGATGCCCCAGAGGCCGTAACCACTGACGGGCAACACCACAGTTTCATATTCGCCCTGCGGGTCTTCAATGATGTATACAGTGGCATAACGCACGCGACGACGAATCTTGGCGGTGTCTTCATCATCTGGCAGGGCATCAGACAATGCCGGATCATTGCGCGCAGCGGTTTCGTTATAGGTCAGCGGATCCAGACCCAGCTCTGACATCTGCTCATCGCTCAGGTAAGCGCCAGTGTTCAGATCCACAATACGAGCTGTAAATCGCTCAAACATAGTGGCGACATCAGCATCGGTATTCACCGCAGGATCATACATACCAGCCGCAATCAGAATGTTGCGATTACGATCCAGAATCTGGTTCGCTGTCTGCATGGGCTTGAGCACCACGGCAGCACCGGAAATCAGTACCGAACAAAGGGCGCACAGAATCAGTGCTACTTTGAGGGTATAGGAGACGGAGTTGACGTTAGACGACATTACGGGCAATCCTCCGCTTGATATTGGCTTTAACTACAAAATAGTCGATCAGCGGCGCGAACAGGTTACCGAACAGAATCGCAAGCATCATGCCCTCTGGATACGCAGGGTTCAGCACACGGATCATCACTACCATCACGCCAATCAGGATACCGAATATCCACTTGCCAGTATTGGTCATGGCTGCCGACACCGGGTCTGTGGCCATAAACACCATACCGAAGGCAAAACCACCAAGTACCAGATGCCAGTACCATGGGGTTGCGAAACCGGGGTTGGTATCAGAACCAATCAGGTTAAGCAGTGACGAGAACGCCACCATGCCGAGAAAAACGCCAAGCATAATGCGCCATGAGGCGATGCGGGTGGCCAGCAAAATCACCGCGCCAATCAAAATGGCCAGCGTTGACACTTCGCCGATAGAACCTTGCATACGACCAAAAAACGCATCCAGCCAGGTCAGGGGCTCACCGGTGATGGACATGATCATCGGCATGCCCTCGCTCATGGCGGTCGCTCCACTGGCGATCTGGCTCAGCGCCGTTGCACCGCTGAAACCATCGACGGCAGTCCATACCGAGTCACCGGAGATTTGTGGTGCATAGGCAAAAAACAGGAAGGCACGACCGGCCAACGCCGGGTTCAGGAAGTTTTTGCCAGTACCACCAAACACTTCCTTGCCCACTACCACACCGAAGGTAATACCGAGCGCAGCCTGCCACAGTGGCAGTGTCGGCGGCACAATCAGGGAGAACAGGATGGAGGTGACAAAAAAGCCTTCGTTGATTTCGTGGCCACGCTTGATGGCAAACAGCACTTCCCAGAAACCGCCGACGATAAACACGGTGGCGTAAATGGGCAGGTAATACATGGCACCGTACCAGAAATTGTCCCAGATGCTGGTGGGATCATTGCCGGCCAGTGCTCCGATCAGCACACCGCGCCAACCTTCCATTTCGGTGATACCCATGTTCATCATGGCCATATTGGCCTGATAACCGACGTTGTACATGCCGTAGAACATCGCAGGGAACGCCGCCAGCCACACGGTGATCATGATGCGTTTGAGATCCACACCATCACGCACGTGGGAACCGCTGACGGTCACTTTGCTGGGAGTATAAAAAATGGTATCCACTGCTTCGTAGAGCGGATACATTTTTTCGTACTTGCCGCCTTTTTCGAACTGCGGCGCCAAATCATCAAGTATTTTACGCAGACCCATGGTGAAAAGTTTCCACTAGCATTCTTTTTCGATACGCGTGAGGTTGTCACGCAGGATCGGACCGTATTCATATTTGCCCGGGCACACATAGGTGCACAGCCCCAGATCGTCTTCGTCCAACTCCAGCGCACCCAGATTCATCGCAGTTTCGATATCACCGACAATCAGCGAACGCAGCAGTTGCGTAGGCAGAATATCCAAAGGCATCACTGTTTCGTAAGTTCCAACTGGCACCATCGCACGTTCACTGCCATTGGTAGTAGTGGTGAAGTCGAACTTTTTACCTTTGAACAGACTGGACAAATAAATGCCCAGATTGGAGTGGCGGTTAGAACCCGGAGACAGATAACCTAACAAGGGACGCTCGCGGCCTTCTCTGACCACGGATATTTGTTGATCGTAGCGACCCAGAAAATTCAGTGCCGGGGCAGACTTGCGACCGGACAATACTGAACCGGAAATGATGCGATTCTCCCCGTCTTTGAGTTCACCGGCAGTCAATTCATCCAGATTGGCACCGATACGGCTTCGCAGCAGGCGCGGGTTTGACACCTGAGGACCCGCCAATGCAACTACGCGCTCGGTCCACAGCTGTCCGGTACTGAACAATTTGCCAACCGCAATCACGTCCTGGAAACCAATGCTCCAGACAACACGACTCAGGCTTGCAGAGTGCAGAAAGTGGATATGTGTTCCTGTCAGACCGGAGGGGTGAGGTCCGGCGAAGTCTTCCACCTGCACATTACCTGCAAAAGCTTCTTTTTCCAGGCCCTGGAAACTGCCTTCGCGACGGCACAGGAATACTTTGCCTTCAGTCAATCTGGCGAGAATATTGATACCACGAACCAGATCCTGTGAGTGCTCACGGGCAACCACTTCCGGCTGCAGCGCCAGAGGGTTGGAATCCATTAAATTGATAAAAAGTGCGGAGGGTGTGCTTTCAGGGCTGGGTACTTTGCTGAACGGGCGAGTACGCAGCGCCGTCCACAAACCTGAGTTGACCAGGTTCTCAACAATACTTTCACGTGCCAGAGAGGTCAGTGCTGCATCGTCATAACGCTTGAACGTGATTTGTTCATCGCTGCCGTCAAGTTCAATCACTACGGAGAGGAACAGACGCTGGTCACCACGATTCACAGCGGTAACGGTGCCGCTTCCAGGCGCCGTATAAATCACGCCAGGCGTCTTTTTATCCGTAAAAAGTTTTTGGCCCAACAGGACCTTGTCACCTTCACGAACTTCCATCGTAGGCTTCATACCTACGTAGTCCTGCCCCAGAACCGCCACCGAACGTACCGGTTTGGCTTGGTAGATTGCCTGTTCCGGAGCGCCATTGATAGGTAAGTCCAACCCGCGCTTAATTCTGATCATTCATCAGGCCTAGTAATAATTTTTCAGGATAAACACTTTTTTCCACGTATTTCACGCCATAGTGCACAGCGTACGCTTGCAGAGTGTTCACCACCCCTGTCTGTAGACTATAAAGACTGGAGCGAGTGATCAGAGATAGCCGTCATCAAACCGTCGGCGCCGTGAAATCGGGCCCAATTATAGGGATGTAGTCCCTGATTTGCCACCGTTTTCTTGGACTTGGTGAACACGCTCAGGAAGGATTCCGGCGCCCCAAAAACGAGCGCCGGATCGATCTGTCAGCTTTCTAACGGGTATGCCCGGTACTTAACACCAGCCATTTTGTAAACCATGCGCACAACCTGGTTGCAGTATCCAAACTCGTTGTCATACCACAGGTACAGCACACAACGATTACCTTCAACAATAGTCGCTGTGGAGTCCACAATCGCCGCTTCACGCGAACCTACAAAGTCACTGGACACCGCATCCGGATCTTCGGTGTAGCTGATCTGGTTTTGCAGTGGTGAGTGCAACGCCAGAACGCGCAGGAATTCGTTGATCTCTTCCTTGGTTGTTGCAGTTTCCAGATTCAGCATCAAAATTGCCATGGAAACGTTTGGAATCGGCACACGAACCGCGTTACCTGTCAGTTTGCCCGCCAATTCCGGCACTGCTTTGACCACGGCTTTGGCAGCGCCGGTTTCAGTCAGAACCATGTTCAGTGCCGCACTGCGACCACGGCGGTTACCTGAGTGGTAGTTATCAATCAGGTTCTGGTCATTGGTGTACGCGTGAACGGTTTCAACGTGACCGCTGGTGATACCAAACTTGTCGTTCAGTACTTTCAGCACCGGCGCAATCGCGTTGGTAGTGCAGCTGGCTGCGGTAATGATGCGGTCTTCCGGCTGGATCTGGTCATCGTTAATGCCGTAAACGATGTTTTTCAGATTGCCTTTGCCTGGGGCAGTCAACATCACTTTGCTGACACCTTTGGAATTCAGGTGACGGGACAGACCCGCCTCGTCACGCCAGCTGCCAGTGTTGTCGATGACCAGTGCATCGTTGATGCCGTACTGGGTGTAATCAATTTCATCAGGGCTGTTAGCGTAGATGATGTGTACAACATTGCCGTTACAGATCAGGCAGTTATTCTCTTCATCAATACGTACAGTGCCCTGGAAAGCGCCATGTACAGAGTCAGAAGTAAACAGGCTGGCACGCTTGATGATATCGCCTGGTTTGCCGGGACGCACCACAATCGCTTTCAGACGCATCACTTCGCCAGTGCTGGTGCGCTCGATCAGCAGACGCGCAATCAGACGGCCAATACGGCCAAAGCCGTAGAGCACGATGTCCTGGGATTTTGCACTGGGAGGTGTACGATCACCGGCCAGCACACCCAGTTCCGCCTTAACATAATCATCTACTGTCGGCGCATTGCCCGCCTGTTGCAGCTCCATGTACTTGACGGTCAGCTTGCCCAGATCGATCTGACAGTGCCAGAGATCCAGTTTAGCCAACGCCATCAACACGGGATGGGTCTCGAACTCGGACATTTCATTGCGGCCAATCTGGCGCACAAAACGATGGGATTTCATGATGTTGGTCACTGAACGGTTATGCAGAGCACGACCATAAATGAATACACCAACATTACGCTCACTGTAGAGTCGGCCTACCACAGGAATCATTTCCTGGGCCAAAGCCTCTCTCTGCTTCCAATCGCTGAAATAATCTTCCGGGCTGGGTCGTGTCACGTCGGGCACCTGTCTGTGGAGTGGATTAAGAAATGGAGTTTATAAAAAAGGTGCTTATTATCTTGCGATTGCCGGCAGGGCGCAACCTTGACAGGCCGGCCATTGTCCTAATCACGGTGCATTCGACAGCTGTCTGTGCAAAAATACGCGCCCTCTTGTCATCCGACCGCAGATTGCAATCAGTATATGTCAGCTTTTGACCTCAAGCAGGTGCCACTTCCCAAACCTGGTCATGGCCTGCAATGGCCGGCATTGCCGGACAGCCAGTTCAGTCTGGCGTTGGCACGCGCAGCGGCGCAGCACAACAATCCGGTGCTGCTAGTTACCAATACCAGTGAAGAAGCAGACCAACGTCGCCGCGAATTGCAGTTTTTTCTGCCCGCCTCAGGACCTGATGCTCTGCCGGTGTTGAGCTTCCCGGACTGGGAAACATTGCCTTATGACGTGTTTTCCCCCCACCAGGATATTGTCTCCGAGCGGCTCAGCACTCTTTATCAGCTGCCCACGCTGAAAAAAGGCATCCTGATTGTTCCGATCAGTAGCCTGATGCACAGACTGCCACCACCGAGTTATGTGCAGGGCAACAGCCTGATACTCAATGTTGGTCAATCGCTGGATGTGGAGCAGTTGCGCCATCAATTGTTGGGTGCAGGTTACCAGCATGTCGATTCTGTTTACGAACACGGCGAATTTACCGTGCGCGGCGCCATCATGGACATCTTCCCGATGGGCAGTCGCGTGCCCTACCGTATCGACCTGTTTGATGACGAAGTTGAGTCGCTGAGGATTTTCGATCCCGAGACACAACTGTCAAAAGAAAAAGTCAAACAGATACATTTGTTACCCGGCAAGGAATATCCACTCAACGACTCTGGCCGCAGTACTTTTCGTGGTCGTTTCCGTGAAATGTTCGATGTGGATACCCGCCAGTGTCCGCTGTATCAGGATATTACCGAAGGCATTGCCTCAGCTGGCGTGGAATATTATCTGCCTCTGTTTTTTGAAGAGCTTAGCCATCTGTTTGAGTACCTGCCTGCGGAAACTCTTGTGTTTCGCGATCGCCAGATGGACCAGCCTGCCCAACGTTTCTGGCAGGACATACAAGCCCGTTATGAAGACAGACGTTATGACCGGCAACGACCGGTATTAGCGCCACAAGACATCTTTTTATCGCCGGAAGAAATTTTCCGGCAATTAAAAATATTTTCTGTTGTAACGGCTGATCAACAGACGGCAATCAGTGACTTCCCGGTGCTGGGTGCAGAATCGCAACTGGCAACACCTTTGCGTGCGCTTCAAACCTTGATTGCTGCTCATCCAACGTACCGTGTGCTGTTCTGTACAGACAGTGCGGGACGACGCGAAATCCTGTCGGAACTGTTGAGAGCTGCCGGCATCAATGCCAAAAGCACAGACAGCTGGCAAAGTTTTTTACGCACTGGCGAACATGCCTGCATCGCAATTGCTGCCATTGACAAAGGCTTGATGCTGCACAGTGACCAACTGATGGTGATCACCGAATCACAGCTGCTGGGGCGCAAAATTGCACAACGACGCCGTCGTCGCAGAGCGCAAGACAACACCGAATTTATTATCAAGAGCCTCACTGAGTTGCACCCCGGTGCGGCGGTTGTTCACATCGATCACGGTGTAGGCCGTTATGTGGGACTCCAGACCCTTACCATTGAAAACGAAGCTGCTGAATTTCTGACACTGGAATATGCGAACAAGGCCAAACTGTATGTGCCAGTTGCGTCGCTGCACCTGATCAGCCGTTACGGCGGCACTGACCCCGATCATGCGCCACTGGATACCCTGGGAAGCGATCACTGGGCAAAAACCAAACGCAAGGCTGCTGAAAAAATCCGCGATGCTGCGGTGGAGTTGCTGGACATTTATGCTCAGCGCGAAGCACGCACAGGTTATGCATTCCGTGTGGATGACATTGACTATGACAAATTTGCAGCTGGTTTTGCGTTTGAAGAAACGCCGGATCAGCTGGATGCGATTAATGGTGTCATTGCCGATATGCAGTCCACGCGCAGCATGGATCGTCTGGTATGTGGTGATGTAGGTTTTGGCAAAACTGAAGTCGCGATGCGAGCTGCATTTATTGCAGTGCAGAACCACAAACAGGTAGCGATGCTGGTCCCGACCACACTGCTGGCACAACAACACTACGAAAGTTTCCGCGACCGCTTTGCTGATTGGCCGGTCAACATTGACCTGATCTCGCGCTTTCGCAGTGGCAAGCAGCAGGACGAAACGCTGGAGCGCATTCGCAACGGGCGTGTTGATATTGTGATCGGCACTCATAAACTTCTGCAGAACACTATTCAGTATCATGATCTTGGCCTGCTGATCATTGATGAAGAACACCGTTTTGGTGTGCAGCAAAAAGAGAAGATCAAGGCTCTGCGTGCAGAAGTGGATATTCTCACTCTGACTGCAACACCCATTCCGCGTACACTGAACATGGCAATGTCCGGCGTAAGAGACCTGTCGCTTATTGTCACACCACCGGCCAAACGCCTGTCAGTTAAAACCTTTGTGCGCGAGCATCAGGACAGCCTGATCAAAGAGGCGGTATTACGTGAGCTGTTGCGCGGTGGTCAGGTGTTCTATCTGCACAATGAAGTTAAAACCATTGAGCGTACGGCAGAACACTTGCAGGAACTGATTCCGGAAGCGCGTGTGTGTGTTGCCCACGGTCAGCTGCCCGAACGTGAACTGGAAGTCATCATGGCTGACTTCTATCACAAGCGCTACAACATACTGGTGTGCTCAACGATTATTGAAACCGGCATCGACGTTCCCAGCGCCAACACCATTATTATTGATCGCGCCGACAAACTCGGCCTAGCGCAGTTGCATCAATTGCGTGGTCGTGTCGGACGTTCACACCACCAGGCTTATGCCTATCTCCTGACACCGCCGCCAAAATCCCTGAGCGCAGACGCAGAAAAACGTCTGGAAGCCATTTCCGCCGCCAGCACACTGGGAGCAGGATTTACGCTGGCCAGCCATGATCTGGAAATTCGTGGAGCCGGGGAAATTCTGGGTGAAGAGCAAACCGGGCATCTGCAAAAAATCGGTTTTACGCTCTATACCGAAATGCTCGAGGAAGCGGTACGCGCCATTCGTGAGGGTCGTACACCAAACATTGATCTTGTGCTGCAAAGCGGCAGTGAAATTAATCTGCGCGTCCCGGCACTGATTCCCGAAGACTATCTGCCGGATATCCACACTCGCCTGATTATGTACAAACGTATTGCCGGTGCGCGCGATGACGAAGACCTGCGTGACCTGCAGGTGGAAATGATAGACCGCTTTGGTTTGTTACCGGAACAGGCCAAAACGTTGTTCGCTGTGACTGCGCTGAAACTCAGGGCAGAGAACTTTGGCATCAGCAAAATTGACGCCAGCGCTCAAAGTGGCCGCATTGTGTTCCGCCAGCATACCCGAGTTGATCCAATGTCCATTGTCAATCTGGTGCAAAAGCAGTCTCGTGTATACAAACTCTCCGGTCCGGCACAGCTGAATTTCTCGCATGACAAATCCACACCGGCAGCCTTGATCGAATTCATTGATCGCACACTGGATTTACTCAAGCTGATGCCTGCCGGCTAAACATTGACTGCAAGCGGCGCGCGGGCAAAAATGCGTTAATACTTCCAAAGGCATACGTGATGAAGCAGACAGTTATCAGACCTATCGCCATCGGCATCAGTGTACTGAGCACTTCAGCCATGCTGATGCTGCCTGCCGCCCTCACCCAAGCCCAGACCGCCACCAATTCCGATGAGCGCTGGTATCAGGTCGAAGTCACGGTATTTGCCCACAATAATGCCTGGTTTGAGCAGGAAATCTGGCCAATGGATGTATTGGCAGACGTATTACCACGCACTACCAGACCTTTAAGTTCGCTGATGGATGTGCTGGATTTGCCGGACTGGTCGGTGATATCCGGGCCAGGTATCACTGACGCTGAGCAGCCGGAACAACAAACGCAACTGGCAACGCTGTTACAGCCAGGCGATTTTCGCCTCCCCGACATTGCGCGCGATCCCTTTGTGGCATTGCCCTCGTCTGAACAGGGTTTCACCGATACCAATCGAGCGCTGCGCGCCTCAGGCAGCTACAGGGTGTTGTATCACAACGCCTGGCGACAACCGATGCGCAGCGCCAGTCAGGCAGTTCCAGTCTGGGTAGAAGGTGGCGGTCAATTTGTGCTGGATGGCACTACACGCCATGAGCTGGAAGGCACATTGCTGCTGCGTTTTAACCCGGGACGCGACCGTGTGGTGCTGGATGCACGCTTGTGGTTAAGCGAATTCAGCAACCAGGCACCTGCACAATCGCTGAATTTGCCAGAACTACCACCCGCGCTGACATCAGGCTCTGCACAAACCGACGATGTTCTGTTGACTGATACACAACCGTGGTTTGTCAGCCGTGTGATCCCGGTGCTGAGCAACCGCGAAATGCGCAGTAACGAGTTCCATTATGTGGACCATCCTGCGGTCGGTATTGTGGTGTATGTGTTCCCTTATGAGGTGCCACCTCAACCTGTGACACCTGCGGAACTGTTCTAAGCGGTTATTTGATGCCGTAACTCTGGCAAGCTTCGGCCAGAATGTGTTGTATCTGGCCCATACCGGAGGCAAGCACTTCCCGGATTGCCTCAACGGTAATTGCGCCAGAACCCAGTCCCGCAGCATAGTTCACTGACAAAGCCAGGCAAGCATAGGCCAGCCCTGCCTCACGCGCCAACGCTGCTTCCGGCATTCCCGTCATGCCAACCATGTCACCGCCATCGCGCTCTATTCGCCGAACTTCCGCGGGTGTTTCCAGACGCGGACCTTGTGTTGCCGCATAAACGCCGCGGGTACAAATGGAAATATCACAGCGCGCGGCACTTTCGATCAAAAGTTGACGCAGCGCGGCATCGTAGGGTTCGGTGAAATCGATATGAGTGACGGCTGCAGAGAAGCGATCAGGGGAATCAAAGCCGCTGAAGTCACCGTCAAAAAACGTATGTTCGCGCCCCCAGGTGTAATCGATGATCTGATCAGGCACTGCAATTGCACCTGGTCCAAGCTCCATATGAATGCCACCAACGGCATTCACAGCCAGCACCGCTTTCACACCAGCTTCGCGCAGTGCATACAGATTGGCGCGGTAATTGATTTTATGGGGTGGCAAGGTATGACCAACACCGTGTCTGGGCAGAAAAACCACTTCAGCGCTATTGCCAATCCGGCCGCACGACAGCAGCAGAGGCGCGTCTGCATAGGGTGTCTGCACCGACAGCTGGCGACTCGGAACAAACCCCGGCAATGTGTTCAGTCCCGTGCCCCCAATAATGGCCAACATAGGGTTATCCTCTTGTTTAATCAGACTCTGTCAAAAAGCTGCGGAACAGTATAGCCGACAGCTGCAACTGGCCGAAGCTTGCCATAGAATGGGTCCACAACAAACAACTACAGTATCAATGATGCCTGCAAATAATCCGGGAAAATCAGATCAAAACCCGCCAGCTCCATGGCTGAGATGGCTTTGGCAATTTCGTGAGCAGCTTCCACGTTCGTTGACGAGGCGCCTCTACAAGGCACTGTCCCGGAGTGGCGATGTGCCTGCTGACACATTCAGGTGCCGGTTTTTTGATCTCGATTATCACGGGCGTTTCGACAACAACATAGATTCAGCTATCTACTTCTACGGTGCTTTTGAGAAGCCTCTGCTGAATTTTATGAGTGATACGCTTCAATCCATCGCAACTGATAACGGCGTATTTGTAGATATTGGTGCAAACGTTGGTCAGCACAGCCTGGCGCTTTCGCGGTCTGCAGCCCGGGTTATTGCCTTTGAACCCTGGCACGTAGTGCGCGAACGCCTGAGCTATCACATAGAACTCAATCAGCTCAAAAATATCGAAGTGATTGATGCCGGCCTCAGTGACCACAATGGCAGTCAGGTCTTTTTTGCTCCCTCCGGGGTGAACGCGGGTATTGGCTCCTTTGATCCCGACAGTCAGCACAAAGGCAATCAGGCCGCAGGAGAGCTCAGGTTGATACGCGGTGATGACTATTTTGCTGAGCATCCACCCGCACAGATTCATCTGATCAAAATGGATGTTGAAGGATTTGAAAAGCCGGCTTTGCAAGGACTGGAAAATACCTTGAAAAAATACCGGCCAGTGCTGGTATGTGAACTCAGTTATGGGCAACGGCTTTCGTTTTGCAGCATTGAAGAATTGCGCAGCTACCTGCCACAGGACTACGAATTGTTCTGCCTGAACAAGCGCCGCGCAGACGGCAGCAAACGTCAACGCCAGAATGCCCGCGCGCGTAGCACAGGCGAATACTCGTTGATCCCCTACCTAAGTCTACTGCCAGGCGGTCAGGATGATGTGATAGCCTGCCCGCTGGAATATCTGAACTCTCTACCCATGCATAAATGAGCTATCCATAAATAAACGAGCCGATTAGCCCATGCGCCTGCACGATGACTTCTCCAAACGCGTTATTCTTGACACCTCATCCATGGAATGGGTGGCTTCTCCGGCGCCAGGTGTTGAGCGCAAGATGCTGGACCGTATCGGAGATGAGGTGGCACGTGCAACCAGTCTGGTCCGTTACGCGCCAGGTTCCTCCTTTAACGAGCACAGCCACGGCGGTGGCGAAGAGTTTCTGGTCCTCGAGGGCGAATTCAACGATGAATTTGGCAGTTACCCTGCCGGTACTTACGTGCGCAACCCACCAGGCAGCCGTCACTCTCCATGGGCAGGCCCGGAAGGCGCAGTGATTTTTGTCAAACTGCAGCAGTTTGACCCGCAAGACTTAAGCCGCGTAGTCATCAATACCGTTACTGAACCGTGGCGCCAGGGACTGGTTCCAGGACTGCAGGTCATGCCATTACATGAGTTTGGTTCGGAACATGTCGCGCTGGTGAGATGGGCGCCCAACACACGTTTTAATCCGCACCGCCATTGGGGCGGCGAAGAGATTGTAGTGCTGGACGGAGTCTTCCGTGATGAACACGGAGACTACCCCAAAGGCAGCTGGCTGCGCAGCCCGCATCTGTCACAGCATCATCCTTATACCGGCCCGGAAGGAGCCCTGATTTATGTTAAAACAGGCCATCTTTTGTAATAATCTTTTTTGACCTTATACTCCTTTGAGCTTAACGGGCATTACAAAAAGGAGTCGCCATGCATGTATTCGCTGGCCAACGGGTATGGACGTTACTGGCACTGCTAGGGTTATTGACACATACGCCTCATGCGGCTTTGGCACAGCCGTTAGCGCTCTATTTTGACGAAGCCCAGCAGCGCTTGTTATCAGTGTCTGACGCACTCGCCAGCTCAATGAGCCAGGTTGAGAATCGCCGTCAATTGGCGGAAGCCAGCCGCAGTTTGTCATACCCGGAGGTGTCAATTGACGTTCGCCAACTCCGCTTTCAAAAAAGTCTGGAGCTGCCTTTAGGCACACTGGCGCCTGTCGCTGCAGCCTACGGCATTCCAAGTCCGTTCTTTTTTAAAGAGAATGATTGGCGAACCCGGCCACAACTGACAGCAGTAATGCCGCTGTGGACCGGTGGTCAGATCAGTGCGGCACAGGCTGCAGCGGATGCCGCTGTTGACGCCGCACAAGCTCAACATAATCAGACCAGCCAACAAGAAAGTGTGCAATTGGTCCACGCGTATTTTGGGCAACGCCTCGCTCATCAGGTGTTATTAATTCGCGAACAAGTCAGAGATGGCTTACAACAGCATCATGAAAAAACCCAACTTTTAGAACGCGAAGGTTTTGCTACCCAAGCACAACTGCTTCAGGTCCAGGTTGCATTGGATGGTGCTGAGCGCGACTACTTGCGCGCCGTTAACGATCTACGTGGCGCGCAATCGGCACTGGCAGGTTTATTAAGAAGCGAATCAACTATTGAAGCGCTGACACCCCTGTTTGTAGTTCAATCACCCTTGGAACCTGTTGAGCAATTTATTGACGATGCACTGCGTCAACATCCCGGTTTGGCACAGCTGCGAGCAGTGGGCGAACAAGCCCGACAAAACGTTCGCGCAGAAGAAGCGAACTGGCGCCCTCGCGTTTATGCATTCAGCCAGTACGATCTGAAGCGTGACGATGCGCTGCTCACCGATTCGGATTGGGCCTTTGGCATCGGAGTCAGTTATACGCTCTTTTCCAATCGTGACCGCCAACGCCAGGTAGGCGCAGCGCGCAGCCAACAATCCCAAGCTGAATTTAGCTTGCGTGATAACGCTGTAAAACTTGAAATAGCAGTCACACGCGCCTGGCTTGCCGCTGACAGCGCGCGTCAACAATTTATGTTGTTGAAATCAGCTGTGCAAAGCACTGAGGAAAATTTGCGATTGCAAAACTTGTCATTCGAGGAAGGCCAAAACACTACGCTGGATGTGATTGACGCACGACTGCAATTGGGCAAAACCCAAATTGATCAAGCGTTGGCTGCCTGGGAATTTGACGTTGCGCTGATTCAGCTTCTGGACGTCAGTGGTCAAACTCAGCGATTTGGTGACTATCTCCGCCATCCCGACACGGTGTTACTGCCATGAATAATTCTTCAAACTCATTCTCACGTGCGGTACTGGTGATAGCTGTTTTTATTGCCGTCTCAATTGTTGGCTTTGGATTATGGTTAGGTCTTCGACCAGAACCAGGTTTGATTCAAGGCATGGCCGATGCAGACTCTGTCAAAGTGTCCGCTAAAATCACCGCAAGAATTGCACAGCTGCATGTGCGAGAAGGTGATCGGGTTGATGCAGGACAACAACTGTTTACACTCGACAGTCCTGAGGTAGACGCTAAACTTAATCAAGCCAATGCCTTATTGGACGCAGCCAAAGCCTTGGCCGCAAAAGCGGAGGAAGGCGCTCGTAGTGAACAAATACAAGCGGCTGAAGCCAATTGGCAACGTGCAAAAGCAGCTTCTGATTTGGCTCGCTCCACAGCAACACGCCTGGAGCGTTTGCACAATGAGGGAGCAATTTCTCGCCAACAACGGGATGAAGCCCTGGCTAAAGCCAATGCTGATGAAGCTTTAACAGCGGCCGCGCGAGCTCAATATGACGAAGCCATGGCTGGAGCGCGCAGAGAGGATATTGATGCTGCCGATGCCCAGGTACGTCAAGCTGAAGCTGCTGTGGCAGAAGTGAATATCGCTAGAAATGAAATCCTGGGTACTGCCCCTGCTGCTGGCGAGGTCAGCAAACGCCTGGCTGATGTGGGTGAACTGGTACCTGCCGGATATCCAGTTTTCACTCTGATAGATATCGACAATATGTGGGTGTCGTTCACCTTGCGCGAAGATCAGTTCAGCAGTGTCACTATGGGCAGTGTTTTAAAAGCGGACATCCCTGCTCTGGCATTAACCAACGTCGACTTCCAGGTGTATTTTATAAGCCCAGCAGGCGAATTCGCGACCTGGCGAGCAACCCGACAATCAGCAGGCTACGATGTTAGAAGTTTTGAAGTCCGCGCGCGCCCTGTACAGACCTTGGCCAACTTCAGACCCGGCATGAGCGTGTTATTTGCATGGCCACAACCCTGAGTTCCTGGCGCATATCAGCACGACGTGAATGGCAGTTTTTATGCAGTTCACCCTGGGATATGGCGCTGGTCACCTGGATCCCATGGCTGTCGATGATCATCTTTGCCGCGATGTTCTACAGCGCCGTTCCGCGCTCACTGCCTATTGCCATTGTTGATGATAGCCGTGGGCCCGTGAGTCGGGAATTAATCCGCGCGGTACAGGCAGCCCCAGCCTTGGATACTCGTGCGCATCCCCTGGACTTGCAACACGCGTGGTCAATGGTGCGCGCTATGGAAGTGGATGCAGTTCTACATATTCCCGTCTCGACCGATGAATCAATTCAACGTGGTGAGGCAGCGACAATTTTTGCGTTTTATAACGCGGCCCTTACCACTGCAGGCAGTGCCGCATTTAGAGATTTGGAAGCTGCTATTTCAAGTCTTTCCCCGCTTTTTGTGTTGCAGCACCAGGGACTTCAACAAGGCGTTGGCGTGCTTCGCCCCGCACCGGTCAGTGCGCAGGTCACTGTGTTGTTTAACCCGGCTCGCAGTTTCGAACAATTTTTATTGGGCCTGATATTGCCTGCGGTTTTGCATTTTATGTTATGTGTTGCCATGACAAGTGCGTATTGCCGTGAACTTCGTGACAGCACCGTTGCTCAATGGGTAGCGCAGTCTGGAGGCAATCTACTTGGGGCCATTATCGGAAAATCATTGATTTATGTGCCGCTATTTTTCCTCTATGGCTGCGCGGCGCTGATCTGGGTGAGCTACATTCGTGGTGATGGAATTGCCGGATCACTACCGCTGCTTCTGGGCGGGCAACTGTTAATGTTTTTTGCTTATGCCGCGATTGGTTTAATGCTCGCAGGTGTTGTGCGTAATATGCCCACCGCACTCTCGGCTGTGGGGCTGTATTCAGGCACATCTTTAGCTTTTTGCGGTGCCACCTTCCCTATTGATGGCGCTTCCCTGTTTGCGCGAATCTGGCACCTCCTGCTGCCATTCACCAGTTATGTGAAACTTGATGCTGCTGAACGCTACGTTGCCGCGCCGCTCAATGTGTCTTTGGTTCATATAGGCGCCTTATTACTTTTTATTGTTATACCAGGCACTATTGGTTTCTTCAGATATCGCGGCGCTGTAAATGATCCATCTACATGGGGCCAACGTTGATGCAATTGATTAACGCCCAAAACAACGATTCTTTTCTGACCGCCTTTAGAGGAACTTTCCGTGCAATCTTTACCGATCGCGCCGTGGTTATGGTGATGATTGGCGCGGTGATTATCTATTCATTTTTTTACCCTACGGGTTACCGTGAACAAGTCGCAAGTAAACAGCCTATTGTCATTGTTGATCATGATCGCAGTGGTTCCAGCCGCGCGCTGATCCGGCACATTCAAGCGATTAACGCTGTTGATGTGATTGCACAGCTGGCTTCTGATTACGAAGCTGCCAATGAAATCGCCGCCATGCGGGCTGAAGGTTTTATCAGCATCCCTAACGGGTTTGAGCGCAGCATTCTCAGTGGCGAATCGGGGCAAATCGCACTGTATGCCAATGGAGCCTGGTTAGGGCGCGCAAATACCGTGTTAACGGGGCTGGGCGAAGCCGTAAGAGCATATGCCGTTACCGCAGGAATGACTCAAGCCGGGTTTACCGGAGCGAGCGCCTCTCCACCCATTCAACTTGTGCAGCGGCCTTTATTTAATACTCGTGAAGGTTATGGCAGCGCTCTGGTCACAGGAGTGGCTCAGTTAATTGTGCAGCAAACTTTATTGATGGGCATTGCGGTCATGGCTGGCACGCGCAGAGAACAACAAGGTCGACAATTTTTGACAGGAACTCAATTGTTGGGAATTGCTGCAGCACTGATGTGTATAGGCACATTGAACCTGCTGTATTACGCTGGATTTACCTTCTGGCTGCAGGACTATCCTCAAGGCGGAAATGCGATAGGACTACTGTTAGGTGGGGCTTTATACATCGGAGCTGTAGTCGCAATTGGCCTGTTTATAGCGAGTTTCTTTCGAACCCGAGAACGGGCTTACCAACTGATTCTGGTGTTATCACTGCCAATTTTTTTCTTGTCCAATTTATCGTGGCCAGCAACGTCGACACCTGAATTACTGGTCTGGTTTTCCAAGATCATCCCCTCAACTTCGGGCATCAACTTGATGATTAAGTTTAACCAGCTCGGTGCAACATTTAATGAAGCCGCCAGTGAGCTTGTTAACTTAGTGGTACTAATTGTTGTGTATGGGAGTTTGGCCTGGTGGCGGTTTAGAAAGTCTGTCTGAACCGGCGAACAGACGACTCATCGCCTGCTCGCTGGATTCAAGAACATCACTTAGTCATTGCGATTTTCTGGCGGCAGAATCTCAAGCAGACGATTAGGCTTGCCTGTTCTTTTCTGCAGAGTAAACGCATCGTACAACTCTCCAGTTGCGGTGAAAGCTTTGTAGCTCAGCTCTGCATCGTCTACGGAAATGATTTGGTACAGCTGAGTGTCTTCAGCAACGCGTTTAGCATATTCACCTTTGGTGATGTCATACATTTTTGGTCCGCTGACGGATACCACATAGACTGTACCGATTTCAGGATCGTAGGCTTGTTGATATCCCGTAGGCACATTATGTATGCGAACTGTGTTGCCGATGTCACCAGTACGCGCGTATGTGTGGTCGTGACCGTTCAGCACCAGATCAACTTTATATTCGTCGAAAATCGGTTTCCACAGTTCACGCAATGCTCTGTTGTCACGATCCGTGGCGGGTGAAAAGATCGGATGGTGGAAGGTCAAGATTGTCCAACGATTAGGATTATTGTCGAGCACCGAACGCAACCAGGGTACTTGCGCTTCAGGGTCCTTGTTTGAATCCAGTGAAACAAAACGTGTACCTTGATAGTCGATATAGAACACGGTTTCTTCCAGACCTGCTGGCACGTGCTGGATTGGGAATGCAAACTGGGGACGCCAGTGTCCGCTGACTGCTGGCACACCGTTGTCACGAATGCGATCATCCAAAGGATCATCGTCATACTCAGTGCCGATGAGTTCCGCTGCTGTATATCCTGTTAAAGATTCAAGATCACGCCCGACCTGAACAATCTCACCGTCTTCGTTGAATTGAAGCGAGGCAGTACGACCGTCTGCAGTGCGCGCGTTAACCTTATGAAGCTCACGACCATTTGCTAACTGCTCAGAGACGATCTCCACATCAACTGCAATCCGCTCGCCGCTTTTGCTTGTCCAGAAGCGTTCATGTGCAGGACCTTGATTGGCGCGATAGTACTCATGGTTTCCTGGTGTTGCGATAACAGGAATGGTGCCGTTCACCCAACCTGGTGCACCGTGCCATTCACCCCACTCAGCATCCCACGCATCTTCGTTAATCAGGTCACCTGCATGCAAGGTGAAGGCTGCACGAGGCGCATCACGGAAGGCTTCGCGGAACACACGGGACCAGTGTGTTTTGAGGTCATTCTGTGCATCGCCAAAATAGATAAAGCTGAACGGTTGTGGACGATCGCTGGCAGTTTTGAAATGAAAATATTCACTCCAGTTGGTGCCATCTCCCACACGATAAGCGTAAAGCGTATCGGGCTCCAGATTCCTGAATGTCAGAGAGTGATAATGGGCTTCATTAAGATCACTTTTGAGGAACTCGGTCTCAGCATCAAAGCGCTGTGTTTGCATAGCCCTTCCATTGGCATTGGCAACAGCAATTTCTGCGTATGCCTTGGTGACAGAGGTATCTGTTCGCCATGTCACCGATTGTGTGGTTGCGGTGTTTTCGCTCCACGTCAGAATGACACGCTCAGGTACTGGTGTAGGTGCGTGAATCAGTGATTGTGGATACGCCTCTGGCCCATGATGATCGCCATCATGGGCGTTCACGAGGCCCGTTGCCAACATGGACAGTAAAAAAGCAGAGCAACTAAAACGTCTTCGTAACATATAAACCTCTTTTTGGAACAACTGAAATACTGTTGGTTTCCAAATCTTTTCTGTGCTTACAAAGGCAAGGAAAAATAACGGTTAAAACCTGACCCGCCCGTTGAACCCGCATCAAATACAAATCCGTACACGGGTTCTCCGGATGCATCCAGATGAACTGATCCACGCACCCAGGCGGCGTCAACATTTTCGATCACAGCTTCAGGCTCAGACCAGACACCCGGCTCAGTGGAGCGGGTGTAATAAATCGAGCGCGACTGCTCTTCGATAAACAGCAAGTGCAAATTGCCGTTATGCACAACCAGATCTGCAGCGACCTGTTCCGCATCGACTGCATTGGTAACAACTTGAAGCGGGCTGATCTGTACTGGCGCGGATAATTCCCCATCAGCAGTCAAACGTCGTTCATGGAGCAGACCACTGTTTTCTCTGTACACCAGCACAGTGGTTCCTGAATCAGGCAGCACAACCATAGGTACTACAGGGCCATTCTCTGCATCTGTAGTGCCTGTATCTGAAGAAAACTGCTGCCGTTCACTCAGGCGACCATCTGTATCAAGGTGGCGGATAAAACCTTGACCATCCCGACCCGAGTACGCCAGCGTGATCAGATCTGTGGGACCTATCGCCAGCGCTGGCCCGGACAGGTCAGGCGTTAGTTGTGTGTCGATTTCCACAGCCTCGCCCCACACACCAGCTGCTGATCGTTCCTGCAAAAACAGTTTGTGTGCGCCGGCATAAAGTGTGACCAGGCTTCCGTCATGACGCGCAACAACATCGGCAAATTGTGTTGGAGGCTCCTCCATCACTGCAATACGTTCGCTGTCAATGCGCCATGACCCACCGGTGGCAGAGTCACTGTCAATTTCAAACTGATGGTAGAGGACTTCTTCACTGATCTGATGGACGATGTGAATGGTTGATCCGCTTCTGACACTGGCAACACCTTCCAGATCACCGGTGCCGGGTCGATTGTCGCCATCAACCTCGCGCCAGGATCGTCCATAGTCAGTCGATCTGACGGCCATAAAACGATTGTCAGTCTCTGAAGGTTCCATAAAAAAATACAGATGACCCGATTCAGACTGGTAGGGACCAATACGACCGGGTGTCTCGATAAATGTGCCGCCAAGATGCTGGGGCGCTGCAGTCAGATCCAGTTGTACAGATTCATGCCCGGCAAGTGGAACACCGTTACGATCGACAACTCGCAATTCAAAGCGGGTATTATCTTCTGCAAAGGTAGGTCCATCGGAGAAACGGCGAATAACCAAGGGCCACTCCCATTCCAGCGCTTCTCCACTCAAACGCCAGACCGGTGTTGTAGCAACGGCATTCAAACCAGCTCCATCGTCCCAAGCGATTTCCGCTGTCCCCAGCAACCTTTCAGCTTCTTCGCCATTGGCATAGGCCTGAGTTGAAATAACAGAAACCACAGGGGTAGCAAAACTCGGGTAAGGAAACTCTGCAAACCCTGCTGTCTGCCATGGCGAATCTGCCTGCCGGTACTGCAAGCTCAGCAGATGCCCTTCGGGCGGAGATGAGGTTGCACGAACCTGTACTCGCAACCTGAACGGTTGATCATAATAAATCTCAGCGCGAGTGTTCTCCGGCGCAGCCCATCCACTGTCGGAATTCAGCGGCGTATCAAAGTCTGCTCGCACACGAAAGGCAAGCCACTCAATATCGGCCTGCCTGCTCGCGTTCATATACTGCGGGGCAGTCATCTGATGTTGTGTACATCCTTCAAGTGAAAAAACAGCTGCTGCCAATGTGGCAGCAGCAAACAAAGGACGGTTTTTTTTAATATTCATCACTTTTTCTATCACTCATCAGAAGTTCAAACGCAGTCCAACCATGTAGCGTCGACCGAATTCTTCATACTCGGACACTCGCATCCGGTTACCTTCGTAACGGATACCCGGCTCTTCCAGAAGGTTGTTTGCCTCCAGATATACGTTGGCGTAATCATTGATGGAGTATCCCACTTTGAAATCGAGACGACCCACTTCATCCCAGTAACCATCTCCCAGGATATCGCCGTTGCCGATGCTGTCGATCCACTTGGTGCGGTACTGCCAACTGAGGCGAGTAGACAATCCATAACGCTCATACGACAGCGCCAGGTTGTAAATCATATCGGAGGAGCCTGGCAGCTGGACTTTACGACCATCAGGCGTTTCGCTTTCTGAATCGTTCAGAGTTAAATTACCTCTGATTCCAAATCCACCGAGCCAGTCTGGCAGATCCAGCCATTCCACAACGGGCTCCAGTGTCTGAGATACTGCCAACTCTAATCCGGCCAGGTGTCCGCTTCCGCCATTATCGGTGGTTGTATAGCTATAACCAGAGCGGTCAATACCATCCTGGTTCAGCACATTGCTTCCAAATCTGGGCGATTGGACAGAGAAAAGAACATCATCCAGTGCTTTATAGTAGGCGCCAATTGACACAAATCCGCCATTTGACATGTACCATTCCAGATAGGCATCAATGCCGACGGCCTTTTCAGGACCCGCATCTGGATTTCCACCACTGATCGATTCGTTCTCATCAGAAATGTTGAAGTTTGGACGCAAAATGGTGAAGTCTGGACGCGCAGCTCCGCTGTTAGCAGAAATTCGCAGTTTCAGCTCATCATTGATATCCCAGTTCAGGTGCAAGCTCGGGAAAACCTGAACGTTGTCGCCGTCCACCGTGACATTCTGATAGCCGTTACCAAAACGCACGAGCGCGCTACCTGTGTTATCCACTTGTTCAACACGCACACCGGCCAGAATGTTACCCCAATCAAAGTAGGTGGTTGCCATTGCATAACCGGCCAGCACACTTTCACTTACTTTAAAATTATTGGTCTCTGAAGTATTAGCCTGTACTTTTGCCAGACCTTGAGCGGCCAAACTGCTCCAGATATTGCGTAAACCACTGTCAGAGAAGTAGCGGAAGGTATAACCCAGCGGCAAAGCCCCCTGATAGGGTGTGTTAATTGCGAAGTCGTCCGGTGATGGATGCGCAATACCTGCAGCAGACAGTGCAGCCGGCACAATTTCAAGAGTTTGGCGGGTGTCTTTTTTTGATCTGTCGTCGTATTGCAAACCGAATTGAAGATCCGTTTCACGACCAAACAAATTGAGGCTTCTGCTCAGATCCAGTCGAGCGCTGGTGGATTTGCTGTCCTGCAAACGATCTGCGTTGCGCAGGTAAACAAACTCATAGTCCTGTGGATCAAGTGAGCGTTTTAATGCGCCTTGGGACAGTGATCCATCGGGATTAACAATTGTTTCGTAAAGCCTGACCGAATGATTGGTACGGTCCGAGAAGTCATAGGCCACTGTGGGTCTCTGGCTCAATGCATTTGCCCCACGCGGGCTGCGCCAGGATGACTGCACGTTCGGACCACTTTCGGAGCGAGAAACACTGCGGTTCAGGCGCCAGGACGCATCCCATTCGCCGAAGCGCTGTTCACCACCCAAGGTATTGGTGAAAATACTTTCGACTGTTTGACTGGTATTCAGCGTACTGTCCAGTTCTACTGCCTGAATAGTGCCTTTAAACGGTGTATTGCCAGTTCTGATATCCGCATAACCGCGAGTGCTGGCTGCGCGATCCGTGCGCGTGGCACCATCATCCAGATCGAATTCATGAGCATTGCGCATTTCATCGTCTGTAAATTCTGTGAAAATCGAACTGATGAAAAATCGATGATCATCCGAAGGTCTGAAGTCCAGACGTCCTGAGTAGGCCGAGTTACTGCGTGTGAGACGGTAAAGTTTATTCTGGGTAGCGTCGGCCCACGCGCGCTGCTCAAAGCCAGGCTCACGGTCTTCTGAATCCTCTCCAGTTTCCCAGTCAGTCTCAAAGTTATCCGTGATCATGTTACGTTCGTAACGCGATGCTGATACCAGTACACCAAACAAGCCATCCGCGAAGGTGTTGGCTACAAAGCCACCTATTTCACTTTGATCAGTACCACCCAGCTCGTTATAGCCAGCGCCTGTATTTAATGCTGCCTTGAAGCCAGGATAGTCAAAAGCGCCACGTGTCATGATATCGACGTTACCGGCAAGGGACTCACCTTGCATGGCTGGTGTGACGGCCTTGCGCACGGAAACAGCACTGCCGATGGCAGCTGGAATAGTGTCGGTACGTGCTGAGCGGCCACTTGGGGCAATAACGTTGACACCATCAAAAGAGATTGTGCTCCAGCGCGGCGGTGCGCCTCGCAGACTCACCGAACGCTCCTGCCCTTGGTCACGCTCTACAGCGATCCCTGGCAAACGCGACAACGCAGCTGCAATATTCTGGTCTGGAAACTGACCAACCGCATCCGCCGACACCACGTTGATAATGGCGGCAGAAGAACGCTGCAATTGTAATGCTCTGGCTTCCGATTCAGCCTGGGGGCGCGAACCGATTACCACCATGCCGTTAATAGGCGCACTGCTATCACTTAAAGGAGCAACCACCATCGATACCACTGAGGTCTGGTTGTCCACTACGGTCACCGCTGCGCGCTGTGGAGCGCGGCCGAGGTAAGTTGCTTCAAGCGTGTAATTACCAGCCGGCACTGAACGCAGCGTAAAGCGCCCTTCACTGTTGGTTACGGCTACAACATCAAGCCCGCTGATGCGCACTTCTGCACCAACCAGAAACCCGCCGCTGATGGCATCTGAGACCACGCCATTAATAATCCCTGCTGCCGCAATCAGGTTGGTGGCACTGATCTGCAAAGCAGCAGAGCTGCCTTGTCCTGGTGTCTGCGCCGTCGCCTCCATTACCGGCACTGAAAACAGTGCTACAACAATTGCCTTGTTTAACAGGGTTTTTCGAAAATTCATCGCATAGCTCCAAATAATATGACCGGACCTCTGTGAACGCATTCAAAGGGCCTATCCACTGCATCAAGTCGCAATCAGCGCGGAAAAAATCAATGCGGGCGTAGTTTAGGAGCGTGTACGTGACACTTTTGTAGGACTTTTATGAAGATTTGTTGACATACCTGTAACCATCAGAAGTTCACGAGGTAGTCAGGAGAAAATCAGGATAACCAGATCGGATTATGGTGTGCCGGGTTAGCCATTTTATAGTTGAAAAATTGAGCCAACGCGCTGATACCCGAGTTTTTCATAATAGGCGTCTTCATCCGACAACACATAAACGTTCTGATGCGGATATTCCCGCTTCACTGTTGCCAGAAGCTCTGATCCAAAGCCTTTCCGTCGGTACTGTGGAGCGACATACAATTCACTGACATAGATGCCAAATCCATCTACCAAGGCTCTCAGATATCCACAGATATTCCCTTCGTGTTGGCAAACAAGGGTTTCACTTTCGAGCAATGCTACTTTGAAGATATCAATTGCACCGTCACCCAGGAATGAACTCCAATCAGGCTCTTTTCCAAGGAGGGATATCAGCTCAAGTTCGTGCTCTTTTTGGTATTTCAGAATATTGCTCATTGAAAAGCCTCTGATATAGATCAATAATCTGACCTGAGCTACTGCTACATTGGAATCGAATAATAACTAAACCTAAATCCATCAGGAGACTATAAAAATGTCCAGACAAGCCGGCGATCGTTATGCGTGTGATTCGTGCAAAGCAGAATTGGTGTACGAAAAGGGCTGCCCGTGCCCGAGCAATAT
This sequence comes from uncultured Pseudohongiella sp., assembly GCA_964535565.1. Lineage (GTDB taxonomy): Bacteria > Pseudomonadota > Gammaproteobacteria > Pseudomonadales > Pseudohongiellaceae > Pseudohongiella. The sequence goes on along the minus strand of CAZHUJ010000008.1, from coordinate 97,043 downwards.
GCCACACCAGGAGATCTGCTGCGGTAAGCAGATGACCAAGGTTGAGAAGAAGTAATACACCGTCCTGAAGCCCTGTATGCGTCAGTCACCTTGACGCAGCAGGGCAAGCAGTGATGCTGAATCGAGCCCGGACCCGCTCATCATCAAGCCCCTATCCAGCATCATCAAGCCCATGACAATCACCAGTACACCGGATACTTTGATCATTTCGTGAATTGTTTTTCTGGACAAAAAGCTGGCGAAGAAGCCAAATGCCAGCAGCGGCGGCAACGTACCCAATCCAAAAAAGAATAGCAGCAAGGCACCTTCGCCTGGACTCCCTGTGCCAGCCGCCATGACGTACATGGCTTGCAGCGGGCCACATCCCAACAACAAACCACTTAACAGCCCAATGAGCAATGGGTTCTGGTGCAACTGTATCTGTTGATTAATACGCGAAGTCAGCGCTGTTGGCAGCCGCAGGGACAAGACCCCCATATGCGGGATCAAATTCAGCATCTTCAAACCAAACAACAACAGGAACACAGCGGCCAGAATCGCGGCTACACCCCGCATCACTGGCGTGATGGTCAACACCGAACCCAGCAAACCGAAGCCAGCACCCATAACGGTATAAGACACCGTTTTGCCAATACCATAGGAGAAATGTGAAACAGCCGCTTGCGTATTATTGGCGGCCTTATCAGCGTAGCTGACAACAAAACTGCCGCACATGCCAATACAGTGAAAACCGGTGAGAAAGCCGATGCCAAACAGCACCGCATATCCCAACTCGCTATTCATTTGTTGCATCACGCCGGGCATTTGGCTCTTGCCCCAAAATGCTACCGCGCCGACAACAAGCAGCAGGCCCACAAACAGAAGCCAACGCAGTGCTGTCGAGCTTCCCTGCTGTGCTGCTACGGGTGAATAACCAGCATCACGAATAACAGATTCGATTGCGCTGCGCTGAACAATAGCGGGGTCAAAATCAACGCGCACACTGCCTTGCAGATGATCTGCCTTAACCGAGTGCACACCGACCAGTGGTTTGACGGCAGTTTCGATTGCCTGTTCACAACCGGTACAGTGCATACCTGCAACTGTCAGAGTTTCGGACGTCACCGCCATTTTTGCCTCGTATCTCGTATAGAGATTAGCCTGGGGTTTTATTGTTTATATTCGCCAGCAACACGAACATGATATATATCAAGTATCGGCGAGTTTAGTGTGAACTGATCCGGGATTCATTGGTCAGTCGTAACCGTCCGGCCATCACACATTGACAGCCGTTTCCGGCGTCCAGTTGTGTGGCAGTAGTTCATCAATGGCACTGGCCTTTTGAGTTGGCAACCGGGTTAACACATCCTTCAGGTACTCATAAGGATCATGGCCGTTTAACCTGGCTGATTGTATCAGGCTCATTACAGCGGCGGCACGCCGCCCGCTGCGAAGCGATCCAGCAAAGAGCCAGTTTTTCCGACCCAGCGCCCAGGGGCGCATCTGGTTTTCAACCTGATTGTTATCGATGGGCACAGCGCCATCGTCCAGATACCGGATCAGTGCACCCCAGCGTTTCAAACTGTAATCAATGGCCTTGGCCGTTGCTGTGCCATCAGGCACTTTTTGACGATTGGCCACCAGCCAGGTGTGCAGATCATCGGCTATCGGTTTGGCACTTTGTTGCCGCAGTAAGTGGCGCTGCTGATCATCGAGGCTTTTGGCTTGACGCTCTATCTCGTAGAGCCTGCCGATCTGCTCCAGAGCGGTGGCTGCCAGCGTGCTTTTGCTGGCCTCGTGCAGTTCAAAGAACTTGCGACGGGCCTTGCGTGCGCAGGATTGAGTAAATTTCATCAGCCTTTTCGTTGATGACATTGAGTGAGTTTGAGCGCTGATTGGCTCTATTGACATGAATCAGACGATTGCGCGTGCCGGTTTCCAGCAGCTTTCTGCGCGACAATTCCAGGACCTTGGCTATTGTTCTTCTATTATTATTTTCTTCGAGCATCAGGTTATTCTCTATTGTATTGACAGCTATTTCACAACCGGGGAAGACTAAGCCGTTTTAAGACTATCCAAAAAATTTTGGTTCTTCCTGGGTTCTACGGAAATCACCCAAATCAATCGCACGATTTATACTTCCACTTCATATGTTAGATACCAGAAGAGATCTGTGTTGACCAGTCACAACAGTCACTGTTAGCCACAAGGTCGCTGGTCAACTATTTGTGTATTTAATAGGCTGGACAGGTATATGAAAGTATCAAAAACAGCAATAATCCGAATGGGTGATGGAGGAAATTTGAACTGTATCCGGCAGGATTGATTCGCAATCCGCTGTGGCGGATTACTCACCCCTTCGGGGCGCACTAGCGTGCGTCCCAAGCGCTATGCGCTTGGTCGAACCGGCAGGTTCGATCCTGCTGCCGGACTTTCCAAACAAAAAAGGCCACTCTATGAGTGACCTTTGTGTTTGGCGCGCCCGGCAGGAATCGAACCTGCAACCCCCGGCTTAGAAGGCCGGTGCTCTATCCGATTGAGCTACGGACGCAGAGACTGGTTGGGTGTCGTGAAAATGGGGTGGCCGATGGGGATCGAACCCACGACAACAGGAATCACAATCCTGGACTCTACCAACTGAGCTACGGCCACCATTAACCGGGACTTGTTCGCGACCAACTCTGAATTGATCAAAGTCGTGATGGTCGGGGTAGAGAGATTTGAACTCCCGACATCCTGCACCCAAAGCAGGCGCGCTACCAGACTGCGCTATACCCCGATTTCGTCCTGATTACTGACGTCTTCATCGCGAGGTCGGCATAATACTCATGCAAGGGGTGCCCGTCAACGATTGGAACAGTAAATTGGGCACTTTAAGTGTATTTTTTGCCGCTTCCCCGCTTACCGCTCAATGCGCCAGCGGCTGCCGTCCGCACCATCCTCGACCACAACCTTCATTGCAGTCAGGCGATCACGGATTTCATCTGCCAGCGCCCAGTTTTTATCAGCGCGTGCCTGTTTGCGTTGAGCAATCAAGTCATCGATCAGTGCGGCGTCGACTCCCTCAGCCCCACGGGTCAGGAAGGCATCAGCACTTCCCTGCAAAATGCCCAGCACACCGCCAAGTCGCACCAGAAGCCGTGCCAGTTTGCCAGCCTGCTCCGCATCCTGCTCCTTGCATTTGTTGATATCACGGGCCAGCTCAAACAGTACACCCATCGCTTCCGCTGAATTGAAGTCATCGTCCATGGCTTCGCGGAATGCTTTTTCGTAACGGCTGTTAGCCAGATCCATCGCGTCCTGGTCATTAATGTCACGCAGCGCCAGGTATAGCCTTTCCAGACCGGCAGCAGCCTGTTCCAGGCCTTGCTCGGAGTAGTTGATTGGGCTGCGATACTGGCTGGCGACTAACAAGTAACGCACAACTTCTGCAGGATATTTCTCCAGCACATCACGCACGGTAAAGAAGTTGCCCAGCGACTTGGACATTTTTTCATTATCCACACGTACCGGACCGTTGTGCATCCAGTAACGTGCAAAGCCTTGGCCGGTTGCAGCTTCAGATTGCGCAATTTCATTTTCATGATGAGGGAACATCAGATCGGAGCCACCCCCATGAATATCAAAACTGTCACCCAGGCAGCATGTGGACATCGCTGAACACTCAATATGCCAGCCTGGACGACCATAACCCCATGGCGAATCCCAACCCACCTCGTCATCACTGGCAGCTTTCCACAGTGCAAAATCGCGAGGATCGCGTTTGAGTTCACCCACCTCAATACGCGCTCCAGCCAGAAGCTCATCCAGATTTTTGTTGGACAATTTGCCGTAGTCCGCAAACTGACGCACCGCGTAATAAACGTCACCGTTATCTGCGCGGTAGGCATGTTCGCTTTTTATCAGTTTTTCAATCATGGCGATGATTTCGCCAATATGCGCAGTGGCTCTGGGTTCCTGATCAGGACGGGTTACAAAAAGTGCCGCCTCGTCCTCATGGGTTGCCTGGATAAAACGCGCTGTCAGGTCTTCAAAATACTCGCCATTTTCACTGGCTCGACGCAAAATCTTGTCGTCAATATCCGTGATATTGCGAACATAAGTGACCTGGTACCCCAAATAACGCAGATACTTCACGACCACATCAAAGGCAACCAGCATGCGCGCGTGACCAATATGACTGTAGTCATAAACGGTCAGGCCGCACACATACATTTTCACCTTGCCCGGTTCAATTGGAACAAAAAGTTCTTTTTTTCGCGTCAGTGAGTTATGGATTTTTAATGAGGACTTGTTCATGTCTACTTGGCCCAGGAATCACGCAAACTGACAGTACGATTGAATACCAGTGCATCTGCACGTGAATCAAAACGATCCGCGCAGAAATACCCTTCTCGCTCAAACTGGAAGGACTCCTCCGGTTTGGCCTGTGCCAGCGCTGGCTCCACCAGACAATCGCGCAGTATTTGCAATGAATCCGGATTCAGGCTGTGTTTGAAGTCGCCTAATGCCTTGTCATCGGGATTGGCATGGGAGAACAGGCGATCATAGATACGCACTTCTGCTCGTACTGCAGCGTTTGCCGGCACCCAGTGAATAACTCCCTTGACCTTGCGGCCTTCCGGGTTTTTACCCAGCGTGTTGTGGTCCATGCTGCAGCGCAGCTCTGCCACTTCACCGTTTTCGTCGCGAACCACCTCGTCACAACGGATCACATAAGCACCGCGCAGACGAACTTCTTGACCCAGACTCAGGCGTTTGTAGCCCGGTGGTGGCACCTCTTCAAAATCGGTGTGGTCGATATACAGCGTGTCCTCAAACGGAATTTCGCGGTAACCCATGTCCTTTTTAGGATGTTTGGGCAACTGCAGAACCTGTGCCACATCACTGCTGAAGTTGGTAATTGTCACTTTCAGAGGATGCAATACACACATTGCCCGCGCGGCGTTTTCGTCCAGATCCTCGCGGATACAATGCTCCAGCATGGCAACATCCACAATGCTGTCACTGCGGCTCATGCCGATAATCTCGCAGAACTTGCGGATAGACGCCGGTGTATAACCACGACGGCGCAGACCAGACAACGTCGGCATACGCGGATCATCCCAGCCATTAACCAGCACCAATTCAACCAGCTCCTTCAGTTTGCGCTTGCTCATCACGTTGTAGTTGATGTTAAGACGCGCAAACTCGGTCTGTTGTGGCAGCACATAATTTGTTGCTGAAGGATCAATGTTACCCAAGGCTGCAGTGGCCTCTTTCAGCGATTGCAAAGGCAGATTCTGCAGGATCCAGTCGTAAAGTGGACGGTGGTCCTCAAACTCAAGTGTGCACAACGAATGTGTGATGTGCTCCAGCGCATCTGAAATGCAATGTGCATAGTCATACATCGGATACACCTTCCAGGTGTCGCCGGTTTGGTGATGATGCACTTTACGAATGCGGTAAATCACCGGGTCGCGCATGTTGATATTGGGCGAAGCCATATCAATTTTTGCACGCAAGCTGTGCTGCCCATCGGCAAACTCACCCGCTTGCATACGCATAAACAGATCCAGGTTCTCTTCAACACTGCGATCACGATAGGGGCTGTTACGACCCGGCTCTGTCAGGGTGCCGCGATATTCTCGGGCCTGTTCAGGCGTCAGACTGCACACATAAGCCTTGCCGCTACGAATCAGTTCCAGCGCAAAGTCGAATAACTGCTGGAAATACGCAGAGGTGTAGCGTACGTTGCCGTTCCATTGAAAACCCAGCCAGTTTACGTCCGCCTGAATGGCGTTGATAAATTCCTGGCTTTCTTTTTCCGGATTGGTATCGTCAAAGCGCAAGTTGCACAAGCCGTTATATTGCTCGGCCAAGCCAAAATTCAGGCAAATGGATTTGGCATGCCCAATGTGCAGAAAACCATTAGGCTCTGGCGGGAAGCGGGTTTGCACACGTCCACCATGCTTGCCGGACGCCAGATCCTGATCGATCATGTGGCGTATGAAGTTGGAGGGAGCGGCGTGATCGGGCTTTATAGCGTCGGTCATAGTGGCGAATCTGCTTTCTCAGTGGGCTTAAAGTCATTATTATAACCACACAACGACCTTCCCGGATAAGGGCTGGTTAGCATTGCATGGAACCCGGGCCTAAAGGCTCAGACTCTTGTGTTCAGGAATGTCTAAGATGATTGTTTTTAAAACCAACTATGGCGATATACAGATCGAACTGGATTTTGATAAAGCTCCTGTTACCGCAGCCAATTTCCTGGCTTATGCAAAAAGCGGTTTTTACGACGGCACCATTTTCCACCGTGTTATCGACAACTTCATGATCCAGGGTGGCGGTTTTGCCTCTGGCATGCAGCAAAAGCCTACAGAAAAACCTATTCAGAACGAGGCCGACAACGGTCTGTCCAACGACATCGGCACTCTTGCCATGGCTCGTACCTCTGATCCGCACTCTGCCAGCGCACAGTTTTTTATCAACGTCGCTGACAATACCTTCCTCAACCACAAGAACAAAACTGTTCAAGGTTGGGGCTATGCGGTATTTGGCAAAGTGACGGATGGTATGGATGTGGTTAACCGCATCAAACAGTGCAAGACTGGCTACGTTGCTGGCCATCAGGATGTACCTCTGGATGAGGTTATCATCAATTCAACTGTTGTTAGCTACGCTGACAACTGACGCCTGTACTCGAGGGATAATCACCTTCAAGGGATGACTATGACGGACGCCTTAAAAAACCTGGACAATAACAAAAGCAAAACCCTGTTTATTTCCGACCTCCACATAGAATCCGCCAACAGTGCCATTCTTCGCAGCCTGCTGAGCCTGCTGGATAACCAGGCTCAGGGGGCTGATGCCATTTATATTCTGGGCGATCTGTTTGAAGCCTGGGTGGGCGACGACGATATTAATGAAGCTGGCGATGCTGTTGCCAACGCATTAAAAAAACTCAGCGAACGCGGCACTGGCATCTATTTGATGCACGGGAACCGCGATTTCCTGCTGGGACCTGATTTTGCTGCCCGTTGTGGGGGGAAACTGATTTCAGACCCCATCGTGGTAGATCTCTACGGTCAGAAAGCAGTGTTGCTACACGGCGACAGCCTGTGTACACGCGATACTGCCTACATGAATTACCGCACACAGGTGCGCGATCCCGTGTGGCAGCAGGCGTTTTTGCAGCGCCCGCTGCTCGAACGCCATATGGTTGCCCAGCAGTTACGTCAGCAAAGTCGTGATGCTACCAGCCATAAAGCCTCTGACATCATGGATGTTACCCCGCAGGAAGTGGTTGATGTGCTGATCAGACACCAGGTCAACCTGATGATTCATGGGCACACCCACCGCCCGGGTATCCATACCATTCGGCTGAATGAAGCAATCAATGAAAAACAGGAAGCCGTGCGAATAGTCCTGGGTAGCTGGGATCAGAAAGCCTGGGTGCTGGAGTTCTCAGCCGATGGCTACGACCTGCGCCATTTCAGTCTCCAGGCATAAAAAAGTAGCGACTCAGATGCGCGTCGCACAGCTCCAGCAGCCGCGCATCCATGTCCTCTGCCAGCTCTGCCAGCGACATATGCCGCCATTCAGGACGGATTTCCACGCCCATGGATCCCAGTTCAGTCAGCATACGGTGGCGTTTTTTCAGCAAATTATGTAACCACGTAGCTGGCGGCAGATCCGGATTGTACGGAACCCCCTGACGTTTAAGAGCCGCCGCCAGATCACTGGACGAGCGAATAACAAAGCGAGTATCCACAATCGGCTCAATCAACAGGCACAAGCGCTGCAGAACCGCCCGCTTCTCCTGGTCTGAATAACCATTCCACTCAATAACCTCTGGCGCAAAACGCTTGCAGCCGCGGCAAATGCGGTCTCCAACCGAGGTGGTAGAGCAAATGCCGATACAAGGGGTTTTGGTACTGACTGTGTTCATGACAACTCAAATTCCGGGTATTACACAGGGTAGCCAACAAGGCCTCAAACTGGAAATTTTTGGCATTCTACACTAGAATCGGAACCCATTTTTCAGCGCGCGCTCCGCGTTTGATTCATTATTTCTTCTGAAGGGGATTACTCTGTGTTAGAAGCCTATCGCAAACACGTGGCCGAACGGGCTGAACTCGGCATCGTACCCAAACCGCTGGATGCAGCTCAAGTCGCTGAACTGATAGAACTGCTCAAGAATCCACCTAAGGGTGAAGAGCAATTTGTCCTGGATCTGATCACAAACCGCGTTCCAGCGGGTGTGGACGAAGCGGCATACGTGAAAGCAGGCTTCCTGTCTGCGATTGCGCGTGGTGAAGCAACCTCTCCACTAATTGATAAAAAACATGCTGTTAAGCTACTGGGTACAATGCTCGGTGGATACAACATCACCACCCTGGTAAGCCTGCTGGACGACGCCGAGCTGGGCGCTGCAGCTGCTGAAGAACTGAAACACACGCTGTTGATGTTCGACGCTTTCCACGATGTGGAAGAGAAAATGAAGGCGGGCAATGAAAACGCCAAAGCGTTGATGCAATCCTGGGCAGATGCCGAGTGGTTCCTGAATCGTAAAGAAGTACCTGAAAAGATGACCATTACGGTCTTCAAGGTACCTGGCGAGACTAACACCGACGATCTGTCACCGGCTCCAGATGCATGGTCACGTCCTGATATTCCGCTGCACGCATTGGCCATGTACAAAATGCCACGTGAAGGCGTGACCAACGCTGCGGCTCAAATCGAAGAACTGAAGAAAAAGGGTCACCCGGTGGCACTGGTAGGTGATGTGGTAGGTACGGGTTCTTCCCGTAAGTCTGCTACCAACTCCGTGCTGTGGTACATCGGCGACGACATTCCTTACATCCCCAACAAGCGTGATGGTGGCGTGTGCATTGGCGGCAAAATAGCACCTATTTTCTTCAACACCATGGAAGATGCCGGCGCTCTGCCAATCGAGTGTGACGTTGAGAAGATGAACACCGGTGATGTCATCGACATTTATCCATACGGCGGCAAAATTCTGCGCAATGGCACCGATGAGCTGATCTGCGAATTCAGTCTGAAAACAGACGTTCTGCTGGATGAAGTTCGCGCTGGCGGCCGTATTCCATTGATCATTGGTCGTGGCCTGACTGACAAGGCGCGTATTGCACTGGGTCTGGGCGCATCTACTGTATTCCGTCGTCCGACCGCAGCCGCTGATACGGGCAAAGGCTACTCACTGGCTCAGAAAATGGTTGGCCGTGCTTGTGGCGTTGAGGGTGTGCGTCCTGGCACCTACTGCGAACCTAAAATGACCACTGTGGGCTCACAAGACACCACCGGCCCAATGACTCGTGATGAGTTAAAAGACCTGGCGTGCCTGGGCTTCTCTGCAGATCTGGTAATGCAGTCTTTCTGTCACACAGCAGCGTATCCAAAACCCGTTGATATTGAAACCCAGCACACGCTGCCTGACTTCATTCAGACTCGTGGTGGTGTTTCTCTGCGTCCAGGCGACGGTATCATCCATAGCTGGTTGAACCGTATGCTGCTGCCTGACACTGTAGGAACAGGTGGTGACTCTCACACCCGTTTCCCAATTGGTATTTCCTTCCCGGCAGGTTCCGGCCTGGTGGCATTTGCCGCTGCAACCGGTGTAATGCCTCTGGATATGCCAGAGTCTGTTCTGGTGCGCTTCAAAGGCGAGATGCAACCTGGTATCACCCTGCGTGACCTGGTGAACGCAATCCCTTACGCTGCCATCCAATCCGGTGATCTGACCGTTGAGAAAAAAGGCAAAAAGAACATTTTCTCTGGTCGCATTCTGGAAATCGAAGGCCTGCCTAACCTGAAAGTTGAGCAAGCATTTGAATTGTCTGATGCGTCTGCGGAACGTTCTGCAGCAGGCTGTACTATTCGCCTGAACAAAGAGCCCATCATTGAGTACTTCAAGTCCAACATCACCCTGCTGCGCTGGATGATCAGCGAAGGCTATGGCGATGCGCGTACTCTGGAGCGTCGTGCCCAGGCAATGGAAGCATGGCTGGCCAAACCAGAACTGCTCGAGCCTGATGCCGATGCGGAATACCACAAGATCATCGAAATCGATCTGAACCAAATCAAAGAGCCACTGCTGGCTTGCCCGAACGATCCAGACGACATCAAGCCGTTGTCTGCTGTTCAAGGCACCAAAATTGATGAGGTGTTCATTGGTTCGTGCATGACCAACATTGGTCACTTCCGTGCGGCGAGTGAAGTTCTGAAACAGGTTAAAGGTGCAATCCCGACACGTCTGTGGGTATCTCCACCGACCAAAATGGATCAGCATCAGCTGACTGAAGAAGGTATTTACAGCGTGTTCGGTGTTGCCGGCGCACGTACTGAAATGCCAGGCTGCTCACTGTGCATGGGTAACCAGGCGCGCGTTGCGGCAAATTCTACGGTTGTTTCCACTTCAACCCGTAACTTCCCGAACCGTCTGGGCGATGGCGCGAACGTGTTCCTGGCATCTTCTGAGCTGGCGGCGGTTGCATCAGCGCTGGGCAAGATCCCGAACATGGACGAGTACATGTCTTACATGGGCAAAGTAAACACCATGTCCGAGAACATCTACCGCTACCTGAACTTCAACGAGATCAAATCGTACATGGAAGCGGCAGAGCGTCAGAAGGCCATTCCTGTAACCAACGTCATTGAAGTTGCCTGATTTTTTAAACAGGTAAACGACTCTTAATAAAAAAGGCCGGAGTGCAACCACTCCGGCCTTTTTTTATCTGCGTTCTACCCAGTAATCCGTTACACGATCATTCAAAATTTCCAATGCCAGTACTTCTTCGCGATCACGTTCAACGTCAATGTTGAATAACAGAAACAACCCAATCTCTGAACGCGATGAGCTGGTATTGCGATAGCGCCAGATCTCACTACCATTCTCGTAACGGGAAATACGCTCAGGCTCTCCAAATGCATTGCGGATCCAATTGGCGTCGGTCTGACCGCTAACGACCTGATCCAGGTCCGATTGATGCCACTGAGTACGCCCTGCTTTCTGTTTGGAATCGACCACAAACAGACAACCCATCAAGCTGATACACATTGCCGCTAGAGCCAACATTCTGATCATAATTCCTCCATGCCTTTTATTTATTGTCAGCGTCTTTGTCTGAAGACATTACACAGAGCTGTAAAGCAGAATTCATGCTAGGCAAAATATAAACACTAATAAACTGTTTTTATTGGTATTTATATTAAAAATAAAATTAGAAAGAGGCCATACATACCAACTACTCGCCACATTCACGAATACATGGTCAAAATCACAAACAAGACGTAGTACCCGTGACTTGCGCCAGACAGACATGACACTGTCTGCGCCGCGCCCCTATACTGCGCTCAGCGCGGACCATGGGGGGACCGCAATAAAAATACAGAGGATGATATGATGACTCGTTTTAAAAGCCGCTCTACTTATATCAAGCGAGGCAGCCTGGCACTGACGCTTGCCGCTGTGTGTATGGCCAGCGCTAATTCGGCTCTGGCCCAGAATGAAATTATTCGTGGCGCCATTCAGCCCATGCCGGAAATTACTTACCACCCCTCGCCTGAAGGCTTCCGGGTTGAAGAATTTATCTCCGACTTGCAGGTAGTGTGGACCATACGTTTTTTGCCAGATGGCCGACTGATGATTGCTGAACGACCAGGCCGCGTCCGACTGGCTTCAGCTGACGGTGAGCTGGATCCGCAACCATGGCTGAGCGTAGAGGACCGCGTGTTTTTCCAGGGTGAAAGCGGGCTGACCGGCCTTGCGCTGCATCCGGACTATCCATCCGTACCCTGGGTCTATGTGATGTACACCTACATTGGTGAAAACGGCCCGCGTAACCGCATCAGCCGCTTTACTGAAGTGAATGGACGCGCAGGCGAGGAAACCATTCTGCTCGATGGCCTGGCGGCCCAGGCCCGCGGTGGCAGTCACAGCGGAGGCACTTTACAGTTTGGCCCGGACGGTATGTTGTATGCAGCCACAGGTGACGCCTTCGAGCGTCAGCGTTCAAATGATCTGAACGATCCCTCCGGCGCTGTACTGCGTCTGACCCCTGAAGGCACGGTACCGGCAGACAATCCCTGGGCGAACAATCCAATCTGGGCTCATGGCATGCGCAACCCTCACGGCTTGAGCTGGCAACCGGCCACAGGACGCCTGTTTACCGGTGATCACGGCCCAACCGGCGAAGACCAGCTGATGGCACACGACCGTATTGTTGTACTTGAAGGCGGCCGCCATCACGGCTGGCCTGTTATGGTCGGCGCCGCTGGCAATCCAGACTACGTCGATCCGATACTGACCTTTGCACCGGCCTCCTCTCCCCCCGGGGACACCATGTTTTATACCGCCGATCTGATGCCATCGCTGCAGAACGACCTGTTTGTATCGGTACTGGGCTTCCAGCCAGTTGAGCGCCAGAACCTGATGCGCATCCGTTTCCAGGATCCAGCCAACCCACTACGCCCGACAGCAATAGAACGCTGGTTTAACGACGAAAGTGGCAACAGCGTTTATGGCCGTTTGCGCGCGCTGGCAACAGGTCCGGATGGCGCCATCTATGTCGGCACCAGCAATCACGATGGCCGTCAAATGACAGCTAGCCATCGGGAACAGCCTGATCGCATTCTGCGTATCAGCCCTGCCAACTGATTCCCTGCCTCGTTTACTTCCCTGCGTGTGATTAAAATCACATGCAGGGAAAATTTCCCACACTCGTGATTGACTCCCGCCCGAAAGCTGTTAAAAATTCCCACACAATCCAGAAGCGATAAACCATCGTGTTACGGATTTATGGTTGCAGTGATCGAACAGGAGAGTTCCCATGAAAAAGCTGTATCAAAATATGTGTCTTGCTGCAGGATTGATTGCCGTTGGCAGCAGCATGGCCAGTGATAACCCCCTCTATCAGGATAACCCTGCCCGTGTGTCTATACCGGCCGTGGTCGCAGACGGCGTGCCAGGTCAATTCCAGGACATCCAGTTGCGGTTTAAAACCGACGACCAACTTGAACTCGTCAGTGTGCGCGACGGTGTTTTGCTGGACTATATTCAAAAAGTTGAGGCGTTCAGAACCAACACCTCTCCAGTTCAGGTATTCCTGGAAATCACCGGACAACTGCCAAATGGTTGTGCCCGCATCGGTCAGGTACATCAGACACGGGATAACAATGCCTTTGCAGTATCTGTTTTCTTCAAAAACGACGAGTGGTTAACCGGAGCTCCGGTGGCCTGCACACTGGCGATGGTTCCTTTTAAACACGTCATGCCGCTGGACGTCTACGACCTACCCGCTGGTGTTTACGAGTACAGCGTCAACGACGAATTTAGCGGCAGCTTTACGCTGACTACTGATAACCGTCTGCCCTGATTTTTTGAACAAGACTTTGAAAAATACAAAGGATACTGCCATGAAACATTTATTATTGATCCCTGCTCTGACGTTGAGCTTCTCTGCGCTGGGCAGCACGGTTATAGCCCAAGTACCGATATATTCCGAGGAAGATTCAATTCTGACCATCCCGGCCATTGACCTGCCTGGGAAACCTGGCGCCTTTCAGGATATTGAACTGGAGCTGGGCAGCAACAACCTGTGGCAGCTAAATGATGTCATTGAAGCCAAACGTAATGAGAGCATTCAAAAGGTGGAACTGATTCAGACCTCCACTTTCCCGGCACAGGCTTTTCTGAAAATCAGTGGTGAATACATGCACGGCTGTGCACGTACGGGACAAACCCATGCGGCCTGGGATGGCAGCAAGCTTGTAATCAAAAGCTATTACGAGAATAACGAATGGGTCAGAAATCCGGAAGCAACGCTGTGTCCTGCTGTAGTGACACCTTTCAGTTTTGTTTATCCGTTGCCGGTTTACGGACTGCCGGCTGGGGACTATCCCTATGAAGTCAATGGGGAGTTCCGTGGTTCCGTCAAACTGAGCCAGAGCAATGTTTACGAGTCATCCAGTCCGGCCGATTAAGCCGGACTTGGTACTCGCAGGTTCCAGACGCGAGGAAGGTGCGTCTTCAGAAGACAGGTGAACAGGGTTGTTCACTTGCGGGGTATCTTCCACCGGATGTTGGAAGATACCCCCTTTTTTTATTTCAAACTTTTGTTTACCACTTCAAACACATCACGCGACAGCTCTGGTAAATCCGCAATTCGTTGCAGCTGCGCCTTCATCAATTCCTGACGGGTCAGGTTGTATTTTTTCCAGCGCGTCAGCGGTGTCAGCAACCGTGACGCAATCTGCGGGTTCCTCAGATTCAGTGCAATAATCTGATCGGCCAGGAAATGATAACCCTCACCGGACATTTGATGGAAATTGACTGGATTTGAATTACTAAATGCACTGATTAACGCGCGCACCTTATTGGGGTTTTTCAGCTCGAACGCTTCATGTTGCATCAGGGCCTTGACCTGATGCAGAGCATCTGCACGCGTGGCAATGGCCTGCACCGTGAACCATTGGTTAACCACCAATGACTCATGTTTCCAACGCTGATAAAAATCAGACAACGCCTGCTCACGCAACATGGCAGCCTGCGGGTAATTGCTGTTAACCAACAATCTCAGCGCCGCGTCGACGTCGGTCATATTGGCGCCAGTGCTGAACTGCTGATAACAAAGGTCGAGCCAGTGCGGCTCGGATACTCTCATCAGATAGGCCAGACAGGTGTTTTTAAGCGAGCGACGGGCAATACCTGCAGCATCTGCGCGATAGGGTTCATCGGACTGACACAGCTGATACAGACGTGCAAAAGCCTCTTCATGTGCTGCAGCCATTGTATTGGCTACAAACTCGCGCACTTCATGAATGCCGTCCACATCAATTTCAGATGACAGCTCGCTCAGGTATGCCTCTGACGGCAGACTCAGCAGCTGTGCCAGCATGGCTTGATCCAGTTCACCGCGGCCGGAGGCGTCAGCGATTGCCGACTGCAGGAGTTCACCGTAGGCATCCACCAGACCGGTATATACCGACAAACTGGTGGATCCAGCCTGACGCGCTGCCAACAATTCCTGTATAACACCAACAGCCAGTTCCTGAGCTGCATTCCAGCGATTAAATCCGTCACTGTCACGCGTCATGATAAACAGCAATTGCTCGCGCGTATAATCAAAGGACAGTTTTACTGGCGCGGAAAAACCTCGTAGCAATGACGGTACAGGCTTTTCTGTGATGCCAGAGAATACAAAACTCTGAACAGGACGCGTCACATCCAGCACGCGCTCAAATACCTCATCCCCGCCATTTTCTCCCTGCAGCTGCAAGGGCAATGGCTGCCCGTCCGATCCCAGCAATCCCATCCGCAAGGGAATATGAAAAGGAGACTTGCCGGGTTGATCCGGGGTCGGTGGACAGGACTGGCGCACCAGTAATTCATAGGTCGAGGCAGAGGCATCGTAATGCCCGGTGACCTGGACTTGTGGTGTGCCTGCCTGTGAATACCACAGACGGAATTGCTGCAGGTCTACACCACTGGCGTCTTCCATTGCACGCACAAAATCTTCAGTGGTTACAGCCTGGCCATCGTGGCGTTCGAAGTAAAGATCAGAACCTTTACGGAAATTTTCCGGACCGACCAGCTCACGGATCATGCGCACAACTTCGGCGCCTTTTTCATAGATAGTCAGCGTATAAAAATTCGATATTTCCATATAGGAGTCAGGTCGCACTGGATGCGCCATTGGACCGGCATCTTCGGCAAACTGCTGGGTGCGCAGGAAACTGACATCGTCAATTCGTTTGACGGTACGTGAACCCATATCCGCTGAGAACTCGGCATCACGGAATACCGTAAAACCTTCTTTGAGACTGAGCTGAAACCAGTCGCGGCAAGTGACACGGTTACCTGACCAGTTGTGGAAATATTCGTGTGCAACTACGGCCTCAACGCGCTGGAACGCCAGATCGGTTGTGGTCGCGGGGTTGGCAAGTACACAGGAGGTATTAAATATATTAAGCCCCTTGTTCTCCATTGCCCCCATATTGAAGTCATCAACAGCCACGATCATAAAAATATCCAGATCGTATTCGCGGCCATACACTTCTTCATCCCAGCGCATGGAATTTTTCAGCGATAGCATCGCGTGATCACATTTGTCGAGATCCTTTTCCTCAACAAAAATTCGCAATGTGATATCGCGGCCAGACATTGTGGTGAAGCTGTCTTCAATAAATTTCAGATCGCCAGCAACCAACGCAAACAGATAACAGGGTTTACGGAATGGATCTTCCCAACTCACCCAGTGGCGACCATCTTCAAAATCGCCGCGGGCAATATCATTGCCATTGGAGAGCAACACCGGATAACGGTTTTTATCTGCCACAATCGTGGTGACAAACTTTGCCATGACATCAGGGCGATCCAGGTAATAAGTGATTTTCCGGAAACCCTCTGCCTCACATTGGGTGCAGAACATGCTGCTGGATTTATACAAACCCTCCAGACTGGTGTTGTCCTGCGGTTTGATCAGCGTCTCGCACTCGAGCACAAATCCGCTGTCAATTGCACTGCCCAGAAAGGCATCCAGATTCAGCAGCGTCAGCGAATCGTCGTCCAGCTGGTAGTCAGCCGCCGCAAGCACGTGATCATCCAGTTTGACTGATATCAGCTGCAGCTCCTGTCCATCCAGACGCAAACTGGTTTGTTGATTACCCACCAGCTCTGCGTTACGTCGCATATGCAAACGTGAACGCACACGGGTCTCGGTTTCACCCAGCTCAAAATGCAGCTCGGTCAGATCAATCAGAAACGCGGGAACCTGGTAGTCTTTCAGATAAATGGTTTTTGCCTGTGCATCTCTCATAAACTAACCCTGCTTTTAGTGGCTGCTGATCTCAATGTCGTATCCGCTGAAGCGGCGCATATTGATCACACCCGTATCAAATATCATGTATTGCCCTTTGATCCCCAGCAACGTGCCTTCGATCAGAGCCTGCTTGTCAAAATTGAGTGATTCCAGTTTTTCTGGATAACCCTGAACCGGATAGTGAATATTCAGAGGTTCAATTCCTGTCAGCAAACTGACAGCGTGAAAACCAAATCGCTGTTGCAGTTCCTTGATGTCGTGCTCACAAATTGAAAACAGATGGTCACGCTCTGCGATCAGATCCACAATCTGGTTGCCTCGGCCTTCAGCGAGCATATCGCGCCAGTTGGTCTTGTCTTTGACATGCTGGCGGAACATCACTTCCAGGGCGCCACTTTGCAGACGACTGCGCACACGAATCACCGGCAATGCCTGAATTGCACCCTGATCTATCCAGCGCGTGGGTACTTGTGTAGCGCGCGTGATGCCTACTTTTACTCCGGAGGAGTTTGCCAGATAAACAATATGATCCTGCATGCAGAATTCTTCACCCCAGGAAGGTTCACGGCAGGTTCCACGCTCAAAATGGCATTTTTCCGGATGAATAATACAACTGTCACACTGCGCCAGTTTTTGGAAACAGGGATAACAATATCCCTGGTTAAAACTTTTGTTGCTCAAACGACCACAATGCACACAGTGAATGGTGCCCAGGTAGCGCAAGCGCACGGTCTGGCCCAACAGCGGATTGAGTGGCGTGCGGGTATCACCCAACGGTAGCTGATAGCTGACCGGCTGCTCCAGCCGTGTGTGAAGTTTGTGTACAGTGCCCTGCGCCAAAACCTGCATATCTGATTTCCTGCCGGTCAATGTTTAGTGTCTGACAATAGTAATCGGGTCCACACGTTGTGGATCGTTTTCTGTTGAGTGCTCATGGTCATCACACTGCGTTTTTTTCAGGCCGGTGCGATCGATGTAACCCACGCGCATTTCTTCCGGCAGATTTTTCTGCTCATAAGCAATAATTGCCTGCATGCAGTGGTCAAGCTGCTCTCGCGTCAGGCGCCGGCCATCAGCCCACTTGCCCAGTTCCACTGCTGTTTTTAAATTCATGTGAATTTCCGGGTTCATGATATCCAGAATATCCTGCATGGAATTAATGGTTTTACCGGACGCATCATCTGAATGATTGTCTGACATGCTCACCTCCCGTATTTTTCAGTTCTGTACAATATTCCCAGTGCCAGCCCGCACAACATTCCCGCCAGCAAACCGCCCACGTGAGCTGCATTGGCAACTATTCCGGAAGCCAGAATACCCATCACCACCATTGCCACCAGGAACATCATGATCATCGGCAGTGGCAGGAACAGCCGGGTATGAGGTTTCAGGCTTTGCCACATCCAGATCAGCCCGATCTGTCCATATACAACACCTGACATGCCCCCAAAAGCGTTATTACCTGACCACAGGAACTGCGCCACATTGCCGCCAAAAGCCATCACCACAATCGCCGCAGCATAAACGGCCTTGCCCAGCACTGGCTCCATCATGCGACCGAAGTACCACAGCCACAGCATATTAAAAATAATATGAACAGCGCCGAAATGCACAAAAACGGGCGTTAGTGTCTGCAACCATCGTGTCGGAGAATCCAGGCCATCAACCAATGCCGATAAAGGAAATTGACCTGGCGCTGTGATATCCGGAAAAAACAGCCAGCGCACCGGAGCGATGTTCGTGCCCAGATCACTGATCAGCGCTACAAAAACACTTGCGATAATTAATACCAACGTGACCGGCGCCAGCCACAGTGCATTGATAAACGACTGAGCCAATGATTTGACTGGCACCAGCTGCGCATTCGTATCTGTGCTCTGGAAATGGTGTTCCGGTGTACTGAGCGTTCCCGCCTGCCACTGCTCGAAGGCCGAGGCAATCATTTGCGCCTGCACCTCATCAAGGCCCCACAATACCAGCGTACCGGACTCTTCCGTAACATGGTGCCAGATCTGATAATTTTTCAGGATCGCCAGAAAAGGCCTGAGATCAGTGCGGGTATTGACCGTAACTGCTTTATGCATCGTCCCGTACCAGTCGGTTGCCCCAGCCCAGTTTGCTCCGGCAGGCCTCGTAGTAGTTGTAGTCCAACGGATGAATCAGTCGCAGCGCCCCGGATTTTTTGCGAATAATAATGCTGTCCCCGGCTTCAGTCTGGAAGCGTACAGCACCATCACAGCTGACCAACGGCAATATGCTGCGCTGACGCATCACGTCCAGTCGGATTTCGCTATCCGCGTTAACAACCAGCGGACGACTGCTGAGTGTATGCGGGTACATCGGCACCAGAACCAGCGCATTGAGGCTGGGATGCATGATGGGGCCACCTGCAGACAACGAATACGCGGTAGAACCGGTCGGTGTCGCAACAATCAGTCCGTCTGATTGCTGGGAGTTAACAAACTCGCCATTGATAAACAGTTCGAACTCTATCATCTGCGCTGCCGTGCCCGGATGCAGCACAATGTCATTCAGTGCAGAACAGCCCGCAAGTATGGCCCCCTCACGCTGGACATCAAAATTCAGCATAAACCGCGATTCCTCACGGTAGTGGCCATCCAGAACAGCGCCAAGGGCAGATTCGATCTCATTAGGAGAAATATCTGTCAGAAACCCGAGTCGTCCACGGTTGATACCCAGCACCGGAACACCATGGTCTACCAACGCTCTGGCGGCATTGAGCATGCTGCCGTCGCCGCCTACCACCACAACCAGATCAGACTGTGCGCCCAGCTGATGACGCTCAAAAACAGGGAGATTGCTGTCAGGGACCAATTCGGCAGTCTGCTGCTCCAGCACAACCTCATGACCACGACTTTGCAAAAGCGCGATCACCCGCTGCAGGGTTTCAACTACACCATTGTGATCGGGACGACCGATCAGACCAATTTGTTTAAATTTAGACATGCCGGGATTCCCATCCGCCATCGTGACTGCGGCGAGTATATCACGGGGTTAGCGGCGTCGAGTTGAGGGCCTGAGTTGAGAGGCCCGAGTTGAAAGACCGTGACTCAGCGGCTGGGTGTGATCTGGACTACCAGAGGTTCGCGGGTGTAAATCACATCCCCACTTTCCATCAGTTGATAGGCCAGGAACAGCACCAGCGGGAATCCGTGCAATTCATTTATCGGCTGGAAGTCACTCAATATACGCAGATATTCAACCGGCTTAAGCGCCGCAGGTGCACTGAAAGGCACCAGTCCCTGCACCGATCCATCCCAGCCAAAGATCTCACCACGTTCGTTCAGCTGTACCATGCCCAAGCCCGCAGCGCTAAGGTCGGCCAGAACGTGGAACTGCCCGGGTTGACCCACGTGGCTGCCTTCTACGTAAAAGTCAGCACTGATATCCAGACGCTGCGCAGGGGTCACCTGTTGCACATAACTGAGCCCCTTGTCGGTGGATGCAGCAGCACCAATGCGGGCCGAGGTGTTATCACCATTCAGACGACCCACCTGACGCGAAGGCAACAAGGGCACTCGTGTGGGCATGTAGGAGGCGATCTGGAAACGTACGATGTTCAACGCACGCACGGCATCAGCACCGTATTGAGCGTCATGATGGTCTATTCCACACGGCATCCCCTTGCAGGAAACCTCCGGATTGGAGAACCGCGCTATGCGAGCAGCGTTATCAAAACGTCGTGGTGTGGCCATCACGGTTGTGAACTGACCTGGCACGCCATAACCGGTAGCAAACGGGAAGGTGCCACCACCACCATCTTCCTGATGGGAATGGGTCAGCCCCATGTTATGGCCCAGCTCATGCACCAGCGCTGAACTGATGGGGCAATCAATGGCAACCAAAGAATAGGCGTAGTCCTTCTCCTGGAACGAGGTCATATCACCCAGGGTACGATATCCCCCGAGGTTGGCAAGACCACACAGATCCGAGTTCAGATCCATAGGCCGGAACAACACCACCATATCCGCACCAAAACGCTCACGCCAGCTTTTGACCTGGGAAAACGCCGGGTGATTTGCTGTGGTCAGACTGTCCAGCTGCTGATACATATCACCGCCACTGCCCTGGTAAGGCACACGCGCGTGATGAACAGGCCGCAGCGTGATTCCTACCCCACTATCCTGATAAATCTGGTTAGCCACGCTGATCAGCTGATTGATGCGGGTAGTGGTGGCGTTCCCATACAAACCTTCAGCGTCCTCGGTATAAAGGGCCATAACGTCTATCACGATATTCCCCAAGCGGTCGCTGAGCAGCCCCGGATGATCTACTTGTGTCAAAGCCCCGAATTCGCCGCCATAAGCAGCAGAGACGTTATTCACCACATTCAGATTGGCATCGTGGCGCAGACCATTGGCAAATACTGTGCTCCACAAACGCATTGGGGAGGATTTTGCAGGAACCCTGACCTGATAATTCAGCGTTTGTGTGCCACCCGGCGCCAGAGTGCCATTAAGTTCACAGCGTAAAATAGGTTGGCGCGGCGTGGTATTGGTCATTCTGCGGCTGCAGCCAGGCGCATTCAGCAGCTCAGCATCTTCCAGAATAAAATAAACGTCGGCCGTCAGCCGGTTTAGCGCTTGAGCGCTGGTATTACGGAACTGCAATTGCACTTCCACATCCCGGCTTTCACCCACATAAAGCGCGTACTCACTGAAATTCTGGGAGATTTCCAGAGCTGAGGCAGCAGCTGTGGCAGATGTAGCCGTGAGCTGTCCCAGACTTAAGGGGCGAGGGTTCGGAGCAGGCGCACTGGCAGGACGTACTACTCCATCAGGGGCGATCAAATCCGGTATTACAAAATGAGATGCCTCATTGGTATTAACAACAGTGCCGGATGCAGGCGACTGCGCCGCCCCCACTGCGTATAAAATCCCCTGAATCTGGTCATCCTGACGCGATGCTTCCAGCAACCAGCGTCGCCCTTCCAGGGTGATTTCCGCAAATACGGCGTCAGGGCCCGCTGTCAGTACAAACCGCAGTGAAGAAAAAGCGGTCTGCTCGGGAACAGCGCGGGCAAAGATCACACGGTCGCCATTAACAAACTGGCCGTCTTCCTCAATAACCGCAGTGACATGCAAGGGTTCGCCAGCGGGGACGGGAAGCTGGAATGAAAAGCTGGCGCCGGCCACAGCATGCTCCAGCAATGACGCTGCAAATTGCACAGGCAGCGAAGGCGCTGGTGGCGGCAGTTCTGACAGTAATTGCGGCGATACCTGCGCAGAGGCCGCGTCAGAGTCCTGCGCAAACGCAAAATCGGCAGCCAGCAGCACAGCGGCCACTGCTGACAACGTCATGGTTTGCAACAGGTGTTTGATGGTCATAGCGTCAGCTTTAAATCCCAATGCGGATCAGACTGCGGCGCAGCATATCGCGGCGTGGGAAATTTTACCACTATAGCGAATAACCCGCCCTGCCCTGTAGACCACCGCTGTGTACCAGCAACAGATGGGTACCAGGTTGATAACAACCGTCCTGCACCCGCTGATAGACCGCAGCAAACAGTTTGGCGGTATAAACCGGGTCCAGGAGCAGCGGGTGCATCCGCTCAAAATCCTGAACAAATCTTTGCAACGCAGCCGGAAATCTGGCGTAACCGCCCCAGTGATAGTCAGTCTCCACAGCCCAGGTACTGATGGAAGCAGGCAACCAGCGCTGTATCTCCGTTGCCAGGAAGCCTGCGCCTTTAAGTACCGCGATCCCTCTGACAAATGTCTGGCAATGACGCTCATGCAGACCTGCAACCACACCTGCCAGTGTGGTTCCGGTACCACATGCCAAAAGGATTTCGTCAGGCATCTGCACCAGACTTTGCTGAATCAACGAGGTTATGTGTGTGCAGCCTGCAACCCCCTCTGCGTTGGCTCCGCCTTCAGGGATAAGATAAAAATCGCCCACTTGCCGCCGCAAGCTTTCCAGAAAATCGTTATCACACCTGCGCCGGTAATCAGCCCGCGTTACTTTGAGAAGTTTCACACCACGGGAGAGCGCAAAATCCAGTGTTGCAGTTGATACCTCTTCCTCCTGACCGCGGATAACCGCGACAACCTCAATCCCTGCTCTATAACCGGCTTCTGCCAATGCATGAATATGATTGGACCAGGCACCCCCAAAACTGAGAATGCGGGTATGCCCCTGGGCTTTAGCCTGAGCGAGGTTATGGATCAGCTTAAAAGGTTTGTTGCCGCTGAGAACAGGATCAAGCAGATCCAGACGCAAAACATCGACCCGGACATCAGCCCGTGTAAACAGTGGATCAGCAAGAGGTGTAACAGGAACAGTATCAGGCAGTCTCATACGATCACCTGGCTGCAGACATAAAAAAAGCCCTTGGGGTACAAGGGCTTCTCTGAAAATAGTGGCGGACCGGACGGGGCTCGAACCCGCGACCTCCGGCGTGACAGGCCGGCATTCTGACCAGCTGAACTACCGGTCCGCAATCGACAACATTTGGTGGGATGTGAGGGATTTGAACCCCCGACATTCGCCTTGTAAGGGCGACGCTCTACCAACTGAGCTAACATCCCGTCGCGTCGAAGTGGTGCGCATTTTACCGACTTGGACTGGCATGTCAAATAGATTTTGAAATTTTTATGAACCTTCACAGCAATCGTACAAACTGTACAAGCGCGTAACGCGCCGTTAGTATTGCAATCGTAAATTGTTTCAGCAATTTTTTGCCCGACGCTCGTCTTTTTTTTCGGAAATCCTGCATGGAAATTTTTAAAGAGTTCAGTTTCGAAGCCGCACATCGCCTGCCCAATGTGCCGGCTGGCCACAAATGCGCGCGACTGCACGGACACTCATTTCAGGCGCGCCTGGTTGTCAGTGGCCCCGTCGGCAAGGACACTGGCTGGGTTATGGATTTTGGTGATATCAAAAAAGCTTTCAAACCTGTCTGGGAGCAGCTTGACCATCATTATCTAAATGAAATCGCTGGGCTGGAGAATCCAACCAGCGAGAATATAGCGGTCTGGATCTGGGACAAACTCAAACCAGCACTGCCTGAACTGACACGCATCGAAATACGTGAGACCTGCACCAGTGGCTGCATTTACAGCGGTCCGCACTAATCTGCCAGCGCTGTCTTGATTGCCATAAAGTCTTTGGGGCGGTTGACACAGTCAGCCGCTATCAGTTTTTCACCCTTAAAATAGCGCACAACAAAGCCGCTCTTCTCAACCGGGTCAAGAGTCCCATCCAGCTCGGTGCGATCGTGCCCTTCGTGTAATCCAGCCGATTGCAGCTTGATATCAAACTGATCAGACCAGAACCAGGGCAAAGCATTATAAATCTCGTCGGGTTCACGGCCCTGTTGTCGGGCGACCATGTTCAGCGCGACAACACGTGACTGGTCGTTGGCATTTTGCACAGACTCCAGCCGCAAACGGCGTTGATAGCGGATCGAGGGATGACTGGCACAATCACCTGCAGCAAAAATGTGCGGGTCACTGCTCTGGCCATACT
The DNA here is from genome assembly GCA_964535565.1 of uncultured Pseudohongiella sp. Lineage (GTDB taxonomy): Bacteria > Pseudomonadota > Gammaproteobacteria > Pseudomonadales > Pseudohongiellaceae > Pseudohongiella. The sequence goes on along the minus strand of CAZHUJ010000008.1, from coordinate 72,750 downwards.
CATCAACGCAGATGCCATTCTCTATCCGCAGACCTGCTGATTCAGCCAATGCGGTTTGCGGACTGACACCAACACCGATAATAACCAGTTGCGCAGGATACTCGGATCCGTCAGCGCATGTGACGGAATCGACCTGTCCCTGACCATTGATACCGGTGACTTCAACACCACAATGGATACTGACACCATGGTGTTGATGTAATTGCTCAAAATAGCGGGAGACCTGCTCCCCTGTTACCCGCTTCAGAACGCGATCAGCCCGCTCCAGCACCGTAACGTCGATGCATTGCTGTTGTAATGCAGCGGCTGCTTCCAGGCCTATGTAACCGGCACCTACAATGACCGCCTGCTTCACTTCTGGCAAGCGATCACGAATGGCCAGCACATCATCCATGGAGCGCAGATAACAGACTCCGTCCAAACCATCACCCAATGGCAAGCGGATGGCAGCGGCCCCAGTGCAGAGCGCGAGCACATCATAATGCAGCGCCTCACCTGTGCTGAGCAGTATCCGCCTCTCGTTGCTGAGGATGGAATCAACATGAGTCTGAAGATGGAGTTCAATCTGGTTGTTCTGATACATCACTTCAGGTCGCAACTGAATGGCATCCGGTTCCTTGGCCCCAGTTATCACGGCCTTTGACAAAGGCGGTCTGTGATAAGGCAGCCAGCGCTCCTCGCCAATCAGTACAATACGTCCTTCCCAACCACTTTTGCGCAGATGCACAGCCAGCTGTGAGCCAGCATGACTGGCACCCACAATTACGGCACAAGCAGGCGCGAACTCATGAGGGGATGAATGCATAACAACTCCGTCAGACTTGAAGCGAGGGTAACTGCCAGTTAATCGGACTTAAGCCGTGCTCTGCCAGATAAAGATTGGTGGCGGAAAAGTGCCGGTTGCCCAGAAACCCGCGATGGGCTGACAGCGGTGATGGATGCGGCGATTGCAGGACCAGGTGACGATTACGATCAATCATGGCACCTTTTTTTTGTGCGTAACTTCCCCACAACAAAAACACCAGATTATCGCGTTTGCGATTCAAGGCACTGATCACCGCATCGGTAAACAACTCCCAGCCTTTCCCCTGATGGGAGCCAGCCTGCCCTGCTTCAACGGTCAACACAGCATTAAGCAGCAAAACTCCTTGATCAGCCCAGGCTGTCAGGCATCCATGAGGAGGCTGTTTGATACCCAGGTCGCGCTCAGTTTCCTTGTAAATATTCTGCAGTGACGGCGGAATCGCCACACCAGGTTGCACAGAAAAACACAAACCATGCGCCTGGCCAGGACCGTGATACGGATCCTGACCAATGATCACCACTTTTACTTTGTCAAACGGCGTATGGTCCAGCGCATTAAAAATCTGTGAACCTGGAGGATAAATTGTGTGACCAGCTTGCTTGCGCTGCAGCAAAAAAGCCCGCAGCGCCTGCATGTAGTCCCTGGAAAATTCATCTGCCAATTCGGCTTTCCAGGAAGGCTCCAGCCGCACATCTCTCATAACCTGACCGCCTGTCAGTCTTTCAACGGACGCATATGAGGGAACAGCAATACATCCTTGATTGAAGCCGCATCGGTGAACAGCATCACCAGACGGTCTACACCAATACCTTCACCCGCAGTTGGCGGCATGCCAAATTCCAGTGCAGTCACGTAGTCAGCATCAAAATGCATGGCTTCGTCATCACCGGCATCTTTTTGCGCAACCTGCTCGTGGAAACGCGCAGCCTGGTCTTCAGCATCGTTAAGCTCAGAGAAACCATTGGCCAGCTCACGACCACCAATCATCAGCTCAAAACGGTCTGTGACATCGGGGTTGTGATCACTGCGGCGAGCCAGCGGCGACACTTCCGTCGGGTATTCAGTGATGAAGGTGGGTTGCAACAAATGGTGCTCAACGGCCACATCAAATATTTCCATCATGATACGGCCCAGACCCCAGGCGCTTTCAACCTTGACACCCAGTTTGCCAGCCAGTGCCGCTGCTGCTTCACGACTTTCCAGCTGTTCAGCTGTCACACCTTCACAGTAGCGCAGAATGGAATCCTTGACGCTCAGGCGCGTGAACGGCTGCGCAAAATCTATCTTCAAACCTTGATAAACAATTTCTGTGGTACCGAGCACTTCCATTGCAATCTGACGGAACATGTCTTCAGTAAAGTCCATCAGATCGTGATAATCGGCATAGGCCTGGTAGAACTCAACCATGGTGAATTCAGGGTTATGGCGGGTAGACAGACCTTCGTTACGGAAGTTACGGTTGATCTCGAATACTTTTTCAAAACCGCCCACGACCAGACGCTTCAGATAAAGCTCCGGTGCAATACGCAGATACATGGTCTGATCCAGCGCATTGTGATGAGTAATAAACGGTTTGGCACTGGCACCGCCTGGAATCACGTGCATCATTGGTGTTTCCACTTCCATAAAACCTTTGGCCTGGAAGTATTGACGCATACTGTTGATGATCTTTGAACGCAGTAAAAAGGTGCGACGTGACGCTTCATTGGCAATCAGATCGATATAACGCTGACGGTAACGGGTTTCGGTATCCGACAGACCTTTCCACTTATCAGGCAGTGGACGGAGCGCTTTAGTCAGCAGACGCAAGGACTCCACGTTAACCGTGAGTTCGCCTTTACCCGTGCGAAATACTTCACCCTCCACACCGATAATATCGCCCAGATCCAGCGATTTGATCTCTTCCATCATTTCTGCGGGCAGCGCCTTGTGATTCACATAAAGCTGCAGCGCTTCAGTGCTGTCCTGGATAACCAGAAATGGGCCGCGCTCTCTAATGAGGCGACCTGCCACCTTGACTTTACGCGCAAGTTGCTCAAGTTCCTCGCGGCTGGTTTCTGCATAAATCTGATGCAGCTCCTGCGCGTGAGCATCGCGACGGAAATCATTGGGAAATGCGTTACGCTTGCTACGAATAGCGGTCAGTTTTTCACGACGCTGGGCAATCAGCCGGTTTTCTTCGTGGGCGGACAGTTCCGCTTCCTGCGCATTCATCTGGTCTGCGTTGTTCTGAGTCATCGGTTACAGCCCCATTTTCAAACTGGCTTCAATAAATTTGTCGAGATCACCGTCAAGCACGGCGCCGGTATTACTATTTTCAACGTTAGTACGCAGATCCTTGATACGGGACTGGTCCAGAACGTAAGAGCGGATCTGGCTGCCCCAGCCGATATCAGATTTTTCGGCTTCAACAGCCTGCGCCTCCTGGCGTCGTTTCATTTCTTCCAGTTCATACAACTTGGCTTTTAACTGCTTAATAGCCTGATCTTTGTTTTTATGCTGTGAGCGCTGGTTCTGGCACGTTACTACCGTACCTGTTGGCAAGTGTGTCAAGCGAATCGCCGAATCCGTGGTGTTAACGTGCTGACCACCGGCACCACTTGAACGGTAGGTATCCACTCGAACTTGCGACATATCCAGCTCAATTTCAATGTCATCATCAATTTCGGGTGATACAAATACCGAAGTGAACGAGGTATGACGACGATTACCCGAATCAAACGGGGACTTGCGTACCAGACGATGCACACCGGTTTCGGTACGTAACCAGCCAAAGGCGTATTCGCCCTTGAACAGCAAACTGGCGCTTTTGATACCAGCCACCTCACCGGCAGACACTTCCAGCACTTCTACATCAAAACCCTTGTCCTCACCCCAGCGCATGTACATACGCATCAGCATCTCGGCCCAGTCCTGAGCTTCAGTACCACCAGAACCAGCCTGGATATCCAGGTAAGCGCTGTTAGCATCCATTTTTCCGGAGAACATACGACGAAATTCGAGTCCTGCCAGTTCATTTTCCAGATCAGCCAATTCGGCGCCGACGTCCGCCAGCAATGCCTCATCGTTTTCTTCTTCAGCCAGCTGCAACAATTCGCGCGCATCAGCCAGACCACTGTACATGCGTTCAATGGTTTTAACTACCCGCTCCAGACTGGAGCGCTCACGCCCAAGCTCCTGTGCGTACTCGGGTTTATCCCAAACGCCGGATTCGCCGAGTTCCAGCTCGACCTCGGTCAGACGTTCTTTTTTGGTATCGTAGTCAAAGATACCCCCTCAGCGTATCGGTACGCTGGGTAAAGTCTTTGATTTTCTGAATAAATGGATTAATTTCCATGGAGATTCCCGGCGGCTCACTGGGGCCGTCTGCTGATCTGAAAATGGGTCTGAAAAATAAAGAGGCGCATTTTACAACAGGATGCCCTGGTATTCACAGGCAACATTTTGGCGCCAACCCGCTCTGTCCATGCGGTAGAATGCGCGCCATGACAAATACCAGCAATTCCGGCACGCCGGACTTACAACTAAGCCCCGCTGAACTGCAGTGGCAAGAAGATGGCGCGCCCTTTTCTTCGCGTTATGGTGACGTGTATTTCTCGCGTGCCGGCGGTCTGGCGGAAACACATCACGTGTTTCTGGACGCCAATGCTTTGCAGCAGCGCTGGCGAGAACTTGATGCCGAGGACAATCCCGGGGTTTTTACCATCGCCGAACTTGGCTTTGGCACCGGCCTTAATTTCCTTGCGTGCTGGCGTTTATGGCAGCACACCGCCTGCAAACATCTACGTCTGCAGTTTATCAGCTGCGAAAAACACCCGCTGACCCAAGAAGCGTTGATCAAGGCTCTGCAGCAATGGCCGGAACTGAGTCACTGGAGTCAGCAGCTGATCGAGTGCTACCCGCAACCTGTCCCCGGATACCATCGCCTGCAAATGCGCACAGACAACGCAGATACCAGCCCCGTATTGCTGGATCTTTATTACGGTGATGCGCTGACACTGCTGAGTAAGCAATCCAGTACCAAAGCACGTGTTGACGCCTGGTTTCTGGATGGCTTCTCACCTGGGCTGAATCCGGATCTGTGGTCGGAGCCGCTGCTGGACACCCTTGCCAGCCTCAGCCATCAACACACCACACTCAGCTCCTACAGCGTAACCGGACGGGTTGTGCGCTACCTGAAGGCGCTGGGATTTGAAGTTGAAAAACGCCAGGGTTTTGGCCACAAGCGGCATATGTTGTTTGCCCGCTTCTCTGCCGGCAAACCTAAACCTTTTGCTCCGCGCAGCGCTATTGTGATCGGCGCAGGCCTGGCTGGTGCCACCGCTGCAAGAGCATTGGCAGAGCGTGGACTGCAGGTTCAGGTTCTGGAACAAGCTGCGGCGCCAGCCAGCGCTGCTTCCGGAAACCGGCAGGCGGTGGTGCAACTACGCCTTAATAAACAGATTGATGATGCCTGGTCATTTCACCTGCACAGCTACCTGTACGCGCTGCGTTTTTATCACAACTTAAAACGGCAGTCTCCAGACCTGAACTGGCATGCCTGCGGTGTGCTGACATTAACCAGTGCATACGGCAATACACGAGATCTGGCTGCCAGCGCTGAAGATCTGGCACAAGCCTGGCAACACTATCCGGCAGAGGTTCTGCATGCACTGGATGCCGGCGCGATTCAGCAGCTGACCGGACTGGATATAAACGAAGCTGGCTTGTGGCAACCTGCCGGCGGCTGGGTCAATCCGGCTCAATGTGTGAGACTATGCCTGGATCATAAAAACATCAGCGTATGCTGCTCAACGCAGGTCACTGCATTACATCACGACGGACAGCAGTGGCACGTGCAAACCCGCCCCGTTCAAGCCGGCAGCGATGTTACCGATACAACCACGTACACAGCAGACTGCGTTGTGGTTGCTGCCAGTTATCAATCCCGTGAACTCGAACAGACCGCTTTGTATCCAGTCTCCCCGCTCAGGGGACAAGTCAGCCACATCAATGCCACGATAGACAGTAAAAAACTGAAACAGGTTATCTGTAGCCAGCGTTATATCGCACCGGCTGATACCGATGGTATGCACTGCGTAGGCGCCAGCTATGTCAAAGGTAGCGATAACACCACGCTGAAACTGAGTGAACACCTGGATAATCTGGACAAACTGGGAGCGCTGTCCGCGTTGCTGGGTTTTAATCAGGATGAAAATATGGCTGGCCGCGCCAGTGTTCGTGGTGCATCACAGGACTACCTGCCTATCGCCGGTCCTGTGGCTGACCCATTACAAGCGGATTCTGAATATGGTGGGACTCGGCATTTGCCCCAGGACTGGGAAGATATCCGCATGCTGCCGGGACTTTATATCAGCAGCGGTCACGGTTCACATGGCACTGTCAGTTGCCCACTGATTGCAGAACATATTGCCACGCTGATCTGCCATGAACCCGCACCATTAACAACGGCCCAGGCCGAACTGATCAGTCCGGCACGGTTTATAAAACGCCAACGACGTCGATCACAGGCGCAGCGCTGAAGCACTGTGTTTGTGTGGGGATCAGAGAATTTGCGGCAGCGGGCGGGTAAAAAAGTTGTGCAGCACACGGCTGGTATGCCAGCCATCATCACTGCCAGCCAATTCACGAATTGAATGCATCGCAAAGGTGGGCACACCAATATCAATGGTTTCCACACCCAGGCCGCTGGCGGTGATGGGTCCTATCGTGCTGCCGCAGCCCATATCACTGCGCACAACAAAATACTGGCATGACACATGGCTGAGTTCACACAGCGCACGAAATAACGCAGTACTGCGGCTGTTGGTTGCATAACGCTGATTGGCGTTGATTTTGATCACAGGCCCTTTGTTCAGTATCGGTCCGTGATTGCCATCATGCTTCTCAGGGAAGTTCGGATGCAAACCGTGCGCATTGTCTATAGACAGAAACAGCGAACGGCGAATGGTGCGTTCCATGGCCTCGGCAGCATCGGCTGAACTTAACTGCGCGCTGATACGCGCCAGCACCGACTTCAGGAAAGGGCCCTGTGCCCCACATGCTGAGGTGCTACCCACTTCTTCATGATCATTACAGACCAGCAAAGAAAACTGTGTAGACTGTTCGCGATGCGCAGCCAGAATGGCGTCAAGTCCCACATAACAGCTAAGCAGATTATCCAGGCGCGCCGACGCAATAAAATCATTGTTCAGTCCGATAAGCGCTGGCGGCTGAGTATCGTAAAAATACAATTCATGCCCCAGCACTTTACTCAGATCATTCAATCCGTGTTGCTCACGCAACGCATCGCGAATAAAGCTGACAAAATCAAATTGTGATCCGGCAATCGGTAAAGCCAGCAAAGGCGGCATGTCTTTTTGTGCGTTGATGCTGCGATTCTGGTTGGCTTCGCGATCCAGATGAATCGCCAGACTTGGTACCGTGGCAATCGGTCGTTGCCAGTTCAGTAGCACAGAACGAATCTGCCCACTGTCGCTCAGGTATTCAACCCGTCCTGCCAGTGACAGATCACGGTCAAACCAGGGCGCTAACAGCGCGCCACCATAAATTTCGACTGCAAACTGCACAGCATTGGCAGACTGCATCACCGCATTGGGTTTGAGTTTGAGACAGGGGCTGTCAGTATGGGCACCGGCCATATTAAAGCCGGATTCAGCTGGATCGCCCTGCCCCAAATGAAATGCAATCAGTGAAGAACAATTGCGTTGCACAATGTATGAACGCCCCGGTTGAAGCTGCCAACTGTCAGCTTCATCCAGGCATTCAAAACCGGCCTCTTCCAACTGTGCCATCATTGTCTGAACGGCATGGAATGGTGTCGGGGATTGTTGCAGAAATTTTAACAATCCCTGATTAAAACTGTTCTTGTCCACTGACTGCATACTCACAACTTACGGATTGATCTCGAGCAGCTCGACATCAAAAACCAGCACGGAGAACGGAGGGATAGGACCTGATCCAGCTGCGCCGTAGGCCAGCTCGTAAGGAATATACAGGCGCCATTTGTCACCCGGCTTCATCAGCTGCAGACCTTCAGTCCAACCTGGAATTACCTGATTGAGCTGGAACTCGACGGGCTCACCGCGCTGGATGGAGCTGTCAAAAATTTCGCCGTCAATCAGACGACCTTCATAGTGGGCAAGCACCGCGTCGCTGGCAGCCGGGGAAGTACCGGAGGCATCGCCAGATTCCAGCACTTCATATTGCAGGCCAGATGCGGTTGTGGTCACACCACTACGACGTGCATTCTGCGCCAGAAAATCCAGGCCTTCGTTACGGGCTGATTCTGCAGCTTCCTGCTGTTGCTGAATCAGCTGCTGCTGGAATGACATCAATGCAGTCATCACCTGCTCTTCAGACATTTTTGGTTCGCCCTGCACGATATCACGCAGACCAGCGATAAATGCGTCCAGATCAATCTGGTCGGCCAAGCCTTGCATCGCCAGGTTCTGACCAATGTTGACGCCAACGGCGTAGCTGACCTGATTACGTTCCACACTCAGATCAACATCCTGAGCCTGTGCACTTGTACCTGCCATCAGCAGGGAAATCGCCAGGCCGAGGCCGGTGGCGCGAAGTTTCTTCATAATAGTATCCTGTCGGGACTATGGGTTCTTAAACGTTGGCCAGTCTAAACCCTGTGTGTTGGTATTTCCAGTGCGCTTTATGGCGCTCTCGTATACAGTATGTCGCCCTTGAACCCGCACCTTGAGCCGAGAGGAAGCCGCCATGCCCGCCCGCTTGCTGACAAACACCACCACGCTGAGCCTGGTGTCCCTTTTGTTGCTGGGGGCCTGTGGTCATCGTTTCAGCGTTAGCCTGAATGAACAGGTGTTGTATGACCCCCGCCCAGGCAATGCGGTGATCTCCGTGGCCGACGCCGGATTACAAAGCTGTATCAATGTGTTGATGCGGGAGCGGGAAATCACTGATGTTGGCAGCATTGAAGTGCTGGCTTGTCCGGGGCTGGAGATTACGTCATTGGCGGGTATTGAGCAGTTGGTCAATCTGCGATTTGTAGATCTGGCGGGCAACGAACTGGCCAACCTGGATGGGCTGCAAAATCTCTCTCGTCTGAGTTCGGTCAACGCTCCGGCCAATCGTTTGCAGGACGTATCTGCACTGGTGCGCATCCGTACGCTGACCAGCGCTGTGCTCACCGCCAACAATGCTATTCCATGTGCACAACTGGATGCGTTGGCACAGCGCCTGGATGCCGGCCTGCTCAGACCTGAGCAGTGCACTCCCTGATCAGGCGGGGACACCACTGTGAAAACGAAACTCGGTGTCAGCTGACTCGATCAGTTCACGCTCCAGAGCCATAAACACCGCCAGGCGTTCATCAATCTCCTGCTGCCCGCCGTGTTTCTCATTAAACTCGGCAGCCAGTGCCAGGTAGTCCTGAAAGTGCCGCGCCTCGGACCTGAGCAGACTGCGATAAAACCGGCCCAGCTCTTCATCCAGCAGCGGCGCCAACTTGGCAAAGCGCTCACACGAACGCGCCTCTACAATCGCCCCCACCAACAAACTGTCTATCAGACCACCGTGATGGTCGGTACGCATCAGTGTACGTAATCCCGCCGCATACCGTGAAGCGCCTATGCGTTCGTAAGGGATGCCACGTTCAGCCATCAGCTCAACCACTTGCTCAAAATGCAGCAGCTCTTCACGTGCCAGTTGTGACATTTTGGTAAGCAGCCCCGTATGTCCTACATGACGATACATCAGCGTCATCGCATTGGATGCCGCCTTTTTTTCGCAATTGGCGTGATCAGTCAACAACAATGTCTGATTCTGCAGTGCCCAGTCCAGCCAGGCTTGTGGCGTGGGACAAGGTAAAAAATGCTCCAGCTGCTCCAGTGCAGCCTGGGTTGTACTTTTGCTCATAAAGTTTATCTACTCGCCTGCCTGTTCGCGTGCAATCTCCAGACGCTCGCCTGTCTGTTTTTTACTGGAGCGGGCACCCAGTTCGCGCAATGTTTCCGCGCGACTGATCAGGTTGCCTCGTCCACTCTGTAATTTGTTCATCGCCGCATCGTAACTGCGGCGAGTCGTTTCCAGTTTTTTACCCAGGTCATCCATGTCATCTACAAAACCGACAAATTTGTCATACATGGCACCTGCCTTGACAGCAATATCCTGGGCGTTGCGACTTTGATATTCATAACGCCAGATATTCTGAATTGTGCGCAAAGTAGCCAGCAAGGTTGTAGGTCCAACCAGGACAATCTGGCTTTCAAACGCGGAATTGAACAGCGCCGCGTCGTGTTGTAATGCCAATGAAAATGCAGGCTCAATTGGCATAAACAGCAATACAAAATCCAGCGAATTTAATTGCGGCAAGTGTTGATAACGCTTTTCGCTGAGCAGGCGGATATGCTGCCGCAGCGATTGTATATGTTGCTGTAAATACTGTTGCCGCTCTTCTTCGCTTTCCGCTGAACAATAACGCTCATAGGCGGTCAGTGACACTTTGGCATCTACAATCACCTGGCGATTGTCGGGCAGATAGATCAGCACATCCGGCTGGCTGCGAGTCAGACGCCCTTCATCTGTGGCATGCGGCTGCAAGGCATTAAGGGTGCGCTGGGTTTCGTATTCACGTCCCTCGGCCAGCCCTGATGCTTCCAGTATTGAGCTCAACACAAACTCGCCCCAATTACCCTGGGTTTTATTGTCACCTTTAAGCGCACGCGTCAGATTTAACGCATCTTCACTCAGACGCGCGTTTAACGCTTGCAGGTTGCGCAGCTCCTTTTCAAGCGAAAAACGCTCTCGTGCTTCCTTGTTATAAGTTTCTTCTACACGCTTTTCAAAATGGCTGATTTTTTCCTGAAGCGGTTGCAGCAAATGGCCCAGACCCTGGGCATTTTGTTCGTGCAAACGGCGGGACTTTTCGTCGAGGATATCATTGGCCAATACACGGAACTGTTGTTTGAGTTCATCACGCGCACTTTGCAGCATGTTGAATTTTTCGGCAGCGTGTATACGCTCCTGATCCAGCTGTGTGCGTGCCTGAATCAGCTCCTCTCGCAAGTGCAGATATTCTTCCTGGAAGTCGAGTTGCTGAGCAGAAACCTGGCGCGTATAACGAAAAAAAGCCAGCAGCCAGCCCAGCAGAATACCGGACAGCAGCGCCAGCGCTGCTATCAGTACCAGATTCAGGGTTGGCACCGACAGCAGAGCTTCCATATCAGATCAGATTATCATTGATGGTGCGGATCAGCAGGTCCTGCTCATAAGGCGCAGGCGCTGAACCAACTGGTTCGGCGCGAACACGTTGCGCACCATTAACATCGACCATGCGCACTAAAAATTCGATACTGCCCTGGTTGTTGTCGCGCGTAAACAGACGACGGAAGAACCCAGGTCTTTCAGCGCCTTCGGCACCGGTGAATGCTACACGGACCTGATGTTGATCGGCCTGCGTCTCCAGCACTTCGATACTGGCATTGTTAATCGCCTGTGTCAGCTGACTCCAGGCACGCTCGGAGTCCAGTCTGAGTTCAAGCTCGGTATTGCCGGGGCTAGTATCAATAATCGAGGCTTTGCCCTGTACCTGTATGCTGCCTGCCAGCATGGATACCGAGGAGGCACGGTAAATGTCAGTACGGTCAGCAAGGTAGAGCGAAATGGACGCGAGAATGGTCGATTCACGCTCCAGGTTTTCAGACTCTGCAGGCCACTGCAACACGGTTCCCGGCATGGTGGTGCCATTGTCATCAATGTGGCGCACGTAAATCTCGGTATTGCCGGCATGCAGGCCTGGCTCAATCCAGACGCGATATTTATGGCGCAGATCCGTATCAGATTGTGGCAGCCAGACGGTTTCCATCACACCCTGCACAGCGTTTTCCTGCTCAAGCGTAACACCTTCGGCGGACCAGTAGTCGCGCAACCGTGGCCATACCTGGGCTGCGGTAGCACCAATCACAATCCAGGCGCGCTCGCCAAAACGCTGAACAACCACACCCTCACGAATACGGGTATCAATCGGTTTTGGCGCCGGAGGCGTGATATACAACGCACGCTCACCTGGCAGCAAATCCGGAATGTGGTACAACTCGTCAATTGTGATGGTGTCCAGATCGTTCGGAAATTCCATTGGAGGCGCAATGCGTGCCTCCAGGTAATCACCCTTGCGATCACGGAACACTCCATCCTCACCGGTCAGCCCCAGCCAGGAACATGCTGGCAAGGTAACGGCCAAAGATATCAGTGCGGGGGTTCGCAGGTTGTAGCGCTTGAGTACCGACATCTGTTCTGAACCTGTATCAAAGCCCGGCGTGGCGAATTGCCTCACGCAGGGGAATATGGAATGCCTCGTTCAACGGCACCAGCGGCAAGCGGATTCCGCCTTGTATCCAACCCAGCTCTTGCAGCGCCCATTTAACCGGCACAGGATTGGATTCCAGGAACAATGCATGGTGCAAACCCGCAAGACGTGCGTTCAGCAGACTGGCTTTTTCTTTTTCACCGGCCAGCGCCAGACGGCAGATTTCAGCAATCTGTGTCGGCGCCACGTTGGCGGTTACCGATATGTTGCCGCGCGCGCCCATCAGCATCAGATCCAGCGCTGTTGCATCGTCGCCGCTGTAAACGGCAATACGGTCAGCGCACAGATCTATCACCTGTTTGCCGCGGTCCAGATCTCCGGTGGCTTCTTTAATACCCACAATATTGTCGATATCCGCCAGACGAGCTACCGTTTCCGGCAGCAGATCCACACCGGTACGACCCGGAACGTTATAGAGAATTTGTGGAATATCCACTTCCTCAGCCACTTTCTTGAAGTGCTGATACATACCTTCCTGGCTGGGTTTATTGTAATAAGGCGTCACCAGCAGACAGGCGTCCGCACCCACTTCCTTGGCGGCCTGGGTGTAGTAAATAGCTTCTGCGGTGGAGTTGGAGCCAGTGCCTGCAATCACAGGAATACGACCGTTAATGGTCTTGATGCTGCGCTCGATCAACGCGCAATGCTCTTCAACTGTGACCGTGGGAGATTCACCGGTGGTACCAACCACAACTACTGCATTGGTGCCACTGCTGACATGCCACTCCAGCAATTTGTCAAACGCCGGCCAGTCAATCGCGCCGTCTGGCAACATCGGCGTGACGATGGCAACAATACTGCCTTGAATCATTCAAAACCTCGAAATTGGGTGTACTGACAGGCTGCGACTCTATCACACCGCAGCCCTCATGGAAAAACCCTGTTAGGGTAATGGTCAGCCTTTTTTTATCCAGTAGCAGTAAGCATCATCCTGCTTCTCAAACGCCAGGATCTGATGTCTACTCTGACTGACAAAGGCATGGAAATCGCGCTCGGAAGCCGGGTCGGTCGCAATGACTTCCAGCACCTGCCCGACAGCAAGTGTGTTTAATGCCAGTTTGGCTTTTAGCAGGGGCATGGGGCATTGTAGCCCGCTGACATCCAGCATGTGATCAGCTGATATTTTCATGGGCGGCATATTACCAAGCAGCACAAGGGATTCCTAGCCAGGTACCGCGACGAAGAAGCTCAAAAAGCCAGCGGAATTATTTGTGATATTATCGGTCTAACTTGTCAGTAGCGTAGTAATTGCTAAATGGGTATGTGCAAAATCAAACAGTTAAGCAGGATCGCGGCCAGTATTCTGATGCTTTCTCAGGTCCCGGTCGCCCTTGCCCAACCCCAGCTGCCCACGCTGGGGGATCGGATCTCTGGGATTTTCTCTCTTGAGGAAGAGTATCGTCTCGGCCGCGATTTCCTGCGTTCTGTTCGTCGTAGCACACCCACTATCAACGACCCGCTACTAAACGATTACGTGGTGAACTTCACCCATAATCTTGCAGTGCACAGTGATCTGCAAGATTACAGACTGGCCTTTATTGTTATCGACAGCCCGGTACTAAACGCTTTTGCCGCCCCCGGCGGCATCATCGGTGTTAACGGGGGCCTGTTTCTAAATGCGCACTCCGAAGGCGAATTCGCCTCTGTGATTGCGCACGAACTGGCGCACGTCAGCCAGCGCCATTTTGCCCGCAGTGTTGAAGATGCTGAACGTCGCCGCATTCCGGAACTGGCCACCCTGCTCGCCAGCGTTGTGTTGATGGGCAGTGGCAGCAGTGCCGGGCCGGCTGCTGTAATGGCCGCCCAAGGCCGTTCGATAGAGAATCAGTTGCGTTTTTCCCGACAGAATGAAGCTGAAGCGGACAATATCGGGCTGCGTACCATGGTCAACGCCGGATATAACCCGGTAGACATGGCACGCCTGTTTGAACGCCTGATGGACATGAGCCGCTTCACCAGCCGGCCACCGGAATTCCTGCTCAGCCACCCTGTCACCGAGTCGCGTGTATCCGATGCGCGCAGCCGCGCGAACCGCTACCCTGCCCGCGCTACCACACCCGGCATCGAATACCAGCTGATGCGCGCGCGCGTTCAGGTGCACTACGAAACTAACAAAGCCAATGCCGTGCAGACCTTCTCGCAGGCGTTGGCCAGCAGTCGCACGGATACGGATCGTGAGACCAACCAGTATGGGCTTGCTTTAGCCTATCTGGCCAATGAGCAGTACCGGCAAGCTATCGATGAACTTGACCAGCTTCTAGCCAACGACCCCAACCGCATAACTTATGTTGTGACCAAGGCCAATATGCTGACTCGGTCAGGGGAGCCACGCGCCGCTCTGGCTTATCTGGAAAAACATTTGCAAATCAACCCCAATAACCATCCGCTGACCATGGCGCAGGCTCAGGCGCTGATTGAGATGCGCGATTATGCAGCTGCGGTACGGGTCCTCGAGCGTCATGCGGTCACCCGACCGGAAGATCATGATCTGTGGTATCTGATTGCTGAAACCCAGGGACAGGCCGGAGACATCAGCAAAGTGCATCAGGCACGCGCTGAGTATTTTATTCTGACAGGGGATTTCCGTAACGCACGTGAGCAACTGAACTATGCGCTGCGTATTGAAACCCAGCGCGAAAACAACCTGCCTCTGATCAGCCGACTGCGTCAGCGTGTCAGCGACGTTGAGGCTCTGCAGCGTCAACGCGGCTAAGTTGTTTTAACAACGGATCAAGCTTTGCCTTTGACTTGCAGCTTGTGAGCAGCGGAGAAGTCCAGCATACGCTGCAGCGGGATCATCGCTTTTTCAGCCAGCGCCCGATCTACCTGAATGCGATTGGTGCCATCACGCAGTGATTCATACATCGCCTGCAATGAATTCATACCCATCCACGGGCAGCTGGCACAGCTGCGACAGGTTGCATCATTACCGGCAGTTGGGGCTACCAGGAAGGTTTTATGCGGAGCCAGTTGCTGCATCTTGTAGAAGATGCCCTGATCTGTGGCCACGATGAAGGTGTCATCAGGCAGCTCGCAGGCCGCCTTGATCAACTGACTGGTAGAACCAATCACATCAGCCATCGCCAGCACAGACGCCGGAGACTCTGGATGAGCCAACACTTTAGCGCGCGGGTTCAGCGCCTTCATGTCCAGCAAGCCCTTGGCTTTGAATTCTTCGTGAACAATACAGGCGGCATCCCACAGCAGCATGTCAGCGCCGGTTTTTTCCTGGATATAACGACCGAGATGGCGATCAGGTGCCCACAGGATCTTTTCGCCTTTGGCTTTGAGATGTTCAATGATATCGAGGGCAATACTTGAGGTAACAACCCAGTCTGCACGCGCTTTTACTGCCGCGGAAGTGTTGGCATAAACCACAACAGTGCGGTCGGAATGCTGGTCACAGAATGCGGAAAATTTATCGATAGGACATGCGATATCCAGAGAGCAGGTCGCTTCCAGATTCGGCATCAGTACGGTTTTTTCCGGACTCAGGATGGATGCCGTCTCACCCATAAAACGCACACCGGCTACCACCAGCACATCACCTGGACAGTCGCGACCAAAACGCGCCATTTCCAGCGAGTCCGCAACCAGTCCACCGGTTTCTTCAGCCAGAGATTGCAATTCCGGGTCGGTATAGTAGTGCGCCACCAGAACAGCATTTTTTTCCTTCAGCAGCGCCTTGATCGCTTCGCGATAACTTAGACGCTCGGATTCACTCAGCTCATTACGATCCGGGACTGATGCCAGATAATTACGCACCAATAAAGTATCAGCCGCGAGCCGGTCATTGCTGGTGTCGGAATTTTTTGAATCAATCTGGGTCATGTTGGCGCCTGCTGTGGACTAATACAGTTATTATGGGGAGACCAGAATCAGACTTTAAAACTTGCGTAAGAGCTTAAGATAAAAAAGATTATTGTTAGATAATCTTGAGGAGGAGATGGTGGGTCGTGATGGATTCGAACCATCGACCAATTGGTTAAAAGCCAACTGCTCTACCACTGAGCTAACGACCCGCCGAAAAGAGTGCGCATCATACTATGGGATAAAAAAAACTCAAGTATTTTTGTAAAAAATTTTCATCAACGATACAGCGTTGGATCACTGACACCTGCATCAGCAAAGCCTTTGGAGCGCAGACGACAGC
Organism: uncultured Pseudohongiella sp.; assembly: GCA_964535565.1. Classification (GTDB taxonomy): domain Bacteria; phylum Pseudomonadota; class Gammaproteobacteria; order Pseudomonadales; family Pseudohongiellaceae; genus Pseudohongiella. Next base: position 56,454 of record CAZHUJ010000008.1, on the reverse strand, counting down.
TGTCACACTGACCACAAGCCCTGCCATCCGCATCAGCCTGGTAACAGGAAATAGTCTGCGAATAATCTACTCCCAGCGCTATGCCAGTGCGAATAATTTCAGCCTTGGTCATATGGATCAGAGGAGTTTTTATCTGAATTGGATGCCCTTCGATGCCAGCTTTTGTAGCCAGATTTGCCATCTGCTCAAAGGCTTTGATAAATGCAGGGCGACAATCCGGATAACCAGAATAGTCCAATGCATTGACCCCAATAAAAATTGCATCAGCCTCCAGAACTTCCGCCCACGCCAGCGCATAGGAAAGAAACACGGTATTACGAGCAGGAACGTAGGTCACTGGAATGTGATCTGGCACCACACCATCGACTGGCACTTGCAGTGAGTGATCTGTCAGCGCAGATCCGCCCAGCTGTCCAATTCCCAACGGAATAATCTGATGTGCAGCAACTGAAAAATACTGCGCCAGTTTTGAAGCAGCTTTTAGTTCACTGATAGAGCGCTGACCGTAATCAAAACTGAGCGCATAAACCTGATATTGTTCCGAGCGCGCAATTGCCAGACAGGTTGCAGAATCGAGGCCACCTGATACCAGTACCACCGCTCTTTTCTGATGTGATGACATTTAAAATCCTTGAGACTTTATGATCTCAATGACCGGGTTTTTCACCCCAGATAATTTTGTGGAGCTGCACTTGCATGCGGACCTGCAAACGATCTTCGAGAATCCAGGTGGCCAGCTCTTCATAACCAACCTGTCCGAATGATGGGGAAAACAAAATCTCTCCAACACGATTTACCAGATCGTACTGATCTACTTTGGCCTTGGCCCATTCGTAATCACGACGATCACAGATCACAAATTTCACTTCGTCTTTTTCGCGCAGACAACGAATATTGCTTTCGAGATTACGATCGCATTCATTGGAGCCAGGTGTCTTTAAATCCATGATAATTTTGACACGCGCATCGACAGCGCTGATATCGATCGCACCGCTGGTCTCAAGTGATACTTTTAAACCAGCATCACACAACAGGGTCAGCAACGTCAGGCAAGCAGGCTGGGCCAGAGGCTCGCCACCTGTCACACAAACGCGTGTGGCGCCGTTTTGCCGAACCTGCGACAGAATATCGTCCAACGCAATTTGTTGCCCCTGGTGAAACGCATAGTCGGTATCACAGTAGCCACAGCGCAACGGGCAACCTGTCAGGCGCACAAAAGTCGTGGGCAAACCCACCGTGCTGCTTTCGCCCTGAAGAGAGTGAAAAATTTCGTTAATACGAAGACTGGTCATGCCGGGCAGGACCCTGATTCCAAGTGCGGAGCCCAAAAGCTCCGACAATCAATTGATAGTGCGCAGATAAATATCCGACAGATTAGCTGCCGAGGTATTTGGGAAGCGAGTACGAACATCCTGTAACATCTGTCGAGCACGAGTATTGTCACCTAAGCGGTGATAGACCGTGCCCAGCGAATACATCGCATCTTCGATCTTACGACCATCCGGGTATTCAGAGAGGATAGTCTCGAAGGCTTGTTTTGCCTGCTCAAACATCGACAGATTAACGTAAGCCTGACCTTGCCAATAATAAGCATTGGTCACAAAACGCCCATTCGGATATTGAGCCAGATACTGGTCAAACTGCTGAATAGAAGTTTCGTATTGTTGCTGCTGCAACAGAGCGTCGAGGGCTACCTCGTACAATTGCTGCTCTGTCAACATCACCGGTGGAACAGTCCCACCTGCAAGGCCGCCAGCGGACACCGATGGTGCCACCACTGCGGGCTGCTGATTTACTGCGGAAGGCGCTGCTGCTGAGGGTGAAGCAGCTACAGATGGCACTGAGCCGGGCGCAGACACTGCCGCAGCAGAAGACTGCTGGGCTGGCTGTTGAACTGCGGCTGCGGCGTTTGCACCTACTGCTGGAGCAACGGCATCAAGTTCCTGATAAAGAGCGCTGATACGCGAATCAAGATCCGTGTATCGCGCCTGTGAATCCTGTTGCAAACGATTGATGATGTGCCCTTGCTCTTCAACCATGCCACGCAGGGTCTCCATTTCAGCGCGAAGTGCGGTGAACTGATCCAGCAACAATAGCAGCGCATCATTATTGGATGCCCCTGCTTGCGACATTTGCATCAAGGGCAAAACACCCGCTTGTGCAACTTGTGTTGTTACAGGAATGGAACCTGCAGATGAAGCAAAGGCAGTCGTGCTGAGCACGACCGCCGCTACTGCACCGGCCAAAGAAGCACGGACACAAATCATACAATTAACCTGCCGGCTGGATTTCTACGCGACGGTTCTGGCGGTATACAGCTTCGGTCTGACCGTTAACTGCAGGACGCTCTTCACCGTAGCTGACAGTTTCCAGCTGATTGCGTGATGCACCGTTGACAATCAGGAAATCGCGGATGCTGTTCGCACGACGCTCGCCCAGTGCCAGGTTGTATTCACGTGTGCCGCGCTCGTCCGCATGACCTTCCAGACGGATGCGACGGTTAGGATTGGAGGCCAGGTTGCGAGCGTGAACAATCAGGGTTTCACGGTCGGCAGGCTGGAATTCTGCCACGTCGAAGTCGAAGTAGAACACAGTTGTGTTCAGAGCAGCTTGCTCACGACGAGCCTGCTCTTGACGCTCGCGCTCCAGACGCTCTTGCTCCAGACGGGCAGCACGGGCAGCATCAGACTCACCAGTTTGAGCAACAGGTGCTGTTGCTTCTGTGTCGCTGGTAGAACTGCACGCTGCCAGACCTGCTACAGCCAGCGCAAGAACAGCTGATTTGAAAATATTATTAAATTGCGTACCCACTTTTAGCGTCCTCCAATAGACAAGCTATTTGTTGAAAAAAACGACTTTGCCCTAATTTAAGTACGGGGACCAGGAAGGTTCACGTACATCGCCCTGCAAAGATGGTAAACGGAACTTCACACGTCCGTCAATGGAGACAGCGTCAAGTACGCCGCGTCCGTTGGCGGTTGTGCCAAACATGATCATGCTACCGTTAGGTGCCACGCTGGGAGATTCATCCAGTGCCGTATCTGTGAGTGTGATAATACGATTGGTCTGAACATTCAGAATGGCAATACCATAACTGTTGTTCTGACGGGTCTCACGTCTCACATGCACCAGATTCACCCCATCAGGAAGGAACTGGGCCTTGGCACAATAAAAACAATCAAAGGTCAGACGCTCAGCCATACCACCATTGGCATCGACTTTATAAATCTGCGGCTGACCGGTACGGTCAGAGGTAAAAATTACACTGCGGCTATCTGTAGTCCACGCCGGTTCGGTCTCTGCACGCGGATGGTCGGTGAGCTGACGCAGCTCATTGGTGGCCAGATCCAGCACATAAATATCAGGACTGCCGTCCTTGGACAGAACCATTGCCAGTTTGCTGCCATCTGGCGACCATACCGGTGAACTGTTGATGCCAGGGTAGTTGGTAACCTGCCGCCGCTGGCCTGTTGCCAGATCCTGTATATAAATACGAGGCAGATCAGTTTCAAAAGAAACGTACGCAATCTGGCTACCATCCGGCGACCACGCCGGTGACATGATTGGCTCGCGTGATTCGAGCAGAATCTGCGCACGTCGACCATCATAATCGGCGAAGTGCAATTTATAGCTGCGGTTCTCGATGGGTCCTTCAGCGGAGACGTACATAATCTTGGTTGAGAATGCACCGCGGCGACCGGTTATTTCCTGGTACACCACATCACTGATCGAGTGAGCGATATCGCGCAGTTGCGACATGCTTCCGGTCAGCACTTCGCCAAGCACTTTGCGCTCACGGTTGATATCAAAGAATTCCCATTGCACCTGCACCATCTGCCCGCCAGGAACCTGATTGATCTTGCCTACCACCAGGTACTGCTGGGCAAGAATACGCCAGTCGCGATAATGAACTTCACGCTCCTCTGATGGAAGACTCAGCATATTGGCTCTGGACAGCGCACGGAATTCACCCACCTGTTCCAGGTTGTTGGAGATAATCTGAGCAATATCTTCCTCCAGCAAATTGGCACCATCCCACTTAAATGGGACAACTGCTACCGGAATGGGATTATCAACACCACGGGTAATTTCGATGTTCAGCTCGGCGGCAGTGACCTTGAGCGAACAAAGCAGTGTCAGCACAAGCACTATCAGGCTATGTCGTTTCAATTGAGCAAGTCCTCCGGTCTGAATGTTAACAACAGTGAACGGAAATTCCGCTCAAACATTCGCGGTGGCATGCCTTGCAGCTCATGGAAGCGACCCACTGAGCGCACCGCGGTTTCGGCAGCGCGGTCAAAGGCAGCATCACCACTGGATCTGACTATTTCCACATCCACCACTTCTCCGGTTGGAATCAGTCGGATTCGCAACACGGTGGTCATATTGTTTCTGGCACTGGGCGGGCGCGACCATGCGCGCTGTACAGCATCATGGATCGCTGCTGTATACGCCATCACCATTTCAGCTTCGGTCTCCGCCACTTCACGAGCCTGGGAATCGGCTGCGGCCTGTGCAGCGGCTGCAGCATCGGCCGCGCGACGCTGCTCCTCCTGCCGTGCCTGTTCCTGACGCTGGCGCTCCTGCTCCTGACGTCGGGCTTCGTCCTGTTGACGCTGCTGCTCAGCCTGCTGTTGCTGTTCCCGCTCACGTTGTTGACGAAGCGCTGTCTGACGTTGTTCCTCTTGTCGAGCAGCTTCTTCACGCGCAGCCTGTTCACGCTGGACTTGCTCCTGACGGGCAGCTTCCTGACGCGCCTGTTCCTGGCGTTGTTGCTCTTGTCGCTGTTGCTCCTGGCGACGCTGCTCCTGACGCTGCTGCTCTTGCCGCTGCTGCTGCGCCTGCTCGTTGCGCGCCTGAGGATTTTCCTGCACCAACAACGCCTTTACAGCGGGTGGACGCACTACATCCAGCACCTCGGAGTCAGCGCGCTGCAAAAACAGCAGCACGCCGATGATGAGCCCATGCATGATCAGGGCCAGCATTACCGAGAACGGATAACCATTAAAAGCTGTCACGCCATTTATTCCAGTGGTTTGGTTACCAGATTCGGGCTTTCAACACCCGCGACTCGTAAAGCTTCCATCAGGCTGATAAACGGACCATAACTGGCACGCGCATCACCTTCGACAAAAATCTGAATAGTAGGGTTTACCTCAACAATGCTGGCAACCTGACTGGCAATGGTTTCCAGTGGAACCGGCGTCTGCTCGTCCTGTGAAGTAACTCCAAGACTGATAAAAAATTCGTTGTCCGCTGTCAGCTCAATAACCAGAGTTTCGGCGTTTTCATCAACTTCCAGCGGCTCTGATGAGGCCTGCGGCAAGTCAACGCGCAACCCCTGTGTCAGCAGCGGTGCGGTGACCATAAAAACAATCAGCAATACCAGCATCACGTCAATGTAGGGAACCACATTGATCTCAGCTACCGGTTTTCGTTTCTTGCGGATGATATCCATGCGTTCCAACCGTCACTATGACGTACGTGCTGTGTTGTTATTTGGGTGTGCTGACAACCTGACGGTGCAGGATGCCGGCAAATTCTTCAGTAAACGTAATATAGTTGTTGGTGATGACTTCAACCTTGGCGGAATAACGGTTATAGGCCACAACTGCCGGAATCGCTGCAAACAGCCCCATCGCCGTCGCAATCAGCGCTTCGGCAATACCCGGCGCCACCACTTGCAGGGAGGCCTGCGCTTGTTCGGAAAGACTGATAAAGGAATTCATGATACCGATTACGGTACCAAACAGACCGATATAAGGCGTGACCGAACCGACAGTGGCGAGGAAAGCCAGGTTTTTTTCCAGCTTTTCCTCTTCGCGCGAATAAGCAACACGCATCGCACGCTGTGCACCTGCCATCACAGATTCTGAATTGACACCGCCCTGCTGACGCAGCCGCATAAATTCCTTAAAACCTGCGCGGAAAATATTCTCCATGCCGCCGGTAGGTTTGTTGGCTTTTTGCTGATCACTACCTTCGCGGTAAAGCTGGCTCAGATCCATTCCGGACCAGAAACGCTTCTCAAAATTCGCCATCCCCAGTTCAGCGCTATTCAGTACCATCCAGCGCTGGATAATCATTACCCAGGAAACCACCGACGCCAGCAACAGGGTAAGCATCACCAGCTGAACTACCAGCGTTGCTTCCAGAATCAACGACCAGACATTAATTGAACTGCTGTGCACAAGAGACTCCCATTTATAGACCGCAGAACGCACAAAAACGTCTACCGCCATTAATACCCATGTACCGACCGCGCCGCTGTTTTCGCCAGGCGCAAAATTGCGGGCATTATAAGCTGAATTAGTTATCCAGTAATACTGGGGCAAGTGTCATAAGGCTGATAAAACATGGCGAAATTATGTTTAATTACGCGTTTTTAGCTACGCAGTCACCCGATAGAAGTACACGGATACAAAGCTGTTTTATTCCATGCTCGGCGCAGTTAATCCAAACTGCAAATAGGCATGGGGAGTGACCATGCGCCCGCGTGGCGTACGCATGATAAAACCCTGCTGGATGAGGTAAGGTTCAAGCACATCTTCGATGGTATCGCGCTCTTCGCTGATGGCCGCTGCCAGGCTATCTACACCGACCGGACCCCCACCAAATTTTTCTATCATTGTCAGCAGCAAGCGTCGGTCCATATGATCAAAACCGTTGTTATCGATACTGAGCATATCCAATGCGCGCGCGGCAGTGTCCAATGTTATAGAGCCGTCGTGCTTGACCTCGCTGAAGTCGCGTACACGTCGCAGCAGGCGATTGGCAATACGTGGTGTGCCTCGCGAGCGCCGCGCGATTTCAAAAGCACCCTCCTTGTCAACAGCACACCCCAGGATACGCGCTGAGCGCATCACAATTTCACACAGCTGCTCTGAGCTGTAAAATTCAAGACGCTGGATGATGCCAAAACGATCTCTCAGCGGCGAGGTCAGCAATCCTGCGCGGGTGGTTGCCCCTACCAGGGTGAATGGCGGCAGATCCAGTTTAATGGAACGTGCTGCCGGCCCTTCGCCAATCATGATATCGAGCTGATAGTCTTCCATCGCCGGATACAGGATTTCTTCGATGGCGGGGCTCAGGCGATGGATCTCATCTATAAACAGCACATCGCCCTGCTCCAGATTGGTAAGCAACGCCGCTAAATCACCCGCTTTTTCCAGCACCGGACCCGATGTAGTCTTGATCGCCACACCCAGCTCATTGGCAATGATGTTGGCCAACGTGGTTTTGCCCAGACCTGGCGGCCCGAATACCAGCGTATGATCCAGCGGCTCGGCACGCTGTCGCGCTGCGCTGATAAAAATTTCCATCTGGTTTTTGACGTCAGTCTGACCAATATAGTCCTGCAGGCTCAGCGGGCGAATGGCGCGGTCCACCGACTGCTCCATCGGCGCCAGCCCCGGAGAAATCAGACGTTCGCGGGCATTGTGGTCAAAATCAGTCATCGGTTTTTATGTCCTGTTTTTATACTCTTGGCTGCGTCAGATCATGGCCCGCAGCGCCAGGCGAATAATCTCTTCACTGCGGCTGATATCGGGTTTGTCGCGCAACACACGCATGACCATCTTGGCTGCATCTTGCGGCTTGTATCCCAATGCAATCAAGGCTGTTTCCGCGTCTTCGCTGAGACCTTTGTTATCCAGTTCAGGCAGAGCCGGGGTAAGTCCGGGTGCGGCACTTTGCCAGGCCGCCAATTTGTCGCGTAAATCCAGCACCAGACGTTCGGCTGTCTTTTTGCCTATCCCCGGAATTTTGGTCAGTGCATTGATATCGTTGTTTTGCACCAGGCGCACAAATTCATCGGCAGGGACTCCGGACAAAATTGCCAGCGCCACTTTGGGCCCCACACCATTAACTTTGATCAGCGCACGGAACAGCTGTCGCTCCTGTTCCTCAAAAAAAGCAAACAGCTGATGTGCATCCTCGCGCACCACCAGATGGGTGAACAACACCACACCTTGCCCAATTGCCGGCAGCTGATAAAACGTGCTCATTGGTGCCAGCAGCTCGTAACCAACACCATTAACATCCAGCAGCAGCTCAGGCGCTTTCTTCTCCAGCAATATTCCTTTAAGTCGACCTATCACCTGCTTCTCCTTTGCGCCGGCCGTCAGTTACGGTAGCGACGCCCACTAAAATGGGTCGCTGCTGCCACCTTGATCATACTTTGACGACTGTTGGCATGACAGATTGCAATCGCAAGCGCGTCTGCAGCATCGGCCTGCAGCTTGCCTTTGAGACCGAGCAAAATCCGCACCATATGTTGAACCTGAAGTTTATCTGCGGCCCCAGACCCGGTCACCGCCTGTTTGACGGTTCGTGCCGTATACTCGGCCAGCGGCAGATCATATTGCATACAGGCCACAATGGCCGCCCCTCGCGCCTGACCAAGCTTCAGCGCGGACGACACACTTTTACCGAGAAACACTTCCTCGATAGCAGATTCCTGGGGACTGTATTGTTCAATAATGCCGGAAAGGGCACTGAAGATATCGCGAAGTCGCTGCGGATGCTCACCCGGTTCCGGGCGAATACATCCACAGTCCACATAGTGCAGTTTGTTGCCAACTGACTCAATGATGCCGTAGCCGGTCGCCCGGGAACCCGGATCAATACCCAGTATCAGCGTCACACTACCCTCGCTCAGTCAGCAGGGGCCAGCCCACCTGATCAGGCGGCTGGCGTCTCGCTGGTAGTCGCCTGCTCACGTAGACGAATATTCAGCTCTCGCAATTGTTTGGTAGAAACCGGACCCGGTGCTTCAGTCAACGGACACGCCGCGGATTGAGTTTTCGGGAACGCCATTACGTCACGGATGGAGGTTGCACCGGTCATCAACATGATCAGACGGTCCAGACCAAATGCCAATCCACCGTGGGGCGGTGCACCGGAGGCCAGAGCGTTGAGCAGGAAGCCAAACTTCTCTTGGGCTTCTTCCTCATCAATACCCAACAGGTCAAATACAGCCTGTTGCATAACCGGGTTGTTAATACGGATAGATCCGCCACCCAGCTCGGTGCCGTTAAGCACCATGTCGTAAGCACGGGACAGTGCTTTGTCCGGCGCGTTAAGCAGTTCGTCCGGCGAACAGGACGGTGCTGTGAACGGGTGGTGCAAGGAGTTCAGATTACCTTCCTTGTCACGCTCGAACATCGGGAAGTCCACAACCCACAGCGGCGCCCAGCCGGAACGGGTAATACCCAGATCCTGACCTACTTTCAGACGCAAGGCGCCAATTGCCTCACAAACCGGACCAAACTTGTCAGCGCCAAAGAAGATAATGTCGCCTGTTGCAGCGCCAACGCGCTCGAGAACAGCTTTAACAACCTCTTCCGGCATGAATTTAATAATGGGTGACTGCAGGCCTTCCATGCCAGCTGCCAGATCGTTGACCTTGATCCAGGCCAGACCCTTGGCACCGTAGATGCCCACAAACTTGGTGTACTCGTCAATTGCGCTACGAGTCAGTGCAGCACCACCCGGTACGCGCAGCGCAATCACGCGACTGCCTTCATCATTGGCTGGGCCGGAGAAGACTTTGAAATCAACATCTTTCATCAGGTCAGCGATGTCAGTGAATTCCAGGTCGTTACGCAGATCCGGCTTGTCCGAACCAAAACGGCGCATTGCCTCACCCCAGGTCATGCGCGGGAATTCGCCCAGATCCACATCCAGGTGCTTCTGGAAAATGGAGCGAATCATGCGCTCCATAATGCTCATGATGTCTTCCTCATTCAGGAATGAGGTCTCGATATCAATCTGGGTAAATTCCGGCTGACGGTCTGCGCGCAGATCTTCGTCACGGAAACACTTGGCAATCTGATAATAGCGGTCGATACCGGCCACCATCAGAATTTGTTTAAACAGCTGCGGTGACTGTGGCAGTGCAAAGAACTGACCAGGATGGGTACGGCTTGGCACCAGATAGTCACGCGCACCTTCTGGAGTAGCACGAGTCAGAATCGGTGTTTCGATATCCAGGAAGCCGTTATCGTCCAGGAAGTTCCGGATAGAGTTACTGACCTTGGAGCGGAACTTCAGGCGATCAATCATTTCCGGGCGACGCAGATCGATATACCGGTGACGCAGACGAATGTCCTCACCAACGTTGGCATGCTCGTCCAGCTGGAACGGCGGTGTTTTAGCCTGAGCCAGAATTTCCAGCTCCAGCGCCAGCACTTCGATAGCGCCACTGCGCATATCGGGATTCACCGTGCCTTCAGGGCGAGCACGCACACGGCCAGTGACACGCACAACAAATTCGCTACGCAGGGTTTCAGCCAGCGCAAACATCTCCGGACGATCCGGATCAAATACGATCTGGCAAAGACCTTCACGATCCCGAAGATCGACAAATATTACGCCGCCATGATCCCTTCGACGATGTACCCAGCCGCACAGGCTGACGGTTTCACCGTTGAGCTGCTCGTTCAAGTCTCCGCAATAATGGCTGCGCATACGCTTTCCCTGTTTCTCTCTTGTTTATTGATCGTTTATTGATCGTGATTGGTTGGGGTTCGATTACTGATCGCCGCCAGTGCCATGGCGCTTGTTACCCGTCTTGAAATCCGTTTCATACCAGCCGTCGCCCTTCAGACGAAAACTGGGAGCTGAAACCTGCTTGGACAAACCAGGCTTTTCACAGACCGGACACAATGTCAGTGGAGCATCACTGAAACGCTGAATGGCTTCCATACGATGGCCGCACTCTTTGCATTGATACTCATAAATCGGCATACAGACTTCTAACCTCCGAATACACAACAAACATCAATACGTTCAGACACAGTCGATTCGACATCAGCGTCACCGAGGTATCCCCCGGCAACTTCAAAGGCGCGGATTATACCTTAATTGTGGGCGTATCATCACCTGTATTGCCGGAAATGCCGCAGCCCGCCAGAAGCGGCCCTGAACACTTGCGACGACCTGCCCAATCCTTTATAAATAGCGGCCTGCGCGGCGTTTTTACAGGTCTGCCGCGCGCCACACATCCAAACAACTTCAATTCTTAAACGGGAACCGGCATGGCAGCTTCCAAACCAGCAGCAAAAAAAACCACGGCTATCACTGAAAAGTACACAAAAACAGCCATTCTTGCGGAAATTGCAGCAAATACCGAACTCAGCAAAAAGCAGGTTGATGCCGTTCTGAACGAACTGGGCAGCATCATCGAGCGACACATCAAAAAACGTGGCGTCGGCGAATTCACTCTGCCGGGACTGCTCAAAATCAAAACCGTGAAAAAACCAGCACAAAAAGCCAAAAAAGGCGTGCCTAATCCTTTCCGTCCAGGCGAACTGATGGACGTGGCAGCCAAGCCTGCCAGCACCAAAGTCAAAATTCTGCCGTTGAAAAAACTGAAAGAGTTTGCCCAGTAATTATTGCCGATTGTGCGGCTGTTTCTGCTGATGCAGCGGTCGCACATCAATCGCAGTCGCTTCTGACTGCCCGTCCTCGCTCCGCCCATCAATACTTGAACCACCAACAAACCGGAACTCGCATGCGCACCAGTCAATACCTGATAGCCACCTTAAGAGAAACCCCTGCAGACGCCGAAGTCATCAGCCATCAGTTGATGCTCCGCGCTGGTCTGATCCGCAAACTGGCCAGCGGTATGTATACCTGGCTACCGGCGGGTTTGCGTGTATTGCAGAAAGTAACGGCTATTGTGCGCGAAGAGATGAACCGTTCCGGTGCGATGGAAGTGTCCATGCCGGTGGTTCAATCTGCGGAGCTGTGGCAGGAATCCGGCCGCTGGGACAAGATGGGTCCTGAGCTGCTGCGTTTTGTAGACAGACATGAACGCCCTTTTTGCCTGGGCCCAACACATGAAGAGGTGATTACGGATCTGATCCGTAACGAGTTCAACAGCTACAAACAGCTGCCGGCAAACTTTTACCAGATCCAGATGAAATTCCGTGACGAGCGCAGACCCCGCTTTGGTGTCATGCGTGCACGCGAGTTTCTGATGAAAGATGCCTACTCTTTCCATATCAATGAAGAGTCCCTGCAAGAAACCTACGATCTGATGTACCAGACCTACAGCAACATTTTCCGCCGTCTGGGTCTGGACTTCAGAGCAGTACTGGCTGACACCGGCAATATCGGGGGCAGCACCTCACACGAATTCCATGTGCTGGCAGAGTCCGGTGAGGACGAAATTGTATTCAGCTCTGAAAGTGGATACGCCGCCAATATCGAACTGGCCAATGGCACAATCCGCGATCTTGACAACGGTTCAGCACAGATGCTGCCTGCACATGAAGTCGCCACCGGCGATGCTCACAGCATTGAAGATGTCGCGGCACTGCTGGGCATTGCCGCTACCCGTCTGATCAAGATACTGATCGTAAAAGCTGAGGTTTCCGATACCAACCCGCACGGCCTGCTGGGCCTGGTGCTGCGTGGCGACCAGGAGTTGAACGACATTAAGGCGGAAAAAATCCCCGGCATTGTCACGCCGCTGACTTTTGCCTCTGACAGCGAAATTGAACAGATTCTAGGCTGCAAACCCGGCTGCCTTGGTCCGCTTAAGCTGCCGTTCCCAGTTGTGGTAGATCACAGCGCTGAGACCATGCGCAACTTCGTCTGCGGCGCTAACAAGGACGGTTTTCACCTGGCTGATGCCAACTGGGAACGTGACTGCCGTTTTGACAGTGTGGCTGACATCCGCAAAGTGCGTGAAGGTGACCTCAGCCCGGATGGAAAAGGCGAGCTGCTGATCAAGCGCGGTATTGAAGTGGGCCACATCTTCCAGCTCGGCACCAAATACAGTGAAGCCATGAATGCCAGCGTACTGGATGAAAATGGCCGCTCTGTATTGATGACCATGGGCTGTTACGGAATTGGTGTCAGCCGCATTGTGGCTTCAGCGATTGAACAAAACCACGACGAAAACGGTATCATCTGGCCTGACGCTATTGCACCGTTCCACATTGCCATTATTCCGCTGAATGCACACAAGTCGCCGCGCGTGACTGAAGTCAGCGAAAAACTGATGGCCGATCTGGAAAAGGCTGGTTATGAAGTACTGCTGGACGACCGTGATAAAAAAACCAGTCCGGGTGTCAAATTTGCTGACATGGAACTGATGGGTATTCCGCACCGGATTGTGGTCTCTGACCGCGGACTGGAAAACGATGAACTGGAATACAAATCACGTCGGGCAGAATCTGCCGAAGCGGTTGCTCTGTCATCCGTACTGGAGTTCCTGGCAGCACGTATTAACCGCTGACAACGAATCGAAAACGGAGGCGCATGTCCATTCGATCCGCGCAGGACCTGATCAATCTGATTGAAAACTGGCTGTGGCGCGACCTGGATCCAGGTCTGCCACGCTGGCATGTACACCTGATTCGAGGTCTGCAGATTGCATGGGCGGTGTTGCGAGATATCGCTGAGGGCCATGTCAGCCTGCGCGCAATGAGCCTGGTGTATTACACAGTTATTGCCATTGTCCCCCTGCTCGCCCTGACTTTTGCTGTGTTAAAAGGACTGGGTGTGCACAATGCCATGGAACCTGCCCTTCTGGGCTTGTTGCAGCCCTTCCTTGGCGAGTACGCCAACCAGATCACCAGCAACGTCGTCAGTTTTGTTGACAACGTTCGTGTTGACGTCCTCAGCGTAGTCAGTCTGGGGGTTCTGCTGTACACGGTGCTGACCATGATGCAGCAGATTGAGCTGACCTTTAACTATATCTGGTCAATCACACAACCGCGCACCCTTGCCAATCGCATCAGTGAATATCTGTTTGCGGTTCTGGTCAGCCCGTTACTGATCCTGATATCGGTAGGTATCGCTTCCTGGGTCAGTTCTACCTTTTTTGTGTCCTTTCTTGCCCAGCTGACCTTTGGCGCCTGGCTGCTGCATGCCATTGCCGTGATTATGCCGGCGCTGTTTATGTCGCTGGCGTTTGCACTGGCATTTATTTTTGTGCCCAACACGCGCGTTCGTTTCAGTTCTGCATTCCTGGGCGGTGTGGTCACGATGATTGCCTGGAAAACCATGGCCTGGATTTTCCAGAACTTCATCACCGTCAACTCAGCCAATGCGATCATTTATGCCGCATTTTTTGCACTGATCCTGTTGATGCTGTTTATTTATCTGGGATGGCTGATGTTGCTGATCGGCTCCAGTGTCGCCTTTTACCACCAGTATCCATCCAAAACACGCACCGGGCGCAAACCACTGCTGCTCAGCCTGGAAATGCAGGAAGAAATCAGCCTCAGCGTGGCTTATCTGATCGTGAAACGCTTTATTTTGAAACAGAATCCCTGGTCTTTGGATGAGCTGCAAAGTTACACACAATTAACAGCGTCGGTCCTGGAAACGGCATTACAGGCATTGACTGACATCGGTTTTATCCGCGTTACCGATGAACAGCCTCGCCGTTACCTGCCACAATATTCCATTGAAGACAGCTCGGTGGGCGAGCTGCGGCAACGGCTGCGACGGCGCAGTAATCTGCCGCTGAACCAGCGCGTACTGACCCGCGAGCAGGTACAGATTCATCAGCTGCTGACCCGGGTAGATGAACATTGGGCAGAAAGCGGAAACGATCTCAGTTTCCGGCAACTGCTGGAACAACAGAAACCAGATCAAGAGCCATCCTGATATATGAAATTAATACGGATTTACCACAACCCTGCAAATTGGTTATCGCTGTCCGGAGAATCCCGATGAGTCAGGCTACTCCTTATGTACTGGTACTGTATTACAGCCGCCAGGGGTCTACCGCGGCGATGGCACAGCTGATTGCGCGAGGTGTTGAGCAGGCCGGTGATATCGAAGCCAGAATGCGTACTGTGCCGCCGGTTTCACCGGATCACAAGGCCAGTATTCCCACCGTGCCAGAAACCGGTGCGGTCTACTGCAGTGACGCCGATTTGCGCGACTGCTCTGCATTGGCCATGGGCAGCCCTACCCGGTTTGGCAATATGGCAGCGCCATTAAAATATTTTCTGGATAACACCGGAGCGTTATGGGCCAGCGGCGCCTTGGTTGACAAACCGGCCGCTGTGTTTACCTCCACTTCAAGTCTGCACGGAGGACAGGAAAGCACTCTGCTCAGCATGAGCTTGCCGCTGCTGCACCATGGCATGTTGATCTGCGGATTACCCTATAGCCAGCCGCAGCTGATGCGCACTCGCAGTGGCGGCACCCCCTATGGCGCCAGCCATCTTTCAGGCATCAACAGCGATCTGCCATTAACTGAAGACGAACAGCAGCTGTGCCTGGCATTGGGCAAACGCCTGGGAGACCTGGCGTTGAGATTGCACGCCGGCAAAAGCGGGAGAGCGGTATGACACAAACCTGGCAACCCGTTCCGGCTTCGGTCAATCAGGCGCGGCTGGCAACCTTGATCAGTTACTTTGGGCTGTTTGGTCTGTTTACAGGCAAAATGGTTGTTAACCTGTTCAACGGTATGCCACTGACGGTAGCGATCTTTTTCTGGTTATTCGCCGCGTTGCCGCTGAGTATTTTTATACCGGGGCTGCGAAAAAATAATCTACGCACCTATGCCTGGTTATGCTTTTTGATACTGATGTATTTTGTACATGCCGTTGAACAGGCATTTACACCGGGTAATCTGTTTTATGGCCTGGTGTACTGCCTGATATGCACCGCAATATTCAGCTCGGCAGTCGCGTATATCCGTCTGGCCAAAAAACACCTGGGGCTGCGTTTGTTGTCCTGAGCGTTTTACCAGCCCATCAACGCTTTGAGTAACGGTACAGTGACCCGGCGCTTGGTTTCCAGCGAGTGCTGGTCCAGCTTCTGCAAGACTTCCGACAAGGCGCTCATGCTGCGTTCACTGTGAGAAACCAGGTACGCAGCAACATCGTCGGACAATTCAAATCCACGTTTGTGCGCACGCAATTGCAGAGCCTTGGCCTTGTCTTCATCACTGAGCAGCTCAAGCTCGAACACGGCCGCTGACTGCATACGTGATTTCAGATCTGCAAGCTGAAACGGCTGCTGGGCCGGGCTGGAATGAGCCGCTACCAGTAACGGTGTCTGGCGTTCGGCCATGCGGTTATAAAGCGAAAACAGTGCCAGTTCCCACTCTTGATCCCCCGCTAGCAGGTCTATCGCATCAAGACACAGGATTGGCACGTTTTCCATGCCTTGCAGTACATCCGGGGACAAACCTCTGTGTGCAGAGAAGTCCAGATAAAAAGCCTGCAAACCCAATTGCCCGGCGCCGTGACATACGGCTTGCAACAAATGCGAACATCCGGCACCTTTTGCGCCACACAACCAGACAAAGTCACGCAGTACAGTGCCAACAGCAGATACGGGAACACCTGCCGCGCGCGGAATCAGTGTGTCACGAAGGAAATGCAGCAGTTTGCTGTTACGAGACTGCGCAGGGCCGCAATAAAAATTATCGAAAGTGGCCTCATCATCCAGATTCAGCCGTAAGGTCAGCTGCCTTGGCATATGCTCGACGTCGCCTGCAATCATCAGCGTGTCCAGCGGTAATGCAACAGCCCGCTGATTGGCTGCCCGGGCTGGAAATTAACCGGCTCCAGATCACGCCCCAGGGTAATAAACTCCGTCAGCGTTTGAGCAGAACCGAGCACGCGTAATGTGAGCTCCAGCGAATCGGGTCGCAGAGCATTTAGCTGTACCTGCTGCACAACAGACAGTCCTTCAAGATAGCGGATCAGATCCACATGACTTTGCAAGCTGTGAATACCATCTACGCGCACGGCAACCTGGTCTTCACGTTCAAATTCACTGCGCACCAGGCCAAAATGGCTGGCCAGCCTGGATGTGATCGTATCCAAAGGCAGCTCCATATACGCTTCCTGTGCGCTGATATGGTCGAATGTCTGTATGTCAGTGCGGAAGATGAGTTGCCAGAAACCAATCAGCTCACCCGATGGTGTAACCACTACCCGCCCGGCCAGCACACTGTCAGCATCGTAACGTGCAGCAACCTGTTGCAAGGCGTCGGCATCCAGGGTCCAGGCCTGATTCGGAGTGACCATACGACGATCTTCCAGATCAAGCAGCGGGATCAGCACAGGTACTGCTCTTTCGTCAGCAAAAGCCCGGACCTGATCCAGTAATGGGTGTTCAGTACTGGATCCAAGCATGATGCGGCGCCCGTCAGTATCCTGAACGGTCACCCACAACAACACACTGGCGCGGTTATTGTCCCAGATAGGTATATCAGCGCGGTTCAGCAGATCGTCAATCTGCGCCGGATCAAATCGAACCTCGAGTCGACCACCCTGCTCGCCGGCTGCGGCCGAGTGATAAACCACTTCCGCCACATACCGGTCCGCATTATTAACCACGGGAGCAATCTGGCTGTGTTGCAGCCAGCGCGTTTCGCCGGTCACTTTGGTAATAACACGTGTAAATGCCTCGCGATAAGCGCGACGGCGTTCCTGATCACCCTGGTTGGCGACGCTGATTTCTTCCTGATACAAACCATCCACAGGCAGCGCATGTATGACCGACCAGGGCAGCACAACTGTCAACACCAGGCAGATCACTGAATAAAGTTTTTTCATGGCCGTCATGATAACTGATGCCAATGGTGTTTCACATAATCAACTGACGAAGGCGCGCGCAACTGTTAAAATGCCGGCCTTGTTTCCCAGGGACTGATTTTGCCATGACCAAAACCACCAACGCTCCGACCCAAACCACCGGACTCAGTTACAAAGATGCAGGTGTAGATATTGACGCCGGCGATGCGCTGGTTGAAAAAATCAAAACTGTCACTCAGTCCACTCGCCGCAAGGAAGTTCTCTCCGGCCTGGGCGGTTTTGGTGCTCTGTGTGAACTGCCGGAAGGTTACAAAAAGCCGGTACTGGTTTCCTCCACAGACGGGGTTGGAACCAAACTCAAACTCGCTATTGATATGGGCAAACACGACACCATCGGCATCGATCTGGTTGCCATGTGCGTGAATGACCTGATTGTCTGCGGCGCTGAGCCCCTGTTCTTCCTCGACTATTACGCCACCGGCGGTCTGAATGTTGATGTAGCCACCGAAGTGGTCACAGGTATTGGTGAGGGTTGCCGTCAGGCAGGCTGCTCCCTGATTGGTGGTGAAACTGCCGAGATGCCTGGTATGTACCAGAAAGGCGACTACGACCTGGCCGGCTTCTCCGTAGGGGTTGTTGAAAAAGACGAAATCATCAACAACGACCTGGTTAAACCGGGCGATGTACTGATTGGTCTGGCCTCTTCCGGCCCCCATTCAAACGGTTACTCGCTGATTCGCAAAGTTATTGAAGTCAGCGGAGCACAGCTGGACGAGCCATTTGGCGACAGCACCCTGGGTGTGACCCTGCTGGCACCTACAGAAATTTACGTCAAAGCCATACAGGCGCTGATTGCCGAAGTACCGGTTCATGGCCTGGCACACATCACTGGCGGCGGTATTGTTGAAAACCTGCCGCGGGTTATGCCTGATTTCACTCAAGCTGTGGTTGATTCAGATGCATGGACTCGTCCTGCCATTTTTGATTGGCTGCAGATCAAAGGTGGCATCGCCCCCAAAGAAATGCTGCGTACCTTCAACTGCGGTATTGGCATGATTGTCTGTGTTCCTGAAGATCAGGCCAGCCGCGCGATCGAGATCCTCAAACCAATGACGCGCGGTGTTACCATCATTGGGCGTATTGAAGAATCCAGCGAGCAAGAGCCCAAAGTAGTTGTGACGGGCAAACTGGCATGAGTTCAGAAAAGGCGGCAATGGATGCCTGCCGGGTTGTGGTACTGATATCCGGGAACGGCAGTAACCTGCAAGCTCTGATTGATTATCCAGCCCGCAACTACCATATCAGCGCGGTTATCAGTAACCGCGCTGATGCATTTGGACTGCAGCGCGCCCAGGCTGCCGGCATCACAACTGCGGTACTTGACCACAAAACCTTCGAGTCCCGCGAAAGTTTTGATGCTGCGTTAATTCAACTGATTGATCAGCACCAGCCGCATCTGGTTGTGCTGGCCGGGTTTATGCGCATCCTCAGTTCAGCCTTTGTTCAGCACTACGCTGGCAGACTGCTCAACATACATCCGTCATTGCTGCCACTGTACAAAGGTACGCATACACATCAGCGTGTGCTGGAGGCTGGAGACAAACAGCACGGTGTCAGTGTGCACTTTGTGACCGAAGAGCTGGACGGTGGCCCGGTGGTGATTCAGGCCGTTGTGCCGGTATTTTCGCAAGACACGGCCGAAGTGCTGGCCGCGCGGGTTGCCCGGGAAGAGCACAAAATATACCCTGAGGCGGTTTCATGGTTTGCCCAGGGTCGTCTTGTTGTTAAAGATGGAGCAGCCTGTCTGGATAACAAAGCATTACCAGGCTGTGGTGTACAGATAACTGCGCAATTGCCTGCGGATTAACACAACCGGACCCACACCACCACATAGGAGAAAACGTCATGAGCCGTGCTGCACACAAACGCTTTTCCCTGTCGCTGATGGCAGCAGTTGTTGCCTCTGTTTGCTGGCTGGCCCTGCAGCCAGCACTGGCACAAAACGCCTCCTCCATCCCCCGCCCTGCGCCTGTCGCTTATGAAGCACTTTACGAAGCACGAGCAATGGGCATGCGCAGCACCGCTTATCGCCGTCTTGAACAATCGGAAAACGGCGAATACATACTTGAACATGGTCTATCCGCATCCGTGCTCGGCGCCACATTAATCTCCGTCGAAGAATCGTCACGGTTCCGCTGGGATGACAACGGAGCAGTCCCCCTTGAGTACCACTATAAACAAGGTGGGGTACGCCACCGCGATGAGCGCGTGCAGTTTGATCAGGAACAGCGTAGTGCACAGTTGTCCCGGGAAAATCGCGAGCAGACCCTGACTCTGGAAGGACAGGTGCTGGATGATCTGAGTTTTTCAGCCCAGCTCAGCGCTGACCTGCTGGCAGATCCGGCCTTACATGCTGTGGACACGGTTTTGCGTTATCAGATTGTGGATGCGCGCCGGCTGGACACTCACGAGTACCGGGTTCTGGGCCTGGAAAAAATCACCACCGGCGCGGGTGAACTGGATGCGTTGAAACTGGAAAGAGTGCGCGATGCGAACAGTGACCGCTCAACCATTTTGTGGCTGGCGCCTGCAAACCAGTTCACCTTGGCGCGACTGCAGCAGGTAGAGAACGGTTCCAACATGGAACTGACATTAAAGGAAATCACCTGGCGCGATTAAAGCTGCGCCAGACAAAAACCCGGTTCAGCGCATCATCTCGTATTTGCGCATTTTTTCGACCAGCGTAGTACGACGGATATTCAGCCGATCTGCTGCGCGTGCCACTACGCCGCCCGAATCATTTAATGCCTGCTCTATAAGACTGCGCTCAAGATTGGCCAGATATTCCTTCAAATCCATACCATTTAACGGTAACAACGGCGAAGCCTGTATGCCTGCATCATCTGCATCGTCGAGTTCAACCACTGGCAACGGTGGCATTTCCTCGCCCTCTACCTGGAACTGTTTGGGCAAGTCCTGCACACCGACCACACCATGTGGATGCATGATGGCCATGCGCTCCACAAGGTTGGCCAGCTCACGTACGTTGCCAGGCCAGCTGTACAGACTCAACGCCCGGATAGCCGCTGAATTAAAGCGCACAGATCCACGTTTGCTATGTTCCAGACGGCTGATCAGCTCATTCAGCAGAAATGGCAGATCCTCGGCACGCTCGCGCAGCGACGGCATTTCGATGGGGAAAACATTCAAACGGTAATACAAATCCTGACGGAATGTGCCCAGCGCAATCATATCCTCCAGATTGCGGTGAGTAGCGGCCAGAATACGCACGTCCGTTTTCATGGTTTTGGTACCGCCCACCCGTTCAAAACATTGTTCCTGCAGCACACGCAGCAGTTTGACCTGCATCGGCAACGGCATATCGCCTATTTCATCAAGGAACAGTGTTCCGCCCTGCGCCAGCTCAAAACGGCCAACACGTGTGGAAATGGCACCGGTAAATGCGCCTTTTTCGTGTCCAAACAATTCACTTTCCAGAAGATCCGGAGGAATTGCACCACAGTTGATCGGCACAAACGGGGCTGCGGCCCGACGGGAATTGGCGTGCAGATTGCGCGCCACCACTTCCTTGCCGGTACCCGATTCTCCGGTAATCAGCACAGTGACCTCAGCGTCTGCCACTTGCGACATCAGCTGGCGAATACGTTGTATGGCCGCACTGTTGCCTACCAGGCTGCGGAACATGTTGTAGTCACGTACGTTGCCAATATCACGCAGACGCCGGTAGTGATCTCTGTAGATCTGTGCCTTGTGCAGGGCATCCAGCATAGGCTGGTAACTCAACGGCAGCGGAATAGTCGACACAATACGGCTAGATACCGACTCTGGCAGCTCGGGTAGAGGCTGATCGGCAGGCAGCACAAATGGCAAGCCTGGATACCAGGCCGCTACCACCTGCAGCAACTCTTGCAGCTCCGCTTGAGGGTAGCGACCTATCAGAATTGCCTTGAGATTCTCTGGCACTACACCAAGGCTCTCAGCTTGCTCTTGCCAATGGGCCCTGCTCACTACGGAGGGTTTTTCCCCCAGAAACGTCAGAACAACACTCAATTCCTGAACATATTTCTGGCTGTCTTCGATCAATAATATACTTGCCATGCCCACACCGGCCCGCCCTCTAGGCGAGCGCACACTCTATATTGTCTATCAAAGCGGCATTAGACAATGAGCGCCTGATTGGCGTCAAACACCAATAGGGGGCAAAAACGAGTCATCATTCAGACTTGTGAGCTGGGTCAATCTCCTGCCAGCTATTTCTCAGGGTTTTCATCAGCTCCATGACCTCATCGATCAGGCTGACATCATTTTTCAGGTTGGCTTCCAGCAAGCGACGCTGCATATAGTCATACAGGCGATCCAGATTATCGACATAATCGGGAGCCTGATTACGATCCAGACTGCTCTGCAACCCGCCAATAATCATGGTGGCCTTGCCAATCATGGCGCCTTTCAGGGCGATGTCACGGTGTTCAATGGCAGCTCTGGCCTGAACCAGACGCTCAAGCGCGCCATTCATCAGCATCAGTATCAGCCGATGCGGACTTGCGCCCTCGACTGAGCCGACATTGTTTACACGCTGGTACTGGGCGATCGCGCTATTGGATGCATACATGCCAAACTGTCCTCATGAATCGGATTATCGTTTTCTGTTCGGGGTCATCAGCGCTTCCAGCATCGGCAACTGCGACTCCAGGAAACTGACGGTATTATTAAAATTGGAAATGATGATGTCATTGGCCAAAAACGACGACTGCAGTCTTCGCTCGGTAGCGGCCAATCGCTGCTCAAGTTCAACACGTTTTTCGGCGATGCGCTCAAGATCAGCATTGAGCGAGTCGCGCCGACCGGTGAGCACCCCGTTACTGCCGAGCATGGCGTCGATTTGCGCAGTCAGGCGACTGGCCACGCCTCGGAAATAGTCAATTGTGCCGCGACTGCCGGTGCCACCATCGGTGATACGCAAACGTAATCCGGCAGCGGCATCGCTGGTGCCGCTGGATGCTGCGCCTTTTTGGCTGAGAGCACCAGCACCCACCGCCAATCCGAAAATCGCGGCGGCGTTGCCTTCAGCGCTGGACACGGCAACGGAGGAATTGGCGCCGCGACTGGCGGATGTCATTTTAAATCCGCCACTTTGGGCATCAAATGCAACTGTCACTGACACTCCGGCAGCAATCAGCGCAGGATCGTTATTAATCGCCGTTTGCAGGGTATCGGCAACAGCTGTGCTGCTGGTATCGGCCAGCACACCCAGTGTGATGGGTCCAGATAACACACCATCAACACGCAGACGGAATTTGTCCGCCGCCGTGCTGGTCGACAAATCGCCATGCGCAGCATTCAGGTAAAAACCGGCTGTGGCCGGATTGGCGCTACTGGAGGCCACCAACACTTGGCCAGTGCCCTCGGCTTCAATGCCATTGATCCGGCCCGCAACGTCGGTGCCACGAATGGAAGTCACTGGTTCTGCCCGGCCTTCCACCAACCCCAGCCGCGATGCCGCCGCCAGATTGATATCGCTGAAACTGAGCTCATCGCCAGCATTGTCCGTCGAAAACACCAGACGGGCGCTGCCATCGTCACTGTTATAGACATAATCCACGTTGACGCTGATGCCATCACCCGCCAGCGCGGCATCAATCTGGGCTTTTAACGCAGTGGTCAATTCATCGGGAGTATTGTAGGTGACGGGTGTCCCGCCATCGCCGGGCAGCGTCAACAAGCCAGTGCTGACACCGTTCACGGACAAGCTGTACTGGGTATCACTGTCGACCAGCAAGGGCGTAGTAAACAGTGAACTGCTCAGACCGTCGCTGGTTGCCAGCGAGGTCAGTTCTCTGGCCTGATAAGGCCCTTGCCCTTCCTTGACCAATCCCAGCGTGGCCGCAGCCCCAGACTCAACCTCGATAAAGCGGATAACCGATTCGCGGCCATAACGGTTGGACGTCATTTCAAACCGGGACGCATCACTGTTATAGGTAACGGACACAGAATTGGCCGAACTGACCAGCTCGCTGTTGCTGTTGATCTGGCGCTGAAGCTCCTCCGCCAGCAGATCGGCGGTGGCATAGGTACCTTCGCTCAGATCAACACTGACTTCGACGCCATTCAGGAAAATATTGAAGCTGTTGTTCTGATCCGTAATGCTGATATTGCCAGCACCAAGTGTGGAGACACCTATACCCAGATAACGGCCAGCCTCTGCCATACGAGTAATTTCAACACTGTAACTACCCGGCTGTGTCCCGCTTCCAGCCGATACAAATGAAATATTTTCATCCGAAGGCTGACCGGTGGTAGCGAACAGGGCGGTGATCGCCTTGGGATCTGCCTTAAACGCCGTCTCAAAAACACCGCGGTCAAATTCCATCAGGTAATCATTAAACTGGTTGGTGGTGACGCCAACTTCCGCCAATGATCCATACGTGGATCCCAAGGTAAAGGAGCGCAGTGTGGAACCAAGCTGGCTCATGATGGTTCGAATACCGCGGTCTCCAGTCAACACGCTGCCTTGCCCATTGTCGCCGGCATCCGGATCAAAGGCCGTGAGCACATCTGTCATGGTTTTCAGAGCGTTATAACTGTCGACAACACCTTGTACTTTGGTCATCAACTCGGCGGGATCTTTACTGATGGTGAGTGTGGCCGGGCCTACTGACACGCCACGCAAATTCAGCGTCACCCCTGGAATGACGCCTCCGACCAGGTTGTTGTCACGGGTAACTGCAAGTCCGTTAACTGTAAATTGTGCATCCTGCGCAGCCTGCGTTTGCAACATGCTTTGGCTGGACAGATTGTAATTAAAGGCCCCGAGTGATGGAGAGCCGCTGGCCATTAACTCGATACTGTTGCTGGCGCCGCCTTCCTCGGTGGTAAAGAGCAGCCTGAAACCGGTGCCGTCATCAACGATGGTTGCCTGCACGCCCATGTCAGCGGCGTTAACCGCATCGCGGATGCCTGCCAGCGTATTGTTACTGCTATTAATAGTGATGGAGCGCGACTGGGTGTCCGGATTGATAGTAAAACTTTGATAGGCATCAGCTTGATCAAAGCTTGTGGTACCAAAGCGGAAGGTCAGCGTTCCCACACCAACGGCTTCGGTTGTCGAGGCATAAGCCTGCGAGGCAATCGTATGCTGCTGTGCCAGTTGCTGCACATTAACACTGTAAGTACCGGTTGCTGCGACGCTGGTCGCCGTCGCTGTTAATACGGATTCGTTGGTACTGGAAGCCTTGCTGGCATTAAATGCCGACAGATTATTAAGCTGTTTGACCGCCGTATTAAATTGCGCCAGCACATTGCTGACTTCACCAAAGGCAGATAATCTGGCTTCGGCAATATCCTGATCCCGGTCCAGTCGCGCGGTGACAGGAGCGCGTTCCGCCTCGATCAGCTGTTCCATCAGTTCACTGGTCAACAGACCTGAGCCGATACCCAATGATTGAATTGTAGCCATGCCTGTCGCCTGAAATTCGGGGTGTTTGTTTGTGTGAAAACTCAGACGAGCCAAGCAATATCCGGGCCAGTCAGGCAACCGCAGATATCATGCGGTTCACACACTGATTATCGGTCCCAACCGGAGAATCTTGACCTGTCAGGCGGCAAAACCTTGCCAGCACATCTTGTTCCACCTGCCGCAAAGGGGATTGAGTGTGTCTAGCAGCCCCACTAGAATCGGGCATAACCTATAAGGAGAAGAAGCTATGTTCAGTAGACCAACACTTGCCAGTGGCATCGTTTTGTTGGGCGCCAGCGTTGTTAGCGCTGCCATGCTTTCAACCAGCGTATTTGCCCAGGAAGACTACACCGTACCGCGCACCTGGGATGGCTCACCGGACCTGCAAGGCGTCTGGCGTAATGCCACCGTAACGCCACTTGAACGTTCCCCCTCTCTCGGTGAAAAACGCGCCTATACGCGCGAAGAAGCAGAAGCACTGGAGCGCGCTGCGCAACAGGAGGTCGAAGAAGACAACCTGCCGATGGACCCGAACCGTCCGCCACCGCCCGCTGAAGATTTGCCACCTGTGGGCAACTACGACTTGTTCTGGACCGACCGTGGCATGTTTATACCCACCATCAATGGCGAGTTCCGTACCTCTATTATTATTGATCCACCCAATGGCCGTTTCCCGGCTTACAAGCCGGAATTTCTGGCCGCTCGCGCCGAAGCGCGCGCCAATGGCCCGGATCCTTTTGATGGCCCGGAAGGTCGCGGTGTCGGCGAACGTTGCCTGCTGTCCTTCGGCTCACATTCCGGCCCGCCCATGTTGCCGGTGATGTACAACAGCCACTACGAAATTTTCCAGTCACCCGGTTATGTGGTGATTCTGGCCGAGATGGTTCACGATGCCCGCATTATTCCGATCACCGACGAGCGTTCTCCGCACTCGGAAGTGATGGACAAATGGATGGGGGATTCAATCGGTCGCTGGGAAGGCGACACCTTGGTAGTTGAGACCAAAAACTTTAATCCCTGGCAAAACTTCCGCGGCGCTTCCGAGAACATGACGGTGATTGAAACATTCCGCCGCGAAAACGACGACAAGATCATCTACAGCTTCACCGTGGAAGATCCCACCGTGTTCGAATCCAGCTTCACCGGCGAACTGGCACTGACCTCATTTGATGAACCCATCTATGAATACGCCTGCCACGAAGGCAACTACGCACTGGCGGGTACACTGGCTGGCGCGCGCCTGGCAGAGGAAGAAGCACGTAAAGCGGCTGAGCAGTAATTATTTAAATGGGGTCAGACCCAATTGGGTCTGACCCCATTTAAACTTGAGTCTTGAACAACGAAATCGGCTCCTGCTTGTCCAGCTTTTGCGCCAGTTCCAGCGCCTCTTTACTGTCAAACTGACGCAGCACCTTGCGGGACTCGCGGTCCACCACCGTCACTGATGGCTCACCACTGTCCGGATCAAAATCAAAAATGATGTCGCGCTTGACCGATTGCACGTAGTCGTTCAATCGCAGCACGGCCTGCTCCAGGTCAGCGTCACTCGCTTCACGGTTGGCAGTCTCACCATGTGGCTGTGGCTGGTTGTCACGCTGTGGTGTTTCCTGATGATCTGGCTTGGCTTCCAGATCATTTTCGACGGACCCAACTGAATTGACTTTCTCCCTGGTTACAAGTGCGGGTTGAAACCGGGTGATACTGATTTCACTCACAGCAGATCTCCCACACAAAGTCAGTTCAAAGGAAAATACCCGGGCAATGCCGAAAAAGAATCCGCCCGACGCCTACCTTGTTATCGGTAGTTGCCGGGCGGACTTTAGGACTTTAGCTCAAACTTTCGGGTATTAACCCAACAGCTGCAGTACCTGCTGGCTCTGGGCATTAGCCTGCGCCAGCATAGACACGCCCGCCTGCTGCAGCGCCTGGTTACGCGCCAGCGCTGCGGCTTCCGCTGCGAAGTCAGCGTCCTGGATACGAGAGTTGGCAGCTGAGAACTTCTCGGAAGTTGCTGACAGGTTCTCGATCGTTGCATTGAAGCGGTTCTGTACAGCACCCAGCTCGGAACGCGCTGCAGTGATTGAGCTCAGTGCGTTGTCGATAGTGGCCAACGCGTCAGTTGCACCTTTCTGAGTGGACAGGTCTACTTGAGTCAGACGCTGACCAGTTTCGGCGCCACCGAAAGTGCCGGCCTCCAAGCCCAGTGACTCCAGAGCTGCATTACCGTTCTCACCACCAGATACAGTAAATTTGCCAGCTGAGCTTAATGTCACCGAGCTGTAGTTGACCTTGCCTACTGCACTTGCATCAAGTCCGAAAACATTCGCATTGGCACCGTCGAGTGTCATGCTGATATTGCGACCATCTGCTGCGGTGAGCGTAACACCTTCACCGTTATCTTCCGCGATAACACCGGTTTGTCCTGAATAGGCGTTAATTTGCGCAACCGCCTCAGCACGGTTTTCTTCCGCGCTGCCTTTGCCAGCCAGGCTGATACTAATACCGTTCAGCGTCATCGTCGCGTCTTCAGAGCCAGTTCCGTCTACAGTCTCACTGCCAGCCAAAACGTTTGCGTTAACCGTTGCAGTGACGCCTGTGCTGCTAGTAGAACGATTTATCGCAGCCGCAGTCGCAATTGCGGAACCATCTTTACCAGCAAATGACGCGGTATCATCACTTGCCTTGGCTGCACCGATATTTACGCCATTGATTACCAGATCACCTGAATCAAGAGCAGATGAACCACCCTGAGTGTTAACGGTAGCAGCAGTTACAGAACCATTTGCAGGTGTGTCGTAGACGAAGTCAGCGGCTACAACATCTGTTCGATCTCCCGCAACTCGTGAGGTAAACGTTACAGTACCATCTTCGTTATCGACAGCATCGTACGTACGTGCATCATCTGCGTTATAACCTGCAGTAAACGCTGCTGCAGTCTCAATGTTTGTACCAACCGCAATACCAGCTACATCCACGCCATCAAACGAAATTTCAACCGCACCAGTGGCTACAGCACTAAACGTTGCAGTGAACTTCTCAAGATCAGTGGAAACACTGTTAGTACCTACACTAGACACACCTGCTGTGTAGTTGCCAGCAACCAAACCAGCGTTGTCAACGTCGTTACCGGAAATTGCAATTGAATTGACACCTGGGTTTGCAACCAGTGTCACACCACCTTCATAGGTACCAGCCGCTGCCAAACCAGTGTTAGCAGCTGTCAGCGTATCGAAGCTGATTTCGATATTTCGGCCATCTTCAGCCTGCAGCGTCACACCCAGGTTATCGTCACCAGAGTCAACTGCAGTGACACCTGTTTCTCCAGATCTGGCGTTGATTGCTGCAACCACTGAAGCACGCGTAGAAGCGGCGTCAGCGCTGGTATCGATGTCAATGGAGGTGCCATTGATAGTCACGGAACCAGTTGCAGCAGCTGCTGTCATTGCGCTACCAGCAGCAACGTTTGTATCTACAACAGCAGTAACGCCCGACTGATCAGAAACGCGGTTGATTGCTGCCGCTTTGGAGATTGCACTGGAGGCAGCATTTGCTGTTGAAGCACTGTCGTCGGATGCACGGCTTGCACCAACCGCCACTCCGTTGATGATCAGATCGCCAGCGCCCAGGGCTGAGCTTGAACCTGTACTGGACACACCGTTTTGAGTCGATACACCCAGCGTATCAGCACTCAACTTACCGATAGAAACGTTGATTGTTTCACCCGCGTTGGCACCAACCTGGAAGTTTGAGTTGTATGAACCATCCAGCAGTTTCACGCCGTTGAAGTTTGCGGTGTCAGCAACGCGACCCACTTCTGCGATCAGCGCTTTGGCTTCTTCGTTCAGCAGCTGACGGTCAGCATCACTGTAAGAGCCGTTGGCTGACTGTACGGCCAGCTCACGCAGACGTTGCAGAGAGTCAGTCATGGAACCCATGCTGGCTTCGGCAGTTTCTGCCAGAGAGATACCGTCGTTGGCGTTACGCACAGCCACGTTCAGACCTTTGATCTGAGAGGTGAAACGGGTAGAAATCGCCAGACCGGCAGCGTCGTCTTTAGCGCTGTTGATACGCAGACCGGAGGACAGACGCTCCAGAGCCTGGTTGGTACCGGCCTGAGAGCTGTTCAGGTTACGCTGCGCGTTAAGTGAAGCAATGTTGGTGTTGATGACTTGAGCCATGCTTTGTTACTCCTGAGTTACACTTTAAAAACCGGACCGCATATCGGCGCGTTTTTAAACCGCTCACTGCTATGCGTTACCCCATTTAACGACACAGAACAACAAAGCTTTAGACGAGTTTTGAGAGTTTTTTAGGGTTCGACAGAAATATTTTTTCTTTAGGATTTTTTTTGACTATGTTACAACTAATGCGCACATCACCACCGAGCCAGCATTAACTCCAGTCTTCCAACCTGCGTCAACACGGCCATCATGAACACACCGGAAAAAACCGATAAAACACTAAAGAATCAATCAATTGAATGGAATCAGATTGTGACTTCAAGCCACAATCTGATGCACCTTGCCGAGCAAAAAAGCTGGTCAAAGTTGAGCAGTTTGCATCAACAACGGGATCAGTTGATCAAACAATTTTTTTCCAAAGAGCCACACCCGGAACTGTTGTCACAGATACAGTCTGACATCAAAAAAATCTGTGATACCGATCGCAAAATTATTCAGATGGTGGCTGACAATCGTGATCAGCTGGGCACCGAAGCGCAACGGCTTCGAGCGATGAAAAACCGCATCAACGAATACATATCGACAGAACAGTCCTGAACTTTAATCCCTTTCAAAGCGGATTACGTCAAAGCTGATTAAAAAGTGACATGCGGTTGATGCGGGTAAATGTTGCTTGTGCCGCTTCCAGCACAAAAGACTCCTGGGTGAGCTGGCTGATCGCTTTGGCATAGTCCAGATCTGACAATTCAGACAGCGTGGTACGCACCACCAGCTCAAAATCTTCATTGCTGGCCTTGGCCGCATCCACCTGATTCAGACGGGCGCCAATGGCACTGCGCGTCTTCAGCAGCTGATCCTGTGCACTGGTGAGGTTATTCAGTGTGTTTTCCAGAGACGTTGACAAGCGCTGACGCTCCTCGGGCTGGTTTCCCAGGCGATTAAGGTCAGCAATGTAGTCTTCAATACCCTCCAGCAATCCCTTTTGAGCGCTGGACTCCAGTTTGAAGGTGTCGCCTTCGGCTGGACGGCCCTCAATGCGAAAAGCCATCCCCGCCACCTCAATGTCACGGCCACTGGAAAACGCTTGTTTCTCGGCCAGAACACGTCCATCCGACGCTTGCCTGATGGTGAAGTTCAAGCCGGATGGATTGATATCGGTGACCGGATTAAACTGAATAACCAGGCTTTCCGGATAAAAGCTGTTGAACTCTTCCTGTTGACGAATTTCCGCTCGACTGATGACCGCAGGCGGTTGCGCCTGATTGGTTGCCTCCGCGCTGCTTTTAACGTTTGCAGTCGCACTTTTTACCTTCATGAATACATCATGTCCGGAATCATTGGCCGCAACCGAGGTGACCGGTCCAATCTGAATAAAGCGCTGCCCCTCATCACCGTGGTATTCGTATCGACCATCTGCATTTTTGACAAATGGCTGTTTGCTGCCCTGAAAGCCGGAAAACAGGTACTCACCGCTGGCATCACGCGAGTTCATAAACTGCGCCATACCATCAACAACCGCCTGCAGTTCACCGGCAATGGTTTTACGTTGATCAAAATCCAGTGCACCATTGCCCGACTGACCAATCAGTTCCTGCGCGCGCTGAATCAATTTACTGACACCCTCCAGCGCACTTTCCTCGCGTTGCAGTCGCGCGTTTAATGTCGACAGGCTGCTATTAAACTGCGATAGACCCGCCAGCTCCTGATTGAGCTGCAGAATTCGGGTGGATGCAATCGGATCGTCTGCTGGCGTCAGGACTCTTTTATTGGTGGATATTTGTTCTTGTGTTTTGCTGACCTGACGTTGAACGTCCAGCATGGGGTTAAGCCCGCGACTGAAAAGCTGATAGGTCGACATTCTCACTGACATGATTACATCCTCAATAAAGTATCAAACAGGTCACGAGCCAGTGTCAGCAAACGCGCCGATGCGTTGTAATGCTGCTCCAGTTGAATCAGACGAGCCGCCTCTTCTTCCAGATTCACACCACTCACCGACTGCATCGCATCCATGGATTGCCGCAACATCGATTCACCAGCACTCTGATTCACACGCGCCTGACTGGTGAGAATACCCACTTTTTCCGCGAGCTGACCGTAGACGTCTTGATAGGTCTGGTTCTCTCCGCCCAGTATGGCCGTACTGTTGAGCGCCAGCATCGACAGACCATTGCGGTTATCCGCACTACCATTGTTGTTATAACCGATCACAAAGGTATCACCGGCACGCGGAGCACCATCTGCTCCGGTACCACTGGTCATGGTGACTGAGATGCCAGTGAAGTTCTGCTTCATGACAGGCGACAACCCCAACAAACCATCCATGCGGTTGGAGAACACCTCCGTATCGGCCGCCAGTTGCATCTGCAATTGGCCACCCACGGTGAACTGCGGCGAAGGATCGCTGGCATTCACAACCACAGCCGGGTTGCTGCCCTGATCAATGGTTAATGAGCCACCGCCACCAAGGCTGAAATTCAGATCGACCCCGGAGGTGGCATACACAGTCAATTGGTTGCCATCACTGCGGGCATAAATGCCCTGAGCAGCCAGATCGCTGTTGTTATTGATCTTGTCGCGCAGATAGTCAGGCATATTGCCTTTGTATAACGGGTCAGGCACCACACTATCGGGAATACCAGACAACCAGCCAGCAGTTGTCACGTCCTTGCCATTCAAGCTGATAACCAGATCATTACCGGCATCAGAAGCATCAAAACCGCTTAATACCGTCTCGGTATAAGCACTGGCCTGCACGCCGCTTAGGCCCGACAATCTGCGCGCCATACTGGCAGCGGATTCGTTAACACCCAGCGTCAATTGCTGATAGCGAATAAAACCCGTCTCCGGGTCAGTCGTCTGAAAACGCAGCTCCTCGCCTGGATTGCCATTGCCAGCTTGTCCCGTTTGTAAAACACCTGCAGCGGGGCCGGCAAATGTCAACGTCATGCCACCCGGGTCGGTCGGGAAGAGACTGTTTTCAGCACCCGGTACAAATGACAAATTACGCAGAGGCGGATCGGTATGAACGGGATTGGCCGGATCCGAGTAATCCAGAATGTCGTAGGTGGTTGCTGAGGTAAAACGCACCATCAGCGGAGGACTCAGTTGTCCGTCCTTTGCAAACAAGGGCGTATCGACGCTGAGCACCTGAGAACCCAGCAGTTTGGCACCACCTTGATTGGCATTGCCGGTTTCAACCCGAATCGGTGAAGCAAAAGCAAACTCTTCTGCCCGCGTAATCTGCACGGCCATGTCGGTGGCGCCGCTGCTGACGGGCTTGATCAGAAAACGGTCACCAGCCTGAAAACTGCCTGCTTCAAAATTCAGACTGAATCCATCAGCTTTGATCGATTGCGGAAAATTGCCAGATAACAGTCCTTCGGACACAACCTGATTGTCAGACAACCTCACCAGACTGTAGTTGCGACCCGGTCCGCCAAATCTGAGTTCATAGTCGCTGATTTGCAGATCAGCCAACGACTCAATGGTGACGTTGAGTACCCTGTCATTGGGAGGCGGGTTATTAATGGATGACTTGACCCGGTTCGCTGCAATTCTGGGGTCATTAACATCACGGAAAACGTTCCCGCCAAGACTGCCCTCCAGATTCATCCCGAGTTTGTTCTGGCTGTTAACACTGTGCGCAACCGATGTGGCCAACATACCCACTGCACCAATAGCCGGCTGCAGCGCATCTTCGCGAAAACGCATCAGACCGCCGATTTCGCCACCAGTCATGAACTTGTTAACCACCTTGGTTTCTGACTTGCTGACAAAAACCAGATCAAATCGACTGGCATCGGTGGCGCCTGGCACAGCCTTGACAACCTGATTGGCGGCTCCAACAACCAATGCCTGTCCTTGTCCAATAAAGACGTCTTTGGCGCCATTTTCGCGCGCAA
This sequence comes from uncultured Pseudohongiella sp., assembly GCA_964535565.1. Classification (GTDB taxonomy): domain Bacteria; phylum Pseudomonadota; class Gammaproteobacteria; order Pseudomonadales; family Pseudohongiellaceae; genus Pseudohongiella. The sequence continues at coordinate 23,369 of CAZHUJ010000008.1, read as the reverse complement.
CCGTGGTGACATTGATATAACGACCCAGTTCAGTGACCAGTACATCCAGTCTATCCAGCAAATCATTGGGCGAGCCGTTACCACTACCGGCATCACCGATGGATTTGTTAACCTCGGCGATTTGCTGCCCGAGCGAGGTCACGTTGTCAGCAGCACCTTGCAGCTGTTTGTTAACCGCACTGTTTTGCTCAAGCAGGCGCGACTCGATGGCTTTAAATCCGGCTACCATCTGTTGTGATTGTGTCATCAACAATTCACGCCCCAGCATGGAACCGGGATCATTAACCGCCTGATTCACCGCCTCGAAAAACTGGTTCATGGTTTTGGCAAGGTTGGTCTGATCCGCAGCCAGCAGATTATTAACTTGTGACACATTCACCAGATAGGCATCAGCATCACTGAGAATACCCACATCCCGAACAACCTGATCCACCAGGTACTTTTCGGTATGGCGATAAATCTCGTCAATGCGCACGCCCGACCCGAGGAATCCCGCGGTTGTGCGAGTAGCAGGGTTGGTGCTTTGAATCACCGACTGCCGGCTATAACCTTCGGTGTTGGCATTAACAATATTGTGACCTGTGACTGACAGCGCGGTCTGGTTCAGACGAATGCCGGTAATGGCAGTATTGATCAGGTTGCTCATTGCACGTTACCTGCCGTCCATGCCTGCGCGTTGTTGGCAAGACTCGCTTGCTGCAATGAAGGACTGCGCATCACGCGTTGAATTTTTTCTGCGTAATCGGGATCAGTTGCGTAGCCGGCTTGCTGCAACTTTTCAGTGTAGATGTTTGCATCAGCTGCGTGTTCCAGCGCAGGAGCATAACGGGACTGACTTTTCATCAAATTGACGTAGTCAGCAAAACTTTCCTCATAGGAGTCATAGGCACGAAAGCTGGCAACTTCCCGGTGCATGGCGCCATCGCGAAACTCCAGTGTGCTGACGTTAACACGGCGACCGTGCCAGTTATCACCTGCTTTGATACCAAACAGATTAAAACTGGCTTCACCATTGCTGCCGCGAATCATTTTCTGACCCCAACCGGTTTCCAGCGCAGACTGCGCCAACAAAACACGTGCATCCACACCAAGCTCAGTAGCGTGACGCTGGGCAGCCGGCAACAAGGCGGCGACAAAGGCCTCCGGCGATTCAAATTGTTCAACGTCGCGGTTGACTGGCAAATCATCGAGTACGGTGGGCACAATACTGGGCGTGGAAATCGTGCGGGCGCGCCAGCGCACCATAGTCTCCTGGTCACTGCCAGGTGAGACAACCTCACCGGTAAAACGGCGCGCACTGCCCAGATCACCCAGCATAGCGGCATTAGACAAATCGGCATTCACCGGTTGCACCGGTTTTTCATAACGTTGCATCAGTTGGCGATGCAGCGTATCTGCCAGTCCAACACCACCGGTACTTGCCATGTGCAAAGCCAACTGGTTATCCAGGTTTTCGCGATGAAAACTCATCTCGTTGCTACGCAGGTAGTTGTCGGAAAACAGCGCTTCCTCACCGGCACGCATGCCCTTGAGCATGATGTTTAAAAACATGGATTCAAATTGCACGGCGACCTGTTTTAATGCTTCAGGCGAATTCTCACGGCCGAGTTGGCTGATCGCCTGCAGACCATTTAATTCGGTGTAAACAGATGCATCTCGTACACTGATAGCCATGAGTATTTGTCCTTAGATCACAATCAGGTCTGCGCGCAACGACCCGGACTGTTTTAATGCTTCCAGAATGGCGGCCAGATCACCTGGTGCCGCGCCCACTGCGTTAATCGCCTGCACGATATCAGCCAGTGTGGTGCCAGCATCAAACAGGAACATTCTGTTGTTTTGTTGTGTGACGGTAATATCCGATTGTGGCAGCACGGCGGTTTCACCCTCGGAGAAGGGGCCAGGTTGACTCACTGCAAAACCTTCACTGATGGTTACACTCATACTGCCGTGGGTAATGGCAGCCGGTGACACACGTACATGATCACCAATGACAATGGTGCCGGTACGTGAGTTGACGATGACGCGTGCCGGTGCATCACCCTGCTCTATTTCCATGTTCTCCAGTTCGGACACATAAGCCACACGTGCTTGCGGATCCATCGGTGCACGTACGCGCACCGACACGGCATCAAGTGCTTCCGCCGTGCCTTGACCCATAAAATTATTGATGGCGCTGGACAGGCGACGTGCTGTGGTGAAATCGGCGCGTTTGAGATTGAAGGTGACAAAATCACCCGTGTTAAATGCGGTCAACACTTCTTTAACCGCCGTAGCACCACCGGGAATACGGCCAACACTGGGCACGTTGATCGATACACGCGAACCATCAGCGCCTTCCACACCCAGACCACCAACAATCAGGTTGCCCTGGGCGATGGCGTACACTTCACCGTCCACACCCATCAGGAACGTACGCTCCAGACTGCCTCCGCGCAAACTGGCAGCATTGGCCAGTGAGGAGACGGTGACATCAATACTCTGACCAGGCTTGGCAAACGCCGGCAGTTCAGCTTGCACAGAAACCACCGCCACGTTTCGCAGCTGAAAGTTTGAACCCGGCGGAATCGGGATACCAAACTGGTCCAGATAGGCGCGGAACGATTCAGCGGTAAACGGCGCCTGCGTAGTCTGGTCACCGGTGCCATCCAGACCCGTCACCAGACCCACACCGACCAGCTGGTTGGACTGAACGCCCTGGATATTGGCGATGTCCTTGATGCGGTCAGCCTGTGCCGGTGTACTGAAGCTCAACAGTTGCGCCAGCATCAGCGTGGCGCAGATCAGACGTTTTATGGGAGACGTGGCTCGCAACATGATATGTGGATCCTGAAGTGTCAAAGTGGCCAGTACGGGCTGTTAAAAAACCGACTCAGAATGCCCGGCTCATTGGTATTGGCCAGGGTGCCAGTGCCACTGTAGGCAATACGTACATCCGCCACACGTGTTGAGGCAATGCTGTTGTCCGGCGCAACATCCTGACGACGCACCAAACCACTGATGCGGATGTATTCCTTGCCACGATTGATTTGCACCCATTTTTCGCCGCGCACTTCCAGCAAGCCATTAGGCAATACATCGGTGACGGTCACGGTGATGTTGCCCTGCAACTGATTGCTCAGATTGGTATTGGCCGATCCGGCAAAATCCGAGGCACTGCCCAGGTCAACCGTGGTATCCACAGCGGCGCCAAACAGCGACATCGGGTTGGTGCTGTTTGAGCTCTCGCGGCTGTACGAGGTGCCCGATGAATTACGCGCCGAGGTTGCTTCCCGCAGATTGATGGTCAGCACATCACCCAGTCGATAGGCACGACGCTGATACAGATTCACCGCAGTGGCCGCATTGTAAATGGCACCAGTAGCCGGCAAGGCCTCAGTGGGCTGGCCGGTCCACACAGGTGCATAATGCGGATCATCCGGTGACGGCGGTTCTGGGAAACGATAGGCACAGGACATCAGCGTCATCAGAAATAGCGCACCGGTGATTCTGAATGTGGTTTGCATATGTGTCATGGTTATCAATCCATCAAAACCGGTTACAGATTCTGGGTAATAAACTGCAGCATCTGATCCGCAGTCGAAATCACCTTGGAGTTCATTTCGTATGCGCGCTGGGTGGTGATCATGTCAACCAGTTCCTCAACCACTTCCACGTTCGAACTTTCCAAAGCGCCCTGTACAGTGCGACCCATGCCATTGGAGGCAGGTGCTGACTGTTGCGGGTTGCCACTGGAAACGGTCTGCACAAACAAATTGCCACCGATGGCTTGCAAGCCCGCCGGGTTCACAAAATCCACCAGATTGATGTTGCCTATGTTTACAGCGTCCGGCTGACCAAACAGTTGCACAGTGACCACACCATCGGTGCCCACCGTAATCGTTTGCGCGCCTTGCGGTACTGTCAGCCCCGGATTCAGCAAATGGCCGGATGCGGTAACAATCTCGCCATCAGCGCTCATGTGGAACTGACCATCACGGGTATAGGCCGAGCTGCCATCAGGCATCACAATTTCAAAAAATCCACGACCATCGATGGCCAGGTCCAGCGCTTCGCCAGTGGTCTGCAAAGCACCCTGATTAAACAGTTTTTGTGTACCGACCACTTTAACCCCGGTGCCAACCTGCAAGCCGGAGGGCAATTCCGTATTCTGTGTGGAGTTGGCGCCGGGCTGACGCTGGATCTGGTACAGCAGATCTTCAAAAACAACACGGTCTCGTTTGAAGCCGGTTGTTGCCACGTTGGCGAGGTTGTTTGACAGTGCCGCGAGACGGGTATCCTGGGCGCTGAGGCCGGTCTTTGATACGTAGAGTGCTGCGTGCATGAGTCTGTTACTCCTGTTGCCGGGTTGAGCGGCAATTCATCGATACGTTGGCGGGGCGGCAAATTTTGTCGTTTGATGCCCGGCTATTACTGAATTTGCAAAAGTCGTGCCGAAGCTTCGGAATTTTGCTGAACGCTTTGCATGAGTTTGATATTCATCTCGTAGTTGCGCGTCATGCTGATCATTTCCACCATCGCATCCACCACGTTGACGTTACTGCTTTCCAGATAACCGGACACAATACGAACAGCCGCATCCGGCGCACTGTCTGCGCCATCACGTCGACGCATCAGTCCATCAGCACCCTTGATCAGATCGGCATCCATCGGATTGACCAGCTTGACCCGATCAACTGCAGCCAACACTGCCGCAGATTGTCCAAGCTCGCGCACGGAGATCGTGCCGTCTTCGCCAAACTCGATGGATTCAAATTGCGGCAATACCACCGGCCCGCCATTGCCCAGCACCGGCAAACCATTTCCGGTCATCAGTTCACCGAACACACTGACTTTGAGATCGCCGGCACGGGTATAGGCCTCACTGCCATCGGGCGCCTGCACAGCTATCCAGCCTTCACCATCTATCGCCAGATCAAGGTTGTTACCGGTTTGCTGCAATGAGCCGTGTGTAAAGTTCGTGCCGGGATTTTCGGTCATGCTGTAGACACGTGAAGGCATGCCTGCGCCGTAGACCTGCATGGATCTGGCCTGTGCCAGATCGGCGCGAAACCCGGTGGTGCTGGCATTGGCCATATTGTTGGCATGCACGGCCTGGGCACGCATGACCTGAGAGGCGCCAGTCATACTGATGTACAAAGCCTTATCCATTTTTGTTCACTCCGGGTCTGGTCAAGCCGGGCGATGCCCGGCGCTGTTCTGGTCAGATTAATTACAGGTTGATAATGGTCTGCGTGGCATCGTCAGTAGCAGAAATCACCTGTGCAGCCGCCTGATAGTTACGCTGGGAAATAATCAGCTGCACCAGCTCTGTTGGCAGATCGACGTTGGAATCTTCCAGCGCACCGGACTGGATGGCGCCGAGACCGGCGGTACCGGCACCGGAGACAGAGGCCGCACCAGATTCACTGGTCTCTGCGAACTTGGAACCACCCAGATTACCCAGTCCACTTGCGTTGGCGAAATTGGCAAGTGCCACCTCGCCCAATACTCTGGACTGGCCATTGGAGAAACGGGCAGACACCAGACCACGCACGTTGACTTCAAGACCTGTCAGCTGTCCCTTGCCAAAACCGTCCTGATTGTTCGATTGCACCGAGAAGTCACCACCAAAAGCAGTCATGCCGGACAAATCAATTGTGAAGTTGGAGTTGGTCAGCAGATCCGCTACGTTAGCGTCACCTGGCACCGGACCCGCACCAATGCGGCGACCCACTGCGTCAACTGGATACCAGTTAGTGATTTCTATCGGAATCTGATTGGGATCAAAACGACCGGTGTCATCAAAGCGCAAGTCATAACGCGCAACCACAGGCTCTCCGGTCTGTGAGTTGGGATCGTAACCAATGTCACGGCCGTCAATCTGGAAATAAACACTCCACAAATTGGTGTCACCGGTTTCATTAGCACGCTCTTTGACAAAATACATGGCCAGTGAGTGTGCGGTACCGACAGTGTCATAAATAGTGATCGCGGTTGAACGGTAATATGTATCAGGATTTCTGGGATCAAACTGGTTGGTTTCAAAGGGAGTTCCCTCCAGTGCATCCACCGCAGAAATGTCACCAAAAATACTGCCAATCTGTGTGGTCTGGTCGATCTCTTCACCTTCAGAATCGGTGGTCGCCGCGCGCAGTGAATAACCTTCTTCAAGCGTCAGCTCCAGGGTGCCACCCATCACCAGCACGTTGGCGTTGTCCAGTGTCAACGGGACAGCGGCGCCTTGCTGGATGTACTCTTCTGCGATAGCATCGTATTCAGAGGCTGTAACCGAGATCGAGCCGGTACCCACAGAACCTGCACTGAAGGTGAGGTCTGCACCGGTGTTATGCGTCACTTTAATCGAGGTGCCTTCGACGGATGCAAAGATGTTATTTGCAGATGAATTAATTGCCGCTGCCAAATCCTCCATAGCGGTTGGGGCCGCAGGATCAGCGACTGTAAACTCGCGTCCATTCAAGGCAAAGCGGGTCTCACCACCGGGGCCCGCCGTCAATCCCGTGATAAAAGCAATGGTTTTACCCGTGGCGGATACACCAGCAGCACCTGACAACAACTGGGCAGCGGTATTGGCCGACGCGTTCTCGGGAACGGTGATCTTGCGTGGCACACGATCAGGACCAACCACTTCAATCGTGTTGGACTGATAACCGTTACTACGCGTATCAAGCACAGGAATCAGTTGCGGCGCAGTGCTGCGCCCCCCGTTGACCATCAAGGTACTGCCGATGATGGATGACGGTTGCGCCGCAGCATCCAGGTTAACGATGGTCTCGACGCCCGTTGTAGGACGCGGTTGAATCTCACCCGTGGTCACACGCAAATCTGTCAGCGGACCGCCACCGGTTGCCTGACCTGATGCGGACGGCGCAAAACCCTGGAGTCGCTCGCCATCGCTGTTAACAATAAAACCGTTGCGATCGGTACCAAAAGATCCAGCGCGTGTATAAGAAACACCCGACTCACCGCGAATGATAAAAAAGCCTTCGCCATTGATCGCCAGATCCAGCGTATTGTCGGTAAAACTGATATTGCCCTGATTAAAACTTTGTTTGATTTCCTGCAAGGACACACCACTACCAGACTGTGTTCCGCCACCACCGAGTACCGAGGCTGCGTAAACGTCACCAAAAACAGCCTTGGCGGCCTTGAAACCATTGGTACCGGCGTTGGCGATGTTGTTACCGGTGACACTGATTTCTTGCTGCGCAGCATTCAACGCACTCAAACCGATGTTAAAACTCATGATGACACCTCGTCATTTGATTAATTGATTTGCACAATGTCTGACATGGAGCGCGGACCCAAACCTGCGAGGTTGAGTGTCAGCTTGCCGCCAGGTTCTATGGTCACGCTATTTACATTCGCGCTCAGGTAGATAGGCAGAGTTTCACTGACACCGGCGTTGGAAGCCTGCACCTCAAAGGTATACATGCCCTGCGGATAACGCTGATCCGTTCCGTCCATACCGGTCCAGATAAATTCCTTGCGTCCTTCGGTTTGCTGACCCAATGCAAACTGGTCAACCATTTCACCGTTGCTGTTGTAAACCTTTAATGTGGATGCCTGCGTGGCAGCACCGAAATCGGCCAGCACACTGATACTGCCTTGCGAGCCCAGAAATGCCTGTGTGGATTCAACATGCACGGGACGGCCGACCAGCGAAGTCGCCTGCAGATGTTGTGTAGACTGAAAAGAAGAGGAGAATTGACCAAAACTCTCGCTCATTTTCTGTGACTCTTCCAGCTGGGAGAACTGCGCCAACTGCGCCACAAACTCACCGTTTTCCTGCGGACTGGTTGGATCCTGATTCTCAAGCTGGGCAATCAGAAGTTTCAAAAATTCGTCACGACCGAGCGCACTTTTAGGATCTGTTGCTTTGTTTGGTACAGGTAGTGCGTAATCAGAAAGCACTCTGTTCAAAGCATTATTCTGGTTTATTTCCATTTATGTGACTCCTGCTACCTTATGCCTGACCCAAGGTGAGGACGCGCTGCATCATGGTGCGGGCAGCTGTCATCACATCGACGTTAAGTTGAAAGGCGCGTGATGAAGCAATCATGTTGGTCATCTCCTCCACCATGTCTACGTTAGGATAGAAGACAAAACCTTCTTCATTGGCTTGCGGATGACCTGGCTCATAACGCGGCTGTAACGGACGAGCGTCTTCAACCACACCCAGCACACGCACACCGGTGGCCACAGCCGCGCTGCCAGCAGCAGTGCCGCTCATCGCATCGTCAAACATCGGCGCAAATACCGGATGGCGTGCACGATAGGTTTGATCAGCGCTGCTGGAGGCACTGTTGACGTTAGCCATATTGCTGGCGGTGGTGTTCAGGCGCAGCGACTGTGCGCTCATGCCCGTGCCGGCGATATCAAATATCTGCATCAGGCTCATGCTTATTCTCCTCGCAGGGCTTTCATCAGCCCGGTAAATTTGCTGTTAAGAAACTGGAAACTGGCTTGATGTTCGAGGGCATTGCGGGCGAAGGCTGCGTTTTCGATCTGTTCGTCCACGGTATTGCCATCAACTGAAGCCTGATTGGGTACGCGGTACAGCACTTCGCTGCCAAAGCCTGTGCCAGCTCCAGCAATATGTCGCTGATGTGTACGCAGCACATCCACGGAGCGTCGCTGACTGTTGTTGGCTTGTGACAACAAAGCCTGAAAGTCGATATCGCGGGCTTTGTAGCCTGGCGTACTGGCGTTGGCGATGTTGTTGGCTAACAAGGTGGTGCGCTGGGTGCGCAGCGTCAGCGCCTGCGCGTGAATACCCAATGCATTGTTGAAGTTGATGGCCATGTCATAGGTCCTGCCGGTTTAAGTCAACAAGACTTAGCAAGACCCATGCCATCAAAAATATTTAATAAAATTCAGTAATTTAAAAAATAGAACAGATCAAAGAGGCAAGCTCTTGCCCGTTATGACTGGAGGGAAAGAACGCATTTTGCCGCTGGGGTTGCCGCCTCACCAGGCGCCCTCCTAACTGCGGAAAACACTGGTCAGCGGGGTAATTCGTTGCAGGCTATATTTATCTGCCAACGCCGCTGGCAAAGACTCAGAGGCTCCCAGGAACAAATAGGCGCCTGGATTCATCGCCGCACGCATGCGCTGCAGGATGTCAATTTTCAGATCAGCGGCAAAATAGATCAGCACATTGCGGCAGAAAACCACATCAAAGCGCCCCAGCGTTATATACGGGTCTTTGAGATTTAACTGTTTAAAATTAACGCGCTGGGTAATCTGGCGTTTAAGACGGTAGCGGCCTTCAGGCAGCTGATCAAAAAACTGCTGGCGGCGGGTATCACTTAATCCACGGCTGACACTGAGACTGTCATATTCAGCCTGGCGCGCGTTATTAAGCATGGACATGGAAATATCTGTCGCCACAATTTCCGGATCACGCATGAGCACACCCGGATTGCGCTGTTTAAACTCCTCAAACACCATACTGATGGAATAAGGCTCCTGCCCTGAGGAACAGGCTGCCGACCAGATTCGTATGAATGGACGTTTTTCAGTCAATACCAGATGCGGAAATACCACGTCGCGCAGCGCATCAAAAGGCGCGGCATCACGAAACCAGAAGGTTTCATTTGTAGTCATGGCATCAATGACTTTTTCTTTCAGCCCGGGCATCCTGTGCTGGTTAATTGTTGCCACCAGCGCACTCAACGAACTGAATTTATACTCGTCCATAATCCGGCGCATGCGATTTGCCACCAGATACTGTTTATTGTCACCAAGTACAATACCGCAGGCCTGATCCAGAAATACCCGGAACACCTGATAGTCTTCATTGCTGAACTGCTGCTGTTCTGACATCACTTGCTTAAATCTCTACACACCCATATGACGTCAGGCGAGCTGTGTCTGCTTATCAATTTGGCGCAGCACACGCTGGGCCAATTCATCAGGGTGGAATTTGGCAAGAAAATCATCAGCACCCACTTTTTCCACCATCGCCTGGTTAAACACCCCACTGAGCGATGTGTGTAGCATCACATGCAACGAAGCCAGTGCCGGGTCCTGTTTAATAGACGCGGTTAGCGTATAACCGTCCATCTCCGGCATTTCGATATCCGAAATAATCAGCGCATATTTGTCCTGTGGGCGTTGTCCGGACTCCAGCATCTGACGCAGATGTTCCAGTGCCTGTCTGCCGTCATTCAGCAATACAGTCTGCATACCAATGGCCTGACAGCAACGTTTTATCTGCGCTCTTGCCACGCTGGAATCATCAACAATCAACACGGTGTTGATCTCGGCTTGGCGTCGCGGCGCGTTCGCAAGTTCTGGACTCAGGCCTTTTTTGGCCGGAGAAACCTCAGCCAGAATGCGCTCCACATCCAGAATTTCCACCAGATGCTGATCCACACGGGTAACGGCTGTCAGATAATGCGAGCGGCCAGAGCCTTTGGGCGGGGAATGCACATCTTCCCAGTTCAGGTTAACAATACGTTCAACGCCGCTGACCAGGAAACCCTGCACCGAGTTGTTGTACTCGGTAATAATAATAAAACCCTTGCCTTCGTCACGCAGCGGGCTACTGCCGGTTGCGATGCTGAGATCGAGGATGGAAATGGTACGACCACGAATATAGGCAACACCACGCACTACGCGGCTGCTGTGAGGCAACACACTCAAGGTTGGACAAGGCAGCACTTCCTTGACCTTAAACACATTGATGCCATACAACTGCGGCCCGTTCAGGCGAAACATCAACAATTCCAACCGGTTTTGCCCGACCAGTTGCGTGCGTTGATTAACGCTGTCCAGAACGCCTGCCATGTATAACCTCCAAGCCCGTTTTGGGGTAGGTATCCCCTGTAATGCCCTCTATGTCGTCCACTTGGCAGATTTCATAAGGGCGATAACAAAAATTTACGGAAATCACAGGCATAATAATTGCATATTGCTCAGGGATTCACTCAAGAACGCCGGATATTTGACGATATGATGATCAACAAACGGTTTTGCTGGTGTATTGTGACAGCCATCTGTTACAGCCCTTTGCTGTGGATGCAGCCTGCCTGGTCGCAGCCTGCACCGGCAGGCTGGCAGGCTTTGACTGACGCAGCTCACAAGGCCATTGCAGCTGAGTTCGCAGCCAGCGCCGATCGTATTGAAATTGAGCTGCCAACAGCTGACCCCAGACAAACCATTCCTGTGTGCGCGCTGCCGCTGGAAACCAGTCTGGGACGGCATAATGGCCAGGGTGGTCGCCTGAGTGTGCGAGTGGATTGCCGTGACCAGTCACCCTGGTCACGAAATATCAGCACAATGGTCAAGGTTTATCGCCAGGTTGTTGTCAGTACACGCAATCTGGGACGCGGCGACATTCTGAATACAAACGACATCGAATTAAAAGAAGTGGATGTCAGCCAGGCACGCGGCACATTGTTGCAAGATTTGACCGCTGCCGAAGGTCTTGTAACCAGACGCAATATCACCAGCGGCACGGCCCTCAGCAGCGATATGCTCAGCGCCCCACTGCTGGTACGGCGAGGCGATACTGTCATTCTGACGGCAGAACGCGGTGGCGTCAGCATCAGACAGCAAGGTACAGCGTTGCAGGATGGCGAGGCCGGCCGCCAGATCCAGGTTCGCAATACCCGCTCCAATCGGGTCGTGCAGGCGGTGGTCACAGGACAAGGTGAAGCCAGTGTTATTTTCTGACACCGGCCTGAACAAAATTGAAAATCGCAATTAAAGTAAAACCGGATCGGGCCGCTAATACAGGCAAGTAGCCAGTCACAGGCAACAGGGTCAAAGCTAAGGAAAAGGTAACAGGTATGAGTATTCCAACGATCAACAACAGCTCTTCGGCAGCAGACAGCCGCACTGTCAGAACATCGTCTGGTCAAACCTCTGCAACCGGTACCCATGCAGGGGCCAAAGCCTCAGCGGCTGGACAGCAGCCGGCCTCACGCGCCCGCACTGATGAAGTATCCATCAGCACCCAGGCAGGTGACCTGCAGGCACTCGAAAACAGCATCCGCCAACTGCCGGAAGTAGACAGCGCGCGTGTCAGCGCATTACGCGAGCAGATCAATGCCGGCCAATATACGGTTGACAGCTCCCGGCTGGCAGATAAAATCCTCGCCTTTGAAACAAAGCTCTGACGACGCTAACCAGCGTGAGGTACCATGATCAGCACTGAGCTGCATAAGATCCTTGAAAAAGACCGCACTCAGCTTGATGCCCTGGCCGCTTTGTTGTCTGAAGAAAAAACCTGCCTGCAAAACCGCGATCTGGAAAAACTGAGCACCCTGCTTCAGCAAAAACAGACACTTATAGCGAGCCTGGAGCGCGACGACAGTGCTCGCCGCCAGCTACTGACCAAAGCCGGATTACCTGATAACCAGACCAGTCTGCCGCAACTGCGCGCATTACTGGCGGGCAATCCACAGTACCAGTCTTTGGCAGTACTGATTGAAAGCATTGAAATGCGGCTGCAACACTGCCGTGAACTGACAGAAACCAACGCAATTATTGTGCACCGCAGCCGCCTCAATACCCAGCGTATGCTGAGCATCCTGCGAGGGCCAGATGTGCTGAGCAACCTGTATACCAGTCATGGCAATACCACCGGCTCCCCTGTAAAACGAGATCTCGGCAGCGCCTGAGCGCTGGACGGGAAGCTTGTGGAACGCACTATGGCAAACAACTTTGGCAATGAGCGGCATTATGATTCAGCAGGCGATATTTACGCAGTTCTGAGGGCTTTGCACACTGATCGCTCCAGTGTCACCGTGCAGTTTGATGGCTCTGCAGCTGCCACTACCTCAATGATCCTGGAAGTGGATCTGAAATCCCGCCGCTTTCGCCTGGACCAATTTTCCACCTCCAGTTATGACAAATACGCTGAGGCTGGCAAAAAATTCACGCTCAGAGCCTCAGTCAACGGTATTCGGGTGATTGCCAAGGACCTGGTGGTCGACAAAATTGGCCGTGATGATGGCGGCCTTTATTACGACGTCAAATTCCCGGCAACTCTACTGTATATGCAGCGCCGCGAAGCATTTCGTGCCTGGGTACCTGGCGCCCTGGCGGTTAACGCTACACTGAACTGCCAGGGTCGCGCCACAATCAACGGGCGTATTCAGAACATGTCAGCCACCGGCTGCAGACTGCTGGCAGAAGGACGCGTGAGCCCTGAACCGCAGATGATGGAAAAATTCCACATTAATACCTACTTGCCGCTGATTGAGAGCACATTAAGCTGTGATGCAACAACGGCTTATAGCCAATATCTGCAAGATCGTAACCAGACAGTGATTGGCTTGAAGTTTGAGAATCTGAAGCGCCCGGATCAGGTCACAATCAACCGTTTTGTTGTACAGCTTCAACGCGAAGCTATTACCTGAACAATGCAGAATTTAAGGGCTGGCACATTGCATCACAAAGGAGGATAATCCGCCGCCATTATTGGTGACAGACCAAAAGTCTGAGATCGCACAATAACGAGGCCCCGGTGCCGTTTTCTTCACGAAAGACAGCGTGTAGTACCTTTTAATACCCATGAACTCTGAAAATTTTTATATCGTAGCAACAGACCCGGAAATCCCTACCCTCAAGGTAAACATCTCCGGCCCCTATCTGACCCAGAACGCTGCCTTGGCAGACCTGCAAGCCGCGATCAATGAAGCGGCCGAACTAGACCCCAGTGCCCGCAATTATCACTACAGCGTCTGCAAACTAAGCTGCCACAAGCCTGGCGTCATTCAACACATGGCCTGCAACTCCGCCCGCTGATCTGCCCATTACCACCGAATCTGCCCGTTTTCAGGGGTGCCGCTACCCAAAGCCCTGCGCTATAATCGCGCGCGCTATCAAAACGCCAGACTCCCACACCTTTTGCTCCGGTGGCACAGCTGGATAGCGCGGCCCCCTCCTAAGGGGCAGGTCGCAGGTTCGAATCCTGCCCGGGGCACCAATAAAATCAATTAGTTACAGCCGACTTTCTGATGCCCCAAACATAGCTGTGACCAAATTGTGACCAGACAGCGGCCAGATCAACGCACACCCCTAGCGTTACTGATTCACACGTTCAAGCAAATCACCGACCTCACAATTAAAAAGTTCACACAATTTATCGATCGCTTCTAGATCAATTTTCTGTGCTGTTTCTTTGTAAAGCAGTGTCACCGTATTCCGATTCAATCCCGTCTCTCGCGCCACATCTGAAATTTTTAGCTTGTGCTCACCCATCAGTCTTGCGACATGACACTTAATCATTTAATCGCCTCGCATTATATTTTTTGATTTCAAATGACATATTGGTATTGCAAATATCATTTTTGTATGTAAAATGGCATTCAGGGTGGCAATTTGTCATTCCAGATAGCAATTTTGCACACAACATAGGAAATGAGCAAGGACGAGCCGATGATTGAATCAACTACCTACCTGACAACTGAAGAACTTTCTCAACACATAAAATATGACGAGCGAACTATCAGAGAGAGGTTAAAGGACAGTGTGCTGCTGGAGGGAATTCATTACATCCGACCATTCGGTGGTCGCAAAATCTTGTACATCTGGGAGCGCATCGAGAGGGACATGATGCAGTACTCCGCCAGCACTGTATGCATCCCCATGGCAAACGGAGGAGTGAGCCATGGTTAATATCAACGTCCGCAAGGAATCCAATAAGCTGCTATTTGACTTCTACTACATGAAAAGGCGCTGCCGCGAGCAAACGGCTCTCCCTGACACGCCCACTAACCGAAAGAAACTGGAAGCACTGGCAAGCCGGATTGAAGCAGAGATCCTGCTGGATCAATTCGACTATGCACGCTACTTCCCAAACAGTCCCCGGGTGCAGGAGTTTGAAAAACTGAAACGACAGCGCTCAATGGCAACTGCTTCCATTCTCACTAATGGCAGCCTCGTCAGTTTTGAAGCGTTTGCAAACACCTGGTTCGCGGAAATGAATGTGGCGTGGAGAGACTCTTACCGGCGTAATGTCAGAATCTTGCTGTACAGCCGCATCATGGAACGATTCGGAAAAATGATGATCACCGAGATCACCAAATCCGACTTGTTGGGCTTCAGAGCCGAACTTGCCTCCGAGCGAAAGAAAAACGGAGATGCACTCTCCCCTGACCATATCAATCGCCATCTGAAAATCATCAGGATGATTTTGCAGGAAGCGGCCGAACGTTACCAATTCGTTTCACCGGCAACCAGCATAAAGCTACTCAAGATACCAAAAACAGATATCGATCCTTTCACATTGGACGAGATCAAATCCTTAATCCAGACGATTCGTACGGACTATAAGGACTATCTAACTACACGCTTTTTCACAGGTATGCGGCCCGCGGAAATTGATGGTTTGCGGTGGCGATACGTGGACCTGGATAAGCGACTGATTTCTGTGCGGGAGACCTGGGTTAGTAAAAAGGTCAATTACACAAAAACAGATAGCAGCCAGCGCGACATCGAAATGTCAGACATCGTTTTCCAGGCTCTGGTGCGCCAAAAGAAACAAACCGGCCACCTGGATTACGTTTTTTGCACAAATGCGGGGACTCCGCTGTGTCAGCGCAATTTCTCCAGACGAGTTTGGTATCCGCTACTGCGTCATCTGGAACTGCGTCGCCGTAACCCCTACCAATCCAGGCATACCGCTGCCACGCTTTGGCTGGCAGCGGGCGAAAGTCCGGAGTGGATTGCCAGACAGTTGGGACATGCCAGCACAGAGATGTTGTTCAGAGTCTACTCACGGTATGTGCCGAATCTAACCCGTCGGGACGGGAGCGCCATGGAAAAATTAATAAACCAAACAATGTCATTACAAGGAGTTTGATCATGCAACATTTACTTTCAAAAAAATTACAGGACAATGCTGCCATCACGCGTTCAACGCAGATTCTCAGAGTTGCCGACGTCAAAGTGGTCATGCAACGCTACGTCCCTGTGCTGTGGAGCATCAGTGCGATGACGGCCGATGAAAAACGAATCAACTCATACTACCTTCGTAAATTCTCGGGCGAATCCGAACAACCCCATGCAGGTGAAATTATTGTCGCCGATTTGCTAACAATGAGTGATGCGGCCGGCGATTTGAACGAGATTATTGAAATAAACAACCTGTCGCGTAGTTCACGCAAATAGACTGTTTTTGTTACCGGTGATAGAGATGGTGGCCAGTACAACCGGCCACCTTTTCAGCAAATTTAATCCCCGGCGGCGGGATCTGGCATCATGATGGACAGCATGTGAAAAATGAATTTCAGCGCGTGACTCGCAAATTTGCCATATTGCCGTTCAGTCTGGGATACCCTGAGCAGTAGTGCCTCCTCATCTGGATGACGCAGCATCAGGAGAGCACGTCCATCCGGGTATAGACTACTATTTACGACGGTCTGCGCACCAATCCTGCAATTCAATCCAGGATACGCGGCCGACCATTTTTTGAGAGACGCCGTTGCATCAGCTGATCTCAACGGATGGAGGATCACCAGGAAACGAACCACTGGGTAGTAGCGAGTTAGTAGTCCTAAAAAACGTGCCAGGTCATCGATTGAACTGAATCGTAAACCAGTGTTTTCAACGGAGACTCTGGATAATAAATAATCGGTCGCCCAAAACAGGAGTTGCCTATCTGATTGATAAACCTCACGGAATGCAACAATCGCCTCCAACGCCTCCGAGAGTTCGACCTGCGAGTTAGGCAATCCAGGTGTCAGTATCAATCGTCTGTCAGTTGTTCGATCACTATCTATCAGTCGGCTACGACCGCGCACGGTCTGATAGCGATCTAATATCCGTCGCGCACCATTAACCCACCGGGTCACATGTTTCTGGCTGGTAAACGCATTTATTGCCGCCTCCTGCACTGTGGCACGTTTTTCGATATAACGAAGCGCCAAGTAACACGTCAAAACATCTGATCTGTACCGCGTCCTGATGTTGCTTGGTATAGGGTCAACAGGATCGGCAGATGTGACGAGGGTAATTCGATTGCTAATGAGCGGTTCGATTTTTTTGCTTAGCACCCGGCAAACAGCGTCATAGTCGAGCCCCGATATTGACGCGTTGGAACCAGCACGCTGGGTAATCAGTGTTTTAGACACCCCCCCAATATTTCTGACAAGCAGTGAGTCCACAGGTTTTTCAAATCTTGCCATTATGCGGTAAAACAGCAACGACGTCGCGTGCATATAGTTCTCCAGGGTCGCTTTTGGATCAATATGACCTGCAATCCCAGCGAGCTGCCAATAACACAAATAATCCCGAGCACCGAAAATTCGTTTCCGGATTAATAATATCTGGTCACTGCTATAGCCTGTGATCGTACGTGCAAATTTATCGTTGTCACCTGACATGATTACTTCTAACGCGGTCAATGCCGTATGCCGCAGGCTATGAAACACAACACGCCGCCCAAAAATCTGAGACAGTAGATCAGATACATATTTGCTGACATACCCCTGATCAAACAGACCGGATGGCGTCCCATTAACACCAAAGAGCAGCACCCGCTTAGGATTTTGCCCACCAAAAAACGATTTCCTGAATGAGACAAGATCCCGGAAAAGATCAAGCTCCGAGGTGGTTAGCAGGGCACCGAGAGGTACTTTCCTAAGTGCGCTGAAAGTTTTATTCGAGCCAAATTCACTCTCGCGCACTGCTATCCACCAGGCTTCAGAGACTTCAATATCATAAAGGCGGATCTTCAGTATCTCTGAAATCCTCAGACCCGTGCGATGACCAAGAATCAAAATCAGAGCTAAATTTTTGTGCTCTTCCAAATCGGCGACACTGTTTGACGTCAGTAGATAACTGACCGCTGCATTAACGACCCAGACTGGAATAACATCGGCGCGTATAAACGGAGGCAATCCAGCGCGCTGAGTTAATGCCCGCGGCATTTGAAAATCCCACCGATACCGGTGGCTAATAAATCTGAAAAAATCCTGTCCCCTCTCTAGCACGTAGTCATAATGACGATTCATTACGGGCAGATCATCAAAAAGCTCCTCGAAAATTTCGTTGACTCTGGCTTCGTCACAGGTTTCCAAATTCGAGTAGCCAACTGCAGCCAGCCATCGCATCGCCAGGGCACCGTGATACGTGGCAACAGAGGATGTCTTAAGTCCGCGATTGCATAGAAGGTCCAGATACCACGCAGCCAACGCGGATCTTCCTGAAATTGTGGATTGAGCAATGATCAAATGCAGATCTCTATCAGGCGAATCGGAGGACTGGACTATTTTCAAAAGCTGACCCAAGAACTCTTTATCTAGCGACTGTTTCTCGTCTACATAACACATCGAGTCGCTCGAATGTTTTCGTATGGCACCGGGCGGCAGATCAGGCGTGAAGCACCCTATATCAACTGGTTCATACGCCAGCCTCACCAGATCTTGCAGTGTTATACAGGCATTCGAAAAATCACTCATTGCTGATGACAGCATCGGCTGAGACGCCGGGAGTGCGTGAACCACCTCCAGGTACATCACACCTGATCTACACAGCTCCTCCATAGTCAGCGCATGACCGCAGCTCAATCGCAACCATGTTTCAATACGCTGGGCTAAATCCTTAATCACCAGGTCTGCAGACGCGGGACTACGATTTGAACAGGAAATTACCCTATTCATTAAGACCAGGGATGTTGCGTCAACTCGCCATAGTCGTGTCGCAACCTCACCGTGCTCATCACGCAAGTTCCTCGGCATGGAGACATCATCGGTTCGCAGATCTACCCAGTAGTGGGAGGTTTTTTCATCGATTATCTGGATAAGCTGAACAAGACCAACCATCACAACGCTAATAAACGATTTAAGCCATACGAAGCTACCAATGCCGCCACAAAATATAGCAGACATGCATAGATGCCAGAGTAGATCGTCAGAAGAGCACTGATCAGGGTCATTGTAGAATACCTCAAATGATTTATTCCACTCATCAAAAATGCTCAAAGAGGTCCTAACTTCTACAAACCAGTTTTGGTCCTTCTGGGTTCCACACGATCTCATCTTCGAGTGAGAAAGAACGATTTTCAGTTTTAACTTATGCTCTGGAAAATCCCGCGACGCTAACCTGTATATATGTCTCAGCGCGTGAGATCGGTCAATTTCTCGTCCAAAGATAATCTCAATCTGATCTCTGATATTTTTAGCTCTCATCAGAACTCTTTGCTGATCAGATCTCTGTAAAGAATCAGTTTCATCAAAGACCTCCTCGTAAAGTATGGCCGCCTTTGCATGCACCGAAAGCATCTTTTTCTTACGTTTCTCCAGGCGAAGTTGCGCGCCATATTTTTCTGAACCAGTCATCGAATCCCCCTATATATTGCCTCAACAGAGGGCAGATCCAGATCCTCGATTAGAATTCTATTAAGCGCATTGGCAACAGTCCTTAAATCAGACATCGACAACCCAGAATAGACGTGCATAGGATTGCTGCCAGAATTGTCGTGCCCCATCCAAAGATCTACCAGGTCGC
Organism: uncultured Pseudohongiella sp.; assembly: GCA_964535565.1. Classification (GTDB taxonomy): domain Bacteria; phylum Pseudomonadota; class Gammaproteobacteria; order Pseudomonadales; family Pseudohongiellaceae; genus Pseudohongiella. Next base: position 3,902 of record CAZHUJ010000008.1, on the reverse strand, counting down.
CAGAAACACCGAATTTTCGTAATCGCCCACGCATATAATGACGCGGCCAGTTTGGGGGTAAGTTAGAAAGAGGGTCCATGACATTTTGCGACAACACCGGACGAACCGGAACAGGTTTCCCATCGAATGAATAAAAGAGTACCGGACTTCTGTCGGAAAAGATTAACGCTTTGTATGCTGATAGAGATTGATTACTGAAGGAGGAGAAAATCCCGTTTCTCACATACTCAACGTATCTCTGTATGTATCCCAAACAGCGATCTGGCAAAATTACAATTCGGCCCGATATTGAATAAGCAGATCTGTCTTTGTCAGAAACGTGGAGCATACCAGTTCTAAAATCAAGATTGCTGAATCGCCACCACGGATGGTTAACGGCACGGTACCCACAGGAAAAGCACAGCAGTTTTTCAGTGAAAACTGTTATAGCGTTGTGGTGTCCCTCAGGGTCTACATAACGAGTGGAATCAATTCTAGCCTGTAGCCAGCGAAATATCTCGAGGATAGTCTTCTGCGTTAGCACCACTGAAGATCCAGCATATGAATCTTTCCCATGAATAGCCGGTTTAAGCTGTGTCGCGTGACCTGCAACGTATTTCTCAAACTGGTTGTGTGTATGCTGCAAATCATTAACTGATACGCGGTGATAATGAGTTCCTGCACTGTCCGGATTGATCTCCCCATTTAGAATAGTCATCTCTGCTGAATCTACAGCTCTATGCGCCATCCACGCACTGCGGTATTTGGCAATACCGGTTTTAGTTATCCAGAATCCCTGATTTCGAACCCCTCTCACAACTGAATTTATTTTTACACCTAACTGAGCCACATCCCCAAATTGGAACTCCGTTAGGCTCCACATATTATCGAGATATTCCAAAAACTCGGAATTTATCTCTATTCCTCCACGCTGATCTGATTGTTCGAAAATATGAGATATTTCAGGATCTGGCTCAGCCTTTAAACCACATCGGATTATTGCTGATTTTTGGGAGACTAGAGGAATCAGAGCGGGATTCTCTGAACTAATCGATGACAACAGCTTTGTAACCGACGCTCCGTATACCAAGCTGTAGGCCAATGCTGTGTAAGCCGCCCGGTACTCTATTGACGGTGTTTGCACCAAAGTATCGACCAATCGCTGTACTGCGCGATCACCAGGCACTCCAATGGACGATGTCAAATGCTTTGATTTTTTTTCTAAGTGCTGTTGGCGGAATTTAGATCCTTCACCTCTTTTATGCCGCTTGGATTTCCGTCCTTGTCCTTGTCCTCTTCCATCGCCACCTTTACTACTACTTCCGACCAAAACCCCACTAGTTTTCTGAGGTTTCTCAATAATTCGTTTAGAGGCATTCCTACGATAGAATTTCCGCGGATTTTCCTCAAGATCAAGAAGAGCATACTGCAGCAACAGCCGGTACGGCTGAATCCGCCTCAGATATTGCTCATCCAAGTTTTTACGATTATCAAATGTTGAGATTAACTGTAGTTCGTCTTCAAAAAATCTCAAAGGTAGCAAAAATTCACTAAGTTGCTCAACCTCATCCCTTATAAGAATTAACCTTACAGAGTCTAATGCTCTGATCAGTAGTCGATCAAAACCTGTTTTTTTATTGAAATTTTCGTATAGAAACCATGCACGGGCCTTCATGAGCCATAATTCATTCCACATAGAACTGTCTGGGTTTGGGCAAGCACAAAGAAATGCGTGAACAGGCATGTTTACGATCAGCCTTTGCGTGCGAATGGTTTTATATATTTTCCTAAGCTTATTTACATCACCGGCATTGATATGTTGACTGAAGAATTCACTATCCAAATAATCACGTTCGTAGGCTTCCGCTGACAGATGCATGTCGCGGAGGGTGCTTCGATGAAAATCGAGATTTCTATATTGATCAGTAGTAATCTCAAACACAGTTTCTTCCATTATCTAATAATCCCCCTCAAAATCTCGTTAGCTTTTGCTTTATGTTTTTCACGCTGTTCACGCTCCGAACGAACGTGCGAGCGGACAGTGCTCAGGTCGGATCGCACAATTCCCGCTACGGCCCGCTCAATCGAGGCGTTCGCTCTGGCAGTGACGGAATCCATATTTTTGAGATAGTCAGGGAATTCGCGGGTTACCCGCACCAACGGAGCGAGCGCGTGGGATATTCTCGGCATCCAGAAAAGTTGGCTTGCAAGGGATATCCACGCGATGTTTTTCAAATCAACTTCTTCTAATTTGCATGGATACTCTCGGCAAAAGATTTGTTGGTCATGCTGCACCAGTAGGTAGAGCCAATTAGCAATAAAACCATAGCTATTGGGCGCTAACTTTTCGACTATCAGCGGCGAAAGAAATTGCTGTAACCCAAGAACTTCGTCGGAAATTTTTTTAATATCCACCTCAAATTCGATGGTCCTACTCAGATCGAAAATCTCTTTTATTGCGGGATGTACTACTAATTGGTCACGCGAAACAATAAATTCTCGTATGCTACTATTTGCTTCCATATACTGTTCACTGCTCCAGATCCCAAACCTTGATCACAATTTTAGAGGGTGATTTAAAATCTTGGAGGCGATCTGGTGCCCTCCGAGGGCACCAAAACGGACTTTTTTGTTTTTATGTGGGCAAAATTGGTATTAAATGGAGGGCGTATCGATTTCTGAGTTTTTTCGACGGTATTCGGTGTGCGGCAAAAGCTATCAGGAGCAAACATGAGCATCAAAATCGAATGTTCTGAGGCCAAATTGCGGTGGTCTGAGTTGTTAGTCAGCATCCAGGACGGCGGCCGCTATACCATCACACTGCGCGGTGTGCCGATTGCGGAGCTTGTGCCGGTAGAAGACAGCAAGCACTTTGATGCTGATACAGCTGTGGATGAGATGCTCTCATTTATGCAGACTCAGGAATCAGCATCCGGTATCGACTTAAAAATTCTAAGGAGTGAGGGCCGTCTATGAGACGGCTTTGGACCACAGGCATCTTACAGCTGTGCGACATATCTGCCTATCAATCCACCCCCAACGCCTTAAACACCGCCTCAACCGGATCCCCATAAAAACTGGTCTGGAATTTGGTAAAAAGCTCAGCCGGCACCGTCGGCAGATCTTTAGCACTCGCCATAGGCACCGCAATGCGCTTGGCGCCTGCATCAAATGCGACTTGCATACACTCCGCCAGGCTCTCAACCGGTGTCACGTTACCACCCAGACTCATCTCACCCAGCACTACCAACTGGCTCTGCACGGGCTTGCCCAGCAACCCTGAGGAGAAAGCCACCAGACTGGACATTGCCAGTGGTATCAAAGGACCTGAGCTTTGCAGATCTACCACATGCAAGTGGAAGTCATGATCCATCACTTTGGCACTGCCGCTGATGCGGGTGGCATTGGCTTTGAAGTAATCAAAGGCGATTTTCACCTGTTCCTTGGCGGCATTGATGTTCCAAAGACCTGAGGTCGCGAGTTTACCGGTGCCTTTAGTGACCTGTAGTTCGATCCGGTACAAGCCGGGCATACCTTTTGCACCAAGGCCAATGGTATGCACAAATCCGGGTTTGCCTGGACCTTCAGGAATCAACTTGCCTCCGCCCTGCTCTTTTACGGATACAAACTGCTCTTCCAGTGTGTCGTGGTCTATGTAGCTGAAGTGAACATCGTAAAACTCCATGCCACCAATCTTCTTCAACTGCTCTTTGACGCGGCGCCTGACTTGCAACGCATACTCAAGACACTCACGCACATCGTCTTTACTGAACTCGCCATGGGGATGCAGCAGCTTAAGCAGCCCCGACACGGTCTTCCGCACGGCAATCACGTCGCGCTGATTCAGGTTATTGCCCAGCTTGAAGTGTTTGTCGATGGCGTCAGCAAATCCGCGTTTGCGCATTTCACGGAAAAACTCAGCC
>CAZHUJ010000007.1:0-160020 GCA_964535565.1 uncultured Pseudohongiella sp. | reverse complement strand
GGCAAAAGCTGAGATTCAACCTAAAACTTCGTCCGGAATTAGTTGACCACTACAACCTCGGGCGGCATTGGAGTTACCACCACCAAGATAGGTACCGTTAAAAGTGATATCACCGGCCTCGGGAATAGAACGGAAGAGATCATCCCCGGACACCGCCGCCGTGTTGGCGATCTGTTCGCTACCCACGACGGATACTGGCAAGGCGCCGGTGATACGTGCGCCGCGGATCTGTGATCCCACCACCAGCAATTCCTCGATCACCGGTTCGTCCTGTTGTGCAACAGCAAAACCAGGTCCGACTGTGCTTATCGCCAGTGCCAGGACCAAGGGTAACTTTTTTGTTACGGGTTCATTCAACTGCTTCTTTTTCACTACACCACTCCACATTGCAATTTGCAATTGTTATACCTGTTGCTGAATACAGCCTGACGTGAAGGACATAGCAGCTTTTGGGCCAGAATTTATCAGGCACAGATAAGGGGCAATGTGTGTGAGCGGCGCACCAAAGCAGCAAAAACCGCAGCAAAAGCGGCACTCCTGTTGCAGATCTTCTCTCTTATAAAACGGTTTCATCCGCAAAAAGGCTTTATTTTGTTTTTATGAAGGAGGCCTCAAATTGAAGCATGACCTGGCACTTTTATACCTGACAATTCTTTATACGCACTGCTTTGGACATCGGTTAGCCACACTTTTTATGCATAAAATACAGAATGTAAGGTTATTAAATGCACGAATTAAGAGCAGCCAGGCACCAACTTATGCCAGGCTGATTGTTGCCTCTGGGTGCTTTGGGTGGTGGCCAACTGATAAGGAAAATGGGTTACCGCTATTTACTTGACAAATGATAACGATTATCATTTGCTTAAATCAACCAAGTCAGGAGGGATAAATCATGTCGGGATACCTGATCTATGCAAAATTACATGACGGCAAACCCGTACTTGAAGTGGTAGATGCTGAGTCGAGACAGCTTTGCCTGAGCTGGGACTGCCCCTCTGTCCAGGATGCCAGTGGCCACGATGTGCAGAATCTGTTCCGGCAGCTGATGCTGCTAAGCTGCCGACAGACATTGTTGAGTTGAAATCCGGACTCGACGCTGGCGCCGGCCGGAATCCAGCTTAGAAACCTCTCAACGATGCGTAACGATCGCGGTGGTACAGCGTGTCACCCAGCGTCTGCTGTGCCACTCGCGCGCGCTTGATATAGAAGCCAATATCAAATTCGTCGGTCATGCCAATGCCTCCGTGCATCTGCACGCCTTCATTGGTGACCAGGGTTAGGACCTCGCCCAGTTTGGCTTTGCACATACTGGCCAACGCCGGGAGATCCTCTGCTGCGGGCCCGCGATCCAGCTCGTAGAAGGCCTTGCGCACCAGTGATTTACACAGCTCCAGTTCGCTGTACATGATGGCCGCGCGGTGCTGCAGCGCCTGGAATGTCCCAATCTGCACACCAAATTGAGTCCGTTGCTGCAGATACTCCACTGTGCGCTCAAACACCTCCTGGGCACTGCCAAGCATTTCCGCAGCCAGCCCAATACGTCCGATATCCAGCACCCGCTCCAACACCGGCCAGCTCTTGCCTTGCTGGCCAATCAATGCGTCCTGACCCACCTCAACCGACTCGAAGACCACATTGCCAACACTGCGACTGTCTACCAGACTCAGTGGCTGGATTTTTATACCGGGTGTGTTGACGGCTACCAGAAACAGACTGAGCCCTGTGAGGCCATCGGCCTCTGTTCGGGCCACCACAATCAGCTGATCCGCCACCGGCGCATCCAGTACAAAGTATTTATGTCCGCTGAGGCGATAACCGTTTGTTGTAGCTTGTGCGCGCAAGGCAATGTGGTCAGGCTTGTGCAAAGGGCCTTCTTCCAAGGCCAGCGCAACAATGGCTTCACCAGCAGCTATGCGCGGCAGCCATTGTGATTTTTGTTGCTCTGACGCAGCAAGGTTGAGCAGTGATGCACTTAACAGAACGGTGGACACAAGTGGTGTGGGCACCAGTGTCCGCCCGGTTTCTTCAAGTACTATCCCCAACCCGGAATAACCGAACTCAAATCCGCCATACGCTTGCGGCAGTGCCATACCGGCCCAGCCCAGCTCAACCATGCGCTGCCATAATTCTCGCGGGAAGCCGGAACCATCATTGGCATCGCGGTGCTGTCGCAGTACAGCAACCGGGGCCTGTTCGCGACAGAACTGACGCGCGGATTCCTGCAGCATCAGTTGGTCCTCATTTAATACCAGAGACATGATCCACCTCGTTATTTTTTATCCGGCAAACCCAGCACACGTTTAGCGATCACATTAAGCTGGATCTCGTATGTGCCACCTTCAATTGAATTACCTTTGGAGCGCAGCCATTCACGCGCTACCGCCAATTCCTCAGCAGCAAAATCGGAGCCATCCTCAGTCAGCGCCTCCCATCCAAGCACTTGAGTGCCAGCCGCCTGCAGCAGTAATTCGTAACGACGCTTGTTAAGCTCGCAGCCATAGTTTTTTAACATCGAAGATGTGGCATTTGGCCCTTTGGATAGTTTGGCTTCCTGTGCGGAACGTTGTGAGGTCAATGCAAACGCCTCACTGTCTATCTTGAACTGTGCAATCTGATCCCTTAACGCTGGATCGGAGAGCTTGTTTTGATCCCCACGATATTTCATCGCGGTCTTTTCCAGACTGGCACTGAGTCCGCCGCGGTTATTGCGGCCACTGCTCAGACCAAAACCGGAAATCATGGTACGTTCATGCTGAAGCAGACGTTTGGCGATGGTCCAGCCATCGTTGAGCTGGCCCACAATGTTGCCGGCTGGAACCTGCACATTGTCAAAGAAGGTTTCACAGAACACTGAAGAACCACTGATCAGTTTGATAGGTTTGACGGTGACGCCTGGCGAGGTCATGTCGAACAAAATAAAACTGATACCGTTGTGTTTGGGTGCTTCAAAATCTGTTCTGACCAGGCAGAATATCCAGTCGGCCTTGTCAGCGTAGGATGTCCAGATCTTGGAGCCATTGATGATGTAGTGGTCACCTTGCAGGACCGCTTTGGTATTAAGTCCAGCAAGATCTGATCCGGCACCAGGCTCACTGTAACCCTGACACCAGCGGATTTCACCACGTACAATTTTCGGGATGTGGTTGAGTTTTTGTTCGTGGGTTGCCATTTCCAGCAGAACCGGACCCAGCATGCTGATGCCAAAACTGACCAGCGCAGGACGCGCACCTATACGCTGCATTTCCTCCGCCAGCACCAGGCTTTGTGCCTTGTCCAATCCTCCACCGCCGTATTCTGCCGGCCAGGTTGGGCAGGTCCAGCCTTTGGCAGCCATACGCTCCAGCCAGACTTTACTGTCAGGATTTTTAAAAACGGCGTTGCGGCCACCCCATACCACCTCATCGTCTGGCATCGGTGTGCGCATGGCCGCCGGACAATTGGCCTCCAGCCATGCGCGCGCCTGTGCGCGAAATGCTTCCAGATCAGACACGATACTGCACCCCTTGCTGTTATTTGTCGAACGGACGCTCTGAGTGTAACAAGGGTTAATCACAAACTCTATGCAGTGCGACGAGTTAACTGCCGCAACAGACGTGGCAAGCGTCCATCAATAAACATCAGGCCAGTAAAAATAACGGCCATGCCGATCAGATGCGAGGGCAGGATAACCTCCCCCAAAAACCAGAACCCCAGAAGTATTGCTGATACCGGCGCAATCAACGTAGTCGTGGAGAAGTTGGTCGCACCCACCTGCGGCAACAGGCGGTACATAATCTGAAAGGTAAATGCCGTTGACACAAGACCGATGGCCAACGCAGCAAACCAGGTAGTCGGCAGCGTAATTACTGGCAGCCCTTCCGTCACCAGTGCCACTGGTAAAGACACCACCGCAGCCCCTGTCAACGCAATGCAGGTCAGCGCTGTGGCCTCCACATGGCGGAAATTACGCGCAATATTCAGCGCCAATGCATAACACAGTGTTGCCAGCAAACAGGCGGCAATTGCCCACAACTTTGAATTGCCTTCCATCTGCAGTGCAGGCGACGCCAGAATGGCAACACCCGTAAACCCTGCTACAACACCGACCGCCTTGGTCCAGGTCATGCGCTCACCGCCCACCCAATAGTGAGAGACGATGACGGTCATGATCGGCGTCAACGCATTAACAATCGCAGCCACACCGCTGGCAAGGTCAGCCTGGGCCAATGGAAACAATGCAAAAGGAATCGCGTAGTTAAGAATGCCCAGCAGCCCCAACCCGAACCACAGACCCGGATCGCGGGGTACCGCTTTACCGCGCACAAACAGGAACAGCCAACAACCTGCTGCACCAATTGACACCCGCAACGCAGTCACCCAGAGTGGACCAATCTCACGAATCAGCAAGGCATTAAAAATAAATGAACCGCCCCAGACTGCACCGAGAAACACAATCCAGAACCATTGACGCAAGGTCATAACTTTTGATCCAGGCAGGAGAGAACCGGTGGATTATGCGCCTGTTTTGACTTTTGTCCTAGCATGCAAATAGCTGTACTGCACTCTTGAAATACGTCTGTATTCATCACAGTGGCACACTTATACTGCATTACAATTGTGACCATTAATACGGACAACAAAAGGACTTTTTAACAGTGCAAATCCAACGTATAAATCCCGGCAAACGCTGGTCTGATATCACCATCCACAATGGCGTCGCGTATTTTGTAGAAGTTGCTGGCACAGATCTGAGCGCAGACATCCAAGGCCAGGCACAACAGATACTGGCGCAGGCAGAACAATCCCTGGCAAAAATCGGCAGCGATAAATCCAGATTGCTTTCCGCAACAATTTACCTGACTGATTTTGCCAATCTGCCGGCATTCAACGAAATCTGGGACAGCTGGCTGGAAGATAGCACGGCCCCTAGCCGTGCTTGCGTCAAGGTTGAACTGGCCGACCCACGTTATCTGGTTGAGATTGCGTTTGTGGGGGCAGCAGGGTAGTAGTACAAACGCTTCACGACCCACATCCCAGGAGGAGCAAGCAGGAAAAACATCGTGGACCAAAACAATGAATAGTTAAGATCCTCATCCCATGGCAGAAAGCGCATATACATCAACACATATGAGATGGGAGTACTAATACCAAGCACCGGCATCAAGTTATTAGTGATCGCCAGTAATTTGGAAAAAATCATAAAAATGGGAATGTAGGCAAGAATTGCGAAATTTGACGTCCAACTATCGTTTACCCAAATCTGCTTTGGCCGCCTCTCTGCTAGACCCAGACAGAATACAAAAAAGGCATATACAGAAAATTTGACGGGAGCCAGCAGGAGTCCACCCCAAGACGACGGAGTGACATATGGATTCAACTCCCTGCCGCCCGGAAATTCGTTATACAAGTAAATAGTTATACCTGCGTCCAGGACACACAGCATTGCAAATATCACTATTAGTGCAATCAATCTCATCTCAGCACTCCTGATAATGCTTGCCGGGTTTCCCCGGCAAGCTCTTAGGGGTTAGCAGCCACCGGTTAAATAGTCATAAAGGTCCGCACCAGCTTTTCCAAAAAAGCCGGCCGCGAATGCTCCACCAGCGAATTTAATACCCGCTACCGCCACGGCAGGTGCAATACCCCCGCTGACCATGTCAATTTCGGCCGGCGTTAATTCCCTCATACTGATGTCAGAAGATCCCTTCATATCATTCTCCTTGAAGATTATTTAAGTGACGTACAACAAAAGGAACCGCTCGCGTGTTACTCGAACAGTTCTCTATTACAATCTCACGATTGCAATTCAGAAATCCAAAAATCTGTCAGAGCAAAAAAAAAGCCTGTAGAGCCATCGGAATTCAGATAGATCTACAGGTTTTATAGACGAGTACAGAAGACATTGCGCAGAGATTTGCAGATAAATCCTGGATTTAATCAACAATCGCCTGGTTAACTACATTGTGGAAACCTTCACGCAGGCGGATATGGTTGTACGGACGAATCTGGGTAAGGATGATGGCTACCAGTTCTTCTTCGGGATCAATCCAGAACAGAGTGCCAAAAGCGCCGCCCCATGACACTGAGCCTTCTGTGTCAGAGGTATGCGCTACGGCCCGATCCAGCACAACTGAATAACCCAGACCAAATCCTACACCTGGACCGCTGAGCCAGAGCGGCAAATCGCCGGTGTGATTAGCAAATATCAGCTCAACGGTTTTGGGTCCCAGCAGGCGAACCCCATCAAGCTCTCCACCATTGAGCATCATCTGTTGAAAACGCACATAGTCGTGTGCAGTGGATACAAGCCCGCCTGAACCCGAATAAAATGCTCGCGGGCCGGCAACAAAAGTGCTGCGCTCATCACCGACTTCAGTGAGCATCATACGGTTTCCGTTGTTGGCATCAGGACCATACAGCGAGGCAAAGCGATTGATCTTGTCAGTTGGCAGATAAAAATGGGTATCGCGCATTTGCAGTGGCTCAAAAATGCGTTCGCGCAAAAACGTATCCAGATCCTGACCTGAAATCACTTCTACCAATCGGCCAACTACACTTGTAGCCTGCGAATATTCCCAGCGGGTACCCGGCTCGTAACGCAGCGGAAGTGTTGCTATGCGCCGGGTCCAGGTATCGAGTTTTTCGTCACCCTGTACCCGTGAGACTTCGTTATAACGCGCAACATCACCGCGATAACTGTTCATCAATCCGGCGGTGTGCGTGAGAATGTGGGTAAAACTGATTGGCGTTTTGGCGGGTTCAAGACGCTTGCTGCCGTCGTGGCTTTCGATCTCGATCATCATGCTTTTAAATTCCGGCAACCAGTCCGAGATCGGATCGTCGAGCTGGAACCAGCCTTCTTCGTAAAGCATCATTAACGCCACCGATGCAATCGGTTTGGTCATAGAGGCCATACGAAAAATGGTGTCAGTTGTCATCGGCAAATGGCGCTCGACATCTTTCATGCCCTGCGCACTGAAGTGCACAACCTTACCTTTGCGGGCCACCATCGTCACGGTACCAGAAACCATCTGATCATCTATGTAACGCTGCGTAAATGCATCAATTCGCTGCAACCTTTCCGAGGACATCCCAACCGACTCAGGCTCTGCGATTGGAAGTCCGGAATCAGGGGTACGGGCAACAGCCAAAACAGAAACAGCTGACAAAGTTAAAGCTAACAGGAAACGGCAACTTCTTATGTGTGTCATATGTCACCTCAATTTCATTGTTATTTTATTTGATGCAGGTAACGCAGCTTATTCCTCACTCAAAAGCTCAGGTTCTGAGCACAACCCGTCCTTGCACTTTTCCCGCTTTTAAGTCGGACAGCGCCTGTGTCACTTGATCCAGGGGACGTTCTTCAATACGAATCGGCGCAATTTTTCCTGCGCGCACCAGCGCCATCAGTTCACCCATTTCCTGCAGGCTGCCAACGTAACTGCCCTGAATGATCCGTGCACTCATGGGAATAAATGGCAGCGGCACATTCAGCGCACCGCCGTATAAACCGACAATAATGATCTTGCCGCCTTTGCGCAGGCAGCCAAGGCCAAAATTGACAGACGCTTCAGCGCCTACAAAATCTATAACGGCATACGCACCACCGTTACTGAGTGTTTTGATTGCCTTGACTGACGCCTTGTCGCCGGAATTGAACACTTCTTTTGCGCCCAGCGCTTTGGCAGCTGCCAGTTTGTTATCGTCGATATCCACAACAATGGGTTTCAGCCCCTGCGCCAGCGCAACCTGCAACGCCATCATGCCAACACCACCGGCGCCAATCAGCACCAGCTCATCACCTTCTACCAGCGCACCGACTTTTTTCAGTGCACTGTAGGCTGTTAAACCAGAGCAGGCGTAAGTAGAAGCCAGCGCGTCATCAACATGGCCTTTATCAAACAGGTAGCGTGGATGGGGCACCAGCACATGATCAGCAAAACCACCTTGTGTCACCGTGCCCAGACCACGACCCGGTGTACACAGATGCTCTTCACCACGGCGGCAACTGGCGCATTCGCCGCAGCCTATCCACGGAAACACAACACGGCGATCGCCAACACTGACACCAACAACCTCAGGACCAACAGCCACTACTTCGCCAAAAATTTCGTGCCCCAGGACCAGACCGGGACGCCCGACCTCCAGCTTTTTGTCATTCCCCAGATTAAATTCACCATCATGCAGATGGATATCCGAGTGGCACACACCACAGGCCAACATTCTGATCAGCACTTCGGTGCCTTGCGGCACCGGTGTAGCAGATTCAACTCGTTGCAGCGGCGCACCGGGCGTTACAGTCTGGTACGAAATCATCGTTGGTCTCCGTGTACGTTTTTATCAGGCGTTTTCCTTCGCCCAGTCTGCAAAGGTCTTGCCTTCACTGGCCAGTTTTACCAGCAGCGGCGCAGGCTTCCAGAAATCACCACCGAGTTTGTCAGCAAACTCATTGATACGATCCACCACTTTCTGCAAACCAACCTGATCGGCATAACACATGGGTCCACCTTTGGCGACGGGGAAACCGTAACCGTAGAGGTAAACAATGTCGATATCGCCAGGACGCTGGGCAATGCCTTCTTCCAGAATCAGTGCACCCTCATTGATCAGCGGGAAGAACAGGCGATCAACAATTTCCTCTTCACTGACTTCACGCTGGGTGATCCCCAGCTCTTGAGCCTTGGCCTTGATCAGTGCTTCCACTTCCGGATCCGCCTGCCGCGCGCGGGTAGCCGGGTCATACTTGTAATAACCGGAACCGGACTTCTGACCCAGACGACCCTTTTCCACCAGCGCATCAGCAATGATGCAGGTACGTGGGTCGGGTTTGCTGGCCAGCGCTTGACGTGCCTTGTAACCAATGTCCAGACCGGCCAGGTCGCCTACAGCCAATGGGCCCATCGCCATACCAAATTTTTCTGCGGCTGCATCCACCTGCGCGGGCGTAGCACCATCGAGCAGCAACATGTGTGCCTGACGGCCATACCCTGTCAGCATGCGGTTGCCGATAAAACCGTAACAAACACGCGAGAGCACACAGACCTTGCCGATTTTTTTGCCGATCTGCATCACAGTTGCCAGCACGTCATGTGCCGTTTTATCACCACGCACTACTTCCAGCAGTTTCATGACATTAGCGGGGCTGAAGAAATGCATGCCAACAACATCCTGCGGACGTTTGGTGGCTTCAGCAATCATGTTTACATCCTGGTAAGAGGTATTGGTTGCCAGGATACAACCCGGTTTGCAGACCGCGTCCAGTTTGCCAAACACGTCCTTTTTCACATCCGGGTTTTCGAATACTGCCTCGATCACCAGGTCGACATCACCAATGTCATCATAGCTGGTGGTACCCGTGATCAGTCCCACTCGTTTTGCCATCTCGGCTTCTGAAAGTTTGCCTTTCTGCACTGTGATACTGTAATTCTTTTTGATCACTCCCAGACCACGTTCCAGGGCTTCGCCACTGAGTTCAACCAGCTGCACCGGAATACCAACGTTGGCAAAACACATGGCGATTCCACCACCCATGGTGCCACTGCCAATAATGGCGACTTTTTTAATGTCGCGCACCGCCGTGTCCTTGGGCAGATCCTTGATTTTGGCTGCTTCACGTTCCGCAAAAAATGCATGACGCATGGCTTTTGACTGGGGAGAACTCACCAGTTCCATAAACAGTTTACGTTCCACTTCCAGACCGGCATCAATAGGTTGACCCACTGCCGCTTCGACACAGGACACAATACGATCCTGGGCGATCTGGCCCTTTGCTCGTTTTGCGATCTGCTTGCGGTAATTGTCGAAGAAACCAGGTTCGATGCTGGCCGGGTCAATTGTGATGTCACGAATGCGTTTGAGTTTAGCGCCGGATGCCACCAGATCCTGCGCATAAGCCAGCGCGACGGATTGCAGATCGTCACCACTGAGCACTTCATCAATCAGGCCCATGTCACTGGCTTTGTTTGCACTGATCGGGTCACCGGAGATAATCATGTCCAGTGCGGCCTTGACGCCTGCAACACGCGGCACGCGTTGTGTGCCACCTGCCCCCGGCAGAATGCCGAGTTTGACTTCTGGCAGCCCCACTTTGGCAGAGGCCACTGCACAGCGGTAATGACAGGCCAGGGATACTTCAAAACCACCACCCAGTGCAGTGCCATGAATGGCGGCAATCACCAGCTTGTTTGAGGATTCAATGGTGCTGAGCACTTCTGGAAGGGATGGTGCCATCGGCGGTTTACCAAACTCGGTAATATCGGCACCAGCGATAAACGTGCGCCCTTCACACAGCAAAACGACGGCTTCGGAATTGTCGTTCTGCGCAGTTTGTACCGCGGTCAGAATACCCTCACGCACCGCTTGCGACAGCGCATTCACCGGCGGATTGTTAACCTTGACAACACCAATATTATTAATAACTTCGTAACTGACTACACTGGACATGAGTGGATCCCTTACCAAGTGAAAGAAAAACTTTTGTTTAAACTTTTGTATAAAAAGTGGCTATCAATCCAGGCGCTCAATAACCGCGGCCACACCTTGGCCAATACCAATACACAGACTGACCAGCGCGTAACGGCCGCCTGTGCGCTCAAGCTGGCGCACAGCACTTAACGCAATACGTGCACCGGATGCACCCAAGGGGTGGCCAATAGCAATTGCGCCGCCATTGGGGTTTACACGCGGGTCGGCAAAATCAACTTCCAGCAGTTTCAGACAACCCAACACCTGAGTGGCAAACGCTTCGTTGATTTCGATGATGTCCATGTCGTCCAGTGTCAGACCTGCACGAGCCAAGGCTTTGCGCGCGGCAAAAACCGGCCCCAGCCCCATCACACGCGGCTCCACACCAGCTACACCGCCCGCCAGTATGCGCGCCCGAGGTTTTACACCGTATTTTTCACCAATTGCACGGTTACCAATAATCAGCGCGGCAGCACCATCGTTGATACCGGAAGCATTGCCTGCGGTGACCACACCGCCTTCAAACAGCGAGCGCAGACCACTTAACGCCTCCAGCGTGGAGCTCGGGCGCGGATGTTCGTCGGCATCCACAATCAGTGGAGGTTGTTTTTTGCCACGGGAAACTTCAGTTGGAATAATTTCCTCTTTAAAGAATCCATCCGCACGAGCTGCTTCGTATTTAGCCTGAGAAGCGGCAGCAAAAATATCGCTCTGTTCACGGCTGATACCCAGATCTTTTGCGATGTTGTCCGCAGTCTGCGGCATGGTGTCATCACCAAAATTTTTGGAGATCAGCGGATTGGTAAAGCGTGCACCGAGGGTGCTGTCCGCGATCTGTTGGCCACGATCAAACGCCGATTGGGCCTTGGAAAGAATCAGCGGGGCGCGGCTCATGGATTCAACACCACCGGCCAGGAACAGTTCGCCTTCACCTGCCTTGACGCCACGACTGGCATCAAGCACAGCCGCCAGACCGGAACCGCAAAGACGGTTCACCGTCAGGCCGGCAACGCTGGTGGGCAAACCTGCCAGCAGTGCCGCAAAACGTCCGACGTTGCGGCAGTCTTCACCGGCCTGGTTGGTGTTACCCATGATTGCGTCTTCATATGCGTCTGGACTGAACGGGTTGCGTCCGACAACTGTGCGGATCACATGTGCCAGCAGATCATCCGGACGGATTGATGACAGCGCACCGCCGTGTCTGCCAAACGCGGTGCGGGCACCATCGTAGATAAAGACTTCGTTCAATTGGCTCATAAATCTGTTCTCGTGTTCCCCATGACATACAGTTTAGACTCGTCTGGATGGTAGCACAGCGCAAGAAAGCGTGGCATTCGACTCCGGACAACCGTTCGAGGTATTATGCCGAACTTTCGCTCGGTATATAAGCCGGCACGTAAACCATTTGTACAATATGCTCTCAGCCACGAGGCCCAAAATGATTAGAGACCAGGAAACTCTTGATCAACTTATTGATATGGTTAGCCGTTTTGTTCGTGAACGCCTGATTCCGGCAGAACATCAAGTTGCCGAGGAATACAAGGTTCCAGATGAAATCATCCAGGAGATGAAGGAGCTTGGGCTTTTCGGCATGACTATTCCTGAGGAATACGGTGGACTCGGCCTGACCATGGAAGAAGAAATCAATGTGGCTTTTGCCCTGGGCAGAACCTCGCCTGCTTTCCGCTCAATTCTGGGCACCAATAACGGTATTGGTTCCGCTGCGGTGGTCTTTGACGGCACCGAAGAACAGAAACAGAAATTTCTCCCCAAGTATGCAAGTGGCGAATGGGTGGGGTGTTTCTGCCTCACTGAACCAGATGTAGGCTCCGATGCCGCCTCCCTCAAAACCACGGCGGTGCGTGACGGCGACCACTATATTATCAACGGCACCAAACGCTTTATTACCAATGGTCCGGTAGCTGACACCTTCAACGTAATGGCGCGCACCAATCCTGAAATTAAAGGTGCACGCGGCATTTCTGCATTTATTGTGGAAAAAGGCACACCCGGCATTATTCTGGGCCCGGTGGATAAAAAAATGGGCCAGGCAGGTTCGTTGACCTGTGACGTTATTTTCGAAAACTGTCGTGTTCCTGCGGACAACCTGATCGGCAAGGAAGGCGAAGGTTTTATTACAGCGATGAAAGTGCTTGATCGCGGTCGTTTGCATATCGCAGGTTTCAGCGTAGGTGTAGCGGACCGTTTGATTGATGACGCGTTGCGCTACGCGATTGAGCGTAAACAGTTCGGTGTGGCCATTGCTGAGCATCAGCTGATCCAGGCCATGCTCGCTGATTCCAAAACCGAGGCTTATGCCGCCCGCTGTATGGTGCTGGACGCTGCGCGCAAGCGCGACGAGGGCAAAAACGTCAGCACTGAATCAGCTGCCTGCAAACTGTTTGCTACCGAGATGGTCGGCCGCGTCGCCGATAGAGCGGTGCAGATCCACGGCGGTGCAGGATATATCTCTGAATATGCGGTCGAACGCTTCTACCGCGATGTGCGCCTGTTCCGTCTGTATGAAGGTACCAGCCAGATCCAGCAGATCATCATCGCCCGCAATATGATCCGCGAAGCCTCCTGACAGAGACGAAAGTCGCGCACAATCCGATGCGCGGGCGGCGGGTGGGCTGGAAGCGTTCGTGCCTTGTCACGAACCTTCCGGCCATCCCGCCGTCCGCAGCTAATGACGACAATAATTGTCACCGCTTCTATCTTTTTGATTTCAATAAATTTTGCAAACCCCTCACCCCCAACGTGCTGCAAAAAACGCATAAAACCGCTTGTAATTGCGCAAAAAAAACTTAAACTGCTCCCCCTCTGCGAAACATCGGTCTTTTCTAATACCTCGCGGACATCCTTGGGTCCGGACTTTCCGGACGGTTATCAGTATCAACCAACACGCATGGTGTGGAGGCTTATAGTCCAGACGGCAACTGCTAATTACGGCATCACAGACGGTCTATGAGTTCACCGCCATCTTTTTTTGGGGCAAGGATTATGAGCACAATCTCCTCCATTAAAGAGACTCTCAACACTAAAACCCCCCTGGCGGGCAACAACAGTGCCAACGAGAGCGAATGGCCGACTTTCTCAGCCGAAGCGGAAGCAGAGCCGAAAGATCATTTTATTCAGCGTAACGGCCTCGAATTTGCCGGCACACATCTGCTGATCGATTTCTGGGGCGCCAAAGACCTGGACAAGCTGGACCTGATGGAAGCCAAGTTCCGTGAATGTGTTGAAGTTTGCGGCGCGACACTGCTGCATATCCATCTGCATCACTTCACTCCGAACGGCGGTATTTCCGGCGTTGCCGTGCTGGCTGAATCCCATATCAGCGTACACACCTGGCCAGAACGTGGATACGCCGCGTTTGACATCTTCATGTGTGGCGATGCCCAGCCGGAAAAAGCGGTACCCGTTTTAAAAGGCGCTTTTAAGCCCGAACGAGTAACCGTTGGTGAACAACTGCGGGGTTTGACCCAGACAGTGGTGTCTGAGAATTGATTAACAAAAAATCCTCTTCTGATCGCTGGACTGAAACCCTTTACTCTGCCTACGGGCAGAGTTTCCGGGTAGACGAAGTTCTTTTTGAACACAAATCCGAACTCCAGCATCTGCTGATTTTCCAAAACGAACTGTTCGGTCGTGTAATGGCGTTGAACGGCATTGTCCAGACCACGGAAAAAGACGAGTTTATCTACCACGAAATGCTGACACACGTGCCACTTGTTGCTCACGGCAATACCAAACGTGTGCTTATTATTGGCGGAGGTGATGGCGGCATATTGCGTGAAGTGTGTCGCCATCCCGGCGTTGAACACATCACCCAGGTCGAGATTGACCAGGCCGTGATTGATCTGGCCAAAAAATATCTGCCAGCCCACAGCGACGGAGCCTACGACGACCCGCGTGCAAACATTGTGATCGGTGACGGTTTTGACTTTGTGCAGACCACATCCGAGCGTTTTGACGTCATCATCTCTGACTCCACAGATCCGCTGGGACCGGGAGAAGTCCTGTTCAGCAAGGATTTTTATGCCGGCTGTCAGCGCAGTCTGAATCCGGGCGGCATTCTGGTCACACAAAACGGTGTGCCTTTTATGCAGACAGGTGAGCTCAGCAACACGGCGGCAAGACTGTCTCGTCTGTTCAAGGACTCTACGTTCTATGGCGCGGCTGTACCCACCTATATTGGCGGACTGATGGCATTTGCCTGGGCCAGTGATGATCCGGCCCTGCGCCAGGTTGATCTGCAGACCCTGCGTCAGCGCTGGGTCGCCAGCGGCATCCAGTCTCGTTATTACACACCTGAAATGCATCAGGCGGCATTTGCCCTGCCGCGCTATTTGCTGGATTTGCTCAACTAAGGCTATCCTGCTCCCTGTCATACAATGATTGACAGGGAGCAGTATGGCTGTGGAACAGCTTAGAATCCTTACTCTGAATATTCATAAAGGCTTTGCCCTTGGGCCTCGACGACTGGTTTTATCCCATATCCGGGATCTTCTGCGAACCAGTCAGGCCAATCTGGTTTTTCTGCAGGAAGTGGTCGGCGACAATCAGCGTCACCGTCGCAATATCCAGCAGTGGCCCGAATCCAGTCAGCTTGAATATCTGGCTGATACCGTCTGGTCACACCATGCCTACGGCAAAAATGCCATTTACCAGCACGGTCACCATGGCAACGCTATTCTCAGCGAAATGCCCTTTATCAACTGGGACAATATCGATGCGTCCTTTCTGAATTTTTCCCATCGCGGTTTTCTGCATGGCACTATCGCCGGCAATATTCATCTGATATGTATTCACCTGGGTTTGCTGGAGCGTGAGCGCAAACTTCAGACTTTCAGGCTGGTCGACTATGTGCGCAGAACCATCCCGACAGAGCACCCGCTGATTATCGCCGGTGATCTGAATGACTGGCGCCGGACTACACACCGCACCCTGAAAGAGCACCTGAATCTGGTAGAAGCGTATGAACATTGTCATGGTCACTGTGCAGCGACCTTCCCGGCATTTTTGCCGATGCTGCCGATGGACCGTATCTATATGCGCGGCTTCGAACTTGGAACCTGCCAGCGCCTGAGCGGCGAAAACTGGCGCGAGTTTTCCGATCACTGCGCATTGATGGCTGATGTCTTACTAATGGAACCGACTCTATGAGTGGAACTGCAGCACCGGATTGGATTTTTTACGTGCTGCCACTGCTCTGGCCGCTACTGGGCCTTTCCACAGCTGCACATGTTCTACTGAATAAACGCGACTCCAAGGCCGCTTTTGGCTGGATTGCGCTCTGTATCATTCTTCCTGTGGCTGGCCCACTGATTTACCTGTTGTTTGGCATTAACAGGGTACATAACCGGGCTCAGCGCGAGTACCACGTGGAGGCGCCGCATGACACATCCCAGACGATTGCCAGCCCCCCCAACACCTGTTTTAAACCAGTCTCCAATGTGGGTGCCAACCTGACAGGCCGAGGTCTGATTTCATGCTCGGAATTCCTCGTCCTCGAAAATGGGGAAGCTTTTTATCCGGCAATGATGGAGTGTATTAATTCGGCTCAAAAACGCGTGCTGCTGGCTTCCTATATTTTTGATCACAACTCCTGTGGCTTAAAAATTGTAGACGCTCTGGTGGCGGCTATGGAGCGCGGGGTGGAGGTTAAAGTCCTGGTGGACGGCCTTGGCGAATTTATGAGCTTTCCCCGCATTGGCAAACGTCTCAAGCAGGCAGGCGTGCCGTTTCTACGTTTTAATCCGCTATCGCTGTTCCCGCCGGCATTAAACATCAATATGCGTAACCACCGTAAAATGCTGATCGTTGATGGAGAGTGGGCGTTTACTGGCGGACAGAATATTGGAGACCGCCATCTGGCAGACAGGCTGGATAACCCGCACCGCGTTCATGACATTCATTTCCGGGTACGCGGCAAAGTGGTAGATGAGCTGGAGTGGGCATTCTGGCAGGATTGGTACTACTGCTCCAGGGAGAACAACCCGCCCCCCTTCGAAGACAGCAACCAACAAAATGTCAATTCACCGATCTGGAGTCGTCTGATTCTGGATGGCCCCAACAACACACTCGACAGCCTGAATCAGCTGTTGGTAGGCATCATTTCGGCGGCACAGGAACAGGTCTTGATCATGACACCCTACTTCCTGCCCACATTTGATTTGATTGGCGCGCTGATCGGCGCGAAGCTGCGAGGGGTAGAAGTACAAATTCTGCTGCCGGGCCAAAACAATATCAGTCTGGTTCACTGGGCGATGCAGAACACGCTGAAACAATTGCTGGAAGCAGGCCTGGACATCCGCTATCAGCCCGCCCCCTTTGTGCACTCCAAGTTACTACTGATTGACCATCACTATGCGCTGGTGGGGTCTGCCAACCTCGATCCGCGCAGTCTGCGCCTGAATTATGAGCTTGGTCTGGAGCTTTTCTCTGACAAGGTCAATGCGCAGCTGCGCAGTTATTTTATGCGCTGCAGCGAAAAGGCCACACCCATTACCTTGCAAGCCATCCATGGCCGCTCATTGCCAGCAAAGCTCAGAGATTCGCTGGCATGGCTGTTTTCACCTTATCTTTGAATCCTTGCGGTTTGATAACCAGAACGTCCTGATCAACGTGGTCAAGCAGCTTTTCGGCTGTGCTGCCCACCAGGAAGCGGTCGATAGCGGAGCGGGACACCACACCCATCACCAATACGTTGGCATCAAGTTCCTGCAAAAACGCTGGCAGCGATTCCATAACTTCGCGCTCATCAATTCGCAGCTGCTCTTGCGGCACGGAGAATCCGCGCAACAATTCTGCTGTTTTGGCTCGGGAAGCTTCAAGATCCGGTCGGATTGGATAAAGACCAGATACGGGTGGCTGATAGCAGGAGTGGAACAGATAAGCCTTGCCACCCACACCTTCCGCCAGCACCTTGCCAGCTTCAGTCAGCAGCTGATCCAGCTCCGCCGGTTTATCGTTGGTATGGTTTGGATCTACGGCCACTACAACCGCCGGATGTTCATTCCATGGTTTGTCCTTGACCAGAAGTACCGGGCATGGACAGAAGCGCAATAACTGCCAATCCTGATGTGATAGTAGCAGGCGCGAAATTTTTTCGTGATGACGCGTACTTTGTACCAGAAGGTCCGGCCGGCTTTGTTCAACTTTCTGAATGATCTGGCGGTACGGCGGATTACCCCAGAGCGCGTCAACACTCACAGTAAAACCCTGCTGGCGGATAATGGTAGCCATGTTCTCCAGCAGCTCGCGCTGGCGGTCAAGGTGTTCCTTGCGCAAAACAGCCGCTTGCGGAGGGTCAAAATAATAACCACCTTCCAGGTAGCTGCTGTAATCACAGATCAGCAACTCCAGTTCTGCTCCAGTCTGGCGCGCCAGGCGGATAGCCTTGCCCAGAGCCAGCTGCGTATCCTTTTCAGGCTCGATAATCACCAGAATTTTTTTTATTGCCAACATGGGTGATGTCCCTCTTATACAGGCTGCTTTGACAGCAGGGTAAGTCATGCACTTAAACAAGGCAATTGCCAAGCTGTCAACAGAGGGCGCACACTGAGGGGACTCGTTATTTTCCAGGGTGTCGGGTACACTCTGAAAAAAGGGGCTTGTAATCCCAACACCGACGGAGGCTGTTGTCATGAGCTACCATAATCTGATTGTCGCTATTGATCTGTCCAATGAATCTGACCGGATTATTGAACGTGCACTCGAACTGTCAGGCAATAATGCTGCGGCATTGACGTTGGTTCATGTGGTTGAACCGGTGGCTGCGGCGTACCCGATTGATGCATATGCGATCAACCTGACCAAACTGCAGGAAGAGGCTATGGTGATTGCCGGCCAGCGACTGGCCAAATTCGGCAGCCATTACGGGATTCCCGAGGACAGACAGCTGGTACTTGCAGGCTCAGCGGCCACCGAGGTTCGCGCGCGCGCAGAGGAAATCAACGCAGACCTGATTGTCATTGGCAGTCATGGCACCTCCGGCTGGAAGCTCTTGCTGGGCTCCACCGCCAACAAGGTATTACACGCCGCCCCCTGCGATGTCATGACCGTCAGAGTTGGCAATCACAACTGATTGCCAGCTGATACTCCCAAGCCTGCAGTTTTATTAGAAGCCACCGTTTTATTAGAAGACAGGATAGCAATGTCAGATCAAATTTCGAGTGCAGTAAAACCAGATTCCGGCCTTGCCCACAAGGTAACGCCGTTTGTCAGCAGTTCTGCAAGCACCCCTGTGCGTGGACGTCCTTGTCCACACAATCCAGGCGTTAGCTGCAGCAGCTGCCGTCTGGCTGATCTGTGTCTGCCCATTGCGCTGAACAAGGGCGAAATCCTGCAACTGAATGAAATCATTGAACGCAATCGTCCACTGCGCAAAGGCGAGCACCTTTATCGTCAAAAAGACGAATTCCGTTCGATTTTTGCAGTGCGCAGCGGCAGCTTTAAATCCTATATTCTGGGAGCGGATGGACAGAGCCGTGTTACCGGCTTTTTTATGCCAGGTGAAATAATCGGCATGGATGGTATTGGCAGCCGCTCACACGGTGTTTCAACAATGGCTCTGGAGCACTCATCCATCTGCGAGATTCCATTTTCACAGCTGGAAAAACTGAGCCAGCAGTTGCCCAATCTGCAAAGCCGCTTTTTTGCGATCATGAGCAATGAAATTGTGAAGGACCAACACATTCACACCCTGCTCAGCAGCTATACCGCCGAGCAACGTCTGGCGTCATTTTTGCTGAGTCTGTCCACTCGCTACGCCCGCTGCCAGCTGTCACCGGACCGCTTTATCCTGCATATGACACGCAGCGATATTGGTGAATATCTGGGTCTTACACTGGAAACGGTCAGCCGCGTTTTCTCTGCGTTGCAGAAAAAAGAGATCATTCTGGTCAAGAGCCGGGAGATCGAAATTCTCGATATGACCCGGCTCAAAGGCATCCTTGGCGAATGATCGGCAAGATTCCAGCAACCGGCGAACCTAGAGCCGATTGACTGGAATCTTGAAGTAAACAGTGCCGTTATCTTCCGGTGGCGGCATTTGTCCCGCGCGAATATTCAGCTGAATAGAAGGCAGAATCAGTCGAGGCATCTCCAGTGTCTTGTCACGTGCCTCACGCATTGCCACAAACTGCTCCTCTGTCACGCCAGCATGGACGTGAATATTGTGCTTTTTCTGCTCAGCCACAGTAGTCTCGCAAAGATGCTCACGGCGTCCGTCAGGATAGTCATGGCACATAAACAGCCGTGTTTCATCAGGCATAGCCAATAGCCGCTGGATGGACTGGTACAACGTGTGTGCATTTCCGCCCGGGAAATCACAACGTGCCGTGCCTACGTCGGGCATAAACAGTGTATCGCCTACAAAAACAGCATCACCAATACGCCATGACATATCTGCCGGTGTGTGGCCGGGGGTATGGATCACTTCTCCCTCCAGCTCACCGATCCTGAAGGTTTCACCTTCAGCAAACAGCTTGTCGAACTGCCCGCCATCAACCAGAAACTGTTTTTCCAGGTTGAATATTTCCCGAAAAATTTTCTGTACAGCAACAATATGCTCACCAATTGCAATACGACCGCCCACCTGGGCTTTGATATAGGGTGCAGCCGAAAGGTGATCCGCGTGTGCATGTGTCTCCAGAACCCAGTCTACCGTCAAACGATTATCACGTACAAAATCCACCAGCCGCTGTGCGCCATCGTGGCGGGTACGCCCGGATTTTGGATCATAATCAAGTACCGGGTCGATTACGGCAGCATGGCCGCCTACATGATCGTACACAACATAACTGAACGTTTCCGAATCAGAATCCAGAAACGGCTGCACTATTGGTTTGTTCATCTTATATCTCCCTAGACTGGCTGACTATCATCTACTGGTTTCAATATATTATATTTACAGATATATTATCTTCAAATTAATTATTTTTTGCTGACCAGGATCAAACTTATGCCCACCTCTTCGCTGGATGTCGAACAACTGCGACATAATGCTACCGAGGCCGTGGCTTTATTACGCACGCTCGCACATGAAGATCGGCTGTTATTGATATGCCAGCTGAGCCAGATGGAAATGTGCGTCAGTGAGCTGGAAACCACTCTGGGGATATTGCAGCCCTCACTATCGCAGCAACTTGGGGTACTGCGACGCGAAGGGTTGGTCACCACAAGACGCGAAGGCAAACACATCTACTACAAAATCATCCCCGGGCCCGCATTAAAGCTTGTTAAGCTACTCCACAAAATTTATTGCCCATAGGAGAGAAGCAATTGACTATAAACTGGACTGATTTTACCCCCTGGTCAGCATTGGCCGGCGGCGCGCTGATAGGTTTGGCCGCTGCCTTGTTTTTTGTGCTCAATGGTCGCATCGCAGGAATCTCCGGCATTGTTGGCGGACTCCTGAGTCGTCAACGTGGCGATGTCTTATGGCGCGTGCTGTTTATCGCAGGCATGGTGGCGGCGCCTGTGGTCTGGGGTCTTTTTGCTGAATTACCGCCGATGAAAATTGATGCCAGCTACCCAATGCTGATTATTGCGGGGCTGATTGTTGGCATCAGCACGCGTTATGGCTCTGGCTGTACCAGTGGCCACGGCGTTTGCGGAATTGCACGGCTGTCCCCACGATCAATAGTTGCGACGCTGGCATTTATGGCTTCAGGCTTTGTCACTGTCTATCTATTTCGTCATGTCATCAGCGGCTAAGGTGCCTATATGAACAAACATTTTATATCTGCGTTTATTTGTGGTCTGATTTTTGGA
Source organism: uncultured Pseudohongiella sp. (assembly GCA_964535565.1). Lineage (GTDB taxonomy): Bacteria > Pseudomonadota > Gammaproteobacteria > Pseudomonadales > Pseudohongiellaceae > Pseudohongiella. The sequence goes on along the minus strand of CAZHUJ010000007.1, from coordinate 138,795 downwards.
ATGGGGCTATTGATTTCCGGAATGAGCAATCCGGACAAGGTCCTGTCATTCCTCGATCTGTTTGGCAACTGGGACCCGTCCCTGATGTTTGTGATGGCAGGCGCGATCGCAGTCGCAGCCATAGCCTTTACATGGACGCGCGGCCGCACGTTGTCCCTGTTTGAGGAGCCGTTCCGGTTACCCACTAAAAAAGAAATAGACCGCCGTCTGATATTGGGCAGTCTGGGATTTGGTGTGGGCTGGGGGCTGGCGGGTTTCTGTCCGGGTCCAGCCATTGCAGCACTGGGTACCGCCGCATCTGAGGCGGTAGTGTTTGTCAGCGCGATGTTGATTGGCATGATTGTGTACGACCTGATCGAACGTACACGTGAACGCCTCAATTGAGCAGGTTAGCGGGCGAGTACTGATCTGTCAGCACTCGCGTATTGGTATCCCAGTCCGGCCGGGTTGTGAGCTGCGCCGGATATTCCAGAATATTCACACCGTAGGGGCGTAAGCGCTCGTATAGCCGCCGCGCTGGCATATTCAGCTCAGCCGCGGCCGGCAACGCCTGTTTTTGCGCAAGAATGATACGGTTGCCACTACCCGCAGTTTTAAAATTGAAAAACTCTCCGAACACAGACGTGTACGTCACCGACTCATAGTCGTAAAGGCGACTGCCGGCAAAGGTATTGGCGACCAGTACACCGTCATCAGTCAGTATTTGCCGCACTTCCTGCAAAAACTCCTGTGACAGCAAATGTTCGGGAATGTACTCACCGGAAAATGCATCCAGCATGATGTAGTCATACTGCTGGCCGCGTAGCCCGGCACGTTTGATAAACACACGGGCATCCACCACGTGGGTCTGCAGCTGCGAGTCTTCCTGGTAGTCAAAATATTCGCGAGCGACTTTGACCACAGCCGGGTCAATTTCCAGCACATCAATATGCGCCTGCGGGAACAACTCACGCATAATCCCTGGAACAGTGCCTCCCCCCAGACCGGCAATCAGAATGCGCTGCGGCTGCTCATTCAGCAGCAGCCCGGCAATACTCATACGTGTGTAATTGAAGACCAGCCTGCGGGGGTCACGCAAATCAATGCAGGTCTGGTTCATGTCGCCGCGATGAACATTAAACAGCATACAACGCTGGTTGTTATATTCCGTGACAACAATGTCCCGATATTGGGATGGTTCTTCGTGAATGATGGTGCGCTGGGCGTGTGCAAAATTTCCTGCCAAACACATTACCGCCAGTACAACCATCAGTGTGCGGATCCGGATTGTCATCAGCGTTTTCCTCCGGTTATCAGTAACGCCGCTGAGCACAACAACAACGCTGCTACACACCCCCACATGACCTGATCCAGAGTGAACCAGAGTACAAAATAAAATGAGGTAAACAACGTTCCCAGCGCGCTGCCAAGTGTGGATACAAAATACAACAGGCCTGCCACACTGCCACTGTGTTCACGGGTAGAAACCAGCAGTCGAACGGAATACGGAGAAACCATCCCCATCACACAGATTGGCAGAAAATAAAGAATCATCGCCGTCAGCAGTGACCCATAACGCGGATCTTCAACAGACAGAAAAATACTGCTCATCAGAGGATCGGCCCAGAAAATAATCGGCAGGACCAACACTGCAGCTATCGCAAAAAAACTGGCGAACTGACGCAGATCAGCGCGTTGTGTAGAGAGCTTGCCTCCCCACAGATACCCGAGCGACAGCGACAGCATAAACACCGTAATGATGCTGCCCCAGACATAGACGCTGCTGCCAAAATAAGGCGCCATGACACGGCTGCCCAGCAGCTCGATCGCCATGATTACAAAACCGTTAATAAAGGCCACAGCCAGAACGGTATTGCGGCCAGTGCCGGGATCAACTGCTTTGTTGTTTGTGTCAGGTTTATTGGAGTTTCTTTTCAAGTTTTTCATCGCTTAACAACAGGTTACACAGGGTAGAATTCTCAAGGCAGCCAAGCGTATCACAACAATTGCCAAATGCGGGACATGAGCGTATGCTCGCCGCCCTGCACTTCCTGTAAGACCAACCCGCTACCCGTTCAACACTAATTAAAGACAGATTGTCTGTTGTTGTCTGGAAATTGCTCATGTCGTCTGCAACCACGCCCGCCCCTGTAAAACTCAGCCTGATAAAACTGGCTGGCCCGACCATTATTGGCAACCTGTTGCTGTCTCTGGTGCATCTGGCCGCCATCAAAATTGTAGCGGCACTTGGCGCCGAGTCCGTGGCGGCGGTGATCGCTGCAGATCGTATTTACATGGCTGTGCAATTAATCATCTTTTCTATTACAGCTGGCACCACCGCGCTGGTGGCCTATGCCTGGGGCAGCCGCAACTATGCGGAGGCGGACCGGGTTGTCAAAATGTCCTCAGTGCTCACACTGGCTGCTGCAATAGTTTTGTGTTTCCTGATTCCCTGGGTATCTACCGCGCTGGTTGCGATTTTTGGTCTGCGTGGTCCGATACTGGAAGAAGCGGCGTTTTATCTGGAGCTGCTGATTTATTTCAATGTGTTCTTTTCGTTTCTGGCAGTCATCAGCGCCGCGTTGAGAGCCGCTGGCGATGCACTGACACCGGTATGGATTGCTGCAATCGGCAATCTGGTCAACATCGTGCTGGCCTATATGCTGGTGTATGGCATTGGCCCTGTCCCCCCCATGGGCATTCAGGGTGCAGCGATCGCCGTAGGACTGTCGTACGCGCTGGTCTCAGGTATATTTTATTGGATGTGGCGCAAACAACGCTTGCTGCTGAAACCACAACCACAGACCTTCATGCAAAGAGATCGTCTGCGCCAACTGGTACGTATCGCCGTGCCCGCCGGCATTGAACAATCCATTTTTAATGTTTCAATCATTGCCTTTATGTGGGTGGTTTCCCTCTACGGTACCGAGGCATTTACCGCCTATGGTATTGGCGTAAATATCCTGTCTATTTCCATTGTGATTGGCATGGGATTCTCTATTGCCACTGCCACCATGTCCGGCCAGAACCTGGGTGCAGGTTTGCCGGAGGAAGCCGAACGTGCAGCATGGCGCAATCTGAAAATTGCCTTTGCTACGATGGCGGTTATTGGCCTGATCATCGGCTGGAATGCCCGCTTGATCGGCAGCTTTTTTATCAACGAAGCGCAAGTTCTGGACTATCTGGTGGCACTGACGGTCATGGTCGCAATTGTGCAGCCGATGATGGCTATCGAATTTACATTAGGCGGCGCATTGCGGGGTGCAGGTGATACCCGCTCACCAGCCCGGATCACCCTGACAGGATTCCTGTTTGGTCGTGTTGCTTTGACTGCTGTGTTCTATCTGTTGGACCTGGGGGTGTATTGGGTCTATGCCGCACTGATTGCTGACTACGTGATCAAGTCCAGCATGTACTTTTTTATCTTCCGTAAAGGCCGCTGGAAAACTGCGCTGTCCGGAGCACGCTAGACGCGGCTTGTGCCCGCCAACTGGTGCCATTACATAAAATTCCGGCAAGGTGCCGGGCTCTCCGCTATAACTCCTTTGCAGGTTCAATCAATCAGAGGAGTCAAACAATGAGAGAGCTCAATACAAACGAAGTACTGCTTGTAAGCGGCGGTGATCAAGTCAATGACTATGACACTATGTCTTTCGCCTGTTTTGCATCATGGGTGTTTTTTGGTATCTCGCCGGTTTTTGGCGGAGCTACCATTGCCAGTGCTGTTTTTTCGGTTATGACTAATTGCAGCGGGGGCGGGGGCGGCGACAGCTAACCTCTTCCGTCTCAGGACACGACCATGGGCATTCTGAACTCTATTCTGGAAGCCGATCTGAAGAGTGCGCGCCGGTTTTCAGCGACTGTCTCACAGTACGTCAACGGTGGGCTGGCAATAATTCTTGGACTGCTGCACTACACCGGAACGCAGGCGGCCATTACCAGCGTATTTATTGCCGCCCTCTTCTTCTGGTACCGTACCGTTCTCACCAGATTATCTGTTGTGATGGACAAAAATACGCTTAGAGATGTGAGCGGGTAACAACCTGCTCACACATCTGCCGCAGACTGTGGACCTTGTCGATCAGCTTTGCAAAGCGCGGATCCTTGGTCAGCCCCTGGGTATAGCGGTAATAGATCTGCTGACCAATACCGGCAAGTCGGAACAAACCAAAACAGAAATAGAAGTCGATATTGTCAACCGCTATGCCTGTGCGCTCACTAAAACGCGCCACTATCTCCGCACGAGTGGGAGCGCCTGGCGCGTCGCTTGGCATTGCGCGAAACTCGCGAAAAAACGGCGGATCTCCCGCTTCAGCCCAATATCCCAGTGTGCAACCCAGATCCATCAACGGGTCGCCCACTGTTGCCATTTCCCAGTCCAGCACCCCAATCATTTTCATTGGATCTTCAACCGACCAGATAACGTTGTCGAGTTTATAGTCGTTGTGAATAATGCTGACCACTCCACTTTCTTCCGGCATCTTGTCGCGCAGCCAGGCCATTACTGGCTCAAAGTCGGGAGCGTCAGGAGTCATTGCCGCCAGATAACGTTTGCTCCAACCTTCTACCTGACGTCCAACATAACCCTGGGGTTTACCAAAATCGGTCAACCCCGCTGCCGCCAGATCAACAGAATGCAGTTCGCCCAGCACATCAAACAGTTTAAAAAACTGTTGCCGGACCTGTTCTGGCGAAAGTTTTAAACCTGCAGGATAGTCACGACGAATTACCAGTCCTTCGATGTAGGACATCAGATAAAAGTCACAACCCAGAATATTGTGATCGTCACAAAAATGGACGGGTTTGGGAGCGTAAGCAAAAACTTTTTCCAACGCTGTCAGCACACGAAATTCGCGTCCCATGTCATGGGCTGATTTTACCGTGCTACCAAACGGTGGACGGCGCAATACCCATTTGTCATCACCACTGCTCAGCAGATAGGTAAGATTGGAGTAACCACCGGGAAACTGTTTTACCTGCAGATTGTCAGCCCGCGAACCAAGGACGGGACGCAGATAGTCGCGCAGCACATTCAGATCAAGCTCTTCCCCTTCTCGCACATCCTGCGCGTGGTCGATCAGTTCATGCTGTTGTGACATGTGTCCCCCTTATTGTTATCGGAATGTAATCAACTCGCGCAACTCAGGTGTCTCCAGATGTGAAAGCACATTAAAACCGGCCAGAGACACTTTCCCGCGCCCATAGACCAAACGTGTCACCGAGCTATTATTGATCATCCAGTTGGTTGCGATCGCCTGATTATCTGGCAGCCTTAATGCGTACTGCAACGCCAGTGCGATTACCCCACCCGAAGTGGAGACCAGCACCCTTGCACCACTGGTATGAGCACTCATAAGTTCACTGCAGACAGCGTGAACACGGCCCTGGAAAACACGCCATGGTTCAAAGTCATCATCCTCACCTTCACGCGGCTCCAACGTGCCATCTATCCAGTGTTGAGCCGCAGCTTCAAGAACCAGCTGAAAGCGTTTGCGGTCCGTAAAAGCCTGTCCCGGCTGTTCCAAAAATCCTTCTTTGACGGCGTGATCACGTAAAAATATGCGAATCAACGCTTCCCCGTTGTACTCATTCAGCCCGGGATGGATGTTGATCTGTGGCGATTTGACCTGTGGCAGCAATGCAGCTGCAGTTTGCTGCTGACGCTGCAAAGTCCCTGCGTAACACACATCCAGGTAATCACCCAGTGTCTGCCAATGCCTGGAAAGAATATCAACCTGCCTCAGCCCCAGTGGACTGAGTTTGTCATAGGAGTCAGCACCAAACGATGCCTGGCCATGGCGCACCAGTATCAATTCACTCACTTAAAACCAACCTCCAGACTTTTTGCTGCGAAATCCTTCACAGCGAGAACCTTCACAGTACAGGCAAAAAAAAGGGCTGTCTGCATTGCAGTCAGCCCCTGTTCCCTCTGGGTGCTCAGAGCGCCGCATACCGCGCCAAATGATAATCCGTGTTACCAAACTGATGTTCTATCGCAGTAACACGTTTGAAGTAATGTCCTACATCCAGCTCGTCAGTGACACCGATACCACCGTGCAGTTGCACTGATTCCTGGCCAACCTTGCGCATGGCACGCCCTGTTCTGGCTTTGGCTGCAGCAACGGCTTTGGCTTTTTCTGAATCAGTGGCAGAACTGTCGAGTTTCATTGCTGCCATGATCACAATAGAGCGTGCCAACTGACACTCGATAAACATTTCCGACATACGGTGTTGCAATGCCTGGAAGGTGCCAATGGGCACACCAAACTGCTTACGGGTTTTGGCATACTCCACGGTCTTTTTCAGCAGACTATCCATTACGCCCACCGCTTCGGCACAAACAGCAAGAGTTGCGCGGTCTACAGCTTTTTCAAGTCCTGCCAGAGCCTGGCCTTCGGCGCCCAGCAGGGCATCTGCAGTCACTCTGACATTGTTGAAATGAACTTCCGCTGCCCGGTGACCATCTACAGTTGGGTAATCCAGTTTAGTGATTCCGGATGCGGTCGCATCAACAACAAAAGCAGAAATGCCGTTTTTATCAGTTTTGTCACCGCTGGTACGCGCAATCACCAGCAACTTGTCAGCCGATGTGCCGTTGAATACCAGAATCTTGTTGCCTTGAATAATATACCCGTCACCATCACGGCGTGCAGTAGTACCAACGCTGGCAAGGTTGTAACGACTGTCGGCTTCGGCGTACGCTGTTGCCAGCTGTAATGAACCCTCCATCACAGCTGTCAGCAGGGCTTCTTTCTGTGCGACACTGCCCAGCTCGCTGACCAGACTGCCGCTGAGCACAGCCGTTGCCAGAAATGGCTCGACGACCATGCCTTTACCAAACTCTTCCATGACTACCATCAGATCTACAGCTGAGCCACCAAAACCGCCATCTTCCTCACGGAATGGAACGGTCAGCCAGCCGAGTTCGGCAAACAGTGCCCAGTTTTCATCACTGTAACCTTTGTCAGATTTGATGATTTTGCGGCGTGTATCAAAATCGTACTGACTGCTTACAAACTTTTGCACACTGTCCTGCAGCATTTGCTGCTCATCACTGTATGAAAAATCCACGACGTTAACCCTCGAATGATGCTGTTAAATGGCAGTGCGCAATCACAGGCCAAGAACTGCCTTGCTGATAATGTTTTTCTGGATCTCGTTAGATCCGCCGTAAATGGATTTTTTACGATTGTTGAAATAGGTATTAGCGCTGGAGGCAAGAGCGCCCTCACCTACTCGTTCACCGTTAAATCCACCTGTGAACTGTGCAGGCACATGCGGCAAGCTGTGCCAGGCAGCCACTTCCATATACAGCTCATCAATAAATTGTGTTGCTTCGGTACCAACCACTTTCAAAATTGAGGACTCTGGACCGGGCGCCTTGCCGGTGCTGACCGCAGCCAGGGTGCGCAACTCAGCATATTCCAGCGCCAGCACCTGAATTTCAACCTCGGCCAGTTTGCGGGCAAATACCGGGTCATTCAGCAGTACACCGCCTTGGCCATCAGGCGTTTGGGCAGCCAGATCACGCAGCTTGCTCAGTTTCAGTTTGGAGTTTGGAACCTGTGCGATGTTGGTGCGCTCGTGGGTCAGCAGAACCTTGGCGTAAGTCCAGCCCTTGTTCTCTTCTCCAATCAGATTTTCTGCCGGCACACGGACGTTATCAAAGTGCACTTCGTTGACTTCGGGTTCATCGTCCAGCAAATAAATCGGGGAAACCGTGATACCCGGGGTTTTCATATCAATCAGCAGGAAGCTGATACCTTCCTGTTTTTTGGCCGTGGTATCGGTGCGGACCAGACAGAAAATCCAGTCTGCATACTGACCCAGTGTGGTCCAGGTTTTGGTACCGTTGACCACATAGTGGTCACCTTCACGTACTGCCGTAGTTTTTAACGACGCCAGGTCAGAACCGGCGTTAGGCTCCGAGTAGCCCTGACACCACCAGACGTTGCTGGCTAGAATATCTGGCAAAAAGCGTTTTTTCTGCTCCTCGCTGCCGTAGGTGTAAATCACCGGAGCGACCATTTTCACGCCAAAAGCGACTGGCTCCATAGCGCCATAAAGCCCCATTTCCATCGCAAAGATATACTTCTGCGTTGGTGTCCAGCCTGTTCCGCCGTACTCTACTGGCCAGTTGGGTGCAACCCAGCCTTTTTTATGAAGAATTTTCTGCCAACGCACATAGTCGTCTTTTTCAAGACGTATGCCGTTATCTACTTTGTACTTGATATCCTGCGGAAACTCCGCGCGCAGGAAGTCTTGCACTTCCTTCTGGAACTTCAACTCGTCAGCAGTGAAATCAGCATTCACAGGCGTTCTCCAAAATTACCAATATAAAAACGATCGAGACGGACTATTACATGCGTCTGACTTTAGCATTTTTGCCCGCCATTGAAAATGATTTTCCGAACAGTTGTTCTAGGAATATGACGCCATGTTTGCGGTTGACCCGACGTCGCTTTCGTTGATAATGGCGCGATTAAATCAGGCAGTTGAATAACAGGGGTGTGTCATGGATTGGCTTCAGATAGTGGTGCTGGCTGTTGTGCAGGGCATCACTGAATTTATCCCCGTTTCCAGCTCTGCCCACCTGATCCTGGTACCAGCTCTTACCAACTGGGAAGACCAGGGGCTCGCTTTTGACGTCGCCCTGCACTTTGGTAGCCTGGCGGCTGTTCTGGTCTACTTCAGACACGATATCGCATCCATGTTTCTGAGCTGGATACGCTCAATAACCACCCGCAAGCTTGATGATGACGGACGTCTTGCCTGGGCCGTATTCTTGGGCACGATCCCTGTGGGACTCGCCGGGCTGGCATTCGAAGATATCGTATCAACCGTGCTGCGCTCCCCCCTTTACCTGGCGATCGGCATGATTGTTTTTGGTTTGTTGCTGGGCTGGGCAGACTGGAAACACCGGGGCACACGCAGCGAGCGCCAGATGAACTGGCGTGACGTTCTGCTGATTGGTCTGGCTCAGGCGGTAGCGTTATTCCCGGGCACATCGCGCTCGGGCATCACCATGACAGCAGCCTTGATGCTGGGGTTCAGCCGCGACGCCGCCGCCCGCTTCTCGTTTTTGCTGTCGATTCCAGTAATCTTGATTGCCTGTGGACTGCAGAGCTGGGAACTGATCAACGCCGACATCGACGTGGACTGGATGGCGATGTTCTGGGGCGTGGCAATTTCAGGGGTTAGCGCCTATCTATGCATCCACTTCTTCCTGGCATTTATTCAACGCGTGGGAATGCAGCCGTTTGTAGCGTATCGCATGATTCTGGGCGTGATACTGCTTCTGGTCTTTATCTGAATCAGTATCAGGTGAAGCGAAGTGAGCGCACCGGTCGAATACCTGCTATCGCAACCGTGAGCGCAAATACCAGCAGCACCGGCACAACATAAAGCGCCAGCGAGCCTATGCTCTGCTCCGTCAGGCCGAACAAAGCCATCACCACATAGACCAGCGCCGCAACAATGTGCAGGAACAGATAGAAGATGGTGAGCTGATTGCGCAATCTGCTGATTGCTGGCGCCTTGCCAGCAAGCAACCAGGTCAAGGCCATCGGCAATCCCAGCAGATCGGTTGGCCAGAACAACAGCAAATTAATGTTGCCGTGCAGGTCCAGATGTGAGGACAGCCACCAGCCAAACGCCATAATGATGCCGTAAACCCCGCTGAACAGCGTAATCACTACACCCAGCAGGCCCAGCAGGCGATAACTCAGCGCCGGCATCCGCAATGTAAAACCAGGCTGACTGTTAAACGAGGCAATCGAAGCGCGACGAACGCTGAGCAACAGCAACAGTGCAGGCAGTAATAGCGCAATCACTGCAAAGTAGGGATTGATTCCCTGCTGCGGCGGCTCGAACTGCATCAGTACTTCACCATCAGCCAGCAATCCCAGCCGGTTCAGATGCTGGCGCAACTGCGCAGGCAGGAACATTTGCTGCCACTGGCTCATGCGCTTGTCGATGCGCTCGTTCATCAGCACATCCAGCGACAATGAAATCACTGGCAGGCTGGCGTAATGGGAGGTGACTTCATCACGGAAACTGCGACTGGTAAATGTGGCACTGCGTTCGGCAATGGTGCCGCCCAGCGCTTCGTCCAGATAATCACGTACCCGCGTTGTACAGTTGTCGTAAAAGTAGTCGTAGCTATAAATGCGATTTTCATCGCGCAGGTTCCATGCCAGACGCTGGTACAGCCGCATCTTCTGCGCATTGGTCAGCAGCAGACGATCTTGCCAGACGGTGCGGGCTTCGGCCTGATAGCGGGCAAACTCCCAGTGTGGAGGAGATACCCCAAGCTGGTAATCCATAATGCCACGGGCGAAATTGGCGCCAAAGCGCAGCTGGCCAATGCTGGTATCAAACAGTCCCCAGTTGAACACCATATCCGTCCCGGAGTTTTCATCGACCATGCGCAGCGCGGTGTGGCCAAAGTTGTCCCAGACGTTATCACCTACATCCACTGTAATCAGGTAAAACTCAACACGATTAAAGTCTTCTGGCAAACGGATGCTGTTGAGGCCATCAATAGCAGGCAGCGCAGAGTCATCGGCGGATGCAGATTGCGCTTGAACCGCTATGGAATGGCTCAGGACAAAAGCAAGGCTCAGACATACCAACAGGTATGCAAACAGGGATTTTTTCGAGCGCAGGGCCAGATCCGCGAGAAAAGCAAATGTGGTATTCAAGGAAGTCAAATGATGCCCGTGATGTATCAGCCGGATTTTTATCAGATTTATGCTTGCTGTCGGGCGGTACTGCCAGAACAGCGCCATCATATCAAAGAAAGCTCACTGAGCAAGCACTGAAAACGCGCATTCAGCTTCCTTGCCGACGCCCGTTCCAATGCCTATGATAAATGCGTCTACTAACACCCCGCGCGGAGATTAATACCATGAATGGTGCCAGAGCCTTGATTGAAACACTCACCAATTGTGGTGTCGAGCTTTGCCTAGCCAACCCTGGAACATCCGAAATGCATCTGGTGCAGGCACTGGATCAGGTACCTGGCATGCGCAGCGTACTGGCGCTGTTTGAAGGTGTCTGCACTGGAGCCGCTGACGGTTATGCCCGTATGTCAGGCAAACCGGCAGCAACCTTGCTGCACCTTGGACCCGGATTAGCCAACGGTATCGCCAATCTGCATAACGCCCGCAAAGCCGGCTCCCCGATCATCAATCTGGTTGGCAACCACCCACAGTTTCACATGGGTTTTGATGCGCCGCTGACCTCCGACATTGATACCTTGGCACGCAACTTCTCCTGCTGGATCAAGTCCTGCAGTACTGCAGATACCCTGGCCCAGGATGGCGCTGAAGCCTACACCGCCACACTGCGGGCAACACCAGGATCACAAGGCCAGATAGCTACGCTGATCCTGGGGGCCGATGCTGCCTGGGGCGAATCGCCTGGTCCGGCACGCCCCAATGGCATTCCCGGCCGCGCCACCGTTGACAGCAATAATATCGAGCAGGTTGCCCGCATTCTGGAAAGCGGCGCACCCTGCGTCATGATTCTGGAGCATGACGGCGTTAAAACCGCATCGGTGGAATGGGCTGGGCGCATTGCTGCCAAAACCGGGTGCCGCATCATGTCCGGCACTTTTCCGGCCCGTGTAGATGGTGGCGCCGGCACGGTTGAACTGGAACGTATGCCGTACTTTCCGGAGCATATTCTGGCGGCATTTGCCGGAGTTAAACATCTGATACTGGTTGGAGGGCAAACCCCCGCCAGCTTTTTTGCCTACCGCACCACGCCCAGTCGCCTGGTTCCAGAGGGCTGTGAAGTGCATACGCTGGCGCGCATAGAAGAAGATGCCTGTAACGCGCTTGAACAACTTGCCGAACGTGTTGGCGCGCGCCAGACTGAGGCACGTCGCTTTCAGGCAGCACGGCCAGCCGTTCCCGGCATGGACATGAACACCCGTAATATCATCCAGGCCATTGCAGCCACTCTGCCGGAAAATGTAATTGTTGCGACTGACTCAGGCCTGGGTAATGCCACTCATCCAGTCTGTCAGACCTCCGCTCCACACAGCTGGCTCAGCCTGACCGGTGGCTCCATTGGCCAAGGCAGTCCGGTTGCCACGGGCGCGGCTCTGGCACGCCCGCAGCAACGCGTATTGGCGCTGCTCGGCGATGGCGGTGCGGCGTATACCATCCAAAGCCTGTGGACACAGGCGCGTGAACAGCTGAATGTGACCACAGTGATTTTTGCGAACCGTAAATACAACATTCTGAATGTTGAATACGAACGTCTCGGAGTGACTGATGCAGGTCCGATTGCCGCCAGCCTGTTTGATATCGGCAACCCGGATATCGATTGGGCTATGCTGGCCAAAAGTATGGGAGTGCCTTCTGCAACTGCGCGCGATGCTACTGAACTGGCGGCTTTGCTGAAACGCAGTTACGATGAACCAGGCCCGTTCCTGATTCAGGCTGTGTATTAACACCATCAGAATGGCCGTTTTCACCAACTGTTGGTGACAATGGCCAATTCCTGACGGCCCAATCCAGCCAGTGACCAGCCCAATAACAATAAGGTTATGATTTAAATAACATTAGCGATACTGGCACGGTTTTGGCTACGACTTTGGCTAGAGTTGTGACTACAGAGTAACCCGTTGATCATTCCCGGCAGGAACCCGACGTTATGGACCTTATCAAGAATCTTTGCACTCTGATCGTTTTTGCTGCGTTGTTTGTGCTGGCACTTCCAATTATTGGTGCCGGCATGGCGCTGATTGTGTTTTTTGGCGCGGTAATTATCTGGTTGCTGCCAATTCTGATCATCCTGAATTCAGATAAAACCAGTGGTGGCGAGAAGGCGGCATGGATACTGGCGATTATTTTCCTGTCCTGGTTTGCCTGGATATTTTATTTCCTGCTGGCTCCTATCAAACCACGCCAGAACGACTGGACACGTTATTAAGCTGCAAAAGCGTATCAAACAGGTCGTCTGATACGCTTGACCACACCGCTGGAGGTTAGTACCGGCTGACCATTGACCTCCAGCACTGCCCGCAGAAATATCAGTGATCCGCCCTTGCGGACAATCTCACCATAACCCGTCACCAGGTCACCCTCAAACGCGGGGCCAATAAACTCATTGTTACAACTGACTGTGACTACCGACTCCTCAACACCATTGTCGCCGCCGAGCGCAGTGATACAGAGTGTGTAATCCGCGAACGTCATCAGCACACCACCGTGCACACTTTTGTGCCCATTGCAGTTCCGGGATTTAACGCGAAAAGCGGTCTCAACCTTTTTGTCATCGACGATATTAAAAAAGAAAGGCCCGGTATGGTCTTCGCAGTTGTCTCCAACCCAGTGTCGGAAATGAGCTGGCACACCAAAATCTTCAGGTTTGAATGAACTCTTCACTCAGTCTTCTTCCTCATCATCGCTAACTACATCCACGACCGCGCCCGCCACTTTAAACGGCACCTTGGCGACCTCCAGTGTCACATCTACGGCTGTACCAACTACCGTCCCCAGACAACCATTCAGTAACAGCAGCACACTGAATATTGCGATACGCCCCACACAAAATCTGTTCATATACAACCTTTATATGTGCACACTACGCCGCGGCTCAAACTGCTGAATATCGCCAATGCCTTCACCGTTAACAACCAGGCGGCGCAAAGCCTCCCCCAGACGCTCACTTTCCTGCAACACAGTGCGCCAGACCTGTATGCGCTGCTGCTCAGGCAGCTTGCGAAAATCATTGCGGTCGGGGATTTTGCCCAGTGGCAGACTGCGAACAAATTCCTTTGAAGGCGCAACCAGCACAACATTGTCGAAATGTTGTGGATTTGCCCGCCGCCATGAAGCGAAGCGATCAAACCAGCCGGGAATCACCCCTGAATAAAAGTGCGGGTACAGTACCAGCCCCGGCAAACGATTAAAAGGTAAAGCCAGATGGTAGTCAGTAATGCCACCGTCGCGATAAATGGCGCCAGGCGCATCCGGAATACAGACGCGTTCCATTACTTGCGGTATTGAACCGCTGGCCATCAACACCTGCCGTAGATTGCGAGTGTTGATGGGCGTCCACTTCGTAGGCAGGTCGGTTAACCAGTTTATGTCCGGTGTATCGTGTGGCGAATGGAATACATGACGCTCGAAAAAGGCCGCCAGGGTGCGGCGGCTGGCAAGATTACCGAGCGCTGCCAGCATCAGACCTGTGCTCAGCACCAGCGAGTTGTCCGATTTAACCAACCCACGCGCCCGATCGGAGATCACATACAGACGTTTTAGCGGATTATCCACGATGCCCTGCGCACCCTTATCCCCTAGAACATAATCGAGCATCCGTGCAGCCTCACTGGATACTTCGTGACAATCAGGATGCGCAGGATAGGTCTGACCCGAGTAACGGCGCGCCAGACGCTCAAAAGCCTGCAATGGCTCAGGATGTGCATGACAGGCCATGCGCCATGCCCCGGCTGACGAGCCAATCAAGCGTAAAGACTGCTCTTTGTCTGTAAAAAACTCACCCGCCAGATAACGGTCCATCCCATACAAAATAAACCATTTGGGACCACCGGAGGCACCCGCAAGCCAGTTGACATCCGCAGCGCGCAAACCGTGATTGCGCAGATGCGATAATGCCTGCGTTCCGGCGAACAACCGAATATCAGACATGGGGAGTAGCTCCTCATTTAATACCGAACATTATAATTGTGAGTTATGATCAAGCCGGCTCGCTGTGTCACAAATTATTACAGCTTTGGCACCACAAGGCATGGTTTGAATGACCACGACCTCGGTACTATTGGCAAACAACGTTGTACAGCAGGTTAACAGTTATGAAAACACGATTCAGCCTCCCAACCTCCGCGCTGGCCATGGCCCTGGCCGTACTGCCTGCCATGTTTATGGCGCCTGCGCAAACGCTGGCCCAGACCGGTGCCACCCAGCAGGAGCGCGCGCTTGCCGGGACCAATGAACTGGCCCAACGCCATTACCGTCGCGGCAACACCTACAACAATCTTGAGCGTTATGATGACGCCGTGACGGAATATCAGCTGGCAGTGGCTGCTGATCCCAATCTGGCCGACGCCTACCGTAACCTGGCAAACATTTTCCTGAGCCAGGAACGTTTTGAGGATGCAATCAGTAATCTGGCACGTTTTATTGAGCTTCAGAACGGCCAACCCAGCACGCCACTGACCGCCTCCTTAAAAACCATCGGTGAACTGCTGCGCCGTTCAGAGCGTTTTGACGAATCGATTGACTACGACATCAGCGCCATTGCAGCTGACCCCAGTGATGATTCACAAGTGCACCTGATGGCCAACCGCTATGACAATGCCGGCCACACTGACAAGGCCATCCGTATTTACCAGCAAGCCGTTGAGTCGATGCCGGACAACGCATTTATGAACCGTAATCTGGGCCGTTTGCTGGAGCGCGAAGGTCAACTGGAAGAGGCGCTGGCACAATATCGCAAGGCGGCTGAAACTGACACCAGCGCCCAGTACTACCGCGAACTGGTGCAGAACCTGGAAGCCCGCCTGTCACAACCCCCTGTAGCCCAGGGCTAATGGCAGGAACCCTTCTCCTTCCTGCTCCGAAGGAGCGGAGAGCAGCTCTAACAAGACTTGCTCCCGCTCCAGCGCAGGCAACCTGACCAGCTCCTCCACCCTGGCGTAAAAGCGCTCCAGGTTTTCTCCACTGAGTCGGAACAGCTGCTCAAACGCCGGCACATAATCGTAGTAGGTTCCCACTGTAGCCAGTCGCGCGTTATTGATTTCACCCGCAAACCATCCTGCATAGGCCGGCGCATCAGGTCCAGCCAGCCAGCTGTTACGCATCGCGTCCATAATCAGCTGCTTGCGTTCACGCATTTCTGTTTCAGTGGCCATTTCTGATCGGTACAGCAGGCTCAGTTGTTCGCGGAACTCGGCTATATGCAACGCAAACCGTTGCTGTAACTGCTGCGCCTGCACAATCTGCTGCATGTGTATTTCGCGCCCTTGTGACACCAGCCACCATTGCAGACCCTGTCGTTCCACAAAGCTGGCAAAACTTTCATTAAAAGCAGTATCACCTGGCAGATAAATACGCTGATGCGCCAGCTCATGGAAGATCAGTCCGGCCAGCTGGTCTTCGCTTCGGCCAAGCACAGTGGCCGGCAGCGGATCGCGAAACCAGCCCAGCGTAGAATAGGCATCAACACCACCTACAAAAACGTCGTAGCCTTTTTGGGACAGCCGGCGTGCATAACGCTGTGCAGCCTGTTCGGAAAAGTAACCTCGATAACTGACACATCCGGCGATTGGAAAACACCAGCTCATCGGATCAACGGAATTCCACGGTGCGGCAAATACATTCCACACCAGATGCTCACGACCTGGATCAACAAAAGTGGTGAAACTGCCCCGTGCAGGCAGCCCCAGATTTGTTTCCGCGAACTGGCGCGCGGACTCAACAATCTGCAATTGCTCACGCAGATGCTGATCCAGAGCAGGATCGTTCAACAAGTCACTGATGGATTGGCGCGACAGTAGAATCGAAGTCTGCCCACGCACGGCTTGTGTGTAATAGGAGACCTGTTCACAGGCTGTCAGCACTGCTGCAAGCAACAGCCATAACAGCCAGCGTTTCACGGATCAACGAGCTCTATTTCAAAAATGTGTGACCACAACTTTCCGGTCACAAAAAGTTGGCGGGTGTCTGCATTCCAGGCAATGCCATTGAGCACAGCTTCGCTGCCGCCGGTGCGGGTTTGATTGACCAACCCGGTCAGATCAACAACACCTGTGACCTGGCCCGTTTGTGGATTGATGCGAACAATCTGCTGGCTCATCCAGACATTTGCCCAGATTTCACCATCAATGTATTCAAGCTCGTTTAGCTGGCTGACTGGCCGCCCCTGCAAGCGCACCGGTACCTGGCGCAGCAGACGGAAAGTGCCAGGATCAAGAAAAAACAGTTGGTCACTGCCATCACTAAGAATCAGCTGCTCACCATCATAAGACAGCCCCCAACCTTCACGTGGCCAGTAGTGTGATTCCAGAGACGAAAAACTCTCCAGGTCGTACACAAAGACCATATTCTCACGCCAGGTCAGCTGGAAAATTCGCTCGCCCGCTACAGCAATTCCCTCCCCGAAATAACGCGAGGGCAGCTGCCGACTTTTGATGACACTGCCATCCTTCATATCCAGATGCAGCAATGCCGACTCACCATTGCGACCGGTTCCCTCATAAAGTTCACCTTGATGAATCAGCAAACCTTGAGTAAAAAAGTTCTCGTTGTGAGGAAAGGAATTAAGCACCCGGTAGCCATAAACCGACACTGCGTCCTGCTCACCGGCTGCCGGCTGTGCGATCACTGCCGAAAGCGGCAGCGCAAACAAAACAAGCAGCAGCGCTGCTGCGAGCTGGCGGTGTAATTGCACAAACAACATGTTATGTTTCTCCGCGGCTTATTGCCGATGCTGTGAGTCTATGCAGGAGATGATCTGATGACAAGCCAATGCCTGTTCTGCCGCATCGCCAGCGGCGAAATCCCGTCAACCCGGGTTTACGCTGATGATGATGTATATGCATTTCGTGATATCAACCCGGCGGCCCCCCACCATATTCTGGTGATCCCCCGCAAACATATCACCAGCCTCAACCATGCAGAGGATGAGGACCAGGCAGTGCTTGGCAAATTGCTGCTAAGCGCTCGCAAAATTGCCGCTGACGAAGGGTTTGCCGATGATGGCTTCCGCACGGTTATCAACACCGGTGAACAAGGGGGACAGACCGTCTTCCACATCCACGTTCACGTACTCGGTGGACGCAATCTACACTGGCCGCCGGGCTAGATCGGCTTAACTATCAGTCGAAGTCGACAGCGGCGGCTGTTTTTAAACTCGCCAGACCTTCTTCTGTAGCCGGGTATACACCAAATTCGGTAATCAGCCCGCTGACCAGTCGTGCGGGAGTCACATCAAATCCAAAATTGCTGACACCGGTCTGCGGTGCAGCAACCCTGACCCGACTCAGCTTGCCGCTGTCATCCAGCCCCTGTACATGCGTTACCTCTTCCGCCGAGCGCTCCTCGATAGGAATTTCACGCACCCCATCCATCATCTCGAAATCCACTGTGGATACGGGCAGTGCGGCATAAAATGGTACGCCATTGTCATGGGCGGCCAAGGCTTTCAGATAGGTGCCAATCTTGTTGCACACATCACCTGAGGCGGTTGTACGATCACTACCGACCAGACAGACATCAACCATCCCGCTCTGCATCAGATGCCCGCCGGCATTGTCCACAATCAGCGTATGCGGAACCTTGCTCTGGGCCAACTCCCAGGCCGTCAGTGATGCCCCCTGGCTTCGTGGTCGGGTTTCATCAACCCATACATGCACAGGAATCCCCGCCAGCCTGGCTTTATAGATGGGCGCCAGCGCAGTCCCCCAGGCACCGGTAGCCAGCCAACCCGCATTACAGTGGGTGAGAATATTCAGCACAGCCTGGTCTCCGTGCCGGGCACGTTTGAGCTGATATAACTCCTGCAGGATTTTCAGGCCGTAGTCGCCAATAGCCGAACACGCAGCAACATCCTCATCAAGGATACGTTGCGCCAGCGTCAGCGCCTGGGAGGCACGCTGCGCTGCGGGCAGCCCTTGTAACTCCGCAAGCATACGATCCAGCGCCCAGCGCAAATTCACAGCAGTGGGACGAGTTTGTAACAAGCAAGCACAGGCGCTCTGCAAGTCGTGCGGATCTACTTTCAAGGACAGATAAACACCAAAGGCGGCAGTAATACCAATCAGCGGCGCTCCTCTCACCTTCATGGTGATAATAGCGTCCTCTACCTGCTCCAGGCTCTCCAGCGTCAGCACTGTTGTCTCAAATGGCAGTCGGGTCTGGTCGATGACTTTGACTGCGTCAGCGACATGATCAAACCAGAGCGTTGCGTGCGATGTCGGAGGGGATTGAGTCATGCAGGTTTCCTTCAGTCTACAAACGCAAAACGCACCCTGGGGTGCGTTTTGCTGTTCTGTTATTGCCATAGGCAACAACAGATAATTCAAGTGTTTATCAGGGCTCTACGATGGAAATATCGTAGATGCCAGCCTGACGCGCAGAATCCATAATCAGAACCAGGGAATCCACATTAGAACGCGGATCTGGACGAATAATGACTGTTGCTGCCGGGTTTTCTGCTTTTAAACGGTCAATGTTGGCGCGAATCTGACTTTCAACAATTGGACGCGGCTCGCCGTTAAAAGTGATTTCATTGTTCTGGCTGATTTCAACCAGAATATTCTGAGGCTGATCCTGCTGCTCGGGCGGTGGCGGGTTGTTGTTGTTCTCGTTACTGGCTGCATCAATCGCCTGCTCAGACAGAAACGTCGCCGTTACAACAAAGAAAATCAACAGGATAAATACAACGTCGAGCATCGGGGTCAGGTCGATATTGCCTTCATCCGACTTTCTTGCACCAGCCAGCTTTTTCATTATTAGCTACCACTATGAATTTAACTATTTGTTTTTATTGGCCTTTTATAGAAACTTTAAAAAGCCCTCAGGTCACGCAAACGAATGAACAGACTTACCCGAAAACCTGGGGCCAGTTCAAACAATGGCCCCAAGTATACCTGAATAAGTGCAGCCGACAACAGGCAAAGATTAACGCAATGATTTCAGCGTGAACGCAATAATGTCCGCCAATTGTTTGGCTGACTTGCCTTCACGGGAATGGACACGCAGGCCACTCAGCAGGTTCATCAGAACATCTGCAGCCAACTCTGTATTAACACCTGAAGCCAGCTCACCCGCCTTTTCAGCATCTTTCAGGCGCGCAACAAATGCCTTACGGATCACGCTGTAATAGTTCTTCACCAGCTTCTGGATGTCTTTGTCGTAATTGATGCTTTCGCAGAAAGAGTTAACCAGCAGGCATCCCATGCTGCGACGTTTGGCGCTTGTGCCGGTCACTGACAGATCAAAATACTTATCGATAGCAGCCCAAGGGGCCAGTTCACTGTTATTCAGGGAAGACGCCAGTTCGGAGTCAACCAGTTTGCTGTAGTGTTCAAGACAGGATTTGAAGAATGTGTCTTTATCACCAAATGAATTGTAAAGTGTTCCACGATTGATGCCGGTCACGTCCAGCAATTTTTGTACAGAGCTCGCTTCAAAACCTTCACGCCAGAATTGCTCCATGGCATTCGTCAGTACATCTTCGTAAACAAACTCAACAGGTCTTGCCATAATTATTCACACACTCTTGCTATTTACAGGGAGGTAAAACGGATACTGCATTGTCTACCTACAACAATGTGCGCGAATTCTAGACCAGGCACCCTGCTTTCTGCATCCAATGATACAAAATGCCACAAATCATTCTGTTTGCGACGCTAATAGACTGATTTTGTCAGTAAATTAACACCAGAAAGAACCTAGCGTTCATAAATGAACCGAAAATCAGATAGCGGACAGCGCTGCATATAACAGCCCCATCAACGCTCCTATCACACCACCCCAGACCACCAACCAGCCCAGATGTTTGCGTATCATCTTCTGGACCAGCAGGCGCACCTGCTCAGGCGTGAGTTCTGCCAGACGTCTGTCAACCAGATCTTCAAGACGAGCGATAACGGCATCACTTTGTCCAATACCTCCAAGGCGCTCGGAAAAACGTCTTTGGAACTCCTCAGACTGAACCAGTTCGTACAAAAAACCCCGCATTCTTTCATTAAAAGGTTCACGCAACCCCACCAGTGCCTTGGAGCCGCCAACAAAACCCAACATACTCCCAAGAGAGGACTGCATAATGGCTTCAACCAGCGAGTCAAAGGCACTGTCAAGATCGATCTCTTCAATCATCTCAGGCAACAGTTTGTTAACACCGTTCTGTAACATTGACGAGGCGTCAAAAAACCGGTCGATGGCATCAGTGCTGAAAAACTGCTGCATAATCATTTCGCGAATACCTCGTTTAAATTCCTCGAAATGCAGAGCAATAACACCAGAGCCGTAAAAGCCCGGGACTTTTTCAAACAACATATATATGGCGATGGAGTTGGTGAGGGACGCTGATAATGAAAACAAGCCTACACTCAGTATCCATTGCCCGGCAGCACCCGGTAGCAGATATCCCGCCGCCACTACAACGGCCGCTGTCAGATTGGTTAAAAGTCCTTTATCCATTTTTAGATTTACACCTGATTATTTGATACGACGATGACGTACAACGGGCATGCGCTGACGGATATCCTGTTGTGCTGCGCGGTCCAGGTCCGCAATCACAAAACCCTCGCCGCGCGGCAATACATCCAGAACGCGCCCCCATGGGTCAACGATCATGCTGTGCCCAAAGGTTTCACGACGCTCATTATGAACACCGCCCTGAGCCGCAGCGATAACATAAAACTGGTTTTCAATCGCACGCGCCCTTAACAAAGTTTCCCAATGCGCCTCACCAGTCACTTTTGTAAACGCCGAGGGTACCGTGACCATGTCTACCTTTTGCTCAAGATAATAACGATACAGCTCGGGGAAACGCAGGTCGTAACATACGGACAAGCCAAGTCTTCCGGCATCAGTGTCGACAAAAACCGGCTGGTTGCCAGGTTCAAAACTGTCAGATTCCGCATAACGTGCCTGTTTGTCGCTGACCTCAACATCAAACAGATGCATTTTGTCGTAGCGCGCAGCGATGATGCCCTGTGGCGAAAAAACCAGCGAAGCCGGCCTGACCTTGCCATCAGTAATCCGCTCTGATTCCTGACCCGCAGCTGCAGGACGGGTGATTATTGGCATAGTACCTGCAACCACCCAAATTCCATGTTCAGCGGCAACAGCTGACAGCATGCCTTGCATTGGGGCACTGTAGTCACCTTCGGCTTCGGCAAAACGGGCCTGAGGACCGCCATCCAGCACCGCAAAGTTTTCCGGCAAAACCACCAATCCAGCACCGGCGCGGGCAGCTTCTGTAATCAGACGCCGGGCACTTTCAATATTGGCGACAATGTCAGCGCTACTGACCATCTGTACGGCGGCCACACGTTGAAAATCTACTGCCATGTTGTTACATCTCCACTAAACGATTGTTTTCAGCCGGTGCTTAACTGCCACTGGCAAAAACCTGATACAGCCTTGGCTCCACAGTTTCCCAAGGACCTTCGAGTCGGTACTGGGCACTGGTCAGGTTATCAACCTGTTCTCCAAAAATTCTGTCAAACAAAAACACGCCTATAGCCAGCTGCCAGTTGATTAGATTGTTGAGCACGGCAAGCCCGCCCAGCCACGGAATATTTTCGCTGACCGGTAATGTAATAAACAAATCCGCATTGATGGTCTGCTCAGCCAGGTTGATATCTCCTGCTAACTGGAACAGGCTGGCTGGCCCGATGATCTGCAGTCTATCGTTGATTTTGACAACGCCGTTACTCAGGCTGACCTTGCCACTGATCTCGTCGTAGGAAAGACCTGAGCGCAGGAAGTCATCACTGAAACGAAGCCGGCGAACCAGGGCGTCAAAGTTCAGGATGCTGATCAATCTCAGAGCACTGTTAGCCACGCCTGCGCGCTGTTGGAAGCGCCCGTTGTTGATGAGGATATCAACATCACCATTCAGGCCCAGCGCCGAAAAATACGCAGGACTGCCATCCCAGTGCAGCCGCGACTGAAAACTGGCAGTGGAACTCTGCAGGCTGGGAGCATAACCGTAGGCACTTAATACAGGTGCCAGGTCTGCTGCGGTAATGTGTGCGTTCAGCACACTGCGATGGATATTGCCGTCATAAATCCAGCGAAATTCTGCCGGTTCTGCTTCGCTGCCTATGGATAATCCACGGGCGTTGACCCGCAAATTTGTGAACACTGCGCCACTGTCGTCCGATGCCAGGCGGAAATTCCATTCACCAAAATCAGCACCATTCAAAGTGAATTGTTTGACCGATAAATCCATCGCCGGGAAATTGCGAGGATCCAGCGAGGCCAACGGGTCCTCACGGGGCAACTCATACTCAACAACGGGCAGGTCTTCAAGATCCAGTTCGGCTGCAGCTTCCGTCACAGCAACGGCATCGCCAGGCGCAAGTTCAGTTTCTTCGGTCGGGGGTTCTCCTATATGCAGATAATCCAGTGCAACCTGCCACGGCTCCCCCAGCATAACCGGATACAACATTTTACCTGCAATATCCTCGCTCAGTATGGTGAGTTCCCAGGCCTGAGGCATACGTTGGGCGCTGAGATTCAAGGTATCAAACACCTCGTCCGCAACCTGCAGGCTGCCAATTGAAATTTCAGCAGTTCCCTGTAAAGCACTCCACCAACCTGCACCACCTGGGGATATCAACTGTCCCTGCGCCAGCATTCTGGAAAGCGTGGAGCGCCATTCGCCCAGATCTGCATGGGCAACAGACCCCAGCAATTCTACCCCCGGAGCGGATGGATTCAGACGGCGCACCCGCACTCCGTCTGCAGTAGAACCCAGGAATATCAGTCCGCTTTGGGGAATACCCTGAGCCAGCGCCAGATTCATCTGCATCACATCACGCCAACGCAGATCAACCCGCGGACCTTCCGCCCGGAACTCCAGCGCGATATCCATACCCCGGGCTTCCTCCTGCTCTTTTGCAAAGGGTGCAGGGAGTTGAACCTGTGTGCCAACAAGATCAGATCGCAAGGCCAACACGGGCCATTGGGGGGCAGACGGGGAGATCCGCATCGGCAAGGTCAATTCAGCTTCGTAATCAAATTCACCGTCCATACTGGTGAGCAATGGTTTGATAGCGGCTGGCATGCCCTCCCAATTGATCAAGGTTTGGGGTCGCGTAGTGCCACTCCAGCTCAACACCGAAGACCGGGTTTCCTGATTGGCAGCACCTGAGGTGGCCAGTCCGTCAGCCTGCAAACTGGCTGTCAGTTTTTCACCAAACACAGTAGCAGTCAGCGCTTCACTGAGCAGACCCTGTTCATCGGTATATGACAAACGTCCGGACAACTCCTCCAACGGCAACTGATATTCAGGGATAAACAGTTTGTTGTTCTCAAAGGCAAACGACAAAGACACTGCCGGTTTCGCGTTTTCAATTGCCAAAGGAAAACTCAGCGCCAGCTCAATATCTGTATCACCTTCAGCCTGCCAGCTTGAAAAATACTGACCGACGCCTTCGGTAACCGGTGTTTGCTGAAGATACTGCAGTCCTTGCGCAGCACTTCCCCGACCATGCCCGCTGACGGTCAACCAGCTGCCGCTGCCGTTTTCGTTTGGACGGACGCTGGCACGACTGGCATTAAACTGTATACCCAGTGTACTGCCGCCTTCGGCGACAATATCCACTGCTCCGTTATTGATGCTGACGTAACCGTCCAGTTCATCAAGCTGTGGCCAGGCTGGATCAAACTTTAAAGTGCCATCAGCCACACGGAAGAACATTTGCAGGGTTCGTTCCGCCGGCACAGATCCGCGTTGCACACGTCCGCGGTAAACCAGACCACTACCAGCACCCTCTCCACCCAACACAGCATTGTTAACCCAGGACAGAACCGTCTGTGCAGATATCGGTGCGCCAGGCGCTGTAGGCAAATAGGGCGTCTTGCGGCTGATATCTGCCTGCAAAGCGCCGACTTTTAATTCCAGATCGACATAATTTTCTTCACCGCGGTGTATTTCGGTAGCGAACTGGGCGCGCCCGCTCACAATCTCCGACTCCGCAATAATGACGCCACTGGCCAGGCGCACGGTTGTTTCATCACCGCCGTCTATACGCACACCCACACGACCGTTAACCCGGTCATAATCCCAGACATCGTTAAACAGCCTGGGCAGATGCATGGACATATCGGAACTGTCGACTTCAACAAACCCCTGACCACGGATTGCCACCGCGTCAAAATCAAACTCGGCGTAGGCTTCTACGCCCCAAAAGGACGGCACGCCCCGATGCGCGGTAATTCCGCCTTGGCGAACATTGGTGGTCAGATTCAAAACCGAAGGACGACCGCCCTCAAATCCGGATGTCAATTCCAGGTTATACAATTGTCCGCGCGGATTAAAACTGCGGATTTCGTTTTGTACGCCTGCCCCCAGCGGCAGATCTCGCAACACACGCGAAAGAATTCCAACGTCAATCACTTCAGCCTGCAACAGAGCCGACACACCTGGCTCGAGCTCAATCTGGAAGTCACCACTCGGCCACAACTGCCCCTCATGCTCAAATGCCAGATCGTCGATATAAAACTGCCAGCCTGCATTTCCCACACGGCGCCGCATAAAAAATCCGGCCACACCCAGACGCTCCAGCGCCAGCAAGGTGTGAGCATCTCCTGAGCGTGAATTCAGCTGCATGGAGGTCTGGCCGCGGAATGTCAGCTCCTGTAACGACCCGTTAAAAAGACTGCTCCACAGTTCGCCTTGCAGAAACAGGGACTCAACACCCAGTGAATTGCTGTTGGCTTCTGCCCCTGGAATTGGCAGCGGCAGGCTGGCATTGGCAGGCAGAAATACGGAGTAATCGGCATCAGGCAGGCGCAGATAAAGTTCGCCACTTAACTGCGATAGAGTCTGGCCTTGCAGCATCGCTTCCAGTTGCAGTGACTGGCGACTTTCTTGCCACTGCGCCTGCAGCCGTGCCTGGTGTTGACTGCCGTCACTCTGTAATTGCAGGGCGGCCTGTTCAAACTGACTGAGGCGGCCATCAAGGTCTGTAAAACGGATGCGGGTATCGGTCAGCTCCAGACGGGCAAGCCGGGTTACCAACTGGAACAGCAATTCAGGATCCGGGGCTGCGCCCGAGCTGGAAAAACCGGCCAGTACCCAGCGACCATCGGTTTGCTGGTCAAAATGGATATCCAGCGCCTCAATGTTGGTACTGGCAATTACCAGGCGCCGCTGACGAAGACTTTCCAGTAAGGCTGGCGTGAGAGAAACATGTTGCAGCTGCAGGGTGCTGTTATTGCCTATGGACAGATCTTCAATAACAAACCGTGGTACAAAACGCAGCCATTCACCACTGAGACTGCCAATGGTGACGGGCATGCCCAACTCGGTTTCCAGTCGCTGTTCGAGGTTGTCTTTATAATCGGCGAGCAACGGCACCAGCTGTCGACCGGCGCTCACATAAAACGCCATCAGTACCAGCAGCGTAAACAACAGCAATGTCAGCATCCTGAGCACAGAACGTGTCAGGTTGCGTGTTGTCCGAAGTATCATCGTTGCCTGTCTATACCAAGCCAGAGAAGCCGCTTATCCCCAATCGCTGTCAAAACGTTGAGTGTTAAAACAGCACAACATCATATTGTTCCTGAGTATACATGGGTTCAACCTGGAACCGGATGGTTTTGCCAGTCAACACCTGCAGATCTGCCAGAGTACTGGATTCTTCATCAAGCAAACGATCAACAACAACTTGCGAGGCCAGCACCAGCAGCTCGTCATTTTCGTAAGCGCGGGCAACTCGAACAATCTCGCGGAAAATTTCATAACAGATGGTTTCGGCGGTTTTGAGCCTGCCGCGACCTTCACAGACCGGACACGGGCTGCACAGTATCTGACCCAGACTTTCGCGAGTGCGTTTGCGGGTCATTTCCACCAGCCCCAGCTCGGAGATGCTCGTTACCGAGGTTCTGGCATGGTCTTTTTCCAGCGCTTTGGTCAGTGTGCGTAACACCTGGCGCTGATGTTCCGGATCTTCCATGTCAATGAAGTCCAGAATAATAATGCCGCCCAAATTACGTATGCGCAGCTGGCGGGCAATGGCAACTGCCGCTTCCAGATTGGTCTTGAGCACGGTCTCGGCGTGGTTTTTGCTGCCCAGATAAGCACCGGTATTGACGTCAATAGTGGTCATGGCTTCGGTTTGATCGATGATCAGATCACCGCCCGATTTCAGTTTTACCTGGCGCCCCAGTGCTTTGTCTATTTCGTCATCGATGCCGTACAGGTCAAAAATCGGACGCTCACCGGTATAAAGTTCAACCCGGTCCCTGGAGTCTGGAATAAAGTCGCGGACAAAGCTGGTAATTTCCTCAAACGCTTCTGCCGTGTCCACGCGGATTTTTTCGATGCCCGGCGTAATCAGATCCCGCACTGCCCGTAGATAAAGTGGCAGGTCACGGTACAAGACCCGGATTTCATGGCTCTTGGCAATACGCCGTTCAACCGCGGCCCAGAGCTTGCGCAGGAAACGAATATCCTCGATCAACTCCGCTTCAGTTGCACCTTCTGCGGCCGTGCGGATGATAAAACCGCCTTTTTCCTCCAGGCCTTCCTGTTCCAGACAGGCTTGTAATAACGCCTGCAGACGGTTGCGCTCTTCCTCGTTTTCCAGACGCTGGGAAATACCAATATGCGGGTTACGCGGCACGTATACCAGATGTCGGGACGGCAAGGTCAGGTGCGTGGTCAGGCGGGCGCCTTTGGAACCGATAGGATCTTTGGCGACCTGTACAACCACCATTTGTCCTTCGTGCAGCAACGACATAATATCAATCGGCTGCCCTTCGCGTACTTCGAGGCCGTCAGCACCAATGGGGGCAATATCGGCACTGTGCAGGAACGCCGCGCGCTCCAGCCCTATGTCTACAAATGCAGCTTCCATTCCGGGCATCACACGTACTACCTTGCCCAGATAGATATCTCCCACATAACCACTGCGGCTGCGCCGTTCCAGGTAAATCTCCTGCAGCAAACCGTTTTCAATCAGGGCGAGGCGGGTTTCACGCGGTGTCACATTGATGAGAATCTCTTCGCTCAAGCAATGCTCTCCTTGTCAATAGAGGCTGAATCCAGGCTGGTTGCGATCGAAAATGCTGCCAACAGCTCGGCTGTTTCGAATAATGGCAAACCGACCACTCCGCTGTAACTGCCTTCCAGATAATTGATAAACAGTGCTCCAAGTCCCTGAACTGCATACGCGCCAGCCTTACCCTCGGGTTCACCGCTGGCCCAGTAGGCAGCAATATCTGTCGCTGACAGTGAACGAAACTCTACGGTGCTGGTAGACAGGCGTAGTTGCTGGCGTTCGCCCTGCATAATACAGACGGCGGACATTACCTGATGGCGACGGCCGGACAACAACATCAGCATACGTGCAGCATCGTCAGCGTCCACGGGTTTGCCGAGCACCTGACCTTCTGCAACAACAATAGTATCGGCGCCCAGAACCGGCCGCCGCTGTCCTGCTTGTTCCTGAGTATTGACCACCGCGGCCTTGGCACAGGCCAGACGGCAAACATAGTCCACCGGCGCTTCACCACTGTGGCGGGTTTCATCCACGGGTTCTACAACAACTTCAAACTGCACGCCAATCTGGGTGAGCAGCTCACGCCGGCGCGGCGAGCTGGATGCCAGCACCAGAGGCTGCCAACGGTGAGTTACAGATTGGGTCATAAGTGATTCCGCCTGCGGTTAATGGACATCAAACCCGCGGCGGAGCTGTCGCAGCAGCAGAAACAGCCAGGGCCAGACAAAAGCACTGGACAAGGCGCCCAGCAGAAACTGCATGCCACCGGGGGCGGTTTGTCCGCTGACAACCTTGATCCAGTAGGTGCCGGTCATGACCAGCCCCACCAGCGCCAGCACAATGCCACTTTGTTGCAGGTACGAGAACAGTCGCAAACGCTGATGCAGGCTGAGGGTGATATAAGCCAGCACTGAAAACGTCAGCGCATGGATGCCCAACAGAGAACCTTCCAGAATGTCGGTGAACAGACCCACCATCCATGCAGCACCGATGCCAATACGGTATGGCAACGCCATAATCCAGTAGATCAGCACCAGTGCAACCCATTGCGGGCGGTAATACATCGCCCATTCAGGGAACGGCACAATCGCCAGCAGGTAGGCCAGCAGAAAACTCAGCACAATGACCCAGGTACCATTATGTTTGGGGCTCATGGACTAACTCCTGCAGGGCCATCAGCTTCTGCAGCAACAGGTTCGGAAATCACAGGCTCAGCGGTTGGCGGCAGATTGGTCTGTTCGCCGGCTTCAAAAATAACCGGAGCACTGGTAATAGTTTCGTCATCCGGAATCACCAGCATGACATGACGGGTGCGGTCCATCTGGGCCAGAGGCCTCGCACGAATAATGGCAAAAGGCTGCCCCGGATCGTGCACTACACTCACTACTTGCGCGACTGGATAGTCTTTAGGGAATCGCTGTCCCAGACCCGAACTGACCAGAAGATCACCTTCTTCTATATCTGCGGTGATGGGCACAAACTCGAGTTCAAGCCCTGGGGCCTCCCCACGACTGCCACGGGCAATTGCGCGCTCGCCGTTGCGGTTAACCTGCACTGGCGTGCCATGACGCGAATCGGTGATCAGCAGAATCCAGCTGGTAAAAGGCAGCACTTCTTCAACTTGCCCCATCAAACCATGGGCGTCAAGCAGGGCCTGGCCCTCTGTTACACCGTGGTTGGCACCGCGGTTGATCAGAACCCGGCGCACCCCTGGATCGTTGGAAACATTGATGATTTCAGCGGTCATCACGCGCCCCTGCACGGCTTGTGAGGCTTCCTGCAGCTCTCTCAGGCGGCTGTTTTCACTGGCCAGTCCGGCCAGTAACTGTAACTCGCGCTGGGCGAACAATAACTGCTGGCGTAGACTTGCGTTTTCTTCCAGCAGATCGCGCTGGGAAACAAAAACATCGTCAAACCAGGCTGAGATGCGGGCAGGAGTATCGGCCAGCCAGTACACAGGGGTCGTGAAGTAGCCAACGCTGAAACGAACCCGGTCCAGGTAGTCGTAGCGGTTATCTGCGAACATGACGGAAAGGGCCAGTGCCACAAAGGCCACCAGCCGGTATTCCAGTGATACCCCTTTGATGAATAAGGTTTTAATAACAGAACCTCAGGCTAGCCTGCGTTATTCCAGGGTCAGCGCATCCATCTCATTGGAATCCATCAGCTCCATCGCCTTGCCACCGCCACGGGCAACACAGGTTAATGGATCATCGGCAACAATCACCGGCAAACCGGTTTCCTCGGACAGCAGTTTGTCCAGATCCTTGAGCAGCGCTCCCCCACCTGTCAACACCATACCACTCTCGGCAATGTCGGACGCCAATTCTGGTGGGGATTGCTCGAGCGCACTTTTGACCGCTTGCACAATAGCTGACAGCGGTTCCTGCAGCGCTTCCAGAATTTCGTCGCTGGTCAGGGTAAAACTGCGCGGCACTCCTTCGGCCAGATTTCGGCCACGGACATCAATCTCGCGCACAATGCCATCAGCGGGGTAAGCACAACCAATTTCTTTTTTGATGCGTTCGGCAGTGGCATCACCAATCAGGCTGCCATAGTTACGACGCACGTGGGTGATAATCGCTTCGTCAAAACGATCACCACCAATACGCACAGACTCTGCGTACACGATGCCGTTCAGGGAAATGATGGCAATCTCGGTAGTACCACCACCAATATCCACCACCATGGAGCCGCTGGGTTTTTCCACTGGCAGGCCTGCGCCAATTGCTGCTGCCATCGGTTCTTCGATCAGGCGAACTTCACGCGCACCTGCACTGATGACTGATTCACGGATCGCACGACGCTCAACCTGGGTAGATTTGCAGGGCACACAGACCAGCACGCGCGGACTGGGCGGGAAAAAACTGTTTTCGTGTACTTTGGTGATGAAATGCTGAAGCATCTTTTCAGTAACCTGAAAATCGGCGATTACACCGTCTTTCATCGGGCGAATGGCAGTGATATTGCCCGGGGTCCTTCCCAACATGCGTTTGGCGTCAGCACCTACTGCTGTTACCGTTTTCTGACCGTTATGGTTGCGGATGGCAACCACTGAAGGCTCATTAAGTACGATGCCCTCTCCCCTGACATAGATCAGGGTGTTAGCTGTTCCCAGGTCGATGGACAGGTCGTTCGAGAACATTCCTCTGATTTTTTTGAACATTGAATTCCTGCTAACCTCAATAATCGCATAAGCAATCCGCCCACCGGATTGCTGCATCTGCCATGAGATGGCAGACAAATAATTCTGCGGACAGTTCCCGTACCAGGTGCGACACCTCAACGCAGGCACGCACTACTCACAGCAGGGTTGTCACTGATGAACTGTAAATTCGCTGATGTGGCAGGGAACGATCGTAAACCTGGAAGGAAACTGTTGCCTCTGACCGGCCATAATCCCGTATAATCACGGCTTCTCCAGCTACAAGATACGCACTCTAACAATGCTCATGTGATAGGGCAAGTATCAAGAACAATCCGGTGTCGCGCCTGTTTTACAGCCACGCTGAAGGCCGGCATTATTGCATACTCCGGGAGCCATTAAATGGCCTTAGACAAGAACGCAGTAGAAAAAATCGCTTACCTTGCCAGACTGCAAATCAGTGACGCTGACGCCACTGAAACCAGTCTGCGCATTTCCAATATTCTCGCGATGATCGACCAGATGCAGTCTGTGGATACGGACGCAGTGCAACCCATGGCGCATCCGTTTGATGCAGTACAAAGACTGCGCCCGGATGTTGTGACCGAAAGCAATCAGCGCGACTACCTGCAAAAAATTGCCCCGGCCACTCAAGATGGGCTGTATTTGGTACCCAAAGTCATTGAATGATCGCCTTTTGAATAACTTCACCGACCCCTGTACGGGATCAGGCAAGGAACAAGACGCTTATGTTGAGCAAAACCGTTACTGAGTTGGCGGACAGCCTCGCTCAGAAAAAAATATCAGCCCGGGAACTGACCCAAGCCTATCTGGACCGGATACAGCAACTGAACCCGGCACTGAATGCGTACATCACGGTAACTGCAGACCAGGCGCTTGCACAGGCGGATGCGGCCGATAGCCGACTGGCGCGTGGTGAAGGCGGACCGCTTACCGGTATTCCAATTGCTCACAAAGACATTTTTTGTACCCGCGACGTCCTGACCACTTGCGGTTCGCGCATGCTGCACAATTTCATCGCACCTTATGATGCCTGCGTAGTAGAACGCCTGGAGCAGGCCGGTGCCATCATGCTGGGTAAAACCAACATGGACGAATTTGCGATGGGCTCATCAAATGAAACCAGCTGGTTCGGCGGCGTGCGCAATCCGTGGGACCAGACCCGGGTGCCAGGTGGCTCATCCGGTGGTTCAGCTGCGGCAGTGGCTGCGGACCTGTGCGCGATGGCGACCGGCACTGACACCGGCGGCTCCATTCGTCAGCCCGCTTCTTTCTGTGGCATTACAGGTTTAAAACCCACGTATGGCCGCGTGTCCCGTTTTGGCATGATCGCTTTTGCCTCCAGTCTGGACCAGGCCGGCCCACTGTCCAAAAGTGCACACGACGCCGCGCTGATGATGAATGCCATTGCCGGCGCAGATCTGCGCGACTCCACCTGCCTGGATCTGCCTGCGGAAGATTTTACAGCCGAACTGACTAAACCATTGACGGGTTTGCGTGTGGGTTTGCCACGCCAGCACTTTACGGCTGATCTGAACTCATCAGTGCAAACTGTTTTGCAGAACGCTATCAAGGTGCTGGAGTCTCTGGGCGCCACCTTTGTGGAAGTGGATCTGCCCAACAGCCATCTGTCGGTTCCGGCTTATTACGTGATTGCACCGGCAGAGGCCTCTGCCAACCTGTCACGTTACGACGGTGTACGCTTTGGTTATCGTTGTGAAAATCCGGCCAACCTGGACGATCTGTATCGTCGCAGCCGTGGTGAAGGTTTTGGCGCGGAAGTCAAACGTCGGATTCTGGTTGGCACCTACGCGCTGTCCAGCGGTTATTACGATGCCTATTACATCAAGGCACAGAAAATTCGCCGCCTGATCAAAAACGATTTCGACAAGGCGTTTGAGTCCGTTGATGTGATTCTGGGCCCCACATCCCCGCATACCGCATTTAAAACCGGGGAAAAGGTCAGCGATCCGGTGACCATGTACCTGGAAGATATTTATACGATTGCAGTTAACCTGGCAGGTCTGCCCGGCATGTCCTTGCCTGCCGGCCTGATTGATGGTCTTCCGATTGGCATGCAACTGGTGGGCCCCGCCCTGTCAGAAGCACGCCTGCTCAATGTTGCACACCAGTTCCAGCTGAATACGGACTGGCACACAAAAAGACCGGAGGGTAAATAATGAGCTGGGAAACTGTAATTGGACTGGAAGTACACGTCCAGCTGGCAACCAAAAGCAAACTGTTCTCTGGCAGCGCCACTGATTTCGGCGCTGAGCCCAACACTCAGGCTAATATCTATGACCTGGCACTTCCTGGCACACTGCCGGTGATGAACAAGGAAGCACTGCGTATGGCGGTGAGTTTTGGCCTGGCTGTTGACGCAGAGATTGGCAAACGCTCTGTGTTTGATCGTAAAAACTATTTTTATCCTGATCTACCCAAAGGTTATCAGATCAGCCAGCTGGCATTCCCGACAGTGGGTCGGGGTTCATTAAAAATCCAGCTGGAAGATGGCAGCGAAAAAGTCATTGGCATCACACGCGCCCACATCGAAGAAGACGCCGGCAAGTCCTTGCATGAAGATTTTCAAGGAATGTCAGGCATCGACCTGAACCGCGCGGGGACTCCTCTGCTGGAGATTGTGTCTGAGCCTGAACTGCGCAGTGCAAAAGAGGCTGTGGCCTATCTGAAAAAATTGCACTCCATCATCCTGTATCTGGGCATCTCTGACGGCAACATGTCCCAGGGTTCGATGCGTTGTGACGCCAACGTTTCTGTTCGCAAAAAAGGTGCAACCGAGTTCGGCACTCGTACTGAAATTAAAAACGTGAACTCCTTCCGCTTTGTGGAGAAGGCGATCAACTACGAAGTACAGCGTCAGATCGACCTTATTGAGGACGGCGGTCGCGTCGTCCAGGAAACCCGTCTGTATGATTCAGACAAGGACGAAACCCGCTCCATGCGCAGCAAGGAAGTGGCTAACGACTATCGTTATTTCCCGGAACCTGATCTGCTGCCCGTAGTTATTGATGACGCCTACATTGAAGCCGTACGTGCCACGTTGCCGGAATTGCCGGATGCCCGTAGCACACGTTTTGTCACTGAATATGGTCTAAGCGAGTACGACGCCGATGTGTTGACCAGCAGTCGCGCGATGGCCGACTACTTTGAAGAAGTTGCAAGTCTGTGTGGCGATGCCAAACTGTCGGCCAACTGGGTCACAGTTGATCTGCTGGGTCTGCTCAACAAACTTGATCTGGACATCACCGCGTCTCCGATCAAGCCAGCGCAACTGGGCACCATGATCAGTCGCATCAAGGACAACACCATTTCCGGCAAACTCGCCAAAACTGTTTTTGAGGCGCTTGCTGAAGGGGAACAGGATGTTGATCAAATTATTGAGTCACGCGGTCTGAAGCAGGTAACCGACACTGGCGCTATCGAAAAACTGGTTGACGATGTTTTGGCAGCAAATCCAGCCCAGGTCGAGCAGTACCGGGGCGGCAAGGAAGCAGTGTTCGGATTTTTTGTTGGGCAGGCGATGAAACTTTCCAAAGGCAAAGCCAATCCTGCTCAATTAAATGAGCTGCTACGCAGTAAACTGAAGGGGAAATAAATAATGACTGAAGAAAAGAAAACCGGCAAAGATCGCACCCAGCCTGCAAAACACAACGAGGAATGGAGTGATGAGCGCATCAAGGCTTTTCTGAACCTGCCAGCCCCCGAAGGTGTACCGCAGGATTATCACGTATTACTCAAAGCCTATCGCGGCATGCTGCCTGAGCAGTTTGAGCGCTTTGTTGGATTTTTTGTGGAAGCCGGCCATGATCTGAATGTACGCCTGGGAAATGGCAGCACATTCCTTGATCATGTCAGCACCCACAAAAGCTCAACCGAGTATCGCGACATTCTGGTAAACGCCGGCGCCAGCGCTGGTCAATACCACTAGACAGCTACGTCTGCCGCCCCGCGCTGTTATCAGCGTTTGGGGTGCGGACGCCCGCCGCCGCTGCGGCCACCTCGTGAATGCCCACCTGTTTTATTAGCCGGCCTGGACTCATCCTTGAAATGGGATGGACGACTGAACGCCGGCGGCTCCGCCAGTAACGCCTGATCCGGATAAACACAAGGCAGCTTCTGGCCAAGTTTTTCTTCGATATTGGGCAGCAGGAACGAGTCTTCTTCACAGGCAAAGCTGATGGAAGTGCCTACTGCACCCGCTCGACCGGTACGACCAATACGGTGTACGTAATCATCGGCATCTTCAGGCAGGCTATAGTTAATAACGTGTGTCACATCATCAATATGCAATCCGCGGCCCGCAACATCCGTCGCCACCAGCACCTTGAGCTTGCCATCGCGAAATTCTTCCAGGGTTCTGACACGTTTGTTTTGGGCAACTTCACCCGATAGCAGGCCACAGCTGACACCGTGCCGATATAAATTATCGGCCAGTTTACGCACTTGATCGCGACGGTTATTAAACACAATAACCTTGTCCGCGCCTTCCATATTGACCAGGTTATACAGCAGCTTGTATTTGTCATCAGTGGTGACCAGGTACACCAACTGCTCAACCGTGTCAGTTGCCACACGCTCCGGCTGAATTTCCACCATCACCGGATCCATGGCCCAGCGTGTTGTCAGCTCCAGAATTTCGGGGGTAAATGTGGCGCTGAACAATAATGTCTGACGGCAATCCTTGTGCGGAGTACGTGCCACAATATTGCGCACCTGAGGGATAAAACCCATGTCCAGCATACGATCTGCTTCATCAATGACCAGCAGCTCCACAAGCCCCAGATACAGATGCTCGTTCTGCAGGAAATCAATCAGACGGCCCGGAGTGGCCACAACAATATCCACCGGACGTTTATCAACCTGACGCAGCTGACGCTGATAATCCTCACCACCGACCAGTGTCACCACATGCAGATCTGCATGTTTGGTCAGGTTGGCTGCGTCACTGGCAATCTGCATGACCAGTTCGCGTGTGGGTGCCAGCACCACCGCGCGCGGCTCACCGATATATCGCTTGTCCTGAATTGGATTTTTCAACAGATCATTGATAATCGTGATCAGAAACGCTGCTGTTTTGCCGGTGCCCGTTTGTGCCTTGCCGGTAACATCGTATCCGCGCAAGGTATAACGCAAACTCTGCGCCTGAATGGGAGTGCAATATTCAAATCCCAGGTCAGCAATGGCTTTCTCGAGCTCGGGCTGAAGATTAAACGAACTGAACTGGATTTTGGCGACAGGCGGTTTCACCTGGACGGGTTCGGAATCTTGAATCGGTTGCTGCATCTGGCCTGACCTTATGTAAAAGTGACCGCATCATAGCGTCTGTGTGTTTGCATCATCAAGCAGGTCTCCCACTGCATACAGGGCACTGCGGATCACGCGGTAAGCGCAGCTCGCGCCATTGACTACCCAAGGCATCAAATAACAGCAGTCTTCCGGCCAGATCCTGGCCCATTCCACTGAGCACCTTGATCGCCTCAATGGCCTGCATGCTGCCTATCACACCCACCAGAGGCGCCAGCACACCATTACGCGCGCAGCTCATTTGCTCATCGTCACCACCGCGATAAAGACACTGATAACACGGGCTGTGATCACGACGACTGTCAAAAACGGCCACCTGGCCTTCCAGACGAATTGCCGCCCCTGACACCACCGGAACTCTGGCTTTTACACAGACACGATTGATCATAAAACGGGTGCTGAAGTTGTCGCAGGCATCCACCACCAGGTCCACACCCTGCTGCAGCAGTGCTGCAAGTGCATCATCATCCACACGCTGATTGATACTGGTAATACGGGTCTCATGATTAAGAGCCGCCAGCGTACGTGCAGCTGATTCCACCTTGCTCACACCCACGCTCTGTTCGGTATGGACAATCTGGCGCTGCAGGTTGCTGACATCAACGCTGTCGTCATCAACCAGAATCAAATGTCCGACACCAGCTGCTGCCAGATACATTGAAACCGGACTGCCCAGTCCGCCAAGACCCACAATCAATACGGTGGCATCCAGCAACTTTTGCTGACCTTCAACGTCAAATGCCGGCAGCATGATCTGACGGCTGTAGCGCAGCAACTGTTCGTCATTCATGGTTTGACTCCCTGGGTAACACGCTCGTGTCTAGCCAGATCGCGCAGACTATGTACCTGCACAAAACCGGCGGCATGCAGTATCTGGCGAACCGCTTCGGCCTGCTGATAACCGTGCTCAAACAACAATATGCCACTACTTTTTAACAGTTTTGCCGCCTCAGCCGTAATCTGGCGGATATCTTTGAGACCATTGTCGTCGGCCTTTAGGGCAGTGATGGGTTCAAAACGCAGATCACCCTGTTGCAGATGAGGATCATCTGCGGCGATATAGGGCGGATTGCTGACAATAATGTCGGGGGCAACATCTGGCGGCAACGCAGCACACCAGTTTCCCTGGAAAAACTCTACACGAGAAAGCTCATACTGCGCTGCGTTCTGTTGTGCCACCTGCAACGCGCAGGCACTGGCATCTGTTGCCAGTACACGCCAGAGTGGACGCTCTGAGGCAATCGCCAGGGCGATGGCGCCGCTGCCTGTTCCCAGATCAACCACGGTGCGCGACGTATTCTTGTCCGCCAGCGCCAATACACTTTCCACCAACGTTTCAGTGTCTGCACGCGGTATCAGCACATCGGGTGTTACTGTCAGATCCAGCGTCCAGAACCCACGCTTGCCGGTGATATAGGCAACCGGCTCCCCGGCGATACGACGCTGTACCAGTGTCTGAAAATGCTGCCAGTCTGCTGCGGCCATCAAGCTGTCAGCATGACTGAACAGGCACGAGCGCGAACATTGCAGCAGATGCGTTAACAGGAACTCTGCATCAATTCTGCCATCTGACTCGTCAGTGCCAGCCAGTTGCTGGCTTGCCCATGCCAGCGCTTGAGCCAGCGTTGGAGTCGATGATAACGAAGGGCAGGTACTCATGGCCTCAGGCCGCCAGCTCGGCGAGCTGATCCGCCTGGTACTCCTGAATCAGTGGCTGGATCACTGCATCCAGATCACCCTGCATGACCTCATCCAGTTTATAGAGGGTCAGGTTGATACGGTGATCAGTCACACGCCCCTGCGGATAGTTGTAAGTGCGGATGCGTTCGGAACGGTCACCGGAACCCACCAGCAAACGTCGGGCATCCGACTGTTGTTTGTCCGCCGCCGCCTGCTGCATGTCGTTAAGACGCGCATGAAGAAGCGACATGGCACGTGCACGGTTTTTATGCTGGGAACGTTCGTCCTGGCATTCAACAACCATGCCGGTAGGAAGATGCACAATACGAATTGCCGAGTCGGTTTTGTTAACGTGCTGACCACCCGCACCACTGGCGCGGAAAGTATCAATACGAAGATCAGCCTTGTTGATTTCAACCTCCGCCAGCTCATCTGATGCCGGCAGGATGGCCACCGTACATGCAGAAGTATGAATGCGGCCCTGAGTTTCTGTGTCCGGCACTCGCTGAACACGATGCGCACCAGATTCAAATTTCAGATTGCCGTAGACCTGGCGCCCTTCCACACGGGTAATAATTTCCTTGTAACCGCCATGCTCACCCTGCCTTTCGCTAAGGATCTCGATACGCCAGCCCTGACGTTCGGCATAACGGGAATACATACGAAACAGATCGCCTGCAAAAATTGCAGCCTCGTCACCACCGGTACCAGCGCGGATTTCGAGGAACACGTTCATGCTGTCCTTTTCATCTTTGGGCAACAGCAATTTCTGCAAGGACATTTCCAGCTCTTCCAGCAGAACTTTTAATGAACGGCTTTCTTCGTCAGCCATTTCGCGCATATCAGGATCTGCGTCCTTGAGCATCTCCTGTGCCAGCGCCAGATCATCTTTTGCCACCAGATAACGTTTGAACTCGATGACAATCGGTTCAATCTCGGAAAACTCGCGCGACAGATTGCGAAAACGTTCCTGGTCGGAAATGGTATCTGCATCGCTGAGCAATGCTTCCAGCTCCTGACAGCGATCGGCAATCAGCTCCAATTTCTGGTAAATCGATTCTTTCATCGGTTTTCTTCCAGGGTACCGGGTTCAGACTCACCCAGTTCGAACAGTTCCTGCGTCAGGCGCAGTAAATCATCGCGGCCTTCTGCGCTGGCTTTTTTCATCTGCACACTGGGTGAGTGAATCAGCTTGTTGGTGATCCCGCGCGCCAGCGCCTCCAGTACTTTTTCAGCCGGAGTCCCTTTTTCAAGCGACCTGAGGGCTTTTTCCAGTTCGGATTGGCGAATGCGGTCAGCCTTGTCCCGGAAAGCACGCAGGGTAGCCACGGCATTAAGTGCCCGCAGCTGTTTCAAATATTCTTCCACGCCACGTTCGATGATGGAGCCAGCTTGTTCTGCCGCCTGCGCACGACTTTTGACGTTGTCCTCAATTACATCGCGTATATCGTCAACACTGTAGAGGTAGGCATCATTGATATCCCCCACCTGAGGCTCGATATCACGCGGCACCGCCAGATCCACCAACAACATCGGTTTATGACGGCGTTTTTTGATAGCACGCTCCACCGCACCCTTGCCCAGCAGCGGCAACTGACTATTGGTGGACGACACCACAATATCAGCATGAACCAGCTCATCCGGGATGTCGGACAGCAGCACACCACGCGCACCAAATTTTTCACCCAGGTTAACTGCGTTCTGCAGTGTGCGGTTGGCCACCACAATATTGCGCACACCTTTATCTGTCAGATGGCGGGCTACCAGCTCAATGGTATGCCCGGCTCCAATCAACAGTGCGCTAAGGGAACCCAGATTGGAGAATATCTGCTCTGCCAGCGTAACCGCGGCGTAGGCCACGGAGACAGGGTTTTCGCCAATTGCGGTGTCAGTACGTACTTCCTTCGCAATCGAAAACGCTTCCTGAAACGCACGGCCCAGCTGCATACGCGCCACACCCAGCTCTTTGGCAACAGCATAGGCGGATTTGATCTGTCCCAGAATCTGGGGTTCGCCAAGCACCATGGAATCCAGACCACATGCCACCCGCATCAGATGGCGGATGACATCAGAGCGCCAGTGGAAATAACTGCAATTGCCAAGCTCGGCGCGGTTCACACCGTGATAACTGCTCAGCCAGTCCAGCAGTTTTTCCTGTTGGGCCTTCAGCAACTCGGGGTCAAATGCCAGATCAGGATCATCCTGACTGCGGTTATCGCCGTCCGCATCGCGACCCAGATCAACATCTACATACAATTCCGTACGATTGCAGGTAGAGACAATAACCGCTTCGCGCACGTGCTCCAATGCGGTCACACACCGCATGGCTTCCGCCATCTTTTCCGGCGGAAAGGCCACCTGCTCGCGCAGCGCCACATTCGCCGTATTGTGATTGATGCCAAGCAAGACCAGCGCCATGAACAAAAGCCTGAATTGAAAAGTGCGCTATCTTACTAAAAACTGACAGCGCGTGCCCGAACAAATACTGATACCGCACCTATTATGCGGCTGCTTCGGTCTGTATTGTAGTCTTGCCCGGGAACTGTTGTTACAATCCGGCGGTGCCAAAGGCACCCCTAACTGGACTCTATGAAAAAGCTGCCTAACCGTCTGTTACCGTTGTTTGCGCCCCTGCTGGTGGCCTGCGCCGGCCTTTCCAGCCAGCCAAGCCCCGTTTCCGAGGCAGATCTGGCGGCATCCACTCCTTCCGCGTCTGCAGCTGCTGTTGTGCCGCCGACAGAGCCTGAACAATACGGCAATTTTACCCGGGAACAACTGGAAGCAGCCCTGCTGGGCGAGTTCGGTGCCATGCGGGGTTACCTGCCACAGGCCGCCGAAACCTATTTTGAGCTGGCACTGGAAACAGACGACCTCAACATTATTAAACGCGCGATGGAATTCAGCTCTGCGCTGGGCAGCACTGAAGCCATGTTTGAACTGGCACAGCGCTGGCTGGCACTGACCCCCGATGCTCTGGAACCGCACCTGGTACTGGGTTACCAGCTGGTAGAGCAGGGACTTTATGTGCGAGCGCTTCCTCACCTGGACCAAGTCATGAAACTGGGGGGGCAGGTTGATTTTACGGTGCTTTCGGCTCGCACCTTTAACCTGGAAAACCGCCAGCGCGCTGTTCTTATTGACGAATTAACCGCGCTGGCAAGCCGTTACCCACAGGAATCAACACTTTATTATGCACTGGCGCAAATGCACGACCAGAGTGGCCAAGGCGAGCAAGCCACTTCCTGGTTACGCGAGGGACGCAACCGTTTTGGCGACAATCCGCGTACCTGGCTGCTGGAAGCACAGCTCTTGCAGAATATGGGGCGAGCCGATGAAGCAGAGCAGGTGCTGAGTGATGCCGTTGTTGAGTACCCACAACATCGCCTGCTGCGTTACAGCTATGCACAATTGCTGGTTCAACACGACAAGTTGCTGGAGGCAGTAGAACAGTTTGAAGTGCTGATGCAGCAGCAACCCGGCGACCTGGAAACACTGTATTCGCTGGCTTTGCTCAATATGGAACTGGAGGCGTATGAGCAAGCTGAGCCACAGCTGAGACAGTTGATCAGCGCAGGCCATCGCCAGAGCGAAGCCAGTTATTATCTGGCATTAATCCTGGAGAGTCGTGGAGACAAACCCGGTGCGCTGGTGCAGTATCTGCAGATAAGCCGCCAATCCAACGCCTTCCTGGCCAGCCAGCGTCAGGCTATGCGGCTGATGGTGGAATTACAGCAGTTTGAGGATGCCCGGGACTGGGCTCAACAGCTGGCGGACAGCGATCCTCGTCTGGCCCAGATTATGCCCGCCCTGGAGGCGGAAGCGCTGGCCAATGCCGGCGAAGATGCCCGCGCGCTGGACACATTAAATACAGCCTTGCAGAACTTCCCCGACAATGTTGATCTGTTGTTTGCACGCACGCTGATCAACGAGCGCTTTAACGATATGGCAATGATCGAGCAGGATCTGCGTCATATCCTGACGCTGTCTCCTCAGGATACCCGCGCGCTTAACCATCTGGGATATGCATTAACCATCCGTACTGATCGTTATCAGGAAGCGCTCGAGCTGATCGAGCGCGCCAATACACTGGAGCCGGATGACCCCGCGATAATAGACAGCCTGGGTTGGGTGCAGTACAAACTGGGGCAACATGACGCTGCACTGCAGAACCTGCGCAAAGCCTATGCGGAGTTCCCGGACCACGAAGTAGCCGCTCACCTCGGTGAAGTGCTTTGGGAGACCGGGGATCAGAGTGCCGCCTTGGAAATATGGGCAGCCGCATTGCAGGCATTTCCCGACAGCGAATATGTAACCGAGGCCATTAAACGACTGTTGACAGCCGAACAACGTGCGCTCTTGCTGCAACAGGCTCAACCATCACCATGAACCTGCGTCAGCTCTTGATATTGCCGCCACTGATGATTGTGCTTGCGGCCTGCAATACCACCTCACGCATGGATGCTCCGGTCAACAGCGAGTGGGAACAACGCAAAGCGGTATTGCAGTCACTGAATCATTGGGAATTCACCGGCAGTATCAACGTACGCGATGCCAACGAGGCCCACTCCTCGCGTATACGCTGGCGCCAGCAGAATGAACAATACCGCATTAATTTATGGGGCACCTTTAATATCGGAGCCACTGAAATTAACGGTCGTCCTGGCGAAGTACGCATTGAGCAGGAGGGTGAAGAACCCATCATTACCGAGTCGCCGGAAGAAATGCTGTACCAGCGAATAGGATATGAACTGCCGGTGACTGAACTTAATTTCTGGATCAAAGGCATTCCAGCCCCAGGCCGCAGTGAGGCGATGGTTTTTGCCGAAAACCAGCAGCTTCTGGGTTTTGAACAGGCCGGCTGGCGTATTGACTATCTGGGTTATACCAATATCGGCGCCGAGTCACTGCCAACACGTATACGTATCCAGAAAGAGCCCTTACGCCTTGATCTGACCCGACTGAACTGGACGCTGCTTTCAGCCCCTCCCTCATCCTGATTATTTATGTCGAATCCAACACTGACTTTGCCGGCTCCGGCCAAACTGAATTTGTTTCTCCACATCACGGGACAACGTGAGGATGGCTACCATTTGCTGCAGACTGTATTCCAGTTACTGGATTATGGTGACGAGTTAAGTTTCAGTCTGCGCGATGACGATCAAATTATTCTGCACTGCGATACGCCGGAACTGGAGAGTGACGACAATCTGGTGTTG
Source organism: uncultured Pseudohongiella sp. (assembly GCA_964535565.1). Taxonomy (GTDB): domain Bacteria; phylum Pseudomonadota; class Gammaproteobacteria; order Pseudomonadales; family Pseudohongiellaceae; genus Pseudohongiella. The sequence continues at coordinate 95,705 of CAZHUJ010000007.1, read as the reverse complement.
CGAGCAGCACGTCTGTTGTGTGAACACTGCAACAGCTGCCAGGGCGTTGATATTGAATTGACAAAACGCATTCCAACCGGCGCCGGCCTCGGCGGAGGCAGCTCGGATGCAGCCACCACGCTGATCGCGCTGAACCATCTCTGGCAATGCGGCCTCAGCCGTGAACAGTTGCAGACTCTGGGATTACGCCTCGGCGCGGATGTGCCGGTTTTTGTAAATGGCACCTCAGCGTGGGCAGAAGGTATTGGTGAACACCTGACGCCGATTACACTGCCAACTCTTTATTACCTGGTACTGACGCCAGCCTGTCATGTTGCGACCTCAAGGATTTTTTCGCATCAGGAATTGACACGAGACACAAAGGCTATCAGAATGGCCGCCTTTCTGGCAGGGCAGTCCCGAAACGACTGTGAAATGCTGGTCCGAAAGCTGTATCCCGAGGTTGATGCCACTACTAAATGGCTTAATCAATTTGCTCCGGCAAGGATGACAGGCACTGGCTCCAGCGTGTTTGCAAGTTTCGATGATGAGGCCTCCGCCAGAGAAGTGCTGGCAAAATTGCCGACTGAAAAACATGGGCCGTTGAAAAATATCAGTGGTTTTGTGGCAAAAGCAGTCAACGAGTCCAACGCATGGACTCTGGTATAAGCCGCACAAAGTGCAACAGCAAAAAATCACACAATCTGTGTAGGCAAGCTGAAGCACTATCGCTTAGAATAGCGATGTTTTTTTGGGGTGTCGCCAAGTTGGTAAGGCATCAGATTTTGATTCTGACATGCGTTGGTTCGAGTCCAGCCACCCCAGCCAAATTCCCGGTCTGCCCGGTTAAGCCCAGTAATGCAACCCTTTATAAAAAGTGACTACTCGCAATGAGCCGGGCGGGCAACACCATCAAAAGACCACCGCTTAAATCTAAACAGAGTCATCGCTGGACACCTCCTGCCGGCAAGTCTGAAGGAAATAATCCCATGGCCAACAATCTCATGGTTTTCACCGGCAACGCCAATCCCGTGCTGGCCGAAAAAATTGCCCGCTACATTGGCGTTCCACTCGGCAACGCGCAAATCGGTAAATTCAGCGATGGTGAAGTAGCGGTAGAAATTCTTGAGAATGTGCGCGGTAAGGATGTGTTTATCATCCAGTCCACCTGCGCTCCAACAAACGACAGTTTGATGGAATTGCTGTTGACTGCCGATGCCATGCACCGCGCCTCTGCCAACCGTATTACCGCTGTAATCCCCTACTTTGGTTATGCTCGCCAGGATCGTCGTGTACGTTCTGCGCGTGTTGCAATCAGCGCAAAAGTAGTGGCTGACATGATCACCGCTGTAGGCATCAACCGTGTACTGACCGTTGACCTGCACGCAGAACAAATTCAAGGTTTCTTCAGCATTCCAGTGGACAACGTTTACGGATCACCGGTGCTGACTGAAGACATCGAAAGACAGAATTACCAGAACCTGACCGTAGTATCTCCGGATATCGGCGGCGTGGTTCGTGCGCGCGCGGTGGCCAAACAATTAAACGTTGACCTGGCAATCATCGACAAACGCCGCCCACAAGCCAATGAAGCGCAAGTGATGCACATCATTGGTGAAGTCAAAGATCGTACCTGCATTATTGTTGATGACATGGTTGATACCGCCGGCACCCTGTGCAAAGCGGCTGCAGCACTCAAAGAACACGGCGCTGATAAAGTTATCGCCTACTGCACACACCCGGTACTGTCAGGAAAAGCTGCAGAGAATATTTCCAATTCACCACTTGATGAACTGGTAGTAACAGACACAATCCCGCTCAGCGACGCGATCAAAAAATGCAGCAAAGTGCGTCAACTGAGTATGGCTCGACTGCTGGCTGAATCCATTCGCCGCGTGAGCAATGAAGAATCCATCAGCGCCATGTTTGAGAATTCAGGCGTCTGATTTTTCACAGAGGACGCTGACATGTTCAGCCTCCTCTTTTACTGACAACATTTGTTGGACCGGTCGCAAGTCTGACAAATGTTTATTAAACCGGAGAGACATTATGTCCAATGAGTTTGAATTAAATGCCAGCGCCAGAAACGACCTGGGGAAAGGTGCGAGCCGCCGCCTGCGTCGTCTGGCTGATCTTGTTCCTGCCATCATTTACGGTGGAGAAAAAGCGCCGGAATCTATTTCCATTCCGCACAAAGACATGCTGAAAGCAACGTCTAACGAAGCGTTTTTCTCACACATCATCACTCTGGTGGTTGATGGCAAAAAACAGCAGGTTGTTATCAAGGCGCTGCAACGTCACCCAGCCAAGCCGCGCATTATGCACGCCGACTTCCAGCGCATTGATGCAACACACACTATTCAGGTTAAAGTACCTGTGCACCTGATCAACGAAGACAAGTGCAAAGGTGTTAAAACTGGCGGCGGTACTATTATGCGCACTCTGCCGGAACTGGAAATTGTCTGTCTGCCTAAAGATCTGCCAGAGTTCCTGGAAATCGACGTGGCCGACCTGGGCGCGGGTGAGTCTATCCACATCTCCCAGATCAAATTCCCCAAAGGCGTTTCCAGCGTTGATCTGCAACACGGCCCGGATGCTGACCACTCAGTGGTAACTGTTCTGGCGCCGCGCGGCGGCTCAGACGAAGGCGAAACAGCTTAAGGCTGATTGCCAAATACCGTGAGCACTCAAAAGCTCAAACTGATTGTGGGCCTGGGAAATCCGGGCCCGCAATATCGCTACAACCGACACAACGTCGGTGTCTGGTTCGTCGACTCTATCTGTCGCCAATTCGGCGCAGAACTCAGGGCAGAAGCCCGCTTCCACGGTCTTTGCGGCCGCGTCAGCATTGATGGCAATGACGTGCGCCTGTTGTTCCCCACTACATTTATGAATCGCAGCGGACAATCTGTGTTAGCGCTCTGTCAGTATTTTGATATCGAGCCCACACAAGTCCTGGTTGCTTATGATGAGATCGACTTTCCGGTAGGCACAACTCGCCTCAAAGCCGGCGGTGGTCACGGCGGCCACAACGGTATGCGCGACATTATCAATGCCTTCGGCGGCGCCAACGGTTTCTACCGTTTGCGTATTGGTGTGGGTCATCCCGGTGACAAGAGCAAGGTAGCCAATTACGTGCTCAGCGATCCCGGCAAAGATGACACCATACATATAGAACACGATATCGGGCAGGCGATGAAAGTACTGCCCCTGATGATCAACGGTCAGTGGAATCAGGCCATGTTGCAGCTGCACAGCAGCGCTGCACCCGCCGGCAACACTGACACTCAAAAATAGTCTGTATACAGGAAATACGCTCATGGGTTTCAAGTGTGGCATCGTCGGATTGCCCAACGTTGGCAAATCAACTCTGTTTAATGCCCTTACCAAATCAGGTATCGCGGCGGAGAACTTTCCGTTCTGCACCATTGAACCGAACAGCGGCATTGTACCCATGCCAGATCCGCGCCTTGATGCCCTTGCGGAGATTGTTAAGCCTGAGCGTGTTGTGCCCACCACCATGGAATTTGTTGATATTGCCGGCCTGGTGGCAGGCGCCTCCAAGGGTGAAGGTCTGGGCAACAAGTTTCTGGCCAACATCCGCGAGACTGATGCCATCGCCCACGTAGTGCGCTGCTTTGAGGATGACAATGTTATCCATGTGGCAAACAGCGTGAACCCAAAGCGCGATATCGAGATTATTGATCTGGAACTGATCCTGGCAGACCTGGAAAGCTGCGAAAAACAATTGCAGCGCGTTGCGCGCATGGCCAAGGGCGGCGACAAGGAATCTGTGGCACAGAAGGTGTTGCTGGAAAAACTGATCCCGCACCTGACCGAAGGTAAACCCGCGCGCATGCTGCTGAAAGATCTGGGCGACGATGAAAAACGCCTGGCAAAGACTTTCCATCTGCTGACTACCAAACCCGTGATGTACATCGCCAACGTGTCCGAAGAAGGCTTCGAGAACAACCCGCTGCTCGATGTTGTACAAGCCATCGCTGACGCCGAAGGCGCCATTGTGGTGCCGGTGTGCAACAAGATTGAAGCCGAGATCGCCGAGCTGGACGATGTCGAAGAAATGCAGATGTTCCTAGAGACCATGGGCATGACAGAACCCGGCCTGAACCGTGTGATTCGTGCCGGTTATTCGCTGCTCAACCTGCAGACCTACTTTACCGCTGGCGTAAAAGAAGTGCGTGCCTGGACCGTCAAGGTTGGCGCCACCGCTCCCCAGTCAGCAGCTGCGATCCATACGGATTTTGAAAAAGGATTTATCCGCGCCGAAGTCATCTCCTACGACGACTTCATTCAGTACAAAGGCGAAGCGGGCGCCAAAGAAGCAGGCAAATGGCGCCTGGAAGGCAAGGAATATATCGTGCAGGACGGCGATGTGATGCATTTCCGCTTTAACGTGTAACCCACGCCTCATCTGTTCTAGAATGCCTCCTGAGCTATATAAAACAGGATCAGGAGGCATCTTTGGAACTTGCTATCGCCACAATTGTGGCTCTGCTGCCTATCATTAATCCATTCAGTACCGCCCCCTTGTTTCTTGCCATTACGGAAGGAGACAGTACGGCAGAGCGTCAAGACCAGGCCCGCAAGGGTGTGATCTATATGATCTGTATTCTGATCGCCTTTCTGCTGGGCGGCTCTTTTATCATGACGTTTTTTGGCTTGTCCTTACCAGGCATCCGTATTGCGGGCGGAATTCTTGTCGCCTGGGTCGGACTGCGCATGCTGTACCCGAAAGACAACATCAGCCAGACATTGGCGGAGCACCACGAATCAAAACGTAAACGTGATGTGTCTTTTACGCCGCTGGCCATGCCCAGTCTGGCCGGTCCTGGCGCCATCTCGGTCACTATTGGCCTGGCGTCACTTGCGACCAGCCCTGTGGATTTTGCTGCGATCGTTGCTGGCATTCTGGTGGTGGCGGCAATGGTTTTTATCGCCCTGCGCCTGGCGACGCGGATGGTCGGACTGCTAGGCGTAACAGGGCTGAACGCAATGACCAAAATCATGGGATTTCTGATCCTCTGCGTAGGTGTGCAGTTTGTTGTTAACGGCGTAATAGGCGTGGCGACCAGTCAAGAACTGATTTCTGGCGTGTTGCGAGCACTGGATGCGGCGCGCTGACAAAATCGATAAACTCTCTGTCTTGACAAGGTCGCCTCAGTTCGCCAGAATGCGCGCCTTGCGATGGCTACGTAGCTCAGCTGGTTAGAGCACAGCACTCATAATGCTGGGGTCAGTGGTTCAAGTCCACTCGTAGCTACCACCCCTTTTTGTGAAGACCGCAGCGTCCCCTCTGGACCAGGCACACTACATGACCCAGGGCACGGATACGCAGAACCCGAAAAAATCCCAGGGCGGATTTCTCGGTAATCTTGCCTTTAATATCATCATTCCGGTTATTGTGCTGTCCCGCTTCAGCGGCGAAGACAGTCTAGGGCCTGCCTGGGCCATTATTGTTGCACTGTCTTTTCCTATTCTCTACGGCATCTGGGATCTCAAAGCCAGCGGCAAGATCAATCCCTTCTCCGTGTTGGGCATTGTCAGCGTTCTGCTCACCGGTGGTATTAGCCTGCTGGAACTGCCTCCACGTTATATCGCGATCAAGGAAGCTGCTATACCAGGCCTCATTGGTATTGCCGTGATGATCAGCCAGTACACACGCTGGCCTCTGGTACGAACCCTGATTCTGAATGCTCAGCTGATCCGCGTCGACGAGCTGGCGGCAGCACTGGCAGCCAAAGGCAATACCTCGCTGTTTGATCGTCGCCTGAGCCAAGCATCTTACATTGTGGCCAGCTCGTTTTTCCTGTCCTCAACACTGAATTACATTCTGGCTACCATCATTCTGGTCAGCCCGCCTGGAACACCTGAATTTAATGCTGAACTGGGCCGCATGACCGCCCTCAGCTACCCCGTCATTGCCATTCCGAGCATGATTGTACTGATGATTGCTATCTGGTTTGTGTTTGCCAGCATCAAGCGCCTGACGGGGCACAGCCTGGAAACCTTCCTGCACGACCATCAGTAACTCTAAAACAGAGCCACTGCTCGACGCTGCTTGCAGCAGGCCCGCCCCCGTGCGTATTATGAGGCCAGCCAAATATTTAATTGCGGGTGCTTCACCATGTCATTCAATCTGCTTCGTTGCTCCATCAGTGTTGTACTCGCCTCATTGCTGTTCGCCTGCTCACAGGCAACAGATAATCCTGCTCCCGGCGCAGCCAGCCAGGAAGCTGGTGATACTGCCAATTACAATCTGACAATGGATATGACGGAGTTTATGGCTCATGTTGTAGAGCCGGTTGCAGACTCACTGTGGCAGACCGCAGGCTGGGTCCTGGATCGTGACGACGGTTATTACGAACTGTACCCGACCAATGATGAAGAGTGGCAACAAGCTCATAACCACAGCGCAATGATTGTTGAAATCGGCAATTTGTTGTTATTGCCGGGTCGTGTTCAGGAGGGCCCCTGGAGGACCTATGCGGAAGCGATCAGCACCGTCGGTGAGACGCTGATGGCCGCGACAGATGCGCAAAACAACGAAGACTACTTTCAGGCCGGCGCCCAGCTTTACAGCGTCTGTACTGCCTGCCACCAGGCCTACAATCCCGACATCCTCAGTCGCTTCTGATTGCCCGCGACTATGGTTGCTGCCTTGGCCCTGCCCGCTCCGGTCACCCGCCTGCTTGTGTGGGCACTTCTGTTAACTGCCAGTCTGCAGGTGTGGGCTCATAACATAGCTGGAGGTGATGCCGCGTTTGTCACCTCCAACGCCGGCCCGGCACTGGCACCGTTTATGTATCTTGGCGCCAAACACATGGTTACCGGTTACGACCATTTGCTGTTCCTGGCCGGGGTAGTGTTTTTCCTGACCAAACCGGTACATATTCTGCAATATGTTTCACTGTTTGCACTGGGACACAGTCTGACACTGATCATTGGTGTACTCGCCGATATTCCGGTGAACGCTTACTTGATTGATGCTGTTATTGCCTTGTCTGTTGTGTACAAAGCCCTGGAGAACATGGGCGCCTTTAGCAGAATCAGGCCATGGCCCAGCACCCGAGTGGCTGTGTTTGTATTTGGACTTTTTCACGGGCTTGGCTTGGCGGCCAGTCTGCAGGAGCTGGAGTTGAATGCCGATGGCTTGCTGATCAATCTGCTCAGTTTTAATGTCGGTGTGGAACTGGGACAACTGGCAGCCCTGAGTCTTATTGTGCTGTTGTTTGCCGCCTGGCGTCGACATCCCCGTTTTGAGGCCATGGCCTTCGCCAGCAACACCGTACTGATGGGCGCCGGGTTTCTGCTTATGATGTACCAGCTTACAGCCTGGCAATTAAATCTTTAGCAGAGGAACACATGCCAGAGAATCCGCACAGAAAACCTGATTTGAGATTTCGTCGCCGCATGGCCACAGCAATCAGCTCAGCCTTTGCCGGCGCGCTCATCATATTCCTGGCAGTGGTAATGCCCGCCGAGTTTGACCGCGACCCACTGGGCGTGGGCAGCGTGCTGGGCTTAAAAGGCATGATGAACAGCCACACCTCATTAAATGTACAGTATGAGTTTCACAAATCAGACGAAGCTGAATTTGTACTCGAGCCGTTTCAGTCCCTGGAATATAAATACCTGATGGACCTGGGCAACACGCTGGTATTTAGCTGGCAGGCCGACGGTGAGCTGTATTTTGACTTACATGCAGAGAATTTTACGGTGCCTGATGGTGAGGCCAGTTACGCTCAAGGCAGCAGCAACCAACAGATGGGATCCTACGATGCCGCCTTTAACGGCATGCATGGATGGTTCTGGGAGAACCGCACGTTCCAGACCGTGACACTCAGAATAAAAACCTCGGGTTTTTATGTCAGCTCTACACTTTACGGGAATCGCGGCAACAACACGCGCTCTCTTGACCCAGTGTTCTGAAATCAGCGCGTTGCCGTGTGGCAACTTTCACAGGACTCATAAAGAGTGTTACCCAGCTCTTCCAGCAACGGCACATCACGATTTTTTGCTGCTTCAAATGCAGCCAGTGCCGCCTCTTTCATCAGCGCCACATCTTGCGCCCAACGCTCATTAGCCTGCACATAACCTGGCATCAACAGTAGATTTGCTGACTCGGCCAGCATCAGCGCCTTGTTCTCCAGATCCTGCCAACCGGCATCACTGTCTGGCGCTTCAGAGGCGACATAAAACACCGCATCCGATGTCGGTCTGACAATTCGATTCATCATCTCGGCGATGCTGGTTGTGGCCTGCAGCGCAGAGCTGTCAGCTGCCATCACCGGCCATACAGCCGCCCCTGCCAGCGCGGTAATGGCGACTAACTTTTTGTTCATCCACTATTCCCCCCGGAACAAGACTGATGGCCGATTATCGCAGATAAAAAAAACGCCTGATTGATAATGATCAATCAGGCGTTTTTTATTGATAGCGCTGGTAGATACCAGATTATCTGTCTTCTGGATCCGCACCGTCCTGCGGCGCACCGATACCGGAAGAACCCATAAACAGCTTGCGGCCGTCAGGGAAAGTAATGTCACGGCCGTTGGCGCGACAGGCCGGAGAGCACAGACGATCCTTGGACTGATAACCGGTTACCACAATCTCGGTGCCAATTTGCAGAGAGTTACGGGTAATACCACGGCGCAGCAGAGTGTTGGGTGTACCACCTTCTGCCATCCAGGCTTGCTGGGTGCCATCTTCATTGGTATGAGTCAGGTGTATCCAGGAGTGCGGGTTAATCCATTCAACACGTGTGATCGGACCACGCAATGCAACCGGCAGGTTTGCATCAAACTCTGCAGAGAATGCGTGGTGCGCAGTTGCCTGGGATTGCATACCAACGGCAGCAATACCACCTACTATAGCAACCGCGGCAACGAGCAGTTTTGTTCTCATATAGTTTCCCCCTATTCATTACGCTAAGCGCTAGGCCTTGCTTGAATCAATCTTACCTCAGGTCGCCGGGGGCTTCCATCGGCACTCAGTCTGCCTGGCGCCTAATTTCGCGCCTTGTCTCAATTGTTATTGGTATCCTCAAAAGGGCATTGTCATGCCTTCAACCGGCTGGCCCTTACGGAAGCGTCCGAACAGCAATTCTTCAACAAACTCCACACACTTGAATTGCGGCAGCTCAAAGTTCTGCTCAAGACGTCGGTATAACGGCATGGCAATTGTCCACGGCTCGGTATAGAGCTGCGGATCTTCGATGGTGGCAGTGTAGTTAATGACGTTGCGATCCACCATTGTGTAACGCTCAGTAACTTTTGACTCCCAGGAACGATAGTTGCCGGCGCGGTCGTACCAGGTCTGATCACTCAGCCCCGTCACTTCAACCACAAAAGTGTCACCTTCCCACTGTCCGTAGGACTGTCCCATCCAGGAGTCCAGAGGCGCTTCGCCCGGGTCTTCCAGATAGATATTGCGGACGGCGCCTGCGAATGAATACGCAATAAAAAAGGCGCTGTTACTCTGGAAAATCTGAAACGGGTGCGGGAGATAGGTTGCCCGCGGCACGCCTGGCATAAAACATTTAACTTCTGGATCGCGCTGCAGCCAGTTTTCGCGATTCTCGTCCCGACGCGCAAGCGCTTCAGGTTTGTAAGGGATATAACCATTGTTGGTCGTAATTACGCCCTGACTCGCAGGCACGGCACCCACAGCCCCCAACGCAACCACTTCCGGTGCTGGCACAGGTACAAAATCCCCTGGTACCAAGGCATGAGCAGATTTGGGTGCGGCAGGCTCCAGATTATTGTTGGCGGTACTCAATACCTGCCAGATACCATTCAGATCCGGTGTCCCCTCCGGAGTACGCGGAATACCACTGACCGGTGCAGAGGCACTCTGGGCAACTGTATTGCCAGGCGCAGTAGATTGAGTGTCGGCAGGCGCACAGGCGAATAATCCCAGCGCGGCCATTACAGCAACCGTCAGCTTCAACTTGTTGGCTCCTACTCGCATCTTATTATTCTCCTCCCCTTGCGACCCAGCGATATAAGCACTTCAAAATTTGAGTGTCAAGCCTCAAATAAACCAGTCAAATCCAGCTTATAGAGCACTATTAGCAGCGGTGATAATGAGCCGGCGAATGCTGCTGAGCAGCCTCACCGGCCCGATCAGAATCAGCGCTTGGTGGCTACAAAAGCGCCCTGCCCCATACCGGCCAGATTAAGCGTGCCTTTGAGTGTGCCATCAGCTTGCAGCTCGCCTTCGTATTGAATTGCACCAAAATCGCTTTGCAGGGCAAATGCAAACTTGCTGCCATCGGTAGTACCAGTAAAGGCTGTGCTGCCCAGTTGGCCGTTGTAGTTGCCGGTCAGTGCACCGTTACCTGCATCCTGCAGAGTGACTTGGGCGTTACCGGAGCCAGCTCCCGGAATATCAACGTTAAACGCCCAATCGCCGCTGACATCAGCAAATGCCATGTTGGCAGCCAGCATACTCATACCTGTAATCATCATTACTTTTTTAATCATTACTCCGTTCCCTCTGTCACCCAAGTGACCTTGAATTTTATGTGGGAATAAAGGTAACAGAAATACTCGAATAACGGATCTCTCCAGGCACGTCTTCAGCGCGAAAAACTTGCTGACTGTCGCAGACACGCGGTTTTACAGCTACTGCGGAGGATCAGCACGATCACCACAAGAGCCGTTGACCCGAAACCATCCGGCAATGCTATAGCGGTCTCGACGCGCAGCAGCCACCTCGTGTGGTACCTGGTCGCTGAGGAACACTGCCACCGTCCCGTATGCTGGCATCACACGCTGCAACGCTGAGTCACCCTGCTCGTCATAAATCACTAATTCACCACCATCAACCGATTGCCAACCTGGATTAAGGTAGGCCACCAGTGACAGAACACGGCGCGCTCCACGCTCATGTTCATCCGCGCGAAAGGCGTCCAGATGTTTTTTGTAAAACGCACCTGGCCCGTAATGAGCAAAATGGGATTCAAATGAGAAAAGCCCCAGATAGAGGCGACGATTAAGATAACGCTGCAAGCGCGCAGCCCAGTCCAACCAGGCTTGCTCAGCAGTTGTGGAGCCGTCTATCCAGCGAATTTCGTCGCGGCGGATAAAACTGTTGAGAGTATAGGCGTGGCTGCGCCCCACACCCGCTGCAGCAAAATCCTCCGGTGTCATCGCGCGTACCTGCGCAAACAGTGCTTCAGTCAGCTCTGCAGGCATTGCGTCCGGTACTACGACCCAGGACCGATGCAACAAGGCGGCAGCAATTTTTTCAAAACTGCTGTCGTCATCTCCAGAAGAAGTTGTGGCTAAATTCAATAAAAATTACTCCAGACTGCTTTTCATGATCTGATCAAGATAGGTGCTGGTCCGCGTCATTTCGTAACGACGGAACTTGATACGGGGGTGCAGTTCACGCATTCGCGCACTGAGCAGCCCGTGGGCAGAATGTAGCTGGGCATCCGTGATAATGCCATTGATGTCACATTCCCGTGCCAGCTTGAGCAGACGATCAAAATTCACAATAAAGTTTTCTGTATGGGTTGTACGTATCTGGGTGCCGTAAAACAGCGGCAGCAAATCTTCTCCGCGCCCACCCAGTGTCAAAAAACGTCGCGAAAATATTTCAAAGTCACCGGTCGCAAATTGATGCCACATCTCTGCAAAATCGGTTTCAGAAATCGAGCCATCACCCTGGACGCCTTTACTGGAGAGCAGTAGCAGACCACTGATACCACCGAGCTGGCGCCGGGTATTGTCTGCAATCTTGAAAAAAGTCTCCTGCCGCGCATTACGCTCGTTGGCTGCCAGCGCCTCAGCCTGATGTGCCGATACAACGTTACTGTGATACAGCTCACGGTTGTTCTGAGCCAGAATGGTCTGCTGGATAAACAGCCCGATTACCAGCCAAAGAAAGGCCAGCGGGGCAAAAGCGCCTTCCAGAAAATTGCCCATTTCATCAATTGGCAAATCCGCAAATTCACGCCATCCAACGGTTGTTGAGATGTATAACGATCCCGCCAGCAACCACAAAAGCGTGACAATCAGGCCAAACTGGATTCGCCAGTCCTGACGGTAAAAATCCTTGATTTCCAGCTTGGGTGGAAGAAACGGATCGGTATCCCGTAACGCATCAAATCGGGAAATATCGGTTTTTTTATTGTCCATCGGTAACCCCGCACGAGATGCCAGCATACTGTGCCACTCGCAGAAGGGTCAATAAACAGAAAGCACAGGCTTGAATTGCCATTGCCGGCTGAACAGCCGATAATTCGCGCCTGATTTCCGAGGAAACCTGGCCATGCCGGATAAAACAACAGACACAGCGCCCGACACACCCGCTTTTGAGGAAACACTGGTGGCTCTGGAAGCTCTGGTCTCGCGCATGGAAGAAGGTCAGATGAGCCTGGATGAGGCTCTGGCAGCCTTTGAAACCGGTGTCCGCCTGACACGACAATGCCAGCAGGCCCTGCAGGCAGCGGAGCTGCGTGTGCAGATGCTCAGCCGCGCTGACGGCGAACCCGAACCTTTTGTCGCCGAGCGCCCCGGCACACTCGCCGGAGAGTAATCGATGTCCGAATCAGCCCTTGTTTTTTTGCAGCAATGTCGCAGCCGCTGTGAGGCGCAGATGCAGTTGCATCTTGATGAGCTGCCAGCGATGCCACCTCGACTGGTTGAAGCCATGCGCTACAGCAGCCTGCTGGGTGGTAAACGCATTCGTCCGGCGCTGGTCTACGCGGCCTCCTCCGCGCTGGGTTTGGACCAGGCCCTGGCAGATGCTGCCGCTGCTGCCGTAGAGTTTATCCATTGTTACTCGCTGATCCATGATGACTTGCCAGCGATGGATAATGACGATCTGCGCCGTGGCAAGCCCACGGTACACCGCGCATTTGATGAAGCTACCGCCATTCTGGCAGGTGACGCCCTGCAGGCGCTGGCATTCCAGCTGCTGGCTGAAGCGCCTGCTATACCAACCGACACACGCCTGGCCATGGTTGCGCTACTGGCCCGCAACGCAGGCTGCGATGGCATGATTGCCGGCCAGGGCATTGATATAGCCTCAGTGGGTGTGGAGCTGGATCTGCCGGCGCTGGAGAACATGCACCGGCTCAAGACCGGCGCACTGATCAGTGCCAGTGTGGAGCTTGGTGCACTCAGTGCGGACTGCCGCGACCCGAAAATACTGGCGGCGCTACGCCATTACGCGCGCTGTATCGGGCTGGCCTTCCAGGTTCAGGACGACGTACTCGATGTGATCAGTGACACTGTGGTACTTGGCAAAACTCAAGGCGCTGATGATGCTCGCAACAAACCGACGTATGTGCGCCTGCTGGGACTGGATGCAGCCCAGCGCAAGGCCAGGGATCTGATCGATGAAGCAATCGCGGCCCTGGCTCCGATCAACGGTGATACCACACATCTGATTGCCCTGGCCAACTTCATAACGTCTCGCCAGCATTGAGGAATTATTGTAAATGCTCGAAGAAATACCACTGACGAGGCCGGAAACCCCTTTACTGGACCAGATTAACAGTCCGGCAGACCTGCGCGACCTGGATCCGGAGGTTTTCCCGACACTGGCGCGTGAGCTGCGCAGCTTTCTGTTGTATTCGGTGGGTCAAACCGGCGGACATTTTGGGGCCGGCATGGGCGTGGTTGAGCTGACTATTGCCCTGCATTACGTATTTAATACCCCTGACGACCGCCTGATATGGGACGTCGGGCACCAGACCTATCCACATAAAATCCTGACAGGTCGTCGCGAACGCATGCTGACAATGCGCCAGCCTGGCGGCCTGGCGGCCTTCCCCAGTCGCGAAGAAAGTGAATTCGACGCCTTTGGTGTGGGACACTCGAGCACTTCAATCAGTGCCGCACTGGGCATGATGGTAGCTGCGCGTCACCAGCAAAAGGATCGCCACGTTATCGCTGTCATCGGCGACGGTGCCATGACTGCCGGCATGGCGTTTGAAGCACTGAACCACGCCGGCGAACTGGATGACAATGTGCTGGTTATCCTCAACGATAACAACATGTCCATCTCGCGCAATGTGGGCGGCCTATCCAGTTATTTTGCGCGCATGTGGGCAAGCAAACCGTACAACTTCATACGCTCTGGCAGCAAAAAGATGCTGTCAAAAATTCCGCCGGCTTTAAAGGCCGCGCACCGCGCTGAAGAATATATGAAAGGAATGGTGTCACCTGGCACCTTATTTGAAGAGATCGGTTTTAACTACATTGGTCTGGTCGACGGCCACGACACCAATCGCCTGATTGAAGTGCTGACCAATATCAAGGAACTGCGTGGCCCTCAGCTGCTGCACATCGTGACGCAGAAAGGCAAAGGTTACAGCGCATCGGAAAACGATCCTTTTGGAATGCATGCGCTGACAAAAATAGAAGCACAACCACGCAAACCCCAGGATATAAAGGCGGATTCACCTACCTACTCCAAAGTGTTTGGAAACTGGCTGTGTGATATGGCGGCACAGGATGAGCGTCTGGTTGCAGTGACTCCTGCTATGAGCAGCGGATCCGGCATGGATGATTTCGCCGAAAAATTCCCGGAACGGTTTTTCGATGTTGCCATTGCTGAGCAACATGCGGTGACCTTTGCTGCCGGCATGGCCTGCGACGGACTCAAGCCGGTTGTTGCGATTTATTCCACTTTCCTCCAGCGCGCTTATGATCAACTGATACACGACGTTGCGTTGCAGGATCTGGATGTACTGTTTGCGATTGATCGTGCCGGACTGGTGGGTGAAGACGGCCCCACTCATGCAGGTAGTTTTGATCTGAGTTTCCTGCGCTGCATTCCCAATATGCTGGTCATGGCGCCCAGCGATGAAAATGAATGCAGACAAATGCTTTATACGGGCCATCAATACAATGGCCCGGCCGCCGTGCGCTATCCTCGCGGCAAGGGGCCAGGTGTCGCTATTGGCAGAACCATGGTTGCCTTGCCCATAGGCAAAGGTGTTGTGCGCCGCCAGGGGCATTCTGTTGCCATCCTGGGTTTTGGCAGTCTGGTGCACACGGCGCTGGCAGCAGCAGACCTGATCGATGCTACGGTTGCTGATATGCGCTTTATCAAGCCTCTGGATACTGCATTGGTTGAACAGCTGGCGCGCCAGCATGACCTCCTGGTAACACTGGAAGAAAACACCGTTGCCGGCGGAGCAGGATCAGCCGTAAACGAATGGCTGCTGGCCAATGACTTCGGCATCCCGGTGCTGAACCTGGGGCTGCCAGACACTTTTATGGCGCACGGCCGTGTACCGGAGATGCTGGCCTGCGCAGGCCTGGACCGTGATGGCATCATCGCTGCAATTCGCGACAAGCTGGCGCGATTAAAACCTGTGACCCGCGCTGGCGGCTTCCCGGCCGGACTCTGACAGGAGCACGGTCATGGAGTCGCGAGAACAACGTAATGAGCGCCACAAAAAAGCCATGCAGCGCAAAAAGGCACATGTGGACCAGCGCATTGCGGCAGCAACAACGGACAAGGGTTTATTGCTTGTACTCACTGGCAATGGTAAAGGTAAAAGCTCATCGGCTTTTGGCATGCTCGCTCGCAGCGTCGGCCATGGGCTGCGATGTGGTGTTGTACAGTTCATCAAAGGCCAATGGGAATGCGGTGAACATTTGCTGTTCTCTTCCCATCCGCTGGTTGAGTTTTATGTGATGAACACCGGTTTTACCTGGGAAACCCAGGACAGGGACGCTGACATTGCTGCCGCAGAAGCGACCTGGGTTCATGCCGAATCTTTGCTGTGCAACCCGGAAGTTCAGGTTGTACTACTGGACGAGTTGACCTACATGCTCACGTATGGATATCTGGATCCAACACGTGTGCATAACGCATTAAAATCACGTCCGCCTCATCAGCATGTGATTATTACCGGACGTAATGCCAATGCCGCTCTCATTGAGCTGGCAGACACCGTCAGCGAAATCAACGATGTTAAACATGCTTTTAACGCAGGCATCAAGGTACAAAAAGGCATTGACTATTAATCAGGCCATGAACATACGTCGCAGGCGCCGCATATATTCAAGATTGATCGCTGCCCTGATCCTGCTTACTGGCTCAGCGACAACGCCATCTCAGAGCGCACAATCCGCTATACAAGTGGTCGATGACAATGGCGATATCGTCACGCTGGCAAAACCGGCGCAACGTATTATCAGCCTGGCACCGTCGATGACAGAACTGTTATTCAGCCTGGGTGCCGGCGATCGAATTGTTGGTGTAATGGACTTCAGTGATTTCCCGCTTGCGGCACAAAACCTTCCTGTTGTCGGCAGGTTTGACATGCTTGATATGGAACGTATTCTCTCCCTGCAACCTGATTTGGTCGTAGCCTGGCGCAGCGGTAACCCGCGCACCTCCATTGAACGCCTTAAATCTCTGGGGATCACTGTCTACGTTGCGGAACCAGAATCGCTGGACAGCATCGCTGAGCAGCTTGCACGACTAGGCGAATTGACCGGACAAACCCGCGAGGCAGCAGCTCTGCAACAAGAGTTCAGGCAGTCGTTACAGTCGCTGCGGGACACGTATGCCGGGCGTGATGCAGTGTCTGTTTTTTATCAGGTCTGGCATTCACCCATAATCAGTGTCGGCGGCGCTGAACTGATCAATGACATGATTACACTTTGTGGTGGGCGCAATATTTTTGCAGAACTGCCGGTAGGCCCCAAAGTAAATCTGGAAGATGTGCTGCAGCGCAACCCGCAGGTGATTATTGCCAGTGGTTCTACCAGCGAAACACCACAATGGCTGAACGACTGGTTACGGTGGCCACAGCTAAGCGCAGTGCAACACAACCATCTTTATTCGATTGAGCCGGACATTGTCCAGCGCCACAGCATGAGAGCCTTGGAGGGCGCTGCCGAGATGTGCACCCACATTGATCGTGCGCGCACAGCCCGACAATAACAACGATTTATCAGCTTTTGAGCAGGTGTCCCATTTTCAGCATTTTTACAGCCAGATAACCCTGGTTGTGCTGATTCAGCCCTGCCTCTATTGGCACCCGTTCAATTACTTCGATTCCCAGCGTTTGCAGCGCATCAAATTTGGCAGGATTGTTAGTCATCAGTTTGACTTTATTAACACCAAAATGTGCCAGCAGAGGTTTGCAGATATCGTACTCACGACCATCGGCAGCAAATCCCAGCTGTTCATTGGCCTCAACAGTATCCGCGCCCAGGTCCTGCAACGAATACGCACGCAGTTTGTTCAGCAGCCCGATACCTCGGCCTTCCTGGCGCAAATACAAAATCATACCACGCCCTTCTTCCGCAATTTTCTGCATCGCAAACTGCAGCTGGGGGCCACAATCACAGCGCAAACTGAACAACGCGTCACCGGTCAGGCATTCGGAGTGAATCCGGCATAACACAGGCTCGGGCGAACTGAGATCGCCCATTGAGAGCACAACATGCTCCTTCCCGGTTACAACGTCTTTAAAACCGTTGATAACAAAATCACCCAACGCGGTAGGCAGACTGGCACTGGCAACAAACCTGATTTCCATGTCATAAACCTCTACAAAATCCAGACAGCCAAAAGCTGCAAACATACCATCGCCATCAAACCGGCCAGTACATCATCCATCATGATGCCCAAGCCGCCATGAACCTGGCGATCAACCCAACGAATGGGCCATGGTTTGACGATATCAAAAAAACGGAATAGCAAAAAACCGGCAACTACATATATCCAGCCAGGTGGCGCCATCAGCATCGTTAACCAGAAGCCGGTGAATTCGTCCCAGACAATTCCGCCATGATCATGTACACCAAGATCACGAGACGTTTTGCCGCATAACCAGATACCCATTATCAGACTGGCCAACACAAACAGGCTGTAACTGACGACATTCATCGTGGGCAGCAACAAATAGATCAGTACGGCCAGCGCTGTTCCTGCAGTGCCAGGTGCAACAGGAGAGGCGCCACTGCCAAATCCGAAGGCCAGGAAATGAATCGGGTTGCGCCAGATTGACGCCGGAGTGTGCACCATTGTTAATGACTCCCCTCCGCCAACGCGCCGTCGTCAACAAAATGGTTATACCCGCTCCACTGCGGCCGCTGTTTACGACCATCAGGATAGCGCAAGACAATACTCCTGTCTGACTGCTCCTGTGTGTGTACCACCACTTGTCCTATGCGTGTAAAACGCACATTCATTGCATTCATACGGGCAATTGCCTCTGCTTCGTTGTCTGCAGGAATACAAACACAGAGTTCATAATCATCACCTGCGCTTAGAGCCATGCGCAGCTGTTCGTGCGCAGGTATGCATTTTTTGAAGGTCTCCGACATCGGCACAGCCTGGGTTTCAATCTCTGCTGACAGGCCAGTATTACCACCGCTGGCATTGAGTATGTGCTGCAAATCCGCAATCAGGCCATCGGAAATATCGAGTGCAGCGGAGGCCAATCCACGCAGTGCAATTCCGGCCTTGATTTGCGCTTGTGGAGTGTAAAATGCGCTGCGCAAATGATCTTTGTCTTCACTGTTGAGATTACTGCTCAACAGGCGCTGGTCATGCATCAACCACCATAACGCTGCACCGCCATCACCAAGTTCACCCGTTACATAGACAGCATCACCTGCTCGGGCGCCAGAACGTAGCAGCGCCTGGCCTTGCGGCACCAGTCCATGTATCTGGACCGTAATCGACAACGGACCACGCGTGGTATCGCCACCGATCAATGGGCACTGATAAGTAGTGGCCACTTCTGCCAGCCCCCGGCTGAAGGCTTCCAGCCAACTGGCATTGGACTGAGGCAGACTGATTGCCAGCGTAAATGCCAGGGGTTCGGCTCCCATTGCAGCCATGTCACTTAGATTGACTAACAGACAGCGCTGTCCCAGCAAAAAGGGATCAGCGGCCTCAGGGAAGTGAACCGATTCGTTTAGTGTGTCCATCGACATCACCAGCTGTGAGCCGGATGGAATCTCAAGAATGGCAGCATCATCACCGGGTCCAAGGACAACCGGCCCCTTTTTAAAATTCAGGGCCGGCGAGCCGAAATAATGTCTGATCAGATCAAATTCGCTTAGTGCCACGCTGCTCCAGCGCTCTCAGATCTTTGGCCGCCCGGTCCAGAATACCATTGACGTATTTATGACTGTCAGTGGCACCAAATACCTTGGCCAGTTCTACGGCTTCGTTAATGACAACCTTATAGGGAACGTCAATGCGATGCGCCAGTTCATACATACCCAGGCGCAGCAAAGACAGCTCAATCGGGTCCAGAGCGTCCAGATCGCGATCAAGCCAGGGCTTCATCTGCTCATCCAGGTCAGCGGCATGCGCCACCACCTGCGGGAAAACTTCCTTGAAAAAGTCGCGATCAATCTTGCCCTGGTAATAAACCAGAAACTCGGCAAGAATTTCGTTTACCGGCGCCCTGGCAATCTGCCATTGATACAGCGCCTGCAACAGCATACGCCGTGCTTTTTGACGGTCGCTGAGTTTTTTCTTTTTGCCAGACTCCTCTGCGCCCACGTCTATATCGGGTTTGTTTGAAGAGTCGCGGTTATCCGCGTTGGCACCTGTCAAATCTATCACGCTGTCAGACTCCCAGCTTGCTGATAACACTGACCATTTCCAGCGCGCTGAGGGCAGCTTCTGCACCCTTGTTGCCCGCTTTGGTGCCGGCGCGTTCAATGGCTTGTTCTATGCTGTCGACGGTCAGCACACCAAAAGCGACAGGTACAGAAGTATCCAGGCTGACATGCGCCAGGCCTTTAACACATTCACCGGCAACATAATCAAAGTGTGGAGTGCCACCACGAATAACTGCGCCCAGAGCAATCACCGCATCACAAGGACGATGCAACAGCACTTTACGCGCCAGCACCGGCAGCTCAAAAGCGCCAGGTGCCATAATAATAGTGATGTTATCGTCGGACACACCATGACGGCGCAGCGCGTCAACAGCCCCTTCAATCAAGCGGTCAACAATGAAGCTGTTGAAACGCGCCGCCAGAATTACATACCGGCCGTGCCCCGCAACAAAATCTCCCTCAATTCTGCGAATCCCACTCATGCTGTTGTCCTCATATTCCTCAAGTTCTGAATCATGCAAATCAGATATTAATGTTCGGCCGGCACATCAAACTGCACAAACTCTACCACTTCCAGATCAAAGCCGGTGACGGCATTGAATTTGGCGGGGTAGCTGAGCAAACGCATCTTGCCCACACCCAGCTCACGCAGAATCTGTGACCCTGTACCAATAGTGACATCGCTGCCAGCATGTCTATGACGACGCGGCATAACTTTTTTCTGTCCGAGCACGCTGGCGATACTTTCGTTGATGTCCTCATCATAGTCATCACCACTAAGCAGCACGGCTACGCCCTTGCCTTCAGTGGCGATACGTTCCAGCGCCCGACTGAATGACCAGCTGGTACCACCAGCCACAATCACGCTGCAGACATCCCGCAGGGTACTGGCTATATGCACCCGCACCAGTGCTGGATCGTCCTTCTGGATTTCCCCCAGCGTAAACGCAAGGTGAGTGGCACCAGAAATAGTGTCCTCAAAGGTATGCAATGTGAACTTGCCAAATTCTGTGGCTACTTCATTACTGCTCTTTTTGACAACCGTGTGTTCGTTGGCAATACGGTAGTGAATCAGGTCAACAATGGTGCCTATTTTCAGCCCATGTTTTTCCGCAAACACTTCCAGATCCGGACGGCGCGCCATGGTGCCATCCTCGTTCATGATTTCCACAATGGCAGCCGCGGGTGTAAAACCGGCCAGACGCGCCAGGTCGCACCCTGCTTCGGTATGGCCGGCACGACGTAATACACCGCCAGGCTGAGCCATGATCGGGAATATATGACCTGGCTGCACAATATCTTCAGCACGGGCGTCACGTGCCACTGCAACCTGAATGGTGCGTGCGCGATCCGCTGCCGAAATGCCGGTAGTTACACCGGTGGCCGCTTCAATGGAAACGGTAAAACTGGTGTTGTAGGGCGTATTGTTCTTGCTGACCATCAGTGGCAGGTTGAGCTGTTCACAACGCTCACGAGTCAGGGTCAGACACACCAGACCGCGCGCGTATTTGGCCATGAAGTTGATATCCTCCGCGCGCACTCTTTCTGCAGCGATGATCAGATCACCCTCGTTTTCGCGATCTTCATCGTCCATCAGGATAACCATCTTGCCCTGACGAATATCTTCAATCAGCTCTTCAATCGTGTTCAGTTTCATAGTCAGTTTCTACGGTTGGAAAACGGAGTTTTACTCAAAGCCATGTTCGGATAAAAAGGCCTGGGTCAGTCCGGAACTGCTGGTTGCCCTGGCCGCATTGTCACCGAGCATCAAACGCTCCAGGTAACGACTGATCAGATCCACCTCAATATTCACCTGCTGACCGGGACGATAGGTATGGATAATTGTGGCCTGTTGTGTGTGGGGGATGATATTAACACCGAACACTGCACCGGACACAGTGTTGACCGTCAAGCTGGTGCCGTCCATACAGACAGAACCTTTTTGCGCAATGTATTTGGCAAGCCCGTCCGGCACCTTGATCTCCAGGCGCCAGCTGCCACCGTCATCACGCTGGCTGACAATCTCACCCAGACCATCCACATGGCCGCTAACCAGATGCCCACCCAGACGTGTCTGCGGCGTCAACGCCTTCTCCAGATTCACCTTGGAGCCAGGTTTTAAAAAGCGAAAGGTGGTCAAACTGATGGTTTCATTGGACACATCTGCGGCAAAGCCCTGATTGTCGAATGCAGTTACTGTCAGGCAGCAACCGTTTACCGCAATACTGTCACCCAGTTTTACGTCACCAAAGTCCAGCGCTGGACAATGTACGCGCAGTCGCCATTCACGATTGCGCAGCGCCAGCTCTTTGACTTCTCCGACCACTTCAATAATACCGGTAAACATAACCGTTCCTCCGACCTACGTTGCCTGTGCCAGCACTCTGGCACTGATGCGGCAGTCCACCCCGATGCGGGATACATCAATGATTTCCAGCTGTACCCGATCATGCATATGCACCAATCCCGGCAATTGCATCAAGGGCCGGGCATCACTGCCCAGCAAACTGGGCGCCATATAAACTACCAGCTCGTCGACCAGCCCGGCCTGAATCATTGCCCCGCTGAGCACAGGGCCGGTTTCCAGCAATACCTCATTACAATCATGGTTTTGTGCCAGGGATTGCAGGGCAGCGTGCAGATCCAGCTTACCGTTTTCCGCAAGCGCCACGGCTTCTACCCGGGTATGGGCATTTGCATACTTTGCCGGGTTTGATGCCAGGGCCTGCGCCGAGCTCATAATCAGTGTTTTGCCCGGTTCACCCAGAATTGCAGCGTCAGCGGGTGTACGCAGTGCAGCATCCAGAACGACTCGCAGGGGCTGACGATTGGTATCCACAATCATGCTGCCTGTCACTAGCTGTTCTGGTCTAACCCGCATGGATGGGTTGTCAGTCAGCACGGTGTTGATTCCGGTCATTATGGCGCAACTGGCAGCACGCAAACGCTGGACATCCGCGCGCGCCTCTGCGCTGGTAATCCATTTACTCTCGCCGGAAGCCATGGCGGTACGTCCGTCCAGACTCATCGCCAGTTTGCAGCGCACCCAAGGCAGGCCTTGTTTCATGCGCTTGATAAACCCCGGATTTATGGCATCAGCCAGCAGAGGATGTGTTGGTCCCTCAACACAAATTCCAGCATCCAGCATGCGCTGCAAACCCCGGCCACAAACCTGGGGATTGGGATCGGAGCCGGCAAACACAACTTTGGCTACGCCAGCTTTGATCAGCGCATCACAACAGGGAGGGGTGCGCCCGGTATGAGAACACGGTTCCAGCGACACATAAGCCGTTGCTCCGCGCGCCAGCTCACCGGCGCAGCGCAGCGCATTAACTTCGGCATGGGCTTCACCGGCACGGGTATGAAACCCCTCACCCACAAGAACGCCGTCACGCACAATCACACATCCGACTCGCGGATTGGGTGTAGTTGTCAGCACAGAGGTGGCAAGTGCCAGCGCTCTGGCCATCGCCATTTCTGGGGTTATGTGCTCAGTTGTCATTGGACAGGCGGTCAATCTCGGCCCGGAACTCGTTCAGATCCTTGAAGCTGCGGTAGACCGACGCAAAACGGACAAAAGCGACCTCATCCAGTTGTCGCAGCTCGCGCATGACCTGCTCACCGACCAGGCGCGAGGGTACCTCACGCTCGCCAGTGGCACGGATGTGATGTTTGATGCGGTTGACGGCCGACTCCACCGCCTCAACGCTGACAGGGCGTTTTTCAAGCGCCTTGTTCAGACCGGAATACAACTTGCCTTCGTCAAAAGGTTCGCGGTTTCCGTTCTGCTTGATAATTCGCGGCATCACCAGTTCAGCGGTTTCATAGGTAGTGAAACGCTCTTCACAGGTAATACACTCACGCCGGCGTCGCACCTGGTCGCCTTCTGCGACCAGACGCGAATCAATCACCTTGGTGTCCAGCGCGCCACAAAACGGACAATGCATGGTCAGGTGTCCCGGTAGTGGCTGTTATGCGTTTTTGTAAACAGGGAACTGTGCGCACAATGCTTTGACTTTCTCGCGCACTTCACCGATTACAGTTTCGTTGTTGATGTCATCCAGGATGTCACTCATCCACTCGGTCAGCTGCGCTACTTCGGCTTCCTTAAAACCACGACGGGTTACAGCAGGAGAACCAATACGCAGACCGCTGGTAACAAACGGTGGCAGCGGATCGTTAGGCACTGCGTTCTTGTTAACGGTGATGTAGGCACGACCCAGGGCCGCATCGGCGTCCTTACCGGTAATACCTTGTTTCACCAGGCTCAGCAGGAACAGGTGGTCATCGGTACCGCCGGATACCACTTCAAAACCACGCTTGATAAAACCTTCAGCCATTACACGCGCGTTTTTGACTACTTGCTGTTGGTAGGCTTTGAACTCAGCACTCATGGCTTCTTTGAAACACACAGCCTTCGCGGCAATGATGTGCATCAGTGGACCACCCTGGCTCTCCGGGAAAACAGCAAAGTTCAGCTTTTTCTCAATTTCAGGGTTGGCTTTGGCCAGAATGATACCGCCACGTGGACCACCCAGGGTTTTGTGGGTGGTTGTGGTGGTCACGTCTGCAATTTTCACCGGGCTTGGGTATACACCTGCAGCAACCAGACCGGCAACGTGCGCCATATCAACCAGCAGGTAAGCACCCACTTTGTCAGCGATCTCGCGGAAACGCATCCAGTCGATAACACGAGAGTAGGCAGAGAAACCCGCAACGATCATTTTGGGTTTGTGTTCCAGAGCCAGCGCTTCAACCTGATCGTAATCGATTTCGCCGGTTTGTTCGTTGATGCCGTACTGAACTGCGTTGTAGATACGACCAGAGAAGCTCACGCCTGCGCCGTGGGTCAAGTGACCACCGTGCGCCAGACTCATACCCAGAACGGTATCACCCGGTTTCAGCAGCGCCATGTACACGGCAGCGTTGGCTTGTGAGCCTGAGTGAGGTTGTACGTTTGCGTAGTCAGCACCAAACAGCTGCTTGGCGCGCTCAATGGCCAGCGTTTCAACGATGTCGACGTACTCACAACCACCGTAGTAGCGCTTGCCTGGGTAACCTTCAGCGTACTTGTTGGTCAGCACACTGCCTTGAGCTTCCATCACACGCGGGCTGGTGTAGTTTTCAGAAGCAATCAGCTCGATGTGTTCTTCCTGACGCTGACGCTCGCCTTCGATGGCGGCATACAGATCCGGATCAAAATCTTTGATGTTCATGCTGGTTGTAAACATGTAATTCCCCGATAAATGGCAAGTCAGAAGCTGTTTTGGCTGAAGCGAGAGGTCGCTCGCGCCGTGAATTCGATGGAGCGGCATTTTACATGATGTCCGGGCCGGGAGCACTCGGAAAATCCAGCCACAAACCAGGTTTATGCTGCCTTTAGCCCGCATCCTGCTGCACCGGACCCTTTCTGACGCTCGGCATGATAGAATCGCCCGCATTTATATCCCTTGCTGGAGATTGCTTTATCTATGTCACAGTTTGTTTACACCATGCATCGTGTTGGGAAGATTGTTCCTCCCAAACGCGAAATCCTCAAAGACATCTCCCTGTCGTTCTTCCCGGGCGCCAAAATTGGTGTTCTGGGCCTTAACGGTTCAGGAAAATCCACGCTGCTGCGCATCATGGCGGGCGTGGACAAGGAGTTTAATGGCGAGGCGCGTGCGCAAACCGGCATCAACGTCGGCTACCTGCCTCAGGAGCCGCAACTGAACCCAGGCAAAGATGTGCGCGGCAACGTCGAAGAAGGTGTTGGCGAAGTCATCAAGCTGCTGGAAGAATTTAATGCCATCAGCGATCGTTTTGCCGAACCCATGACAGACGACGAGATGAATGAGCTGCTGGAGCGTCAGGGCGAGCTGCAAAATGCTATCGACGCTGCCAACGGCTGGGACATCGAACGCACACTGGAGCGCGCTGCTGATGCGCTGCGCCTGCCGCCGTGGGATGCAGATGTCACCAAATTATCCGGTGGTGAAAAGCGGCGAGTGGCACTGTGCCGTCTGCTGCTCTCCAGCCCAGATATGTTGCTTCTCGACGAACCAACCAACCACCTGGACGCTGAAAGTGTGGCCTGGCTGGAACGCTTCCTGGTGGAATTCCCTGGTACCGTGGTTGCGATCACGCACGACCGTTATTTCCTGGACAACGCTGCTGGCTGGATTCTGGAACTGGACCGTGGACACGGCATTCCGTATGAAGGCAACTACACCAACTGGCTGGAAGCCAAGGAAAAGCGCCTGGAGATAGAAGCCAAGCAGGAAGCGGCGCGCGAAAAGACTATCAAGTCGGAACTGGAATGGGTGCGCAGCAACCCCAAAGGACGCCAGGCCAAGAGCAAGGCGCGTATTGCCCGCTTTGAGGAGCTGAACTCACAGGAATTCCAGAAGCGCAACGAAACCACCGAACTGTACATTCCGCCGGGACCACGTCTGGGCGATAAGGTAATCGAGGTCAAAAACCTCACCAAAGGTTTTGGTGATCGCATTCTGATCAACGACCTGTCGTTCTCAGTTCCCAAAGGCGCCATCGTTGGCATTATTGGTGGTAACGGCGCGGGTAAAACAACGTTCCTGCGTATGCTGACCGGGGTAGAAAAACCCGACAGTGGCAGCATCGAGCTGGGCGAAACCGTTGATCTGGCCTACGTGGACCAGAGCCGCGACTCGCTGAGTGATAGCAAAACCGTGTGGGAAGAACTCTCCGATGGCCAGGACATCCTGCAGATCGGGCGCTACGAGGTTCCATCACGCGCCTACGCTGGTCGCTTTAACTTCCGCGGCGGTGACCAGCAGAAATTCATCAAGGACTTGTCCGGTGGTGAACGCAACCGTCTGCACCTGGCTAAACTTCTCAAGCGCGGCGCCAACGTTTTACTGCTCGACGAACCGACCAACGACCTCGACGTAGAAACCCTGCGCGCGCTGGAAGAAGGTCTGCTGAACTTCCCGGGTTCGGCGATTGTGGTATCGCACGATCGCTGGTTCCTGGATCGTATCTGTACTCACATTCTGGCCTTTGAAGGCGACAGTCAGGTGATCTTCCACGAAGGCAACTACACCGACTATGAAGCCGACCGCAAAAAGCGTCTGGGCAGCGATTTCCAGCCCACTCGCATCAAGTACCGCAGACTGGGTTGATAATCTGCAGTCGACGGGCCTCCATCGCGGAGGTCCGTCGCTTCATCTTTTTCTTTCAAAAAAAATTCAAGCCAACACATTTGTGGCCGATAGGCCTCGCAAGGGCCAATAACAGACAACTAAACCACCCGCAAAAATTGCGCATTGACGGCTACAGGCCTCATTGAGAGAAATCATGTCAGAACACGCTGGCGAGGCTGCCCATCGGGCATTTACGCGCATCTTTTTTGATGCGGAAACCGTTGTGATACAAGGCGAATATATCTGGCCTGTGCAGCTGGTCGACATTTCTCTGCGCGGCATGTTGATCCGCACGCTGGCGGATCAGTCGCTGAACCTGTCAGCTCCGGTGGAGGTCAGCGTACACCTGGGTGGCGGTATTGAAATCCGGATGGATGGACGTATCGCCAATCAGCGTGACGATCTGACCGGCATTGTCTGTGAACACATTGATGTAGACAGCATGACACACCTGCGCCGGCTGGTTGAATTAAATGTAGGCGACACCAGCCTGCTTGAGCGCGAGCTACACGCCTACAGCTAATCGTGCCGGCGCGCCGTCAGATTTTTAAGGCGGTACGCAGTTCTTCCATACGCTGTTGCCGCTCCTCAAAACTGAGGTGCCGTGAAACGTTACTTTCCAGCGCCTGGATAACCGGCATTTCCAACTCCTCGCCTCTGATCACACGATCACAGAACTGCCGGTAATTGTAGGCAAACAACGGAAAAACCCTATCTTCTGATTCGTTTGCCAGCACATACCAGTCTGTAGCACGCCCCGCATAATAAACCGCAGGATGGCTCCATTTGTAGGCGGACTTTGGCGCCGGAGCACGGCAGGCCTCGATATAAGCATCACGTTCGGACGGCAGCCCAAACAGCTCGCGCCCCTGCTCACATGCCCGGATCATGGACGATACCGTGGGCAGAAATTCCTGGGTTTTGACCAAACGACGCGCAGCGGTAACCAGCTGCAGCGGGTGAAAGTCTTTCAGGCACTCGAGCCAGTATTTTTTTGCCAGCATCAGACGGTCAGCATCTGCATAGGCCTTGTAATACTGATTGTGGTACGCCAGCTCAAATTCCGCAAAAACCTGGTTGATAGCGTCAATCAGGTCCGGGCCGCCGCCCTTGCTGCGAGACGACTCACTCTGCCCAGCTTCTGTCTGTGAATCGTTTGAGCGCGGCTTCAAGGCCTTGTCGACTTCGTTCAGCAGGGAATTGATCTTGTGCATGGTGTCCTGTCAGTCCGGTGCCCATAGCCTCAGGCCGTCGAGCCCAGGCAAATTTTACATATTGCAGAAAACGTGTGTTCCACGACGCATGTGCCTGACCGGTATCACGCCAGTACAACACAAACTCAGGCACTCGCGAGCGCGCGAATTCTTCGTCAATTTCTGCCAGTCGCAGGATATCAAATACCCCTACATCCGGCTGCCAGTTTTCAGGAATTGGCCGTGGCAGACTGTCCTGACTTCCAAGCACCTGAAAGCGCGCCCATTGGCGACGGATGTGTTCCACAAAGCGTGTATTCCAGGCGCCTTCCTGTACTCCCCGCTCACGCCAGTACAACACAAACTCCGGAACCGCGTCATCGATAAAAGCCTGACTGACGCCGGCCCGACGCAAAATGGAGATTGCATCGTCGCTCGGTTGCCAGCTGGCGTCCATTGGACTGTCCAGCGCCGCCCCACCGCGTCGCGTCTGTTGATTGCGCCATTCACGCAGAACGTGTTTATAAAATGCATTTCCCCACGAGAAACGCGACTGCGCGCGATCGCGCCAGTACATCACAAAGCCTGGCACCAGCGATAATGAAAACTCATCCGGCACACCGTGCTGGCGGCACATAGCCAGCCATTCACTGTCCGGTTGCCAGTCGTCGGCAATGTAGCCTGACTGGCCACTGCGTCCTCGCTGGGGTTTGGCAGCAATCTGGGCGCGCGGGACGGGAGCTGGAGCGGGAGGCGGCGTGCGCTCAGTAGCGCGCTGATTGATTGCAAACAACCAACTGTCCTGGCGCCCGGTCTGCGCATCCACCAGAATCAACCCCAGATCCAGCAGATTTTTTTGTACCCGTTTGATATCAATCCATGCCCAGAACGGCAGAGCATCCAGCAAACTTTGCTGATCCAGCTCCAGCCATTTAAGACCTTGTCGCGCCTGACATTGTCGATGTGCCATCAGCTCACTGAGTACATGCAACAGCACAGCCTCCTCCAGCCCTATAGTGGCAGCCAGTGTCGGCGAAATAATCAACGGACGTTCAGGGATAAGGGAAGATTGCATTTCAGGTCAGGCTGTTCCGGGTTGGACAATGTCACATCAACAGGCGCAGAGCTTAACACAGTCGGCCTGCAAATTTTCTTGCCGCACACTTGGAAAAACAGCAGGGTTCTGACATATAATGCCGCCCGTTTAGTAACTGGAGAGCAATTTAGTATCCGGTTGCATCAGTCGGAGTGTAGCTCAGCCCGGTAGAGCACCGCCTTCGGGAGGCGGGGGTCGGAGGTTCGAATCCTCTCACTCCGACCAGTTTGATTCTAGGCCGCTTTCCGCATCGCATTGGCTCTGCCTATAATCACGCATGATCTCTCCAATACGATTTTATTCTCCAGAAACAGCACAAATGCTGATGCTGCATCAGCAACTTCAAGCTTTTGAAACGGCCAGCGCACAACACCTTCAATTTGTGCAATACACACAATTGCTGACTCTGCTGAAGCACGCAGCGCAGCACTCCAGCTTCTGGCAACAACGTTTGCAGATTGCCGGCTTTGATCCATCACGATCTGACGCTCAACACGCCGCCGATGTTTTCCATCGTCTGCCTGTACTCAAGCGACAAACGGTTCAGCAGCAGCCCGAGGCCTTGCGCGCACGCTGGCCCGGACTCGATGACAAACGCATTATCACCTCCAGCAGCTCTGGCTCCACCGGCATTCCTGTGCGCGTAGAAAAAGACTCAGCGACCTACTCGCCGTTGTACTCAGCCGTGTCCTGGCAGGAAGGCCGGTGGCATCAACGTGATGCACGCCAGACCATCGCCGTGATAGGCACCGGCCTGCAACAGGCCAGTCATGGCAGCTGGGGTTCCATATACAGTGCCATGGGATTACGGGGGCGCAGCGAAGTGCGCGCAGCCGAATCAGCCTCACTGCAGGAGCACCTGGACTGGTTGGTACAGTTGCGACCAGCCTATTTGAAGTGCAGTCCCAACCTGGCCGCGGAGCTGGCGCAGTGCGCCTTGGACAAGGGTGTGACATTGCCACTGAAACACATCATTTCCCAATGGGAACGGATATCACCCACACATCGTAAATTGTGCCAGCAAGCATTTTCTGCTGAGATCATAGATCGTTATTCCTGCGAGGAAGCCGGCTGGCTGGCGCTGGCCTGTCCACAGCATTCCCTGCATGTGTGCAGCGCCACAGTGCTCGTTGAGATTGTCGATCAAAACAACCGTCGCTGCGCCCCTGGGGTTCCGGGGCGAGTATTGATCACGCCGCTACAAGCCTTTGCCATGCCACTGCTGCGCTATGAGCTGGGCGACCTGGCACAATGGGGTGATGCTTGCAGTTGCGGATTGCCAATGCCGGTTATAGGTCAACTCTGGGGGCGTGTGCGGCATATGATCACACGCCGCGACGGCCGTACCATTCCGATGCCGTTTCTGGGTGATGAAATAGGCCGGCTTCCAGCAGTACGGGCCTTTCGCATCCAACAATATGACGATGGAACTCTTGAGCTGCTAACAGAAACAACAAAAGCTTTGACGGCGGAAGAGCGCGAGCAACTGCGCGCGATTTTTGCCCGCAATGGTCTTGGTGATCTGCCGCTTCGGATTTTTGACCAGCAAAAAATCGCATGGGGCACAGGACGCAAGCGCGAAGAATTTGTTCGTGTGGCCGGGCTGGCGAGCGAACCAGCCTCGCGCTACAATCCGGTGCATGAATAAAGACACAGTTCCAGCCTGGAACATTTACTGAGGCCACAACAATGCTGTCAAAAATGCTATCCGCGTTGCTCATGATGGGCTGGATACTGACGGCCGTGCCCGCCAGTGCGGCTGAGGACTATGATGTTGAAATTGGACTCAAAGCTTTTGAAGAAGGCGACTACAGCACTGCAGAAGGCAATTTCACCCAAGGCGCCATGCTCGGCCATGCGTTGGCCCAGTTTAATCTGGGGCTGATGTACCATCAGGGCATTGGTGTTGAGCAGGACTACGAGCGAGCCATGCAACTGTATGCGCTGGCCGCACAGCAAGGCATCAACTCCGCCCAGTACAACCTGGGCCTGATGTATGACCGTGGCAACGGTGTACCTCAGGATTTCCGCGAAGCTTATTTCTGGTATCTACAAGCAGCAGAAGATGGCAATGCGGATGGCCAATACGCCGTAGGCACCATGAATTTCTATGGCCAGGGTCGCGCCGAAAACTTTCCCGAAGCGCTGCGCTGGTATCAGGAAGCCGCCCGTCAGGGCCACCGCGACGCACAATACAATCTGGGCGTTATGCATCTGAACGGCCTTGGCACTGAAGCTAATCCCACCATTGCATTAAGTTGGTTCAGCATGGCTGCTGATAATGGCAGTGTTGATGCCCAGTACAATACCGCGATGCTTTATGTCATGGGTCAGGGCACTGATCGCAGTTACAGCAAAGCCCGTGACTATTTCCAGATGGCGGCCGAACAGGGCCTGCGCGATGCTCAGACCCAGTTGGGCATCCTTTATGCAGCAGGCAATGAAGGCGATTTGGAGAGAGATTACGAGCAAGCCTATCAATGGTTTACTCGCTCCGCCCACCGCGGCGATTCCACCGCGCAGTTTTTCCTGGGCCGTATGTATGCAGAGGGTCTTGGTATTGAACAGGACTTGGTCAACGCCCACATGTGGTACGAAATTTCGTATCGTTTTGGGTATGAAGAGGCCGTACGCGCCATGAACCGGCTGCGAGGCCAAATGAATGCCCAGTTGGTGAATCACTCCCAGCTGATGGGACTGCGCTGGATGACACGTTATGCCATACGCAACCCATCCTCACTGCGTCAGACTCGTAATGCACCCACTGACGATGCCATCAACTCTTCACGTCCAGGACCTTCGCAGGCCTGATTGACAGCCACAAAATCCGCGGGCGGTCTGCCGTTTTGGACCTCCCCAGCTGCGGGTGTAGCTCAATGGCAGAGCAGAGGCTTCCCAAGCCTACGACGAGGGTTCGATTCCCTTCACCCGCTCCAATCCCTGTCTAGCTGGTCAGCGCTGCAAACAGTTGAAAATAAGTCGGGAAGGTTTTGGCAGTACATCCCGGATCGTTGATCACTATCGGACTGTCACCAAATGCAGCCAATGAAAAACACATGGCCATGCGGTGATCGTTGTAGGTATCAATGGCAGCAGGTTGAATTTTTGCTGGAGGATTAATAACGATGTAATCCTCGCCCTCTTCCACTTCGGCACCAACTTTGCGCAGTTCCGTTGCCATGGCGGCAAGCCGGTCAGTTTCCTTTACACGCCAGTTATAGATATTACGGATGGCGGTTGGACCTTTGGCAAACAGCGCAGTGGTGGCTATTGTCATAGCAGCGTCAGGAATATGATTCAGATCGATATCTATTCCCTGCAGCTCACCGCGACTGACTTCAATCCAGGTGTCACCCCAGACCACTTTGGCGCCCATTTGCTCCAGCACATCTGCAAAACGAGCATCACCTTGCACACTGGCAGTCCCTGTGCCATGAACACGTACCGTGCCTCCGGCAATGGCGGCGGCGGCAAGGAAGTAAGAAGCTGAAGAAGCATCACCTTCGACCATGATGTCTCCAGGTGCCACATATTGCTGGCCAGCCGGGATTACAAAGCGCTGGTAGTCGTAGTTTTCCACATTCACACCAAAACGCTTCATAACATCCAGCGTGATGTGAATATAGGGTTTGGATACCAGCTCACCTTCAACAGTGATTTCCAGGTCTTCGCGGCACAAAGGAGCCGCCATCAACATCGCAGTCAGAAACTGACTGGAGATATTGCCACGAATACTGACGCGGCCCCCGCTCAGACCCTGTCCGTGAATGCGCAGCGGTGGATATCCTGGCTCACCCAGGTATTCAATGTTTGCACCACAACCCACCAAAGCATCCACCAGATCCTTGATGGGACGCTCAGCCATACGTGGCTCACCGGTTAATTCAAATTCACCGTGACTCGCTGCCAGCGCCGCTGTCAGTGGACGCATTGCTGTGCCGGCATTACCCAAAAACAAGGTCAGCGCCTGCTCAGAATCCAACGTCCCTGCACGCCCCTGCATGACACAAACGCTTTTATCGTCGCTCAGGGTATAACTCACACCCAGTGCTTTCAGCGCGTTAAGCATATGGCGCACATCATCGCTGTCGAGCAGGTTGCTGATACGGGTTTCGCCTTTTGCCAAAGCCGCGAGTAAAAGAATGCGGTTTGACAGACTTTTGGAGCCCGGCAGCGTTACGTCACCGCTGATATGGCTAACAGGATTCAGCGTCAAGCTGGGTTGGGAAGCAATGGACATGGTTCAGGATCCGTTTGATGTTCGATGTCTGGGCGGGGAGCCACGGAGTTTATCTAAACTCGCAATGTAGCTCCATCACGCTCAGGCATTATACCCTGCCAACGCTGCCAAACCTTCTCATGGAAGAAGAACACAACGGTATTAATGGCCGGCTCGACAAGTGCCACTGCCCCACCCACCATCACATCTCCTGTCATGACCCAGGCCACAGTAAACGCTGTGGCCATGTGTAATACTGCGAAACTTGCTGTCTTTTTCATGATTTGCCGCCTCTGCCGCAATCAACAATAGATTTGATACGGATTCAGAATACGGCTATCTGGCAACAAGGGAAATGACTGTTTTTATATCGTAATGATAACCATTATCAATTATGTCGCCTGTCAGAAGTTTAATTTGACGCCAGCACTGATGTTACGACCAGGCATCGGGATGACATTGGCCAGGAAGGAGGAGTGATTTCTCACTTCTTCGTCCAGCAGGTTGGCACCTCGCACAAACAGGTTATAGGAGGAGCCGGCAGGCGCATAACTGAGACTTAGATTCAGCATGTCATACGCCGGCGTAGCAGTTTCAAACTGCGCGAGGCGGCTGGCTTTGGCGGCACGGTAGAACTCCAGCTCAGAACGAGTTTCCTCTCCAAGCTGCGCTGCCATCCTCAAACCGGTACGGCGCGGCGGAATTCGTGGCAGGCGGTCCACACCATCAAGATCAACTTTAACGTTATCTGTAAACACCGCAGCTGAAAGCACATCGTTAAACTGGTAGCCCAGCTCCACCTCGTAACCCATAAATTCAGCGTCTCGCTGGGTATATTTGATCAGCCTGAAATCTTCAAATTGGTCCAGGGTTCTGGCGTAAATGTAGTTGTCCACATTGTTGCGGAATACACTGACGCTGTAAGTGAAGGCACCGTCCACTTTACGCAGACCTAACTCAAAATTGTCAGCAGATTCCTTTTGCAAACCCTGATTATTTTCAGCACCACCACAGGTGAGTGGATGAGGCGTCAGGCCGCACTCATAGGTATTACTTGCCATGTGCACACCGCGTGAATACAACTCCTGGGCATGAGGTAAACGCTGAGCGCGTGCATAAGTCAGAGACAACAGCGTGTTTTCTCCCAAATTCCAGATGGCGGCACCGGAGTAGGAAAATGCGGAAGCGTCAAAAGCCGGGCGATTTCTGAGGTCATTAACAGGCCGGTGTTGCTGGCGATCGTAACGGGCGCCAAGCTCAAGGTGCCACTGCTCATTAACCTGCAAATGCTCTACAACAAAGAGCCCTGTGGCGCGAGAGTCTGTCACCGGCATAAATACATTGGCACCACTATTCGCAAAGCGTGCGTCTGAGTGCTGTATACCAAACAACCCCTGCCAGCCAAACAGCGCTTCGTGGTCGAACTCCACTCGTAGTTCATATCCGTCGTTACTAAACGCAGCCGAAACTTCGTTTTCTTCCAGTTCAAAATGTTCGTATTCAGTGTTACTGGCGCGGAAGCGGACTTTGTTAAATCCCGGCAAAGGATTCAGATATTCACCTCGCACATCAACGCGACGGCTTTCCAGATCCACTATCGGCATGCCGTGTTCATGGTTATGATCATGGTCGTGATCTTCGTGGTCATCATGGCCACCGCAGTGCAGCTCAATCCCGTGAGGGTGACAGGAGGCATATTCTTCGGAATGTCCGGGAATGCCGTAGTTATCGTCACGATAGGAATAGGCTACGCCAATATAACCGCGCTCACCAATCCAGGACGCCCCGGCACTGGTGTTGCGATTTTCTGCTGCGGTGCCTTCAACACGGGAGCCGCTCCTGGTCGGCGCCTTGTAATCATCTGTGTCGCGCATTGAGCTTTCAAAATGCAGCGCAACATTATTATTGATGGCGCCAGTCAAACTGATAGCCCCTGCTTTTTCATCAGCGACGCTGTTGCCGCGCAACGCCCAAAAGCCCTCATAACCTTTTTCCGGAATTGTCGCCGGGATTTTATCGTCCAAAACGTTTACTACACCGCCAATGGCGCCGCCGCCGTATAGCAGCGTGGCCGGTCCGCGCAACACTTCCACGCGCTGAGCCAATAAGGTGTCTACGGTAACAGCATGGTCAGGTGAGACGTCGGAGGCATCCAGAATGGAGCTGCCATCCGACAGTATTTCTGTGCGTGGAGATGTCTGACCGCGAATCACGGGACGGCTGGCACCACCACCAAAACTGTCAGCATGCACGCCTGACAGCCCATTCAGCATGTCACCCAACGTTCCGCCCCGGCTCAGCAGGGTATCTCTTTCCAGCACGTCGTAAGGCGCCACAATCAGATCCGCACTTTCATCCACACCAAGTGCTGTAACACGAATTTCCGTCGGCAAAGGCCCTGTAACTGCCTGCGCATAAAGTTCTGAAGCCTGCACACATGCTCCCGCAATGAGGACCGCGCGAACAGCAAGACTTAATGGCGCTTGTTTTAATGTCATAAATGATCCCTGAAGATTCCGACTACTGAATTTTCAAGTATGCTACAACATAACATTTAAAAACTGGAAGCAGGAATTTAAAAAATTTTTATGTACCCAGAAATAAAAAAGCCGCCGCATCGAAGGATGCGGCGGCTTTTGTTACTGACCGGAAACTCTTAGTGAGCTGGACCGGTACGTGGTTTTGGCATGTGATCAGGTAACGCCAGAGCGGTCAGTGAGCCGCCAGTCTGCAGTACTACGTATTGAGTACCGTTGTGCTGGAAGTTCATCATGCCGTAACGGCTAACTTCAGGAGTAGTCACTTTGCCGATCTGACGACCGGTTTCTTTGTCTACTGCAAACAGCGTAGGAGTACCGTCGCCTGCTGTAGCAGAGTACATCAACATGGTTTTAGTCACAGTCATAGGAGCAACAGTACCAGAACCGGTGTTGCCTACATCAATACCCGCCAGAGCCGGATGGTTCTTGATGCGATCAGGCGTTTCACCCACTGGAATCCACCATTTGTGATCACCGGTGTTCAGGTCGATCGCAGTGATACGGCTGAAGGGCGGCTTGAACAGTGGCAGACCTTGCGGACCACGAACCAGCGCACCACGCAGTGAAGCGTACTGAGCGAAAGTTGTACCTGTTGGCAGTTCGATCTGCGCATCACGCTCCATTGCCGGAGCAACGATACGGCTGGTGCAACCCTTACGAGAGGTTACAAACAGAACGCCTGCAGTCGGGTCAGCGGCAGCAGGACCGTCGATGTTTACACCACCCACGTCACCTGGGCACCACAGGGCAGCTTGTTTGCCCATGTCGTTATCGCGGTGCAGCGGCGGATTAAACAACGGACCGATCTCAAAACTTGCCAGCGCGTCGATCGCCTGCTGACGCAGCTCTGGAGTGAAGTCGATCAGATCGTCATGAGTCAGGCCTTGCATGTCATAGGGCGCAGGCTTGGTCGGGAATGGCTGCGTTGCAGACAACACTTCACCCGGGATCTTGGACTGGGGAACTGGACGCTCTTCGATTGGCCAAATCGGCTCACCGGTTTCACGGTTGAAAACGTAGGTGAAAGCCTGTTTGGTTACCTGAGCCAGAACCGGGACCGTGCGACCGTTGTGCTGCACGTCCAGCAGAACCGGAGCAGTGGAAGTGTCATAGTTCCAGATGTCCTTGTGAACCAGCTGGTAGTGCCACTTGCGCTCACCAGTAGTAACGTCCAGAGCAATTACGCTGGAACCATAGAGGTTATCACCCTGGGTATGTCCACGGTAGAAGTCGATTGTTGAACTGTTAGTGTTGATGTACACCATGTTCAGTGCAGGGTCGGCTGCCATCGGGGCCCAGGAAGAGTTCTCACCGGTATAAGAGCGAGGGTCTTCAAGCTGGTTGCCGTTGCCATCTTTCCAGGTATCCCAACCAAATTCACCTTTGGCCGGAATAATGTTGAAAGTCCACTTGTGCGCACCAGTAGTGGCATCAAAACCAAGGATGTCACCAGGGATGTTTTCAATACGGGTCTGGTTGTAGCCCTGCTCAGCAGAGTTACCTACTACTACAGTACCGTTGACTACGATGGGCGGCGAAGAAGAAGTGATATAACCTTCTTCCAGCGGAATACCGTAGTACGGATCAAACTCGTAACCATTGTGCTCTGCAATAACTTTCTGCAGGTCTACTACGCCGGTCTCAGGGAAACCCTCAACACCGATTTTGTGACCAAAGCCTTCCAGCGGAGCACCTGTTTTTGCATCCAGAGCTGTCAGGAAGAAACCCGGGCTGACCATATAGATCACACCACGGCCATTAACTTCGCCGTAGGCAACACCTTTACCGTAGTCCTTACGCATGGAGTATTCATAACGGAAGGTGTGGGGCTCGCGATAGGACCAGATGGTCTCACCGGTTTCCGGATCGATTGCAACAACGTGACGACGGTCACCCGCTACAGTATAGAGAATGCCATCAATATAGCTGGGAGTGGATCGGCCACTGGTTGCATTGAAGCTGGTGCCATCCCAAACCCACGCCGTCTGCAACGACTCAAAATTCTGGGCGTTGATCTGGTCTGCAGGGAGATATCGGGTGTGTGCGTAATCAGAACCCAGCGTCAGCCACTCAATGCTTTCGCCTGTCTGCGCGGAGGCCAGCGCTGGCAGCGTAAATGCCAGACCAGCTGCCATGGAGACCAGACCGGTCTTCATGAGCTTTCCGGCTCTCCTGCCCGCCGTACAAAAACTGTTTATTTTCACTTGCAACTCTCCTCATCAAGCCAAAAAGAATTCTGGCTATATGGTTTTCTTTTTAGTAGCGCCCCTGGATGAGCAGGACCGTCCTGTTGTTGTCTGCAAAACAGTCTGCCGCTCCCCCAAAGAGACAACCTGACCGCAGACTAACTGAGAACAAGTCTCAGCCGAAAGGACTCCAGAGGATACTCCGTTGTCCAGGGCAAGTCCATAATCTGTGCAGCCTGTAAACGACGAGGGTGGTGGTCTATAAGCCGATTTGTTACCTTGTTCGCCCCGAAACTCTTTATATGCACCAGGATCGATCACCATGACCCCTGACACCCCCTCTGACGTTCATTTAAAACTCCGGAATCTGACCTTAGAGGACTATCCACAACTGGCGCGCTTGATGGACGCGGTATACCCCGATATTGGTGGCGCCTGGCCCCGCGAATCCATCGACAGACTGGTCACGGAATTCCCGGAGGGTCAGATTGTCATCGAAGATTTTGGCAACCTGGTGGCCTGTGCGTTGACTATTCGCTGCGACTACGACCGCTTCAGTCGTCAGCATACCTATGAAGACCTGATCGGTCGAAGGGAGCAGATCAAACATAATTCCGAAGGCGACGCGCTGTATGGCATGGACCTGTTTGTTGATCCGGAATACCGCGACCTGCGTCTGGGGCGGCGCCTGTACGACGCTCGCAAGGACTTGTGCCGCGACATGAATCTGCGCGCAATTCTCGCTGGCGGACGCATTACCAGTTATCACAAGTTTGCCGAACAGATGTCACCACGCGCGTATATTGAGGCGGTGGACTATAAAGAGATTCATGACCCCATCCTGAGTTTCCAGCTGGCCAACGACTTTGAAGTCAAACGTCTGCTGAAAGATTACAACCCCAAGGACGAAAAATCCCAGGGTTATGCCACGCTGCTGGAATGGAACAACATCCTTTATGAACCTGAAAACCGCGACCTCAGCCAGCGCAGAAAAAGTGTGGTGCGTGTTGGCGTCATGCAGTGGCAGATGCGAGCCACCAACTCCTTTGAGGAATGGCTGTCGCAGGTCGAATACTTTGTCGACACCATGGCTGATTATGAATCCGACTTTGTATTATTCCCGGAGTTTTTTAATGCTCCACTGATGGGACTTGGCGATCAGAGCAATCAGTTTGAAGCGATCCGTTTTTTGTCGACCTTTGCTGCGCGCACTCTGGAAGCATTGTCGGAACTTGCAATCACCTACAACATCAACATCATCGCTGGCAGCATTCCGGTAATGGAAGGTGACAACCTTTATAACAAGGCCTACCTGTGCAGACGCGATGGCACCGTCGACTCCCAGGCAAAACTGCATATTACCCCGCACGAGCGCCGCGACTGGGTCATTGACGGCGGTCATAACCTCAAGGTTTTTGACACCGACGCAGGACGCATCGGCATTTTGATTTGTTACGACGTCGAGTTCCCGGAGCTGTCACGCCTGCTGGCCAAAGACGGCATGGATATTCTGTTTGTCCCATTCTGGACTGACACTAAAAACGGATTCCTGCGCGTTCAGCGCTGTGCACAGGCGCGTGCAATCGAAAACGAATGTTATGTCTGCATCGCCGGCAGTGTGGGCAACCTGCCCCAGGTTCATAACGTTGATATTCAATATGCACAATCCGCTGTGTACTCACCGTCGGATTTTGCTTTCCCGCATGATGCCGTTATTGCTGAAAGTACGCCCAACACCGAAATGGCGCTGGTAGCGGATCTGGATCTGGACAAGCTGGTACAGGTTCGCCACGAAGGCTCCGTCACCAACGGGCGCGACCAGCGCAG
This sequence comes from uncultured Pseudohongiella sp., assembly GCA_964535565.1. Classification (GTDB taxonomy): domain Bacteria; phylum Pseudomonadota; class Gammaproteobacteria; order Pseudomonadales; family Pseudohongiellaceae; genus Pseudohongiella. The sequence goes on along the minus strand of CAZHUJ010000007.1, from coordinate 55,919 downwards.
AGATCTTTATGACGTACGCTGGACAGGCCCGGTAAGGTAGGCAGTAAAAACCGGTGTGTTTATTCGACTTGCAGCGTAAACACACCGGTGAAACCGGGGTCGTAGCTGTTTACAAAAATGGAATACAACGCGTGCTGGGCAATAAAAGTAATACGCGAATCCAGTGTGGTTTCCTCAAAGTCATCGTTTTCCATCGACAGCATAATATCGGCGCAGTCGCCGATCCCCATCATCAGGTAGCTGTCAAAATCTGACGAACGCAGCGTTACCTGATAGCGCTGCCCTTCCACAGTATTCAGATGGAAACAGTCGGCATGAGAGCCATCTTCCATTTTGGGATGTGTTGCCAGCAACTCACCGTTAATGATTTCGCCGGTTTTCAGATGTGTGCCCGAATACATGCTGGGATGCAGCGCAGGCGGTTGTGCGGACACAGGCACTGTAGCCGCTCCTGCCAACAACACACCAGACATCAAAAACACTGCCAAATTGCGCTTCAACATGACAACCTCTGTTCTCATTTGCAGTACCAAATCAGGCGCCAACAATAACACGATACTCCGCAGCCGGGCAGCTCCCGGCCAGGCAGCTGACCACCTCGTTCATGGCCGGATCAACAACGGCGCCAAACTGCCAGGGCGTGTTGACCAGCAACATGCCTGAACCGTGCATACCAAACTCTTCGGTTTGATGAGAGACCGCCAGCGTCATCACTCGCGCTCCTGGCAGGCGAGACAGCGCCTTGATCAACATCGGGCTATGGTCACGCGCCCGGCCCAGCATCGGGAACCACACGGCAATCACTCCAGTTGCCCAACGCCGGTGAACCTCGCGCACAGTTTTGATAACACGGTCATAATCTTCTTTGTCCTCATAAGCCGGATCAATCAGCATCAGACCACGCCGCGGCGTCGGTGGCGACAGCGCAACAGCGCCTTCAAAGCCATCACGATGATGAATGGCAATACGCCGGTCGTAGTGGAAATTCTGCCGCAGCTCCTCGATCTCACTGGAGTGCAGTTCCATCAGAATCATACGATCCTGTTCGCGCAGCTGAGACTGGGAAAACGTCGGCGACCCTGGATATACCGCCAGCGTCTCACCGGCATTGTCAGCATCCAGATTAGCGACCGTGTTCAGGTAGCTTTGCAACAGCGGGTTTTTAACGCCATGACGGCGAAATTGCTGCCAAAGTGGCAATATCCCGCTCTCTACTTCCCGTGTTTTGCGGGCCTGCACACTGTCCAGACGATAAACCCCGTTGCCGGCATGACTGTCTATTACTATAAAAGGCTTGTCCTTGGCCCGCATTTTCTGCAACAAAGCCAATAAAACCAGATGCTTAAGTACGTCGGCGTGATTGCCGGCGTGATAACCATGACGATAACTGAGCATGAATGATCCACTGAACTGAAAACGGTTTCGTATTATCATGCACGCCTTTAGAACTGGATACCCGCCTGTTATGTCCGACGTCGAACAAAATCTGACTTTTTTTGCCAGCTGCGCCAAAAGCCTGGAGTCATTGCTGGAAGAAGAACTGCGTGCCTGCGGCGCTCAGGACATTCGGCAGACTGTAGCCGGGGTCTATTTCACCGGTACTTTGCTGACCGCCTATCGCGCACTGATGTACTTGCGCGTAGCCAACCGTGTGGTACTGATTCTGCAAGAGCGCCTGGTGACAGATGCTGATTCTTTATATGACGCGGCCAACAGTATCGACTGGCTGCTGCATATGGACAGCCAAAGCAGCTTTGCCATCACCGCCTCTGGCAGCACAGACCATCTGCGTCATACCCAGTTTATTGCCCAGCGTATAAAAGATGCGATTGTGGATCAGTTCCGCGAACGCGGCCTGCCCAGACCTGACGTCTCCAAGGAATCACCTGATCTGCGCATTCACGCAGTGATCAAAAAAAACCGTTTGATGCTGGGTCTGGAACTGATGACCGACAGCTTGCACCGGCGCAGTTACAGGCTTGAACAAGGCGAAGCGCCGATGAAAGAAACACTGGCCGCTGCCCTGTTGATGCGAGCTGGCTGGCCGGAGCTGATGAAACAGAATGAAGCGGTTTTATACGACCCGATGTGCGGCGCCGGCACCCTCCTGATTGAAGGTGTATTGATGGCCCTGGACATTGCACCAGGCCTGTTACGTCAATCGTCCTTGTCACGCTGGCCCCATCATCGCGCTGATATCTGGCAACTGGTCAAAGCTGAGGCGGAACAGCGACGTGATGCAGCCAAAGACTGGAACGGCCAGGCCCTGGGCAGCGATCAGGATTTACGCACACTGGGAATGGCGCGTCGTAACGCAGAACGTGCCGGTGTCTGGGACTATATCGAATTCAGTTCACACCTGGTGGAAGAGGCCAAACCGGCACGCCAGCCCACACTGCTGATCACCAATCCGCCCTATGCAGAACGCCTTGGCGAAGACGCCGAGGTGATGCGACTGTATCAGCAGCTCGGCACACTGATTCGTGAACATGCAAAGGGCTGCGAAGCCGCGGTATTCACTGCCCGCCCTGAATGGGGAAAACTGCTGGGCATGCACAGTCACAAACAATACGCGTTGTTTAATGGCGCACTGCCGGCAAAACTACTGTTGTTTCATGTGAATGAAGAAACCATTTACCAGCGCCCGCTAGTCAATCTCGATCCCCGCGCTATGGCGGAAGCAGCCCTGGATGAAGGCGGCTTGATGCTGGCAAACCGCCTGCGCAAGAACCTGAAAAATCTGGGACGCTGGGCAAAGCAGCAAGGCATCTCCTGTTACCGTTTATACGATGCTGACATGCCGGAGTACTCGTTTGCGATTGACGTCTACACCGACGAGCAGCAAACCGTGCGAGTGCACATGCAAGAATACAAGGCTCCAGCGTCGGTCAGTGAAGAAGCGGCCGCATTGCGCCGTCGCCAGGCTGTTCTGGCGGTGCAATACGTCATGGAACTGAGCCAGGATAAGGTGATCATCAAGGTGCGCGAGCGCCAGAAAGGCAAACAGCAATACCAGCCCAGTGAACACGATGGGCAGGATCTGGTGATCCGTGAAGGCGACGCACGCCTGATCGTGAATCTGGAAAAATATCTGGATACCGGCCTGTTTCTTGATCATCGCCCGATGCGACGTTTTATTAACCAGCAGGCGTCCGGCAAAGAGGTTTTGAACCTGTTTTGTTATACCGGTTCAGTGACGGTACAGGCCGCACTGGGTGGCGCAAGTCGCACCGTGAGTGTGGATCTGTCACGCACTTATCTGAACTGGGCACGCCGCAACCTGGAATTGAATGGCCTGGATTTGCAGCGTAATGAGCTGGTAGAGCTTGATTGCATCACCTACCTGCAACGGCTGGCGACATCGCGTCGGCGTTTTGATTTGATCTTTCTGGACCCACCAACATTCTCAAACTCCAAAAGCACGGACAACGTGCTGGATGTACAACGTGACCACGTCATGCTAGTCGACTTGTGTATGCAAAGTCTGAAACCGGGGGGGCTGCTGATTTTTTCCAACAATATGCGCCGCTTCAAACTGGATGAAGAACTGACGGAGCGCTATCAAGTCGAAGACTTCAGCGCCCGCAGTCTCGATAAGGATTTTGAGCGCAACCAGCGCATCCATCAGACCTGGCTGATCAGGATGCGCTGAGTTGTTTCAGGTCAGAACAGCTCGGCGAGCAGAGATTTGTCGTAGGTTTTGATCTGCTCAGCCTTGCCAGCCTGAACCAGTTTGACCCAGTCCGGGTTTGCTATCAGCGCACGCCCGACCGCAACCAGGTCAAATTCGTGATTGCCCATCCGCTCCAGCAGATCATTAATATCTGCAGGAGCGGCCTCACCACCCTGGAATGTCGTAATAAACTCTTCATTCAGACTGACACTACCCACAGTAACCACGGGCTTGTTCAATAACTTTTTGGTCCAGCCCGCAAGATTCAGCGTCGAGCCTTCAAATTCCGGCTCCCAGAAACGGCGTGTGCTGCAGTGGAAAATATCAACACCGGCATCGGAGATCGGCGCCAGCACTTCCAGCAACTCCTCCGGGGTTGTTGCCAGACGCGCACTGTAGTCCTGCTGTTTCCATTGTGAGAAGCGGAAAATAATAGGGAAGTCTTCACCGACTTCGGCACGTATGGCCTGCACAATCTCGACAGCGAACTGACTGCGAGCCGCACGTGAGCCGCCGTATCTGTCGGTGCGCTGATTGAGCCCCTCCCACAGGAAGTCATCAATCAGATAACCGTGAGCACCGTGTATTTCTACGGCATCAAAACCAATATCCTTGGCTTTGCCAGCTGCGACGGCAAATGCTTTAACAATCTCTTCAATTTCCGTGACACTCAGTGGCTCCCCAACTATTTTTCCTGGCAGCGCGTAACCTGACGGTGTTGCACTTGGATAATCAGGGAACGGTCCGGTGCCGGGTTTGCGAGCGCAGCCTACATGCCACAACTGGGGAGCAATTTTTCCACCTGCTTTGTGCACCGCCTCAACTACTTTGCTCCAACCAGCCAGCGCTTCGTCTGTATAAAAATTCGGAATGCGACTGTCGAATGAGGCCGCCTTGTGATTGATGGTTGTGCCCTCGGTGATGATAAGGCCCACACCCCCTTCTGCCCGGCGACGATAGTAGTCCACTACGTTCTGCCCGGGCACACCGTCCGGGGAAAACTGACGTGTCATCGGTGCCATCAGCACGCGGTTCTTAAGTTTCAGTTTGGGGCTTTCAAATGGGGACAGCAGCACATCAATACTCATGAGTTCAATTTCCTGTCTGATAGTGAGCGAGCAATTGTTCAACTCATAGATATATGAATAAAAAGGGGCAACTTCAATAGGAAGCGGCCCCTTTTTTTCCCCTGCGTTAACGACTATGACTTATTTGGGCAAATCGGTGTATGAGAAGTACCCGATAAACATTTCCTCCCAGCTTTGCAGCCCCCCCGGAACGGTCACCGCCGGGTCAGGGTTACCCAGGTTCCACTGTGAGTTATCAAAAATACCTTCCACCACCACGCGGGAACCGGCTGGAATCATCATAGGCTCCTCCATGCGGTAGGTAGGCTGCCATGCAAAGTTGTAATCCGGAATATTGATAATGTCTTCAGTGCTGTTATCCGGGTAAATCACGCGCGCATTCATGGATTTGCCACGATAATGCATGTGGGCACGGAAGCCATGCAGAACAATATCCTGATCAAATATATGACTGGCAGCCATTTCGTGGTTCATGGCTCCCGGCGGGATCTGGATGTTTTGCGGACCATTCGCTGCTACGGAGTAGGTGTGGTACTCCAGCTCCGGCTCTTCTTTCTTGTCGTACAACCACAGTCCCACACGGGTGCTGTCCAGTGCTTCCTGACCGAAGGAGGTGTAGTGGATACTCATACGCAGCGCTGAACCCTCCGGCACACGGATACCTGTGCCCGCAGGAAACTCGGTCGCATATTCTTTACCTGGAGCATAACCCTCAAGGAATTCGCGGCGAGGATCATTATCCTCTTCGTTGATCATACCCTCATGATCACCATCGGCGGCCACCACATAGGACAGCAGATGGTGAAGTACGCGTTTGTCGCCCGGAATGAATTGCACGGCCTTGACCCAGCGCTCTTCACCAAAATTGAGCGGCACCACTGAATCAATGTAATCAATCACGCCAGTGGCAGGAACCGTAAACGAAGGCACGTCTACAACGTAGTCAGGGGCTGTGCCGTTATATGTCCACTCACTGGACGGAGGCTGGATCTGGGTCAATGGGTCAACACCAGCCATTGCACTTGCGCAGAAAACAGAGATTGACGCCGATACCGCAACACTCATCAAGGCTTTGCTCATGGTTTTGCTCCTCTTGTTCCAAATAAGAAATTCCTTCTTGTCTTTCTGGGCAGCTCTGACGCCACCCTTGGCAAAAAGTGTCTCTCTCCGCACAAAAGGAAATTTTGATTTTGCGCAAACTCATGAGTCCAAAAACAAAAAACCGCCTGGTTTTCAGGCGGTTTTTTGTTTTGGATCAACTATTCAGTGACGCGTTATTCAGGCACTTTGGTGTACGAGAAATAACCGATGAACATTTCTTCCCAGCTCTGAGGCCCACCAACAGCCGTTACGGTCGGATCAGGGTTGCCCAGGTTGTATTGGGAGTTATCAAACAGACCTTCCACAACTACACGTGAACCCGCCGGAATCACCATAGGCTCCTCCATGCGATAAGTGGGCTGCCATGCAAAGTTGTAGTCAGCAACGTTAATGATGTCTTCCACGGTATTATCCGGGTAGATCACGCGCGCACTCATGGATTTGCCACGGTAATGCATGTGGGCACGGAAACCGTGCAGCACAATAGCGTCGTCAAATACATGGCTGGCTGCCATTTCATGGTTCATGGCTCCTGCTGGAATCTGCAGATTATCGGCGCCATTAGCGGCAACGGAGTAGGTGTGATATTCCAGCTCAGGATTTTCTTCTTTGTCATAGAACCACAGACCCACTCGGGTACTGTCGGTGGTTTCCTGACCGAAGGAGGTGTAATGAATGCTCATGCGCAGCGCAGAGCCTACTGGCACCTTGATACCGGTGTTGGCCGGGAACTCGGTTGCATACTCTTTGCCAGGCGCATAACCCTCAAGGAATTCACGACGAGGGTCGTTTTCTTCCTCATTGATCACGCCTTCGTTGCTACCATCATCAGCGACCACATAGGACAGCAAATGGTGGAGAACACGCTTGTCACCCGGGATGAACTGGACAGCCTTGACCCAGCGCTCTTCGTCGAATTCAAGCGGAATAACAGAGTTGATGTAGTCGATGACGCCGGTTGCCGGCACAGTGAATGATGGCACTTCGACGATATGATCTGGCGCGCTGCCATTGTAGGTCCACTCACTCTGTGGAGGCTGGATCTGCGTCAGCGGATCCACACCAGCGTGAGCCTGAACGCCCCAGGCAGCTGCCATGACTAGCGCAGTGGTCAAACAAGTTCGTTTCATTGCAATGCTCCTCTTAACGGGATCAAGCGCAGGTTATATCACCCCGTTCACACGGCTTGGCACAACCAGTCTTGAAGATTCTTTTTATGCATTCTGCATGCAAACTACCTTGCATTGCGCCTGATCCTACCCCGGCAAATGCATCAAAACAACTCGCGCCCAAACATATTTGCAACAAAATGTAGCATTGACTTGACAATAACAATCCCTGAAAAACAAAAAGGCCGTTCCTTTTCAGGAACGGCCTTTTTAATTCAACCACTTACGTGGTTGTTTAGACCATTAACGCGGGGAACCAGCGTTGATCCAGTGAACCAGCTTCTGACGCTCTTCCACCGGCAGGTTACCTGAGTTTTTCCACTCACGAATAGTAGGATCGATCTGCATCGGAGGCATACGGCCAGTCATGATCACTTCACGGATCATTGGGCTCCAGCCCTGGATCATCATATGGCTGTTCATAGCGAACGGACCAATACCACCTTCAACGTGGCAACCTACACAACGCTCGATCAGGATCGGAGCGATTTCAGTTTCATAGTCAGGCACTTTGGCTTGATGTGCATCACGAGCAGGGAAGTCCATCTCGCAACCAGCAGCTGGAGTTGAATCAACTACAACGGTGTCCATCTGACGGCTGTCTGAACCATCAGCAACGATAGCGTTCAGAACTTGACCCAGCGGAGCGTTGGCGGGGTTACCCGGCAGCGGACCACGGTACAGAACGTTCATACGAACCGGATCAACAACTACAACCTGGCCAGCGTGGGTGATACCCAGGCTTTCAGCAACCAGTTGGGTCTCATCGTCCAGGATTGGGAAATCGTATTGCCATACCGCTTCTTCAGCACGGATGCCAGCACGATCATCTTTAACTGAGGAGTTCAGCATAACAAAGCTGACACCACGATGATCCCAGTTGGTACGCACCTGTTTGTAGCGTGCAATGTTTTCGTGGTTGGCTGTGCAACCGGATTGCTGGGACACGATAACAAGAGCCTTGTTATAAGCGTATTTGCTCAGCGTGTGAGCTTTACCCGTGTTGTCGATCAGGGTGAAGTCACCCACGCGATCAGCTGCCTGGGTGTTAAGACTGAATGCGGCGGCTACTGTGAACATCGCCAGCATGCTGAATTTTTTCATGATGAACAAACCCTCTTTACTCTCTCTGGATATTTCTGCAGGACCCACGCCTCATCTAATAAAGGCATCTTGTTCTGCGACATATTATTGTTTTCGTCGTTGATAGATCACACAGCAACACAAGCGAGGCTAGTTTACTGTATCAGTGGTAACAAAATCTTAATCTGGCGCAAACTTGCGGCGTGTGCGTATTACACCGCTTCAACACCCGACAATCAACTAAAAGCAGAGCTGATTGTCTAAAAAAAGCTCTTTCCATCTCAAACAAAAGGGGGCTGCTCCGTCAGGAAGCAGCCCCCATGCTTGTGCTGCTCAAACAGTCACTTTCTTACCGTAACTTAGTCGTTAGCGGTGTAAGAGAAGTAACCGATGAACATTTCTTCCCAGCTCTGCAGACCGCCGATGGCGTCTACGGTCGGGTCAGGTACGCCCAGGTTGTACTGGGAGTTATCAAACAGACCTTCTACAACTACACGTGAACCAGCTGGAATCTGCATTGGCTCTTCCATTTGGTACGTGGGCTGCCAAGCAAAGTTGTAGTCTGGAACGTTGATGATTTCTTCAACAGTGTTGTCAGGATAGATCACTCGTGCAGCCATAGACTTGCCACGGTAGTGCATGTGAGCACGGAAGCCGTACAGAGTGATGTCTTCTTCAAACACGTGAGTCGCGCTTGCAGCGTGATCCATTGCGCCAGCCGGGATACGGATCTGGTTCATTGGAGCAGATACTGACCAGGTGTGGTACTGGTATTGCGGCTCTTCTTCTTTGTCGTAGAACCACAGACCAACACGGGTGCTGTCAGTAGTTTCTTGACCGAAAGAGGTGTAGTGGATGCTCATACGCAGAGCTGAACCTTCCGGAACGAAGATACCGGTGTTGGTTGGGAACTCTGTTGCGTACTCTTTACCCGGAGCATAACCTTCCAGGAACTCACGACGTGGATCGTTAACAGTTTCGTCGATCATGCCGTCGCCAGCATTCTGACCATCTGCCACAACATAAGACAGCAGGTGGTGAAGAACGCGCTTGTCGCCTGGAATGAACTGAACGGCTTTTACCCACTTCTCTTCACCGAAGTTCAGCGGAATAACGGAATCGATGTAGTCGATTACGCCAGTTGCTGGAACTGTGAAGCTGGGAACGTCAACAACATAGTCAGGCTCCTGACCGTTGTAGAACCATTCAGCGTCTACTGGTTTGATCTGAGTCAGTGGATCTACGCCGGTTGCCGCATTAGCCTGGAAGCTTACTGCAGCTGCCATAGCGAGCATAGCTGTCATACTGGTCTTTTTCATAGTGGAACTCCTCCCGCAGGGTTAAGCGGCTCAAAGTCTATCCGGGACTACCCCTGACAGCAACTACCGCCGTACTGTCTTCTAATCTGCATCAGGTACTTCGTCTTCAGCATTACGATTGATCGTATCCGAAGTTTTCAAGGGAGTACAATGATTGTCTGCTCATTTTTGCAACAAAGTGTGTCACCTGCGGCAACCTGAAGACCTTTATATATGTCTCACCCATATATAAAAAAATCAACAACAGCAGGCACTTGCAGTAAATGCTCAACTCAGGCAATGATAAAAACCCTAGCCTAAACAGGGCGCCAGGTAAACTTGTAAACCCAGCCCATAGGAGAGACCTTTACAATCATCTATATACAAGTCCCAGACTCTCGTCAGGAAGGACATAAACATAATGCGAAGCAAGCGGATGAAAGCCGTTTTGGCCTGGATACTAAGCGCGGCCGCACTTGCCCCACCTCTTGGCACGCAGGCTCAAGCTCCGGACAACCGTGAAAACAACGCCAGATCCTCACCCGGAGGCGATTGCGTCGTTTTGCTGCATGGCCTCAGCCGCACCCGGTTTTCGATGCGGAATATAGAAGAGACTCTGGAAGACCATGATTACATCGTCAGCAATATAGAATATGACTCTCGCGACAGCCGTATCGAGGAACTGGCGGTCACCGCAGTAGAGGCAGGTCTCGCCGAATGTCGACAACAAGGCGCGGATCGCATTCACTTCACAACCCACTCCCTGGGCGGGATTCTGGTTCGCCAGTATCTTTCCCAATATCCAATCAACGAACTTGGCCGCGTAGTTATGCTGGCACCCCCTAACCATGGCAGCGAAATTATCGACGTATTTGGCCGCATTCCAGGCTTTTTGTTTATAAGCGGCGCTCCTGCCGCTCAGCTGGGCACCAGCACAAATGACAGCATTCCACTGCAGCTGCCTCCGGTTAACTTCGAACTGGGCGTGATCGCCGGAGATCGCTCCATAAGCCCGATATTTTCGCTGGTTATTCCCGACAGAGATGATGGCAAAGTCAGTGTTGAAAGTGCGCGAATTGAGGGCATGAAAGACTTCATTGTAATGCCGTACACACACACTTTTATCATGTTAAGGCAGCAAGTTATTGACCAGATCGTGCATTTTCTTAACACAGGCAGCTTTTTACATACTGCAGGGGACGCCTAAACGACGATATCGTGTAGTATTACTACAAAAGCGAGCAAATACCCTCAAATATCGACCGATTGTCGTCAGTTCACAGCACGCTCTGATCTCGCCAAGCTGGATTTAAATGCCGGATTGCATTATTCTTGCGCGCCTCTAAAGCACGCACTTTAGCATTCACTGCTGACGAAGAATCCGGAAACCATGAATCAAAAATCTGATACCAGCAAAGCCTCAAGCCAGAAATCCACAAAGTATGTCTACAACTTTGGTCGTCAGACTGATGGCAACGCCACCATGCGTGCGCTGCTGGGCGGCAAAGGCGCCAACTTGGCGGAGATGGCCGCTATTGGCCTACCGGTTCCACCCGGATTCACCATCAGCACCGAAGTGTGCACCTATTTTTACGAGCACGATCGTAGCTACCCACAGACTCTTGCCAATGATGTAAAGCAGGCAATTGCCCTCGTTGAAGAGCAAATGGGTCGTGAGTTTGGCGGCCGTGATAATCCATTGCTGGTTTCTGTGCGCTCCGGCGCACGTGACTCCATGCCAGGCATGATGGACACCATCCTTAACCTGGGTCTGAATGATGAGACCGTAGAAGGCCTGGCATCTATTTCTGACAATCCACGTTTTGCGTGGGATTGCTACCGCCGCTTCATTCAGATGTACGGCGACGTAGTGATGGGCGTACAAGCCCCTGACGAAGAAACTGAAGATCCGTTCCACGCCCTGCTGGATGAAATGAAAAAGCATCTGGGCAAAGAGCTGGATAACGAATTGACCGCTGAAGAATTACAAGAGCTGGTTAATCGTTACAAGCAATTGATCTTGAACACCACAGGCAAGCAATTCCCACAAGATGTATACGAACAGCTGTGGGGCGCTGTAGGCGCAGTATTTGGCTCATGGAAAAACGATCGCGCTATTCTGTACCGTCAACAGTACGGCATCCCTGCCGAGTGGGGCACAGCCGTAAACATCCAGGCCATGGTGTTTGGTAATACTGGCGACGACAGCGGCACCGGTGTTGCATTTACCCGCGACCCAGCCACTGGCGAGAAAGTGTTCTATGGTGAATACCTGACCAATGCTCAGGGCGAAGACGTGGTTGCAGGTGTGCGCACGCCAAAACCTATCGCGGCCATGGAGCAAGAACTGCCAAGTAACTACGCAGATCTGGAAAAAGTCCGTAATCGCCTGGAAGAACACTTTAAAGATATGCAGGACTTTGAGTTCACTATCGAAGCGGGTCGTCTGTTTATTCTGCAAACCCGTAACGGTAAACGTACCGGTCTGGCAGCGATCCGCATTGCTGTAGAAATGAACCGCGAAGAGCTGCTGGATCAAAAAACTGCGCTGTTGAAGATTCCTGCAGAGTCTGTGGACTCCTTGCTGGTTCCAGTGTTTGACGCTAAAGCCGAGACGGAAGCGCAACTGATCTGTAAAGGTCTGGCAGCAGGTCCAGGCGCAGCAACAGGTCGCATCGCATTCACTGCCGCACAAGCTGAACTTGAAGCACGTAAAGGCAACAAAGTCATTCTGTGCCGTGCCGAGACATCTCCAGAAGACCTCAAAGGCATGCTCAATTCCCAAGGTATTCTGACCACCCGTGGCGGCGTGTCTTCTCACGCAGCACTGGTTGCTCGTCAGCTGGGTAAAGTGTGTGTGTGTGGCGCAGGCGACATCACTATCAATTACGAGAAGAAAACCCTGAGCGCCAACGGTGTTGTGCTGCGTGAGGGTGATTACATCTCCATTAACGGCACCACTGGCGCCGTATACAAAGGTTTGATTGACAGCGCGGACTCGGAAGTGAAACGCGTACTCGAAGGTCACATGAAGCCTGAAGACAGCTACACCTACCAGCTGTTCAACACCGTGATGGAGTGGTCAGACAAGTACCGTGATCTGCGCATCCGTACTAATGCCGACACACCTGCGATGGCTCAACAAGCTGTAGCTTACGGTGCTGAAGGTATTGGTCTGTGCCGTACAGAACACATGTTCTTTGAAGGCAGCCGTATCGACGACATGCGTCAAATGATTCTGGCCGTCGATGCAGAACAACGCCGCTCAGCACTGAAAAAACTGTTGCCAATGCAGCGCGCTGATTTCGTTGGCCTGTTCAAAGCAATGGAAGGCCGCCCAGTGACCATTCGTCTGCTGGATCCGCCCTTGCACGAATTCCTGCCACACGACGACGCTGTTCGTCGTCAGCTGGCTGACAAGCTGGGCCTGCCACTCGAATTTGTAATTGACCGCATCAAGGCACTGCACGAAGAAAACCCAATGCTGGGTTGCCGTGGCTGTCGTCTGGGTATCCTGTATCCGGAAATCACCGAAATGCAGGCGCAAGCAATTTTTGAAGCCGCCGCAGAAGTCATGCAAGGCGAGAACCCACTCGTGGTTCAACCTGAGATTATGATTCCTTTGGTTGGCTTCAAGGCAGAACTGGCGGATCAGTTGGCGATCGTACGCCGCATTGCTGATGAAGTGATGAAAGATAAAAACATCACCATCAAGTACATGGTCGGCACCATGCTGGAAGTTCCTCGTGCGGCTATCACCGCTGACGAGATTGCTGAACAAGCCGAATTCTTCAGCTTTGGTACTAACGACCTGACCCAAACTACGCTCGGCCTGAGCCGTGACGATATGGGCATGTTCTACGACCAGTACACGCAGAAAGAAATTTACGCCAAGAACCCATTCGCCAGCCTGGATAAAACCGGCGTGGGCAAACTGATGCAATTCGCAGTGGAGAAAGGCCAGTCCACACGCAAAGACCTGAAACTGGGTATTTGTGGTGAACACGCAGGCGATCCTGATTCGATCGACTTCTGCCATAACCTGGGTCTGCACTACGTAAGCTGCTCACCACCCCGCGTACCTATTGCGCGCCTGGCGGCTGCACAAGCAGCGTTGCGAGCTGAAAAAGCTCGCGGTTAAGATGCCAGCCTTACCCAAAAGCCCATCATGACCTGATGGGCTTTTTTGTTTGGCGCACTGTGATTAAATAGTGTGACCCCTGCCAAATCGGCATTAACAGCAGCGCGCTGTGTAACATGGTCAACAACATCAGCACACTCCCCAATCCATCGTCGACAGCCCTGCCAACAGTTGCGTATAACATCGCCGCAGAAAGATTCACGAACAACCACCGCAGCGTATAGATATCAAACTGATAATAAAGGACCGCCCCCTCAAGAGGGTTCTGCGTCCGATCAGCCCATAGCAGCCATGCGCTCAGCAGCCTCACAACAAAAAACGCAACCAGCATCATCAGGTACCCCGGTGGCTGCATTACAAACAGCCCACTGACAGCCAGGATACAAAACAATAGAACCCCTGTAGAAAACACCAGATCCAACACGGCAATTTGTCGATGACGAGAATTTTTATAGACACGGTAGTCTAGCGGACTTGCATATTTTGAAAGTGGATACCAAGGACTGAAACTGTGCTGACCGTCCTTATCAAAACTCATCATCGAAGTACCCTCAGCTAGTGTGGGCAGCCCCTGCTGTCTGCAGCCAGAAGGGGCTACAGGTTACTTAAATAGAAGTGCGCTCAATACTTCCACCAACTGCATAAAGTCCAAACATGGCGGACCCAAATGCCATGGCTCCGCTAATAAAACCAGCAACCGGCGTATGCGGCCCCGGCACTAATGCAAAGGAGCCAGTCAAAGCTGCACCTGCAGCGAACACCCCAGAAATAACACCGGCTTCTTCTTTAGAAAGCCCACCCGATACCACTTGAACTTCATCCATTGTTAGCGCTCTCATCAACACTCTCCCTTTAGTCAATTTATAAAAAGAGTCACCTTGAATTCACAAGTGCTCATGGCTTTTATAGTTGACCAAAGATGAGCGCGCCAACGGGATTCCCCAGACAGGTCCAATACGGTTTACACAACTCTCGGGAAATGCCTCCGGTATAAGCCCAAACCTGCCAGCGCTAACAAAGCAAATACAGCCCCGGTTATAAAGGTCAGTTGATAACTGTAGATGTCCCACAGAAGGCCGGCGATTAAGCTGGCGAGCAACAACGCAACACCAGTCGCTAAATGAAACATACCAAAAGCGGTGCCCCGGAATTCCGCCGGCGCACTATCAGCGATCAACGCACTAAATACACCCTGAGTGAAACCCATGTGGATTCCCCACAGAACAATACCAATCGATAAACCTACCAGACCTGGAACCAGCGCTAGAATCATATCTGCGCTCAACAGACATAACATGCCCACTGCCAGAATCCCTGCGCGCCCAAATCGATCAGATAACACGCCTGCGGGATACGCCGACAAAGAGAAAGCAATACCCATCAACACCAGCACTATGGGCGCCCACATGGGAGAAAGCCCTGCCTCTCCTGCCAGCAAGATCAAAAAGGCCTCGCTAAAGCGAGCTAGCGTAAATATCACCCCAACTGCGAGGACAGCCCAGTACTGAACACCCAGACATTTCAGATAGTCGCGAGAGAAAACCGGACGCACCTTTGGCGGCCCGATAGTTTTTGGCTCTTTCACATAAATCAGTAATACAGCCACTGCTAAAAAGGCCGGCATCACCGCGATCCAGAATACCGTTTGGTAATGGCTGGCGGTCAACCACATCAGCCCTATCGCCAATAATGGCCCGCTAAACGCGCCGAACATGTCCAGCGTATGACGGAGTCCATACGCAGCTCCTCGCAGTTCTGCAGGCGTAGCATCGGCAACTAATGCATCACGGGGAGCACCACGAATGCCTTTTCCAATACGATCTACAAATCGTGCACCCACTAACCAAGCCAAAGTCCCCGCGAGCGGGAAGACCGGCTTACTTAGAGCGCCTAAACCATAACCCAAGGCGGCCAGTAACTTTCGTTTCCCTAGGCGATCACTCAGGGCTCCAGAAAATACCTTAACAACCGACGCAGTCGCTTCAGCAATTCCTTCGATGATGCCAACAGCCAAAACGGATGTCCCAAGCACCGTGACCATATAAATCGGAAGTAACGCATGGATCATTTCTGACGAAATATCCATGAACATCGATACAAATCCCAATGCCCAAACAGTGGTTGGAATTGAGCGCAATGATGACTTTTGTGCAGGGGTGTTAAGCTTTGCTGAGGACATGTTTAGTTCTGATTATGCGACTGCTGAAGTAAATACATATTTTGATACAAACCATCTAAAGCAAGCAGCTCTTCATGTGTACCGCGCTGAGCAATTTCACCCTGGTGAAGCACCAGAATCTGATCAGCCGCTGTAATGGTGCTCAGTCTATGCGCGATAGCAATAATACTGGTTTTACCTTTGAGCTCCATCAAAGCCGACTGGATCACCGCTTCTGTATGGCTGTCGATATTGGCGGTGGCCTCATCCAGAATCAGAATGCGTGGGTTGTGGGCCAGTGTGCGCGCCAGTGACAGTAACTGCCTTTGACCGGTGGAGAAATTGCTGCCGCGCTCATCCATTTGTGTGTTGTACGCCTGCGGCAAAGACATCACGTAATCATGCAATTGCGCCTGCTGCGCGGCATGGACAATCTGCTCATCGGTCATATCCTGACCCAGGCTGATATTGTCACGCACCGTACCTGTGGTAATAAACGGATCCTGCATCACCACACCAACCTGATCGCGCAGACTGTTCTGCTCGATTGCGTGCAGCGGGTGCCCGTCCAGCAGAATCTGGCCAGACTGCGGCGCGTAAAAACGCATCAACAGGCTCATCAACGTACTTTTGCCACTGCCGGTATGCCCAACAATGGCGTAGAACTCGCCGGGTGCCACGGCAAAACTGATGTTTTGCAGGACTTTATGTTCACCGTCATAACTGAAAGAAACGTCCTGGAACTCCACACAGCCGTCGCGAATGATATTGGCGCCAGGATGTTCCTCCTTGCCGCCGTCCAGAATGTCAAAAACGCGCTCACCGGCCACCACGGCCTGCTGCAACATACTTAGACGCTGGGTCATTTGCATCACAGGTTCGGTGATGCGTGACAGGTAGTTGATAAAGGCGTAGATCACGCCCACTTCCACGGCACTCTCCAATGACTGCAGACCAAAAAACAGCAACACACCCGCCAGGGTTAACGTGCGCAGCAGATCCGGCATAGGCCGCAATAACAGCGCATCCAGTTTCAGGTTGCTCATACGCGCTGCAAAGTGGCTCTGACTGGTTTCCTCGAAGCGCTGCTGAAAACGCTTTTGCTGATTCATCAGCTGAATCAGTTTCATACCGGAAATGGATTCGCTGAGTGTGGCGTTGATCTGGCTGAGAATACTGCGTGCGCGGTGGTAACGCGGCGTACTCAGACGCTGATAAGTCAGCATGACCACTACCATCACCGGCATGATGATCAGGCACACCAACATCAGGCGAATATCCAGCATCGCCATCGCTACAAAAATACCGATGATCAATACCGTTCCCTGAGCAAAGGTTGCCACTACATGCAGAAACAGATCCTTGATGGCCTCGGTATCATTGGTGATACGGGACACCAGTTTGCCGGTGGGTCGGTGATCAAAATAAGCCAGCGGTTTACGGATGACTGTACTAAACACCTGCCCGCGTATTGTCCGTACCACCGAAAAAGCGAGTTCATTCAGGCGCATCGCTTGCCAGTAACCGGCCCAGGCTGACAAGCCATATAATCCGGCGTACGCCAATGCCAAAAGAACCAAGTCGCGCGCTGGATAGTAGGAGCGGGTAACGTAGTCATCCAGAAATATTTTTATCAGCACAGGCCCAAGCACCTGGCCGAGGGTCCCCAGCACCAGCAGCACCGCCGCCTTGCCCAGCAAGTCCGGATGCGCCAGCGCGTACGACAGCAACCGCCTCAGCGAACGACGGTTGACCCGTTTTGGCAAATCATCGTCCTGATTCAACAGCTCGCTCCAGTTTCTGATAGTCGACCATGCGGGCATACCAGGCTTTGCCTGCCAGCAGGGTTCTGTGAGTCCCCTGCTCCCTGATTTCGCCATGACCGAGCACAATAATGTGGTCAGCGTCTTCCACCGCAGACAAACGGTGACACAACACAATGGTAGTGCGGCCCCTGCGCACCTGTTTCAGATGATTGAGGATATTGCGCTCGGTGGTGACATCAACGGCTGACAGGGCATCGTCCAGCACCAGAATGGGTGCATCCAGCAACAGCGCCCGCGCAATGGCAATACGTTGTTTTTGACCGCCAGACAGTGTCACTCCACGCTCACCGACCAGCGTTTCATACGCTGCCGGGAAGCGCAGAATATCCTGCTCTACTGATGCCAGACGGGCCACGGCACGAATCTCTTCCATGGTGGCCTCGGGCCTGCCCAGTGCAATGTTCTCGGCAATACTGGCCGTGAACAGAAATGCATCCTGGGGCACCACCGCAATCATGCTTCGCAAGGTATCAAGCGAGTAGTCGGGCAATGGATGCCCGCCCAGTTCAATTTGTACCTGTGCATGATCGTAATGTCTGAGCAAGAGATGAATCAGCGTTGATTTGCCAGAACCAGTTGCACCCACCACGCCCAGCACACTGCCCTGTGGTAAATACAGATCTATATTGGCCAGGGCTGGAGTCTCAGAGCCTGGATAACTGAATGCCTCTATGCGCCAGTGAAGGTCATAACTGTCCGGCGCCGGTGTTGTACCGGTGTCGCTGACTGGGGAGCTGGCATCCAGCAAGGCGGTAATACGCGCATAGGCCGCACTGCCACGCTCGACGATATTAAGCAGCCATCCGTAAGCAAACATTGGCCACACCAGAAATCCCAGATACATGGTAAAGCTGGTGAGCTGCCCTACCGTGATCACACCTTGGGTAATAAGCCATGCCCCCATACCAATCGACAGCAGGAAGGAAAGACCCACAGTGATAAAAATCGCCGGATCGTATAATGAATCCGTGGCGGCTACGCGCATGTTGGCGGCCGCTGCCCGATCAGCAATACGCATAAATTCAACATCTTCGCGCGATTCACGGCCAAAGGCGCGAATCATGCGAATGCCGGATACAGACTCCTGCACGCGGTCATTCAGATCAGAAAAACGTTCCTGTGCATCAACAAAACTGTCATGCAAGCGGGTACTGATGCAGTAAAAAAACCAGGCCATAAACGGGAAAGGCAGTAGCGCAATCAGCGTCAGCTCCCAGCTGATAAACATCATCACCACCAGCACCAGCACACCGGTGACGACGCCGTCGAGCGCAGACAACACGCCTTCACCGGCAGTCATCTCCACTGCAGTGACATCATTGGTGGCACGCGCCATCAGGTCCCCGGTACGGTGGTTATTAAAAAACCCTGGCGCCATCCGCGTCAGATGGGTGTAGACACGTTGCCGCAGCTGCTCTGCCAACTGGAACGAGGCGCTGAACAAAAACAGGCGCCAAAGAAATCGTGTTATGTAGATGACAACGCCAAGACCGGCCACTACTAGCACGTACAGAGTCAGGCTCTGTTGTGTGAGGTTGTTGGCAAGCACCTGATCTATAACAAGTCCTACAATCCAGGGGATGCTCAGCTCCATCACATCCACTGCAATCAGCAGCAGTGAAGCGAGCAGATAACGACGCCATTTGGCGCGGAAATACCATCCCAGTTTCAAGAAAATATCCATGTATTACCTGGGCAACTGCCGTTAAGTCCGTGTCGTCGATATAACAAGAGACCGTTATTATTGACAGGCGTCGCAAAAAATTCACCTGAATCCGGTTATTTAAAAAACTTCGTTTTACCTCTGGGGTGCGTTTGTTACAATGCGCCCCACCAGCGACGGTCCTCATCATGACTTGCCGTCAGTCTGCTTTATTTAATCTATCTCCTTTTACCCTTGCCCCATTTGATAGCTCGCCCAGCGCTTGCTGAAGGAGTCACAACCCAGAATGAGCACAGCACCCATCAAGATTGAGGATTTCTACCCTCTGGAGACCTTCAACCGCATGAAGGCCCTGGCAGACACAAAGGAAACGCCTTTTGTGGTGATCGACCGCCAGACCATCAGCGAGCATTACGACCAGTTAGAGGAGTATTTCCCCTATGCTGGAATTTATTATGCGGTGAAGGCCAATCCGGCGCCGGAAATTATCGAACTGCTGCGCGACAAGGGGTCAAATTTTGATGTGGCGTCGATTTACGAGCTGGATAAACTGCTGGGCCTGGGTGTAAGTGCAGAGCGCTGCAGCTATGGTAATACCATCAAAAAATCCAAAGATATCCGCTACTTCTATGAAAAAGGTGTGCGCATGTTCGCCACTGATTCAGAAGCGGATCTGCGCAATATCGCGCGCGCTGCGCCGGGCTCCCGCGTTTACGCACGTATTTTGACCGAAGGTAGCCAC
The DNA here is from genome assembly GCA_964535565.1 of uncultured Pseudohongiella sp. GTDB lineage: Bacteria > Pseudomonadota > Gammaproteobacteria > Pseudomonadales > Pseudohongiellaceae > Pseudohongiella. The sequence continues at coordinate 35,977 of CAZHUJ010000007.1, read as the reverse complement.
ACAGCTGACTGGCCTCTGTCACGTAAATTCGGCTGCCATACCGATATGGCCATCGATCTGATGATTCTGGCGCGCGATCTGGGCCTGGAGCCCTACGGCATTTCTTTCCATGTCGGATCACAACAACGTGACATCGGTGTGTGGGATGCGGCTATCGCAAAGGTCAAAGTTATTTTCGAGCGCCTGAAAAACGAAGATGGCATCCAGTTGAAAATGATCAACATGGGTGGCGGCTTCCCGGCCAACTACATCACCCGTGCCAACACGCTGCCGACCTATGCGGAAGAGATCACACGCTTTATTCAGGAAGATTTTGGTGACGACTTCCCTGAAATCATTCTGGAGCCAGGTCGCTCACTGATCGCCAATGCGGGTGTGCTGGTATCAGAAGTGGTGTTGGTGTCGCGCAAGACCAATACTTCGCTGCATCGCTGGGTGTTTATTGACGTGGGCAAATTCTCCGGCCTGATTGAAACCATGGACGAGAGCATCAAATACCCGATCTACGTTGAGAAAAAAGGCGAAACCGAAGAGGTTATTATTGCTGGCCCGACCTGTGACAGCGCGGACATCATGTACGAACAGTACAAACCGCACCTGCCACTGAATCTGGCTACTGGCGACCGCCTGTACTGGTTCTCCACTGGAGCCTACACCACCAGCTACAGCGCGATTGAGTTCAACGGCTTCCCACCGCTGAAGTCCTACTTCGTTTAAAAAAATCAGGGTCGGAGTTGTATATGCTCCGACCCTTTTTTATTTGCTGACCAATGCCACAAAATCGCGCTCAGAGAGCGGCGGTGCAATAAAGTATCCCTGCAGATAATCACAGCGGCGCTCTCGCAAGAACGTAGCCTGTCTGTCATTCTCGACCCCTTCTGCCACTACCTTGATACCCAACTTTTCCGCCAGTAGCAAAATGGTTTCCACCAGCGTGGTTTGTGTGGCGCGCTCGCCCAGGTCACAGACAAAGGACCGATCGATTTTTAACGACGACACAGGAAAGCGGGAGAAATAGCTCAACCCTGAATAACCGGTTCCAAAATCATCAATGGCGATACTCACACCTGCGTTATGCAGCTGCTGCAGTACTTTCCCGGTATTTCCCAGATCATCCACCAGCACACGCTCGGTAATCTCAATGGTGACGGCCACATCGCGCTCCTGCTCCAGCACACGTAACCAGTGCTGAGCGTCATCATCGCGCAGCTGTAATAAACGTGGAGAGACGTTGACGGACAACTGGATATTGCATCCCAGTCGGGCGTTAAGATCACGAATAAAGCGTATTGAATCCTGCAACACAAACAGATCAATACGATTAATCAGCCCGCGCTCCTCAGCGACGGGAATAAACACGCCTGGCGTCACCCAATCACCATTGTCGCGGGGCCAGCGCACCAGTGCCTCACAACCTACAATACAGCCGGTCAGCGCATTGGCTACCGGCTGGTAATAAACCTCAAGTTTGGAGGAGTTTATAGCAACCACCAGTTCGTTATATAACCGGTGTTTCTGCTCGGACTCCTGCTGCATGGCGGCGGTGTAAAACTGCCAGGCGTTACGACCAGACTTTTTGACCTCGTACATAGCCTGATCTGCCTTGATCAACAAGGTGTCAGGTGCCTCACCATCATCCGGACAAAAAGAAACCCCAACGCTGACACTGCAATACACCTGGCGGTCACCGATAAAAAATGGTGCACGCATTGACGTCACAATATCGTCGGCAATTCTCGAGGTAACACCCGCAGAAAATACATCTATCAGCAGCGCGACAAATTCGTCGCCGCTGTAACGCGCTACTGTATCAACCAAACGAACACAGGACTGTATACGACGCGCTGACTCAATCAGCAGTTCATCGCCGGCATCATGTCCAAGGTTATCATTCACCGATTTGAAGTTATCAAGATCCACAAACAGTATCGCTATTCGCGTACTACGGCGTCTGGACTGCAACAGCGCTGTTTTCAGCCGGTCTTGAAACAGCGCCCGATTCGGCAGTCCAGTCAACTGATCGTAATTTGCCTGGTACTCAATCAGCTGGTCGACTTGTTTCTGCTGCGTCACATCCTGAATTGCACCGATCAGTTCAGTACTTCGCTTGTTATGCTGGAAAGTCTCTGCCTTCAGATGTAACCAGATCACTTCTCCAGTGTTCCGCCTGAGCTCCAGCTCATGATCTATTCTGCCAAGAGACTGGGTGGCATGATGAATACTTTCCGCAACCAACTCCGCACTTTTAGCATCGAGCGCATGACAGAACTCGGCCATGTTGAAGCTGCTCGCCTCTGGCGGCAACGCCATAATGGCGCGCGCTTGCGGCGACACTTCTGTAAAATTCCCTTCCGACCAACGCCAGCCGCCTACGCGGGATACGGTTTCCACTGCACGCAGAAAACCTTCGTTACGGAAAATAATGGCCCGTAAAGCCTGATTGTGGATGAACTGCCTGAAGCGCAGAATCAGCAATACAGAAAGCAGCAGCCACACTACCAGCAGTGTGCTGCGCATAAGCCAAACCCCACCAGACTGCGGCAGCCCAATTGCCGTGGGCGCCGCGGCAATCTCCCACAAACTGCCACCGGCCGACACCGGCATGACCACAGCACCAGGATGCAGAAAAGTAGACTCGGCACCATAAAAAACATCCGCACCAACAATGTCATCGTTGCCCCGGATAGCAATATTCAAACCAGAGTCGAGATCATCCAGCCCGGACTTTTGATAAATGCTTTCCACCCGCATCGGGGACGACACAATCCCCCATAGCCGCTGGTTGTTATTTTCGTCAGTCACATAAACAGGGGCGCGGCCCACAAACGCACGACCACCCTGAATCATATCTACCGGTCCGGCAATCACCATAGTGCCAGACTGCACCACTTTGATTATTGCCTCGCGCTGATCCGCCCGCTCCATGTAGTTCAGACCAATAACGGCTTCATTACCCTGTTGTGGATACACATAACGCACCACCAGATCAGGTGCAGCAGCCAGATTAACTAATGCTGGCTCACGCGAGATCACAGTTTCTGCATACTGATTAAACTGGGCTTGAGAAAAATCGGGATAAGAAGAAATAAATGCGGCCAAGCCGTTAATCAACGACAAGTTATTGGCCAGCGCGCTTTCGAGTTGGTAACGAATAGTGCCCAATTGCAAGGCAATGCCTTCACGCTGGGCATCAAGCTGCCTCTGGGTCAGACGAGACTCCAGAAGCAGCGCCAGCCCAAGCATAAGCACGGAGAGTAATAACAACGACCACAACAGTGATCGATATTCTGTATGACTAAACCTCAGTCGGTTAATGCACCTTCTCACCGTTGGCATCAAACACCTCGGCCGACACGTTCACCCCATGTCGCACACTTTGTGTCACTGTGCAGTAGTTCTCAAAACGGGAAAGCGCCTTTTCCAGTGACGGCAGTTGATCGCGGCTCTTGCCCAGCGTTAATGTGACATTGACGTCCGTTACTCGCAGGAAGCCATCCACTCGCTGAATGGTACCCTCAACTTTGCCCGTCAGTTCACCCGGATCTTCCTTTGACTTGCGCACGGCAAACAGCAGGCTGGCAGCCATACAATTAGCCACCGCGGCGGCCAGCATAGCTGCAGGACCAGGGCCTTCACCATCGCCCAAGGGTGGAGGTTCGTCCGTCATGATGTTGCCAAATTCGCCAAAATCAATTTCGAACAGGTAGTTTTCCAGCAATTTCAGACCGACTTCAAAACGGCTGCCACCTTCACTCATTTACTCCCCTCCTGTCTATCTGTATCAGGCAAGTCTTCCATCATGATGGTCAGCGTATCTGACTTGAACTCCCGCCGATACAACACAAACATCACAAACACAGACAGCCCCATCATCACCCAGGCATTAACAAACCAGCCCAGAACGGCCATAGAAAAATAGTAACTGCGCAGGCCATTGTTAAAATTCCCCGACGCTTTGGATGCCATTTTGGAAATGGAGCCTATATGTTTTTCCAGTTCCTCTTCGGATGGCTTCAGCGAACGCTCAGGGGCGCCTCCAATCATTACCGATACCATACCAAATTGGCGCAGCGACCACGTGAATTTAAAAAAGCCATAAACAAACAGAAACACCAGAAGCAGCACCTTCATTTCCCACTCACCGCGGGTACTCTTATCCGAGAATGGCAGCTCATTAAGCATTCCCAGTACTGCATCGGAAGCGTTCATCAGAGTCACCAAACCCGCCAACACCAGCAGTGAGGATGAGGCAAAAAACGAAACATTGCGCTCCAGCGAAGCAATAATGTTGGTGTCTGCAATGCGGTTGTCACGTGTCATGGCCATGCGTATCCACTGTTTGCGCAAGCGATGCAGTGCATATGACAGGCATGGCGTATCTTCTGCACGCAATGAGGTGTAATACAAATAACCACGAAAACAGCCGAGGAAAAACACCAGCGCAAAAAGGTTAAGCCAGTTTGATTCGATAAAACTCATATACGTGGACTGCATTTGTGACCAAAACTCTCCCTGGTTTACAGTTTGCCGCCGCTGCGCCCGGCCAGCGGCACGGCAGACAGTAAACTACGCTCATGTCTTTCACAAGCCCCGTTTGGCAGGATGCCTGTACTCTGAATCGCCAGGCCAAAACCAGCATACGTGAGCTATGCGTAAACATCTTGCTATACTTCGGAGACTATCCTGACTGGCAGGGCCAGAGATGTAAAAATTCGGGCTCCGGGTGGTGTGAAGATTGAAAAAATAATGAAAGTGAATGCAAAGAACGCACGGACAGGACGTTTATGTACAAAAGAAAAGTCTTATTTATCAGTGCATTGACAGCGCTCATGATCATTGGTTTTATGGCAACCAGCCTGACCAGTTATTTTGTAGCCCGTGACTCATTGTCACGAAACATCTCCGAACAAATGCTGCCGCTGACCAGCGACAATATCTATTCCGAGATTCAGCGCGACCTGCTGCGCCCTATTCTGATCTCATCAACAATGGCTACGGACACCTTTGTTCGTGACTGGAGCATTTCCGGAGAAGAAGATCCTGCGCGTATAACGGCCTATCTGAACGAAATCCAGCGGCAATACGACACCATCACGGCGTTTTTTGTATCCGATGCAACACGGCAGTACTACCACCCGACAGGCATCCTGAAAACAGTCCGTGAAGACGATCCGGCCGACGACTGGTACTTCCGCGTGCGAGGGCTGCGCGCGCCCTACGAAGTCAACGTTGATACTGACACCGCCGACCGCAGCCGTGTCAGCATTTTTATTAACTACAGGGTCATGGACTATGCCGGGCAGTACCTGGGAGCCACCGGGGTAGGGCTGTCAGTTGACGCCGTCACCCGTCTGATCGATACCTATCAGACGCGCTACAACCGCTCTATCTACTTTGTTGACCGACAAGGCACCGTTACTCTGACCGGTAGCAATGATACACGCGCAGATCGCATTCAGAATGAACCGGGTGTCCGCACGGTTGCCACACAACTCTTGAGTTCACCCAGTTCATCACTGACTTATCTGGATGAACAGGACCACGAAATATTCCTGAACAGCCGTCTGGTTCCCGAATTTGACTGGTATCTGATTGTGGAACAGGACGCCTCCGATAGCGGTGCGCGACTGAATGACACGCTGCTGGTCAACAGCCTGTTGTCGATTGCAATCATGGCACTGGTTCTTTTTATCGCACATTTTACCTTGCGCTCCTATCAGCGCCGACTCGAAGAAATGGCGACGCGTGACCGCCTGACTGGAGTAGCCAACCGGCATCTGTTCGAAATGATTTTTGAGAATCTGGCGCGCAGCAATCAACGTTACGGTTACCCAACGTCTCTAATCAGTATTGATATTGATCATTTTAAAAAGGTCAATGACACCTATGGTCACCAGGCAGGAGATCTGGTGCTTCAGGGCGTGGCTACGCTGATCCGCCAACATATTCGTGAAAGCGACACGTTGTGCCGCTGGGGCGGCGAAGAATTTTTATTACTGCTGGATCACTGCACATTGGACGATGCCGTAGAGCGTGCCAACCGTATCCGCGAAGCGGTCAAAACGCACTCCATCGCTTTTGGCAAAACTTCAATCAGGGTGACACTGAGCATGGGAGCCACTGATTATCGTCAGGGCGAGTCACTGGAAATGTTTCTGGCACGTGCCGATGCGGCGCTTTATCAGGCCAAAGCACAGGGGCGTGATCAGGTGATTCGCGCCGACTGAGCACGGCCCGATCAGGGCAACGCAGCCAGCGCTTCGGAAAGTTTGCTGACGCCGATAATTTCCATGCCTTCAATCGGATGGCGCGGACAGTTGGCCTTGGGCACAATGGCGCGTTTAAAGCCATGCTTGGCAGCTTCCATCAGCCGTTCCTGCCCACTGGGCACCGGACGGATTTCCCCTGCCAGACCTACTTCACCAAAGACCACCAATTCCCGTGACAATGCCCGGTCGCGAAAGCTGGAGACAATGGCCAGCAGCACTGCCAGATCAGCACTGGTTTCAGTGACTTTGACACCGCCGACGACATTTACAAACACATCCTGATCCGCCATAAACAGGCCACCATGACGATGTAATACGGCGAGCAACATGCCCAGGCGGTTCTGATCCAGCCCCACAGCAAGACGGCGCGGATTGCCACTCTGGCTGCCATCGACCAAAGCCTGGATCTCCACCAAAAGGGGGCGGGTGCCTTCCCATAACACCATAACCAGCGAACCAGGACTGTCGTCGTCAGTGCGCGCCAGAAAAATGGCTGAAGGGTTTTTGACTTCCTTCAAACCTTTTTCTGTCATCGCAAATACACCCAGCTCGTTAACCGCGCCAAAGCGATTTTTTTGCCCTCGCAGAATACGATAACGGGAATCGGTGCCCCCTTCCAGCATGACAAAACAATCAATCATGTGTTCAAGAACCTTGGGACCTGCCAGGGTGCCATCTTTGGTGACGTGACCCACAAGGAATAACACGGTGCCGGTTTGTTTGGCGTATTGAATCAGATAGGCTGCGCATTCACGCACCTGCGAAACGCTACCCGGCGCCGAGGACACATCGGCGCTGTGCATCACCTGAATGGAGTCCACAACAAGTAGTCGCGGCTGTTGCTCTGCGGCCAGCCTGCAGATGGTTTCCACCTGGGTTTCGGCCAGCATTTTAAGATTCTTTTCCGGCAACCCCAGTCGCCGTGCACGCATGCCCACCTGCTGCAACGATTCTTCGCCGGTGACATACATGGCCGGCATCTGCTGTGCCAGTGTGCACATCACCTGCAGCAGCAAGGTACTTTTGCCTGCTCCCGGATTGCCGCCAATCAGAATCACTGAACCTGGCACCAGGCCACCGCCCAGCACGCGGTCCAGCTCAGTTAGTGAGGAGGAAAAACGTGGCACTGCTGCCACATCGATTTCCGACAGGTCCTGTACCACCGCCATGGTCTGTCCGGCGTAACCCTGCTTGCGAAAATCCGCTTGTACTGCAGGCGAGTCATTGCTGGTACCCAGTGTGATACGTGTCAGTGTGTTCCAGGCCTTACAAGCCGTGCATTGACCTTGCCATTTGCTGTATTCGGCGCCGCAATCTTCACAGACATAAGCGGTTTTTGTTTTAGCCATTAAGCGTATTACCAGTAAAAAAATTGGACTCGGGAAGTAACCTGACAGAACAGCTCATATGCAATCGTACCCGCATATTTTGCGATGGTTTCCGCCGGCAGCGTGCTGCCCCAGCTCTGTCCCCATAACAGAACTTCATCACCAGGCTGGGCCGGAATACCGCGCAAGTCCACCGTGAGCACATCCATGGACACACGACCGGCCAATGGTGCCTGCCAGACTTTACCTGCTGCATAAATCAGCACAGGGGTGCCAGATGGCACATGTCGCGGATAGCCGTCGGCATAACCCAGGCCAATGACACCAATCGGCATATTTTCAGGACATTGATACGAGGCACCGTAACCGACGCTTTGTCCAGCCTCAATCTGGTTTACAGCCAACAGGCGCGACTTCAGACTCATCACCGGCTTCAGCCCCTGCTCAGCTCCGGTCAGCTCGCCCATTGGTGAAGCGCCATAAAGCATAATACCGGGACGAATAATATCGTGTTGGCCTTGTGGCCAGGCCAGAATACCGGCAGAGGCTGAAAGACTACGCGAGCAGCGTTCCGCTCCCGGCAGCGCAGCCGTCATGCGCTCAAAACCAGCCAGCTGAATTGGTGTCAGCGGGTGACCAATTTCGTCAGCAGTGGCAAAATGGGACATCAGGACCCTTTCACCGGGGGCATTTAATGATTGCAACCACGACCATACCTGTTGCAGATCCTCTGCCGGCAATCCCATGCGGTTCATTCCGGTGTTGATCTTGAGCCAGATATTGAGCGTAGGAGTTTCACTGACTGTTGCCAGCCACTTTTTGAGTGCGTCAGCCTGCCAGCGTGAATGCAAGGTCCAGTGGAAACCGCGACGCACCAGGATATCCAGCTCATCCATATCCAGTGGACCACGCAAGACCAGAATCGGTGCGGCGCTGAAGGTCTCGCTCAGAGCCAAGGCTTCATTCAACGTGGCAACCGCTACCAGATCACTGGCAGTCAGTGTTGCGCTCAACGCTTCGGCAACACGATGAACACCATGACCGTATGCGTTGGCTTTAATAACGGTGCAAACACGTTTGCCCGGCGCACACTCACGCGCTCTACCCAGATTATGCAGCAGCGCCTGCAGGTCAATGTCGGCCCAGCTGTGAGGCTTAGCCATAACTGTCGTCATAGTCTGGCAGCGCCAGATTCTCAAAACGGGTGAACTGACCCATAAAGCCCAGTCGCACAGTACCGATTGGACCGTTACGCTGCTTGCCAATAATAATTTCCGCGACACCCTTGTCGGTAGTGTCTTCGTTATAGACCTCATCGCGGTATACAAAGGCGATGATATCTGCGTCCTGCTCAATCGCGCCGGATTCGCGCAGGTCAGACATTACCGGTCGTTTGTTGGGACGCTGTTCCAGACCCCGGTTGAGCTGGGACAGTGCAATAACAGGACATTCAAATTCCCGCGCCATTGTTTTTAACGAGCGCGAAATTTCCGAGATCTCGCCCACCCGGTTGTCACCAAAACCCTTGATCTGCATCAGCTGCAGATAGTCAACAACAACCAGCGCCAGTTTCCCGTGTTCACGTACAATGCGGCGCGCACGCGCACGCATTTCCGTCGGGCTCAAACCCACGGTGTCGTCAATAAACAAAGGTCTGCCCTTGAGCTTGGCAATTGCAGCTGTGAGTTTGGGCCAATCTTCATCTTCCAGCTGTCCACTGCGCAGACGGCTCTGGTCTATTCGTCCTACCGAGCTCAGCATACGGAAAATCAGGCTTTCAGCCGGCATCTCCAGACTGAATACCAGAACAGGTTGCTCTTGATGCAGCAGCGCGTGTTCGGCCAGGTTCATCGCAAAAGTGGTTTTACCCATGGAAGGACGGCCGGCAACAATAATCAGATCAGATTTCTGCAGACCCGAGGTCTTTTTGTCCAGATCCTTGTAGCCGGTAGGCAAACCGGTGATACCGCCCTTGTTCTTGATCAGCTCGTCAATTTTTTCAACGACCACCGTCAGCAACGGGTCAATCGGCTTGGGTCCACCATCGCGCGCACGGTTGTCAGCAATCTGGAAAACTTTCTGTTCAGCAAGATCGAGCACTTCGGCGGCTTCGCGCCCTGCCGGGTTAAACGCATTTTCTGCGATTTCGCTGGAAACGCTGATCAGCGTTCTTAATGTGGCGCGCTCACGGATGATATTGGCGTAAGCCGTGATATTGGCAGTGCCACGGGCATGGCTTGCCAGATCACTGAGGTATTCAATACCGCCCGCCTCGGCCAGCTGGTTGAGGCTGTCCAGCGCTTCGACCAGGGTCACTACATCAATCGGTTTGCTGGATTCGGCATGGCGCTGCATGACTTCAAAAATCATCTGATGCTCATGCCGATAAAAATCGCGGGACTGAAGTACTTCCGCAACATTGTCCCAGGCGGTATTGTCCAGCATCAGACCGCCAAGCACGGCCTGCTCAGCTTCAACCGAATGAGGTGGCACCTTGAACGCTGACACCGGGAATGCAGATACCGGCTCTTTAATCTCCGCTGAAACTCGTTCTGACATCCTGACCCCGGATTCCTGAATACAAAAAAAAGCACCGCAACCCGGAGGGTGGCGGTGCCGTATTCTCCCACCAAGTTTCCGAGCTAACAACCCGGAACCTGATGTGACTGAAGCGAAGACTGATTAAGCAGGAACAACTGCTACAGTGATCACTTCTTCCACTTCGTAGCCAAGGTCGATTGCAACTGACCACTCGCCTACTTCGCGGATTGCGCCGTTTGGCAGACGCACTTCAGATTTAGCAATGTCGATACCTGCATTGGTTACGGCATCAGCGATGTCACGTGTACCAACAGAACCGAACAGTTTGCCTTCGTCGCCAGCGTTCACTGCGATAGCAACACGCAGATCTTTCAGCTTGTCTGCGCGTGCTTGTGCCTGAGCTACGTTGGCATTGTGCGCAGCCAGCAGTTCAGCACGGCGAGCGTCGAAGTCAGCCAGGTTGGCTTTAGTTGCCGGTACAGCCTTGCCTGTGGGGAACAGGAAGTTACGTGCATAACCCGGACGAACGTTGGCGGTATCACCGACGCTGCCCAGACGACCGATCTTTTCCAGCAGAATTACGTTCATGATGTTTTCCTCAATTAAACCCTGATTCTTGGTCAGGCGCCTGTTTGCCTTATCCGACTTCTGAAGTCGTACCAGCTGTCAATCACAGCGGCCACTGCCAACAGTTGCGCCAACATCGGACTCAGCAGCAGCACATAAAATGCAACTAACCAGAGACGCGACAGTTTCTTCAAACCTACCAGCCCATGCACCAATGCCAGTCCGGCAAAAAACAAGGGCACCCACAAATAAAAAATCCAGCCTGCCAGTGCGGTAGTACCAAAGCTGGCCAGCAGCAACAGCACCATCAGCAACAGAGCAATCGATGGCTGCAGTCGCAGCTGATGGAATTCCTGTTGAAACCCGCCTGGGTTATACAACACGGCTTGCCACCAACGTGCCAGCATCAGCAAGCAGATACTCATGATCATGGACATCAGTCCAAACAATCTGAACATTGCTTCGCGTAATACTTCCAGAGTCATTTCAGGCTGATCAGGGAATGCCCCGCCGGCCATTAATGCCTCTAACTGCTGCAACTGCAGCGCCAGCAATTCCGGGCGCAGTCGTAAAACCATCTCGGTCAGCACACCCACCAGAACAGCCGCCAGCAATGTGTATTGCCATGAAGCTGTTCTGCGCAAGACGGCTGCCAGAGACAAAACTCCCAGCAGCAACATCAGCGGGCTGACATCACCTGCCATGGCCCATCCTGCTATTGGCAGGAGTGCCCAGGCTGTAACCAGCAAGGCCTCTCTGGGGCCATGCCGCAGTAACACCAAGCCCACAAGTGCAGGCGCAAGCATATTAAACAGCGGGATCAATCCGCATACCAATATGGCCATAATCGCCTGTCGGCGACCTGTCATGGCATATCGTGCCAGTGCCCGCATACCTGCTCCCTACACCTTGGAGCTAAAGAACGTAAAACTTATACGTTGTGGCTGTCAGTGTACGGAATCAGCGCCAGGTGACGGGCGCGTTTAACCGCAACTGCCAGTTGACGCTGGTAACGCGCCTTGGTTCCGGTGATGCGGCTTGGAACAATTTTGCCGGTCTCGGAGATATAGGCTTTCAGCGTTTCAATATCTTTGTAGTCGATCTGCACAGTGCCTTCTGCAGTGAATTTGCAGAATTTACGACGGCGGAAAAAACGTGACATGGTCAGTATCCTTTAAATAAGCGGTGATCAGTTGTTGTCTTCGTCGCTGTCGCTTTCATCAGCGTCGACGTCGTCAAAGTCTTCATCGTCAGACCCTTCGTCGCCATCGCGGGCAGCAGCTTCTTCTTCAAGACGACGCTTTTGCTCAGCACGTGCACGACGCTCACGGCTTTCACGCTCATTCTTCAGAATCAGTGATTCTTCAGTAACAGGGCCATCCATTTTGATAACCAGGTTACGCAGAATTGCATCGTTGTAACGGAACAGAGTAACGATTTCGTCCAGAACATCCTGACCACATTCTACGTTCAGCAGAATGTAGTGTGCTTTGTGCACTTTGTTGATCGGGTATGCCAGTTGACGACGGCCCCAATCTTCATAACGGTGAATCTTGCCACCAGTCTCAGTAATCATCTGGGTGTAACGCTCAACCATGGCCGGAACCTGGTCGCTCTGATCGGGATGTACAACAAATACTATTTCATAGTGTCTCATAGAGACTCCTTATGGCAATAAGTCTTCCGTCTAAAAAAGGTCGGTAAGACAAGGAGTTAACATTAATTTCCCTGAATTCCACGACAATTTGGCCGGTAATGGCTCGTCTTGTCAGAGGATTTCCGGGACCGCGCATTGTAGAGAAGGCGCCAGCCACTTGCAAACGCTTTTTGGCTGAACACCAGACGGGACGCCGCTTTCAGCGCGAAACACGGCGCTGGCGAACAGCTTCAAACAGACAGACACCCGTGGCCACGGACACATTCAGGCTGCTGACAACTCCGGCCATCGGGATTGAAATCAGATAGTCGCAATGCTCCCGCGTCAGTCGACGCAGACCTTTGCCTTCTGAACCCATCACAATCGCAACTGGCCCGGTCAGATCCGCTTCGTAGACACTATGGTCAGCTTCACCGGCAGCGCCACTGATCCATATTCCGCGCTCCTGCAGCGCAGCCAGCGTCCGGCTCAGGTTGGTCACTGCCACCAGATTGACTTTTTCGGCAGCACCACAGGCAACCTTGCGCACCGTCATGTTCATGGTTGCAGAGTTGTCCTTGGGGACAATCACTGCGTCCACACCCGCAGCATCTGCTGTGCGCAGACAGGCTCCGAGGTTATGGGGATCGGTGATTTCATCCAGAATCAGCAGCAGGGGCGGATGGTCCAGCGAGTCCAGCAACTGATTAAGGAAGGTTTCATCGCGCACCGTATCGCGCCAGTGGCAGAGCGCAGCAACGCCCTGATGCACTGGCACTTTACGTGCCTTGGCCTCACCCAGCAGCTTTTTCTCCAGGGCTGCTCGTGGCAGCACCTGAATGCGCAGCCCCAGCTCATTCGCCAGCGCCCGAACTTCTTCCACGCGCTGGTCACTGCGTTCCTGCTGGATCAATAACTCAATAACATCTTCAGGATTCTGTCTGAGCAACTCGGATACCGAGTGAATACCCACTATCCATTCACGCACCGCCATCAATCACTCCGTGTTTTGGCATTGGACTTTTTGCGCGCTGGATTTTTTGCTCCACTTGCTACTGTCCTGCTTTTTGCTGTTTTAGGTTTTAAAGACCCCGGGGCACTTGCAGTCTTTTTAGCCGGCTTTTTGGCGGTCTTGGCTACTTTGGCTGACTTGGCGCCCTTGCCACCCTTGGCACCCTTACCAGCCTTGGTATCCGCTTTGGGCGCACGAACTACGCCACCATCCAGAATCTGCAGATCAATTTTGCGCTCATCCAGATCAACACGTACTACCTTGACCATCACGCTGTCGCCAAGGCGGTAGCTGACGCCAGTGTGCTCACCACGCAGCAACTGCCGCACCGGATCAAACTGGTAATAATCATTTTTCAGCGCAGTGATGTGCACCAGACCTTCAACATAAATATCGCTCAACTGCACAAACAGGCCAAAGCCGGTGACTGAGCTGACTGTGCCGCGGAACTCGTCGCCAACCCTATCCTGCACATATTCACATTTGAGCCAGTCCTGCACATCGTAGCTGGCAGCGTCGGCTCGACGTTCTGTCATTGAGCAGACTTCACCAAAATGCTGCATGTCCTTGGCCTGGTATGGATACCCTTCCTTACGTGACAACTTCGGCGCGCCCTTGAGCTGGCGTATGCGGGTTTTGTTTTTGCCACTTCGGATCAGATATCGCAGCGCACGATGCACCAACAGGTCCGGATAACGACGAATTGGCGAAGTGAAGTGAGTATATGCTTCGAAGCCAAGCCCGAAGTGACCGATGTTGTCAGCCTGATAAACCGCTTGCAGCATTGATCGCACGAGCATGGTCTGAATGAGGTTGGCATCAGGCCTGTCGACAACGGCCTCCAACACACGCTGATAGTCTTTAGGCTCGGGTTTAGCCGATCGCGTCAAAATCAGGCCGAGCTCACGCAGGTACATGTTAAGGTTTTCAAGTTTGTCCGGGTTCGGCCCTTCGTGAACCCTGTACAGCACCGGCAACTCGGACTCTTCCAGAAATCTGGCAGCACAGACGTTGGCAGCCAGCATACATTCTTCAATCAGGCGGTGGGCATTGTTACGCTCCACCGGCACAATTTCGCGAATTTTACGGGTCTCGCCAAAAATGATGCGGGTTTCCTGGGAGGAGAAATCCAACGCGCCGGCTTTTTGCCTGGCACTCGACAACTTCTCATAGACGCCGTACAGCGCTTCCAGATGCGGCACCAGTGCGGCGTACTTTTCACGCAGACGCTCTTTGCTACGCTCCCGCGTCGGCGAATCTGCCGGCTCCAGCATATCCGCGACCTCGGTGTAGGTCATGCGTGCATGGGAGTAAATGACGCCTTCGTAAAAACGGTAATCAACAACTTTGCCGCTGCGGCCGATATCCATCTCACAGACCATGACCAGGCGATTAACCTGCGGTTTGAGAGAGCACAGCCCATTGGACAACACTTCCGGCAGCATCGGAATTACATGCCCTGGAAAATAAACCGAGTTACCACGGTTTTGCGCTTCCAGATCCAGTGCCGAGTCAGGTTTTACATAATGGGAAACGTCAGCAATCGCTACAAACAGCTTTGCTGTACCACGAGGGCCGACTTCACAAAAAACTGCGTCATCAAAGTCCTTGGCATCCTCACCATCAATGGTGACAAAGGGCAGATCACGCAGATCAACACGCCCGGCCAGGTCTTCACGAGCGACTTCTTCATTCAGCCCTTTGACAGCACGATCAACTTCCTTTGGCCACTCGTGCGGAATCCCGTGACTGCGCACGGCGACGTCAATTTCCATGCCTGGGGCCATGTGATCACCCAGGATTTCCGTAATAGTACCAACGGCCTTGCGGCGCTGATCCGGGTAGCTGCGAATCTCAGCCACCACAAACTGTCCATCTTTGGCAGCGCGGGTTTCAGACTCTGGAATCAGAATTTCCTGGCTGATGCGGCGATTGTCCGGCACCACCAGACCAACTCCATGATCCCTGTAGAAACGACCAACAACCTGGGTTGTACGACGCTCCAGAATTTCCACGACCATGCCTTCTTTACGGCCACGGCGGTCTACCCCAGCTACTCGGGCCAGCACTATATCGCCGTCAAAAACTTTGAGCATTTCGTTAGGTCCGAGGAACAAGTCCCCGGTGCCGGTAATCGGAACCAGATAACCGGTTCCTTCGCGGGTGCCTTGCACCCGGCCCTTGATCAGCTCCATTTTGCTGGCAAGGCCATACACACCCCGGCGGGTGCTGATGAGTTGGCCATCACGTGCCATAGCGATCAGACGTCGACGCAGGGCTTCTGCATGGTCTTCGTCGTTCACTAAATCCAGCACCTGGCATAAGCGGTCATAACTGACGGGCTCAGCAATCTGCTCCATGGTGGCAAGGATAAATTCGCGACTGGGGATGGGCTTTTCGTAATTTTCCGCTTCTCGCGAAGCGTAAGGATCTGATGTCAGAGGAGTTGTTGCGGGTTTGGCGGCTTTTTTTAGTTTGGCCATGAGTTCTCTTTGCTAATTAATTACTATATCTGTTTACCGATAAGGGATCGATAAGTCTCTTTTCTCGCTTGTTTCAGCGGCAGTATACACCCCGCCCGATACAATTCCTCACAAGAATTTGTTTGGTATCGGGAATTGTTTGCATTTAGCATCGGGGCGCATAGGGTTGTGAGCAAGGATTGTGATGGTGTGGATGGACAGCAGTAAACATTATGGACGCATCAGCCGCCTGTTGCACTGGCTGATGGCAGCGATGATTGTCTGGCAATTTACCGGCATGATTCTGCGCCTGCTTCTGGGCCGCCAGCCTTTGGTTGCATTTTTTGTGAAGTGGCATCCCGTTGTTGGCTCAACACTGTTGGTGCTGATTTTGCTGCGCCTGCTCTGGTTCTGGATCAATCGCAACCAGCGTCCACCACAGGGAGACGGATGGATTGGTCGTTTTGCCCGCCTGGGTCATGCTGCACTCTATGCGCTGATGTTACTGATCCCGTCTCTTGGATTACTGCGGCTGTATGGCTCTGGCCGCGGATTCAGTCCGTTTGGCATAGAAATTTTTGCTGCCACTGGCGAAGAAATCCAGTGGACCATTGAACTGGCAGACCGCCTGCATGGTGAGTTTGCATGGACACTGCTGGCCCTGATTCTGGGCCATATCATCATGGTGATTGTTCACGAAAAACGTTGGCAGGACGGTACGCTTGCGCGTATGGCAGGACGACTCAAATAACGTCGTCCACCAACACGTTGAACGATCCCGCAGAACAGCGCTCAATACGGGCGCTTACATGGTAAACCTGTGACAGCACCTGTGGAGTGATTGCCTGCTCCGGTGTTCCGGCTGCAACCACCTGGCCCTTGGCCAGCACAACCACTTGATCTGACCAGCGTGCAGCAATACTCAAATCGTGCAGTACCACCACCACGATCATGCCCTGCTCCTGCGCAACTTCACGCACCAGCTTCATCACACGCAGCTGGTAATGCAGATCCAGCGCAGAAATAGGCTCATCCAGCAGCAGCACTCGCGGCTGTCGCACCAGCGTTTGCGCCAGCGAAGTTAACTGGCGCTGACCTCCGGACAAATGATCCAGCTCTTCCATTGCCAGATGGCTGATTCCCAGGCGTTCAAGCACCGCCAATGACCGCTCCATCACCTCATCGTGAGTCAGCTGTCCGTCCGGCACCACCTGCAGCGCACTGATCACCGTTTCCAGCACCGTCAGTGCAATCTGCTGCGGCAACTCCTGTGGTGTATAGGTCACAACATTGGCGTGTTCTGACAGTGACAGCCCCAACAATTCACGAATGCCGAGCTTGACTGAACCACGAGCGGGTAACAGCCCTGCCAGCGCGCGCAGCAGCGTGCTTTTGCCTGCTGCATTGGGACCTATCAGGGACAGCACCTGGCCCGGCTGGACTGTTGGCAAGGTGAGATCCTGAATCACTTCACGACCACGATAGCCTGCAAACAAACCGCTGACCTGCAACGCAGAAAGCCCGTTTGTACTCATACTGTCGGCCTCCTATACACGCTGCTGACGACGAAAAATCAAAAACACAAAAATCGGTACACCCACAATGGACGTCACAATACCCACTGGCAGCAATACACCTGGCACCAGACTCTTGCTCATCATTGACGCCAGAGACATGACCAGCCCGCCAGTCAGCGCGCTGGCCGGCAATAAAAAGCGATGATCCTCACCCAGCAGCAAACGTGCGATATGCGGTCCGACCAGGCCAATAAACCCGATAGTGCCAACAAACGCCACGGCAGTGCCGGCCAGCAGGCTGATACGCATCAGCGACATAAAACGCAGGCGCGCCACGTTGATACCAAAGCTGCGCGCCTTGTCTTCACCCATGCGCAGCACTGTCATACTCAGCGCAGCGCGCATGGAGAATGGCAGCAGTATCAACAACACCACGAACATCGCTGACACACTGACCCAGGTTGAACGGCCCAGTGAACCCATACTCCAGAACACCAGCTGCTGCAGCGCTTCCTGCGAGGACACAAACTGTATAAATGCCACCAGCGCGTTGAAGGTAAACACCATCGCGATACCAAACAGCACCACCGTGTTGGCGCCAGCGGCGCGTCGGCGTGAAATCAGCTCAAGCAGCAGCACCGAACCGAAAGCACACAAAAACGCATTCAACGGCACCATCCAGTCGGCGGAGACAAACGGCAGGCTGACACCCATAATAATCGCCAGCGCGGCACCAAACGATGCGGCTGATGACACACCCAGCGTAAACGGACTGGCCAGCGGGTTATTGAGGATGGTCTGCATTTCGGCACCGGCCAGCGACAATGCAGCGCCTACCAAAAATGCCATAGCGGCTTGCGGCAGCCGCAACTCCCAGACAATTGTCGATTGCGGAACAGACAATGTGCCACGAGAGAACAGCTCACTGAGAACTTGCCCGGCGGTCAACGACGAAGGTCCTGTCACCAGATCCAGCAAAAACGCAATCACACTCACAACACACAGAATCGCCACAATCGTCAGACGACGCATAATCAGTCGGCGGTAGCTTTGTGCGATAACCTGGCGGGAATCTGTCTGTGCCGCAGCGGAGCTGCCTGCATGTCTGTTATCAGATGAAGATGTTATATTGCCCAAAATTCAGTTTTCCGGATCTAGCATGATGAAAATTATTAACGAGCTGGTGCACCTGGCACCCAAAATGACTGAGTGGCGCCAAACAATTCACCGTCACCCGGAGCTCGCATTTAACGAGCACAACACCTCGGCCCTGGTGGCGGAACAACTTAAAGCCGCCGGTCTCGACCCCGTACAGGGCGTCGGAGGCACAGGTGTGGTCGCCTTGATCAAGGGTCGCGAACCCGGTCCTGTCATAGCCCTGCGCGCCGACATGGACGCTCTGCCGATGACGGACGAGACTGGACAACCCTACTCCTCAACAATACCGGGATGTTCTCACAGTTGCGGGCATGACGGCCATACAGCGGCTCTGATCGGCACCGCGCATTATCTAGCATCCCACCCGCCAGTGCGAGGGAGTGTACTGCTGATTTTCCAGCCGGCCGAGGAAAACGGTCTCGGCGCCAAAGCCATGGTTCGTGATGGCCTGCTGCAAAACCATGCTTTTGACGAAGTCTATTCCTTTCACAATATGCCGCTGCTTGCTCCCGGCACCGCTGGTGTACGCACTGGCGCCACACTAAACGGCTTTATTATCTGGGAAGTTGAGGTCAGCGGTCTTGGCGGCCATGGCGCAGCATTTTTTAAAGCAGTTGACCCGATACAGGCCGCTGCGCGTCTGGCTACGGAAGTGTCGTCGTTGGTTGGCCGCTACGTGGATCCCAACCAGTCCGGTCTGATTACTGTCTGCAAACTGCAGGCTGGATCCAATCACAACATCATTCCGGACAAAGCTGTTCTTGGTGGCACTCTGCGCGCCACCGACAAAAATCTGATGGAGCTGCTGTACAGCAAACTCGAACTGGCCTGCGCCGGTATCGCGGCAATGACCGGTTGCGACATCCGCTGCCAGCGTCTTGCTGAAGTTCCGCCTTGTGTCAACGCGCCTGAGGCCGCTGACACCGCAGCCCGCGCTTGCTCCGTTGTGCTGGGCGGCGAAGACAAAGTGCTGCGAAACGCCGGACCGTTCCCGTTCACCGACGATTTTGCGTTTATGCTGGAAGCGGCTCCTGGCGCCTATCTGTTCCTGGGCCAGGAAAGTGCCATGTGCCACAACCCGAAATACAATTTTGACGACAAGCTGCTGCCGGTAGCAGCCAGCATTTTTGTTGAAATTGTGCGGGATCGTCTCGGGTTATCCTGAGCTTAGCCAATCATCAGGCACACAGCGTAGCGCCACCATCAACATACAACGTGGCCATCGTAATATGTGAAGCCTCGTCTGAAAGCAGGAACACCACCGCATTGGCAACCTCTTGAGGGGTTGCCAGTTTGCCCAATGGAATTCCAGTACGGAAATTTTCCAGCGACCCACTCAATACACGCTGTTCACCCGACTGCGGATCGGTCCACATACCAGTCTGCATGGCGGTTAGTGTGGAACCTGGCGCTACAATATTGCAGCGTATTCCCAGTGGTGCCAGCTCCAGCCCCAGACAACGCATAAACATATGGGTTGCTGATTTGGAAGCGGCGTAGGCCGCCATACGTTGTCGCGGCACACCGGCAGCATTGGAACCTACTGTTACCATCACACCACGACGTCGCGCCGACATACGCTCAGCCAGCGCACGGGCGACGTTAAAAACACCGTGAGTATTCACATCAAACACTCGACGCCACTCAGCTTCGGTTGTTTCCACTACGCCCCCCATATGCAGGATACCAGCCACATTCACACCCAGATCGATCTCGCCCCAGCTGTCTTCTGTCGCTGCGACCAGAGCCTGTACAGCGGCACCATTGGTGACATCCAGCACTGCAGCCCTGACATTTGGACCCAGCTCTGCTGCCAGTGCTTCAAGCTCTGCCTGGTGAATATCGGTGGCAAGAACACGAGCGCCCTCAGCATGCAAACGCCGCGCAACGGCTTCACCTATACCACCCGCAGCGCCGGTCACCAGCGCCAGTTTGCCCTTGAATCCCCTATCAGGAACTGTTGTGCTCATGCGGTTTCCTCCTGTCAGTGAAACTGTGACATCCGTCGGTCCAGCTCCGCTGCAATCAGCACTGATGCGGACGGGCCAGTCAATTGATAGTGCAGAAAAGGTAACTCTACGACATCAAGCTTGCCCGCATGCGGCGCCCATTGCTCAGCGCTAAGGCCTGTTTCCTGGTGATCCAGTGCTGCGCGGAAATGAACCACAGTCCCTTGCAGACGCTGATGGTAATGTTCACGCACCAGACGGTTCAGGTCCTGCACCACACGAATAATGCCATCCAGAATATGATCCGGCATGCCGCCAATAGCGCTATGACTTTTGCGCAGGAAATTCACCACTTCATCGCGGCTTTGCAGATGTGGATAATCCTCCGGCACAAAACCGGCAACGGCCAGCAGCGCACGCAAAGCATCCTGAGGTGAAGGCGCAGCCTCCGCACGCCAGCATTCACTGGGATAGGAATCAAACATGGCGATTACGCCTGCTTGTTTACCGAGCGCCTGCAAGCGTACACCCATAGCATGCGCAATGATGCCGCCCACCGACCAGCCCGCGATGTGGTATGGCCCCTGCGGACTCACCTTAAGCATGATGTCTACATAAGCGGCGGCCAATTCGTCAATTGTTGCCGGCAGCTTTACATCTGGGTCCAGCGACGGCGCCTGCAAGCCATAAACAGTGCGTCCCGACGCCAGTGCGCGCGCCAGATAACGATAACACCAGGAAATGCCGCCTACCGGATGTACCACAAACAGCGGCGCCAGCGACTCGTCACCGGAAGCCAGTTTGATCAGCGGATGCAGGCCATTGTCGATTTCATCACCGGCATGGGTAGCATCCAGCACTTGTGCCAGCGCTGCCACCGAGGGTTTGTCAAACAGCGCGCCCAACCCCGGTTCCTTGCCAAACTTCTGACGAATACGCAGCATCAGTTGCACCGCCAGCAGCGAGTCACCACCGAGGTCAAAAAAGTCGCTGTCAGCAAAAACCAGCGAGGACAAACCAAGTACCTCAGCAAACAGTTCAGCCAACGCCGCTTCTGTTGCTGTTGTCGGCTCAAGTCCGGACTCTGCGGAAAACACCGGTGCAGGCAGCGCACGACGGTCCAGTTTACCGTTGCTGGTAACAGGCAACTGCTCCAGAGTGACAAATGCCTGCGGTACCATGTACTCAGGCACCTGGGTCAGCATGTGTGCGCGCAAACTGGCAGCGTCATAATTACTGTCAGGCACCACATAAGCGACCAGACGCTTATACCCGGATTTGTCCTCGTGCACGATCACATTGCCCAGACGCACCATTGCTGAAGACATCAGTGCAGCATCTATTTCGCCGAGCTCAATACGCAGCCCTCGAATTTTTACCTGGTGATCTGAACGCCCGAGATAAACCACGGCGCCGTCACTGCGCCAGCGCGCCACATCACCGGTCAGATACATACGCTCGCCAGGCACAAAAGGATCGGCGACAAAACGCTCTTGGGTCAGGTCATCGCGGCCCAGATAACCACGCGCCAGCTGCACACCGGCCAGATACAGATGACCTGGCACTCCCGCAGGTACCGGTTGCAACTGATCATCAAGAATGTACAGGCGGGAGTTCCACACCGGGAAACCAATAGGCACGGGGCGAGAGGTCTCACCTTTAGGCACCGGCCAATAACTGATATCAACAGCCGCTTCGGTGGGGCCATACAGATTATGCAGTTCAGCCTGTACCATCTGATGGAAACGCTCACACAGGTCAGCGGTCAATTCCTCACCGCTGCAGAAAACACGTGCCAGTTGTATTCCTTTAGCCAACGGTTCATCCAGAAACATCGCCAACATGGAGGGCACAAAATGCAGTGTAGTGATGTTGTGGCTGCGAATCAGATTGACCAGCTGCACCGGATCACGATGTGCGCCCGGAGGTGCAACCACCAGAGATGCACCACTGATAAACGGCAAAAAGAATTCCCATACCGACACATCAAAGGTGGACGGTGTTTTTTGCAGAATACGATCATCACAATGGAAATTGTAATGAACCCGCATCCACTCCAGTCGGTTGACGATGCCACGGTGCTCAATCATCACCCCTTTAGGCTCACCGGTGGAGCCGGAGGTGTAAATCACGTACGCCAGTGAATCCGGTGCCACACTGCCTGCAGGCAAGGGTTTAGAACCCGCATCGGTGGCCCATTCAACACTGGCCAGCACGTCTATCTCTGTCAGCGCTGAAATCAGTACATGCTGATCCGGCAAACTCAGCACACAGCGCGGTTTGGCTGAGTTCAGAATCTTTTGCAGCCGCTCTGGCGGATGTTCCATATCCAGTGGCAAATAAGCTGCGCCGGCACGCAGCACCGCAATCAGCGCAATCACCAGCTCCAGCGACCGCGGCATGGCAATAGCAACGAGGTTGTCCTTGCCTATGCCTTTTGCCTGCAGCTGCAGAGCCAGCGCACGCGTACGTTGCTCGAGCTCAGTATAGTTTAATGTCTGCTCACCAAAGCTCAGTGCCGGGCGCTCCGCCCATTTTGACATGGCTTCTTCAATTAACGCACTGAGCGTTGTGTCCGCGACAGGGTGCCGGGTCTCATTCACTGTACGAATAAAATGTTCTGCTTCAGCGGCTGATGCCAGTGGCACCTGCGCCAGCATCTCTTCAGCGACGGCACGATCCAGGAAAGACAGAATACGATTGGCGTGTTCCTGGGCCTGACCTTGTTCGTAAAGATTTGGATTGAGGTCTATTTCCAGCAGCAGGTGTTGACGCCCATCACCACGGAACGTCAGTGTCATATCATCAACAGGGCCGGTACTCATGACCTGCATAACACTGTCAACGCCATGTACATAAGGCGGCTGCTCAAACGGCAGGATGTTGATCATCGGGCCATACAGGCGGCGATGTCCACCGAGCAAACCAAGATCACGACGCATCTGCTCACTGCGGTAACGGCCATGACGACGCGCTCGCAGCAGTGCTCTGGATATATCCAGCGCCAAGGCTTGCAGAGTTTGATCGTTTGATACAGAAATACGCAGCGGCAGCACGTTCATGACCATGGCTGGTACACGCGCCACTGCACTGCCAAGTCGTCCCATCCAGGGCACACCCACAACAATTTCCGGCGCGTTAACAAACCTCTGACAGTAGGCAGCCGTCAACAGTGTCAACAAATCAGTCCATGGCAAATTCAGCAGTTCCGCTCTTGCCCGCAACGTGTCCAGAAAACCTTCAGGCAATAACATGGACGCGCGTTCAAACCGGTGTGCACTGACTGCTTTGCCGCTGGCCAGACCAACAACTTCCGGCAAACCTGCCAGATACTCACGCCAGTAAGCTGCATCGGCCTGACGTTTTTTGTTGTCCTCACCCGGATCGCTGTAATTTTTGTCTTCCTGGAAAACAACAGACAGATCAGCCAGGGCTGGACCGGCCCGACGTGACAAATCCACGGCGGCGTTATACAGCTCCGCAATACGCTGGTTCAGCAGGGTCACACCATAACCGTCAATCAGCAGATGGTGGACACGCTGATACCATACATAGGAGTTTTCAGCGAGCACATACAGATGTTCACAGGCGAGCACATCACGGCAAGGGTCCAGCGCTGTATTGGAGTCCTTCTCCATCAACGCCTGCGCGGCAGCACGCGGATCATGCGCTGACGAAACATCAATAATCTGCAGCCAGGGCCGGTGGCGTTCGTCCACGTACTGCTCAACAGCCTGTTGCTCTGTTTCGTAGAAGCGCAGACACAGTGCGTTGGACTCACGCACAGCCTGGTTTACCGCCTGTTCAAAATGTGCGACCTGTAACGGACCTGTTAATTCCATCCAGTGCGCTGTGTTAAACAGCGGGTTCTGCGGATCAAGCCGCTGGGCGTACCACAGCCCCGACTGGGCCTCGGTTAATGGCGCAGAAATGGGTGTTGCATCGTTCATGTCAGTCCGCCAGACCTTGAGCTTCGCGCGCCAGTTGCCACCAGCCCTCCAGCGTCAGATGTTCGGCAATACGGGAAAAATCCAGGACCACGCCCTGGCGACCCCAGCGTTCGAGCAGGCTCATCACGCGCATGGAGTCCAGCCCCAGATCCATCAGATTGTCATCCAGGCGAATTTCTTCGGGATCTTCGTGAACCATCGCTGCAATATCTGCGCGCATTTGCTCCAGACTCAGCAATGTTTGTTCTCCCTGTGCAGTTAACTCGTTCATCGTTTTATTCCGTTTGGGCCGGGCTTTTTAATGCAGATAACACCTGTTGAGTGTTCATCACCACCCCGCAGCAACCTGCAACGTAGGCAAGTGCCTGCTTGTGATGGGCGCGCGAATATGCCGCCACGGCATCAGAAATCATAAAAGCTTCAATGTCATGCTGAAACGCTTCTGCAATTGTCAGCTGACAACCAATTTGTGCATACACACCACAGACCAATAACTGGTCGCGTTTTCGCGCTTGCATCAACGTGAGCAAATTGCTGCGCTGAAATGCACTGTAGCGGTGTTTGTGCAATTGAATATCACCAGGCTGCGGTTGCAGGGGGGTGATAATTTGTTCGTGTTCTTCACTGGCAGTCATGCCAGGGCCCCAGAAGTCAGCCTGCAGCCCGCGATCACAGCGCAGCTGATTGCCACGCTGGGCTGTGTAAAACACAGGAATTCCGAGAGCGCGACATTGCTCCAGCAGCTGAGCAATATTACTGATCAGTGCATTTAATGGTGCAGCATCCGCAGCAAACGATCGCAGGAAATAAGCCTGCATATCATGCACCAGCAATGCCACTCTGGAAGAGTCCGGCTGCCAGGGTACTCGTGCAGGCGGAATATTCTCCGGAATTGTATAACTGGCAATAGCAGGAATTCCCATGTCTCACCCTCCGGAAAATCAGTCCAGACAGACTGCAGAATAATGCGGTCAACCCGCGGTGTTTTGATCCAGATATTTTTCGCGCAAAGCGGCCCTGAGTTCTTTGCGACTGATTTTACCAACAGCGGTGGTTTGCAGACTGTCGACAAATACAATCTGGTCAGGAATTTTGAAGTCAGCAACCTGTCGATTACGCATCCAGCTTTTGAGTTCAATCGCACGCGGTTTTTCACCACGAGGCACTACAAATGCACAACTGCGCTCGCCCAGAAACTGGTCCGGCACGGACACAACAGCCACATCAAACACCTGAGGATGCGCCAGCAGATGATCTTCAATTTCCTCGGCTGATACCTTTTCACCAGCGCGATTAATGTGATCATTGGCACGCCCCTGCACCACCAGATAACCCTCCGCGGTGCGCTTGACAATATCACCGGTACGGTAGAAACCATCGTCAGTGAAACTGCGGCGATTGACGGCGTCCTCATTATGATAAGCACGGATGGTATACGGGCCACGTGTAAGCAAATAACCGGCCTCCCCTTCAGGCACCGGCTCGCCCTTTTCATCCACAATCAGCACTTCATCATCCGCACTGATCGGCCGCCCCTGCGTTTCCACAATCAGATGCTCGGGGTCGTCAAAGCGCGTGTAATTCACCAGGCCTTCAGCCATACCAAATACCTGCTGCAGTTTGCAGCCCAGCTCGGTACTGACACGACGCGCCGCTTCCGGCATAAACTTGGCGCCACCTACCTGCAATACCTGCAGACTGCGCAGATCTTCCTGCCGGCCTGCTGCCGCTTGCATCCATAACAGCGCCAGTGGTGGCACCAACGAAGTAATGGTGACCTGCTCTTGTGCAATCAAGCGGAACGCGGTCTCGGGCGCCGGCGACAGCGACAACACAATACGGCTGCCGGCGTACAGAGCGCCCAGAAAACCCGGAGAACTCATCGGAAAATTATGTGCAACCGGCAACGCTACCAAAAACACACTTTTTTCATCCAGACAGCAAATATCTGCACTTGCGCGCACGCTGTAGAGATAGTCGTCATGGGTGCGCGGGATCAGTTTGGAGAGTCCGGTGCTACCACCTGATATCTGCAGGAACGCAACAGCAGACGGCGAAACATCTTCAGGCAGCACAGAGATATCGCCGTCCATGTCGTTGACTTCAATGAAGCTGGCCGCCTGTGCATTGTCTGCGTCCTTACCCACCATAAATACATGAGTGACACCCGGCACCGCCTGCTGCAGCTCCAGAGCCAGCCCGCTGTAATCAAAGCCATCGTGACGCGCAGCACAGACATAGGCAGAGGCTTCAGCCTTGGTGGCAAAGTGGCTGATCTCGGTCAGCCGATGCGCAGGCAGGGCATAAACCGGAATCATGCCCGCACGAAAAAGGCCAAATATCACAGAAAAAAACTGGGGAATATTGGGCAGCTGCACAACAACCCGTGAGCCTGGTTTTAAACCACTGGCCAGCAATCCGGCCGCAGTACACTCTGCACGTTTAAGCAGCTCGGCATATGTCCAGCGCTGGTCACCACCAACAACAGCCACATTGTCCGGCCAGCGTTCAGCACTGCGGCGCAGAAAACCCGAGAAGGTTTCGTTCTGCCAGTAACCCGCGTCGCGGTAACGGCGGGCAAACTCCTCAGGCCAGACCTGCTGCAAAGGAATCGAGTGCGAATTTACGGTCAATCTTCAACTCCGATAACGCGACGGCCGTGTTCATCAATGCCCAGGGCACTTAACAAAGCCATAAACTTGCCCGATGTTTCCTCGGCTTCAGCCTGAGGATCGGAACCCTCTACGATGCCAGCTCCTGCATATAACAGAATCTGTTTGCCGCAGATTTCACCACAACGCAGGGAAACATACCACTCACCATCACCCTGCTCATCGGTCCAGCCCACCGCGCCCGCATAAAAATCGCGCTCAAACGGCTCAAGCTCACGAATCAGTTGCTGGGCATGGCGGCGCGGGAAACCGGCTACTGCCGGCGTTGGATGCAGACATGCCGCCAGCTCAGCCGATGACACATCCGCACTGCGCAGAAGACCTTCAATCTGTGAACCCAAGTGCCACATTGACGCTGTCGATTGCAGCACAGCGCGCTGAGGCACCTGCAGTTGCTCACAATAAGGCGCCAGGTTGTCCAGAATCTCTTCCACCACCATGACATGCTCGCGGTAATCCTTGGCAGAGGCCAACAGCGCCTGCGCCACCGCCTTGTCGCGCGCAGGATCAGACTGACGACGAGCCGATCCGGCCAGTGGATTTGAGCGCACTGTCAGCCCCTGCCTAGCAACCAGCAGCTCAGGCGTGCCTCCCACCAGGTGGCGCGCCAGACCGTTGCGAGCCGGCAAAGGCATAATAAACGCGGTAACCGCAGGATCGGTGGCCAATCTGGATGCCAGATAGGTCGGGTCCAGCGGCCTGTCGGTCTGTACACATAAACGACGTGCCAGCACCACTTTATCCAGTTGCAGTTCGCGCCCGGCGGGTGAGCGCATAAATTCCAGCGCGCGCGCCACCATTGCGCTGTATTCTTCGGGCTCAGGCTGGGCAGTCACAGTCCATTGTTGATCACCCACAGCCACACTTTTTTCCACTGGCAGCAGCGCGGTTTGAGCAACAGCAAGTGGCTGCACCAGGTAATCATTCTGTTGCACATCAAACGGTAATGCACCAAACAGCAGTCGCGGCCCCTGAGCGTTCTCGGCAAAAAACCGACGTACCCGCTCCCCCAGAGTGGCAGCATTGCCTGCTGGCAACGTCGCCGCAATACCTCTGGCCGTCAGCGACCGCCCCGGTGAGCGCAGCAAAAATGTGCGCTCTGGCTCTGAATTGATCGCCGACTGCCGCATGGGCATAGTCTGTTCGGCGGACTGCATCAATTTGGTGGTCATTTCTACGTTCCGATTGCTGTTACGGACGAATTCTCACAACAGTGTCACCGTTCTCATCGACTACCGGCACTGCATCTGCCGGCGCATTACGTGGCAGACCACGTGCCTTGGCGTTGGCAAAAACAATATTGGCATTGGTATCAATAGTCAGTGACTGCGGCAAGGTACCGGATTCCAGGTTCACAATAACGTCATAGGTAGTGCCATCAACAACAGTGGTCGTGCTCGCTTGACGGTTGGTGACATAAATCTGGTTGCTGGCGGCATTAAACAGCACAGCATGCGCACCGGCACCGGTTTCCACCTTAGCCAGCAGCTCACCGGTTTGTGAGTTCAAAACAGTCAGAGTGCCGCTGCCTTGAGCCGCTACAAACAGGCGACTTGAGGCTTTGTCATAAGCCACGTTGATTGAACTTTCGCCGCCAGTCGGCCAGCGATTCACCACGTCACCGTTGGACAGATCCACAACCAGCACTTCGTTGGAGTTCATGTCAGTCATATAGGCACGATTGGCTTCACCATCAATGGCCAGGCCGGTTAAAGCGCCCGCGATCAGAAAACGCTGAGCCAGAGTGTTGCTGTTGCCATCAATAACCCAGAGTTCGCTGGGCACTTGTGTCTCGGCGTTAGGGTTACGTGTACCAACAACTGACACATAAACCTTGTTGCTGGCTTCATCCACCACCAGCTGACGGGTGTGGGCATCCTCACCAATGGAGGCAATTATTTTGCCGCTTGCCAGATCCAGCGCTTCCACAGAACCGGAACGTGTAGCAGAACCGTACAGCACCTGTGTGCGACTATTCAGCGCCAGACCGTAAAATGGCGCGGAGCTGACGTCGTATTCTTTGCGTTGCTGCAACGTGACAGCATCGAGTTCAACAATGCGGCCTGGATTTTCAGCACCGCGCATACCGGCAGCGGCAACCAGTACTCCATTTGAAGCCGGGTTGTACACCAGCTCGTAAATGCCACCATGAGCAACCTTGTGCGTCGCTTCAATAACCGGCTGCGCCAGTGCCATTTGAGACACCAGACCAAACCCCAAAACCGCTGCAAATGCAGCGCGCTGGATGCTGTTTCTTAAAACACTTGGCACTCTCATGCTGACACTCCTGTTAGTTCTATAAATATATCGTGAATAAATTTGTCACTCAGGGTTGAAGGTCAACCCACAAAGTCCCCTGATAGGGCACCTGCAAAAAACGTGTGTTCAGCTCCTGGAGTGTGGCACCTGGATCCACATCCGCAAACAGCTCCGGATGTATCCACAGGGCAAACGCTTCGATCGCAACAATATCAACCGGCGAGTTGATCAGCTGGTGAGAAAAACCATGTGTGCGACCCGACCTGACTGCAGAAAGAAACGAGATACCTGTGCGCGAAGCTGCTTTGCGCAGAGAATCGCGCGCACGAGTTTCGTCGTAGTTAACGCCCAGCACCAGCCCGCCATTACGCTCCAGATGTGGACCACCGGTAGCGATATAAACCTGGGGATCGGTTTCGATAACGTATTCAAGGTTCAGTGTGCCAAATGACTGCGTGATAACGTCAGCACCAATGTTGTGACCACCTACAAACTCAATGTAATCACCCATGTTGCCGCGACCGGGTGAGTTGCAGCAGTCAGCGGACATACCCGCATGCGGCTCAAGGAACACTTTGGGGCGCTGATCTGGATTCAGATTCGCAACACGCTCGGCGACTTTTGCCATACGCTCAGCGCGAAAAGCGATAAATTCTTCAGCTCGCTCTTCGCGGTCAACCAGCTGCGCCAGAATGCGCAAACTCGGCTCAAGGTCAGCAAAGGGGTTGGTAAAAAAGTCTATAAAAACAACCGGGACACCACCGGAGCGCAGCTGCGCAACCTGGGCATCGGTAGGACCACTTCCAGCTGAGACCACCAAAACATCCGGGGCCGCAGCCAGGATTGACTCCACATTAAAAGCGGCAGCGGAACTGGCGATACGCGGCAACTGCGCCAACTGGGGATATTTGGCCAGATACAGATCATACATATCGGTACCCAGACGATTGGTGTCATGCGCCCACGCCGCCAGCGTATCCACTGGCTGCTCATGGATCAACGCAAGCGCAATCAGAAAGCGGGCATCATCAATGGCAATACGGTTAACCGGGTGCTCAATGGTTACCACGCGGTCGCGGATATCGGTGATCGTAAGCGGCGCGGCCTGCGCCTGCACAGCCGCAAACACAAGAACAACAGCCGCGCCCACGGCGGTAATTGATGAGCGCAGACGACTTGTTATCAGATCAACCATTCGTATCATGCTTCAGATATCCAAAGTGCATTCTGTTGATAGCAGACAGCGGAAACCGATAACATTCAGCGCTATCTGACAAGACGCCAAATGATAACGATTCTCTTTATGCTTTGCAATAAAATCACCTCTTACATTGATGTATAAACCGCAGGTATCACCAACGTGAATCAACCCAGCTCTCAGCACGATGCACCACCTCCGTTCACGCTGGCCGATACTCGGACGTTTTTGGTCACGGGACCTGTTGATACCTACACCGTGAGTATCGCCTTGCCACGTTGCCAGGAGCCCGCCGCAGGTTTCCCGGTGCTGTATTTGCTCGATGCCAATGCCGGGTTTGCCACCGTTGTTGAAACCCTGCGCCGCCTCAGCCGTCGCCCGGATGCCACCGGCGTTGGCCCTGCGATTGTGGTGGGAATCGGTCACCACACCGATGCACTGTATGACAGCGCCAAACGTCAACGCGATTTTTCAGATGCGGGCGCGGCCGCATTCCTGCAGCTGATTGAGGAACAGATCAAACCTCTGGTGCAGCAGCACGCCTCTGTGGACACCCGGCGTCAGATTCTGGCAGGCCACTCACTGTCCGGTTTTTTCAGCCTGTGGACACTGGCCAACCAACCCGAAACTTTCCAGTCCTATGTGGCCATCAGCCCATCGCTGTGGTCAGCGCCCGGCCTGGTTGCTCAATTGCAGTCACGCCAATTCACCACACCGCTGCCAAAGGTTTTTCTGGCCGTCGGTGAATGGGAAGAAAGTCTTGCGCCGTGGCAGACAGGCCAGACCGGCTCGGATGTTATTCAGGACCGTCGCCACGAACGCAAAATGGTGAGCCAACTACTGGCGCTGGGCGAGCAGCTTGAGCAGCAACTGGGCAGCAACCAGATTCAGTACACGGTTTTCCCGCAGGAAGATCACGCCTCTGTATTCGGAATTGGTATTAGCCGCGCAATGAGAATGCTGCTGACACCTGGCGCCTGAGGATTTTTTAAAAATTTTTTAAAAAGCCCGTTGACAGCCCTCGGGCAGATTGGCAGAATGCGCGCTCTTGATTGATCCAACGCCTAAATGCCCAGGTGGTGGAATTGGTAGACACGCCAGCTTCAGGTGCTGGTGATCGAAAGGTCGTGGAGGTTCAAGTCCTCTCCTGGGCACCATCTAGTTATCTCACTGCACCACCGATTTAACCCATCTTTTTTTAGAACTTACCCTTCGCACGCACTGATGCCTTTAGCCTCATACGGCTCATATGATCTGCTTTGAGATTTGACGCTGGTCCATGGCGCGCAGGAAAAATTTGCGCAGCTCGCTGAACCAGAGCACCAGACTGGCCATGGCAAAACACAACAGCCACTGATCGATAGTCAATGGCGTCGTGCCGAATGCGCGGCCGAGTGGTGACCAGTGCACGACCAGGACCTGCAGGCCAATGCCAAGCGCAATCGCCGCCCACAACCAATGATTATTGAACATCCCCCTGAAGGCACTCACCGATTCGGAGCGTGCATTTAATGCATTAAACAACTGGGCAAAAACCAGCACGGTGAATGCAGCGGTGCGCGCCAACTCCAGTGACTCGCTGCCCGGCAGCAGACCGCCCGGAAGAAACCAGTCAAAAGTCAGCAGGCTGGCAAAGGCCATGACCAGGCCGATTTGTACCACTCCATACCACATGCGCGCATCGATGATGCGGTCCGTCGGGCGGCGTGGACGCCGGGCCATCACATCGTCACTCTGTGGGTCGATGCCCATGGCCAACGCCGGTGCTGCATCGGTCATCAGGTTGATCCAGAGAATCTGGGTGGCCAGCAGGGGCAGAACAATGGCGCCATTGGCATCAACCAGACCAATCAGACTGGCCCCGACTACCGCTAAAAACACCGTCAGCACCTCACCGATGTTCGAGGACAGCAGGTAGCGCAGGAATTTGCGGATGTTGTCCAAAATGGAGCGCCCTTCCCGCACGGCGACAACGATGGTGGCAAAGTTGTCGTCCGCCAGGATCATCTTGCCGGCCTGTTTGGTGACCTCGGTTCCAGTGATCCCCATGGCAATGCCAATGTCAGCTGACTTCAGGGCCGGCGCATCGTTGACGCCATCGCCCGTCATCGCCACCACGTGGCCCTGGGCCTGAAGTGCATCAACAATCCTCAGCTTGTGCACCGGCGCAACGCGTGCGTACACCGAGGTATGCTTGACGGCCTCGGCCAGGCCGGCGTCATCCAATTGATCGATATCGGCTCCGGTCAGGGCTCCAGCGCCCGCTTCGATGATGCCCAGATCCTCGGCGATGCGCGCAGCGGTGCGTGGATGATCACCCGTGATCATGATGATGCGGATACCGGCGCGGTGGGCATCGGCGATGGCCGGCGCCACTTCCTCACGTGGCGGGTCGATGATGCCGACCGTGCCAATAAAAATCAGTTGGTTTTCCAAGTCTGGGCCAGCAGTCGCCTGCTCATCGGCCCGCAGCGGTCTATAGGCTACCGACAGCGTGCGCAGCGCCGCCCCGGACAGCTCATCCACATCAGCCAGGGCTTTGGCGCGGAGCTCATCGTTGAGTGGTACCACATCCATGCCGACCTGAACGTGTGTGCAGCACCCGAGCAACACATCGGGGGCGCCTTTGCTGATCAACAGGCGCTCATTGCGCTGCTCATGATCGATGACCAGCACCGACATCATCTTGCGCTCGGAAGTGAAAGGAATTTCGCCAATTCTCTCGAAGCGCTCAGGGCTGTGTTGAGAGCTATCCAGCTTGCGCTCAGCCACCAGGAACGCCGCTTCCGTGGGGTCTCCCTGGATGATCCAGCTGCCATCTTCCTGCTGTTGCAGCTGGGCATTGCTGGCCAAACTGCCGCCACGCAAGAGCAGAATATGCTCGCTATGCAGCGGACCGCTACTCAGGGCCTTGCCTGCCTGATGAACCTGACCTTGAGGGTCATAACCAACACCACTGACACGCGCATTGCCGGAGGCTGTCATGGTCTGCTGTATGGTCATTTCGGAGCGTGTCAGGGTGCCGGTCTTGTCCGAGCAGATCACCGAGGCCGAGCCCAGGGTTTCAACCGACGACAGTTTCTTGATGATCGCCTTGTTACCTGCCATACGCTGCACACCCAGAGCGAGCACCAGTGACAGGATGGCCGGCAAACCCTCCGGAACGGCGGCGACGGCCAGGGATACGCCCAACATCAGCACAGCAACCACATCCGCCACACTGCGAATATCGGTCAGCAATAACACTGTTGTTATGACCAGCGCGGCGATAACCACAACACCGATCCCGAGCATACGACCAATCTGCTGCACTTCCTTTTGCAGGGGCGTGGCGTCTTCTTTGGTGCTGCCCAGCAGGTGAGCGATAGCGCCCATTTCTGTCGCCATTCCTACGGCTGTGACCAGCCCGAGCCCGTTGCCTTCGGCAATGGCCGTGCCCTTGAAGACCATGTTGGAGCGATCAGCCAAAGGCACCTCTGCCAGCAAAACCCTTTCCTTTTTTGCGACGGCTACGCTCTCGCCGGTGAGCGACGCTTCCAGCACACGCAGGGCGTTCGCCTCGACCAGGCGGGCATCGGCGCCCACCGAATCACCTTCGGCCAGCACCAACAGATCGCCCACCACCAGCTGGCTGCTGGGGATGCGCGCCAGGGCCCCATCACGGATAACCGCAGAAGTCGTCTCCGAGAGTTTCGCCAGAGCCTCGGCAGCGCGCTGGGAGCGACTCTCCTGCAAGAACCCGAGCAGCGCATTGATCAGCATAATAGCAACGATGGCCACGGCATCAATGGGCCACTCCGTGCGATCACCCAGCAGCCAGATACCCAGCGTTATCGCCACCGCAGCGAGCAGCAGATAGACCAGCGGATCCTGAAACTGAGCCAGAAAATGCTTCCATACGGGAATAGCAGGTTGTGTGACCAGTTCATTTGGGCCATCGCGGTTCAGGCGTGCCTGCGCCTCATCACTTGTTAACCCGGTCTGAATGTTGGTTTCAAGTTGCCTGGACAGCAGCCCAACCTCCAGCAAATACGCAGGTGTGGATGGCTGGGTATCGGGATTTACTTCGGGATTCATTGGGGGTAACTCAATTGGCAGGGTATGCTGACCTTTATATTCAGAAATGACATTACATTCAGACATGACATCGATGGCCGGCGACCACCTTTTTGGATTGTTTTACGGGTTTATGATCACAAAAGCAACTGGAGGCGGGAGGTTTCTGAGGGGAGCGGCGAGCGCTCAGAAAGCCGACTTTACATTCTTGAATGTCAAGCAAGTCTGAAGTAACAGCTCTGAAATTATACGAACAATAGAATGTTAGACACCTTGCAGGAAGGGCCGCACGTCGCCGGGTATGCTTTGTCTGCATACGAACACCCCCACGGGCGTGGGGAAGACGAATTGTGCGAACACTGATGTTCGGATCTGATGGAAACACCCCCACGGGCGTGGGGAAGACCCCTGCCCAGGCGAACCAGCATAGTGACCTGCGGAAACACCCCCACGGGCGTGGGGAAGACGCTACTGACTTTAAAGCAGTGACGCACGACACGGAAACACCCCCACGGGGCGGGGGATGACGCCTGTGGGACAGTGTCTGGCGCGCCTGGTGGAGAAACACCCCCACGGGCGTGGGGAAGACAAACCAGTTTGTACGTTGATAATTTACCGCCCAGAAACACCCCCACGGGCGTGGGGAAGACCCACCTGGCCGCATCTGTCTGAGGCTCGGGCTCGAAACACCCCATCGGGCGTGGAGACGTCAGAACACAAGTCCCCAGAGCCTCCCGCCCCGATACACCCACCCGGGCGTGGGGAAGACCCGGATGAGCTCCTCTGTCTCCGGCTCGGCTTGGAAACACCCCCCCGGGCGTGGGGAAGACCGCTGAGGATTGCCACGGAGCGATCCTCATTCAGAAACACCCCCACGGGCGTGGGGAAGACCAGAATTATTACTAAAAGCTGAGACCTCTGGCGGAAACACCCCCACGGGCGTGGGGAAGACCTCACGGCTAACGCAGCCGCACAAAGACAGATAGAAACACCCCCACGGGCGTGGGGAAGACCCACCGGAGACCCGTCTTTCTTCGGGTTCCAGAGAAACACCCCCACGGGCGTGGGGAAGACTGACAAGCGGCCCGTTAGTCGTCGCGCCATCAAGAAACACCCCCACGGGCGTGGGGAAGACTTCCACCTTCTGCGGCCTCGATGACTATCTTTGGAAACACCCCCACGGGCGTGGGGAAGACGCAGGCGAGGTAACGCGGCAGATGGCGCAGGTGGAAACACCCCCACGGGCGTGGGGAAGACCTCTGCCTACCGGAGCCACAAGGCGACGGCTGAGAAACACCCCCACGGGCGTGGGGAAGGCCGCGTGAGCTGGCGGCTAGGGAGTGAGAGTAGGGAAACACCCCCACGGGCGTGGGGACGGCAGTCATAGAGGGGGGGGGGGGGCG
>CAZHUJ010000006.1:0-237417 GCA_964535565.1 uncultured Pseudohongiella sp. | reverse complement strand
AACAGCCTTCCTACTAGGCTTTCAGCAATGTCCATAGTCCATCTACTTTCCTTTAAATTGACGAGGCTTTTCTCGATTTGACTGGCATTCAAAAATACTCCCTGGAAGACCTGGGACGTAGAATCAAACACCGGGTTTACCAGCACACAGGCATTCCTGTCTGTGTGGGTATCGCCCCTACCAAGACATTAGCCAAACTCGCAAACTATGCCGCCAAAAAATACCCAGGTACTGGTGGCGTGTTGGATCTTACAGACCCAGCACGCCAGCGCCGATTAATGGCAATAACACCAGTCAGTGAAGTTTGGGGTATAGGCTCAAGCTTGTGTGAGCATCTTAGAGGAATGGGCATTGAAACCGCTCTTCAATTTGCAGATAGCGACTCCAAAACCTTACGGCAACGATTTTCTGTAGTGGTAGAAAGGACTCAGAGAGAGCTTAATGGTGAAAGCTGTCTCGCCTTAGAAGATCGCCCTCCTCCAAGGAAACAAATTCTGTGCTCAAGATCCTTTGGAGAAACGGTAACTGATAAAGCAATCATGCAACAGCGCATCAGCGGTTACATTGCGAGGGCAGCTGAAAAGCTACGTGCTGAAAAATTATGTTGTGGACATCTGCAGGTGTTTATCCGTACCAGCTTTTTCCAGCAGAATATACCTCAATACAGTAATGCTGGTTCTGTTCGATTCAATCAACCAACTGCAGACACGCGTTGTCTCGCGAAATCAGCGTTGGGAATCTTGGATCAGATATGGAGAGATGGTATTCGCTATGCCAAAGCTGGCGTCATGCTGGCAGATCTAACCTCACGCAATTTTCAGCAAGCCGATCTTTTTTCTGCTACAACCCATGGAATGGACGAAAAGCTTATGGAGCTAGTGGATCGTATCAATTCCAGTAAATATGGCAATGTGTGGTTTGCAGGTCAAGGACAGCAATCTCCATGGACGATGCGCAGAGAACACCTATCTCCAGCCTATACCACAAGCTGGGATTATCTTCCGCTAGTTAAATAACGAAGGGTTACAATAATGTCGAGTTGGATTGATGAAGAGACTATGGATTTTTTGCTGCAGGTTAAAAAGATCCACTGTGAGGAAGGTGATCCATGTGACTATGGTTCTGACGAACAGGATCTGGATGCCCTAATGACAAGGAGTCGAGAGATTTTTCCGGATATGCCAGTGTGCATCGTAAAACGTTGGGTTTGGGTAGATCTACCAGAATGTCCACCGTTTGCCCCTGGTCTTAACATGGAGGAGTTTGGTTATAAGCCCTGTTTTTTATACGCTAACCAGATCGTCTTCGATGAACAACAGCGATTCTCGAATGCTAAGTGGATCCGGTCCACTTTTTTGATGGAGTTTGTAGCGCCCTGCTTTTTCCGAACCGGAAACACTTGCTACATACTGGCAGGGAGAGGTACGAGGGTAAGCGTAGACGATGTTCGCGTTTATCACGACGGATTCTGGCCCTGATCTGCCCTCTATAGGATGGTAACATCGCCTAGGTAAGAACCCATCTGAAATCAAAGCTGCTTATGATAACGCTAAGCGAGCACTGTCGGGCGGATTGGTGAAAACCAAAGAACAGGCCACTAAAGAGGCCGAAGAGCTTCAGGTAGAGGTAGATCGCCTCAAGGCAGAGCTAGAGGCCTACAAGCGGGAGGAAGAGCAATGGCTGCGCCGCTGGCAGCAAATCGCCTTTCATGTGCGGCAGAAAGGCATACAGATGGCTAGCGTTGATAAGGTCCCGCCAGAAGGGGCTGATCTGCCCTCTAATACTGAAACCGCGCAGATTCTCCGGCCGTTTGATAAAGAGATACCGCCATCCGGGCGGATCTAAAGGCGTGATGCACAAAGGAATTGCGATCCTGAGGTTTTCTATATAAATTAGCTAAATTATCAAGTGGCTAGTGTCGCGTAGGCTGAAAAATGAACGAAAACGAGATTTACGAGCGAATTAAGCAAGTACTGGCGGATGCCCCTCGTAATCAATATACCGCTGAACTTCATCTGCAAATGATCAAATATGCCGATGAGTTGAAGGACATCACCGCAAAAGAGTTTTGTGAAGGGGTGGGGCTGCGGAGCAGTTTCGGCACTGAATTTAGCAAAATGCGAAACCTGACTCGCCGCCTGAAAGCGGCTGGGTTACAGACTGAGCTGATCTAGCTCTTCGGCGAGTAAAGGCGTTAATACATCGGTAAGCAATATGAATAAAAAACAACTCACGGAGCGAGACATCTGCACCAAGTTCATTACGCCTGCGCTTGAACAATCCGGATGGGATATTGCTACGCAAATACGAGAAGAGTTCCCGCTAACCAAGGGGCGGATTATCGTCCGTGGCAAGCTACATACCCGTGCCAAACACAAACGAGCCGATTATGTGCTTTTCTACAAGCCTAACATCCCTATCGCAATCATTGAGGCCAAAGATAACAACCACAGCTTGGGTGATGGTATGCAGCAAGGCTTGGGCTATGCGGAGATGCTCCAAGTGCCGTTCGTCTTTAGTTCTAACGGCGATGGCTTTCTGTTCCATAACAAAATAGCCAAAGATGGAGTGATTGAGAGAGAGCTGGCTTTGCACGAATTCCCATCGGCCGAAACGCTATGGCAGTGGTGGGCAGAACACAGAGGTCTAAATCAGAAACAAAACGAACTAGTCACTCAGGATTATTACAGCGACGGTAGCAACAAAACGCCACGCTATTATCAACTACTGGCCATTAACAAAACCATCGAAGCCATAGCCAATGGGCAAAACCGTATTCTATTAGTCATGGCAACCGGAACGGGTAAGACCTTTACCGCGTTCCAAATTATCTGGCGGTTATGGCGCTCCAAAGCCAAGAAGCGCATTTTATTTCTGGCTGACCGAAATATATTGGTCGATCAGACTATGACCAACGACTTTAAACCGTTTGGATCGGCCATGACCAAGATCCAAAAGCGCCAAGCCAATAAATCTTACGAAATCTACCTTTCTCTCTATCAGGCCGTTACAGGCAATGAGGAAGAGAAAAATATCTACAAGCAATTCAGTCCAGACTTCTTTGATCTTATTGTCATTGATGAGTGTCATCGTGGCAGTGCTGCGGCAGATTCTGCTTGGCGCGACATTCTTGAATACTTTTCTTCAGCAACACAGATAGGTCTTACAGCCACTCCAAAAGAAACCAAAGAGGTCTCTAATATCGACTACTTTGGTGACCCAATTTATACCTACAGTCTGCGTCAGGGTATTGATGATGGTTTTCTTGCGCCTTACAAAGTCGTGCGCATCGATCTGGATAGAGATTTGACAGGTTGGCGGCCCGATAAAGGCATGACCGACAAACACGGCAATGAAATTGAAGACCGCATCTATAACCAGAAGGATTTTGATAAAACTCTGGTACTGGAGCAGCGCACACACTTGGTCGCAAAAAAAATCACTGAATTTCTAAAGCAGACCAACCGTTTTGATAAGGCCATTGTCTTTTGCGAAAACATTGATCATGCCGAGCGTATGCGCCAGGCATTGGTCAACGAAAACGCAGATTTAGTCGCACAAAACAGCAAGTACATCATGCGCATCACTGGCGACAACGAAGAAGGTAAAGCCGAGCTGGACAACTTTATCTTCCCGGAAAGCAAATATCCGGTGATCGCCACCACCTCCAAATTGATGACCACGGGCGTGGATGCCCAAACCTGCAAGCTCATTGTGCTCGACCAGCGCATTCAGTCGATGACAGAGTTCAAACAGATTATAGGGCGTGGTACTCGCATCAATGAAGATTACGGTAAGTACTACTTCACCATTATCGACTTTAAAAAGGCCACTGAGCTTTTTGCCGACCCAGACTTTGACGGTGATCCTGTTCAGGTTTACGAGCCATCCGGTTCTGATTCTCCCGTTCCGCCAGATGTTCCTCTAGATGAAGGTGCCGGGGAAGCGGGAGATTCAGGTTTGGAATACCCCAAACCCGATAGCGAGCGCGACTGGGGTGGCATTGGGGAGCCTGGTGAAGATGAGGATGGCGGCGTGCGTCGTTATGTCGTGGCGAATGTGCCGGTAAAAGTCGCCGCAGAGCGCGTGCAGTACTTTGATGCCAACGGCAAGCTCATTACGGAATCCCTAAAAGATTACACCCGTAAAGCGGTAACAAAAGAATTTGCCACAATGGATGATTTTCTTCGCCGTTGGAGCAGTGCGGAAAAGAAACAAGCCATCATTGAAGAACTTGCCGAGCATGGCGTGTTCTTTGAAGCTTTAGCTGATGAAGTGGGTGAAAAATCAGGCAAAGCGTTCGACCCTTTTGACTTGGTTTGTCACGTTGCTTGGGACATGCCACCGCTCACTCGAAAAGAGCGGGCAGAGCAGGTGAAAAAACGCAATTACTTTACGCAATACGGTGATCAGGCTCGCAAAGTGTTAGAAGCGCTGCTGGACAAATATGCCGATGAAGGTGTGGCTCAGATTGAAGAAACACAGATTCTGACCATCGCGCCTTTTACCCAATTTGGCACCCCGCTGGAAATCATTCGTGCCTTTGGTGGCTTGGATCAATACCAGCAAGCCGTAAACGAACTCGAACAGGCGCTGTATAGCTCTTGAAAATAGAGAAAAAGAAAAACGTAGCGCCGAATAAAGAATATTGGAGATAGCAATACCATGTCACTCACTACCCTTATCAAATCCATTCAGGACATCATGCGCAAAGACGTAGGCGTCGATGGTGATGCCCAACGCATCAGCCAGATGGTGTGGTTGATTTTCCTGAAAATCTTTGATGACAAAGAACAGGAATGGCAACTCACCGTGCCGGGTTATAAATCTCCCTTGCCAAGCCGTTTCCGCTGGTCTGCTTGGGCGAAAGATCCTGAGGGCGTCACGGGTGAGGAGTTAATCGACTTCGTTAACAACGACCTGTTCCCAGCGTTAAAAAAGTTAGCCACCGCAGCTGGAGTTTCGCCGCACGGAAAAGTCGTGGGTTCGGTCTTTGAGGATGCCTATAACTACATGAAGTCGGGCACCTTGCTACGCCAGGTCATCAACACCATTGAAGAAGATGTCGATTTTAATAAATCTGACGATCGCCATTTGTTTAACGATATTTATGAAAAAATTCTGGCGGATTTGCAGTCAGCGGGTAACGCTGGCGAGTATTACACCCCGCGTGCAGTGACCCAGTTTATTGTGGATATGATTGATCCGAAGTTAGGCGAAAGCATTCTTGACCCAGCTTGCGGTACAGCGGGCTTTCTTACTTGCGCCATTGAGCACTTGAATCAGCAAATCAAAAAGAACGAAGACAAGCTGTTGCTACAAGACACGATCCACGGTGTTGAGAAAAAGCCCCTGCCGCATATGCTAGCGATGACCAACGTCATGCTGCACGGCATTGATGTGCCTACCAATATTCGGCACGACAATACGCTTGGAAGGCAGCTACAGAGCTACACCCCTAAAGAACGAGTAGACATCATCATTACCAACCCGCCGTTTGGCGGCATGGAAGAAGATGGCATTGAATCAAACTTCTTAAAGAAATATCAAACCCGCGAAACTGCCGATTTATTTATGGCTCTGATCATGCACTTACTCAAGCATGATACTGGAAGAGCTGCCGTAGTTCTGCCCGACGGTTTCTTGTTTGGTGAAGGTGTAAAAACCACCTTAAAGCGCGAACTATTGGAAGAA
This sequence comes from uncultured Pseudohongiella sp., assembly GCA_964535565.1. Taxonomy (GTDB): domain Bacteria; phylum Pseudomonadota; class Gammaproteobacteria; order Pseudomonadales; family Pseudohongiellaceae; genus Pseudohongiella. Next base: position 231,723 of record CAZHUJ010000006.1, on the reverse strand, counting down.
TTTAATCTGCATACCATTGTGCGCCTACCTAAAGGTGTCTTTGCGCCCTACACCAGTATCGCCACGAATATTCTGTTTTTTGAAAAAGGTGGCCCTACCAAAGACGTGTGGTTCTTCGAGCACCCTTACCCAGAAGGCTACAAATCCTATTCGCGTTCTAAACCATTAACCATTGGTGAATTTGATTTAGAAAAAGCCTGGTGGGGCGGTGCTGCACGCAAAGGCCGTAAAGTCACGGAGTATGCGTGGAAGGTATCAGCCGAAAAATTAGCAGAACGAAACTACAATCTAGACTGCAAAAATCCGCATGAAGTCGAAGTGTTGCATCAAGATCCAGCCGACTTGATGGTCGAATACCAAGAGATTGTGCGGCAATTGAACGCGGCGCAAGCAGCACTAAAAGAAGAGTTAATGGCTTGCTTGGGGGCAAAAGCATGACCCAGTCCGTTCATGATCTGCTAGAGCAGCATTTTGATGCCGCCTTTGCTGCACCCGACGGCATTGCCAAATTGCGCGAGCTGATTTTAACACTGGCAATGCAGGGAAAATTGGTTGAGCAAGACCCCAATGACCCACCTGCCAGTGAGTTGTTGAAGGAAATCGAAGTCGAAAAGCAGCGCTTGATTGCCGAAAAGAAAATAAAAAAGCAGAAGCCATTGCCTCCGATAAAGCCCGAAGAAGTTCCTTATCAGCTGCCGCAGGGGTGGGAGTGGGTAAGATTAAGTGATGCTTGTGACGTTCGTGATGGTACCCACGATACACCAAAATACGTTGAAGTTGGTTATCCTCTTGTTACGAGCAAGAATATCTACACGGGGGAACTGTCTCTAGAAAACGTCAAATATATTTCCCAGAAGGACCACGAAAAAATAGTTGAACGCTCTAAGGTCGATAAAGGGGATATTCTTTTTGCAATGATTGGGAGTATCGGAAACCCTGTAATTGTTGATTCTGATGTGGAGTTTTCGATTAAGAACGTAGCGCTATTCAAATTTTTCATGGAAGGGAAACCGAACAATAGTTACCTACACTACTACCTGATGTATGCGCAAGAAAGAATGAAAGCACTTTCTTCGGGTGCCGTGCAGAATTTTGTTTCTTTAGGGTTTCTTAGAAACTACCTTCTCCCTCTGCCCCCTCTTCCTGAGCAGAGTCGAATCGTTGACCGTATCGACCAGCTCATGAAACGTTGTGATGAGCTGGAAAAGCTGCGCAAAGATCGGGAAGAAAAACGACTGCAAGTTCACGCTGCTGCCATCAACCAACTGCTGAATGCCCCAGAAAATTCTGGCTGGCCGTTTATTCAACAGCACTTTGGCGAACTGTACACCGTAAAAGAAAATGTCGCTGAGCTACGCAAAGCCATTCTGCAACTCGCCGTCATGGGGCGCCTTGTACCGCAAGACCCCAATGACCCACCTGCGAGGGAGTTGTTGAAGGAGATTGAAGCTGAAAAGCAGCGCTTGATTGCTGATAAGAAAATTAGAAATCAAAAACCATTGCCTCCTATCAAGCCTGAAGAGATTAAGCATGAGTTGCCATCTGGCTGGGAGTGGGTACGACTAGGCGATATAGGAAACTGGAAATCAGGTTCAACACCAAGTCGTTCCACCCCAAGTTATTATGGCGGCGATATCCCATGGGTGAAATCAGGTGAAGTTAAGCAGGGTAGAATTAGAGAAACAGAAGAAACCATAACGCAAGTTGCATTGGAAAAGTGTTCACTTGGGCTTAATCCCGTGGGCTCTGTACTTGTCGCAATGTACGGTGCGAATATAGGTGAAGTTGGTATTCTCGAGATTGAAGCGACGACGAATCAAGCGGTATGCGCTTGTCAAACATATGCACATTTTGATGAAAACTACCTGCTATATCTGATCACCTCGATGAAGCCATATTTCTTGAGTCAAGGCGCAGGTGCTGCACAGCCAAACATCTCCAGAGAGAAGATTATTGCAACTGTCTTTCCTCTTCCGCCACTGTCCGAACAACACCGCATCGTCGCTCGTATCGATCAGCTGATGGCATTGTGCGACAAGCTGGATTCACAAATCGACGCTGCTACCAACAAACAAGATGCGTTACTCAATGCCGTGATGGCGCGGGTATAAGGAAATCGGATGCGCTTAAAATCACTCTATGTCAGTCAATACAAAAACCTTCGAGATTTCTCATTAAGTTTCGATGGCAGTAGCTTTATTGATGTGTTTGTCGGCAAAAATGGCACGGGTAAGTCGAACCTGTTTGAAGCCTTGATTGAGATCTTTCGTCATATTGTGGAATACGACAGGACTAAGGCGGATCTTGGGTTTAGCTATCGGCTTGTGTATGAGATTGATAATTCAGAAACTGCAATTGAGTGGAGCTGGGGCGAAATTGATGACGTTGCACTCCGTGATCGCCCGAAAGATCGCGGTTTAGTGATTAATAGTCGCAAGCGGAAAACCATTGGTAAAACCCAAGTGCCAGACAATGTGTTGATTTATTACTCTGGGCACAATAAAACCGTTGCTGACTTGGTGGCGCAATATGAAGAGAGTTTTCGCCAGCGAATAAAGCGTGCGGATTTTGATGAAAGCCGTTTTTTCATTAGTATCGGCCCGGAGTACAAAGAACTGCTGCTGGCCGTATTGTTAATGCAGCAAGATGGCTGCAAAGCACGCCAGTTTATTTGCCAGAAGTTAGGTATCGCTAATGTTGCAACAGAATTGCGCTTGGTTTTAGAGCGACCAGAGTATGCGGCCGATTCTCGTTTTGATATTGAGCTGAATGACGAAACAGACCGCTACTGGAAGCCGGAAGGCATTACCAAAACCTTTCTTGATAGATTGCACCTTTGCATCAATACTGCATCTGGAAGCCCAGTGAGGTCTGAAGGGTATTTTGCGTCTGATGATCGCTACTTGCTTTACTTTGGTATCGATAAGATCCAACAAGAATTCTCGGACTTAAGCCCTCAGGAATTGTTTCGTCAGCTAGATAACTTGAAGACACTGGGAATGCTCGCAGAAATTACCATTCCTTTGCAGCTCGAAAATGGCTTTGATGCTTCCGTCTCTCACTTCAGCGACGGTCAGTTCCAGTCGGTCTATATCTATTCCATTACCGAGCTGTTTAAAGATCGAAATTGCATCACCTTGCTGGATGAGCCAGATTCATTCTTGCATCCAGAGTGGCAATTTGATTTCTTGAAACAAGTCTTTGAAATCACTGATACAGCGGCGAAAACAAACCATGTGTTGATGAGCAGCCACAGTGCAGTAACGCTTATTCCGCACGAGAAGAAGCGAGTAAATCTCTTTGATATACACAACTCGAATGTGGTTTGCATATCTACCAGTAAGGATTATGCAATAAATAAGCTATCGTCGAGCCTCATTAAGTACAAGGAAGATGAGCAAATCCTGAGCATCCTTCGAAATATTAGGATTGAGGGAGTCCCGGTACTATTCACTGAAGGAAGTACTGATCCCGACATTTTAAAAGAGGCTTGGCGAAAGCTTTTTGATGAGCCACTTCCTTTTTTGCCTATCTATGCGTTTTGCTGCGATTACTTGCGCAGAGCGCTTCAGGATAATCGAATAATTAATGAGATGGGCGGTCGTCCACTATTTGGTCTATTTGACTTTGATGAGGCGTATAACGAGTGGAATTATCTTAAACAAAAAGATAGCTGGACATTGCAGTGTGATGACCCCTATCTTGGGTTGCGCACTGAAAATGTTGCTGAGAAAGTGCATGCATTTGTTCTTCCTGTACCAAGAATTGCTAAGGTTGAAGCGCAGGTCATGAAAACAGCCGGGTCAAAAGAGCATTTTGCGCATCAAGCAGTTATGGGGATTGAACACCTTTTTTATAGTGACCAAACAGCTCAGTACTTTGAGACTAAGCAACTTCCTGGTGGAGGAGAGATCGTAACCTTCTCTGGCAATAAGACAAGGTTTGCACGGGAGGTTATACCGACCTTAGATGCTGCCACCTTCGAGGTATTCCGACCCATGTTTGAATTTATTAAGTCAAAATGCCCAGCTCCGGCAGAAGCAGCGGTAGCCTTGGTATGATAATGAATTACGCTTAGTTACGCATGTGGCGCGTAATTGTGCGTAATTTGAGTCAACTCTATCCCAAACCTCAAATAGGCCGGTTAGCTGCTGGATGGAACCTTGGTCTAAGGAGCTCTTAGCCGGTGACGGCTTGAAAACGGGTGTAAATACCAAGGTTTGACATAGAGTTGATGGCAAGAGCGGGAAATGGATTTTATTTAGCCGAGATCTTGCTAGAATGCGATTTAATGTTTGGTAGAAACAACCAGCCTTCCAATACCCGCCTTTTTTGATTTTGGGTGTTGGAGCCGCCTGAGTTGATCAGGTGCTGTCGCTGAAAGTGTCAAGATTCTATCTTTACGCTTGGCGGCTAATACTCCCACAGTACCTGCCCAGAAAGTTGACAATATTGGGCTTAACTTAACAGTTTTGGCTTTGTTTATGATGAAAACCAATAATATCAATGAGTTGAATGGTTTGTTCCCTTGTTTATGTGAACTACCGTTCTGACGTTTTGTATAGCAGGCAGGGTGCAGTTACCAGGTGAAGCTTTTAATTATCGGAGCACAAAGTGCAGTGGGCATCGAGCTGCTGAGGCAGCTGGATGAGCGCGGCATGAGTTATGTCGCTCCCGCTGCAAACACCATTTCAGTCAATGACCCATTATCAGCCGCTCGCATCATCACGCAGGCGGCTCCTGATCAGGTGATCAATCTGGCAGCCTTTGCTGCCGGCAGCCAGCTGGCGGTTCAGAAGGCTGAAGAGCAGCCAGAATTGTGTGAACAGATCAATCATCTGCAGACAGAATTGGTCGCGCAGATTTGTGACCATTTGCATATTCCACTGATACATCTGTCCACGGTCTACGTTTTTGGTGGTGAGAAAAAACTGGCTTACAACGAACAGGACCCGCCCAAACCGGGTTGTGTTTACGGTGAGACCGCGCTACGCGGAGAAGAAGCGATTCGCGCAACAGTAAAGCAGCATGTCATTGTGCGTGGAGGCTGGTTATTTGGCCCGCGCCAGGACGAGATGATGCGCGAATGGCTGGAACAGCTGCGACAGGGTGAGGGCAGTGTCACAGTTTACAGGCGCAAGTTTGCACCTACTCCGGTTGAAGACCTTGCGCGTGTGTTGCTGGCAGTTTCGCTGCAGGTTGATTGTCATGTTGATGTCTGGGGAACTTATCATTACGCCTCTCTTGAGTCCTTGCGTGAGAGCGAATTTGTACAGCAGTTGGTGAAGTTTGCCGCTCAGCATGATGAGTCGGTTTACCGTTTGCTGGATCATCTGACCATCAATCTCGGTCGCACTGAACATCCGCAGATTTCCAACGCTACATTGGCCACCAAAAAAATCTTTGAGACTTTTGGTATCAAGCAGCGTCCCTGGCAGGGCAGCCTGCAGCGGCTGGTCAAGACCTGGTATAAAAACAGGACGGAGGCTGCATGACCGCCCCCACTCTGATGCCTATTGAGCAGGCGCTGGAGACATTGTTGTCGACAGCCTCTGCACGCATCTCGGCGGAAGAGATTACGCTGGAGCAGGCTGACGGCCGTGTGCTGCTGGAAGATATACATGCGGCAATAGATGTGCCGCCCTGGGCCAACAGCGCAATGGACGGATACGCCCTCTGCTGTGCTGATCAGCTGCCAGGCCGCGAGTTTGAAGTATCCCAACGTATCCCTGCCGGTGTTGCGCCGCAAGCGCTGACACCTGGGACTATTGCTAGAATATTTACCGGCGCGCCGTTGCCGGCAGGTGCCGACGCTGTGGTAATGCAAGAAAACTGCAGTGTCAGTGATGGCAACCGCGTTGTGATCACACAACCGGTTACGGCAGGTGAAAATGTGCGTCGCCGTGGTGCCGATGTGCGCGCAGGCAGCCTGCTGTTAAGCGCCGGACATCGATTGTCTCCAGCCGCGCTGGGTGTGCTGGCTGCAACCGGAATTACCAGGGTTCAGGTCGGACGCCAACCCCGTGTTGCGCTGATCACCAGTGGCGATGAATTGCAGAGACCAGGACAAACACTGGCACCAGGACAGATTTACGACAGCAACCGGCCGGTTCTCAAGGCATTGTTGTCACGCCTCGGTCTGGAAGTGTTGGACATGGGCAACATGCCGGACAATCGCGAGCACACCGAAAGGCTGTTGCTGGAGGCTTCCAGGCAGGCGGACTGTATTGTCAGCAGTGGTGGTGTTTCCGCCGGGGAAGAGGACCATGTGCGTGCCGCAGTGCAGGCCCGCGGTCAACTTGATGTGTGGAAACTGGCGTTAAAACCGGGCAAACCGTTTGCGTTTGGTCAGCTTGGAAAGGCATTGTTTTTTGGCCTGCCGGGTAACCCGGTCTCCGCTTATGTCACCTTCCTGGTGCTGGTTCGACCTACCTTGTTAAGGCTTTGTGGTGCCACTCAGCCTGAGCTCAGTCAGATCATGGTGCCGTCAGGATTTGACGCCTCTGCATCGGGGTCTCGTCAGGAGTACTTGCGCGTACGGCTTAATGCCGGGGATGGCAGCCGTCTGCCCAGTATTGTGCCGCTCCCGGATCAAAGCTCCGGGATTCTCAGCTCTGTGATGCAAGCTGACGGCCTCGCAGTCATACCGCCTTATACCAGCGTCTCATCAGGACAATTGTTGAGATTCCTGCCGTTTGGTGACATAGTCTAGCGCTTTGTTATTCAACGGTCTTTGCTGTTATGCCGACGTTTTCAGTGTTAATGCGCACGTCATTTTCCTTGATTTTGATCGGGCTGATTCTGGCTGCCTGTGCCCAGCCTGCACCGCGTCCGCAGGTGATTATTGTGCCCGAACCGGAGCCCGAGCCGGTTGTTGTAGATACGTATCGGCTGGATGAAGAAGAGCGGCAGCGTCGTTACATTGCTGACATTCTGTATGAGGGCATGCGTGCCTTGCGCGCTGATCGGTTGATGACGCCCCCGGAGAATAGCGCCTACCACTATTTTAACCGTGTGTTGTCATTTGAGCCGGATAACCAGATCGCCAAAGACGGTATCCGTGAAATTGCCGGTCGGTACCTGCAGCTTGCGGATTTGGCCGGGCGTCAGGGACAGTTCACCAATGCCGAAAGTTTCTTGCGGCGGGCTGAGCAGGTTGATTACGCCCATCCCGGACTTGAATCTGCCAACCGTCGTCTGCACACCGAGCGCGAGAGAACACACAGCGTGATCACGCTTAATACACGCGAAGTAATTGCTCGCGCCGGTTCCATTTCCACCCAGCTCAGAGCGTTGGCAAAAGAGGTGGTTGATATCAATGCATTTGTATTGATTACGGCGCCGAATGATGAAATCGGTCGCTGGATGTATGCACAAATTCAGGAAGAGCTGGGCGAGTACCGTGTTCGTGGTGATATTGAAATAGGCGAACAACCCTCCGTAAGGCTGGTTCGCACCCAGAGCTGACAACGCTCTCATAACAACAAGACAATAACAGGATAAGACGGACTTATGATCACGCGACTCTGGCAGGCACTTTGGACTTCGCACTATCAAACCAAAAGAGCCCTGAAGCTGGTTCCTTCCACAGATTCTGATACACCACCGTCGTCCTATTCTCAGCCTCAGTTGGTGGGGCTGATCCTTGGCCCTGTTCTGTTTGCTTTAACCATGCTGTTTTTTGCGCCGACGGATTTAAGTCCAGAAGGTAAAGCGGTTTTAGGAGTGACCTTGTGGGTAGCAACCTGGTGGATAACTGAAGCGATTCCAATACCAGCAACCTCATTGTTGCCAATTCTGTTGCTGCCTCTGACGGGCGCATTGAGCAACAGTACGGTGACCTCAGCCTACGGCGACGACATCATTTATCTGTTTCTGGGCGGCTTTTTTATAGCGGCGGCGATGGAAAAGTGGAACCTGCATAAGCGCATAGCACTGGCCATCATTGCGTTTGTCGGGACCAGCACCCAGCGCATTCTGCTGGGTTTTATGCTGGCCACCGGCTTTTTGTCGATGTGGGTTTCCAACACTGCGGCAGTGATGATGATGGTGCCGATGGCGCTTGCGATCACAGCTCAGGTCGGCGCCTCTATCAAAGGGTTGCCAGAAGAATCAGACCTGCCTTGTTTTGGGAAGTCCCTGCTGTTTGGTGTAGGTTATGCCGGCACCATTGGCGGTTTAGGTACCCTGATTGGTACGCCGCCCAACATCATTCTGGCGGCGCAAGTTCAGCAGCTGTTTGGTCAGGAAATCAGTTTTGCCAGCTGGATGCTGATTGGAGCCCCCCTGGTTTTTGTCTTGCTGGTTGCCACCTGGATCTACCTGGGTCGGTTGGCATTTCCAACGCGTATGCAACAGCTCCCGGGAGGAGCCGAACTGATTCAACGTGAGCGGGACGCACTTGGCCGGATTGGTTTTGAGGAAAAGGTCGTGGCAGTCATTTTTACTTTGGCAGCCTTTTTCTGGATTACGCGTGAGTTTATCTGGACATCGCTGGTGCCCGAGCTGCGCGATGGCATGATCGCCGTGACTGCGGCAGTCGCCCTGTTTGTGATTCCTGCGCGCAGTGCCGGTCAGGTTCGGGTGCTGGACTGGAAAGACTCCAAAGAGATTCCCTGGGGCATTCTGTTGTTGTTTGGCGGCGGACTGGCCATAGCTGCCGGTTTTCGGGAATCAGGATTGTCGGCCTGGATGGGCAATCAACTGACGGTATTCGAAGGCTTCCATCTGATTGTGATGATTGCCTGCTCAACGCTGCTGATTCTGTTCCTGACCGAGATCACCTCCAACACGGCAACAGCCACCATGATCCTGCCGGTGGTAGCGTCGCTGGCGCTGGCGCTGGATATTCACCCGTTTGCGCTGATGATCCCCTGCGCGATGGCGGCCAATTGTGCATTTATGTTGCCGGTCGGAACCCCGCCGAATGCGATCATCTTTGCCACCGGGAAACTCACAATTCGGGAGATGATGCGGGTCGGGTTTTTGCTCAACATCTTTGCTGCGATCCTGATTGTACTGATGGTGTATTTCCTGGTGCCGATGATCTGGGATATTGATCTGAACGTCGTGCCGCCAGAATTTTTGCAAATGAGGTGAGAGGGCGTCATCAATTTGTAACATGCTGCTGCCAAACTGACCCTGACTCGATGAACGGACGGGTTGTATTGATAGAGCATTCATTGATCATAGTGGGTTTTTCCTCTCTTTAAAGCCGGGCCTGACAAGGACCGGCTTTTTTTATGCCCTGATTTTAAAGCGCTTTTTATTCCCTCTTATTGTGCGGCTTGCAATATATACATGGCTACATATAGCATATTTCAAAATATAGTCGACTACATATCTGTGCCGGCTGTGAATCAATAACCACAACATTGGAAGTCAGAACATGTCTGCGTTAAAACACTCAATCACCCTTTCCCTGTCCGGTCTGCTGATGTTGTCAGTGGCAGCGCACACCCATGCCCAGGATTTTGTGCTGGGCGAGATTCTGGTGCGTGGCAGCGGCAGCGATAGCAACCGGCTTGAGGGCAGTGTCAGCATAGACACCATTCGCGAGCACAACCGCGAGACGGTGGGTTCGGCCTTGTCCATGTTGCCCGGCATTCAGCTCAGCAAGGTAGGACCGCGCAACGAGCAGATGATTCAGGTGCGTGGATTTGACCTGCGTCAGGTGCCGGTATTTGTGGACGGTGTGCCTGTGTATGTGCCGTATGACGGTTACGTGGATTTGGGCCGCTTTAATACCTTTGATCTGGCGCGTATTGATGTGGCCAAAGGTTTCAGCTCGATGATGCATGGTCCGAATACATTGGGTGGCGCCATCAACCTGATCAGCCGCCGTCCGACTGAAACATTGGAAGGTGAGGTGGGTGCCGGCTCGACTTTCTCCGAAGGTGGTGAACACAACGGTCAGCGTGTGTATGCCAACGTCGGCGCGCGTTCAGGCCAGTTCTATTTCCAGGCCGGCGCCTCGTATCTGGACAACGAAGGCTTCCGTTTGCCCGATGACTTCAAACCCACAGCGGCAGAGGATGGTGGCGAGCGCAACAACAGTGCCAACACGGACAAAAAATACAACGTCAAGCTGGCCTGGACACCCAACAAAACCGACGAGTATGCAATTGCCTATGTCAGCCAGCAGGGCGAAAAAGGTAACCCGCCTTATGCCGGTTCCGTGCCGGGCATTTCCATCCGTTACTGGCAGTGGCCGTACTGGGACAAAGACAGCACTTACGCCATCGCGCGCAAATCCTTTGGTGAGCACCAGCTCACGGCGCGGGTGTATCATGATACTTACCAGAATGGACTGCACTCTTATGACAACGCCCGCTACGACACCCAAACACGGCCGTTTGCGTTCCGCAGTTATTACGATGACAGCACAACCGGATTCAGTTCTGAACTGAGTCTCAAACTGAATGACAGCAATACCCTCAGAACCTCCGTGCACTGGAAGGATGATGTACACCGTGAAGCCAATGCGGGTGAACCGTGGCGACAGATTCGTGACATCACTGATTTTGTGGGTGCGGAAAACACCACCGAGATCAGTTCCGCGCTGACGCTGGTGACCGGATTGGCCTATGAGCGTCGCCGCTCACTGAACGCCGAACGGCTGGCCAACAACGACCGCATTGAAAATATGCCGCTGGGCAAAGCGGACAGTCTGTCATGGCAGGCGGGTTTGAGTTATGCATTGAGTGATTTGTCGTCGGTGAGTGCGTCGGTGGCCAAACGCAATCGTTTTGCCACCATCAAGGACCGTTACTCATTCCGCTTTGGCACCGCGCTTCCCAATCCGGCGCTGAAATCTGAAAGTGCACTGCACTATGACATTTCCTACCGCGTGAATTCGGCGTCGTTGGGCAACTGGGCCATCAGTGTTTTTGCCAGCGACACCGATGACATGATCCAGTCCGTGATCATTGCGCCAACTGCATGCACCTCGGCACCGTGCTCACAAATGCAGAACACCGGCAACGTGCGTACCCACGGTGCCGAGTTCAGTGTTAATGCCCAGGTTCGGGGTTTTGACACCGGCCTGAACTACACCTGGATTGATCGCGAGAATCGCTCCAACCCGAACATTCTGCTGATTGATTCACCACGGCAGAGCGGCTTTGCCTATGTGACGCGCACGATCGGAGACCTCTCACTGACGGCCAGTGTGCAAGGCAACGCCGAGCGGGTGAATTCTTCCGATGGTCGTCAGCGTGCATCGGGATTTGTCACCGCTGATATCAAAGGCAGCTTGCAATTGATGGAGTCCACGCGTGTGGACATTGGTGTCAGCAATCTGTTCGATCGCCTGTACACCTACGCGGAGGGATTTCCGGAAGCGGGTCGTGGTTATTACGTCAATCTGAACTGGACATTCTGATAACACTGGGGCCTTCACATGAGCAAGTCACAAAAGCGGTTTGCCGGCATCAAGGTGGTGTTTGCGCTCACGCTGGTGTCTCTGACACCGGCAGGGCTGCTTGCACAGAGCACCAGCCCGGTTGTGGTGATGACCAGCTATCCGGATGAAATGGTCAGTCGTTTTGAGCAAGCTTTTGAGCAGCAGTTTCCGCAATACGACATGCAAGTGTTATGGCGTCAGTCCGCCGATGCGTTGGCCTGGGTCAGTGAGCCGGGCAATGCGGCGGTGGATGTGTACTGGTCGCCGTCACCACGCAATTTTGCCTTGATGAAACAACGGGGTTTGCTGCAGACCTTGGTGCATTCTCACACCGACTTGCCCAAGACACTGGGACCCTCGTTCATCAGTGATGCCGATGGTTTTTACGCAGCCTCCGAGCTGGCGGCTTATGGTTTTGTGATTAACCCTGAGGCGCTGGCGGCAGCAGGATTGCCAACCCCGCAATCCTGGGAGGATCTGGCCGACCCGATGTTTGCTGGACAGCTGTCGTTGCCGGCGCCGCGTGTTGGTTTCGCCCCGGTCATGATTGATACTGTGTTGCAGTCCTATGGCTGGGATCGCGGATGGGCACTGTGGAGTGAAATCACAGCCAATGCTGATCTGGCGCGACGCGGTGCCAGTTTTATTGAGGATGAACTGGCCAGTGGCAACAATGCGGTTGGCGTGGTTATCGACTTTTTTGCCATGTCAGCGATTGCGGGCGGCGCGCCACTGGACTTTGTTTATCCTGAGCAAAATGGCGTCAATCCGGCGCATGTAGCTGTTTTTGCCCAGGCCGCCAATGCGCAGGGCGCGCAAGCCTTTGCCGGGTTTGTGCTGTCAGCGGCAGGTCAGCAGATTATGCTGCATCCGGATATCCGCAAACTGCCGGTGGATCCCGCCGTTTATCCGGCGGGCAGCCATAATCCCTTTGTATTGGCAGCCGCCGGCGGTTATCAGTTTGACGTGGCACTCGGGCAACAACGCGTGGCGCTGGTCGAAGAACTGTTTGAACAAACGCTGGCGCAGCACAAGGAGGTGTTGACTGAATTGTGGCAGCGCGTCCACGCGGCAGAAGCGGCCGGACGCGATGTCAGCAGCATTCGTCAGCAGCTGGGTGCGCCACTGATCACCGAAGCCGGCGCGAAGCAGTGGCTGGCTCTGTTTGCTGGCACGGCCGACGACTATCCACAACGCGATCAGCAAATTGCGCAGTTGCAGCAACAATGGCATGCAGCGGCAATGCAGCGTTATCAGCAATTGGCTGAAGCCCTGGATACCCATCTCACTGCGCAACAATCCCGCCAGGCCTTTACTCAACCCTTTGCGGGTCTGACGCCTGAACAGCGACAGCTGTTCTCTGACGGGCGTCAGATCTTCCAGCGCAGCTGGGTGGTTGCGCCGTCCTCCGATACGGATTTTGATGGTCTGGGGCCGCTGCACAACCGACTGGCCTGCCAGTCTTGCCACCTCAACAACGGCCGGGGTCGTGCGCCGGACAGCAACAATGAACGAATGCTGGCCATGGCGCTGCGCTTGTCTGTGCCGGGCACCGGAGCACACGGCGAGCCGCTGCCACACCCGGTTTACGGGGATCAGTTGAATGAGGAGGCGGTGCCTGGCGTGCCGGTGGAAGGGCGCGGCGTGATGAACTGGTCAGAGCGCGACTTTGTGTTTCCTGATGGAGAACAGGTGAGTTTGCGTTTTCCGCAACCGGCTATCAGAGATGCCGCTTATGGTGATCCTGGAATCATACAACTGTCGGCACGCGTTGGTCCGGCGCTGGTGGCGCCCGGTCTACTGGAAGCAGTGCCATCAGACTACCTGCTGGCGCTGGCTGCGCAGCCCAAACCCGATGGTGTGACCGGCATCGCCAATCTGGTGTTTGATATTGAGAGCGGAAGTGTGCGTGTGGGCCGTTTTGGTTTTAAAGCATCCGTGGCCTCGTTGCGCATGCAAGCCGCGCAGGCGATGCATACGGATCTCAGCATCACCTCCATGCTGTTGCCGCATGAAAACTGCACCGCCGCGCAAAGTCTTTGCATCAATGCGGCGGTAGCGGTCAGAGACGATCCTGAAGTCACGGACGCGCAGCTCGATGCGCTGAGCTTTTATCTGCAACATCTGGCGGCACCCGCGCGACGCCAGCGTGATGATGCTGACGTCATGCGCGGTGAAAGTTTGTTCCGGGAAGCCGGATGCTCGGTGTGTCACCGCGACAGTTTGCCGGTGGAGCTGTCGTCTTTGGGTGAGCGGCAGATTGCACCGTACACCGATCTGCTGTTGCACGATATGGGACCCGGACTGGCCATTGAAGTCAGCGAATTTCTGGCCACAGGTCGCCACTGGCGCACGGCGCCATTATGGGGAATCGGGCTGACTGCCGTGGTCGGCGAAGGCGAGCAGTACCTGCATGATGGGCGTGCACGCACGCTGACCGAGGCCATTCTGTGGCATGACGGCGAAGCGGCTACAGCCCGCGAGCGTTTTGTCAGCCTGCCGGCGGGGCAGCGCGAACAGTTGCTGGCGTTTTTGCGGTCGTTGTAAGTCACGTATGTGGTTGAGGCCGTGTGTGTCTGCCGTTGCAATATGTACATGAATACATATAGCATCGCTGCCATACATTTTTGGTAACCGGGATGTCATCTGATGACAGGCAGCAAAGCGACCGCGACCGTAGTCGAATTCACCGCGCCATTTTCATTAAGCACACCGGACGGCGACATCTCGCCGCGGCGCTTGTCATTGCTGGCTGCTATCGGGCGCACCGGCTCCATCAGCGCTGCTGCGCGCGAGGTCGGTATCACCTACAAAGCGGCCTGGGATGCGGTGGATGCCATGAACAACATGGCTGGCGAGGTGCTGGTAATCAGTCAGCACGGTGGCAAGGGCGGCGGTGGCGCGCAGCTGACGGCAGCCGGACAAAAAATTGTCGATGATCTGGGCAGTTTGCAACGCTTGCAAGCGCAGTTCCTGGCTCAGCTCAAGGCGCAGGGCAATCTGGACAAATCGCTGGAGATGATGAGGAAAATTGGCATGAAAAGCAGCGCCCGCAATGTGTTGCTCGGCACCGTCGAACAGGTGCGCCCCGGCGACGTGAACTCCGAGGTCAGTGTGCGTTTGCGTGGTGGCGACAGTCTGCATGCCATCGTTACTTCCGACAGTGTGCAGGATCTGGATCTGGTGCCAGGTCGTGAAGTGCAGGCCTTGATCAAAGCCTCCTGGATTATTTTGTGTCCTGCCAGCGAAGCAATGCGCACCTCGGCACGCAACCGTTTGTGCGGACGTATTACACGCATCACGGCCGGTGATGTGAACGCAGAAATCGCCTTTGAACTCGCCGGTGGCAACATATTGGCGGCCATCATTACTGTGCAAAGTCTGCAAGAACTCGGTTTTAAGGTCGGTGATGAGGTGTGCGCACTGGTGAAGTCATCTCATGTGCTGTTGGGTGTGCAATCATGATCAAACAGGTGATGGCCGGAGTAATATTTCTGTTGCTGTCCGTTGCCGCGCAGGCGCAGCCGATGACCATCGCTGGTGCATCCTCGCTACGACCGGCGCTGGATCAGTTGGCTGAAGCCTACATGGCTGAACATCCCGGTCATGAGGTGTCGGTGATTTATGGCTCCTCCGGGCGTTTGCTGGCGCAGATTGTGAACGGCGCCCCGTTTGATGTGTTTATGTCCGCTGACATGGAGTTTCCGCAGCAGTTGGCCGATCAGGGCATGGCGGCATCGGTGCCGGCAGAATATGCCCACGGGCGGCTGGCGCTGTGGAGTGCCGAACATGATGTATCGACGATGACGCTGGCCGATCTGGCGCGCCCGGAAATCCGGCGAGTGGCCATCGCACAACCGGCATTGGCGCCTTATGGTGCGCGCGCGCAAGAAGCGTTGATTGCTGCGGGGGTCTGGGAGGCCGTGCAACCCAAACTGGTGTTTGGCGAGAACATTTCACAAGTGGCGCAGATGGCTGAATCCGGTGCGGCTGATGTTGGCATTATTGCGGTGTCGCTGGCGATTCAGCCGGCGATGGCGACCCGACCCCATCAGGAAATTGATGCCTCAACACATGCACCGCTGGCACAGGGTTTTGTGATTACCCAGCGCGGTGGCACCAATCCAGTGGCGCAGGGGTTTGCTGAATTTCTGAGCTCTGCGCTCGCTGCCAATATTCTGATCATGAATGGATTTGCCATTCATTCAGATCAACACCATGGCCATGAGCATCACTGATGGCTACATCCTTGTTTTCACAGGACTGGTTTTCCCTCAGCGCCGCTGACTGGCAGGCAATTGCACTCACATTGCGGCTGTGTTTTTTGACCACGGTTATTCTGCTGGTGATTGCCACACCGCTGGCCTGGTGGTTGTCGCGCGAGCGCACCACAATGCGCGTGATTGTGCAGGCTGTGGTTGCGTTGCCACTGGTGTTGCCGCCCACAGTATTGGGTTTTTACCTGCTGATTGCGCTTGGGCCGCGAGGCATTGTCGGCGGCACGCTGGAAAGTGCCGGACTCAGTCACCTTGCGTTTTCTTTTGAAGGAATCTTGCTGGCCTCCGTGTTGTACTCGATGCCTTTTGCGGTGCAGCCTTTGCTGGAATCATTCAATAATCTGGGGCGGCGCCCGGTGGAAGTGGCTGCGTCATTGGGGGCGGGTGTCATAGACAGATTCCTGACTGTGATTCTGCCGCTGTGCAAAGGTGGATTTATTGTGGCTGCCACGCTCAGTTTTGCGCACACCATCGGTGAATTTGGTGTGATTGTGATGCTGGGTGGCAGCATACCGGGTGAAACAAAAGTGTTATCCGTGCTGATTTATGAGCATGCGGAGTCTATGAACTATGCAGGCGCTCACAAACTGTCAGCGCTGCTGCTGGTGTTTTCTTTTGCGGTTCTTTTTGTTGTGTACAGTATCAACCGACGTTTCCATGTGGTGAAAGTGTGAGTCCTGCCCCGAGTCTGAAAATAAAGGTCAGCTGGCCGCGCGGAAACTTTCTGCTGGACTGCGATGTTGAAATTCCGCTGCAGGGCGTCACTGCGCTGTTCGGGCGTTCCGGTTGTGGTAAATCATCGCTGTTACGGGTGATTGCCGGTCTGCAGCGTGTTCCCGCGGCAGAGGTTTATTTTGGTGATCAGATCTGGCAGCAAGGTGGACAGTTTGTTAAACCGGAACAGCGGCGGGTTGGTCTGGTTTTCCAGGAGCATAGTCTGCTGCCGCATCTGAACGTCGAAGGCAATCTGTTGTACGGATGGAAGCGTACCGAACCCGAACTGCGGCGCCTGCAATTGGCAGACGTTACAGCCATGCTGGGAATTGCCGACCTGCTGGATCGCCAGGTTGATCAGCTGTCTGGAGGCCAGGCGCAACGGGTGGCGCTGGGAAGAGCACTGTTGTGCAGTCCTCAACTTTTGCTGCTGGACGAACCGCTGGCAGCCCTGGACACTCAGACCCGCCGTGAAATTATGCCGTTTTTATCCACGCTGGCACGCGATGCCGGAGTGCCTGTGATAATGATTACGCACTCGCCCGATGAAGTGCTGCGCCTGGCAGATCGGGTGGTATTTATGCACAACGGCAGCGTAGAACAAATTTGCAGCTTGCAGCAGGCAATGGCGCGCCCGGATTCTCCGTTGTTTATGGAAGAAGGTCCATCCTCCGTGTTATCGGGTGCTATCAGCGCCGCTGATGAAGCGGGTGTCAGCCGCTTTGTTTCGACGCAGGGCAGTGTCATGTTGTATATCCACGAGCCCCAGCACATCGGCGCAGACAACAACAATACACGACGTTTGCGTGTGCTTGCCCGCGACGTCAGTGTAGCTCTTGATGACCCCTCAAGAATCAGCATTCGCAACCATTTGCCGGTTGTGATTGAACAGGTTACGGATCTGGCAGGCAACCGGGTACTACTGACAACCCGGTTGAGTGATGGTCAGGTGTTGCTGATTGAGGTGACGCGCTGGTCGGCTGCACAGTTGGGGCTGCAGGCCGGACTATCGGTATGGGCTCTGATCAAGTCGGTTGCCCTGTTGCCCTGAGACGGTGTCAGTGGGCTGAAAATCTTCGGACGCGCGAGTACGCGCGAGTTTGCGCACTGCTGCCAGGATCTGGCGGCAGGTGATCTGCCCTATCAGTATGTTGTTGTCCCCTAGCACCGGACGTCGACGCTGGCCTTTGGCCAACATATCAGCAGCAACGTTAATGATGTCATCAGTAGCGCGCGCGAAGTTGATATTGCTCGATACCATGTAATCACCAACAACTCCGACGCTGGTGTGATCATAGCTGGCACAGAGAATGCCGCGCAGGCAGTCCAGCTCGGAAAGGATACCCACCAGAACACCATTGTCATCGACCACACATAGTCCAGACACCTGGTTGTTGGTGATGATA
Organism: uncultured Pseudohongiella sp.; assembly: GCA_964535565.1. Lineage (GTDB taxonomy): Bacteria > Pseudomonadota > Gammaproteobacteria > Pseudomonadales > Pseudohongiellaceae > Pseudohongiella. Next base: position 213,922 of record CAZHUJ010000006.1, on the reverse strand, counting down.
TCAACTGCCTCAAACAGCGGGGCGTCGGCCAGGATGGTCAGCGGTTTGCTGATCATATAGTCCTCAAGATTGACTGAGCGCAGCATGGTTATTCTCCTTGTAATCAGGCAGTGTCCTGACACTTTCAGTTATTTTTGATCTTCTTGTCAAATAAGACCGTCTATCACTGAGTATAGTGACAGGCACTGTGCCGCGCCCAAGTAGAACTTGCCTCTGCTTATTCAGATTACACCTTGATCTTGTATCCGGTTCTGAAAATCCAGGTAATTATCGCCAGACAGATCAGCATAAACAGCACAATCATGCTCAGACTGAAAGCTGCATTCACATCCGATACACCGTAAAAACTCCAGCGGAATCCGTTCACCAAATAAACCACAGGGTTAAACAGCGCCACAGTCTGCCAGAACTCCGGCAACATGCTGATCGAGTAGAAACTGCCACCCAGGAATGTCAGCGGCATCACCACCATCATCGGCACAATCTGCAGACGTTCAAAACCGTCTGCCCACACGCCCAGGATAAATCCGAATAAACAAAATGTAACCGAGATCAGCACCAGAAACGCCAGCATCCATAGTGGATAGACAATAGAAAAATCCACAAAAAAGCGTGCGGTCAACAGTATGACCAGGCCCAGTATCACCGATTTGGTTGCCGCAGCACCGACATATCCAAGTACAATTTCGAATGCGGAAATGGGGGCGGCAAGGATTTCGTAAATGGTGCCGGTGAATCGTGGCATATAAATACCAAAGGCTGCGTTATTGATACTTTCCACCAGAATGGTCAGCAGAATCAGACCCGGCACAATAAAGGCCGCATAACTGACTCCATCAATAGCCATCATGCGCGATCCAATTGCTGAGCCGAACACAATAAAATACAGCGATGTCGATAAAACCGGCGAAGCAATACTCTGCATCAGGGTTCTAAAAGTCCGGTTCATTTCAAAACGGTAAATAGCCTTGATTGCCTGCCAGTTCATTGTTGTTCTCCTTGTGATACCAGACTGACAAAAATATCTTCCAGCGAACTCTGGGATGTTTGCAGGTCCTTGAACTCAATGCCGTGCTCATACAGCGTACGTATCACGCGGCCGATTTCGCCGTAGTCGCTGCGCGTATCATAGGTATAGGTCAGTTTGAGTCCATCGCTGCTCAGCGCCAGGCCCTCAATCGTCAGACCGGCAGGCAGCGTGGAAAGCGGTTCTGGTAATTCAAGTATCAGTTCGCGTTTGCCGAGTTTTTTCATCAGCTCGGATTTTTCTTCAACCAGTACAATCCTGCCCTTGTTGATAACACCCACACGATCCGCCATATCTTCGGCTTCTTCGATATAGTGAGTTGTCAGAATAATAGTGACCCCATCCTCCCTGAGTTTGCGGATCATCTGCCACATGTCACGACGCAGCTCCACGTCCACACCTGCAGTGGGTTCATCCAGGAACAGGACTTGTGGCTGATGGGAAAGCGCCTTGGCAATCAACACACGACGTTTCATACCGCCAGACAAGGTCATCAGCTTGTTGTCGCGTTTCTCCCATAAAGACAGACTGCGCAGCAGTTTTTCCAGATAGGCGTTGTCCGGCTTTTTGCCATACAGGCCACGGGTCAGGTTGACTGTCGCCCATACCGTTTCAAACATGCTGATAGCAATTTCCTGAGGGACAAGGCCTATACGTTTGCGAACCTCGCGATAGTCCTTAATCAGGTCCAGGTTATCCACCTTGACCGTGCCGCCACCGGGATTTACCAGCCCACACAAAATGCTGATCAGTGTGGTTTTGCCGGCGCCGTTCGGGCCAAGCAGCGCAAATATTTCACCGCGGCGGATTTCCAGATTGATATCACTAAGTGCCTGCAGTCCGGACGGGTAAGTTTTGTTGAGGTCGGTAATTGTAATTATTGAATCTGACATTTCAGGCTACCTGATCCTGTGTTATGGGGGTGTAGAAGGTTGTTATTGGCTCCAGTCCACAAATGTGTGCAGAAATCCTGCACGACAGATGCGGCTCAGGGTCATTTTGTGTAGCATGTTCGGTCCACTCAGGAGCAGTCAGACCGGGTATCCCATTGCAATTCACGATCGAACATATCAAAGACATGGCTGGCAGCGCGACGTTTGAGCGCGGCGAGCAGTATTTTAATACGCGTCGTGCACGCATCATTGAGTATACGCCTGGTCAGCCACGCTTTATTGCGGAGGTCCGTGGATCAGCGCCAAGGCCTTATCGCGTGCAGGTAGAGTTTGATTACATTCTGACCGGCTCCTGTACCTGTCCGGTGCGCCTGGATTGTAAACATGCAGTCGCTGCAGCGCTCGAGTGGCTGCATCAATACGAGGTCAGCGCCCGTGCCGCTATTGCCGCCGGGCAGGACCCATCGCCAGTCGCTGTAGAGATCGAGTCAGCAGAGACGGCTGTTGCCGCAGCTGTGACGTCCTCACCACTGGACCAGTGGCTGACACATATTCCTTCCGTTGAAAAGTCTGATGCGGATGTGCTGGAACCCGGCAATCATTATTTGTTGTACGAGCTGCGTGTTGTGCAGCAACAGGTCCACGTCAGTCTGAAAAAAAGTTACCTGAAAAAAGATGGGCAATGGAGCCAGACCCGGCCGTTTAATCCTGACTATTTCTCTCTGCAATGGCGTCGCCCAGATCACGTGCGCGATCCTGATATAGCCATTTTGCAGTTGTTGCCGCGGCTGTCAGGTAATACGTCTGCTGAACTGTCAGGCGAGGCTGGACGACTGGCGCTGGATCACATGCTTAACACGCACCGTCTGATGTTCAACGATATTGCAGTCAGTCGCTCAACACCTGCGAGTTTGCGTTGGTGCTGGCAGGAGCAGGATGGCCGCAAACAGCTTAAACCCCAGCTCGACGGACGACGTGAGTGGGTGATTATGGCTGTTGTGCCGCCCTGTTATCTGGATACAGCAACAGCCCAGGTTGGCGACATAGAGACCAGCCTGGGTGCTGCGCAAGTGTCACACCTGGCATCAATGCCCGCTGTTCCGGCGGAACGTTTACAGGAAGTGGCAGTGCGCCTGCGTCAGAGTTTTGCAGCTGAGCAGCTGCCGGTCCCGGTGGAATTGCCCGAGATCATGGATGTTACCGAGCCGCAGCCTTTTCTGACGCTGGTCTCTGTGCCTGCCCATAAAGCTGGCACGTTGCCGGCGGCATTGCTGCACTTTGAGTACGCCGGCATCCGCATGATGCCCGACTACGATTCGCGCGCTGATTATTTGCCGCAGCTGGTTGAGAGTCAGGGCGGTTATGTAAGAATCCGGCGCAACCCACAGCGTGAGCAGGCTTATGCGGATCAGCTGTTTGTATTGGGACTGCGCCTGTACCAGAAAATCGGTGCCTACGAGCTGGCCTGGGCTGCACAACCTGACACTGCCTCGGTTATGGTGGAGTTCTGGGAAGATTTTCTGGCTGATGAAGTGCCCAAACTGGAACAGCAGGGCTGGGAAGTAGAGCGGGCAGAAGAGGTCGATCTGGAGGTTGATCGGGCTGAGTTTGATTTCCAGATGCAGGATATGTCCAACCACTGGTTCGAGCTGGCTCTGAGCCTGCCTTTAGGTGATGGCCGCAAGCTTGATACTGCCGAAGCCGTTGAGATGTGGCTTGAACAAGGTACACCGGACACCATGATTGTTGCTGTGGACGGTGGCTGGGTGCGACTGGACACCCGACCGTTGGCGAGCATACGTGATCTGCTGGCAGAAATGCTCGACCGTCATCAGCTCGACAAACCGATGAAACTGGCTGCGTTCCAGGTGGCACAGTTACAGGACATTCCCAAACTTAATGACACGGCGGCGCCAAACACCCGGCGTTTGCTGCAACAGATCAAGGATTTTAATGGTATCGAGCAGGTACCTGTGCCGGTGGCGTTAAACGCTTCGCTGCGAAGTTATCAACAAGACGGGCTGAACTGGCTGGTGTTTTTGCGCCGTTATGGCCTGGGTGGAATTCTGGCTGATGACATGGGGCTGGGTAAAACGCTGCAGGCGCTTGCGTTTGTACAACATCTGAAAGAGCAGCACCAACTGGAAAAACCCGCTCTGATTATTGCGCCAACCAGTCTGACGGGTAACTGGCTACATGAAATCCAACGGTTTACCCCGCAATTGTCAGTGACATTAATTCATGGCTCTGCGCGCGCGGGTGCATTTTCCAGTATTGATAACAGTGATGTTGTGATCACTACGTATCCGTTGTTGCCCAGAGATATCAAACATTACCAGACGCTGGAATTCAGTGTTCTGATTCTGGATGAAGCCCAGGCGATCAAGAATCCCACAACCAAAGTGGCGCAGAGTGTGCGTTTGCTGAACAGCGATATGCGTATCTGTCTGACCGGCACTCCGCTGGAAAACCATCTGGGTGAGTTGTGGGCGATTATGGATTTTGTGCTGCCAGGACTGCTCAGCGGTCAACGCCATTTTCAGAAATATTATCGCCAACCCGTAGAGCGCGAGGCAGATCACGATCGTCAAAAATCTCTGGCGCGCCGGGTCGCACCTTTTATGTTGCGGCGTACCAAAACCCAGGTGGTCAAGGAGCTTCCGCCCAAAACCGAGATCGTCCAGTACGTTGAACTGGAAGGCAAACAGCGCGCGCTCTATGAAGGTATTCGCGTCGGAATGGAAAAACGCATCCGCGATCTGGTAGCAAGTCAGGGCATGCAGCGCAGCCATATCCAGTTCCTGGATGCGTTGCTTAAACTGCGTCAGGCCTGTATTGATCCACGTCTTGTCAAGCTGGAAAAAGCGGCCAATGTGCGCGAAAACGCCAAAATGGAATGGCTGAATGAAACCCTTCCCCAGTTGCTGGAAGAAGGGCGCCATGTGTTGATTTTCTCGCAGTTCACCGAACTGTTATCGCTGATCGAAAAAGAACTGAGTGCGCTGCAGATTGATTTTGTCACGCTCACGGGACAAACCCGTAAACGCCAGGAAGTTATTGATCGCTTCCAGAGCGGCGAGGTACAGGTTTTTCTGGTCAGCCTCAAAGCGGGTGGCAGCGGTTTAAACCTGACTGCAGCCGATGTGGTCATACATATGGATCCGTGGTGGAATCCGGCGGTGGAGAACCAGGCTACTGACCGAGCCTACCGTATTGGCCAGGACAAACCGGTATTTGTTTACAAGCTGGTTGCTGCCAATACCGTGGAAGAACGTATACAGCAGATGCAACAGCGCAAACAGGCGCTGGCAGACAATCTGTTTAATGAAGCTGGCACCGCAGCCCTCGGTCTTGATCAGGAGGCGTTACTCAGTTTGCTGGCCTCAGATGGTGTCGGAACGTAAAACAATACTAGCCGGTCTACACTGTGGAAAGAAACACTCAACAATAAGGAGTAGTAAAGATGTTTAAACGATTTATGTCGGCGATGGTTCTGTGTGGCGGCATGGGCCTGGCAGGTCTGGCGGCGGCGCAGGATGCCCCTGCATTAACCCTGGAGATGGCCCAGCGTGCGATGACTGCGGCGGTGGCAGAATCGCGTGCCAACAACTGGAATCTTACGATCGCGATTGTGGATGCCGCCGGTGTGCCGGTGATGATCCATCGCATGGATGGTGCCTCACCTCGCAGCTTTGATATTGCGTTGGCAAAGGCCAGAGTTGTGACTGCAACCGGGCTGAGCTCTGGTGAATATGGTCGCCGCCTGCAAGCCGGTGAAATTGCAGAAGTGGAAAATGGTGTGACCTTCGCAGGTGGTGTGCCTATTGTCCGTAATGGTGAGCGAATTGGCGCCATTACCTCCAGCGGTGCCCGCGCTATCGACGATGAGCAGGTATCACTGGCTGGCGCTGCAGTGTTGGCTGAGTAATCAGTCTGCTTTATTTACAAAAGCCGGCTCGCGTTTTTCAAACTGTCGTTTTGGAGTTGAGTCCGTCAGGGCCAGCTCCATCGCGGCATTCAACTCATACGTTGTGTTGTCGTATCCCGCCTGCTCAAAAGCCTGTCGGCTCCCCTTAATGTGAGCCTCTGCTGTGTACAACAGCTGTGGTAGTAGCGAACTTTTGATATCCAGATTGCCGGGCTGCTCGTAAGCCTGTTTGCAGCCTGTTACATCCGTTGCATGGAAACTGCGGCAGCGCATTGGTCTGAGGTTGTAAACAGAGCATTTACCATCCTGCAAAAATGCACAGGCCAGGTTGGCGCTCAACTGTTGTTCGCGCGACATTTGGCGCAGTATGGCCGCGTTGTTTGCCAGCCGCTCGCGTAACTGTTGCACCTGCTCCTTGGTAAAGCGGCTGTTAACGTAATCCGCAATTTGCAACACTTCTTCCGCCCGTGCTTCTACCAGGAAATGGCAGCAGTACCAGCAGCCTGATTTGCACGCTAACGTCGATGATGTACTGGCAATTAATCCGCTGAGCTGGGAAAGGCGATTCTGACTGTTGGCAACAGCGGGTTTCCAGCCTCGTGTGTTGAGGTCGGCTGTGGTCTCAGCATGTTCGGTTCGCGTCAGCTCGGAGAGAAGCTCCCGGTCTTGCCGGGCAAGCGATGAAGTCTGTTTAGGTGTATTCATTTCCGGCCTAGAAGTACCAGAATAGCTTACACAATGGAAGTCTTTAGTCGGCAGCAAACGACCGCGAGTTTTTATCGTCGCGAAAAACAATCAGTGGTTGTACATCTTCGTTGCGCAGTACAAGCCGCTGCGCCAGTGCTACCTGGTCAGTGATCAGCGAATGATGGGGGGACTTGCTGCACACAGGGTCTGTGTTGCGGGCATCGCCGGTGAGCATAAATGCCTGACAACGACAGCCACCAAAATCCTTGTGGCGCTCATCGCAGCTGCGGCAAGGTTCCGGCATCCAGCTGTCACCACGGTAAGCGTTAAACGCCTGTGAGTCATACCAGATGCTGCGAATGCTGTGTTCGCGAACATTAGGAAACTGTAGTCCTGGCAGCATACGTGCCTCATGGCACGGTAAGGCTAACCCGTCAGGTGCAATATTCAGGAATACCGAACCCCATCCGTTCATACAGCCCTTGGGTCTATCCTCATAATAGTCCGGTGCCACAAAATACAGTTTCATGCGGTTGCCCAGGCGTTCACGAAAGCGGTTACAGACAGCTTCCGCGTGTTGCAGCTGCTCACGGCTGGGCATCAGATATTCGCGGTTTTTGTAGGCCCAGGCGTAGTACTGACTGTTTGCCAACTCAACATGATCGGCCTGCAAGCTTTCTGCCATCTGCAGAATCTGTTCGATATGATCAATGTTTTGCCGGTGCAGAACCACATTCAGCACCATAGGGTAGTCGTATTGTTTGATCAGTTTTGCGACTTTTTGTTTGAGTTCAAAAGTGCGGGTACTCGATAAGAAATCATTGAGCTCTTTGGTGGAATCCTGAAATGACAACTGGATCTGGTCCAGTCCACCAGCCTTGAATGCAGCAATACGTTTTTCCGTAAGTCCGATACCGGACGTCAGCAGATTAACGTAATAACCCATGCGGCTGGCTTCAGCGACGATGATTTCCACATCGTCGCGCATCAACGGTTCACCACCGGAAATACCGAGCTGAACTGCACCAAGTTCTCGCGCCTCACGCAAAGCCTTTATCCATTCATCAGTAGTCAGCTCGTGATCAAATGTGGTGGCGTAGTCCAGCGGGTTATAACAAAACACACAGTGCAGCGGACATTTGTAGGTGATTTCAGCATTTACCCAAAGTGGTGCCGCAATGTTGTTTTTGATATCAGTCATGGTGAATCCAGCCTTTGAGACAGGCGTGCTCCAGAAAATCGAGTACATCCTGCTGCAGATCCGCTTCAGGAAACTCTGCCTGCAAATCTGCCACAAGCGCCGCTGCATTGCGTTGGCCATCAACGCGTTTGAGAATTTCACCGGCGCTACCGGTCAGTTTTACCAGCCCCTCCGGATACAGCAGAACCCAGGCTTGCTGTGCCGGCTCCCATTGCAATTTATACTGACGCACAAAACTCAGCGGTTTATTGTGGTCAAAGTTCATACAGGCATCCTCGCAATGGCGCCGGTTTTTGCTTCGCCAATCCCATAAGTTACCTGGATAGCGTCCAACAGGCTCCACAACACATTAAGTTTGAACTGGAGAATATCCAGTGCCTGTTCCTGTTGCTGTCGTGTTGTGAAGTGTTCCAGTGTCACACGTAATCCATGCTCTACATCGCGCCGAGCTTCGGACAGGCGCTGACGGAAATACTGGTAACCGCGCGCATCAATCCAGGGATAATGTTGCGGCCAGCTATCCAGGCGTTTTTGATGAATGGTCGGCGCAAACAGCTCGGTCAGGGACGAACATACAGCTTCCTGCCAGGGGGCACGACGCGCAAAATTAACGTACGCATCCACTGCAAAACGTACACCTGGCGCCACATGGGTCAGCGACAACACCTCGTCGCGCGACAAACCCACTGCTTCAGCCAATGCCAGCCAGGCTTCGATGCCGCCCTCGTTGCTGTTGGCGCCGTCTCCAGCGACGCCGTCATGATCCAGAATGCGCTGAATCCACAGACGGCGATGTGTTTTATCCGGCATGTTGGACAGCACGGCGCTGTCTTTGACCGGAATCATGATCTGGTAATAAAAGCGGTTGATGACCCAGCCTTGAATCTGTTCTTTAGTGCACTGACCGCTGTTCATCGCGATATGGAACGGATGAAAAATGTGATAACACTTTTCTTTCGCCCGCAGGCGCTGTTCAAATTCTTCAGTTGTCCATGCGTCCAATTCAGTGCCTCCTGTTTGTTTGAACAGCGTGCTTAAAGATTAAAATCCATGCCGTCAAAAGCGACTTCAATGTTTTCCTGCTGAAGTTGTAAGCGTTCGTTGCTGTCTTCGCGCAGGATGGGATTGGTGTTGTTGATATGAATAAGAATTTTGCGGGCGCTTAATGGGCGCAGTACTTCTATCATGCCGCCACTGCCGCTTTGGGGCAGATGTCCCATGTCCAGGGCACGCTTTTGGCTGATGCCGAGGTCGAGCATTTCGGTGTTGGTCCAGCAGGTACCATCTACCAGCAGGCAGTCCGCTTGTTGCATGGCGCGCGCGACTTGCGGCTCTATTGAAGCCAGTCCGGGGGCATAAAACAGGGTTTTGCCGCTGCGAGTGTCCTGCAGCAGGATGCCAATATTGTCACCCTCATGCGGATCATGACGATGGGGTGAATAGGGGGGCGCCTTGCTTGTCAGCGGCACTGCGCTAATCTGGATATGCTCAATACCATCTACCCTGAAGTGCGAGCCGGCAGCTGTTGGAATCTGGTGCCAGGACACACCACAAAAATGGCCGAGGATATTAAAAACCGGATTTCCCTGGGTCAGATCTTCGTACACCATGTCTGTGCAATAAATATTCAGCGGTGTTTTGCCTTCACGCAGCATGAATAAACCGGTGGTGTGGTCAATCTGTGCGTCCATCAGCAGCACTGCTTTGACTGCGGTATCGCGAATTGCACGGCCGGGTTGCAACTGCGGGAACCGTTGAAACTGGGTCAATATATCGGGTGAGGCATTAATCAGCAGCCAGTTAAGACCGTCACTGCTGACAGCAATAGAAGATTGTGTGCGAGTGGCCGCCTTGATGGTGCCTTTACGCACGCCGTCGCAGTTTGGACAGTTGCAATTCCATTGCGGAAATCCGCCGCCAGCTGCTGAACCCAGTACTCGTACTCTCATAAACAAACCCTTGATCAAAACGGATTAGGGATCAGAACGGGAAAGTGGCCTCTCACGAGGCGACTTTCCCTGAGGAGCTTATATCCTTGCGGTCGCTATCGATTAACGTGCAGCAACGTACATCGTAACTTCAAAACCAAAACGCATTTCAGTGTAAGCGGGTTTAGTCCACATAATGTTGTTCTCCTGTTTAATGTGCATTTAGCCTGCCGCAAAATGCTGCGAGGCGTGTTGATTGTTATCTGGTTAGGCGCAATCACACTGCCGCATAATCAGTAAATATCACTCATGATTTTCATTAGATTGCAGCCGTGCCTATTGGCAAAAACCAGACCTCCCTGTAAACAGGCAACATGACTTCAGGTTCCGATTTTTTATATCCGCCGATTGAACCGTTCAGCACACAAATGCTGGCGGTTTCACCCCTGCACAGCCTTTATGTGGAACGCAGCGGCAAGCCGGGAGGTTATCCTGTGCTGTTTTTGCATGGAGGGCCTGGCAGCCAGACGAGGCCGGAGCATCGGCGGTACTTTGATCCGGATTTTTTTGAAATAGTGCTGTTTGACCAGCGTGGTTGCGGCAAATCCGCCCCGGCAGGGGAGGTTTACAACAACACAACCCGGGACTTGGTTGAAGATATACAGCTGATTCGCCAGACACTGGGATTTCACAGTGGGATGAGCCTGTTTGCCGGCTCCTGGGGCAGTACGCTGGCACTGGCTTATGCGTTGCGTTATCCAGAGACTCTGGATGAAATGATTTTGCGGGGTATTTTCCTGGCCACTGAGACGGAGCTGGACTGGTATCTGAAGGGGGTATCCTGTTTTGCGCCTCAGGCATGGCAGCAGTTTGCTGCGGATATCGGACCAAATCTGTTGCACAGTTATCATGCCGCCGTGTTTGAGCCAGCAACGGCAAAGCGTGCGGCCTGGCGCTGGGCAGCTTACGAGCAGCAGCTGATGAATCTGGGGGCTGAGAGCATCAGCCAGCTCCAGTCCTTGTCGGCCCTGACGCCGGCGCAGCAAACCGCACTGCTTAACCGGGCGCGTATACAACTGCATTATTTAAAAAACGGCTGTTTTCTGAACGATCAGCCCTTGCTGGAATCCGTTGACCAGTTGCATATACCAACCACTATAGTGCAGGGTGCCATCGATTTTATTTGTCCGCCCATCACGGCCGTTCAGTTAAGTGAACGCCTGCCGCAGGCCACACTGCGCATGCTGCCTGCTGCAGGACACAGTGCTCTGGGCGCTGTGATGATGCCTGCGCTCAGAGAGGAGTGTGATGCTTTGCGCGACCGTATCCGTGCCCGCGACCAGCAAGAGAGAAAACCATGAGTTTGCGCTTTCGGGTCAACCTGGTGATTTCACTGATAGGCCTGCTGTGGATTGCGGTGATGAGTTATGTGCTGATTGATTACAACCGGCGCTCCACTGGCCAGGAAATTGAAGCCGGTACCCGTGTTTCGATACAGCTGCTGCAATCAATTCTGTTGTCGCCGGTATACACCGCGGAAGCGCCTGATCCATTGGGCAACCTGACCCAATATCTGCGTAGTGTCGGCCGTGTCCGCGCCAACGAGGTGCGGCTTTATGACAACAATGATCAGCTGCTTTATGAGTCACCGCCTTCGGAATACAAAACCGGCCGCTGGGCGCCGGACTGGTTTTCGGCACTGGTCGCGCCCGATGTTGAAGAGGTGCGTTTGCCGCTGGCACAGGGTTATATTGTAGTGACACCCGACTCGTCTCGATCCGTGTTGGATGCCTGGGATGAGTTCGGCAGTTTTGCCTTGTACACACTGCTGTTTTTTGTGCTGCTCAATGCGGCGGTATTTTATGTGCTGGGCCGTATGTTGCGTCCGCTCAAAGACGTGGTAGTGGTCATGTCTGAAATGGAAAGCGGCAACTACAGTGTGCGCCTGAAACAGTATGATCTGCCGGAATTTAATGCCATCGGTCACAGCTTCAACAGCATGGCTTCCACTCTGGAGGTGGCGTTGACAACAGAGCGCGAGCTGGAACAAAGCCGCAAGTTAACGCAGCTGATTCACACCAAAGTCGAGCAAGAGCGACATGCCATAGCCCGCGAATTGCACGATGAGCTGGGTCAGTGTGTGACAGCAATTAAAACCATTGGCACCGCCATTGCCAACCGTGAAGACAATAATTCCGCAGACGAAACCCGTCGTAATGCCCAAACCATCGTTGAGGTCGCCTCGCACATTTACGATGTTGTGCATTCAATGATCCGGCAGTTACGCCCCAGTACACTGGATCATCTGGGGCTGGCGGATGCTGTTGCAGATCTGGTGGCGCAGTACCGTAAACAATATCCGCAGTTGAATATCACCCTGACCGTTGCTGGTGAGCTGAACCGCTTTGACGAACATTTGAATATTACGGTCTACAGAGTGGTGCAGGAGTCTCTGACCAATGTGGTCAAACATGCACAGGCCAGTAAAGTCAGTGTTGGGCTGCATGCTCAGGGGGATGACCTGGTGATAGAAGTCAGTGATGATGGCAAGGGCATCGCCGGTGACCTGTCAGAGGGGCAATGCTTTGGCATTCTTGGCATTAAAGAGCGTATTCATGCCTTCAACGGAGAGGTGCGCTACGATTCGCGCGCGGATGGCGGTACCCTGATGATGGCGCGGCTGCCCATGAACGCGAGAGACTGATGAGCAAACCCAGGATTAAAGTGATGCTGGTGGATGACCATGCTGTGGTGCGAATGGGTTTTCGCCTGTTACTGCAGGGTGCCAGTGATATTGATGTAACCGGCGAAGCCAGCAGTGGTGAGGAGGTGGTGCGAAAATTTATGGAGCTGGCCCCCGATGTGCTGGTTATGGATATTTCCATGCCGGGGATAGGCGGGCTGGAAGCCATTGACCGGGTGTTAGCCAAAAATCCCCAACAGAAAATACTGGTACTCTCTGCACATGAGGATGTTATGCACGCCAGGCGTGTACTAAAAGCCGGCGCCTCAGGTTACCTGACCAAGCGCAGTGCAGCAGAGGTGCTGATCGAAGCTATTCACGCGGTTTTTAAAGGCAGTGTATTTCTGGAGCCGCAGATTGCGCAGGCAATGGCTGTTGAGCAGATTTCAGGCACACGTAATCCGGTGGAAGCGCTCAGCGAAAAAGAGTTCAAGGTATTTATTGAACTGGCAAAGGGTAGATCAGTGCAGGAGATAGCCGAGGTGATGTCGCTGAGTCCACGCACCATAGGCACTCATCTGTATAACATCAAACAGAAGCTGAATGCCGCCAACAGCGCCGAGCTTGCAATCATTGCGATTCGCGCTGGATTGCTGGAGCCTTAGGGATTCCAGCGCTTCCATTCAGCCATAAAACGACTTGAGCATTCTTCGGCTACCAGCTCCTCGTCGAAGCGATTGGCAGCAATCACATTGAGGCTGCTTTGCGCCCACTGCAGCCAGTTGACCTTGGTAGATTCCAGCTCCCAGTACTCAATGGTGGTGTTGTAGGCGATCTGGTTGCGGTTGAGTACTGCCTGCACGTTGCAGACCAGATAACTGCGTCCTGGACGGCGGCGAACGCCCTGTTCTTGCAAGTTCTGCTCAAACTGGCGCAAGGTTGTCAGTCGGAAGCTGTCGAGGTCCTGGCGCATGTCTTGCCAGTCGCTAATCTGTACGTACATATCAAACTGGTCTTTATCCGCCAGCGAGATGCCATTTCCGCGCGGAAATACTTGCGCCTGCAGTGGCGCAGCCATTATTAGCAGCGTCGCTACAGCGCCCGCAAAGACTTTAGTCAGTGTCTTCAAAGTCATTTTCCTGCTTGTCTGGATTTGTGGTGGCGGATAATAAAGGAAAGCAGGAGTTTGGTGAAGGTGGTCTCTGTAAGCAAGAGCAAGCCTGCCGCGACTTGCGCCGCGGAGGCAGGGCAAATACCGGCCAGTACGTCAGTTCCCGGCCATCAGCAGATTAGTTCCTGCGGGCGCCTACGTTGCTTTCGGCACAAAATTCTTCACGCGTCTTCTCACGCCCATCGGCGTGGTAGAAGGTATCCACGTTGTCAAAGCGCACATAAATCTCGCGTACCCCCAGGTTTGGACACAGCACCTGATAGGATTGGGTATCCAGCATGATGGCGTAACTCGGAGCTCTTCTGATCTCTCCGTTTGATGCACAAGCAGCGAGTAGCAGACTGGCGACCATTACCAATGCAGTTCTCATAACTCATTCCTTTCGCGTAATCTGTCAATTACCGTGGTGTTACTACAGTTTTGTTATATCACTGGAAAGGGCGCAAGTGGATAGTAATTTTGAATGGTTACAAACACAGCTTTGGCAGCAAAATGATTGGCCGTGACATAAAAGAACCTGCATTCTCAAAATTATTTCTGAGCCTCAATACGCAACACTCCGTCACATCGTTGTAATTGCACCCATCCCGTACAAGTGGCACAGTAGCTGCCATCATTATGGCCGGCGTAGAATCGGCCCTTACAAAAATCAGGAGATCACCCATGAGCGAAAAAAATCATTTTGGCATTGTGATTATTGGTGCCGGCGCCGGCGGCATCTCGGTAGCGGCCAGCCTGCTCAAGCGTAAGCCGGATTTGGATATTGCGCTGATCGACAAAGCAGAAAAAAACTACTACCAGCCGGGGTGGACGCTGGTTGGAGGGGGGGCCTTTGCCCAGGCCGCCACCGAACGGCCAATGGCGTCGCTGATTCCGCGCGGCGCTCACTGGATCAAGGCTGCGGTGGCGGGTTTTGACCCCGACAACAACCAGGTGGAGCTGGACGATGGCCGCCGTATCAGTTACGACCGCCTGATTGTGGCACCGGGCCTGAAGCTGAACTGGGCCGCTGTGGAAGGTTTGACGGAGACGCTGGGGCAGAATGGCGTGACCTCCAATTATCGCTTTGACCTGGCGCCTTATACCTGGAAACTGGTGCAGGGCCTCAAATCCGGTCGTGCGGTGTTCACGCAGCCGCCAATGCCAATCAAGTGTGCGGGTGCACCACAAAAGGCTATGTATCTGTCCTCTGATCATTGGTACAAGCAAGGGCTGATCGGCAAAATTGATGTGCAGATGTTCAACGCCGGTGCGGTGCTCTTTGGCGTGGCCGATTATGTCCCAGCGCTGATGGAGTATGTGAAAAAGTATCAGGCCACACTGAACTTCAGCCACAACCTGGTGAAGATCGATGGCCCGGCCAAAACCGCCTGGTTCAACAAAACCAATGCTGATGGCAGCAAAGAGCTCGTTGAAACACAATTCGACATGATTCATGTCTGCCCCCCACAACAAGCACCGGATTTTGTGCGCAGCAGTGCGTTGGTTGACGCAGCTGGCTGGGTTGATGTGGATCAGGAAACCCTGCGACACAAGAAGTACACTAATATCTGGTCACTCGGCGATGTGATGAATGCGCCTAATGCCAAAACCATGGCAGCAGCGCGTAAACAAGCCCCGATAGTGGCGGTGAATATTCTGTCTGATATGGGCATTGGCTCTGGAGTTGCCCGATACGATGGTTACGGCTCATGCCCGCTGACCGTTGAGAAAGGCAAAATTGTGTTGGCCGAGTTTGGTTTTGGTGGCAAGCTGCTGCCCAGTTTTCCGGACTGGATCATCAACGGCACACAGCCTACGCGTGCGGCCTGGATACTGAAAAAGGATTTCCTGCCGTGGATGTACTGGAACGGCATGCTGAAAGGCCGTGAGTGGATGGTTAAACCGATTATTAGCAAGGAGTAACTATGATCGCCAAACATGTAACCGACGATTTTTCGGTGGCTGAGCAGATTACCGCCGATGATGTGGATGAACTGGCGGCAGCCGGATTTAAATCTATCATCTGCAATCGTCCGGATGGCGAAAGTTATGGCCAGCCGCCTCGTTATGAAGTGGAGGCGGTAGCGCAGGACCAGGCTATGGAGTTTCGTTATATTCCGGTGGTGTCCGGTCAATTGACCATGGAGGATATCGCCGCAATGAGTTCTGCGTTGGACGAGCTGCCCAAGCCGGTGCTGGCTTACTGCCGCAGTGGTACCCGCTCTATACAGCTGTGGGGACTGGCAAGTGGTATTAAAGGGATGTCACCTGACGCCATAGTGCAGGCAGGTGCCCAGGCCGGTTATGACCTGACCGGCGTTGCCAACTGGCTGTCACAGCAGCAGTAATGATCTACATTTATCAGGCCTGAGCTCATGAACGCTCAAGCTCCCTCAGGGTTAAAGCGCTGGTTCCCGATTCTGGAATGGGGACGTCATTACAATGCCGGTTTGCTGGTAGAGGATTTGCTGGCAGCCGTTATTGTGATGGTAGTGCTGATACCCCAGTCGGTTGCCTATTCCATGCTCGCCGGTCTTCCGCCCGAAGCCGGTTTGTATGCCAGCATACTGCCGTTGATGGCTTATACCGTGTTTGGTACCAGTCGCGCTTTGTCAGTGGGGCCGGTGGCGGTGATCTCGCTGATGACAGCCGCAGCACTGGGGGGGCTGGGTCTTGCCAGCACTGCAGAAACAGTGCAAGCCGCGATGCTGCTGGCAATGATGTCTGGCCTGTTTCTGTTGCTGCTGGGTGTTCTGCGGCTGGGTTTTCTTTCCAATTTTCTTTCCCATCCGGTGATTGCCGGCTTTATAACAGCGTCAGGTGTCCTTATTGCCTTGGGCCAGGTGCCTGCACTGCTGGGGATCAGGGGTGGTGGTCACAATCTGTTAGAAATCCTGCCGGCGCTGACAGCCGGTATGGTGGAATCTATGGATTCACCCAACTGGCCAACAATGGCTGTTGGTCTGCTTTCGCTGCTGTATTTACTGTGGTCGCGCAAAGCACTGGCGCCTCTGTTACAGAAACTGGGTCTGTCTGTGCGAGCCGCGACCATGTTGTCGCGTCTTAATCCTGTTATTGCTGTGATTGGCAGTGGACTGGCAGCCTGGTGGTTTGACCTGGGCAATCAGG
The DNA here is from genome assembly GCA_964535565.1 of uncultured Pseudohongiella sp. Classification (GTDB taxonomy): domain Bacteria; phylum Pseudomonadota; class Gammaproteobacteria; order Pseudomonadales; family Pseudohongiellaceae; genus Pseudohongiella. The sequence goes on along the minus strand of CAZHUJ010000006.1, from coordinate 197,293 downwards.
GGGTGGCACTCGTGGGGGAGGTTTCCTCCGGTCTGCCTCTGCCGGCCTTGCCTGCGGTGTCACAGGAGCTGGTTCGTGCGCTGGCGCTGCCGGCTGTAATCATCGCCATACTTGCGTTTGTGGAATCCGTATCGGTTGCACAGGGTCTGGCGGCGAAAAAACGTGAGCGTATCCATCCGGATCAGGAACTGGTTGCACTGGGTAGTGCCAACATCGCCGCATCGGTGGTGGGCGGTTTTCCTGTAGCAGGCGGTTTTTCACGTTCAGTTGTTAATTTTGATGCTGGCGCCGCAACTCCGGCTGCGGGTTTCTGGGCTGCGTTGTTGATTGCCTTGGCCGCCTATCTGCTGATGCCTCTGCTTGCCTGGTTACCTCGTGCGGCACTGGCGGCGCTGATTATTTCAGCGGTGTGGTCGCTGATTGATTTCAGCATTCTGAAAAAATCCTGGAACTACTCCCGTGCAGACTTTATGGCTGTGTTCAGCAGTATTGTGGTGACATTGCTGGTGGGAGTGGAAGCGGGCGTGGCCGTGGGTGTGCTGGTAGCAATCAGTGTACATCTGTACAAAAGTTCGCGTCCTCATGTGGCTATAGTGGGGCAGGTGCCGGGCACGGAGCATTACCGTAATGTGTTGCGTCACAACGTCATTACCTATCCATACATTCTGTCGCTGCGTGTGGACGAAAGCCTGTTTTTTGCCAACGCCCGTTATCTGGAAGACCTGGTGTACAAAGAGGTGTCAGAGCGGCCGGCGCTCGAGCATGTGGTGTTGATGTGCAGTGCCGTGAATGAAATTGACCTGAGTGCGCTGGAGTCACTGGAAGCAATTAACAGCCGTCTGGGCGCGCTGGGGATTCAGCTGCATTTGTCCGAGGTTAAGGGGCCGGTGATGGATGCTTTACAGCGCAGCAGCTTTACAAACGATTTAACGGGGCAGGTGTACCTGAGTCAGCATCAAGCTGTGTCTGCGATAGTGCAGATGCACAGCCCGGTGCCAGAACAAAATTAGCGTTCTACCGCAATGGCTACACCTTGGCCGCCACCAATACACAGCGTCGCGATGCCTTTGTGAACATCACGGCGAATCATTTCATGAATCAGTGTGACCAATACGCGGCAGCCGGAAGCGCCAATCGGGTGGCCCAGCGCAATGGCTCCGCCGTTGACGTTAACCTTGTCCATATCCCAGTTTAATTCGCGTGCCACGGCCAGGGATTGGGCAGCAAAGGCTTCGTTGGCTTCAATCAGATCCACATCATCCAGCGACCAGCCTGCTTTTTCCAGCACGCGTTTTGTTGCTGATACCGGGCCTATACCCATGATTGAAGGATCTACGCCAGCACTGGCCCAGGCTTTGATCTTCACCAAAGGTGTCAGGCCGCTTTTTTCAGCAAATTCACGAGAGCACACTGCAACCGCAGCCGCGCCATCGTTCAGGCCAGAGGAATTGCCGGCTGTTACTGTGCCGTTGTCCTTAAATGCCGGTGACAGTCGAGCCAATACGGCAGAAGATGTCCCGGGACGTGGCCCCTGATCCTGTTTAAAAATAATCGGGTCGCGTTTGCGCTGGGGGATTTCAATGGGCAGGATTTCATTTTCAAAACGTCCTGCTTCGATGGCCTCCAGTGCTTTCCTTTGGGAGTTTGCTGCAAATGCATCCTGTTCTTCGCGGCTGATCTGGTATTTTTCTGCCAGATTTTCGGCGGTGATACCCATATGGTAGTGATTAAACGCATCCCACAAACCATCGTGCAGCATGGTGTCCACAGCTTGCCAATGGCCCATCTTGTGACCATTACGCGAGCCCTGCAGCACATGCGGGGAGCGACTCATGTTCTCCATACCACCGGCTACAATTAACTGAGCATCACCGCTCACAATTGCCTGTGCTGCCAGGTGTACAGCCTTAAGCCCGGATCCGCAGACCTTATTGATGGTCATTGCCGGTGTTTTAATACCCAGTCCGGCTTTGATACTGGCCTGACGAGCAGGATTTTGCCCACAACCGGCTGTCAGCACATGGCCCATAATAACTTCATCAACCTGGGCCCCGTTGATGCCGGCGCGTTCCAGCAGTTGGCGTATTACCTGGGCACCGAGCTCGGTCGCAGACACATTGGACAATTCCCCCTGAAATGTACCAATGGCACTGCGGCCAGCGGCCACAATAACAACTTCTTGCATGACGGACCCTCGTTGTTGTTAACGGTTGGCGCGATTGTCTATCAACTGTTGCACCACTGCCGGATCAGCCAGAGTGGTGGTATCCCCCAGAGTCTCAAGTTCGTTGCCAGCAATTTTGCGCAGAATCCGACGCATGATCTTGCCGGAACGGGTTTTGGGCAGTCCTGGCGCAAACTGGACAATTTCCGGTTTGGCAAAGGCGCCAATCTCGTCGGCAACAAACTGGATCAGCGCCTTGCGCAGTTCTTCCGACTCTTCTACACCCTGCATCAGCGTGACGAAGGCATAAACCGCGTGCCCCTTGATGTCATGCGGGTAACCGACCACGGCCGCTTCGGCAACGGCAGGATGCAGTACCAGAGCACTTTCCAGTTCAGCTGTGCCCAGACGGTGTCCGGAGACGTTAATCACGTCGTCAACGCGGCCAATAATCCAGTAATACCCGTCTTCATCACGGTAGGCGTTATCACCGGTGAAGTAATATCCGGGGTAGGCCTTGAAATACGTTTCCACACAGCGTTTATGGTCACCGTAAACGCTGCGGATCTGGGAGGGCCAGCTCGCACAGATAACGAGGTTACCTTTGCCGGCGCCATGAATTTCCTTGCCATGAGCATCCAGCAAAGCCGGTTTGACACCAAAAAAGGGCAGGGTAGCAGAGCCGGGTTTCAGATCGGTCAGGCCCGCCAACGGGCTGATCATCGCTGCGCCGGTTTCGGTTTGCCACCAGGTATCAACAATTGGCAGACGGCTGTTACCAACAACCCGGTAATACCATTCCCAGGCTTCAGGGTTGATAGGCTCGCCTACAGAGCCAAGCAGGCGCAGGGACGCACGCGAGCTGGTTGTGACCAGTTCGTCGCCCATTCCCATCAGTGCGCGCAGAGCTGTGGGAGCAGTATAAAAAATGTTGACCTTGTGTTTGTCGATGACCTGCCAGAAGCGGGAAGCATCCGGATAGGTCGGCACACCTTCAAACATGAGTGAGGTGGCGCCATTACACAAAGGCCCATACACAATATAACTGTGACCTGTGATCCAGCCGACGTCCGCAGTACACCAGAAAACCTCGCCATCGCGATAGTCAAACACGTAGCGATGTGTCATCGCTGCCTGCAGCAGATAACCCGCTGTGGTGTGCAGAACACCTTTGGGTTTGCCGGTGGAACCTGAGGTGTAAAGAATAAACAGAGGATCTTCGGCATCCATGATTTCCGGTTCGCAGACATCACTGACACTGCCGATGGCCTCGTGATACCAGACGTCGCGATTGTTGTGCCATTCGATCGGGTTGGCGGTGTGCTGTACTACAATCACTGAATGTACATTCGGGCAAGAAGCCAGCGCTTTGTCCACATTGGCTTTGAGCGGAATCAGTTTGCCGCCGCGAACGCCCTGGTCAGCGGTGAGTACGGTCTGACAGTCACTGTCCAGAATACGGTCGCGGATGGCGTCCGGTGAAAATCCGCCAAACACAATCGAGTGAACTGCACCAATACGCGCACAGGCAAGCATTGCATAAGCCGCTTCCGGAATCATTGGCAAATAGATGCAGACACGGTCGCCTTTTTTTACGCCTCGCTGCTTGAGCACGTTGGCCAGGCGGCATACCGCTTCATGCAGTTCAGCATAACTAATGTGTTTGCTGTCGTCCGGGTTGTCGCCTTCCCAGATCAGCGCCGTCTGGTTGCCTCGTGTTGGCAGGTGACGGTCGATGCAATTCCAGCTGACATTGAGTTTGCCGCCTTTGAACCAACTGACGTCGCCCTTGCTGAAGTCGCCTTCATGGACGCTGCTAAACGGAGAGAAAAATCCCAGAAACTGATTGGCCTGCTCACCCCAGAAACTGCCTGGCTCGTTGATGGATTGCTCATACAGGCGCTGGTAGCCGGCTTTGTCGATAAGGCTGTGTTGGGTATCAAAACTGTCCGCCGGATAAATATTTGTTGGCATGAGCGCCTCCTTCTTGTAGGCCCGTGTGTCGGGCGTCTGCCCTATAACATGATTTCTATATTGTCTATCAATCGAGTGCTGCCGGCATAAGCCGCAGCCAGAATTACCAGTTGTTTGTCATCAGGTTGCGCTGCTGCCAGTGTGTCAGCATGGCAGATGGAAAAATAGTCCGCGCGCAGCCCTGCAGATTCAAGCGCTGAGCGAGCCTGCTGTTCAAGTGTTACATAGTCGCGCGCACCGCTGCGAATGTGTTCAGCAGTATCCTGCAGGGTGCTGATAATACTCAGCGCTTGCTGCTTCTGCTCGGCACTGAGGTAACCGTTGCGCGAACTTAAGGCCAGCCCGTTGTCATCGCGCTCGGTTGGCACTCCTGTCAGTTGGATGCCAAAACACAGATCTGCATTCATTTTGCGAATCACTTTGAACTGCTGGTAATCCTTCAGTCCAAACACGGCATGATCCGGTTGTACCAGGTTGAACAGTTTACTGACAACCGTTGCAACACCATCAAAATGACCCGGGCGACTGGTGCCACAATGTCCTTCCGACACCCCGGGCACACTGACCACGGTATGCTGGTCGAGACCGGCTGGATACATTTCACGCACGCTGGGTGTAAACAGCAGTGCACAACCGGCCGCCGTCAGTTTTTCGATATCGGCGTCAGGAGTGCGCGGATATTTGTCGAGGTCTTCGTTGCGGCCAAACTGCATGGGATTCACAAAAATTGAACTGACCACAATATCTGCCAGTTCACCGGCTTTTTCCACCAGGCGGATATGGCCGCGATGCAGGTTGCCCATGGTCGGTACCAAGGCAATGGTTTTGCCTTCAAGGCGCCAGTTGCGGAGTATCGAGCGTAGTTCAGTAGCGGTGTAACAGATTTTCATGGTGTGCAGCGTCCGGACAGCAATCAGTCAAAACAGTGTTCGGGCGCAGGAAAGCGGCCAGCTCTTACGTCATCCGCATACAACTGGATTGCGCCGGCGATGCCAGCGGTGGATTCAACAAGGAAGTTTTTTACAAATTTTGGCTTGATCGGAGCTACACCCAGAAGATCATGCATAACCAGCACTTGTCCGGTTGTGTGCGGGCCGGCACCGATGCCAATAACCGGGATTTCCAGCGCTTCAGTGATGCGCTTTGCCAGCGCCGTGGGGACGCACTCAAGCAGCAGAATGCTGGCGCCGGCCTCCTGTAACTGCAATGCTTCGCTCACCATGTTCTCGGCCTGAACCGGGTCACGACCCTGCACCAGATAACCACCAATACGGTTGATGGACTGAGGTGTCAGGCCCATGTGCACACAAACCGGAATACCGCGTTCTGCCAGCAAGCGGGTGGTGCTGGTCAACCAAGCTCCACCTTCTATTTTTACCATTTCAGCGCCTGCGCGCATCAGCGCGGCAGCGTTGTCCAGTGCATCGCGTTCATTGGAGTAACTCATAAACGGCATGTCGGTAATGATAAACGCCGTGTTATTGCCACGATGCACACTTTGGGTGTGATAGATCATGTCATTCATGGTGACTGGCAGCGTGCTCTCGTGCCCCTGCAAGACCATGCCCAGGGAGTCACCCACCAGTATGGTCTCTACAGCGGCCTCATTCATCAGGCGCGCAAAACAGGCGTCATACGCGGTCAGACAGGCAAATTTCTCGCCCTTGGCGCGAATTTTGTTCAATGTGCTCAGTGTCACTTTTTGGCGCTGGGATTGAGTGCTCATTGCTGGCCTCCTTCTGGCGAGTCCGTATTTATAACAGAACCGGTTTGGGATTGAAGTAATGTACGCCTTGCGGTGACGCCAGGATACGCTCAATCAATTGCTGATAATCGCCGTCGTGGTTGACGAGGTCAATATCGGTAGTGTTTACGATCAACAGCGGCGAGCGATTGTAGTAATGGAAAAACTCGGTATACGACTCATTCAGGCGGTCAAGGTACTCCGCCTCGATAGTCTGCTCGGCGGGGATGCCGCGTTTCTGGATGCGGTTCAGCAGCACATGTGTGGGCGCTTGCAGATAAATCACCAGGTCGGGTACGGGGGCGTCCAGTGTCAGATGCTGGTACACCTTTTCGTAGAGAGCAAACTCATCCGGGTCCAGATTCTGACGGGCAAACAGATGATCCTTGTCGATCAAAAAATCTGCCACGCGTACGGGTTTAAACAAATCATCCTGTTTTAATTCCTGCAGCTGTTGCGCACGCTGGAACAGGAAAAACAGCTGGGTTGATAGCGCATGCTGTCTGGGGTTGCGGTAGAAACGCTCCAGAAAGGGGTTTTCCTCTGGCTTCTCCAGCACTATGTCGTAGTTGAAGGTCTGTGCCAGCCGTTTGGCAAGACTGGTCTTGCCAACGCCTATTGTGCCTTCAACTGCAATATAACGGGGCAGCATGTCAGTCACTGGCAGATTCCGTCTGCTTTTGTGGTTGCCGTGTTTTGGGTTTGCGACGACGTTTGCGAGGGGAGGATGATTTGACGGCTTTGAGTCCTTCTATCATCGTTTCCTGACCGCTGCGGTCAGCAAGCTGGAATGCTGTCCACCACGCGCCGGCGTTGTTGGTTTGTTCCCCTGCGGCCTCTCGCAGCAGCAGGAAATCATAGGCTGCCCGAAACCGCGGATGCGATATAGCACTTACCACCTGGCGGCGACTGCCGGGTTGCAAACGCCATTGTAGTTCCCAGATTTCGCGCATGATAGCGGTAAAACGCTTGGGGATTGCGGTGTAGCGTAATTGCTCGGAAATCACATCTGTAGCTGTTTCATGCATGGACACAATAGGTGCTGTGTGCTCGCCAAACTGCTCGTACAGTTGTGCCTTGAGCGGCGGCCATAACAGGGCCGCGTAGAGGAACGCAGGTGTTACAGACTTGCCCTCTGCCAGGCGTTGGTCGGTATTTTGCAACGCAAGTTTTATCAGGCGGTTGTCAGCGCTGTCCGGGTCGTCCAGAAACGCCAGTGTTGGTTTGAACAGGTAATCAGCGACGTGGTAACGGCGCAGCAGTTCAAAAGTGGCTTCAGACCGACCATTGGTAAACAGCTTGACGGTTTCATCAAACAGACGTGCCGGGGAAACCGACTCCAGCAAGGTGGCAAGGCGCGCGATAGGCGCTTCGGTATCCTTGTGGATATTAAATTCCAGTTTTGCAGCCAGACGGATAGCACGAAGTATACGCACCGGGTCTTCACGGTAACGTTTTTCAGGGTCACCGATCATGCGGATCAGCTTCTGTTCAACATCATTTAAACCGGACACAAAGTCCAGCAGGTAAAAACCGTTGGTGGTGTAGTACAGCGCGTTGACAGTGAAGTCGCGCCGCATGGCGTCTTCGTTGATCGTGCCGTAGACATTGTCACGCAGGATCATGCCTGCGCTGGAATGCGCTGAATCCAGATCACGAATATGTCTGCGCGACTCGCCTTCTTCCACTTCCGTCTCTATTTCATGATGCGCGCGGAAGGTGGTGACTTCGATTATTTCCTGGCCAAAGCGCACATGGGCAATTTTAAAACGGCGTCCAACCACACGTGAGTTGCGGAAAACTTCACGGACCTGCTCCGGCGTGGCGTCTGTAGAGATATCAAAGTCCTTGGGATGGCCGCCCAGCAACAGGTCACGCACCCCTCCGCCCACCAAAAACGCCTGGTAACCGGCATCATTCAGACGGTAAAGAACCTTCAGGGCGTTTGGAGAAATATCCCGGCGCGAGATGGCATGCTCTTCGCGAGGAACCACTTTGACATTGGTCAGGTCAAGTTTGCGCAGCGCTGGAGGTAAATTCTGGTCGCGTTGACTGGCACCAGCATCGCGCCGGGGTTTGGATGGTTTGCTGCGATCGCGGTTGGTCGCACGCGATCTGGTTGTCGTAGTCGCTTCCTGGCTTTGTGACCTGGATCTGGTTTTGCCGGCGTCTTCCTGCGCGGGACTGTTACCAGATTGGCCGGACTTGCCAAAAAGCATGCGGACAAGCTTTTTTAACATCGGGAACTCAACTTCGAAGCATTAGAGCTGAAGGCGGCAATCATACATGAGAAATTGGGAAAGAGTGCAGGGGAAATGCTCTGGGGGGTGACTTGACCCCCCCGCAAGGAAGGTATGTATGTTTTTATTATTCTTTCTTTTTATTGTTTTTAATAATTATTTTTATTCAGAGGCACTTAAAACAAATGCATCGAGTTTTTTAGTCACAGTACCAGCAGGTGTCCATCAGCTGATGTCAGAAGCTGCCAGTCCGCTCCATTTATTTTTATTATTTTTGTGCACCAATGCTGATGCCATTTTTATTGTTATGCGTCGTTATTTTTATTATTTCTTGTAATTGTTCTGCCTGTATAAGTGCAGAATCCGTGCCAACTTTATAATTTCCTTTTAAGTCAAATGTTTACGTATTTATGGTGTGTTCGTAACATTGGTAATTGTGTGTAGTGTTACCAATCACCCCCAATATATTGGGTAGATGTGTATCGGTAACATAAATATCAGGCTTGCTTCTTCTTGCGGGGCAGTCCAAACCGCTGACGGCGCTCCCACAGGCATTTACGGCTGATACCAAGCTTCTTGGCGAGCTGGGTTTCGTTCATCTGATCCTGATGTTCCAGTACAAATTTCTGGAAATAGTCCTCCAGAGACAGCTCTTCTGCAGCATCTACGTCGTCTGCACCCGGAATATCGGTCTGGGAGCGTTCGGTCAGTGGACGAATTGTGCGTTTGTTACCGGTCAGGTCAATTGCCAGCAGTTCTGCACCAATTTCTTCGGTTTCTGCCAGCACCACCGCGCGCTCAATAGCGTTTTCCAGTTCGCGCACGTTACCAGGCCAGGGGTAGGTGGCAATGGCCTGGGTGGCATCGTCCGTAAAACGCAGCAGCGGTGATTTGAGGCGTTTGCAGGTTCTGTCGAGGATGGCGTCTGCCAGTTCGAGGATGTCGTTACCGCGTTCTTTCAGAGGTGGTAATAACAGGGTCATAACGTTGATGCGGTAATACAGGTCTTCGCGGAAGTCGCCGTCTATGACCAACTGTTTGAGGTCACGGTGGGTCGCGGCAACCAGGCGGACGTCGACCTTGCGAGACTGCACCGAACCGACCTTGCGAATTTCACTTTCCTGCAATACACGCAACAGCCGGGCTTGGGCGTCCAGCGGCAGTTCGCCAATTTCATCAAGGAATAGCGTACTGCCGTTGGCCGCTTCTACCAGGCCGGTGCGATTGGCAGTGGCGCCAGTGAATGCGCCTTTTTCGTGTCCAAACAGCTCCGATTCAATCAGGTTCTCGGGAATTGCTGCACAGTTCACCGAGATCATTTCCATGTCTTTGCGGTCGCTGAGCTGGTGAATGGCGCGCGCTACCAGTTCCTTGCCGGTACCCGATTCGCCATTGATCAGCACGGTAGAGCTGGTCTGCGCGACTTTGCGGATACGGCGGAACAGTTCCATCATCTGCGGACAGCTGCCAATCATGCCAGGAACAGGAGGTTCGGGCGGCGGCTCAACCGATTTGGGAGCAACATTTTTGCCGGCATGGTCTTTGATGATGCGCTCAACCGCCTGCAGCATCTCTTCGTGCTCAAAGGGTTTGGGGATGTAATCCACCGCGCCCAGTTTCATTGAATCGATGGCAGAACGCAGACTGGAGTAGCTGGTCATGATCAGGACGGGGATGCGGGTGGCCTTGATCAGGTCAGTGCCCGGTGCACCCGGCAGTCTCAGATCACTGATAATAATGTTGTAGGTATTACCTTCCAACAGCTCCAGTGCGTCTTTGACTGAGCCGGCCTCGCTTACGTCATAGTTGTGACGTTCTAGCAAGCGGCGAAGGGCAGTGCGGATGACCTGTTCATCCTCGACTACCAGAACTTTGTAATGTGCAGCCATTCAATTACTCGTTTTGTGTCGTCTGTGAGGGCTCATCATAACAGGGAAAGCTGAGTACTACCCGGGCGCCTGGATTATGTGGCTTCTCACTGGCATTCATTATATCAATATGTCCGCCGAGGTTTTCAACCAGGCTATAGACCAGCGAAAGTCCAAGCCCCGTGCCTTCCCCAGGCTCTTTGGTGGTGAAAAACGGTTCGAACACACGATCCCTGATGGCGTCCGGTATACCACTTCCTTCGTCCGACACAGCAATCTGTATAGAGGCTGCAATACGCTCACACTCTATTTTGATTGTGGTTTCGGCCGGACTTGCATCCCTGGCATTATTGATCAGATTCACCAGGATCTGCAGCAGCATCTGCGAATCGCCCAGAATACGGGCATTGTCCTCCACCCGTACACTGAACTGCATATGTTTGCCTTTTTTGTTCAGGGAGATCAGTGTGAGGGCCTCCTGGACGCAGTCAGCAATCACTACCACTTCCTGGCGCTGGTCGGATTTGTTATGCGCTCCGCTATGGGCAAAGTTCACCAGCGACTGCACAATACGCGAAGTACGGTCAGTTTGCTCGATAATCTGCCGCGCCATACTGCGCAGTTCGTCGTTTGGGGTCTCATCGCGGATATTTTGTGCCAGACAGGCAATGCCAGTTATTGGGTTGCCAATTTCGTGGGCGACCCCGGCTGCCAGGCGGCCGATTGAAGCCAAACGTTCGCTGTGCGCCAATTCTTCTTCCAGTAGCTCTGTTTCTGTTAGATCCTCGACCAGAATGATCACACCATCCTGTTCAATGCGACGAGTGGTGGATTTTTCAATCACAGCCTTGTGCAGGCTGATATAGCGTTTACTGCCATTTACGGTGACTGCCAGTTTGTGCTGGTGGGCACTTTCGCCATCGCGGAACTGGTTTAGCAGACTATGCCAGGGATCACCGATTTCACTCAGATGCAGACCAACCGCTTCGTCGCTGTGGGTGCCCGTCAGGTTTTCCATGGCGTGGTTCCACATGACGATCTGATCGTCTGGACCCAGTGAGCATACCCCCATAGGCAGATCCATCAGGATCTGGCGGTGATAGCGGCGCAGGTTGTCGAGGTCCGCCGCCATGCCTGACAGATTGCTGCGATAGGCCTCGATTCTGCTTTCAATTGCAGTCACGTCGGCGGTGGCGCTGTTGCTGACGGAGGTATAGGGCAGGAAACGGTCTATCAGATCGTGGGCAATAGCCGGGCCCAGCAGTCCTGACAGGTTGGCCTCCAGTCGACCGCGTAGCTGGCGCAGCGACTGTGGTCGTCTGTCCTGTTTGTCCATCTTCAGGTCCCGTAGCGCCTGCATCACCTCGCGTGTAGCGGTGCGTTCACCCAGGGGTTTGGTCAGTTGGCTGATAAACTCCTGCGCGGAGCCTGCTGTCAGGCCGGCACGACGCTGGCGGCGCAGGTTGTCGACGGAGCAGATATCTGCCGAGATTTTTTCTTCAACAGAACTGCCGGTCAGCATGGATACCAACATAAACAGCGTGATATTGCAGACCAGTGAAAGCGCAATAATTTCACGGGTATTCAGATCGCCCAGTGTAAAGAAGTTGATTCCGGTCGCGACCGGCAGCACCAGAAAGATAAACCAGATCGCGATGCCTACCGCGAGTCCTGCCATAAAACCCTTTTTGTTGCCGCGCGGCCAGTACAGCAGCGCGATAATCGCTGGCAGGAACTGCAGGCTGCCAATCAGTCCTATATTGCTGATGGCACGAATGCTCTGGTTATCATTTGGGATGTAATAAAAGAGGAATCCACCCCAAATCAATGCAGTGATCAACACCCGGCGTTTCCACAGCAGCCAACGGTAGATGTCCTGGCGCGCAGTGGGTTGCCACACTGGCAGGATCAGGTGGTTCAGACACATGGTGGACAGGGCTAGCGTGATCACAATAATCAGTCCGCTGGCAGCCGACATGCCCCCAATAAAACCAATCACGGTGAAGAGTTCTGAGCCATAGTGCACACCGAGCGTAACCGGGAAATACTCCATGGGTGTCACGGCTCCAGAGCGCAGGCCTGCCCACAGAATCGGTAGCACTGGCACACTCAGCAGCAGGAAGTACAGCGGCAATCCCCAGCTCGCCACACTCAGCGCTCTTGGGTGATTGTTCTCATGGAAAGTCATATAAAACATCTGCGGTGTGGCAACCGCCGCTGTAAAAAATATCAATACGGTGATGTGGAAAGTGCCAGGCGGAGCAGCCTCCTTGATACGACGCAGCAATTCCGGTTGCTCGCGCACCCACAGCTCCATCTCGTCAAAACCACCAAAACCCTTGTAAACCGCAAACAGGCCCACTGCGAGCAGGGCAACAAGCTTGACCAGAGATTCAAAGGCAATAGTCATTACCAGACCTTCATGGCGCTCGCGGCCGGAGCCTTTGCCGGTACCAAAAAAGATCGCGAACAAGGTAATCAGCAGGCAGAAGGTAATTGCCAGAGTAGTTTGGGTCGCCTCGGGCGCCAGTATTCCAACGGTTGAGGCAACCGCTTGAATCTGCAGGGATAACAGAGGCATCACCACCAGCAGCATGACCAGTGTGGTTAAGGTGCCTGCCCACGGGCTGCGGTAGCGGAATGCCAGCAGGTCTGCCATAGAGCTGAGCTGGTAGGCTTTGGTCAGATTCAGAATCGGACGCAGAATCAGGGGTGACAGCAGGAAGGCCAGGGAAATTCCTATAAAAGGTGCAAGATAACCGTAGCCCTCGCGGAACGCATTGCCAGTGGACGCAAAATAGGACCAGACACTGGCAAAAACGCCCAGCGATAACACATACACAACCGGGTGGCGCACAACGCGTTCGGGAATCCAGCCGCGTTCGGTGATATAAGCAACCCCGAACAGCATCGACAGGTAGCCCACGCCAATAGCAAACAGGGTGCTGAGTTCAAACGTCATGGTTACAGCTCATCAGAATGTTGTTCACGGTAGGCCCAGGCCGCCACTGCGATGATGCCCAGGCAGACAATCAAGGGGCGATACCATGCCCCGTCAGGTTGCAGCGCCCAGTTAACGGTGAGCAAAAACAGCAAATAGCTGAATAGCAGGAACATCAGTGTAGAGGGAGGAATGTACATGTCTCAGAATGCCTGGCCGGGGTGATCTCTGACCGGGATATTAGCCAACTTGGGTACACGCTGTATATCCCAGCGCTCTATTGCCCACTCCAACACAATTGCAGGTTTTTCACGCTGTGGCAGTGTTTGCAGGTCTTGTCCAAGAAACTTCAGTGCTTCGCGCAGATATCGACTGGCCTGGCGTCCATCCAGTGCGCTGGCAAAGTTCTGTTTGCTCAGTTTCAGTCCTTGCTGGTTGCTGGCCACCGGGATATGCGCATAACGAGGCGTGGGCAGGCCCAGTATCTGCTGCAGTGCTATCTGCCGCGGCGTAGAGTCGATCAGATCATAACCGCGAACCACGTCGGTAACTCCTTGTATGGCATCGTCCACCACAACGGCCAGTTGATAAGCAACCAGTCCGTCACGGCGCAGCAGCACAACGTCGCCACAGTCCTTAACAAGATCCTGCTCGTAGTGTCCCTGAATGCGGTCTTCAAATGCCACTCTTGTGTCTGGCAGTTGCAAGCGCAAGGCATACGGTGAGCTGACGTCAGTGCGGTGACGACAGTAATTGTCGTAAATGCTGTTAAGTTCGCGCAGACGCTGGCGTGAGCAGTCACAGGGATAAATCAGCTGCCGTGACCTCAACTCATCCAGAATACGATGGTATTCATTGATGCGCTGGCTTTGGTATAACACCGGGCCATCCCAGCTGAAACCGAAGTCTGTCAGAGTTTCCAGGATTTGTTGGGCGGCGCCGGGGGGTTCGCGGGCGGGGTCCAGGTCTTCGATACGCAACAGCCAACGACCGTTGTGTGCACGCGCGTCAAGAAAGGAGGCCAGGGCGGCCAGAAGGGAGCCAAAGTGCAAAGCCCCGCTTGGTGACGGGGCAAAGCGACCAATATAGGCAGAGGTCATGGGAGCGCCCTAGGCGCCCCACTGCTTCTCCCGGATTTCATCCAGAGTTTTGCAGTCAATACATTTGTCTGCGGTAGGGCGAGCTTCCAGACGCCGGATGCCGATCTCGATGCCACAGGATTCACAGTAACCGTAATCGTCCTGTGCAATCTTTTCGATTGTAGAGTCAATTTTCTTGATAAGTTTGCGTTCGCGATCGCGGGTACGCAGCTCAAGGCTGAACTCTTCTTCCTGGGTGGCGCGGTCAGCAGGGTCCGGGTAGTTGCCGGCATCGTCCTGCAGGTGGTGGACGGTGCGATCCACCTCTTCCATCAGCTGATTGCGCCAGTCACGAAGAATGGCCTTAAAGTGTTCCTTCTGGCTGTCATTCATGTACTCCTCACCCTTTTTCAGTTTGTAAGGGGTGAAAGTTTTCAGTACAGAGGTATTCTCAACAGCTGCTTGCTTTTTGGACATGGTTAACCAGGCCTCATACCCTAATTGACTATCAAACAACCGGCGTAAGCTATCAGATTATTACCGGTCAAACCAGAAAAAATGTTAAGGTCATGCCGACCGCGAGCCACACCGGCTCAGGCCCTATCTTGTAGCATGACCATGACAGAATTTCGACTCTCTCCGGCTCGCAGAAATCATCTGATTAATCCTTTTCGCGTAATGAACGTCCTTGAGCGCGCCAGACAGCTGGAGGTCTTGGGACGTGACATTGTCCATCTTGAGGTCGGTGAGCCGGATTTCAAAACCGCAGAGCCGATCTCGGAAGCGGGGCAGGCGGCAATCAGAGCCGGACGTACCGCCTATACACCGGCAGCAGGTTTGCCGGAGTTGCGCGAATCTATTGCACGGTTTTACCAGGATCGTCATGGGGTGACAGTGTCCCCTTCGCGTATTCTGGTGACACCGGGCGCCAGTGGAGCTCTGGTGTTGCTGGCCAACCTGCTGCTTAATCCCGGTGACAGTGTGCTGATGCCGGATCCGTCTTATCCCTGCAATCGCAACTTTGTTCATCTTGCGGGTGCGCATGCGCGTTTGCTGCCGCCAGCCTATCCGGGCGAAACAGCGCCCTCGTTATCCCAACTGGATGCGGCGCTGGCGCAATTTTCACCGGTTTCAGGTTTGTGGCTGGCATCACCGGCCAATCCAACCGGGGCGGTGATCCCGCAACAACAGCTGGCGCAACTGGCTGCGTGGGCTGAGCAGAACAAAGTACATTTGTTGGTGGATGAAATTTACCAGGGGCTGCATTTTGTGGACAACGTGCGCACCGCGCTGGCGCTGGGCGGCAACACAATTGTCATCAACAGTTTTTCCAAATATTTTGGTATGACTGGCTGGCGCGTGGGCTGGATTGTAGTTCCTGAATACCTGATATCAGCAGCCAACATTCTGGCACAGAATCTTTTTATTTCCGCGCCGACCATGTCACAGCTGGCAGCGATTGCCGCGTTTGACAGTAATGTGATTGAGATTCTGGAGCAGCGCCGCGAAGCATTTAAGCAGCGTCGTGATTTTCTTGCATCGGCCTTAACAGACCTGGGTTTTGTATTGCCCTGGCGCCCTGAAGGAGCGTTTTACTGTTATGCCGATATCAGCCGCTTCAGTGATGATTGTGAGGAGTTTTGCCGTTTCCTGTTGGAGGAGCATGGTATAGCCGCAACACCAGGCACTGATTTTGGTGATTACCAGGCCCGGCGTTATGTGAGGTTTGCGTACACCAGTTCAATGTCCGCGCTTGAAAAAGCAGTTGAGCGCATGGCCCGCGCTCTGTAATTTCCGCGCTACGTATCTGATCAGATACGGCCCAAACGGGCCACGTCTGATTCTTCAATCATCATAAAACCATTACCCATCACAAACGGAATGGCTTTAAGTGACTTGCCTTTGCAGGGGCCCAGTACGCAGTGCCCGCTTTCAATGACAAAAAGGGCGCCATGTGTTGCGCATTGTATAAAGGCACCATCCGGGTCCAGAAACTGATCTTCCAACCATTCCAGAGGTGTTCCCAGGTGTGGGCAGTAGTTGTAATACAGATGGAATTGCCCATCTTTTTTTACCGCAAACAACTGTTTGCCACCTACATCAAAACCCTTGGCGCGGCCTTCTTCCACATCATCAATATGACAAAGTGTAATCATCGTTATGTGCTCCCTGCCTAACCCAGCGCGTATTTGAAGTCTGCCAGCAGATCTTCAATATCCTCTATGCCTACAGACAGTCGGATCAGGTTTTCACCTATGCCCATGGACGCCCGTCGCTCAGCCCCCATTTCGTAGAAAATGGTATGTGCCACAGGAATTGCCAGGGTGCGCGTGTCACCCAGATTACTGGATGTAATGACACAGCGGAGGCTGTTAAGAAACTCAAATACATCCATACCCTCTGCCAGCTCAATACTCATCAGTGCGCCGTGTCGGCGGAACAGCTGTTTACTGCGCTCATGTTGCGGGTGACTGGTCAATCCCGGGTAGTTGACGTGCTTGACGTTGGGGTGCGCTGCACAAAATTCCGCCAGACGTTGTGCGTTGTCACAGGCACGATCCAGTCGCAGTGACAGCGTTTCCGAACCCACAGCCAGATGATGTGCTGCTTCTGGTCCAAGCGTGGCGCCAAAGTCGCGCAGTCCTTTTTTGCGAACCTGGGTGGTGCCCCAAAGTGCTGGATCTCCATTTTTATACATCTCCGGGATGTTCGGATAGTTTGTCCAGTCGTAGAGGCCGGTATCGGTCAACATCCCACCCAATGCATCACCATGGCCGCCAATAAATTTGGTCAGGGAATTCACCACAAATGTAGCGTTCACCGTACGTGGCTGGAACAACCACGGAGAGGTCATGGTGTTATCTACTATGTAAACCAGTCCGTGCTCGCGACAAAGTTCGCCGATGGCTGCAAGATCTGCAATCTGGGTGACCGGATTAGCAATAGTTTCAGTAAATACCAGACGTGTATTGGGCTGTAGTGCTGCTTTGACATTGGCAGCGTCAGTGCTGTCGACAAAGGTGACTTCCACACCGAAGTTTTTGAAACTCTGGAACAGGCTGTTGGTATTACCAAACAGAAACGCACTGGAGATGACATGGTCGCCACTGCGTAACAGAGCAAACAGCGTGGAGCCGATTGCAGCCATGCCGGTCGCAAATGCAGTGCTGGTCAGGCCACCCTCCATGCGCGTAATACGTGCTTGCAGCGCGTTTACGGTCGGGTTTTGTTGCCGGCCGTAGTTGTAGCCGGCTTTACGGCCCTGGAATACAGCAGCCAGATCGCGTGCATCGTCATAGGTGTAGGCCACCGAGGTATGAATGGCTTTGTGCAGCACACCGTGCTCGGGTTTGTCGCATCGGTCGCCGTGCAGGTTGGCGGTTGTGAAGTTGCCACCTCCGGCCAAACTGTCGGATTGGGTTTTGCGATTGTCGCTCATGTCAGGATTGTCCTTGTCTAACAGTGCTGTTATACAGCCTAGAAACTGGTTTCGCCGGATTGATACGGCATCTCCGGCAGTTCAGCGCTGACAGCGCCGAGCTGGTTATAAAGAGGTAGCGTCTGTACGCTGTTTTCGATTTCGCTTATACGCTCCAGATAGGCTGGGCCGCTGCGATCGCCAAATTCCGCAACGAAGCTGTCTTCATCCAGACCATCGGCGTCCGTGCGCGGAACTGGCATATAGTCGTATTCGTTATCCGCGCGCTTCAAGCGTTCCTGCAGTGCGCGGGCAGCCTCCGGGTTGGAGGTAGCAACGCGGCCGAGAGTGGTGCCCGCGATGTTGGCGGTCACGTCGCTGAAACTGAAACCGGTGCCATGACGGGCATCGTGTACTTCCTTGCTGTTGGACAGCAATTCTGCCAGCGCACTGCTCGCCGAGGCCGCAATAGCTGCTGCACTGACAAAATGCAGGCCGAGGTCGTTGCGCTGATGCAGCATGACCACCATGGATGGCGCCTCTTCAATTCCTGCGGTATCACCAATCAGGCGGTCAAGCGGCATCCGGTTTACAAAAACGGATAGCGTCTGCAACAACGCGCGGTTTTCGGCAACGGCATCGGCACCTGCCTGGGCAGAGCGTTCATGTGCCAGGCCAAACAGCGGCTGCAGGAATGTCTGCAGTGAGGTTTGTCTGCGCACTTTTATCGCTTCATTCGCCAAATTGTTGATCAGGGTGTGGTAGGCCAGAATACGCTGCCTGTCCTGCTCCGTTACAAAAATCTGTTGTGCCTGGGAGCGAAGCTGGGACAGGACTTCCGGTTGCCATTCCAGGCGCAGCTGAAGTTTGTCTTCATCTATGCGGTAATCAACCACACTACGTCGCAGCTGGCTGAGCTCCCGGTTGGTTTCGCTGGAGGGAGACAGGCGGTAGGCAGCAAAGCGTTCAAATGTACGAATAACCTGACGCGGTATTGGCAAGCTGCCCGCTTTTAAACTCATCAGCCGTGCACGACCTTCATCCTGCGCAAACTGTGCCTCGATATTCAGATACAGCGGTAAAGGGCCTGCCGCCAGCGGGATACTGACGCGAGCATCGGCGCTGTTTCCATGAATATCAAAATTGGCAGCAAATGACTGTAACTGAGGGATGTTGTGTAGAACAAACGTTGTCAGCAGGTTCAACTCCTGGTCGGTGAGGCTTATGTCCCGAGCCCCTGCAGACTGGAAACGTGAGGGGCTGTTATCAACCACCCACTGCTCTACATCGCGTATCTGCTGGTTATTAGGAGGGCCAGGATGGGCCACTGAAGGACTGAGGCTGAGGCTAAAAAACGCCAATAGGCCCGCGACCCCTGTCAGAAACAGCAAGGGACTGAACACCAGCAGAAGTCTGCGTGCCAGGGGCGTCATAATCAATTGCCAACCGTTATTGTGACATCGACTGCGTGGATTATACCTCAGGCTGGCCTCAGCGTCGGCTTCATTATAAAGTAGCCGCTATTCACGAATCTGAACGCGAGACACGATATGAAAATCCAGACAAAACACACCCTCCGAGTGCTGGGAGTCTGTCTGATGCTTGGGCTGGCTGCTTGTGCTGGTCAGCGTGAACAGGAAATGTTGCAAGCTCAACAGGCGGCAGCCGAAGCTGCAGAGCTGGCTGAACGCGCACGTCAGGCTGAGCAAGCGAGACTGGAAGCTGAACGCAACGAACGCGAATTAAGAGCTGAACTCGAACGCCTGCGTCTGGAGCGTGAGGAAGCTGAGCGCGCCCGTCTGGCCGCTGAGCGTGAAGCGGCTGAACGTGCACGCGTAGCAGCGCAGTTGCAGCAGCAACAACAACAGGCGGAAATGGCGCGCCTGCGCCGCGAACAGGAGGCACAGGTGGCTGCAATGCAGCGCCGTCTGGCAGAGGTGGAGGCCAATGTTCAACGCCGTGAGCAAGCCAACGCCCGTTTGACGCAGGCCATTACAGCGGCAGAAGAATTGCTGCAGATGCTGGCCAGCGAGCAGCTTAAATACGAAAACATCGACGACCAGGGTAATACTGTTGAACCACTGCAGAAGGCGCTGATCTCAGAGCTGGAACAGCGCAAGAATGCCCTGGTGCGTGAGGCGCAGGCACTGAGTAACTGATGGGCGCAACTGACGTGCGCAGCTAAGAGGCAGGGATTATCAATCCAGCGGCAGACGCTCAAAGTGGTACATCAGCCATTGGGTGTCCGTCTGCTCTTGTTGGCTCTCCGGTGAGTACCAGGTCGTGCGTACAGAGCGAACACACTGGTAAATACGGAATGAGCGCGTATTTTCGATAATCAGGCCGCGTACTGAGGGGTTCAGGGTGTAGTTGGAAATTTCCACCAGTTTCCAGTCATCCTGCATGGTGCGGCTCACGCATTCATGTCCACTCAAAAGGTCCTGATAAGGCAGAACGCGCTCGGCCCACTTGCCCGCAGGGATATCCAGCTCAAGGGACAGAACTTCGTCCGCGCCCGCGCCGGTTTCATCACGAAACACAATGTTACGCAGTTCTACTTCCTTGTCGCTCTGATTGTGGGCAACCACTCGCAGGCCGGCATTGCTGTTTAAATGCCATGCGGAAGAATAAATGGCGTACTTCACCGGATGATCAAAGCCTTCCTGAGCGACAGTCAGTGGATCACTGGTCTGGGCGTGGCTAACAACAGGCATAAGACAGGCACACAGCAAAGCACCCAGCAGGGCAGCAGATGGGCTGCGGCGCGGCACCGGGTTATGTGTATTGGTTGTAGCAGTTTTAATCATCTGGGTTGGCCCCGGTAACTGGCTTGATTGCAGTGACAATAGAACAACTTTTTGCTGAAGAGTTCAAGTGCGGAACATGGGGGTAAGTGTGCCAAATCGTCTCAAGCCGCAGGCGCTTATGCCTCGATTAGCGGTGTCAAAAGCGGTTGCAAACAGTGATAATGCCCGCCGTTGAACAGGAGGATAAGCGTGGACAATCTGTCAGGAATCAAACACATCATCTGTGTGGCTTCAGGTAAAGGTGGCGTTGGTAAATCCACCACAGCCATCAATCTCTCAGTTGTATTGCAGCAACAGGGATTTAAAGTGGGTTTGCTCGATGCGGATATCTATGGCCCCAGTCAGCCGATGATGCTGGGTGTGCGCTCTGGCACCCGCCCTGAAATTGTTGACAAGCAGTTCATGAAACCTGTTATGGCGCATGGGTTGGCGACCAACTCAATTGGTTATCTGGTCGACATGGCTACCGCTATGGTGTGGCGTGCACCCATGATAGTCGGTGCCTTTAACCAGATGTTAAAACAGACCCTTTGGGGAGAGCTGGATTTTCTGATTATTGATATGCCACCTGGCACCGGTGATATACAACTCAGTCTAACACAGTCAGCCAAAGTAACCGGGGCTGTTATTGTGACTACTCCGCAAGACATAGCTTTGCTGGATGCACGCAAAGGTATTGAGATGTTCCGTCGTGTGAACGTGCCGATTTTAGGTATTGTGGAAAATATGGGTGTCCATATCTGCTCAAATTGTGGCCATGCAGAGGCGATTTTTGGCAGTGGAGGAGGTGAACAATTGGCACACACCTACGGTGTTGAAGTGATTGGGTCGTTACCACTGGATCTGTCGATTCGTGAACATACCGATATGGGAACGCCAATTCTGGTCTCGCAGCCTGAGGGGGCGGTTGCCAACGCCTATCGAGCGCTGAGTGAACGCCTGTTGCAGGAGCTGTCACGGCTTCAGCAACAACAGGCGCCTCAGATCGAAATAACTGACGACTGAGCTTCAGTGTCCGGGCAGGCGGATTTCCTCAACCATTTGTTGTATGTCGCGCGGCGGAGCCGGGCTGAAACGGCTGACTGTAAGCGCGACGGTAGTGTTGATCAATGTGCCCAGCGTGCCAATACCTTCCGGGGAAATCCCAAACCACCAGTTTTCAGGCACGCTGGCTTCGGGTGATATGAACTTGAAGTAGATAATATAAAGCGACGTAAATGCAAAACCGGCGAGCATCCCTGCCACTGCGCCCTGACGATTCATGCGCTTGTAAAAAATCCCCAGCACAATTGCAGGAAAAAATGACGCTGCTGCCAAGCCGAAGGCAAATGCCACCACCTCAGCTACAAAGCCGGGCGGATTGATACCGAAGTAACCCGCAATCAATATCGCAACAAAAATGGCAATGCGCGCATAGAATAATTCCTGCTTCTCTGTAATCTGTGGCATAAAGCTGCGTTTTAACAAGTCATGCGAAACGGCGGTAGAAATCACCAGTAGCAGTCCGGCTGCCGTGGAAAGCGCTGCCGCCAGAGCGCCAGAAGCGACCAGCGCCACAACCCAGTCGGGCAGTCCGGCAATCTCCGGATTTGCCAACACCATAATGTCGCGGTTGACGGTCAGTTCATTAAGTGCCGGGTCTGCTACATATTGCACAAGCCCATCACCGTTTTTGTCCTCAAAAGTCAGCAGTTGAGTATTTTCCCAGGTATAGAACCATTCTGGCAGCTCCATGTAGGGCGCGTTGCTGACGGTGTTCATCAGGTTGGTTTTGGCGAAGGCGGCCACGGCGGGTGCGGTTGAATACAGCAGGCCAATAAAAATCAGCGCATACACTGCTGAAGTGCGCGCAGAACGAACGCTGGGAACCGTAAAAAAACGGACGATCACATGCGGCAGGCCTGCGGTGCCAAACATCAGCGCAGCCGTAATAAAAAATACATCCTGCGTGCTGCGTTGCCCTTCTGTGTAAGGCGCAAACCCAAGTTCTTCGCTGATATTGTCCAGTCGGTCCAGCAAATAACCCCCGCCGTATTCCGCAGTCAGTTCCGCGCCAAAACCCAGTTGAGGAACAGGGTTGCCAGTCATCATGATGGAAATAAAAATGGCCGGAACCATGTAGGCAAAAATGAGTACGCAGTACTGCGCCACCTGGGTATAGGTAATGCCTTTCATGCCGCCCAGCACGGCATAAAAGAACACCACAGTCATGCCAATAATGACGCCGGTCGTGATATCAACTTCGAGGAAGCGGGAAAAGACGATACCTGCCCCTTGCATCTGGCCGCAAACATAAACAAACGAAATGGTGATTGCGCAGAAGATGGCGACCAGGCGGGCTGTGCGGGAGTAGTATCGATCACCGATAAAATCGGGTACGGTGAATTTGCCAAATTTACGCAGGTATGGAGCCAGCAGCAGGGCCAGCAATACATAACCGCCGGTCCAGCCCATCAGGTAAAAGGTGCCATCACGCCCAAGAAAAGCGATAAGACCCGCCATGGAAATAAACGAAGCCGCTGACATCCAGTCGGCAGCGGTGGCCATGCCGTTGGCTATTGGGTGAACGCCGCCGCCAGCAACATAAAACTCGTTGGTTGATCCCGCGCGGGACCATACGGCTATACCGATATAGAGTCCAAAAGAGAGCGTAATAAACAGATAGGTCCAAAGCTGCACGCTGCTCATTGCTGATCACCTTCCCTGGAGTTGGACTGAGAGTTCTGACGGTAGTGGGAATCAAGTTTGTCCATCCAGAAAACATAGACAATGATCAGCACAATAAAACCGTAGATTGATCCTTGCTGGGCAATCCAGAAACCGAGTTTAAAACCGCCAAATCGAAATTGATCAAGAAAGTCAGCGAAGAGAATGCCGCCGCCAAAAGAGATGAGAAACCAGATGCTGAGCAGGGTTGTCAGCACTCTGATATTGGCTTTCCAATAAGCCCGCGCGTGGTTATCGTGCATGCGTTAACCTCGGTTTTTTATTATGTTTTATCGCTTAGCCCATGGATGGTAGCACTAAAAATCCGGACCGCCTAGGCGACTTCAGGCGCCGCATTCAGCCGATGCAAGTGGCAGACGATAATGGCAATAACAACTATTGATTTGCGTTATTGTGATTTTTGATTATCATTCACCACAAAAATAAACGAACTTTTAAAATTAAGCGAGGCTGTTAGTCTGAAAAAACTGGATCTTAATCTGTTTCTGGTCTTTGACACGATTTACACGGAACGCAACCTGACGCAGGCAGCCAAGTCGCTGGCGATTACCCAGCCCGCGGTAAGCAATGCCTTGTCACGTCTGCGTAAGGTGTTTAATGACGAACTTTTTGTGCGCACTTCCAAGGGTATGTTGCCCACCCCTGTGGCGGACAGTATTGCCCAGAATATCTCGGCCGCATTGGGGCTTTTAAACGCCAGCGTTCTTGAGAGAGAGGAATTCCACCCCAGTTCGGCCGAGCGCACTTACCATTTCAGCATGACAGATCTCGCTGAAGCAGTGGTGTTGCCGCGCCTGTTTCCGTTTTTTGAGCAACAGGCTCCGCATCTTGCGCTGCAAAGTTATTACACCAAGCGTCATGAACTGGTACGGCATCTGTCACGAGGCGAGCTGGACTTTGCGATTGACGTGCCGCTGATTGAAGATACCCAGGTGTCCCACGAGTCGTTGATACGCGACAGCTATGTCTGTGCGATGCGCCCGGATCATCCGCTGGCTAAGGAGCCGCTGACACTGGACAGCTATCTTGCGATGAAACATATCCATGTTTCCAGTCGCCGCAAAGGACTTGGCCAGGTGGATATGGCGCTGCTTAAGCATCATTCGGAGCGTCGTATTCAGTTGCGAGTGCAGCATTACCGGGTAGCGGCAGAAGTGATACGTGGAACGGATCTGGTGCTGACTGTGCCCAGGTTCCTTGCTTCCCAGTACTCTCTGACCCTGAAGCCATTGCCGTTTGATATGCCAGATCTGGACCTGCATTTGTACTGGCATCGCCAGTCCGACAGCGATCCATCACACCGTTGGCTGCGTGAAAGTCTGTTGAATCTATTTCAGAAGGCGCCAGTAAAATCCGAGGGATAAACCTTCGGAGATTCTGTCAATTGATACAGCTTTTTACGTAGTCGAACAGGCGTCGGCGAGCCGCGGTCAGCTCAGTTTTACCTTCAAGCTGCTGGCAACGGCGCATCAGCTGGCGCAAATTCTGGCGTTCTGCATCGGGCCAGGCTTCCACAAACGCTTCAACATCATCAACATCACCCGTTATCAGGCGTTCACCCCAGCGTTCAATTTCCTGGCTTCGGCGCGCTTCCTGACGATCTGGTGCGCGCATTTTTTCCAGCGCTGCACGGATGTGTTCATAATCTGCGTTGCGCATGAGTTTGCCAATGTATTGCAGCTGGCGCCGTCGCGCCTCATGGCGAGGTGGTATGCGCTCATATTCACGCAGCGCACCCAGCAAAGGTTCTGACACCTCAATCTGGTCGAGCTGGCGTTTGTTCAGGCTCAGCAGTTCTTCGCCGATTTTTTGCAGCTCTGTGCTCTGCTTCTTGCGTTGTGTTTTGCTGATGTCATCTTCGGGTTCATTCATGTCGATATCGAGAATTACTCGCCTTCGTCAAAACGGTTATTGACCAGCGCCTGAATTGCTTCCAGAGCGCTTTGTTCATCTTCGCCGTCGACGACGATTCTGAGTGTGGTGCCAATGCTGGCTGCCAGCATCATCAGTGACAGAATACTGCGCGCATCCACCAGTTTTTCGGTACCGATTTTTACTGAGCTTTTATACTGCGACACGACTCCAGCCAGTTTGGAGGACGCTCGCGCGTGCAATCCGGCTTTGTTGCAGATAGTGATGGTGGACTCGATCATGACTTGTGTGGACTCTCCTGTTTTGCCAGCTCACGGTGCAGTACCTGCACATTGCTCATTGTTCCGCTGAACGACTTTTTTAGCTGTTCACACAGATAAACCGAGCGGTGCTGGCCGCCAGTACAACCAATCGCTACCGTCATGTAACTGCGATTGCTGGCTGCAAATCGGGGTAACCACTTTTCCAGAAAAGTGGTGATATCTGCCTGCATCTGTTGCACATCATCCTGAGCCGTCAGAAAGTTGATGACCGGCTGATCCAGCCCTGTCAGCGGTCGCAGCGACGTATCCCAGTACGGATTTGGCAAACAGCGGGCATCAAATACAAAATCGGCGTCAACAGGCACACCACTTTTGAATCCAAAAGACTCAAACATCAACGCCAGCGAGGAGTCTTTTTTCTCCAGAACCCGGCTGCGAATCACTTCACGAAGCTGGTGTATAGACATAGTGCTGGTGTCTATAGACAGACCTGCCAGCGCGGCTATGGGTTCAAGCAGATCACGTTCGCGAATAATCGCTTCACGCAAGCCTATGCTCTCTGTGGTCAGTGGATGTTTGCGGCGGCTCTCACTGAAGCGTTTGATCAGAGTCGGGCTGCTGGCGTCAAGGAAAATAATATCGGTGTGCAGCGCCGACTTTTGCAGATCCTCAAGAATCTGCGGGAACTTCTTCAGATCATCAGGAATGTTGCGGGCATCAATGCTGACAGCGACGCGAGGCAGTTCAACGCTGTCACTGGAAATGCGTTTCACAAACGCAGGCAGCAGGCTTGCGGGCAAATTGTCGATGCAATAATAGCCATGGTCTTCCAGCATATTCAGTGCCGTACTTTTGCCCGACCCGGAGCGGCCGCTGATGATCACAAGTCTCACGTGACGATTCCCGTACAGGAATTAACCTGATCAGTTGTCCAATAGTTCGCTGAAGCGGATGGCGGTTTTGTACAGCTCTTCATCGCTCTGGCTGACGCGCAGCGCCTGACAGAACTCTTCTTGATGGAAAAGGCGTGCCAATCCTGCCAATACCCGCAAATGCTCGGAGGCTTCCTCAGCAGGCACAATCAGCACAAACAGCAGATCCACCTGCTGTGAATCCACGGCATCAAAATCAATGCCTTCATCCAGTTTGACCAGGGCACCAACAGTCTGGCGGCATTCATTGACGCGGCAGTGTGGAATTGCAATGCCGTTACCGATGCCCGTGCTGCCCAGCTGTTCACGTGCGAGCAGAGCTGTATAGATAGCCTCGGCATCCAGGCCTGGCGTGGTCTGGGCAATATGTTCGCTGATGGTGGTCAGAAATCGTTTTTTGCTTACGCCGGAAAGATTGCACAGCGTGCGCTCCGGAGTAAGGATTGAGCTTAGTTGCATCGGTTTGTCCCATTGGTTGTTGCAGGCATTCTAGAACCTGCGGCAAATGCTGGCAATGCCGCCTCCCGAATGCGCTGCTCAGATCAGGCGTTTACGTTCGTTTGATGGCGGGATGGCCAACGATTCACGATATTTGGCAATGGTGCGTCGCGCGACGTTGATACCCTGCTCTTCCAGCAAATCGGCAATACGGCTGTCACTCAGCGGCTTTTTCGGGTTTTCGGCCGATACCAGCTTTTTGATCAGCGCCCGTATTGCTGTCGAGGAACATTCACCACCGCCAGCGGTGCTGACGTGGCTTGAGAAAAAGTATTTAAGCTCAAAAATGCCTCGTGGTGTATGCATATATTTCTGCGTAGTCACACGCGAAATTGTGGATTCATGCATTTCTACCGCTTCAGCAATGTCATGCAGCACCAGCGGTTTCATCGCCTCTTCGCCGTGTTCCAGGAAACCTTGCTGGTGTTCCACAATACGGCTGGCAACCTTGAGCAGGGTTTCGTTACGGCTTTGCAGGCTTTTCAGGAACCAGCGTGCTTCCTGCAAATTGTCACGCAGATAATTGTTCTCGGTGCTGTTTTCAGAGCGGCGCACCAGCGATGCGTAGTCCGGATTAATTCGCAGCTTGGGTGCGGTATCAGGATTCAGTTCAACTTTCCAGCGACCGCTGCGCTGATCCTTGCTGACAAATACATCCGGTACGATATAGGTGGTTGCACTGGGTGCTATGTCTGCGCCGGGCTTGGGATTGAGTTTTTCTATGATGGCGATGGCATCGCGCAGCTCGTGTTCCTTGAGGCGAGTCGCGCGCATAATCTGTGCGTAGTCGCGATTTCCCAACAGTGCCAGGTGATCTTTTACCAGAATGCGGGCATGTTTTACTGAGTCGTTAACCAGTTCTTGCGGAATTTGCCGCAGCTGGATTAGCAGACATTCGGATAGATCGCGATAGGCAACACCTACTGGGTCAAACTGCTGTATGCGATGCAGCACAGCAATGACTTCGTCTTCTTCGAGGTCCAGATGTTGCTGCAGTCCTTCGATAATCGAGTCAAGCTCAACTGATAGGCGGCCGTTGGCATCCACGGCATCAATAATTGCCATGCCAATCAGGCGGTCAGTGTCTGACATGTTGGTCAGGTTGAGCTGCCACAACAGGTGGTCCTGTAATGTTTCCGAGGCAGAGTCACGTGATTCAAAATCAGCGTCACCATCGGGAGGAGGGCTGCCGGTTGAGTAGCTGTTCTGATAAATATCATCCCAGTTGGTGTCTACCGATAACTGTTCGGGAATGCTTTCATTCCACTGGCTGCCGTCGTCTGAGCTCTCATAGGAGTTGTCTGTGGAGGGCAGTTCACGATACAGATCTTGTTCGGATTCGTAATTTTGCTGTTCCTGGTCCAGGTTGGAAGCGCTGGCCGATTCACTGAAGTCATTACTACTATTTTCGAAACTGTTGTCAGAGGCTGCTTCCGCATCTCCATTACCGTCCCAGGACTCATCAATCTCAAGCATGGGATTGGACTCCAGTGCCTGATGAATTTCCTGTTGAAGATCAAGAGTGGAGAGCTGCAGAAGCCTGATTGCCTGCTGTAGCTGGGGAGTCATGGTCAGTTGCTGACCGAGCTTGAGCTGTAGCGATATTTTCATGGCTGTACTTCAGGGCCCGTTGCCGGGGTGTGCTGTGACATAGTGCGTACGTGAAATGAGTTATCGGACATAAGTTCGAATCGGTTCCAAGCAAGCATCATGCCGATCTTGCTGTGTGTTTGCAACACCGCTCATATCTGGAAGTTTTTACCCAGGTAAACGTCACGCACTTTCTGGTTCGCAAGGATCTGTTCAGCGCTGCCTTCGGCGATAATCCCGCCTTCGCTGACGATGTAGGCTTTTTCACAGATATCCAGAGTTTCACGCACATTGTGGTCGGTCAGCAGAACTCCGATGCCACGTGAGCGCAGGTGTTCGATGATGGATTTGATGTCGCTGACAGAAATCGGGTCCACCCCGGCAAAAGGCTCGTCCAGCAAAATAAAACGAGGGTCGTTGGCCAGTGCGCGGGCGATTTCAGTGCGGCGGCGCTCACCACCGGACAGGCTCATACCTTTGTTGCCGCGAATGTGGGTGATGTGGAACTCAGTCAGCAGGTTTTCCATCTTCTCGCGGCGTTGCTCGGCATTCAGATCTTTGCGCGTCTGCAAAATAGCCATGATGTTGTCTTCCACACTGAGGCTGCGGAAGATTGAGGAATCCTGCGGCAAATAACCTACGCCCAGGCGTGCGCGTGCATAAATGGGCAGGTGTGTCATGTCGGTGTCGTTGACGGTGATTTTGCCGCTATCGGCGTTGACCAGACCTACAATCATGTAGAAGCAGGTGGTTTTACCTGCGCCATTGGGGCCAAGCAGGCCCACAATCTGGCCGCTGTTAACTGTAATGGAAACGTCTCGAACGACCTGTCGGCCTTTGTAGGCCTTGGCCAGATGATGTGCGCTGAGAGTATCCATCAGGGCGTTTCCACCGCAGGAGCAAACACACCGCTACAGGGGCCAGGTGAATCCGTAGCTCCGGTTTCCACAATATGTTTTATCTCTACGCATTGCAGTTCAGTGCGTCCACGCTTGAAATTGGCGTCGCCGATAAACTCTACAACAGACACCAGACCCTCTTGCAACGACCCGGCAGCGGCAGGTTCGTTGTAATAAACGATCTGGGCACTGGAGCCGTTAATGGTTTCTGCGCCGGATTCGCCTTCGCGTGTAAAGCGTGCGGGCTGACCCTCCACGGTGACGCGGATCAGATCTCCGGTTTCTACATCTTGCTCCAGACGCGCGGTGTCACCATAGATGGTCACCATGCCGCGCTGAATTCGTACGTTGGTGCGGAACGTAGTAATCCGGGTGGTACCCACAGTCTCAATGCTACCGCCGCCATCCGTATTTACGATCAGATCCTCATTGGTATCAGTGATCGCAGCAGCCATCAGTGTTCCTGAGGCCAGCAGGCACAAAATCAGTGCGGGTAAAGTCAGGCGTGTTTTCAGCCTTGACATCCAGCCGGTTGCAATGGAATCAGTCACGTGCACGGTAGCGGCCCTGAATACTGGAGTTGAAATTAAGCAGATTGACGTTAAGGTCAGCAAACATTCCGACGGCGGTCAGATCAATACCGCTTCCGTTCACTTGTACAGGTGCTGTGGTATATAACGTCCGGGTAGGTGGTTCTATGCTGAGCCACGAAGTTGTCAATCTGATCTCGGCATCGGCTGAGGGTTGGTGGACTACTTCTACGGAGTCCTCAAGATCCAACTGCAGAATGTCACCGCCGGTCGAGGTCCGAATTCTGCCTGATGCAGCTGATATATTCCACAACTCACTGCGCCCATCAAACATCTGCATATGCGGTAGTTCAAGTTCTGTGAGCTGGTTTGGATATTGTCGCTGAATGGCCGCGTTCAGGGTGTAGGCAAGATAACCGTTTTGGTCGTAGATCATACTGCGCACACTGCGCCCAAAACCTTCATAGGGGGCCTGGCCTGGCAGCAGCGAGCTGGTGGCAACCTCTTCAGGTACACTGATGTCGTCGCTGCTGCTGAGCAGCCACATAATCAGTACTGCGGGACCCAGAGCCAGCAGCCAGCGTTTATGTATGACTTTGACAACTTGCATGGTTTAGTCCGGTTGATCTGAAACGGTAAAGCGGGCCAGTGCTGTCTCGTAGCGCCCCTGGGCTTGCAGCAGGAAGTCGCAGGCATCGCGAACTGCGCCCTGGCCACCGCTACGTACCGTGCAGGCGTGCGCTACACACTGTACAGCCTGATGTCCTTGCGGAACTGTTAAGGCCAGGCCCACGCGGTTCATCAGCAGAAGATCCGGCAGGTCATCGCCCATGCACGCAATCTGCTCAAGTACGATCTTCTCGCCTGCGAGTAGCTCTTGCAGTGCAATAAATTTGTCCTCGCGCCCTTGTGCAATGCGGGTGATTCCCAGCGCGCTGGCACGCAGGCCCAGTGCGGCGGATTTACGGCCGCTGATAATGGCAACTTCAATGCCCTGTTCCTGCAGTAGTTTGATACCCTGACCGTCCAGTGTGTTAAAGGCTTTGATGGTCTCGCCATGTTCAGTGTAATAAAGCTGCCCGCTGGTGAGTACCCCATCAACATCCAGAATCAGTAAACGAATTTTTTGCGCGCGCGCAATCACCTCGTCTTCCGGAGCATAAAATTCAACGGATGGCTGCTGACGACGGCTCATACGACGTTGGCCTGCAGCAGGTTATGCATGCGGATAACACCACTGAGCTGGTTGTTGGCATCCACAACAACCAGGGTGTAAATGCGCAGCTCTTCCATCAGGTGTGCTGCTTCCGAGGCAAGCGCATCTTCGTGGATGGTTTTGCTGTTTACCGACATAACGTCCTGCATTCGGGTATCCAGAATATTGCGGCCAGCATCAATGGCGCGACGCAGGTCGCCGTCGGTGAATACACCTGCCAGACTGCCATCGGCTGCAAGTACGGTGGTCATTCCCAGGCCTTTGCTGCTGATTTCGTAAAGAGCATCCTTGAGCAGGGTGTCTGTGCTGACGCGGGGTACGCTGTCGCCGCTGTGCATGATGTCACTGACTTTCAGCAGCAGCCGGCGGCCCAAGCGACCACCTGGATGGGAAAACGCAAAGTCTTCCTGGGTAAAACCCTTGGCTTCAAGCAGGGCCATCGCCAACGCATCACCCAAAACCAGCGCAACTGTGGTGCTGGCGGTTGGGGCCTGACCCAGCGGACAGGCTTCTTCGGCCACGCTGGCATCAATGTGCACATCCGCGCTCTCCGCCAGGATGGAGTCGGGGTTGCCGGTCATGCTGATCAGCGGAACACCCTTGCGTTTGATCAACGGCAGAATGGTCATCAATTCTTCGGTGGTACCGGAATTCGACAGCGCCAGGACAACATCGTTGTCTGTGATCATGCCCATGTCGCCGTGGCTGGCTTCGGCGGGATGGACAAACATCGCTGGGCTGCCGGTACTGGACAGGGTCGCGGCGATTTTGCGAGCGATATGGCCGGACTTGCCCATGCCAGTGACAACAATGCGCCCCTGACACTCCAGCAACAGCTGACAGGCACGGGCAAAGTCCTCGTTAATGCGTTGAACCAGTGCGCCGATGGCGTCATGTTCGATGCGAATTGTGCGCAAAGCGCTGGCGTTAAACTGCTGTGCGAGGGGGTTGCCGGAGCGAGTATCAGTTTGCTGTGTACTGGCCATAGGTGGGAATAATTCCTCTGTTGTGACCGTCAGTTTGGGCTACAGGCCGGTGTTTTTTCTACCGGCTGTTTAAGGTCGATACGCTGTTGAAGGGCGTATTATGCCCAAGCCCGCTTGCTTGCGCAGCAATTAAAGTAAAAAGCAGCAGCCGCAAGGTTCGCGCGGGCTGACTAAGACGGCTGTTCAGCGCAGGTTCATGCGTTCTGGTTCAGTCTGGCAGGCATAAACAACAATTTATCGGCATCGGCATTTGAGGTACACTGCAGCCCGAATCGGGCAAAGGAGGAGTAGACGATGAAATTGGTCTCGCAAGTGGTGGCAATGGCGGCGATGCTGCTGCTGTCTTCATGGGCAATGGCTCAGACTGCAGGGGTGACTGCGGTGGAGGCAACCGAGCAATCAGTTAACCAGCTGTTGCAACGCGTACAGGAACTGCGTCCCTATTTCAACTCCGACAGAGAACGTTATTACGCTGGTGTTGAGGAAGAAATCAGCAAATTTGTTGATTTCCGCGAAGTGGCGGTAGGCGTTATGGCACGTTATTCCCAACAGGCTACTGATGAGCAACTGATTGCATTTGGTGAAAAGCTGCGTTCCACTTTGACCCGCTTTTATGGATCTGCGCTGGTTGAATATGGCGGACAACAACTGACTTTCCTGCCTGCGGGTAATCAGTCTGCTGAGCCAGGTGCCGGCAGCACCGTACGTATGCAGCTGGAGAACAACGGCTCACGCATTGAGTTGCAGTACGCACTGTTCCAGAATGCGGAGGGTGAATGGAAACTGAGAAATATTTTTGTGGGTGGCGTGAATCTGCGTCGTCAGTACAACACCCAGTTTGCTGCACTGATGCAACGTCATAACAATGACATTGATCAGGTAATCCAGGCCTGGCAATAAGCCAGACCTCCGAACAGTTTTACAGACAGGTTTGACATGAGTATAGATGCAGAAGGAATCAAGGCGTTGCTGGCAGACAGTTTGCCGGAATGTGATATTCGCGTGGAAGGTGGTGGCGGAAAATATCTGGTGACTGCAGTTGGTCAGGTATTTGCAGGTCTGGGCGCGGTCAAGCGTCAACAGATTATTTATCAGCACTTGAATGAACACATCAGTTCCGGGGCCATTCATGCAGTCAGCATGAAGTTGCAGACTCCCGAGGAAGCCGGCGCCTGAGGCGCTGCTGTCATCACGTGATTGCCTGCTGTGGCAGGCTGTTTTCAGGACAACTCATGGACAAGCTTTTAATTCAGGGCGGCGTCAGCCTGAACGGGGAAATCCGTATCGCCGGCGCAAAAAATTCTGCGTTGCCAATTCTGGCTGCAACGCTGCTTACTGAAGAGCCTGTGCAGGTACGCAATCTGCCACACCTTTACGATATCACTACCATGCTGGAGCTGCTCGGCTGTATGGGCATTGAGCACGTGGTAGATGAGAAGCTGACGGTCGAAATCCGTGGTGGCGGCGTTCGCCACTGCAACGCTCCTTATGATCTGGTCAAAACCATGCGCGCGTCTATTCTGGTTCTGGGGCCGCTGCTGGCACACTTTGGTCGTGCAGAAGTGGCATTGCCAGGTGGTTGTGCAATTGGCAGCCGACCGGTGGATTTGCATATTGCCGCTCTGCAAAAAATGGGCGCTGATATTGTTGTTGAAGAAGGTTATATCAAGGCATCAGTCAACGGTCGCTTAAGAGGCTGCCATATATTTATGGACATGTGCACTGTGACTGGCACTGAGAATATTCTGATGGCAGCAACGCTGGCGCAAGGGCAGACCATTATCGAAAACGCCGCACGTGAACCTGAAGTTGTGGATCTGGCTGAATGCCTGATTGCGATGGGTGCGGATATACGGGGCGCAGGCACCGACACCATTGTTATCAATGGCAAGGAAAAGTTGCATGGCTGCAGCTACACAGTAATGCCTGACCGTATTGAAACCGGCACCTATCTGATTGCCGCAGCGGCTACGCGTGGCCGTATTCTGTGCAAGGACACGCGTCCGGATATTCTGGAAGCCGTGCTGAGCAAACTTGAAGAGGCCGGTGCTGATATACGTACTGGCGAGGACTGGATCGAGCTGGATATGCATGGCCGTCGTCCCAAGGCAGTGTCATTGCGTACGGCGCCATACCCGGCATTCCCCACTGATATGCAGGCGCAGTTCACGGCGTTGAATGCAATTGCCGAAGGTACCGGTTCCATCACCGAAACCATCTTCGAAAACCGTTTTATGCATGTGCCGGAAATGAACCGCATGGGCGCACGCATGCAGGTGCAGGGCAATACCGTAATTGTGACCGGTGTGCCACAGCTCAAAGGAGCGCCGGTGATGGCAACAGACCTGCGTGCATCTGCCAGTCTGGTAATTGCAGGGCTGGTCAGCGAAAACGAAACGCTGGTCGATCGTATTTATCACATCGACCGTGGTTACGAATGTATTGAAGAAAAACTGCAATCGTTGGGCGCCATCATTCGTCGCGTGGCCTGACAGCAAACTTATTTAAAGGATACACAGCATGTTGGATATGACAGCCCAACCCATCGTGATGGCGCTGACCAAAGGTCGGATTCTGGAAGAGGTGATGCCTCTGCTGGCGGAGTCTGGTATCCATCTGCTGGAGGACCATCAAAAAAGTCGCAAGCTGATTTTTGATACCAACGTGCCAGGTCTTCGCATCATGATAGTGCGTGGTTCTGATGTGCCAACCTATGTTGAGTTTGGTAGCGCCGATCTCGGCGTTGTAGGTAAGGATCTGCTGATGGAATACGGTGAGCAGGCATTTTATGAGCCCCTCGATCTGAATATTGCGCGCTGCCGCTTGATGACCGCTGCCCCTGTGGGCGCCGAACCGCCGCGCGGCCGTGTCAAGGTCGCCAGCAAATTCGTGAATATTGCGCGGCGCTATTTTGCCGAGCAGGGACTGCAGACCGATATCATCAAACTCAATGGTGCGCTTGAACTGGCACCTTCGATGGGGCTTGCGGACTGGATTGTGGATATCGTCGACAGTGGTAACACCTTGCGTGCAAACGGGCTGGAACCGTTGCAGCTGATCGCCCAGGTCAGTTCGCGCGTGATAGTGAACAAGGCCTCGATGAAAATGAAACACCAGCCAGTCAGCCAGTTGCTGGCGCGTCTGGCGGACGCAGTCTCCAAACGGCAGGAATTATCATGAGCGAGAATATTCAGATTCAACGCCTGCAATCCGCTGCGCCGGGATTTGATGCTGCACTGACCAAACTGCTGGATCGACGCATGATTGAAGACGAAGCGCTTGCTCGTACCGTTGCGGATATTCTGGCCGATGTACGTGCCCGTGGTGATGAGGCGGTGCTTGAGTACACCCGTCGTTTTGATCGTTTTGAAGCCAGCACCATGGCTGATCTGGAAATCAGCAAGGAGCAGATGCAGGCGTCCCTGGATAGTTTGGAACCCGCGCAACGCGAAGCCTTGTTAGTGGCTGCAGAGCGTATCCGTGCATACCACGAACGTCAGCTGCAACCAGGCTTCCAATATCAGGAAGCGGATGGGTCCATCTATGGTCAGCGTGTAACTCCACTGGAGCGCGCTGGTTTATATGTGCCGGGTGGTAAGGCTAACTATCCATCCTCCGTGCTGATGAATGCCATTCCGGCCAAGGTGGCAGGTGTCTCAGAAGTTATTGCTGTGGTGCCAACAGCGTACGGCGCTGATGCCGGTGGTGCCGGTCGTCTTATTTTTGCTGCGGCTGCAGTTGCAGGCGTTGATCGTTTGTTTACCATCGGTGGCGCGCAGGCCATTGCTGCGCTGGCTTTTGGTACCCAAACCATTCCTCGCGTTGACAAAATTACCGGGCCCGGCAACGTCTATGTGGCGGCCGCCAAAAAGCAGGTGTTTGGTGAAGTCGGCATTGATATGGTTGCCGGTCCATCCGAGTTGACCATTGTTTGTGACGGCAAAACGGATCCAGACTGGATTGCGATGGATCTGTTCTCACAGGCTGAACACGATGAGCAGGCCCAATCCATTCTGATCAGCACCGACGCTGATTTTCTGGATGCGGTACAAAACAGTATTAACCAGCTGCTGCCACAGATGAGTCGTGAGGCAATTATCCGCGCCTCGCTGACAGGGCGCGGTGCGCTGATTCTGGCGAGTGACAAGGAAGATGCACTGCGTATCTGTAATCAGATTGCACCTGAGCACCTGGAGTTGTCGGTAGATGAACCTGAATCCTGGCTGGATGGTGTAAAACACGCAGGCGCCATTTTTCTGGGACGTCATACCCCGGAGGCGCTGGGGGATTATTGTGCTGGTCCATGCCACGTACTGCCAACGTCGGGCACGGCAAGATTTTTCTCGCCACTGAGTGTCTACGACTTCCAGAAGCGCAGTTCAATTCTGCATTGTTCTCCAGCAGGTGCTGCAGCGCTGGCACCGGTTGCAGAAACACTGGCAGTCAATGAGCATCTGCAGGCTCACGCCTTGTCAGCTGCGTGGCGTATACCCGGCCGTCATACACCAGGTAAAGCCTGATCAGTCCTCTATGCGCTGGGCCCGGTACTGTGCTGTGCCGGAGCCCAGTACCACGGTAATATCCTGATAGTTGCCTTCCCGATAGATACTTAATACAACGCCTTGCCCGGGTGCTTTGCGATTGATCTGTTCAATGGCACTGATCACACTGCGAATAGGTACGCCATCAATGGCGCTCATGACATCACCGGCACGGATACCAGCCAGTTCAGCCGGGCTCTGTTCTGTGACCTGTTCAATCAGCAGGCCGTTGATATCATCGCGGCCAAAAAAGCTGGTGGAAGTCTCCGCAGTCAGCATTTCACCGGTGATGACGCCTAGATACCCCGGTGTCACTTCTCCATAAGCGATCAATTGTTCCACTACCATCATCGCCTTGTTGACGGGCACAGCAAAACCAATGCCGTCTGAACCGCCAGTCTCTGAGTAGATAAAGGAATTGATACCAATCAGCTGGCCTTGGGTGTTGATGAGTGCACCGCCGGAATTGCCGTAATTCATTGCTGCATCCGTCTGTATATATTCAACGATAGGCAGTCCATCGCGTGGAATTCCCAGTGCGCTGACAATTCCCTGTGAGACGGATTTCTGCGTCATCAGGTCGCGGCGGGGGTAACCAATACTGAGCACTGCATCTCCTACGCGCACAATATCGGATGAACCAATCGGGATCGCGGGTGGCAGTACGTTGCCGTCCACTTTAAGCAGTGCCAGATCAGTCGCTGGATCAGTTCCCAAAATTGTGGCGCGTGCAGTCACGCTGCCGTGGCGGGTGTCGTTGTAATGTACTTCGATATCTTCAGCGCCTTCAATCACGTGCAGAGCGGTAAGAATATGTCCATTGTTGCTGACAGCAACGCCTGAACCCAGGCTTTCCCACAAGCGTTCAGCCGGAATGTTCTGCAGCAGCTCGCGCAGTGCCGGAGGTATTTCTTCGGCTGGTGGCAATTCTATCTGTTCGCGAATTGTTGAATGGATACTGACCACCGATGGGGCAGCATGTTCAATGGCATCAGCATAGGACTCTTGAGGTGCAGATGCCGCTATTGTTGTCGGTGCGTCCGTCAATATTTGCTGCACACGCTGTATCTGCTGATACTGCATCAGTACCAGTGCTAACAGCACACCACATACCACTGGCCATCCTAGAAACTGCAGATACTTTTTTATCATGTTGTGTTTTGTGCTCTTGAGCAGGCGCTTGCCATCCGTGAGGGCTTCACAGATACTCGCCGCATTATGCGAACAAATGCCACTGAAGTGAAGGCAGTCATCAAAAAGCCATAATTAAGGCTATCTTGTTAGTCCCCGTAGGAAATTGTCATGCAGATTGAGTTAAAAGAGTTGCTGGCTGAAATCACACGCCAGCTGCGGCCAGACCAGTTCAACGATTATTGCCCGAACGGCTTGCAAGTAGAAGGCAAGCCAGTGATCAGCCATCTGGTGACGGGTGTCACGGCTAGTCAGCGTTTGCTGGATGCGGCCGTGGAAGCCGGTGCTGACGCGGTGCTGGTGCATCACGGCTATTTCTGGCGCGGCGAAGACAGCACAGTCACCGGCCTCAAACGTAATCGCATCAAAACTCTGCTGACCCACGATATCAGTCTGCTGGCTTATCATTTGCCGCTGGATGCACACGCCACGTTGGGAAACAACGCGCAGCTGGGTGCGGTGCTGGGGTTAACGCCTACCGCTGAGCTGATGAAGCAGAATAACCAGGTTATGGGACTGCTGGCGGATCTGACTGAGGCTGAGTCAGGTGAGCAGATGTTGACGCGTATTGCTCAGGCGCTGGGACGGGTGCCACAACATATAGATGCTGGGTCGCGTCCTATTCGACGTGTGGCCTGGTGCACAGGCGCTGCACAACAGTACCTTGAACAGGCGGTGAGAGTTGGGGCGGATGCCTTTATTTCCGGCGAGATTTCAGAGCAGACGGTGCACATTGCCCAAGAGCATGGTGTTCATTATTTTGCGGCCGGCCATCACGCTACCGAGAGGTACGGTGTCAAAGCGCTGGGCGAAATGCTCGCCCAGCGCTTTGGTATCCGTCACAGCTTTATCGATATCGACAATCCGGTCTAAGACCGGATTGCCTGATTGATTAACGGCCGGAGATGATGCCGCGTTCTTGCATCAGTTGAACAACCTGATCAAGACAATCTTCTACAGACAGTGCGCTGGTATCCAGTTCCAGATCCACGTGCTCAGGACGTGAGTATGGGAATGAGATACCTGGTACATCAACATAACCGGTGGTTTCTGCTGCTGCATAAATGCCGCTAGGGTCACGCTGTTGGCAAACATCCATCGGTGGGTTCAGATACACCAATACGGTGTTGTCTTTGCCAATAACACTCAGCGCATGTTCGCGTGAGTCAGGGTTTGGTGCCACAAAGGCAGCGCAGCAGATCAGACCGGAGTCATTAATCAGGCGTGCAATGTGTGCGCTGCGGCGCAGGTTTTCTGCGCGGCCCGCTGCATCGTGTGCCAGATCCTTGCTGATACCCAGGCGCATGGATTTGCCATCCAGCACAGTGCTGACGCGACCACGATCAAACAGGCGCCGCTCCAGGCCATACGCCAGTGTAGATTTGCCAGAACCGGATACACCAATAAACATGATGGTGGCTGGTTTCTGGCCGTAACGCGCAGAGCGTTCTTCTCGCGTGACGTGGATTGTGCTGCTGCGCGCTTTTTTACGTTTGGATTCAGTATCCAAGTTGATCATGCCGGCGCCAATGGTGACGTTGGTCAGGCGATCAATAATAATAAAGGCGCCAGTGCTACGATTTTTTTCATAGCTGTCGATGCAAACCGGCTGGTCAACACTGATTTCACACAAACCAATTTCGTTCAGTTCCAGCGTGGGTGTTGGGCTTTCTTCCAGTGTGTTGACGTCAATCTGGTGTTTGATGACAGAAACACGGCCAGTCACAGTCTTGGTGCCCAATTTGAAGTCGTACAGTTTGCCGGTGAGCAGGGGCTCTTCGGTCATCCATACCACAGTCGCGTCAAATTCCTCGGCAATAACCGGCATGTTGTCGCGGTGCACAATCATATCGCCACGGCTGATGTCGATTTCATCTTCCATGGTGAGCGTAACAGCCATATCCGCAAACGCCATTTCCAGTTCTTCGTCATAGGTGACGATGGATTTGACCCGGCTCTTTTTCTTGGATGGCAGCACGATAATTTCGTCGCCTTTGCGTACCACGCCCGATGCAATTGTTCCGCAGAAACCACGGAAGTTCAGATTTGGACGGTTTACGTATTGTACGGGGTAGCGGAAATCGTCAAAATTGCGATCTTCAGCAATATGTACATTTTCCAGCAGCGACATCAGTGTTGGGCCGGTGTACCACGGCATGGACTCACTTGGGTTCACCACGTTGTCGCCGTTTAGTGCGGACATCGGAATGAAGTGGAAGTCGGCTTTGCGGAGCTTGCTGCT
Organism: uncultured Pseudohongiella sp.; assembly: GCA_964535565.1. Classification (GTDB taxonomy): domain Bacteria; phylum Pseudomonadota; class Gammaproteobacteria; order Pseudomonadales; family Pseudohongiellaceae; genus Pseudohongiella. The sequence goes on along the minus strand of CAZHUJ010000006.1, from coordinate 157,571 downwards.
GAACGCCAGATAATCCGCTTTGATTTTTTCGAACACTTCTTCGCTGTGGTCAACCAGGTCCATCTTGTTGATAGCTACAACAATATGGCGAATGCCCAGCAAGGATGTAATAAAGCTGTGACGACGCGTCTGGATTTGAACACCATGACGTGCATCAATCAGGATAATTGCCAGATCACAGGTAGAGGCGCCAGTTGCCATATTACGAGTGTACTGCTCGTGGCCTGGGGTATCGGCAATAATGAACTTGCGCTTGGACGTGGAGAAATAGCGGTACGCCACATCAATGGTGATGCCTTGTTCGCGTTCCGCTTGCAGGCCGTCTACCAACAGTGCCAGGTCAATTTTTCCGCCGGTGGTGCCGACTTTCAGGCTGTCTTTCTGGATGGCAGCCAGCTGATCTTCATAGATCATCTTGGAGTCGTGCAGCAGACGTCCGATCAGTGTGCTTTTGCCATCGTCAACGCTGCCGCAGGTCAGCAGGCGCAGCAATTCCTTGCGTTCGTGCTGGGCAAGGTACGCAGTAATATCAGTCTCGATCAGATCAGATTGGTGTGACATTCAGAAATATCCTTTACGCTTTTTCTCTTCCATTGACCCAGCCTGATCGGAGTCGATCAGACGGCCCTGACGCTCTGAGCTGGTGGTCAGCAGCATCTCTTGGATAATCTCAGGCAAAGTGGTGGCCGTGGATTCAACCGCGCCGGTTAATGGATAACAGCCCAATGTACGGAAGCGAACCATTTTGTTCTCGACGGTTTTGCCTTCCAGCGGCATACGCTCGTCGTCAACCATGATCATAGTGCCGTCCATCTCTACCACAGGGCGTTCCTTGGCAAAATACAGCGGCACAATATCGATATTGTTCAGATAGATGTACTGCCAGATATCAAGTTCTGTCCAGTTGGACAGCGGGAACACGCGAATGCTTTCGCCTTTGCTGACTTTGCCGTTGTAGATGTTCCACAGTTCCGGGCGCTGGTTTTTGGGATCCCAGCGGTGGTTCTTGTCACGGAAGGAGAAAACACGTTCTTTTGCGCGTGACTTCTCTTCATCCCGACGGCCGCCACCAAAAGCGGCATCAAATTTGTACTTGTCCAGTGCCTGACGCAGGCCCTGGGTTTTCATGACATCGGTATGTTTTTCGCTGCCATGGGTAAAGGGGCCAATGCCGGCATCAATACCTTCCTGGTTGACGTGGACAATCAGGTCCAGGCCCAGCTTTTTCATCTGGTCGTCGCGAAACTGAATCATTTCACGGAACTTCCAGGTGGTATCAACGTGCATTAACGGAAATGGCAGGCGGCCCGGGTAAAAGGCTTTTAGTGCCAAATGCAACATTACGGAGGAGTCTTTACCAATGGAGTAAAGCATGACCGGGTTATCAAACTCGGCCGCCACCTCGCGGATAATGTGGATGCTTTCTGCTTCCAGTTGTTTAAGGTGAGTCAGGTTATAGTCTGCCATGATGTCTTTTTACCGGGTGCCGCAGTCTGCCCGCAGGCGTGACTGCTGGATGTCTGAAATAGTTATCGTGGTTTAAGTATTACTCTAAATCTTTGCGATCCAGGCCGAAGCCTTCTGACAAGGCGCCTGGGTGCTCGTTGCTGCGTTTGGGAGCGTAATCCTTAGGCTGTTCTACGTTTTCCTGATCATTGCCAGTAAACAGGGCGTTTTCTGCACTGGGCAGCAGCCGGCTGGCTACTTCGTCGTTACAAAGGTCTTGTGCACCACGTGCCAGATGCTGGTAGACGTCGCGATAACTGTCGGTCATCTGCTGAACCAGTTCGGCGGTGGTGTTGAAGTGTTCGCTGACGTTTTCACGGTAGTCGGCGTGGAAGCGCTGAAGCTCCTGGATACGATTCTCCAGTTCGTCAACCCGGCTTGGGTTGGTTGTATTAAAACGTCGAGCAAGCAGGAGGCCTCCGGCCACGCCTATTGCAAGGCATACAATGCCTATTAACCACATCATTGGCTATCTTCCTTATTACGGGTTGGGGCCAGTATATCTTGAAAGCGACTTCTTGGCCTGCGCGCATTCTAGCATGATGACGCTTGCCGGTCAGGCCCTAACAGGGCCGGGCTTGGTGTCCACAGGCAAGTTGCCTTAGAATGCGCGGCTTCACAGCTCATTGGGTTTCTGATGATAACCCCGTTACAGTCCTATCAAAATGATCTCAATAGCGGCCTTGTGCGCCCTGACGATGCGCAGTCGGTAGCGATTGCGGCCTTGCAGTCCTTGTATGATGCGCTTCTGGAATCTGAAAGAGTGTCCTCCGGCGTGGGCGGCTGGCTTAAAAGCCGTCTTGGTCTGGCTAAAACAAAACCGATCAAGGGACTCTATATATATGGTGGTGTAGGACGGGGCAAAACCTACCTGATGGATACTTTTTTTGAGTGTCTGCCTTTTGAGCGCAAGTTGCGTACTCACTTTCACCGCTTTATGCAGCAGGTGCATTCCGAGCTGGCGCGGTTGAGGCAGCAGAAAAACCCATTGGAAACCGTTGCGGACTCCATTGCAGCCAAGGCGCGGGTGCTGTGTTTTGACGAATTTTTTGTTTCCGATATCGGGGATGCAATGATCCTGGGTGGTCTTCTTGAGCACCTGATGTCGCGGGGTGTAGTGCTGGTGGCCACCTCCAATATTCATCCTGATGGTCTGTATGCCAATGGCCTGCAGCGTGACCGCTTTATGCCGGCCATTCGTTTGTTGCATGAAAACTGCCAGATCCTGGAGCTGGACAGTGGTATCGACTACAGGCTGCGTGCACTGAAACAGGCGCGATTGTATTTTTCGCCATTGGGGGAGGGGGCGGAGCAGGCGCTGGCCGGTCTGTTTGAGCGCCTGGCCTCCGGTCATGCGCAGCGCAGGCAGGATGTCGCCGTTGAGATTCTCGGTCGCCCGATACCGGCCAGACTGGTATCGGATGGGGTGGGCTGGTTCGAGTTCAGGCATTTATGTGGTGGTGCGCGCAGCGCTTTTGACTATATTGAGCTGGCTCGTGAGTACCATACGGTCATTCTGAGTGATGTGCCGGCGATGGACAGCAGTCATGATGATTTGGCGCGCCGATTTGTCAGTTTGGTCGATGAGCTATATGATCGCCATGTCAAACTGATCATCTCGGCAGCGGTGCCGTTGCCAGAGCTTTATAGTGGTCATGGTCTGGCGTTTGTATTTGAGCGCACACTCAGTCGCTTGCTGGAGATGCAATCAGAGCAATATCTCGGTCTGGAGCACAGACCATAAACCGAAATTTTACAATCTGCTAATTCAAGGCGGGTTATTAGCTCTCGGGTTTGCGCATAAAGTGCTTGAAGTTTTACAAGTGCTTCGGTAGTATTCGCGCTCCCTGAAGATAATGCCCGTTCGGTGACGTTTCATGAAGACTTTTAGTGCCAAACCACAGAATGTTGAACACAATTGGCTGCTCGTAGATGCAGAAGGCCAAACCCTTGGTCGTATTGCTACCGAAATTGCCAGCCGTCTGCGCGGCAAGCACAAGCCTGAATATACACCGCACGTCGATACCGGTGACTTTGTGGTCGTTATCAACGCGGAGAAAGTTCGTGTAACTGGTAACAAAGCCAAAGATAAGATGTATCACCACCATACCGGTTTTCCGGGTGGTCTGAAGTCTTTCAGTTTCGAAAAGCTGATCGATCATGCTCCTGAGCGTGTGCTCAAGCGAGCAATCAAAGGTATGCTGCCCCGCACTCCGCTGGGTCGTGCAATGTTCAAGAAACTCAAAGTGTATGCGGGTAATGAGCATCCGCACGCGGCACAGCAGCCGCAGGCACTGCAACTGTAAGCTTTTGACGAGGTTCACTGAGTCCTTATGGCAACAACACAATATTACGGCACCGGCCGCCGCAAGACTGCAACAGCGCGCGTTTTCATTAGCAAAGGCACTGGTAGCATCAGCATCAATAACCGCACGCTGGATAATTTCTTCGGTCGTGAAGTTGCGCGCATGATCGTGCAACAACCGCTTGAGCTGGTTGACATGGTCGGTAAATTCGACGTTAAAGTGACTGTTGCCGGTGGTGGCAGCTTTGGTCAGGCAGGCGCAATTCGCCACGGTCTGACACGTGCTCTGATTGCTTATGACGAAGAGCTGCGTTCGCCGCTGCGCAAAGCCGGTTTTGTTACCCGTGATGCCCGTGCTGTTGAGCGTAAGAAGGTCGGTCTGCGTAAAGCGCGTAAACGTCCTCAGTACTCCAAGCGTTAATTATTGCTTCGACTCGGGTCGCATTTGCGCAAGCAAATTTGATCTGGATCAAAAAAGGCGTTGTCCGGTTTTCGGTCAGCGCCTTTTGTTTTTCTCTGAAAAAATAAATTACCTTCTGATTCAAGGGCTTAAAGTGCGAATTGCGCTTTGTGTGCTTGAAAAAAAACGGCAAATTAACTACCATTCCGCGCGTTTGCCGGTTTGCGCCCTGAAACCCGAGCTGATCGCCCGGCGGTACCATTTCTGCCTGGTCAGAGCCAGTCATCCCAAAGAAGGAACAGGCTTGGTGCTAGTCACGTACAGCGCAGCAAAGCAGCAATTGTGATTTTGCCCATGCCGGCTTGTCGGTGTGGGCCTGATTATTTTTTGACAGATGACAATGCTCAGGAGATTACACGGTGAGTGAAGACGGTACTGATTCTGGCCGCAGACGGTTTTTATTGGGGTCAACCTCGGTAGTGGGTGTAGCCGGTGTCGTGGGAGCAGTAGTTCCCTTCGTCGGCTCCTGGAATCCCAGTGCCAAAGCTCGCGCAGCCGGTGCTGCAGTGAGGGTTGATATCAGCCGCATCGAAGAAGGTGCGATCCTCGGACCGATTCCCGCTTGGCGCGGTCGTCCGATATTTGTAGTGCGTCGCACGCAGGAAGCGCTGTCCGCACTGCCAACGATTGAGGGTGATCTGCAGGATCCGGCGTCTGCTCAGCCAGAGCAGCCCGAATATGCCACCAACGAGTATCGCTCGCGTCGTCCGGAAATTCTGGTACTGGTTGGTCTTTGTCCCCACCTGTTCTGTTCTCCGACGCCACGACTTTCCATTCGCCCCGAGCCTTTTGAAGCAAACTGGAAAGGTGGATTCTTCTGCCCTTGCCACGGCTCCAAATTTGATATGGCCGGCCGCGTATACAGCGGTTCTCCGGCGTCACGCAACATGGAAGTGCCACCGCACTACTATGAGACAGACAACATCCTTGTGATTGGTGAAGACGAGGTGAGCGCATAATGAGCGATACAAAGAAACAAGGTTTGATCGTGTCCTCACTCGTAGGTTTGCGCGACTGGGTTGATGATCGCTTGCCCATCATGACTGCTTGGGAAAAGCACATGAGCAAGTACTACGCGCCGAAGAACTTCAATTTCTGGTACTTCTTTGGTGTGTTGTCTCTGGTTGTTCTGGTGATTCAGCTGGTCTCCGGTATTTTCCTGACCATGCACTACACCAACAGCGCGGAAGCAGCGTTTGCCTCTGTTGAATACATCATGCGTGATGTCGAATTCGGCTGGCTCATCCGTTACATCCACTCCACCGGTGCATCGGCCTTCTTTATTGTGGTCTATCTGCACATGTTCCGTGGTCTGATGTACGGTTCCTACAAGAAACCTCGTGAACTGATCTGGGTATTTGGTATGGCCATTTACCTGGTATTGATGATCGAAGGTTTTATGGGTTACGTACTGCCATGGGGTCAGATGTCTTACTGGGGAGCCAACGTAATTGTGTCTCTGGTGGGCGCTATCCCGGTTATTGGTGAAGACCTGCTGGTCTGGGTCCGTGGTGACTTCCTGATTTCAGGCGCTACGTTGAACCGCTTCTTCGCCCTGCACGTTGTTGCCCTGCCAATCATCCTGATTGCCCTGGTAGTGTTGCACTTGCTGGCACTGCACGAAGTGGGTTCCAACAACCCTGACGGTATCGAAATCAAGAAGAACAAGGACGCCAATGGTATTCCGGTTGACGGCATTCCGTTCCATCCTTATTACACTGTGCATGACCTGGTAGGCATCACAATATTCTTCTTTGTATTCTGCGGCATCATCTTCTTCGCCCCTGAAATGGGTGGCTACTTCCTTGAGCCGCCGAATTTCCAGGAAGCTAACCCGCTGGTGACACCGCCACACGTTCCGCCGGTTTGGTACTTCACACCGTTCTATTCCATGCTGCGTGCGGTAACTGTTCCGCTGTTTGGTATTGACGCCAAGTTCTGGGGTATGGTGGTGATGTTTGGTGCGATCGCAATTCTGTTCGTACTGCCATGGCTCGATCGCAGCCCGGTTAAATCAATCCGCTACAAAGGCTGGTACAGCCGTATCGCGCTGTTGATTTTCACCGCAAGCTTCCTGATTCTGGGCTACCTGGGTACCCTGTCTGTAAGCCCTGGTCGTACAATCCTGGCGCAGATCACAACAGTGCTGTACTTCCTGTACTTCTTCATGATGCCTTGGTACACGAAGAAAGAGCAGACATTCCCGGAACCGGCTCGTGTGACTGGCCGTTGGATCAGCAACAAACAACTGCTGATTACTCTGGGTCTGCTGGCTGTGCTGGTACTGCTGCCACTGAAAGCAGTTGGTGCTGAGCAGTCCAGCGTGCCGCTGGATCATGTAGAGCTGGACTTGCGTGACCAGGCGTCACTGCAACGCGGTTTTAACACGTACATGAACTACTGCCATTCCTGCCACTCGCTGAAGTACGCACGTTTTGAGCGTACTGCCAACGATCTGGGCATCCCGCATAACCTGGTTATGGATAACATTGTTTTCGGCGACCAGGCTATCGGTGATCTGATGGATAACAGTATACGTGCCGAGCACGCCAATGCCTGGTTCGGTGTAGTTCCTCCGGACCTGACTCTGGTGGCGCGTGCGCGTAACCCCGACTGGATTTACACCTACATGCGTTCTTTCTATATCGATGAAGCGCGCGGTTGGGGTGTAAACAACAAAGTATTCCCGAACGTGGGTATGCCTAACGTACTGCACAGCCTGCAAGGTGACGTTGTGTGCTCCAACAATGCCGGCTCTCCTGAAGAGTGTGATCTGGCGCATGTTGACGGCACCGGCAAAGTATCTCCGGCTGAGTTTGATGCAATGATGTATGACCTCACCAATTTCCTGTACTACATTGGTGAGCCAGTACGTCTGAAGCGTCAATCCATGGGTATCTATGTCCTTGGTTTCCTGGCGATACTGTTGATATTTGTAACGCTGCTGAACCGTGACTACTGGAGACGTATCCACTGATACGTCTTCCAAAGACACTCTGGCTGGAATGTTAAATAAGGACAGTAAGGTATGGGAGTTGTAACCAAGCGGTCGTCGATGATGTTTTACTCTGATGGACGTAGCCAATACAGCCATCGGGTACGTATCGTGCTGGCCGAGAAGGGGGTGACGGTTGATACTATCAACGTTGATCCGGACAATCCCCCGGAAGATCTGGTTTCACTGAACCCATATCAAACTCTACCTACGCTTGTTGATCGTGATCTGGTGCTTTATGAAGCCAATATCATGATGGAATATCTCGACGAGCGTTTTCCGCATCCGCCCTTGTTTCCGGTTTATCCGGTGGCAAGGGCGCAGAGCCGTCTGTGGATGTACCGCATTCAGAAAGACTGGTGCTCAGTGATAGATGATCTGAGCGCCGGTGTTGGTACCGCTGCGCAGCAGGATAAAATGCGCAAATCACTGCGTGAAAGTCTGACCTCGATTTCCCCCATTTTTGCAGAAAAGCCGTTTTTTATGAGCGACGAGTTCACAGTTGTGGACTGTTGTGTGGCTCCTATCCTCTGGAGATTGCCCTCACTGGGTATTGATCTGGGAAACCATAAATCTGTCCAGCCTCTGCTTGAGTATCGGGCGCGCCTGTTTGCACGGGATTCTGTGCGTTTCAGTTTGTCCGACCAGGAAAAAGAGATGGTTTGATAGGCCCGAGCCTATGAGCATGACATCCAGCCGACCCTATCTGCTACGTTCCCTGTACGAGTGGATACTCGACAATAATTGCACGCCGTATATTGTGGTTAACGCCTATGCTGAGTCAGTACAGGTGCCGCAGGAGTACGTAAAAGATGGTCAGATTATTCTGAACATCTCACCGGTTGCTGTTCATGATTTGTTGATGGGCAATGAAGCCCTGGAGTTCAACGGTCGTTTTGCCGGAATCCCCACGCCTGTTTATGTGCCAATCGCCGCTATCATGGGTATTTACGCCCGTGAGAATGGGCAGGGCATGGTTTTTGAGACGGAAATGCCTTCCCCGGTACCCCCAAGCCCGCCTCAGGGGCCTGCGCCTACAAAAGCGCCGGGTGCATCAACGGCCGGTGACAATAAAGCCCGCGGCCGCGCTGCACTGAGAGTTGTTAAATAACGCTCAGAAATTACAGATATTCGAAAACATTAACGACCCGCAAAACGCCACCTACACTGCGTGCCAGATTGGTTGCGCGTTCGCCTTCTGTGCGGTCCACAATACCCATCAGATAGATTGTGCCGTTGTTGGCAACTACACGTATACGGTTGGAGTTGATGGTGTCGTTGGCAGCCAGCTGGGTGCGAACTTTAGTCGCCAGCCAGGAATCGTTGCTTCGCGACAGGAAACTGCGGGGGCCGGAGATTTCCAGTTCATTGTGTACACGGCGCACATGGGTGCTGGCCTCTGAAGCAATCCGGGTAGCCTGCTGTTTGAGTTCGTCCGACTGAACCTGGCCTACCAGCAGCACAACACCGTTGTGACTGGTGACATCAAAACTGGCGTTGCGGAACTGCGGCTGCTGTGAGCGCATGTTGACCGCGACCTTGGTTTCAATGGATTCGTCTTCAACAATGGTGCCGGCTGTGCGCAGATATGGATCTTCCTGCATACCTGCGGGGCCGGTAGTTTCCGTCAGAATGGTGGTGCAGGCGGTGCTGCCCAAGAGGAGACCTACAGCAACTAAATTTTTGATTTTCAAAGTTCTTCTCCAAATATCTGGACATCAATCAAGTCACAAAGACAGTGCAATATGGTCAGCTGTGCTTCCTGGCTTCTGCAGGCGTCGCGCACCGGGATTCTCAATTCCATGTCTCCGGGTTTGAGCATCTCGGTCACGTTGCCGCTTTCGTCACAGCTTACCACGATTACAGGCATTTCCCGATCAAAGGCCGCACCCATCGCTTCGCGCAGGTTGGCGCTGTTACGGCCGCTGGTCAGCACCAGCAGCAGATCAGTATTCTGACCCAGTGCCCGAATTTGCTGCGCGTATACCGATTTGTACTGCTGGTCCGCTGCTATTGCTGTCATCGCAATGGCATCGGAGGTTAGCGCAATTGCTGGCAGTGCCGGGCGCTCCCGCTCGAAGCGGTTGATCAGCAGCGCGCAGAAGTATTGAGCCAGCGCCGCGGCGCCACCATTTCCACATGCAAGAATTTTCCCGCCTTGCAGCAGGGATTGGGTAATCCGTTCCGCGGCCACACAAATGCTTTCGGTGAGAGCCGTCTGTGTATCTTGCAGGGTCGACATGCTGTGCTGAAAATGGTGCTGTACACGCTGTTGAGGTGTCATTGCGATCCTGTCATCCGAATGGCTTATGAGGGCGACATTCTACTGCAATCAAAGTCCAAAGGGAGTTCACCATCGCGCCTGGATTGCATTGCGGACCCACTGGAACTGATAACCATCGCGGTCCGGGGAGATGCCAACGACGTCAATGCGTGACGGCAATGCATGGCTGAGCCTGTGATGTTTCAGGTACGCCTGGGCAGTGCGCAGCACACGCGCCTGTTTCTGACGGTTGACGCTGAGAACAGGGCCACCGTAGTTATTGCGCAGACGGTATCGCACCTCAACAAATACCAGTGTGTTGTTGTGTTGCATGATCAGATCGATTTCACCGAGTTTGCACGAATAGTTACTGCACACCAGTTCCAGGCCTTGGCTGATCAGGTAGCTGGCTGCCAACTGTTCATAGGCATTGCCGCCGTGGCGTCTGCGCGCCGGAGGTAGTGGTTGCGGTCTTTGTGGTACGTGGTCAGACATCCTTGTCTTATCCGTTGTCAGTTGTCAGCTCTCGGGGGTATCTCCCGGTGCCAGTAGCACAATGTTGTTTTCGTCAAAACGCGCCGGGATCAGTTCCCGTTTGATGCTGCCATCATCACGCATGGTCAGAACACCGGTTGCGCCCTGTATGCTGATGCCAGGGAAATTGTCGAGTTGAGCCAGTCGTGCGTGCAGGCGATAACTGTCCACGCCCATTGCACGCAGGCGCTCTACCGGGCCTGGGCCGGAACTGAAGGTGGTTTCTACCGCACTTTTCACCGGATCGCCTGTCAGCAGCCAGGGGGCATCTATAAAAACAATGCCGGTCAGATCGCGATTGGTAGTATTACCGCCGCCGTCATAGATGGCGGGCATCGCAAAGACTTCTACATCACCCGCAAAGTGAAAGCCCATGGCCGGTTTGATCTGTCGGCCCTCTGTCGGCGTGGCCAGCAGGAACATGACATCAACGTCCTGTCGACGTCGGGGAGTAAACACCAGATTGCTGCGCGGCACCACTGAGCGCAGGCGTGCGGCGCGGGCCTCACTGTCATCCAGGTCCAGAAGCCTGCGTATTGCGTCTGAATATGACCCGCTACCGGTAAAGCCGGTGCTGCCTACCAGATGGCCACCAAGAGTTTGCCATTCGCTGGCGAAGGTTTCACTGATGCGGCGGTACTCCTCGCCTGCGGGTGTCAGTACTGTCGCAACCCGATGACCGGCCTGCCATGCCAATTGGGCGGCCTGGCGGATTTCATCTTCAGGTGCCAGACCAAACTGATAGAAGTTGGCTGGTGATGGGACACCTTCGTCTCCATAGTTCAGCGCCAGCGTGGGTACGGGAAGAGAGGGTTGGGATTGCAGCTGACGCACCGAGTCCTTGCGCAGAGGCCCGATGATCATGTCTACGCCACTGCTGGCAACCTGATTGTAAAGTGGAAGAATGTCAGTGATATCGCTGGTGTCGTAAACGATAATTTCTGGAACCGGTTGTTCCTGCTGCTCAGCGTCGTAGTAGGCGGCAATAAAACCTTCATTGACGGCACGGCCGGCAGCATCGGACAGCGGCAGCAGCAGTGCCACACGCTCGGGACGGCTGTTCAGCAGTTCAATGGCATATTCCAGCGAATCGGGTAGACGGCTGGAAGCACTATGGCGGTTCCAGCGTGCTTGCCAGGAGCGCACTGCGCTGATTTGTTCCTCAATGTTGTTCTGGGAATTGACTACCACATTGACCAGTTCCATCCAGCCACGCAGTTCGTACGAATCCAGCAAAGCGCTTTGTGCTTGCAGATTCTGCAACGGCGTCGCGCTTAGAATCTGCCAGATGCGATCGGCGTTTGAGGCTTGCTGATCAGCTGGCAGCAATGCTGCCAGGCGGGTGTACTCACGCGCTGCGGCCAACGACTGACCCATCATCTGGAAAGCTTCAGCGCGCATTTGCATCATGTCCAGGCGCACTTCGGCATTGAGTTCGTCCGGCCGATCAAATGGACTGCCATTCAGTACAATCAGTGCGCGGGCTGCCTCACCCTGAGCCAGTGCCAGCTGGGCGCGCTGCAGGCCCGCACTGGTTCTGACGGCGACAGGCCAGCTGTTGTCACTGCCCAGCCCTCCCAGAATGGCTGAGGCGGTGTCAATGTCGTTATTGTCCAGCGCAAGCTGGCTGGCTTGCAGTGTGTATTGTTCCGCCAACGGCGACTCCGCCTCAGCGGCCTGTAACAGGAGCTGGTTGATGCGGCTGGGCGCCGGCGTAGAATCGGGTGCTGAAACCTGCTGCGGTGCTTCAAATGAGGGTTCTGGCACACTTGAGCTGGAACACTGACTTAATAAAATTGCCAGCAGCAGGGGTGTTACAGCCTTTAATCTGACAGGTCTGTGAAAGGTCATGGTAAATCCGCTTTTACGCTGATGCTCTGTGCAAATGATAGCAGGCTGTGTGCCGCATTGCTTGCTGCGTATCCTGCCCAGTCGATATGATGCCTGCGCAGCGAATCTGCGGAGAAAAAGCCATGAATGATTTAAACGCCGACAGTCACCAGGATGCGGTCAAGCCTGCCACGCTTTACATTGTGGCGACGCCCATCGGCAACCTGGGCGATATGTCTGCGCGTGCGCTGCAAGTATTGCGTGAAGTGGACCTGATTGCAGCAGAAGACACCCGGCACAGCAGTCGGCTGACCCAGCATTTTGGTATAACCACAAAACTGGTGTCCTACCATGATTTCAGCTCCAGATCGCGAGAGGACAACATCCTTGCTGATCTTCAGGCTGGCCGCACGGTGGCGCTGATCAGTGATGCCGGGACGCCGCTGATTTCCGACCCCGGTTATACCCTGGTTGCACGTGCAAGAGAGCTGGGTGTCACAGTTATACCTGTGCCTGGACCCTGTGCGCTGACAGCCGCGCTTTCCGCTGCAGGTCTGCCCACAGACCGGTTTGCTTTTGAAGGTTTTCCTCCGCACAAGTCAGGTGCAAGGCGGCAGATGTTTGAGGCTTTGATGCAGGAGCAGCGTACGCTGGTGTTTTACGAATCTCCTCATCGGATTCGCGACAGTGTCCAGGATATGTGTGATGTGTTCGGCGCTCAGAGGCAGGCTGTTATCTGTCGGGAACTAACCAAAACCTGGGAAACCATTTACGGTGATTCGCTGGGGAATTTGTGTTCATGGCTGGATGCGGATGACAACAACCGTCGCGGCGAATTTGTTGTACTGGTTCATGGTGCGCCTGCGCCGGACACGGAGGATCTGCCCGCTGAGGCTGAGCGCATGTTGCGCATACTGCTGGAAGAATTACCGCTCAGGCAGGCGTCTGCGCTGGCGGCAAAATTGAGTGGCATAAAAAAGAATCTGCTGTACAAACGGGCACTGGAGCTGGGCGGCACACAGGAAGTGCCGCCGCAAGAGTAACCTCAGGGTTTTCTGACCCAGCGTCCATTGGCATCCTCAACATAGTGACCGGATTTGGTTGCCTCTACTGCGCGTGCATACGCAAGTTGTGCGACCTGGTCCACATTGATGCCGTTCTCACGCGCAATCTGCTGGTAACGCTCCCGACGCTGACGGTTTACATCCTCTATCAGCTGTACCACAGCCTGCGGAGCAGAGGACTGCACCAGTCCGATATAACCGTCACGTTTTTCCCCGATCAGGCCGCTGGCCTTGGCTTCATCCAGGCTTTGTGCAAAGGCCGCAGGAACAAACAACAGGCTTAACCACAACATCAGTGTGGTTAATGTTCTGGCTTGGAATAAGGGGGTATTCATCATGTTGGCCTCGGTTTCTGATGGTTCAGAACAATCCACTGTCTGCACTGAAAATATCATCCAGTTCACGTTCAACTTTGACGCGAATTTCGTGCTCAATGCGTACATTAAGATTGATAGTAATAGGTTCATTTGGCATTGCAACTTGCACCGTCGGCGTGCAGCTGGCCAGGATTGGCAGCAGTAGCAGAGTAACTACTCCGCTGCGCTGTTTTATTTGATAAAAAAATGATGTGGACATGATAGTCATTCCGAAGCTGGTTAACACTGTCTTCCGTTGATTTGACTCTATCATAGTGTCCTGAATCGCGGCTGAATGTATGTGATGATTTTTATCTCAGTGATTGAGCAGATCTTCCAGACGATCACTGACGTTTTGCGCCGCCTGCAGACTTTGCAATAAAGCAGGAATATCGTCGCTGATGTTCAGGTTCAGATTGATTCGCTGGCCGTTATTCAACTCGGGACTTAAGCCTTGCAGCTGCATTCCCAGCTGCAGCTCTCCACTCTCTGCGTAATCCACCGTCGTCTGCAAGGATTCGTACTGGTAGTGAGCCAGCGCCTGATAGACCAGATCCAGGCTCTGGTTGCCGGATGGGCCTTGCCCTGCGTTGTAGCGAATGGATCCTCCCGGTGCGCGTGCCTGCAGAATGCCCCCGGTAATGACGGGCGTTAATCCGGTCAATGACACCGGGAGGTTGCCGTCTATAAGGCCGCTGGCGTTGATCTGGTTATAAGCGGCCAGACTTAACACCTCGCTGATATCAATGCCATCAATCTGTACATTAAATTCACTACCGGCGGCTGGCGTGGTAGAGAAATCCAGTACAAAAGGCTCTGCAGTCACCAGACCGTCGAACAGCGTCAGCTGGCTGTCCCGCAGATCAAGCCGCTTGCCCATGGTGTCATAGTGATAGCGGGTTTGCAGGTTGTGTATCTGTATGCCAGGGTTGAGCTCAGCCAATCTAAGCTCTGATGTTCCCTGATGATGCAGGGTCAGATCCGGTCGTAATTGCCAGCGCGCTACGGTGTTGAATCCAGCAAATGCAGTATCTTCATAAAATCCGGCCAGTGCGGTGGCCTCTGTAACGAGGTTGCCGCGAAGCTGCCACTGCTGGAGTTTAAAACTGGTTTTGCTCTCAGGTAATTTCCAGTCGAATGTGGCCTGTGCGTGCAAGTCGCCCGCGATCAGGTCGGCATCCACTGGCAGTGGGGATAACACATCGGCCAGTGTCAGATTGCCAGGATCAAAGTTCAGATTATTGGTTTGTACCTGGGCATGACCATCGCCATTGGCAAAGTTTTGGCTGATTTCTATATCCAGGATATTGCTTTCACCCAGACTGCCTGTGGAGGTCAGCTGCAGCATGTTTGATGGAGACCATTCCAGCTGCTGTTGCCAGTGCCATGACCACAGGTTGAACGGAATCAGCGTGGTATAAATTTTTTCGACTGTAAAAGCGGCCTGCGCGCTCAGGCGCTGCTGCCAGTTTTTTGTACTGCCAGGCTCTGCTTTGAAGTCATAACTGGCATTGATTCGATCCAGAGCCAGCTCAAATCCGCTCAAGCCGCCGGGCGCGTCGGCTGTTGGTGGCACCTGGCGCAGCACGGGCACATGAACAGACAGCTGCCCGCCGTCTGCTACCAGCAGCTGCTCATCAAGATTGATATTCAAGCGCCAGGTCTGTTGTGAATCCAGACTCAGCTGCTCCAGTTTAAGTTCAGGTGTTTCCAGATCTCCCAGCGCGGCTTTTACTCCTGGTGCCAGGTCTATCCGGATAACGGGAGCCTGGTAACTGATATCAAAACGGGTTTCCAGATTGAGCTGTTTGGCTTGCAGTTCTGCTTCCGGGATCTGCAGATGGGCGATTTTGGCTTCAAAATCAATACTGCCGTTGCACTGCTGCAGGGTGCTGCACAGGATGTCCAGGTTTTGAAAGCGGATAACAGGCGATTCTGGTAGCCAGCTGTGTTGTGGGTTTAGTTCAATAGATTGTGCTTGCAGGCGTTGGATCTGTCCCTGAATCAGCAGGCGCGGATCATATTCCAGGCGCAGGTCCCGGATTGTGTGCTCGCCTTCCACCTGGGTGGATCTGAAATTAAGCTGGTCAGCGTGCGAAGATTGAAAGCCGGTGGTTAGCCCCTGAACGGAAAGCACCTCGATCCCATAAGGGCGGAGCACCTGGTTGGCCGTTGAGATCAAAAGCGCGGTCTGCTGCTGCCATGCCAGCCAGGCGACAATACCAGCGCCGACTACAACAATGCCCGCAAGCAGAGACAATACCAGCACTACACGTTTGATCACTGCGGTCTCCGTAATTTGAAGTGCGGCCTCAGTGTGCCATGAGAGTCTTTAAGTGGCCAAGTCAAAGCTTTCTGACAAACTGCTTGAAACGTGATGCGTGCTCGCTTACCCTGCTCGCGAGTCAGCCAGACAGTCGCTGTCAGAAGCGCTTTAATCATCGTTCCGACGATGTTTGAGGCATCTGATGGAGGAAAGTCCGGGCTCCGCAGAGCAGAACGCCAGGTAACGCCTGGGGGGTGAAAGCCCACGGAAAGTGCAACAGAGAGTAGACCGCCAGCTCGTGTGCTTCGGCACCGGGAAGGTAAGGGTGAAAGGGTGCGGTAAGAGCGCACCGCGCGCCTGGTAACAGTGCGTGGCACGGCAAACCCCGTTCGGAGCAAGACCAAATAGGGACCCATCGGTGTGGCTCGCACTGGGTCCGGGTAGGTCGCTAGAGGTCAGCAGTGATGCTGGTCCCAGATGAATGATTGTCCACGACAGAACCCGGCTTATCGGCTGACTCACTTAAATTCCGGCATACGGCCTGCGGGCCGCATGACCACATCCCTCGCCTGACCCACTAAAACCCCATTTTTGAACTGGCGGTTACGCTTCTTCTCATAAATCACTTTAAGTTGTTTCGGCAGCTATTTGATTACGTTTTTCTTTGCTTTAACTCCTGTTGCTGGTTCTGCTAAAAACGGAATTTTCCCTGTAATTTCAGACGCTTTCCTCTTCCAAAAACTTCAAATAGTACTTGCGCTGTGCTTTTGCTGTGCCTATAGTGTCACAAGGTGGCATGAAGTGGGGAAAAATGTCTCAAAGTGGGAATCAATGGGCGGTGAGTGGCGTTTGAATAAAACGTGATCACACCAACCCGGAGCAGAGATCGTGTTCAGAGGCGTCAGCGAAATCAGTCTAGATGCAAAAGGGCGTATGGCTATGCCAGCGCGCTATCGCGATCTGCTGACTGAAAAATATGCCGGACGCCTGGTGGCCACAGTGGATTTCTCAGGAAGTTGCCTGTTGCTGTACCCCATTGATGGCTGGGAAGTGATCCAGCAAAAACTCGAGAGTCTGTCGAGCTTTGATGAGGCCAGTCGGCGTGCCCAGCGCATGCTGATTGGTCATGCGCATGACCTTGAAATGGATAGCAGTGGTCGCATTCTGCTGCCGCAGATACTGCGTAATCGTGCTCAGCTGGATAAGCAGTTGGCGTTGGTTGGCCAGGGCATGAAATTTGAAATCTGGAGCAAAGAGAACTGGGATGCTCAAACTGACAGCTGGTTCTCTGCTGAGACTGGCAGCACTGAGCTGCCGCAGGCGTTGTTGAGTTTGTCGCTGTAATTCGTTCGGGGCTTCTGTTTTCACAGAGCGGTGCATTATGACTATAAGTCAGGGACATGAAACCGTATTGCTGTATCCCGCTGTGGATGCATTGGTCTCTGATCGCGCCGGATTTTATGTGGACGGCACATTTGGGCGTGGTGGTCACTCGCGTCGCATCCTCGAAGTGCTGACAGAAGACGGCCGTCTTTTGGCCAGCGATCATGATCCTGAAGCTATTCGTGTTGGTCGCGAACTGATGGCGCAGGACTCCCGCTTTGAAATCTGTCAGTGCTCTTTTTCAGAAATCGATTCCCGTATTGCGGCACTCGGGTACGAGGGCAAAGTGAACGGCATTCTGCTGGATCTGGGTGTGTCCTCTCCGCAGCTGGATGATGCCGGACGCGGTTTCAGTTTCACCCAGGACGGGCCTCTGGATATGCGTATGAACCCAGATCGGGGCCAAAGTGCTGCCGAGTGGATTGCTTCTGCCAAAGAAGAAGAGATTGCCAACGTTATTTACGAGTTCGGCGAAGAGCGTTTTTCCCGTCGTATTGCCCGCGCCATTGTCCGCGAACGTGAGATTCAGCCAATCACACGCACGCTGCAGTTGGCAGAAATAGTCAAGCAAGCCAATCCGGCCTGGGAGAAACACAAACATCCAGCCACGCGTGCATTTCAGGCAATCCGCATTTTTATCAATCGCGAGCTGGAATCGTTGGAGCAGATGCTGGAAAAAGCGCTCAGCCTGCTGGCGCCGGGTGGCCGCCTGGTAGTGATCAGTTTCCATTCGCTAGAGGATCGACTGGTTAAACAGTTTATTCAGCGTCAGAGCAAGGGAGATGAGCTGCCGCGCGATTTGCCGGTGATGGCATCGGCATTTAAACCGGCGCTGATACGGATTGGCAAAGCCATCAAGCCGTCTGCACATGAAGTGGAACAAAACCCCAGGGCCAGAAGTGCAGTGATGAGGGTTGCAGAAAAACCGGCGTAGAGCGGACAAGCCCAAACAGGAAAACCAACAAAACAGACACGACGTCATGAAAACAACAGAGCAGCAACAGACAGCAGAACAACACAATGCGCCGGCCACTGCCGAGCGCATGACTGTGCTCGTCTGGCTGAACCTTCGCTCCCCGCAGAACCTGCTGGTCATGGGGTTGCTACTCGCTGTTCTGATCTCCGCGCTGGCTGTTATCGATACCAGCTACCAACATCGTATGACTTTCCATGAGTTGCAGCAGTCACGTGTACAGACCAATGACCTGGATGTGCAGTGGGGGCAGCTGTTGATTGAGCAAAGCACTTTCGGACTGGAAGGGCGGATCGAACGTCGTGCCACTGAAGAGTTAGGCATGAAAGTGCCCGACTGGTCAAAAATAGTGATGGTGCGTAATGACTGATCAACAGAAATTACCAATAGTGGGTGGATGGCGACTGGGGCTGGTGTGGTTTTTCCTTGCCCTTGCTGCCGTGGCTGTTGTGTGGAAACTGCTGAGCCTGCAGCTTGTGGATGGTGAATTCCTGCAAACCCAGGGTGATGCGCGCACCATACGAACCGAACCACTGGTTGCGCACCGTGGCATGATTGTGGATCGCAATGGTGAGCCTCTTGCAATCAGTACGCCAGTCAAATCCGTGTGGGTAAACCCGCGTGAAATTGCCGCTAATGAAACAGCGGTCCGTCAGTTGGCGGATGCGCTGCAGTTAAATGCAGACAGTTTGGTATCACAAATTCGCGCCAGTGCTGAGCGCGAATTTTTGTATGTGCGCCGCCGTATGCCACCAGCGGAAGTAGATGCGGTGTTGGCGATGAGACTGCCCGGAGTGTATGCGCGTCAGGAATATCAGCGTTATTACCCGCAGGGTGAAGTCACCGCTCACGTGCTTGGTTTCAGCAACGTTGACGACATCGGCCAGGAAGGTCTGGAGTTGGCTTTTGATGACTGGCTGCGAGGGGTGCCAGGTCGTCAACAGGTCATCAAAGATCGCCGTGGTCGTATCATCCGCGAATTGAACACCATTCAGCCTGCTCAGCCAGGTAACACTCTGGAGTTGAGTATCGACTTCAGGCTGCAGAATCTTGCCTATAAAGAGCTGAAAGCGGAATACATCTACCGGCAGGCGCGTTCAGCTACCGCTGTGATTCTGGATGTCAAATCCGGCGAAGTGTTGGCCATGGTCAACCAGCCTTCCTTTAATCCACACAACCGCGCCAGCATCACAGATTTTGGTGCGCTGCGAAATCGTGCGGTTACCGACCTGTTTGAACCGGGTTCAACATTAAAACCGTTTACCGCTATTGCCGGTGTTGAGTCCGGAATGTTTAACCGTCATACATTGATCGATACCGCGCCAGGTCGCATGCGTGTAGGTCGTGACTATGTTGTTGACCGGGGTCTGAACTTTGGTGAGATCACGGTTGAAGAAATGTTGGTGAAATCCTCCAATATTGCATCAACAAAAATCGCTCTGGCTGTAGGTCATGAGCGTTTGCGTGATGTGCTGTTGCGGGTGGGATTTGGTGAAAGCCCGGCCAGCGGTTTTCCTGGTGAGCGCAGTGGCGTAATGCCCAATCACCGTGTCTGGAGCGACATTGAAATTGCCACACTGTCGTTTGGATACGGCATGTCAACCTCAGCATTGCAGTTGGCGCAGGCCTACTCAGTGATTGCCAGCGGAGGTATTCGCACGCCTGTTACGTTGCTGAAGGGCGGCAATAGTATGCCGGGCGCTGTTGAGCCCAAGCGAGTGATTGACGAAAGTGTTATTGCCGAAGTTCATCAAATGCTGAAGTCCGTGGTTGATCCGGCTCTGGGTGGTTCCGACAGTGCCAGCGTGCCGTTGTACACGGTTGCAGGTAAAACAGGGACAGCGCGTGTAGTCGGTGAAAATGGCTACGAGTCCAACGTGCACAACTCATTTTTTGCCGGTTATATCCCGGCCGATGATCCGCAAATTGTGATGGTCATCATGATTAATGAACCACAAGGTTCACAGCGTTATGGCAGTCAGGTGGCAGCGCCGGTATTCACCCGCATTGCAAGTGGAGCCATGCGCATTCTGGAGGTTACTCCGGATCGTCTGGATGAGTCACGCATCATGACCTTGTCAGCGAGATAAGCCGATGAATACTGCGCCGCGGACAAATTATGGAAGCACACTGGGAGACTTGCTGGTCAGGCACGTCGACGAAACTGTGTTGGCCAGCTGCGCAGATATTGTTGTGGACGGGCTGCAGATGGACAGTCGTCAGGTTAAAAAAGGCGACGTGTTTTTTGCGCTGTTTGGCAAGAACCACGATGCTCGTGACTATATTGATGTGGCGATAGATCACGGTGCTGTTGCCGTGGTCGCCGATGCCAGTGGCGACTGGCAGGGGCTGCGCTGGGCGGGCAAGGTGCCGGTTTTTGCTGTGCCGGGATTACGCTCAAAACTCGGTGAAATTGCAGCGAATTTTTACCAACAGCCTTCCCACGCAATGCCCGTAATTGGTGTCACCGGTACCAATGGTAAAACCAGTTGCACACAGTTTATTGCGCAGATGCTGAATTATCTGGGGCAACGTTGTGGTGTTGTCGGAACTCTGGGTAGTGGAGTTTATCCTGATTTAAAAGATACAGGTTTTACGACACCTGACCCGTTGTTGTTACAGGCTGCGCTGGCTGATTTCCGTGACCAACACATCGCTGCTGTGGCTATGGAAGCGTCTTCGCAGGGTTTGCACCAGCATCGTCTGCAGGCTGTTGAGTTTCACACAGCGGTATTCACCAATTTAACGCGTGATCATCTGGATTATCACGGCACCATGCAGTCCTACGCAGAATCCAAACGTCGACTGTTTGAAAGCCCTGACCTGAAAGTAGGTGTGGTCAATATGGATGATGATCACGCTGTAGTAATGCTGAATGCGCTGCCGCGCAGCGCGCGCAGCTACACATTCAGTGTTGGCAGCCAGCTCGCCAATGTATATGCGCGCAAGATTGAATACCGCGTTGATGGATTCGACCTTGAAGTTTGCACGCCCTGGGGCGAAGGCGTTATCCGTTGTCACCTGCTGGGTGCATTTAACATCAGTAACTTGTTGGCAGCGGTCACTGCAGTGATGACTTTGCCCGCCGCTTATGCCTTGGATGATGTATTAAAAGCTGCATCAGCAATCAAGGCCGTTGATGGTCGCATGGTTGTGGTTGGCAGCGTGGATGGTATGACGGCGGTTGTGGACTATGCCCACACGCCAGATGGGTTGCGTAGTGCGCTGGAAGCTGTCCGTCAGCACGCCAGCGGAAAAGTCTGGTGTGTTTTTGGTTGTGGTGGAAATCGCGATCAGGGCAAACGTCCACTCATGGCAGAAGTGGCAGAATCGCTGGCAGATCATGTCATTGTCACGGACGATAATCCACGTCTGGAAAATGCTGACGACATCGTACGTCAGATCATGCTGGGTTTTGTGCGACGTGACGCGGTACAGGTTGAGCGTGACCGTGCTCAGGCAATCCGTCTGGCAGTCAGCCAGGCTGGCTCAGGTGATGTTGTGCTGGTTGCCGGTAAAGGTCACGAAAATTATCAGGACATTGGTGGTCAACGCATGGCTTTTAGTGATGCGTCCCAGGTCAGGCTGGCACTGCAGCAGCGCAAACAGGCAAACAGCCACAGCACAGGAGCATCGGTATGATGGAATCCTTACGCCTGTCCCAGCTGTTTCCCTGTATGCCCGCGAGACTGGTCGGAGACGATGTCAGCTTTGCAGCAGTGAGTACTGATACTCGTAATGTTAAACCCGGTGATCTGTTCATAGCACTGAGCGGCGAGCGTTTTGACGGCAACCGCTTTGTGGTGCAGGCCGAAGAAAAAGGCGCCTGCGCCGCCATTGTCAGCGAGTTACAGGATGTGAGTATTCCTCAGTTGCTGGTGCGTGACACAGTGCAGGCCCTGGGTTGGTTGGGCCATTTAAACCGCAGCCGCAGTGCAGCCCAGGTTCTGGCAGTGACTGGAAGCCAGGGCAAGACCACCGTAAAAGAGCTGACTGGCGCCATTCTGTCGCGCCGCTTTAATACCTTGATTACTCGCGGCAATCTGAACAACAGCATTGGTGCACCACAAATGCTGCTGGAGCTTGATGCTGGCCACGAGCGTGCAGTGATTGAGTTGGGTGCTAACGCACAGGGCGAGATTGCCTGGGGCACACACATTACCAATCCGGAAATTGTGCTGCTTAACAATGCAGCCGAGACTCACGTTGAAGGTTTTGCCGGCTTGCAAGGCATTATTAAAGGCAAGGGCGAAATAATCGACTCGGCGCCGGCTACGCACACAGTCATTCTGAATGCCGATGATCCCCATGTGGGCATCTGGCAAAAACGTGCGGGTGATCGCAGCGTTGTGCTGTTCTCCGGCGCTGGCAGTGTTGATGCGGACTATCGCGCCGAAGCCGTCGAGTTGCTGGCAGATGGTAGTCGTTTTGATTTGGTGGATACCAAAGGGCGTGTCAGCTGTTTCCTGCCTTTGGCCGGTTGTCACAACATTTCCAATGCAGTGGCTGCTGCTGCGTTGGCCATAGAAGCTGGAGCATCGCTGATTGATGTTCGTGACGCGCTGGCAGCGGTGAAAGCGGTCAGTGGGCGCCTCAAGCCCATACCTGGAATGGCCGGTTCGCAATTGATTGATGACACATACAACGCCAGTCCTGCTTCGTTCAAAGCCGCCATTAACGTGTTGTGCCAGATCTCACAATCTCAGTCACTGCGCAGCATTCTGATCGCTGGCGATATGGCCGAGCTGGGGGATATCGCTGATCGGGCGCATCTTGAGTTAGGCAGGTACGCGCGCGAGATGGGTATTGATCAGCTGTGGTGTACCGGGAAACTCAGCCAACTGACGGCTGAGGGTTTTGGTGAAGGCGCCTGGCACTTTAACAGCAAGGATGCGCTGATCCGTCATGCGGTTAATACACTGGATGCAGGCATGGTTGTGTTGGTCAAAGGGTCACGCAGTGCAGCCATGGAAGCGGTCGTAGAAAAAATTCGTTCGGGAGAAAACCGCTGATGATTTTATTGCTGGCTGAATATCTGACCAGAATCGATCCCGGCTTTGCAGTGCTGCAATACATTACTGTGCGCGGAATTATGGGCATTCTTACGGCGCTGGCTATTGCGCTGATGATCGGGCCGTGGATGATCCGCAAACTCACTTTGCAGAAAATCGGCCAGGTCGTGCGCGACGACGGGCCCCAGACTCACTTCAGCAAAGCCGGCACACCCACAATGGGCGGGGCGCTGATCCTGGTCAGTATTGCGGTGAGTACGCTGCTGTGGGCAGACCTGCGCAACGCTTACGTATGGGTCGTCATGCTCACAACACTGGCGTTTGGCGCCATTGGCTGGGTTGATGATTACCGCAAGGTCTTTCGCAAAGATCCAACAGGTCTGCCGGCGCGCTGGAAATATTTCTGGCAATCATTGGCAGGTATGGGCGCCGCATTGTTTCTGTATTTTAACGCCACTGATGCGGTGCAAACCAACTACATAGTGCCGTTTTTTTGGAATGTCTCGATAGATACCGGCATCCTTTTTATTGTTATCACCTACTTTGTAATTGTTGGCAGCAGCAACGCGGTAAACCTGACTGACGGACTTGATGGTCTGGCAATTCTGCCCAGTGTAATGGTTGGGGGAGCGCTCGGAATTATTGCGTACCTGGCCGGCCATGCTGAGTTTTCCACGTACCTGCGTATTCCTTTTGTGCCAGGCGCTGGTGAGCTGGTGATTTTCTGTGGCGCACTCGTGGGTGCGGGTCTTGGATTTCTCTGGTTTAACACTTATCCAGCACAAGTATTTATGGGCGATGTGGGTGCCCTGGCACTGGGTGCTGCACTGGGAATAGTGGCAGTGGTGGCCCGTCATGAAATTGTTCTTTTTATTATGGGCGGCGTTTTTGTAATGGAAACCGTTTCAGTGATCCTGCAGGTTGCATCGTTCAAGCTGACAGGAAAACGGATCTTCCGCATGGCGCCCATTCACCATCATTTTGAATTAAAAGGCTGGCCAGAGCCGCGTGTGATTGTGCGCTTCTGGATTATTACTGTGATGCTGGTGTTGTTTGGTCTGGCAACACTGAAATTACGCTAGAAAATTAACGGCAGAGTAGAAACACGATGCAGGCAGAAAGCAGAAAAGGCGTCAAAGTGATTGTCGGTCTGGGACACACCGGGCTGTCATGCGCGCGCTATTTTCATGCCAGAGGTGAAGCCTTCCGTGTGATGGACAGTCGTTTCAGTCCTCCGGCACTGGCAACATTTGAATCCGAGTTTCCGGGGATTGAACTGGAACTTGGCGGTTTTAATGCTGACAGTCTGTTGCAAGCCAGCGAAATTGTTCTGAGTCCGGGCATCAGCCTGGAGACTCCGGAAATTGCTGCCGCTGTCGCAGCAGGTGTCCCAGTTACTGGGGATATTGATATTTTCAGTCGCGAAGCGCGCGCCCCGATTGTGGCAGTCACCGGATCGAACGGTAAAAGCACCGTTGTCACTCTGGTTGGCGAAATGGCGGTAAAAGCCGGTCGCCATGTTGGCGTGGGCGGCAATCTGGATGGTCGTGCCAGTACGCCCGCGCTGGATCTGCTGCGCGCAGGTGACAGAGATCTGTACGTGCTTGAGTTGTCCAGCTTCCAGCTGGAGACCACGCAGCACCTGGGAGCTGAAGTCGCAACCATTCTGAATCTGAGTGAAGATCATCTCGATCGTTACGCCGGGATGGATGATTACGCCGCAGCCAAACAACGCATTTTTAATGGCTGCAGACAGTATGTCGTTAATCTGGACGACCCGGCCAGTAAACCGTGGCAAATGCAGGATCTTCCCATCCGCGGTTTCCGACTGGCAGCACCGCAGCAAGGTTGCGCGGGTATCGCTGAAAAGGACGGCCAGCAATGGATGTTTATTGGTGATCGACCAATCATTGCGGTACGCGATATTCGGCTGGTGGGACGGCACAACCTGGCAAATGCCATGGCAGCGTATCTGCTTGGTGAGTCTGTGGGGCTGCCGCATGAAGCCATGGTGGCTACACTGCGTGAATTTTCCGGCCTGCCGCATCGCTGCCAATTGGTCACACGTCGACGTGATGTCGATTATTACAACGACTCCAAAGGTACCAACGTGGGTGCAACGCTGGTTGCACTGGAAGGTATAGGCGAACGTACTGCAGGTGAAATCATCTTGATTGCCGGAGGCGTAGGCAAAGAACAGGATTTTTCCCCGCTGTTGCCAGCCATTAACCGTTACGTCAAACGCGTCATTCTTATTGGCAAGGATGCGGACAAAATTGCCCGGGTAATAGGGCAGCGAGTCGATATTATGCGCGCTTCTTCCATGGAAGAAGCTGTTCAGGAAGCCTGTCTGAGTGCAAGCCCAGGCGATGCAGTGGTGTTGTCTCCTGCCTGTGCCAGTTATGACATGTTCAAGGACTTTGCCCATCGAGGCCGTGTTTTTGCGGCAGCTGTGGAGGCTCTGTCATGAGTTCAGTGTCCTCACGCTTTCTGCTGTTGCGTAATCGTGGCGCCAAGCGAGTTAATGCCGCGGCCGAAGCCCGACCGTTGAATACGCTGCTGCTGGCCACGTTGGCACTGTTGGGCATAGGCCTGGTAATGATGACCTCGGCCTCGATGGATATTGGCAGTAGTCTGGCCAACGATCCGTTGTATTTCTTCAAGCGCCAGGTCTTCTTTATTGGTCTGGGACTGATAGTGATGCTGGTGGTGATGGGTGTGGAGATGCGTGTCTGGTACCACATCAGCCCATATTTATTGATGGTAGCAACCGCGTTGCTGGTGCTGGTGCTTTTGCCGGGAGTGGGCACTGTTGTTAACGGCAGTGCGCGCTGGATCGACCTGGGTTTTTACCGTCTGCAACCGTCAGAGATGACCAAAATTTTCCTGATCATGTACCTGGCTGGGTATTTGTCACGTCGCCGTGACGAAGTCCATGCCGACTGGGCTGGATTCCTCAAACCAATGGCCATTCTGGGTCTGCTGGTGGTGTTGTTGTATCTGGAGCCTGATCACGGCGCGATGGTCATTTTGATGGCCACCAGTTTCACCATGCTGTTTTTGGCCGGCGCACGACTGCATCGTTTTATGTTGCTGGTGATGGGAAGTTTTGCCGCCGTTGCCGGACTGGCCATCATGAAACCCCACGTCATCAGCCGTCTGACTTCATTCCTGAATCCCTGGGCTGACGAGTACGTTTATGGTGAAGGGTACCAGCTGACCCAGGCCCTGATCGCGTTTGGACGAGGTGAGTGGTTTGGTGTTGGTCTCGGCAACAGCCTGCAGAAGCTGTATTTCCTGCCAGAGGCGCACACTGATTTTGTATTGTCGATTGTTGCCGAAGAAACCGGGCTGTTTGGTGTTGGCCTGGTAATGTCACTGTTTGTTGTGCTGATTGTGCAGGCGCTCAAAACCGGACGTGGCGCTGAGCAGCAAGGCGCATATTTTGTCGCCTACGTTTGTTACGGAATTGGCATGCTGCTCGCGACCCAGACCTTTATCAATTTTGGTGTGAATACCGGACTGCTGCCAACCAAAGGGCTGACGCTGCCATTCTTGAGTTATGGTGGTAACAGCCTGCTGATCAGCTGTTTTGTTATGGGTGTGCTGATGCGCGCCCAGTTTGAACTGCAAACTGGCCGTCTTGGTCCGGATAGCGCATGGAAGCAAGAAGCACAGGAGGGCGAAGTATGAGCGCTCCCGTTGTGTTGATTATGGCTGCAGGTACCGGGGGGCACATTTTCCCGGCGCTGACTATCGCGCGTCGTTTGCAGGCCCAGGGTGTGCAGGTGGAATGGTTGGGCACACCGGCGGGCATGGAGAACGAAGTATTAAAAGATACCGGCATCCGCCTGAGCAGACTCAGCGTTAACGGTTTGCGTGGCAAAGGTGGAGCAGCACTGCTGAAAGCGCCCTTTATGCTGCTGCGTTCGATCTGGCAGGCGCTGGCCTTGTTGCGTGAGATCCGACCCTGCTGTGTTCTGGGAATGGGAGGGTACGTCACAGGTCCAGGAGGTATTGCGGCCTGGCTTAGCGGGCGGCCGCTGCTTATTCATGAACAAAATGCCGTCGCTGGAACCAGCAATCGTCTTTTGCGTCCGTTTGCCCGTCGCGTGCTGCAGGCGTTTCCTGGCACTTTTCCGGCATCCAACAAAGTTGTGGAAACCGGCAATCCCGTACGCGCAGACATTATGGCGCTGGCAGGAACAGACAAGCAGTCCTACAACGCTCAGCGACCGCTGCGCATACTGGTTCTGGGCGGCAGCCTGGGCGCTGCAGCCATCAATCAGGTAGTGCCGGCCATGCTGTGCAGCACACGCTTGCCACAAGATTTCGCCATTGAAGTCTGGCATCAAACTGGAAAAGGCAAGGATCAGGAAACCCTCGCGCTGTATCAGCAGCAGGGACTGGATGTGACGGATACACACAAAGTGGTGCCATTTATCACAGATATGGCCGCGGCCTACCAATGGGCAGATCTGGTGATTTGCCGTGCTGGCGCGGGCACTCTGGCTGAAATTGCGGTTGCAGGCCTGCCATCCGTCCTGGTGCCATATCCATACGCAATTGATGATCATCAAAGTGCCAACGCGCGCTGGTTGAGCGAGGCCGGTGCTGCGGTATTAATCCCCCAGGCGCAGTTAGAGGCTGATGACCTGGCTGGGCAGATTGCCCAGTGGTTACAACAACCTGAAACGTTGCGCCAGATGGCTGCAGCAGCACGTTCCAAAGCAGTACCAGATGCCGGTGACAAAGTCAGCGCTATCTGTGTGGAGATATGTCATGACTGATCAGCGTTATTACCCGGTGCCAGAGATGCGCAGAATTCGCACTATCCACTTTGTGGGGATTGGTGGTGCAGGTATGTGCGGCATCGCAGAGGTGTTGCTGAACCAGGGCTACAAAATTACCGGTTCTGACATCAAGGCCTCAGCAGTCACCGAACGTCTGGAGTCCATGGGCGCACAAGTGTTTATTGGACACCGTGCGGAAAATATAGAGGCATGTGATGTGGTGGTTTATTCCAGTGCTGTGCGCACGGATAACCCTGAGCTGGTACATGCCAAGGCAACAGGCAAACCGATTATTCCGCGCGCAGAAATGCTCGGTGAATTGATGCGTTATCGCCATTCAGTTGCCATTGCCGGTACGCATGGCAAAACCACTACCACCAGTCTGGTGGCCTCGGTTTTTGCAGAAGCCAAACTTGCACCGACTTTTGTAATCGGCGGACGTCTGAACAGCGCGGGTACAAATGCTGGCTTGGGTGAAAGCAAGTATCTGGTATGTGAAGCAGATGAAAGTGATGTGTCTTTTCTTCATCTTCAGCCGATGGTAGCAGTTGTCACCAATATAGACGCGGACCATATGGGTTCCTATGACGGCGACTTCAACAAACTGAAGAATTACTTCATCGAATTTCTGCATAATTTGCCGTTCTACGGCCTGGCGGTCCTCTGTGTAGATGATCCGGTGGTTGAAGAAATTCTGCCGCGCGTTTCTCGTCCAGTAATTACCTATGGTTTTTCCGAAAAAGCAGACTATCGCATTGTGAATCTGAGTCAGGAGCGTCAGTTCACCCGTTTTGTGGTGTTGCGTCCTGATGGATTATCACCGCTGCAGATCAATCTGAGCATTCCCGGACGTCACAATGCGCTGAACGCCACCGCTGCGATTGTAGTTGCTACTGACGAAGGTATTGATGAGCGGGCAATCTGCGAAGGTCTGCGCAAGTTTCAGGGTGTTGGACGCCGTTTTGATTTCCAGGGCGATTTTCCGGTTGAAGGTGGCAGCGTAATGCTGCTTGATGACTACGGACACCACCCCACGGAAGTTGCGGCAACCATTGCAGCTCTGCGCGCAGGTTGGCCGGAATCGCGTCTGGTGATGATTTATCAGCCGCACCGTTTTACACGTACCAAAGATTTATACGAGGACTTTGTGAAGGTACTGTCTGAGGTCGATGTACTGGTGATGCTTGAAGTTTATTCAGCCGGAGAAGATCCAATTCCAGGTGCGGATTCACGCAGTCTGTGTCGCAGCATCCGTTTGCGTGGCCGCCTCGATCCGATTTTTGTCAAGAGTGAAGATGAGGTGCGTGGTGTGCTCAAAGACCTGGTGCGCGCTGGCGATATCGTAATTACTCAAGGTGCCGGCAGTGTAGGTGCACTGTCACGCAC
The DNA here is from genome assembly GCA_964535565.1 of uncultured Pseudohongiella sp. GTDB lineage: Bacteria > Pseudomonadota > Gammaproteobacteria > Pseudomonadales > Pseudohongiellaceae > Pseudohongiella. Next base: position 128,445 of record CAZHUJ010000006.1, on the reverse strand, counting down.
TCTGGCAACGCAGGGTTTTGTGTAATGACTCGTATTAATAGTGAAAACACAACAATCAAACCATCTGCCGGCAGAGTGGCTGTGCTGTTTGGTGGACACTCAGCTGAACGCGAAATTTCACTGATGAGTGGTAAAGCAGTACTCGCTGCATTACAGCGCAAAGGTGTTGACGCCTTTGCGATTGATGTAGACAAGAATCTGCCTCAACGCCTGCTCGCTGAACAAATCGACAAGGTTTTTATCGTCCTGCATGGCCGCGGTGGTGAAGACGGTACACTGCAGGGAATGCTGGAAGTGATGGGATTGCCCTATACAGGCAGTGGTGTGCTGGCTTCTGCAATTAGCATGGACAAACTTAAAACCAAAATGGTCTGGCAGTCCGTGGGTTTACCAACACCACGCTCGTGCATCCTCACTGCAAACAGCGACTGGGATGCATTGGTGGCTGATCTCGGTGAGCTGGTTGTTAAACCTGCACATGAAGGCTCCAGCCTGGGCATGTCCATGGTGAAAACGGCTGCAGAACTGAAGGCCGCCTACGAAAAAGCTGCAGTTTATGACACAGAGGTAATGGCCGAGCAACGCATTCGTGGTCCTGAATTTACCGTTCCTGTTATTCACGGCAAAGTGTTCCCGGCAATTGAGATGCGAACCAATCATGAGTTCTACGACTTTGATGCCAAGTATGTAGCCAACGATACGCAGAAAATTTGTCCGGCGCCTTTGTCAGAGGAAAAGACCCGCGAGTTGCAGGATATTTGTCTGCGTGCGTTTAACGCCGTTGGTGCAAAAGACTGGGCACGTGTAGACGTAATGCAGGATCAACAAGGCAACTTCTGGCTGCTGGAGATCAACACAGTGCCAGGTATGACAGATACCAGCCTGGTGCCAAGATCTGCTGCTGCGTTGGGTATCAGCTTTGAGGATCTGGTTGTTCACATTCTGGATGGAGGCGATATCGCACAATGAGCGAACGGCGGTCCGGAACATTTTCAGCATACAGCGCTGCTGGTGAAACACCGATGGATTTTGCGCCTATCCGCGCGGAAAGCCGTCACGCTGTGCGCCCGGAAGGCAAGGTCCGTGACGAAAGTGAAGAGCCGCAACGCCGTCGCTTGCGTGGTTGGTTTGTACTGACGCTGGTGCTTGGTTTGAGCGCTATTGCGATCAATCAATACCGCGGCATTATTGCTGATTCGCTGGCTGTGGTTGCCGAGCAGATTCCAGCGATCAATTTGCCAGAGTTCAATCGGCCTGTGATTAACCGCGCGATTAACACGGTGCGCATGGAAACCCCATTAAACCGTGTAACAGAAGAAGAGGTACGCCTGTTGCTCGCCCGCTACACTGAGTCCGGTTTTCTTGGTGTGGACGTGCAGGACTTGCGTGATGAGCTGGAGCAGAATCCCTGGATTGCTCACGCTACTGTTCGACGAGTGTGGCCAGACGTGTTGGCGATCAGCATCACTGAAGAGCAGCCGATTGCGCGCTGGGGTGACCGGGCGCTTTTGAACGAACAAGGACAGATATTCGAACCACCAATGCGTGGCACTGAAGCAAGCTTGCCATACCTCAGTGGTCCGCAAGGCACTGAAGCCATGGTGCTGGCAAAGTTTGAAGAGTACCGGGCACTGCTGGCCGGGATCGGCCTGAGCTTGGGTGGTTTGTCGGTTAATGCGCGTGGCAGCTGGGACGCCACAATTGTGGATGGTCCGATGTTAAAAATCGGCCGTGAAGATGTAGAACCACGACTGCAACGTTTTGTCAGTTTGTACCGAGGCGCACTCAAAGAACAATTGGCCGATGCACAAACGATAGATCTGCGTTACAGCAACGGAATTTCAGTCAGTAACAAACCCGTCGCGACAGAGTCAGTCGCGAGTCGGTGAGAGCAAGGTGACATATGAATGCTGCAGATAACAGCAACATGATTGTAGGACTCGACATTGGTACATCCAAGGTCGTGGCCATTGTGGGTGAGATCAAGGCAGACGGTGCTCTCAATATTGTTGGTATTGGCAGCCATCGCTCACGCGGTCTGAAAAAAGGCACTGTGGTCAATATTGAATCCACGGTGGAGTCCATTCAGCGGGCGATTGAAGAGGCAGAACTGATGGCGGGGTGCCGTATCCATTCGGTATACGCCGGTATTGCTGGCAGCCATATTCGCAGCATGAACTCACACGGCATTGTTGCGATCCGCGACCGCGAAGTCACACGCGCGGATATAGACCGGGTAATTGATGCTGCGCAGGCGGTTGCCATTCCTGCAGATCAACGTGTGCTGCATATCCTGCCGCAGGAATACATCATCGATTCACAGGAGGGCGTTAAAGAGCCACTGGGAATGTCAGGTGTGCGTCTTGAAGCCAAAGTGCATCTGGTGACCTGTGCGATCAACGCCGTGCAGAACATCGAAAAATGCATCAAGCGCTGCGGCCTGCAGGTAGAAGAAATTATTCTTGAGCAACTGGCATCCAGCTACGCGGTACTGACCGATGACGAAAAAGAGCTGGGTGTATGTATGGTGGATATCGGCGGTGGCACCACTGATATCGCTGTATTTACTGAAGGTGCCATTCGTCACACAGGCGTTATCCCCATTGCAGGCGACCAGGTTAGCAACGACATCGCCATGGCACTGCGTACGCCTACCGATAATGCTGAGGAGATCAAGATCCGTTACGCCTGCGCTCTGACCCAGCTCGCCAGCCCGGGCGAAATGATCATGGTGCCAGGTGTTGGCGACAGACCTGCTCGTGAACTGTCACGTCAGGCGTTGGCTGAAGTGGTAGAGCCGCGATATGACGAACTGTTCACATTGGTAAAAGCGGAGCTGCAACGCAGTGGTTACGAAAACCTGATGGCAGCTGGAATTGTGCTCACTGGTGGCACAAGCAAGATGGAAGGTGTGATTGAGCTGGCTGAGGAAATTTTCCACATGCCAGTGCGACTGGGCATGCCACAGACCGTTAAAGGACTCGCAGACATCGTGCGTAACCCGATTTATTCAACAGGTGTTGGCCTGTTGCTCTACGGCATGAAACAGCAACAACACCAGGTGCGCAGCCACAACCCGGTGCCGGTCAAGGAGCCGCAGATCACCTTGGCCAAACGTGTCAGAAACTGGATTCGAAATAATTTTTGATTGTTAGATTTTTGCAAGAAACTGAACTTTTTATAAAAAAACTGAGCAACATGAGGGGGCCCTATGTTCGAACTTCTGGATAACATTCCGCAAAGCGCTGTAATCAAAGTCGTTGGTGTTGGTGGTGGCGGCGGCAACGCAGTACGTCACATGATCAGCAACAATGTTGAAGGTGTAGAGTTTGTTTGCGCGAATACCGACGCGCAGGCTCTGTCCAACATGCAGGCCAAGACCCTGCTGCAAATGGGTAACACCGTAACCAAAGGACTGGGTGCGGGCGCCAATCCGGAAGTTGGCCGTCAGGCCGCTCTGGAAGATCGCGAAGAGATTGCTGAAATCCTGCGCGGTGCCGACATGGTCTTCATTACGGCAGGTATGGGTGGTGGTACCGGTACCGGTGGGGCGCCGATTTTTGCTGAAGTAGCCAAGGAACTCGGCATTCTGACTGTAGCGGTTGTGACCAAGCCGTTCCCGTTCGAAGGTAAAAAGCGTTCAGTGATAGCCGATCAGGGTATTGCCGAACTGTCCCGTCACGTGGACTCCCTGATTACTATTCCGAACGAAAAATTGTTGGCTGTGCTGGGCAAACAGGCCTCCCTGCTTGAAGCATTCAAAGCAGCCAACGACGTTCTGTTGGGCGCAGTAAAAGGTATCGCTGATCTGATCATTCGCCCCGGTATGATCAACGTAGACTTTGCTGACGTACGTACTGTGATGTCCGAAATGGGCATGGCAATGATGGGTACCGGTTACGCAACCGGCGAAGATCGTGCCCGTGAAGCTGCTGAAGCCGCCATCCGCAGTCCGCTGCTGGAAGACGTCAATCTGCATGGCGCGCGCGGTATTCTGGTAAACGTAACCGCCAGCGAAAGCCTGTCTCTGGGTGAGTTCACTGAGGTGGGTGACACGGTTTCCCAGTACGCTTCTGAAGATGCAACCGTGGTGATCGGTACGGTAATTGATCCGGAAATGGGTGACGAATTCCGTGTCACCGTGGTTGCTACAGGTCTCGGTGAAGTTCAGGCCCAGGAACTGCGTCCGCCCAAGGCTGTAGAAGGTATGCGTGCAGTTGGCAGCCATTCAGTTCCTAGCTTCCGTACTGAATCACGCCCAGCGCCGGCGCCGGTTACTCCGCAGCCGGTCGCACGTACACGTCCGCAGATGTCCCACACCATGCCGCAGGGCGGTTTTGCCAAGGCTGTGGGTGCTGAAGACAGTATGGATTACCTGGATATTCCGGCGTTCCTGCGCCGTCAGGCCGACTAAAAGCAGCGTTTGGGTTCTTAGTTGATATTTGTTATCATCGGCGCACTTGGTCGGGGCAATCCCCCGACCAGCCTTTATCTTCAGGAAACAACGTCTTTATGTTGAAACAGCGAACCTTCAAAAACGTAATCCGTGCGACTGGCGTGGGACTCCATACCGGCCAGAAGGTTTTCCTGACATTGCGACCAGCTCCGGTAGATACCGGTATTGTATTTATCCGTACTGACCTGGAAGGGCAACCACAGGTACCGGCCAAGGCGCATCTGGTGGGAGAAACCACCCTGTCAACCACGCTGATCAAGGATGGTGTGCGTGTTTCAACCATTGAGCATCTGATGTCCGCCATGTCCGGTCTGGGTATAGACAATGCCTATATCGAAGTGAGCGCGCCTGAGGTGCCGATCATGGACGGCAGTGCGGGTCCATTTGTATTTCTGATTCAGTCAGCAGGTATTGAGGAACAGGATGCCCCCAAGCAGTTTATCCGTATTCTCAAACCCGTCACGATTGAAGATGGTGACAAGACGGTTACGCTTGAGCCTTACGATGGTTTTAAGGTCAGTTACACGCTGTTGTATGACCACCCGGTATACCGTCGTTATACCAAGTCTGCCACTATCGACTTCTCCAGCACCTCTTTTGTGAAGGAAGTCAGCCGTGCCCGTACTTTTGGTTTTATGCATGAGTTTGAAGAGCTGCGTAACCGGAATCTGGCGCTGGGTGCCAGCATGGAAAACGCCATTGCCGTAGGGGATTACAAAGTCCTGAACGAAGATGGATTGCGCTCTGAAGATGAGTTTGTGAAACACAAGATACTCGACTCCATTGGTGACCTGTACTTGCTGGGCCACAACTTGCTGGGCGAGTTCAAGGGTTATAAATCCGGCCATGCATTAAACAATGCATTGCTGCGCAAACTGGAAGCGACACCTGATGCCTGGGAGTTGGTGAGTTTTGACTCAGACGTTCATGTGCCAATTTCCTACGTAAAACCGGTATTGGCTGCCTGAAAAACACCCGTGGTGGTATGAAACTTATTCTCGTCAACCAGCGTTACGGACACACACGGACTATCGTGATTCGCGGCTGGATGAAAGGTTTATTATCACTGTGTCTGCTGGGCGCTCCGCTGGCACTGGCTTGTCTTGGATACGAGCTGGCGCTGGCGGATTCCAGTCCTAATGCGGTTCTCAGCCAGAACACTCCTGTTGTCTCCGATGAATTAAATTCTGCTCACGACGCCTGCCCGGATTGCCTGGTTTATGGGTTGTTTGATGCGGTGGCGCAGGATGACAACCATGATGCGCACAACAGTCAATCGCAGCCGGTTGTGCTGTTGGCAGCTGCTGAAAACAGCGCTGCTGATATTTCCACTCCTTTCTTTTCTGTATCTCTGGCGGTGTTTTCTCACGGCCGCCCCGTTGATCCTGCCCGTTACGCTTACGTCACATTGATCTAGTACATCACGGCGCCAGAAGTCATCCGTCGGCGGGCCAAATGCGGTCCGCACCGCTTAATTCCTTTTAATGTGATGTGTGTATTATGAGTATTTTCAGTGCCATTTTTGGTAGCAGTAACTCCCGCAAGCTCAAGAAGCTGCAAAAAGTAGTCAAGCAGATCAACTCATTTGAAAACGCCATTCAGGCACTGTCTGATGAAGAGCTGCGTGCAAAAACTGCCGAGTTCAAACAGCGTTTTGATGGCGGTGAAAGCCTCGACAAAATTTTACCGGAAGCCTTTGCTGTTGTTCGCGAAGCGGGCAAACGCGTGATGGGCATGCGTCACTTTGATGTGCAGATGATTGGTGGCATGGTGCTGCACACTGGTGACATTGCCGAGATGAAAACCGGTGAAGGTAAAACGCTGGTAGCAACTCTGCCCGCTTATCTGAACGGTCTGACCGGTAAAGGTGTACACATCGTTACCGTCAACGATTACCTGGCACGTCGTGACGCCAACTGGATGCGTCCACTGTATGAATTCCTGGGTCTGACAGTAGGTGTTATTGTCTCCGGCCAAAGTCCGCAGGAGAAAAAAGAGGCGTATAACGCATCAATTACCTACGGTACCAACAACGAATTTGGTTTTGATTACCTGCGCGACAATATGGCGTTTCGCATCGAAGACAAAATGCAGCATGAGCTCAATTTTGCCATCGTCGATGAAGTGGACTCGATTCTGATCGATGAGGCCAGAACGCCGCTGATTATTTCCGGCGCGGCTGAAAACAGCTCGCGTCTGTACATGGAAATCAACTCGCTGGTCAGCAAGCTGGAAAAAGGGGAGCCTGCCCCCGAGAAAACCACGTCGCTGCTTGAGCGTGAAGAGCGTGTGGAAAGCGGCCACTTTTCTGTTGATGAAAAATCGCGCCAGATTGAACTTACAGAAGCCGGGCATGAACATCTGGAGCAATTGCTGAGCGAAAGGGGTTTGCTGAAAGAAGGTGAAAGCCTGTACGCGGCAACCAATCTGAGTCTACTGCATCACATCCAGTCCGCACTTAAAGCTCACTACTTGTTCCACAAAGATGTTGAGTACATCGTCAAGGAAGGCCGTATTGTGCTGATTGACGAACACACCGGTCGTACCATGGAAGGCCGTCGTTTGTCCGAAGGTCTGCACCAGGCGATTGAAGCCAAAGAAGGTGTGGAAATTCAGAGTGAGAGTCAGACACTGGCGTCTACAACCTTCCAGAACTATTTCCGTCTGTACAAAAAACTCGCTGGCATGACGGGTACAGCGGATACCGAAGCGTTTGAGTTCAAACAGATTTACAACCTGGATGTGGTGGTCATACCACCAAACGTTCCGATGAAACGTCTCGACATGAACGATCTGGTGTTCCTGTCGATGGAAGAAAAGTTCGAAGCTATTGTGCGTGATATCAAGGAATTCAGTGGCAAGGGCGCACCGGTGCTGGTGGGTACCGCGTCTATTGAAACCTCTGAACTGCTGTCCAAATTCCTGACCAAGGAAAAGATCAAACACGAAGTGTTGAACGCCAAGTTCCACGAAAAGGAAGCGCATATTATTGCGCAGGCCGGACGTCCTGGCGTGGTCACCATTGCCACCAACATGGCGGGTCGTGGTACTGACATCAAACTCGGCGGCAGCTGGGAAGATGAAGTGGCGTTGTTGGAAAACCCGACGCCCGAGCAGATCGAACAGATCAAGGCCGAGTGCAAACAGCGTCAGGAGCAGGTTATGGCTGCAGGCGGTTTGCATATTATTGGTACCGAGCGCCACGAGTCGCGGCGTATCGACAACCAGTTGCGCGGTCGTGCCGGTCGTCAGGGTGATCCGGGGTTCTCCCGCTTTTATCTGTCGCTTGAAGACAACCTGATGCGTATTTTTGCCTCTGACCGCGTCAAGGCGTTTATGCAGCGTCTGGGTATGGAACGTGGCGAAGCGATTGAACATGGCATGGTCAGCAAGTCCATCGAAAAAGCCCAGCGTAAAGTGGAAGGTCGCAACTTCGACATTCGTAAACAGCTGCTGGAATACGATAACGTTGCCAATGATCAGCGAACTATTGTTTATAAACAGCGAAACCAGATTATGGGCAGCGATGATCTGTCAGACCTGGTCAACAACATGCGTAACGAAGTGGCAGATGAGGTGATTACCCGCTACATCCCGCCACAAAGCATTTTTGAACAATGGGATATTCCAGGTCTGGAAGCGGCGCTGGGCGCTGAGTTTGCGATTCAGTTGCCTGTTAGCGCGTGGCTGAAAGAAGACGACAAACTGTTTGAAGAAAGTTTGCGTCAGAAAATCAAGGATGCCTTGTCAGAGGCTTATGCAAGAAAACGCGAAATTGTCGGCAACAACATGCTGTTGCTGGAAAAACAGATTGTGCTGCAGATTCTGGACACCTTGTGGAAGGAACACTTGCAGGCTATGGACTACCTGCGTCAGAGCATTTTCCTGCGTGGTTATGCGGGCAAAAACCCGAAACAGGAATACAAGCGCGAAGCTTTTGGTTTGTTCCAGAATCTGCTCACGCGTTTGTCCAGTGACGTGACCCGCTTCCTCAGCCATGTACAGGTGCGTTCACCGGAAGAGATTGACGCGATTGAGCGCGCGCGCGAAGAAGAACGTGCCCGCGAAAAAATGCAATTCCAGCATGAGCAGGCACCAGGCATTCAGGCTGAAGGTGAAAGTGTTGCTGCAGATCCTGATGGTGAAGAGCGTGCGCCGTTTGTTCGTGAAGAACCCAAGCTGGGTCGTAACGAACCGTGCCCCTGCGGATCTGGCAAAAAATACAAACAATGTCACGGTCGCCTGAGTTAACAGGCGACTGACGCATCAACCCAATATTTCAAGAGAATCATCATGGCAACAGGTCCTCAGGAACTCGGGCAGATTCTGCCCATCGACGGTGTACGAATTGCGGCAGTAAGCGCCGGTGTGCGCTATCAGAACCGACTGGATATGGTGTTGTTCGAACTGGCACCGGGTACACGTTCGGCCGGTGTTTTTACGCGTAATGCGTTTTGTGCTGCGCCGGTCACCATCGCGCGCCAGCACCTGAACGCCAGCAGCGGTGAAGTGCGTTATCTGCTGATCAACACTGGCAATGCCAATGCCGGTACCGGTCCTGACGGACTCACAGATGCCAACAGCTGCTGTGATGCTGTTGCAGCAGCGGCAGGTGTCTCATCCGCTCAGGTGTTGCCATTCTCAACCGGTGTTATAGGTGAGCGTCTGCCAGCGAATCGCATTATTGCAGCGGTGCCCAACGCGTTTGAAGCATTGCAGCAGGATAACTGGCTGGCAGCGGCCAAAGGTATTATGACCACGGATACGCGCCCGAAAGCGGTGAGCACCGTTGTTGAAGTGGATGGCAAAAAAGTCACGATCACCGGCATTTCCAAAGGTGCCGGCATGATCAAGCCAAATATGGCAACAATGCTGTCATTTGTGGCAACTGACGCTGTGATCGAGCAGGTTTTGCTGGACTCGTTACTGAAGTCAGCTGTTGAGCAGTCTTTTAATCGCATTACGATAGACGGTGATACATCAACCAACGACTGCTGCATTCTGAGTGCTACCGGTCGCAGTGGCGTAGTTATTGCCGAGGGCGATGAGAAATTGTTTGCGGCCTTCAGTGCAGCGCTGCACGAGCTGATTCTGGAGCTGGCCAAACTGATCATCCGTGATGCAGAAGGTGCCAAAAAGTTTGTCACCGTAGATGTGCGAGGTGGCGCTAGCACACGTGAATGTTTGCTGGTTGCCTACGCAATTGCCGAATCTCCGCTGGTTAAAACTGCACTGTCGGCTTCTGATCCAAACTGGGGCCGCATCCTCGCTGCCGTGGGCCGTGCCGGTGTAGAAAACCTGGATGTGTCGCGTATTGATATTGATCTGGATGACGTGGCGATTGTGCGTCAGGGAGGGCTGGCACCAAGCTACCGTGAAGAGCTTGGGCAGACCGTAATGAACCAGGAAGACATCACTCTGCGCGTGAATCTGGCGCGCGGCGATTTCCGTGAGCTGGTATGGACTTCAGATCTGTCTGAGGAATACGTCCGTATTAACGCTTCTTATCGAAGCTGATTCCCATCTTTGTTATTAAACAGGCTGATACCTGCGATGCCCCGGGCGCCGCAGGTTTTTGCTTTCTGCAGATCTGATTTCTGCAAACCACCCATTGCATATACCGGACAGTGGCTGGCTGTTGCCAACGTAGCGAACTGTTTCCAGCCCATACCTGCCTGGTCGGGGTGACTTTGAGTCGCCAGCACTGGCGATAACAGCACGTAGTCAGCCCCCAGGCGCGCAGCCTGTTGCAGTTCTTGCAGGTTGTGACACGAGGCACCAAACAGCAGATTATTGCAGGCAGGGCGACTGGTCAGTTGCTGCAGCACATGGCGGTTGGCGTGAATTCCGCTTATCCCTGCCAGCTGTTGCCAGCGCTTGTCAGCGGCGTCTGCCAGATCCATTACCAGCCGTACACCCTGCCGGTTTGCCGAATCCACCCGTTCTGCAGCGGGCAGATTGGGTGAACGCCAGCGCAACAGCGAACTGTCAGGGCAGTTCAAGATAAATTGTTCAAACTCGCAGGCCTGATCCGTAGACGCATCTGCCGGAAAAACTGCCAGAAAGTCCGGCAGTGAAAGCGCGCGGATAATGGCACGATTGGCCTCCGGGAATTCGGTGGCTACAAGCGCTTGCGGGCTCACCCAGCGCAGTGGTTGACCTTCACGCCCGTGGGCTTCTCCAGTGAAATCATGAATATGCCAGACATCCAGCAACACCGATTTGTCGGTGTAGTCATGCTGAATTCGGCATAACGGCGATTGCTGTCCGGTGATAATGCCGAGCTCTTCGTACAATTCACGCGACAGCGCTTCGGAAACGGTTTCACCGGCCTCTACCTTGCCGCCCGGGAATTCCCACAGGCCACCCAGATGCTGCCTGGCAGCGCGTTGTGCAATCAGGATGCAGCCGTCCGCGCGATGAATAACTCCAACGGCGACATGAACACGTTTTTGCATTGGCCGTTTCAGTCCTCGTAGTCGTCTTCGCGAGGTTTTACGCCAGGCATATTAGCCAGTTGCTCCGGATCCAGCGGATCGCCTGGAATGCTGTGGCGCTCACTGGCCCACTCTCCAAAATCAATCAGTTTGCAACGCTCGCTGCAAAACGGGCGCCAGGGATTTTTGTTGGTCCACTCAACAATTTCCTTGCAGGTGGGACAATTAACTTTGAGTACACGTTCGGTCATCGGTAACGTTCCAGATATAACTGATGCTGCCTGTCGACTGCTGCATAAAGTGCCGCCAGGTCTGCATCATTAACAATAATGTCGTCTGCAGCTGCCAGTCTTTGTTCGCGGCTGAACTGAGAGGCCATGATGGTTTTGACAGCATCCTCGCTGGTGTTGTCGCGGGCTGAGGTTCTGCTTAACTGCAGGGTCTCCGGCGCATCAATCAGCAACACCCGATCACAGAGTTTGTGCTGATCGGTTTCCAGTAACAATGGAGATGACAGCAGGCAATAGGGCGGTTTGCAACGCTGCAGTCGTTGCACAATCTCTTCGCGGATCAACGGGTGCAGCAGGTTTTCCAGCCATTTTTTTTGCGATGCATCAGCAAAAACTATTTCCCGCAGCGCGCGCCGATTTAATGAACCATCAGGCAGCAGTACCCGCTCTGCACCATAGTGGTCAGCGATGGCAATTAAAGCGCGGGTGCCGGGTTTCACAACTTCGCGCGACATCAAGTCAGCGTCCACAACGTCAACGCCCAGCTTTATAAAGCGGTCAGTGGCTGCGGTTTTACCACTGCCAATTCCACCGGTGATGCCAACGATGGCAGCGTGTGTTGAAGTCATGAGGCGGCCACACTCAGATACCAGCTACTGATGTCCTGCCCCCAGATCAATGCAATAAAACCGGCGATTGCCAGATAGGGACCAAAAGACATCGGGATATTTTTGTCACGTCCGGCAACCATCGTCAGAGCAATACCAATGATTGCTCCCGCAAGTGATGACAGGATCACCACGGTCAGCAGTTGTTGCCAGCCAAGCCAGGCACCAATGGCAGCCAGTAATTTGAAATCGCCAAAACCCATGCCTTCACGGCCAGTCAGACGTTTAAACAGCTGATAGATAATCCACAGGCAGAGATAACCGGCGGCGGCACCCACTACTGCGTCGGCGACTGAAACGCCGCTGCCATACGGCGTTAATGACAACAGCAGACCCAGCCACATTAATGGCAAAGTGATATTGTCCGGCAGCAGCTGGTGATCAAAATCAATAACCGCTGCGCTGATCAGACTCCAGGTAAAAACCAGCACTGCCAACGCGGGCCAACCATAACCGAATTTCCAGGCTACCAGCGCCGACAGCAATGCAGTGCAAATCTCCACCGCAGGATAGCGCCAATGAATGCGGGTATTACATCCGCCACAACGGCCGCGTAACAGCACATAACTAAGTACAGGAATATTCTGCCAGGGGCGAACGGGCTTGTTACAGACCGGGCAGTGGGAGTCCGGTTTCATCAGATTAAAAACCTTGTGTTCTGCAACCGGCTGCGGAATTTTCACTTTGCCTGGGTCCAGTTGCAGGTATTCACAGCATTGCTGCCGCCACTCGCGCTGCAACATCAGTGGCAGGCGGTAGATCACTACGTTCAGAAAACTGCCGACCAGCAGTCCCAATACCGCAGTCAGGATGATAAATAAAAGTGGTGACTGCGACAGCAACTGAGCAAAACTCATAACACGGCTCCAAGCCGGAATACGGGTAGATACATGGCAAGCATCAGCGTCGCAATAATGCCCCCTAATACGGCCATCATAACGGGTTCAATCAGGGTGCCGAGCCGGTCCACCGTTTGCTCGACTGATTGCTCATAACGCAACGCACAATTTTCCAACATCTGGTCCAGTGTCCCTGATTGTTCACCAGCGTGAACCAGCTGGGCAATCATAACCGGAAACCACGATTGCGTGCGAACAGCAAAACCCAGTGTCTGCCCCTCTTGTATCTGCTCAATCAGCTGCTGGCAGGCTTTTTCAAAAACGTGGTTTCCGGTTGTGGATGTTGCGGATGTCAGGGCCTGCAGCAAAGGCACGCCGGCACGCAAACTGTCAGACAAGGTACGACACAGGCGGGCCAGACAGGCATCGCGCAGCAGTGGCCCCATCACGGGCAGGTGCAGTATCAGGCGGTCGCGGATTATGCGAATCATCTGATAACGTTTAATGCAGAGCTTGACTGTGACAACAACTAAAACCGGGCTTGCCGCAATCAGCAGCAGGTGGGAGCGAACAGAATCAGAGGCGGACAACAGGGTTTGAGTCAACCAAGGCAGTTCGGCGCCAAGCGTGGCAAAGGTCGTGGCAAACTGGGGTACTACACGTGTCAGCATTAACACTGTAACCACAGCGGTAATCACCAGTACCGCTGTCGGATAACTCAGGGCTTTTTTGATACGCGCTTCCAGCAGCGCATTTTTTTCGGCCTGGTTGGCTAGTCGCTCCATACAGATATCCAGCGTACCCGACTCTTCTGCGGCCCGGATCAGGTTCAATAGCTGTTGCTGCTGTGCCAACTGGCTGTTAACAATGGCCTCATAAAAACTGCTGCCGCCGGCCAGCTGCTCGCGCAGATCCCGCAGCAGTTGGCGGAAGGCAGGTCGTGCGGCACTGTCAATACAGATATCCAGACACTGTACCAGCGGCAAGCCGGCTTGCAGCAAACTGGCGCATTGGCGCAGAAACAGAGGTAGCTGTTTTACGTCGGCAGCTGCTAACGGTTTGGGTTTTACGACCTTTGCGCCATTAAGCAGAATACCTTGCCGGTAGAGGTCACGTTTAAGGGCGTTGATATCCGCCGCCGCCGACTGACCTGTGACCAACAATCCTTGTGGGTCGCGCCCGCTCCAATTAAATCTGGTCAGTTCTGCTGCAGGAACAGTCATGATGACAATCCCCGCAGAATGCCGAGGACCTCATCCACGGTGGTATCGCCGTTGGCAACAGCGAGGAGTGCACTGTCATTCAGACTGGGCCACCCGGCCCGCTGTGCCAGCTGTGACAACTGCTCCGGTTGGCAGCGTGCACCGATCAGGCTACTGATTTCTGCATTCACCGGTAACATTTCCATGATTGCGACGCGACCGCGGTAGCCCTGATGGCAGTGTTTGCAGCCGCGGGCGCGCCAACAGGTCGCCGGCAATGGCAGTCCCGCACAACGCTGTTGTTCCTGTTCCGAAAACACATCCGCACGACGGCAGTAAGGGCATAACCGGCGAACCAGGCGTTGTGCAATCACCAGGCTCAAGGCCGATGCCAGATTCCAGGGATCAATGCCCATATTGATCAAGCGGCTCACCGTCTCTACTGCGCTGTTGGTATGCAACGTGGAAAGCACCAGATGGCCGGTTTGTGCCGCCTTGATGGCCATGTCTGCAGTTTCTGCATCGCGGATTTCTCCTATCATCACCACGTCTGGATCCTGCCGCAAAAAGGCACGCAAGCAGGTGGCAAAGTCCAGGCCGCTGCGATGATTTACCGCAACTTGATTGATGCCTTCAAGATTGATTTCCACCGGGTCTTCGGCGGTGGCGATATTGCGGTGAGTCACGTTCAGATGTGCCAGACCGCTGTACAGTGTGATGGTTTTGCCGCTGCCCGTGGGTCCGGTTACCAGAATCAAGCCCTGATGTCGGTCAAGCGCCTGTTGGTAGTGCTGCAATTGTTGTGGCAGACAGCCCAGATCAGGCAACGCCATAATGGCTCCGCGAGAATCCAGAATTCTCAGCACTATTTTTTCACCCCATAACACCGGCAGAGTGCTCAGGCGCAGGTCCACCGCTGCATTCTTTCCTGCAGACAAACTCAGACGGCCGTCCTGGGGGCGCCGCCGTTCCGTGATGTCCAGGCCGGCCATGACTTTGAGCCGCGAACTCAGTCGTGGTGCAAACCGCGAGGGTACACGTGTAATTTCCTGCAGATGACCATCAATGCGAAAGCGGATACGGCACCAGGCTTCGAAGGGTTCAATATGCACATCCGATGCGCGCTGACTGATGGCGTCACGCAGTACCTGGTTTACAAAACGTACAACTGGCGCCTCTTCTGATGAGTTGGTGGACGCCGCCGAGTCCGGGTCTTCGTCAGCGATATCATCATCGAGCAGCGTGGCCAGATCGGCTGTGTCTGCAGATCCGCAACGAGTCAGACGTGCCAACGCCGCTTCCAATGACTGCAGTTCCACGATGACCGGTTGCAGACTCAGATGCGCTTGTTGAAGCTGCTGGCCCGGCTCAGCGGCAGCGCTTGGATCTGCCATGGCCACGTACAAAAGATTGCCGCGAATCTGTAGCGGCAACAGACGGCGCTGTATCAGCTCCTGAACCAGGCCAGGCGCTAACGATGGCGGTGACCAGGCTGGGTCCAGCGCATTAAGGTCAAACAGAGGGCAGGCAAAAGCATCAGCCATGGCTTCAGCCAGCCGTTTTGTATCAACGGCGGTGCTGCGCACCAGCAGGCTGACAAACGGTAACTGCTGCTGTCGCGCCTGCAGCAGACAGGACTGAATGGTCTCTTCTGGCAGCAGTGTACGCGCGCTCAGCAGTGCCGGCAGGCTCAGGGATTGCATGAAGTCACTCCGTTGACGTTTCAGGTTTTATAGCAGCCGCGCTGGCGCTCTGCTATATCCATAATGTCGGGCGCAGACCCGCTCATACCCATGCTCAAGGAGGAGCAAGAATGACTACAAAACAGCACAACCGTAACAGCGGTGGTTTTACTCTGATCGAATTGATGATGGTGGTTGCCATCATCGGAATCCTCGCGGCAGTGGCATTGCCGTCCTACCAGGCCTATGCGGCCAGGGCCAGTTACGCGGAGATCATCACAGCGTCCATTCCTGCCCGTACCGGCGTGGATTTGTGTGTTCAGACTCGAGGCCAGGCCGCCTGTACACAGATTCCGGCGCAGGCCTCGTGGACAGTTTCGGAGCTTGTGGATTCTGTGGTGGTCAGCCGGGACGAGGATGATTTTCTGGTCACGGTAACCCCAGCTGCAGTCCGCAGTGGCATTGGGGCCGAGGACACCTACCTGCTGCGCGGCGTTAATTCCGAAGGTAGTGTTTTGTGGTCAGTGGACACCACGTCTGGCTGTCTGGTGAGCGGACTGTGCTGACCGGGCGCCAGATGAAAGCGATATATTGATGTCATCTCAGTCACAGCCTGTCTAGGTTTTGACAGTTAATTTTGCTACATTACCGCCACCCCCAAACGCGAGTGCCGGTTTGTTAACCCTTCCGACTTCTTGTAGTCGCAAGTTGTTAAGGCAAGGTTCAGGCAGTGTTTTCTAATCTGAAGACGCTGGCAGGAGAAATCCGGTTATCAGCATTAAGTAATCCGCAAGGGTACTCAGAGTACCGGAGTAGAAGATGATGAAAATGGTTAACGTAAAGCGTTCAGTAATGACAATGGCAGTAGCCGCGGCGGCTGTAGTTGCAGTGAACTGGGCAAGCGCGCAGCCCGCTACTATCAAAGATGGTGTTTACACTGAAGAACAAGCTGCTGCCGGCAAAGACCTTTATGAGCGTCGATGCGGTGCCTGCCACAACGCGGACTTTTACCGTAATACGTTCACCAACCGTAACAACCAGCCGTTGCAATACCTGTTCGAGGAAATCATCGTGAACATGCCGGCTGATATGCCGGGTTCATTGATGGACAGTGAATACGAGACAATTCTCGCTCACATTATGTCGCTGATCGGCTACCCGGCTGGTGACGAGGAATTGAGCTACGCTTCCGGTACTATGGCTGACGTAGTGATTGTTCCTCCGGGCCAATAAGCCCTGAAGTCTGATAACCGGCAAACCCTGCAGGCAGCAATGTCTGCAGGGTTTTGTTTTTTTACAGCAGCCCGAATCGCATCGACAGATCAATAGCCCTGACATCCTTGGTCAGAACACCCATCGAAATATAATCAACGCCGGTTTCCGCCACAGGCAACAGCGTTTGTTCAGTAATACCGCCTGATGCTTCAAGCTTGCAGTTTGCACCCGGAAATTCGCGTGCGATGACTACAGCGCTGCGCATGTCTTCCAGGCTGAAATTGTCGAGCATTATGGTGTCGGCGCCGGCAGCCAAGGCCTCTTTTAATTCGTCAAAGTTTTCTACTTCCACCTCAACGGGTTTGCCGGGTGCTATCTGATGTGCCTGGGCGACTGCATTGCGGATTGAACCACAGGCACTGATATGGTTTTCTTTGATCAAAAATGCGTCATAGAGGCCCATGCGGTGGTTAAAACAGCCGCCTGTGCGTACCGCATACTTCTGGGCGTTGCGCAGGCCTGGTACAGTTTTTCGTGTGTCCAGCAGGCGCACGCCGGTATGCGCAATTTTTTTTGCATACTTTCTGCTCAGCGTCGCTGTGCCCGAGAGGGTTTGCAGGAAATTCAGCATGCTGCGCTCTGCCGTCAACAGACTGCGGGCAGGCCCCTGCAGACGGGCAATTATCTGATCGGGTTCCACATCGCTGCCATCTTGCACCAGCCAGTTGATCTTTATACGACTGTCGACCTGTTGTGCCACTTCCTGTGCCCAGGCAATACCGCATATCACGGCCGGCTCGCGTGAAATAATGGTGGCTGCAGCCTGTGAGTCAGCGGCGATCAGACTGGCCGTGATATCGCCGCTGCCAATATCTTCGTTCAGCGCTTGTGTGACGGTAATGGAAAGATCAGAGGGTAGATGGTCGAACTGGGTAGTCATGGTGGGTGCTGTGCCTGTTTGAGCAGATGATATACTCGCAAGACTTTAACACACCGGCGGAGCAGGAACATTGTCCAGTGATCATTGGTGGCCGGGCGCGCGTCAGGTAGCCTCACCTAACTACAGTGATCGTCCTGAGGATCGCGGGATTGATATGCTGGTCATCCACAATATCAGCCTGCCCCCGGGCGAGTTTGGTGGACCGTGGATAGAGCAGCTTTTTACCAATACGCTGGATCCTTCGGCGCATCCTTATTTTGAAGGGATTGCGATGCTGAGAGTTTCTGCACACCTGCTGATTGCTCGCGACGGGGATGTCACGCAGTTTGTTCCGTTTAACAAAAAAGCCTGGCACGCAGGCCAGTCGTGTTTTGCCGGAGAAAAAAACTGCAATGAGTTCTCCATCGGCATAGAGCTGGAGGGCTGTGATGACAAAGAATTCACCGACGCCCAGTACCACAGGCTGGCGGAGCTGACACAGTATCTGCGGGACTGTTATCCTGCGATTGCGGCTGAGAGGATTGTTGGGCACAGTGATATTGCGCCGGGCCGCAAAACCGATCCTGGCCCCTGTTTTGACTGGCAACATTACCGGAAGATGTGCTTATGAGCTTTATTGTGGTGCTGGCGACCTTGCTGATCAATTTTTATTGGCGGCGAGAGCGGATGTTACCGGTAGACGGAGGATTTGAGCGTTGGCAGTTGTACCTGCAGAACCACTGCAGTCAGTTGCCTGATGTGTTGACCCGTTGGGCGGGAACACTTCCATTGTTGGCACTGGTGGTGCCGCTGGTGCTGGTTGTTCTGCTGTTATGGCTGGTTGAAGGTCTGCTGTTTGGTTTGTTCACACTGGCTATACATCTGCTGATAATGATTTACTGTTTGCCTCGCGTTCATCTGGGTGTGCTCGCCGAGGATTATCTGGAGCGCTGGCAGCGCGGAAATTTTGAAGCCGCCTGTTTGCACTCTGAAACACTTGTTCCCGGCCTCTTTGGGGACACTGTGGACGATTATGCCGATATGCATGCACTCTTCACACGTTTTGTGCTGGTGTGCAGTTTCAGGCGAGTGATGGCGGTATTGTTCTGGTACAGTCTGACAGACCCTGCAGGGGCTCTGTTTTATGTATTGCTGCAACAGATGATCAGTCAGAATATTATGCTTCAGGATCCTGCAGCTCACCGCCTTGCGGACAAGCTGCTGGCTGTTCTTGAATGGGTGCCTGTACGTCTGGTGGCCCTGGCATATGCGCTGGCGGGTGATTTTGTAGCGGCATTTAACCGTTTGCGAGTGCGAGTGCTGGAAGGGCTGGATGCTGAATCAGGACTCGACCTTTTACAGGACAGTGCGCGTCAGGCGCTGGGATTGGACGCAGCTGCGCACCGGGAGCTTGAATTTGCAACACGAGCTTCCGCCGAGCTCGCCGCTATTATGGCGCTGCTGCAACGTACGCAAGTCGTCTGGGTTGTTGTCCTGGCTCTGATCGTTCTTGTAGTCTAACTACATAATGGCCGCCCCCGGCTTGATCAGATGACAATTTCCCGGTAGTATTTGCGCCACGATGTAATTTAATTACAAAACCTGCCGGATTGTGAGTTTGCGTCACAATTTGGCACATTTTGTTGCGAAATAATCACAATCAACGAAGTATTCAGAAGAAAGAACAGACGCTTATGACTGAACATCTGGAAGATTTAAACCCCGCAGAAACCGATGAATGGCTGGAGGCTCTCGGAGCCGTCATCGAGCACGAAGGTGCTGAACGTGCCCACTTCCTGCTGAACCGCCTGTCGGACAAGGCCCTGCGTACGACCCAGCAACTGCCATACAAGGCGATTACAACTCCCTACCGCAACACGATTTCGCCGAATGACGAAGATCGCATGCCTGGCGATATGTTCATGGAGCGTCAGATCCGCGGCATCATCCGCTGGAATGCGCTGGTTACCGTGATGCGCGCCAACCGCGACAACTCTGATCTGGGTGGTCATATTTCCACGTTCTCGTCCTCAGCGACGCTATACGACGTGGGTTTTAACTACTTTTTCCGTGGACCGACCGAGAATCACGGTGGCGACCTGATTTATTTCCAGGGTCACTCATCGCCCGGTATTTACGCGCGCTCGTTTGTGGAAGGGCGCATTAGCGAGGAGCTGCTCGACAAGTTCCGCCGCGAAGTGAACGGTGACGGTCTGTCGTCCTACCCGCACCCCTGGCTGATGCCGGACTACTGGCAGTTCCCGACCGTCTCCATGGGTCTGGGGCCATTGCAGGCCATTTATCAGGCGCATGTGATGAAGTACCTGCACTCTCGTGGCCTGCTGGATATGGCGGATCGCAAGGTGTGGGCATTCCTGGGGGACGGCGAAATGGACGAGCCGGAATCACTGGGTGCGATTGGCAAGGCCGGTCGTGAAGGCCTCGACAACCTGATTTTTGTGATCAACTGTAACCTGCAGCGTCTGGATGGCCCGGTGCGCGGCAACGGCAAAATCATCCAGGAACTGGAAGGTATTTTCCGTGGTGCAGGCTGGAACGTAATCAAGGTCATTTGGGGCCGTCATTGGGACACCCTGCTGGCCAATGACAAAGATGGTCTGCTGCAAGCGCGTATGGATGAAGTTTGTGACGGCGAATACCAGAACTACTGGGGCCGTGGCGGTGCATACACACGTGAGCACTTCTTCGGCAAGAGCCCTGAGCTGCTGAAGATGGTTGAGCACCTGTCTGATGACGACATCATGGCGTTGAACCGTGGTGGTCATGACCCATTCAAAGTATATGCGGCTTACAAACAAGCGGTAACACCAAACGGCAAACCAACCGTTATTCTGGCGAAAACTGTTAAAGGTTATGCATTTGGTTCCGGCGCAGAAGCACAAAACGCTGCGCACCAGACCAAAAAACTCGACATTGAAGCGCTCAAGCGTTTCCGTGACCGTTTTAACATTCCAATTGCTGATGACAAACTGCCAGAGCTGCCTTACTACCGTCCAGCAGAAGATTCGCTGGAAATGCGTTACATGCGCAAAATGCGTGATGCGCTTGGTGGTGCAGTTCCGCAACGTCGTGCCCAGAGTTATGCACTGCCAGTTCCTGATCTGAGCGCTTTTGACGCCCAGCTCAAGAGCACTGGCGACCGCGAAATCTCCACGACCATGGCTTTTGTGCGTATGTTGAACGTACTGTGCAAAGACAAGGAACTGGGTTCGCGTATTGTACCGATCGTGCCTGATGAGGCGCGTACATTTGGTATGGAAGGTATGTTCCGTCAGCTGGGTATCTACTCCTCAGTAGGTCAGCTGTACGATCCGGCCGACTCTAACCAGGTGATGTACTACCGTGAAGACAAAACCGGTCAGATGCTGGAAGAAGGCATCAGTGAAGCGGGAGCGTTCTCTTCATGGTTGGCGGCCGCAACTTCTTACAGCGTGAACAACTTCCCGTTGATTCCGTTCTACATTTATTACTCCATGTTTGGTTTCCAACGTATTGGTGACCTGGCATGGGCAGCTGGCGATTCTCGCGCACGTGGTTTCCTGATTGGTGCTACAGCGGGTCGTACAACCCTGAACGGTGAAGGTCTGCAGCACCAGGACGGTCACAGCCATCTGTTGGCTTCGACTATCCCGAACTGTGTGACATATGACCCCACTTACAGCTTCGAGCTGGCGGTGATCATTCAGGACGGTCTGCGTCGCATGTATGGTGAGAAAGAGTCTGTGTACTACTACATCACCACCATGAACGAAAACTACAGCCATCCAGAAATGCCGGCCGGTGCTGAAGAAGGCATCATCAAAGGTATGTACCTGCTGGAGAACGGTTCCGCTAAAGAATACAAAGTGGACAAGGCTGTTAACAGCGAGCGTGTACGTCTGCTGGGTAGCGGCACAATTCTGCGTGAAGTGCGCGAAGCTGCGAAGATGCTGCGTGAGAAGTACAAAGTGGCTGTGGACGTATGGAGCGTAACAAGCTTCAACGAACTGCGTCGTGATGCGCTGGATGCAAGCCGCTGGAACATGCTGCACCCAGGCAAAAAAGCCAAGGTGCCGTTTGTTACCAAGTGCCTGAGCGCTGAAACTGGCCCCGTGATCGCTGCAACTGACTACATGCGTATTTATGCCGACCAGGTGCGTGAATTTGTACCGGGCAGTTACCGTGTACTGGGTACAGATGGTTTTGGTCGCAGTGACACGCGCGAGAACTTGCGTCGCTTCTTCGAAGTTGACCACAACTACGTCGTGCTGGCCACACTGACTGAACTGGCTGGTAAAGGTTTGTTCAGCGCTGATCAGCTGAGCAAGGCTATCAAGGATCTGGGGATTGATCCTGAGAAAGCCAATCCGACAACGGTCTAATACCTGGTAATAAAAAACAGTTCAGGAGCATTCAAGGTGCCTGTAGAAATTATAAAAATCCCCGATCTTGGGGAAACCAAAGATGTAGAAGTCATCGAAATTCTGGTCAAGGAAGGCCAGAGTGTGCAGGAAAATGATTCCCTGCTCGTGCTCGAAAGCGACAAGGCGGCAATGGAAATTCCAGCGCCCAAATCCGGTGTGATCAAAAAGATTTTGGTCAAGCTGGGTGATCAGGTGAATGCAGGCGATCAGTTCATCGAGCTGGAAATTGCCGGGGGCGCTGCAGAAGCGGCCCCAGCAGCAGCCCCTAAACAGGCGGCTGCGCCCGCTGAACAACCTGCACAGAAAGCAGAGCCGGCACCGGCCGCTGCTGCACCTGCAGAAAAACGTATTGAGCTGGTGAGCATTCCTGACATTGGTGGCGACAACGATGTGGAAGTTATCGAAATCCACGTGAAAGTTGGCGATACCATTAATAAAGAAGACGCTCTGGTTACTCTGGAATCCGACAAAGCAGCCATGGAAGTTCCTTCACCTCTGGCAGGTGTTGTAACTGCACTGAAGCTGAAAGTTGGCGACAAAGTGGGCAAAGACTCTCCAGTTCTGGAGCTTGAAGTCAGCGCTGGTGCACCAGCAGCAAGCGCAGCGCCTGCTGCGGCAGCGGCACCAGCACCGGCAGCTAAAGCAGAAGCCGCTCCTGCACCGGCGGCTGCACCTTCATTGACTCAGAAACAAGCTGCGTTCGCGGAAGCGGCTGCAGCACGTGATGACAGCAAAGTGTACGCAGGCCCTGCGGTACGCAAGCTGGCACGTGAGCTGGGTGTTGATCTGACGCTGGTACCAGGCACTGGTTCTCGTGGCCGTATCCAGAAGGATGATTTGCACAACTACGTCAAAGCCCGTCTGCAAGCTCCGGCTACAGCGGCAGTGAGTGGTGGTGCAGGTATCCCTGCGGTGCCAGATATTGATTTCAGCCAGTTCGGTGATATCGAACAAGTGCCAATGAGCAAACTGCACAAAGTAACGGCTGCCAACATGCACCGTAACTGGTTGAATGTTCCTGCGGTAGCGCAGTTCAACGAAGCAGATGTAACCGATCTGGAAGAGTTCCGTAATGCAATGCGCAAAGAAGCGGAAAAGCGTGGCGTCAAATTGACTCCGCTGCCTTTCCTGATCAAAGCGTGTGCAAAAGTATTGCAGGAATATAAACAGTTCAACGTGTCACTGCATTCCTCTGGTGAGTACCTGATCCAGAAGAAATACATCCACATTGGTGTTGCAGTAGCAACTGAAGCAGGTCTGGTAGTCCCGGTCCTGCGCAATGTTGATCAGAAGTCTGTTTGGGAACTGTCTGCTGAACTGGCTGAGTTGACCAACAAAGCCAAACAGCGTCGTCTGACCAAAGAAGACATGCAGGGTGCGTGTTTCACCATCTCCAGTTTGGGCGCTATTGGTGGTACAGGTTTCACCCCGATTGTGAATGCGCCTGAAGTTGCGATCCTGGGTGTGTCAAAAACCCAGATCAAACCGGTGTACATCAACAATCAGTTTGTACCACGGCAAATGCTGCCATTCTCACTGTGCTACGACCATCGTGCAGTGAACGGTGTTGATGCAGGTAACTTCGCCTCACGTCTGGCAGAGATCCTCTCAGACATTCGTTTGCTGATGATGTAATAAAAAAGCCGGAGATTCTCCGGCTTTTTTTTTGTCCGTCAATTTCACGTAATACCAAAAAAACGCCACTCGAAAGTGGCGTTTTTTTTGATCAAGCGAACAGACTATTAATCTGTGCGACCTGAGTGCTCACGTGCTGTGCGCAGGTTGGCTTCGGTGCTGCCAGAGATGCCTGCATCACCCCAGTAACCCACGGTTGGAGCCATGATGCCTTGGTCCAGACGTGCAGTGAGGTCGTTTGCACCCGTGGTGATACCACATGGAACGTCGTGCTTCACACACAGATCAATCACTTTGGTGATAGCAGCCTGAACTTCTGGATGGTTGCCTGGCAGACCCATGTTCATTGCCAGGTCAGCCGGGCCAATGAAGATTGCGCTTACGCCGGGAGTGGTCATGATGGCTTCAGCGTTTTCAACACCACGAGCGGATTCAATCTGGATGAAGCTGATCAGCTCGCCTTTTGGATTGAGTGGCCACAGGTCAGCACGTTGTGTGTAGTCAGCTACACCCCAGTACCAGGATGCAACTCCCGGAGAAGAGCCACGAACACCCGCAGGCTCTGCAATTTCGGAGCCGCGTGGTTGCGGGTAACGCATTGCGGCGACAGCACGTTGTGCTTCTTCAGCCGTCTCGACGTAAGGGAACATGATGCCGAAGGCTCCCAGGTCCAGAATCTGCTTAACCAGCCACTCTGGATCGTTACGGCCGTTAGCTGGCAGACGAACGATAGGAGTGGTACGCATCTGCGCATTGCCCTGACGAGCGATGGCGGCTTTGTCTGTCAATCCCAGCAGGAATTCCTGCAGTTTTTCCATGTCAAATGCAGTGTGTTCCATGTCGATCAGGATGTAATCGAGGTTGGAGCGCGCCAGGCCACGCGCGTTAGCCAGGGAGAAGTTGCCGGTGAACAGACCAAATACCGGATCACCTTTCTCCAGTGTTTCAATCATGCGGTTAAGACGTACGTTGTCTTGGGCCATGGCGGGGGCCGCAGCCAGGCCGGCTACGGTCAGCGCAGTGAAAAGTGCGCTAAGGCATTTTTTTTTCATGTCTTAATTCCTTGTTTTTTCGAGAGTAAACAGCGGTTTTGAAGCCGGAGTTACATCTGTAAAGTTTTGTAACGTTCTGAATTGACAAGAATTACGTGGATTGATGTCGGGACAGAGAGTAAACCACGATGACATTTTTATCAAATGTCGCAGCCCTGGTTGTTTATCGGCGAGACACAATGTCTGCCGGCATAAAACAGATCTGACCATCGTTTTCAAAGCGTCTGACTTTGAATAAAAAAGCATTGCTGAGGTGTGTTTCAGTCAGCACTTCGTCCACATTGCCAAGCAGGTGTGAGCCGTTGTCTCCGAGTAGAAGAATGCGATCACAAAACCGTGCTGCCAGGTTGATATCGTGTGTTGTCATCAACATCGCGCGCTCGCCACTGTGCACAAACTCTCTGAGCAGCTGCAAAGTTTTGATCTGAAAAGAAATGTCCAGATGGTTGCTCGGTTCATCCAGTAAACAGATCTGTGGCGCCTGTGCCAGTAACATGGCAATTGCGACCCGTTGGCGTTCTCCACCTGACAGGGAGGTCAGCTCTCTGTGTGCCAACGCTGTTAATTGCATGGCTTGCAGTGCCTGCCACACCAGGGTTTGGTCAAGGCTGTTCTGACTCTGCCAGGCGCGTTGATGTGGCAG
Source organism: uncultured Pseudohongiella sp. (assembly GCA_964535565.1). Classification (GTDB taxonomy): domain Bacteria; phylum Pseudomonadota; class Gammaproteobacteria; order Pseudomonadales; family Pseudohongiellaceae; genus Pseudohongiella. Next base: position 103,043 of record CAZHUJ010000006.1, on the reverse strand, counting down.
GCGCCCCAGCTCCACTGTTTCCAGCACCGTTGCCGGCATTTCGTCAGCACTATTCTGGAAAACAATTCCCAACTTTTGTGCCAGCTGTGCCGACTGCCAATCGGCAATGGGTTTTCCAAGCAGTTCTACATGGCCACTGCGAGGAGCAGACAATCCCCTCAACGTATGCAGCAGCGTAGTTTTGCCACTGCCGTTAGGCCCCAGAATGCCAATGCACTCGCCGGCGCGTACGTCCAGATTAAGCGGCGCGGACATCAGGCTCTGATGATGTCCTATGTCCAGATATCTGGCCTGTAGCAGTGGTGTGTTTATGGCTATCATCTCAACTCACGGCCTCAAGGCCAGTCGTGGATTGTCGCCGGGCGTTGTGATGCAGAATCAGCAGAAATACAGGTACACCCAATGAGGCGGTTAATACTCCAACTGGCAATTGCTGAGGAGCCATTACCGTCCGTGCCAGGCTGTCAGCCAGCAATAAAAAGCTGCCGCCCAACAGTGCTGAAGCGGGTAACAGTAAATAGTGATTTCTGGCACCGATAAGACGCAGCATATGTGGCACCACGAGTCCCACAAAACCTACGGTGCCGGCAATTGTGACTGCGGTGGCCGTCAGAAGCGCTGCACAGAAGTACAGTCCAAGGCGCAGGCGTTTGACATTAACACCCAATGCTGCGGCCTGCAGATCTCCCCGTGCCATTGCATTTAACGGCCGTGCCTGCAGCAGCATAAACAGCAGTACACCCAGAAGAACAAGATAATGCCAGACACTGCTGCGACTCAGACTCAAATCACCCATCAGCCAGAACAACATACTTTGTACATTCTGACTGGTGCTGGTACTGAGCATGATATTAATCAGCGCGCCCCAGCCGGAGGCGATCACTACACCAGTCAGCAGCAGCCGTGTGGCTGACCAGTTGAACTGGCGACCTGCAAGACCAAACACCAGAAGTACTGAAAACAATGCACCCACAAATGCCGCCTGGGTAATCCAGATGCCGGAAACTCCCAACGTGATGACCAGCAATGCGCCTGCTGCTGAACCGCCGGAAATACCAAGAATGTAAGGGTCGGCTAACGGATTGCGTAACAGTACCTGCATCATCACACCTGACAGTGCCAGCATGGCGCCGGTGACAAAAGCAGCCAGCGCGCGAGGCAGGCGCAATTCACGCAGGATTTGGGTATTCATTTGTGCATCTGAGCTTTGGGGGGCTTGCCATAACAGAGTGCCAAGATCAGCCAGTGAAATCGACACACTGCCGCTGACCAGCGCCAGGACCAGTGCAAACATGGCAAGCAGGCTCAGACCTGTTAGTAGCAGCCACGGCTGCCGCGCAAAAAGGGCGGGGCGCGCTGTTACATTTGACATGGGGGAGGGTTCCGCTTCAGGTTCACGCCGCGGATTCTAGCATGAACGGCCTGCAGCACTTTCAGGTTCAACGGACAGGGCAGGTTATGCTGCTGAGCCAGGTGTACCAGAAAGCCATTCAAATGGTCGATTTCGGTTTGACGCCCGCGGCGCACGTCCTGCAAGGTCGAGGATATGTTCTCAGCAGTACCTGCAGCCACGGCCTGCACTGTTTGTTGCAGATGCGGCAGTTCGGGAGTTTGCGGAAGTTGTGCATACAGGCGGATGATTTCTTCTGTGAGTGCCTGCAATTGTATAAACGCCTCCGGCCGGGTCAACAATTCGCCGTTGTGGCAATCATGCACCACGGTCAGTGCATTGATTGCACAATTGACCGCCAGCTTTTGCCACAGTCGCGTTGTCATCGCCGGCTCAAAAACAATATTCATCGCTTGAGCTGGTAATTCTGCGAGCAGCTCATTGGCGCGTTGATCGCACAGCGTCTGATGGTCTGTGTTTAGATGTCCCAGCCAGCTTTGCCCCTGGCCGGCCGGGGAGATAACAAAGGGCGCGCGCAGCCATGCGCCGGCGCTGGTGCTCAGACAAAATACCGTGGCGGGTGGACGTTTGGCTGTTAACTCTTGCTGAAAAGCAAAACCGTTTTGCAGCAGCACAATGACACTTTCAGGCGTTAATGCGTGCGCTACACTGTTGATAGCCGCAGCGGCGTCCTGGGCTTTGCAACATAGCAGCAGCCGCTGAATGCTGCCGGGTGCAAGTGATGAGGCCAGCGCTGCAGGAAGCTCCGTATCAAGCTGCTGCCCCGAAGAGAACTGATGGCGGATGTAGCCGGGATACTGTGACAGCGCCGCCGCGTTTTTTAACAACAGGCAAACCGGGGTATTTTGAGCCAACGCAGTGGCCCACAAACAGCCCATGGCTCCTGCTCCGAGTACGTACCAGGTTGCAGGCTTAAGCTTTGTGTCAGGGGTATGGGCAGATGCTGGCATGGTAATGGCAGTCAGGGTTCCGTAGTGGCCTTTCCTCAGTCAGGTGGGTAGTATAGGCGCCATCCCATATTTGTTTGAATTCGAATGTTTGAAAGAGGTTGCCATGCCATCGTTTGATGTTGTTTCCGAAGTGGATCTGCCAGAAGTGCGTAACGCCGTTGATCAGGCCAGTCGTGAGATCGGTACACGTTTTGACTTCAAAGGTGTTGATGCCAGTTTTGAACTCGACGATGCCGACATCACCCTGAATGCTGAATCCGATTTCCAGCTCCAGCAGATGATGGATATCCTTAAAACCAAGCTGGTTAAACGCAACGTTGATATCAAAAGCATGAAAGAGGGTGATGTTGTACAGACCGGCAAAAAGGCTTCACAAAAAGTCACGATCCTGCAAGGTATTGATGCGGATATGGCACGCAAGCTGGTCAAGATGATCAAAGACAGCAAGATGAAAGTGCAGACCGCAATTCAGGGTGAGAAGCTGCGTGTGACCGGTAAAAAACGTGACGATCTGCAGGAAGTGATCGCCATGTTGCGCGACGCCAAGCTCGAGATCCCGCTGCAATACAACAACTTCCGCGACTAGAGCGCTGATGGCAGACACAGCCAATCCAACTGGAACTACCTTACGCGGCTGGCGTGCGCTGGCCGCATTTGCAGAGCGCCGCGTGCTGGTCATGCTGCTGCTGGGATTTTCCTCAGGTCTGCCATTTCTTCTGATTTTTGACACGCTTTCGGTATGGTTACGCCAGTCCGGTGTGTCACTGCAAACCATCTCCATTTTTGCGCTGGCGACGCTCAGTTATGCACTGAAGTTTGTCTGGGCGCCCATTATTGATCGTGTGCGCCTGCCAGTGTTGTCAGCCATGCTGGGACAACGGCGTTCGTGGATGCTGTTGTTGCAGCTGATTATTATGGCTGGCCTGTGGCTGATTGCCGGTGCCGACCCGCAACTGAATATCTGGCAGGTGGCTCTGCTGGCTGCTTTTGTTGGTTTTGCGGGTGCGACGCAGGACATTGTGATTGATGCCTGGCGTATTGAAGTGGTGGATGAAAGCCGCTCGGGCGTGATGGCTGCGTCTTACCAGTGGGGTTATCGCATTGCGATGATCACCGCGGGTGCGGTGCCGTTGTTTCTGGCAGAAGCGTTCAGCTGGCAGCTATCTTATGCCGTAATGTCGTCACTGATGGTAATCGGCATATTGGGTGTATTGCTGGCGCCGCGTGAGCACAGCATTCAGCCGCGTGGCAGTCTGGTCGCGGATTTGCCCAGGCGTCCTGCGCTGGAAGTGCTGGAATGGAGCCTGCGTTTGCTGATTATTGTGCTGGCCGCGTTGCTGATAGGGTCCGGTCTGTCAGGTAATGCAGTGCTGTTACGTGATTTTCTGCAGGTTCTGGGTTTAAGTGCTGAAGGCGGCGAAGCTCTGGTTAATACCTGGCGCAGTTCACCGACCGGCATCTACATTCAGGTGGTAGCTGTTATTGGTGGTCTGGGAATAATGGCATTGGCCTGCCTGCCGCTGCCCGGGGTACCAACACGTCCAGGGACACATTTACGCCGTGCCTATGGTGAGCCTCTGGGTGATTTTTTCAGGCGTTTTGGCGGCAGACTGGGTGGCTTGATTCTGGCACTGATCTGCCTGTACAGGCTGTCGGACTTTGTGCTCAACCTGATGGGACCGTTTTACCTGGATCTGGGTTTTACGCTCAGCGAAATCGCCGAAGTGCGCAAGATTTTTGGTGTGGTGGCACTGATCAGCGGTGCGACCGTGGGTGGTTATTGTGTGGTGCGCCTGGGTGTGTTGCGCACCATGCTGCTCGGTGTATTTGCCAGCCCGGTATCCAATATGGTGTTTATCTGGCTGGCAACCCAGGGGCCAGATTTAATGTCGTTATACATCGCCATTACCATAGACAACCTGGCGACCGGTTTTGCCGGCACGGCCCTGATTGCTTATATGTCCTCGCTGACCTCCGCAGGATTTACCGCTACCCAGTACGCGCTGTTTTCATCCCTGTATGCGCTGCTGGGTAAACTGGTGGCCTCACAAAGTGGACGCGTGGTGGAAACCGCTGCGCGTGCTGCTGAAGCCGGCGGTTTACCCTCTGCGCTGATGCCAGCCTTTGCGGATTTGCCGGTGAACTCTCTGGCTACCGGTGCTGCCAATGCCGAAGTGTCCCCGGCGGCTTTGGGCGCAGGTTATGTGACGTTTTTTATGTACTCGGTTGCACTGGGTATTCTGGCTATTGTGCTCGCCTTCAGCGTAGCTTCCCGACAACGTGATATTCAGGCACGCAGTGCGTCCTGATTCTTTTTGCGACGCTATTGATTTGCCGGGCAGCGGCCCCAATCTACTTGGCGAACATGACAAATAAAGGATGTATATGCGTTTTTCCTTGCTGGCGTTTCTGATTATTTTGCTCACTGAAATGTATTTGCTGTTTGAGCTGGCAGATATGATCGGTGGTTTTGCTACGTTGATGGTGGTGATTGGTACAGCGGTTGCTGGCGTGGCGGTGCTGCGTCGACAGGGCACACATACCTTTACCGCTGCCAATCAGAAACTGCGTGCGGGTGAATTACCCGCGCAGGAACTGATTCAAGGGATGCTGCTGACTTTTGCCGGTGCGTTATTAATCCTGCCCGGCTTGATCACCGATACCCTGGGTATTGCGCTGTTATTGCCGCCTGTGCGCAATGTATTTGTGCGTCGCATTATTGCCAAAGGCATCGATGGCACAAATGGTATTTACATGGGTGGGTTTTACCGACAGCAACACACATCCCATCGCAGTGAAGGCGATATTATCGACGGTGAAGTAGTTGATCGTGACCAGCCGCGCGAAGGCGAATCCTTTATTTCGCGCCCGCCACGAGACCGTGATTAACAGGGCCGGGATGTATTGAAATTTCCAGCAAAAAAAAGAGCCTGCGCGCCCTTGAAATTGCGATATCCGGCCCCATCTACAAGCTCACTTAGTTATAACCCTGCGCTACCGGCCCGGAGGCCGACAGCGTTTGTTAACCATGAATGAACCTATAGTCAGTCAGGAGAGTACGAAGAATGAAAATTCGGCCATTGCAAGATCGAGTTGTTGTCCGTCGCAAGGAAGAAGAAACCAAGACAGCCGGCGGCATTGTGCTGCCAGGTTCAGCGGCTGAGAAGCCAGCTCAGGGCGAAGTGCTTGCGGTAGGTCCAGGTAAAGTCATGGAAAATGGCGAAAAGCGTCCTGTTGACCTGAAAGTCGGCGATATCGTTGTGTTTGGCAAATACGCCAGCAACACCGTAAAAATTGGTGACGAAGAGCTGTTGATCCTGAGCGAAAACGAAATTTATGGCGTGATCGAGAAGTAATCCTCGTCCTCAACGCATATCACGACTCATTAAATTCAGAATTGTAAGGAAGAGAGAACATGGCTAAAGACGTAAAATTTGGTGATTCCGCCCGTCAGAAAATGCTGCAGGGCGTTAACGTACTGGCAGATGCCGTTAAAGTAACCCTGGGCCCAAAAGGCCGTAACGTAGTGCTGGACAAGTCTTTTGGTGCACCGACTGTGACCAAGGACGGTGTATCCGTAGCCAAAGAAATTGAACTGAAAGACAAGTTCGAAAACATGGGCGCGCAGATGGTCAAGGAAGTTGCTTCCCAGACTTCTGATGTTGCCGGTGACGGTACTACCACTGCAACCGTTCTGGCTCAGGCTATCCTCAACGAAGGTCTGAAATCCGTTGCTGCGGGCATGAACCCGATGGATCTGAAGCGCGGTATCGACAAGGCTGTGAAGGCGCTGGTTGAAGAGATTGGCAAAATCTCTACCCCTTGCACCGACTCCAAGTCCATTGCCCAGGTAGGCACCATCTCTGCAAACTCTGACTCCGACGTGGGCCAGATCATTGCTGAAGCGATGGAAAAAGTAGGCAAGGAAGGCGTGATCACGGTTGAAGAAGGCTCCGGCTTCGACAACGAACTGCAAGTGGTTGAAGGTATGCAGTTCGACCGTGGTTACCTGTCTCCATACTTCATCAACAACCAGGACAACATGAGCGCAGAGCTCGAAAACCCGCTGGTCCTGCTGGTTGACAAAAAAATCTCCAACATCCGCGAAATGCTGCCACTGCTGGAAGCGGCTGCCAAGTCCGGTCGTCCTCTGCTGGTGATCGCTGAAGACGTAGAAGGCGAAGCGCTGGCGACCCTGATCGTGAACAACATGCGCGGCATCGTTAAAGTGGCTGCAGTGAAGGCGCCAGGTTTTGGTGACCGTCGTAAAGCCATGCTGGAAGATATCGCTATCCTCACTGGCGGTACTGTGATCTCTGAAGAAGTAGGTCTGAGCCTGGAAGGTGCGGATGCGTCTCACCTGGGTCAAGCCAAGAGTGTGGTGCTGTCCAAAGAAAACACCACCATTATCGACGGCGCGGGTGATCCTAAAGCGATCGAAGCCCGTGTTAACCAGATCCGTCGTCAGATCGAAGATACCTCTTCTGATTACGACCGTGAAAAACTGCAAGAGCGCGTGGCCAAGCTGGCCGGCGGTGTTGCGGTGATCAAAGTCGGTGCTGGCACCGAGATGGAAATGAAAGAGAAAAAAGCTCGTGTGGAAGACGCGCTGCATTCAACTCGTGCTGCGGTGGAAGAAGGTGTGGTTCCTGGTGGTGGTGTGGCGCTGGTACGCGCACTGCAAGCGGTTGAAGGCAAGCTCAAAGGTGACAACGAAGACCAGAACGTGGGTATCGCTCTGTTGCTGCGTGCGGTGACTGCACCTCTGCGTCAGATTGTTCGTAACGCCGGTGATGAGCCGTCCGTAGTACTGGACAAGGTTAAGGCCGCAAAAGGTAACACCGGCTACAACGCTGCGACTGGCGAGTACGTGGACATGCTGGAAGCCGGTATTATCGACCCGGCAAAAGTAACTCGTAGCGCGCTCCAGGCTGCTGGTTCCGTTGCAGGTCTGATGATCACCACTGAGTGCATGGTCACTGAAATCGTGGAAGACAAACCTGCAGGTGGCGCTCCAGATATGGGCGGCATGGGCGGCATGGGTGGTATGGGCATGATGTAATGCCTGGCTGACAAAGTCCGCATACAAAAAGGGGCTGACCTTGATGGGTCAGCCCCTTTTTTATTGGCCCGTTATCAGGCCAGCATTGTTACGGTTGGCGCGTCGCGTGGATTTCCACTACAACACGACGGTCCGGAGCCAGGCAGTCGATGGTGGCCTGGTTGCTGCCCAAGCCGCGGCAGTCGGTCGGACGGGTTGTCGGTTGGTCGTTGGCAACACCGCGGGAGGTAATGCGGTTAGCCTGAATGCCACCACGTACCAGGTAGTCACGAACGGCATTGGCGCGACGCTCGGAAAGAGCCTGGTTGTACTCGCGGGTACCGATACGGTCAGTGTGACCAATTACAATGACGCTGTCGTAGCTCATACCGTTGATCTGACGAACCAGGTTGTCCAGCTCCTGACGACCAGCGGGTTTGATTTCGGTCTTGTCAAAATCAAACAGAGCGCTGGCTTCCAGGTTCACTACAACCGGCTGTGCCGGAGCCGGAGCGGGCGGCGGAGTGGGCCGAGCAGGTGCCGGAGCCGGAGTTTGTACTACGGGTGCCGGGGCCGCACGACCAAAACGGTAGACCAGACCCAGGGTGGCAGTATTGGCGGAGTTGTCAATAAACTGGCTTGCTGGCAGGCGGTAACGTTCCCACTCCGCACGGCCGGACAGGTTGTCGGTGAACTTGTATTCCAGGCCAACACCTAATTTGTTTTTGGATTTTTTCTCGGTCTGATTGCTCAGGCCAACAACGGGTGTAGCAATAAGGCTGTTATAGAAGGATTCACTGACTTCGGTACGCGTGATACCGGCGCGCAGCAGACCCGTCAGTCTTTCATTAACAGGAATTTTGCCAACCAGGTCCAGGCCGTAACCGGAGATGTCAGCTTTGCCACCAAAGTTTTGTGGCGGTGCCAGCAGTGCATCAAACGAATACGATCCCAGATCAAAATAATTCAGTTCAGCAGCCAGGTAACGGTTGAAGTCATAACCACCATACACTTTCCAGGCGGTATCCCTGTCGTCTGAATCCAGCTCTGTTACCTGGTGGCCGCTGGCGCGCAGGCCTTCTGCCAGGTTGCCAGATGAAACGTCGCCATAACTGCGGCCGATATTGGCGCCTAAATAAAACCCGGAGTCCTGGGCCATTGCCAGTGAACTTGCAAGAATCAAGGGCATGGCGATTGCGCAGGTTTTGATAGATTGTCTGACGTGTCTTCCTGAAACCAGCATAACTGTTACTCCTGTCTAGTCTGAAGGGAAACTGCGGTACTCTTCCTGCTCCCCATCCAGTCCATAAGGGACTGTTCTGGAACATTTATAAAGAATACATAGTCGCCACTGTAGTGACTCGGTGAGCCATGTCAATAGCAGATAGGTGATCTTTTTCACATCTTCGGGAACTTTTGAAAATTTCTGTAATCATCCAGTATTCCGGTATACTCCGCTCTTTTTCCGAGCCAGCCCGGTTTGAACACAACAAACAGTGGCCAGGAGGCAAATAAATGACTATGGGTAGTGCACAACAAGCGGCGTTAGTGGGCGTAATCATGGGATCCAAGTCTGATTGGGCCACCATGTGTCATACAGTCGAAATGCTTGAAAAACTCGGCATTCCCCACGAGGTGCAGGTCGTCTCTGCCCACCGCACACCGGATTTGCTGTTCAGCTACTCTGAACAGGCTGCCTCACGCGGTATTGAAGTCATTATTGCCGGAGCCGGTGGCGCTGCGCATTTGCCAGGCATGTGTGCGGCCAAAACCCATCTGCCAGTGCTCGGTGTCCCGGTTCAGTCTTCAATGCTCTCAGGTGTGGATTCGCTGCTCTCTATTGTGCAGATGCCTGCCGGTATTGCGGTGGCCACGCTGGCTATTGGCAAAGCGGGCGCTGTAAATGCGGCATTGTTGGCTGGCTCAATTCTGGGTAACAAATACCCCGCAATTCAGCAGGCAGTGATTAAATTCCGTTCCCAACAGACCAACCAGGTGCTGGATAATCCCGACCCCAGACAGGTGTAAATCAATAAACATGAAAATTGGCGTAATTGGCGGGGGGCAGCTCGGGCGCATGCTGGCATTGGCAGGCTCACCTTTGGGCATGCAGTTCATTTTTCTGGATCCGGCGCAGGATGCCTGTGCGGCGGCGTTGGGCGCACATATTTGTGCTGACTATCACGACCATGAACACCTGCAGCAGCTTGCTGATCAGGTTGATATGGTGACATTTGAATTTGAGAGTGTCCCCGCTGATACGGTAGCTTTCCTGTCCCAGTATGTGCCGGTTTATCCCAGTGCTGACTCCTTGCGTATCGCCCGTGACCGCCTGCTGGAAAAAACCCTGTTTCAGACATTAAACATCCCGGTAGCGCCATTTGCGGCCGTGGATTCCCAGGACGATCTGCACAAGGCTGTGTCCACAATTGGACTCCCAGCTGTACTCAAAACCCGCACTCTGGGTTATGACGGCAAAGGACAGAAAGTGCTGCGTTCACAGGCTGATGTTGACGGCGCATTCGCTGAGCTGGGTGCAGTGCCCTGTATCCTGGAGGCCTTTGTTAATTTCAGCGGTGAAGTGTCGCTGATTGCTGTACGTTCTCGTGATGGCGACGTCCGCGCCTATCCCTTGGTTCACAACACTCACGAGCAAGGCATTCTGCGCCTGTCGGTGCCCAGTCATCAGCACCCGCTGCAGGCTCAGGCGCAGACTTATGTCGCCTCGGTGCTGGCGCATCTGGACTACGTGGGCGTCATGGCATTTGAGTTCTTCGAGGTTGAAGGCGGCTTAAAAGCCAACGAAATCGCGCCTCGTGTGCACAACTCGGGGCATTGGACTATAGAAGGCGCCGAGTGCAGCCAATTTGAAAACCACCTGCGCGCAATTTCCGGCCTGCCTTTGGGGGCAACTGCCAAACTCGGTGAAAGTGCCATGGTCAACTTCATTGGTTCTGTCCCTGCGCTTGAAGACCTGGCTGCCATTGAAGACTGTCACATCCACCATTACGGCAAGGCCTTCAAGGCCGGCCGCAAAGTCGGGCATGCCACGGTGCGCAGCACCACTGAAGAACGTCTGCTGCAACAGCTGAAAAAGTTGCAGGCGCTGATCTGATCTGTCAGTTTTGGTGTCATTCCTGAACCGAGGGGGACACCATGCTGACCCGAGTTGATATTCATCGCCGCAGTCTGCGCTCACGGTGGTTGAGCTGGTTCCTGCGGCGTCGTTTTAAGCCCATCCTGATGAATCCTGATTTTGATCCACTACGTTTTCGGCGTGCGCTGGATCGTGACTTGGGAAGTCGTCCGCCAGCGGCTGATGTCAGTGTGGATGTGGAAACGGGCGCGCCTGTTGCCGGGGAATGGAACATTCCGCATCAGCTGAAATCTTCACGCATTATTATCTACAGCCACGGCGGTGGTTACCTGTTTGGTTCACCGCTGACCCACCGGTCTTTTACCACGCGATTGGCCAGTGCCACTGGCATGAAAGTGTTTGTGCCCGACTATCGGCTGGCGCCTGAGCACTTATTCCCTGCAGCGGCTGAGGACATGCTGGCGACCTATCAATGGCTGCTGCAGCAGATGGACAGCAGTAACATTGTACTGGTGGGAGATTCCGCTGGCGGTGGTCTGTCTTTGGCGCTGCTGGCGCAGATCAAACAGCACGGTTTGCCGATGCCTGCGTGTGCTGTACTGATGTCGCCCTATGCCGATCTGTCCTGTTCCGGCGCCTCATTGGATGAAAACAGCGCAACCTGTGCCATGTTCACTGGTGATGTGATTCGCCGTGCAGCGCAGGCTTATCTTGGTGGTGCAGATTCGGCGGATCCCAGAGCCTCCCCGCTGTATGCGGATCTCTCCGGGCTGCCACCGTTGGCTATTTATGTCAGTGATAACGAAGTGCTGCGTGACGACGGTCTGCGGGTGGCTGAAAAAGCGGCAGCTGCAGGCGTGCCTGTACGCCTTTATGTCCGCCGTGGCCAGCCTCATGTGTGGCCACTGTTTGCGCCTTATGTGCCTGAAGCCAGTGAGGCTCTGGCGGATATGGCCGAGTTTATACACAAGACCAGTACGCGCTGATCAGGGTTCGCGCAGAATCAGTTCTACGCGGCGGTTGCCAGCGCGGCCCTGCGGCGTTTCATTGGACTGCAAAGGCCGGGTATCGGCATAACCAATAGCTCGCATACGATTGGCTGCAATACCTTCCTGCTCCAGGAACAACAGCACAGAAATTGCGCGTGCCGCTGACAGCTCCCAGTTGGAAGGGAAGCGAGCAGTGTTGATGGGCACGTTGTCGGTGTGCCCCTCTACGGAGACTTCCCCGGCAAAGTTCTGCAGTACATCTGTCAGCTGGGACAGCAGGATCATCCCTTCATACATCAGTTCAGCCTGGCCGCTGGCAAATAGCAGATTGTCGGCGATACGCAGGGTCAGACCCTCAGTGCCAGGTGTGGCATCCACGCCTTGCAGAGCCAGTGCGTTAAAACTGTTTTCCAGGTCGCCGTAACGCTCCTGATAGTCGTCCAGAGGGTCTGCGCCGCCACTGCCATCGGAGGCAGTGGTCTGGTTGTCCCGGGCCGACAGTACCGGTGCATTAAATTGCGGCAGTACACCAATACCTCCGGGCAGCACACCAGCCTGTGTGCCGGTTCCACTGCTGGATACGGTAACGGTTTGGGTGCCTTCGGGTGATCCTATGGCGTCCTGAACTTCCACTAGCGGCACACGTTCGGTGCGAAGCTCGGACATCGACATCAGCAACACAAAAAATGCAAACAGCAAGGTCATGACATCCAGATAACTGGTCATCCACGGCTCGCCCTCACCCTCGTCGGAGGAAGGGCCTTCGTCGCCGACCAGATCAACGTCATACTTGTTGGACACGATCAATTACTCCGGTTGCATCTATTTGCTTATTTGCGGCGTGCCGGAGGCGGCATGCCGTTGTCACGGATTTCGTCATCAAATTGCGCAGAGAACGATTTGAGTGTGTCTTCAATGAAGGATGGCGGTCGTCGTTTGCTCATCATCGACACGCCTTCGAGCACCATGTTCATGGCAATCAGGCGCTCCTCGGTGCGGCGCTCCAGTTTGACGGCAATTGGTTTGAACAACACGTTACCCAGCAGAATGCCGTAGAACGTGGTCAGCAGCGCCACGGCCATTTGTGGGCCAATGGTCTCCAGACTGCCGGCATCCATGACGTAAAGCATGTTGACCAGCCCAACCAGCGTGCCGATCATGCCAAAGGCAGCGGAGTAACTCGCCATGGTTCTGAAAATCTGGGCCTCGGCGCGTTCTCTGGCTTTGAGGCGGGCGATACGCCAGCGCAGTGTGTCGATGATTTCCTGCTCCTCCGTATTGGCAATCACCAACTGAATGCCGGTACGCAGAAAGGGGTTTTTGGTGCGCGCCAGCGCATCGTCCACATCTTTGATGTTGCCCTGGAACCACAGGCGCGACATTTGCACCAGCTCTTTGATGTCGTCGCGGGTGTAGGTGTTCTCGCGGCGGAAAACCAGACCAACCAGCTTGACCACGCGCACCACTTCTTTCATCGGATAGCTGATAAACGTGGCGGCGATGGTGCCGGTAACCACAATCATCAGGCTGGGCAGGTCCACATACGCGCCGGGTGATTCAGCAGTGAAAAAAAGCACGCTGGCGAGCAGGATAATACTGGCCAGCATTCCGATAATAGTCGATGGATTCATGTCGGGTCCTGAGTTCTCTATCGCCGAGGCTATCGGCTGCCCGCTCTTCTGCTTTAATAAAGGCTTGAAAAAGGCAGAATTATCCCCAGAAAATAAAGCTAAAGCAGCGTGTGAAATCGCTGTTTGCGTCGGATTGTGCGCATGTTTGATCTGATATTCAGGAGGTCATGATGCAGAAAACTCACCTTATATGTACTCGCGAATCCGGGTTCAGCCAGATGCCACTGCTGGTGACAGTGACAGTGACATTGATATTCACGGTGCTGCTGGCCGGTATGGGCTTTTATACCTGGCAACTGAGTCGGGAAGTGGCAGCACTCAAATCACCCGCCGATGACTCTGTTGCAGCGGCGCTGAGCCGCCAAACTGAACCTGATGTGTTGTTCGGTGCTGATCCGGGCGCACCCTCTCTGTTTGGCTCTACGCATCCCGCACAAGATCCTTTTGCGCAGATGGAAGCGTTTCGGCAGCAGATGGACACGATGATGAACAGCTTTTTCGGAGGCTCCTTTCCTTCTGTCACCGGCCCTTCTGTCACCAGCCCCTCTGTCACCGGGATTCCCGGTTTTGGCAACGCGCCAGGCAGTTCTCTGTTTGGCCAGGACCCATTTGCTGCGATGGGTTTGAATCAGCCCAATCTGAGTCTGCGTGAAACCGATTCTGTGTTGGAGGTGGTGATCCCGGTTCAGGAAGGTCAGCAGTTTGAGCTCAGTACCGATGTTGAGCAGGATCGCCTGACGGTGGCAGGCACCTTGAGCTGGTCTTCACAAGACAGCAGCAATGGCATGGTCAGCAGCCGGCGCAGCAGCAGTCAGTTCAGCCGCACCATCATGTTGCCCGACAATGTTGATCCGGCGGGGCTGAGCACCGAACATCGTGGGCACGAGATTGTGATTACCTTACCCAAGGCCTGATAGCCGTGTCACAAAAGCGTCATCGCGGCTACATCAAAAGGTCATAAAAGCTTCATAGGATTGTCGGCTGTCAAGGGAACAACATTAAGACCAACAGTCGACAAATCCTATTGGAGCAACCAATGATCAGATCCAACAGTTTCAAGCCCCACAAGCTGGTTACTGCCATTGTGCTGGCCAGTGCCGGTGTCAGCGCATTCGCTCAAACTGACACACAGAACATCGAATCCATCACGGTGTATGGTCAACGCGCCGCACAGAACAAGGCGCTGGAGCAGTACCGTCAGTCCAATGCCATCACCAATTTTATTTCTTCTGATGACATGGGCCAGTTTGTCGACCAGAACGTGGCCGAGTCCTTGCAGCGCCTGCCCGGTATTTCCATTACACGCGATCAGGGTGAAGGCCGTTTTGTCAGCGTTCGCGGTGTTGATGCCGGATTGAGCACGGTCAGTATCAACGGCATGCGTATTGGTACCCCGGAAGACGGCTCACGCGCTGTGCCGCTGGATGTGATTCCGACCGGTTCAGTGGAAGTGCTGGAAATTACCAAGGTGCCAACGCCCGATATGCCCGGTGATGCCATCGGTGGTTCCGTCAACGTGCGCTCGGGGTCAGCCTTTGATCGCGAAGGCCGGCAGATAACCTATCGTGTTGAGACGTCTTATAACGATCTCAGCGGCGACATCAGCCCCAAGGGTCAGTTCAATTTCAGCGATGTGTTTGATGGTTTTGGCGGCAGCGACAACATTGGTGTGTCCTTCGGCATCAACTATCTGGATCGCAAATACGAATCGGACAACATCGAGCCGGTGTACGACTATCTGGACTTTAACGGCCAGGATGTACTCTCACTGCTGGAAGTGAACGAGCGCAAATATTTTGTGAATCGTGAGCGTCTGGGTTTTAACCTCAATCTGGAATTCCAGAGCAGCGAAAACAGTCGCTTTTTTGCCAACACGGTGTACAGCGAATTCACCGATGCTGAAACCCGTCAGCGTAATGTGTTTACCTTTGAAGACGCGACAATCACGGCCTGGGATGGTCAGAACATCAGCTATGCCGATCTGCCGGAAGGTAACTTCCGTCGTCGTGTCCGCTTCCGCACCAAAGAGCAGGACACACTGGCCTTTGCAGCCGGCGCTGAACATGACATGGGCAGCTGGTCCGTTGATTACAACGTGGGCATCTCGACCACACGCGAACGTGTACCGGATGAGATTGAAGGTCGCTTCCGCAAAACCGGTGCTGATCTTGGCGCCCAGGTCCGCATAGGGACAGGTATCCCGCAATACACATTCTTGCAAAACGGTGTGCCGGCACAAGGTTATCTGGACAACAGTATTTACGCCTTTGATCGCGTGGTGGTGGCTCCGTTGTCGGTGGATGATGATGACATCAACTTTGCCATCAACATGGAAGTACCGCAGGCTTTTGGGGTGGCGAACCTGACACTGAAAACTGGCCTGGATGGCCGCTTCAAGGACAAGGATTCAGACGTAAACGAAGCCGAGTTGCGCCGTGGTCCGAATATTCGTCTGGATCAGTTTACTGGTTCCGCGCCGTCTTACGGACTGGGTGTGATCGGTCAGGGCATCAGCTCGTCAGCGTTTGTGTCTTACTTTAATGCCAACCGTGCACTGTTTACTGCGCGTCCGCAGGATGTAAACAGCAATCTTGAGCTTAACGAAGGCGCTGATTTCACGGCTGAGGAAGATGTCAAAGCCGGTTACCTGATGGGCACCTGGGAGCTGGACAGGCTGCAAGTGATTGCTGGCGCCCGAGTCGAGCGCACCGAGTTCAGTGCAACGGGTAATGATCTGGTCTACGACACCAATGGTGATCTCAGTATTGGTAAACGCAAGGCTGATAACAGCTACACCAATTTGTTGCCGGGTCTGCACCTGCGTTACGAGCCGCTCGACAATCTGGTGCTGCGTGCGGCGTGGAGCAATACCATTGCGCGCCCCAACTTCAATGACATTTCTCCGCGTCGCCAGCTGGATGAAGATGCCAGAGAGCTGGACCTGGGCAACCCGGAGCTGGATCCGTACGAGTCATCCAACCTCGATCTGCTGGCTGACTGGTATCTGGGTGAAACAGGTGTGATTTCTGCCGGTGTGTTCTACAAGGACATCGACAACTACATCGTTGACTTCACCACGCGTGACGATGCTCAATTCCCGGGGCTGCGTGTGAGCCGGCCGATTAATGGCAGCACAGCATCAATTATGGGTGTTGAGCTGAATGCCCAGACTGGTTTGGAAGTGCTGTCCTCACAACTGCAAGGTTTCCTGGCCGGTTTTAACCTGACGGTGCTGGATACAGAGTTGAAATTGAATCAGCGTCCAGGTGAGGAGTTTGCTATTCCAGAAGCTGCCGAGCAGTCAGGCAACCTGTATCTGGGTTATGAAAATGAGCGCCTGAGCGCACGACTGAGTTTAAGCCAGCGTGACAAGTATCTCAGTGAGGTGGGTGATACACCGCTGTTCGATTTGTATGTGGCGCCGCACACCCAGCTGGATATGACCGCGTCCTACCGTTTCAGCGACCGTTTTGAGTTGGTTGCAGAACTGACCAACCTGACCGACGAAGCGTTGGAGCTGTACCAGGGTTCCAAGGCTTATACCTATCAGTTTGAAGAGTATGGCCCAACGTTTGCGGTGGGCTTCAAAGGCCGCTGGTAAGAAACAGGGCTAGAAAATAGGGTCAGACCCCACGGGGTCTGACCCTATTTTCTGCTTCTAATCAGGCGATGTTCTGGTTCGCGAAATCCCAGTTCACCAGGTGATCCAGGAAGCTGGCCAGGAAGTCAGGACGACGGTTCTGGTAATCAATGTAGTAGGCGTGTTCCCACACGTCGCACACCAGCACAGGCTTGGCGCCAGTGGTCAGCGGGGTTTCTGCGTTTGGCGTTTTTACTACTTTCAGCTTGCCGCCATCGAGTACCAGCCACACCCAGCCGCTACCAAACTGGCCGACGCCGCCGTTTACGAATTCTTTTTTGAAGTTGTCGTAGCTGCCGAAGTCAGCGTCAATTTTTGCTGCGATAGCACCAGTGGGTGCACCGCCGCCGTTCGGTTTCATGCTGGTCCAGAAGAAGTTGTGGTTGTAGACCTGCGCTACGTTGTTGAACAGCGGGCCACCCACTTTTGCACTGGCTTTTACCAGATCTTCCAGGTTGTCAGCGTCAATGCCGGCTTCTGCCAGCAGCTCATTACCTTTAACCACATAAGCATTGTGGTGCTTGCCATGGTGGTAGCTGAAAGTCTCCGCAGACATGTGCGGTTCCAGTGCATTGGCAGCATAGGGCAGTTCTGGCAGTACAAGTTTCATAATAACCTCGGGAAATTTCTGTATGGCCCTGACGGGTCCGATGGGTAACCGCCTGGGTGGCGGATGATTCAATATAGGAGGATCAGGATAACCCACACCTCCCGGCTGATTCAAGGCAACTCCTGCCGCGCAGCCTTTGCTCGCCGCCAGACAAACCGTCTACAATACGGCCAGTTTTTATTCGTTAAGCCTTGGCCTGAGGCCTGCTCTGAGGAAGATATCAATGCGAGACAATCACGATCTGGACAATATCCCCTCGATGGTGCCATCACATGATGACGTAGTGTCGCGCCAGCAGGCACGCAAGCAGCCGGATCTGGTCAAACCCGTCAGTTACGCCGAAATGGTCAAGGTCAGCACCTGGCCGGTGCGTATAGTGCTGGCGCTGTTGACAGTGGCTCTGGGCGGCACGGCTTATTACGGCTATACACTCCACCAGCAGACTCTGGGGCAGCTTGAGCAGTCCAACCGCCGTATTACAGACCTGGAAGGTCGTCTGGCGCTGGTTGGTGATTCGGCTGAAGAGACCATGGGCAACATCATCGAGCGTGTGGACTTCAACTTTGCCGAAATCGACAAGCTGTGGGCCGCGCGTAATGCCACCAACCGCAATGTCACCGACCTGACCGGCCGTGTAGCAGTGGTTGAAACCCGCTCGCAGGAAAACCTGACTACGGTTGAAGAAACCAACGTGCGGCTGGTCAATACCACCAACATGGTGGAAGAGGCTCGACGTGAAGTGGCCTCGTTGCGCAACGAATCACAGCAGTTGGCGCAGCAGCTCAACGAGTTCAACACCCGCGTGCAGGGACTGCAGGGTGTCGCGCAGGACCTGGTGAATCTGCGTGCCGAGATCAGCACTGCAGAATCAACCTCCGGCGGGCTGAGCGACCGACTGATTCGGGTAGAAGAAGCCGTGGAAGCGATCGATGCTTACCGCATGCAGATGAACCAGACGGTATTCCGTCTGCAGCAGCAGATCGAAACTGTAGCAGCAAGTCGCTGATATCGACGGTAGATCGCGACAAGGGGCCGCGCACTGGCTATAATGCGCGGCCTTTCCTGGGCAAGCCCCGACACCTTCTGCTGTGTCCCGGGTACTCCAACAGGCGGACGTGGTGGAATTGGTAGACACACTGGATTTAGGTTCCAGCGCCGCAAGGTGTGAGAGTTCGAGTCTCTCCGTCCGCACCAAAAAGAACGCATCCTTTCTCAGATCTCAGAGACAGGGGGCACTCAGTTATCATCAAGCTAATCTGAGCAGAAAATATGAACGTGCAGATTTACCACAACCCGCAATGCGGTACCTCTCGCAATACACTGGCGATGATAGTGGCCTCAGGTGAAACCCCCGAAGTCATTGAATACCTCAAAACACCACCTTCACGGGATCGCCTCGTCGAGCTTATCCGCAGGATGGAGATTTCGCCGCGGGCGCTGCTGCGGCAAAAAGGCACCCCTTACGTTGAGCTCGGTCTTGATGATACAAATCTGTCCGACGAGCAATTGATAGATGCCATGATGAAGCACCCGATACTGATAAACCGGCCCATCGTGGTGACGGATAAAGGCGTCAGGCTGTGTCGCCCGTCCGAACTGGTTTTGGATTTATTGGCCAGTCCTGTAACGCAGTTCACGAAGGAAGACGGCGAGGTTGTCCGATTTCAAGGCAAATCGTGAGCAGTAGCCGTCTCTGAAATCAGGATCGTTGCATGTTGGCATTGGCTATTTTTGTAGTCACTCTGATACTGGTGATATGGCAGCCCAAGGGACTTGGTATTGGTTGGAGTGCCCTTGGTGGGGCGTCGATTGCGCTGATCACCGGTGTTGTGCAATGGTCAGATGTTGAAGTTGTCTGGGACATTGTGTGGGATGCAACATTCACCTTTGTTGGCCTGATTATCATTTCACTGATACTGGATGCAGCCGGCTTCTTCGCCTGGGCCGCGCTACATATAACCCGCTGGGGCGGTGGCAGAGGACATTTGCTGTTTCCCCTGGTCGTGATTCTCGGTGCAGTCATAGCCGCATTTTTTGCTAATGATGGTGCCGCACTTTTGTTAACGCCCATCGTCATAGCCATTATGCTGCGGCTGAATTTCCCGGCACCGGCAGCTTTTGCATTTATTATCGCGACAGGTTTTGTGGCTGACTCCACCAGTCTGCCGCTGGTGATATCCAATCTGGTGAATATCGTCACTGCCAATTACTTCGACATTGGTTTTGATCGCTACGCGGCTGTGATGGTACCCGTCAATCTGGTTTCATTAGCCGCCACCTTGATAGTGCTGTGGCTGATTTTTGGAAGGCAATTACCTGCACAGTATCCGGTGACAGCGCTGGATGAGCCTCAATCAGCAGTAAAAGATGTTTTGGTATTTCGTGCAGCTTTCCCCATTCTGCTGGTGTTAATGGTTGCGTATTTTGTCACCGCCCCCCTGGAGATACCTGTTTCGTGGGTGACCGGGACGGCAGCGCTGCTTTTAATGGCCATTGCCGGACGCTGGTGGAAAAACGGACAGGGCGCTGTAGTTTCTGTAAACCACGTGATGCGTAATGCACCCTGGCAAATTGTACTGTTCTCGATTGGTATGTACCTGGTTGTTTATGGCCTGGGAAACGCAGGTCTCACACATTATGGCGCGATGACACTGCAGTGGTTAGCGCAACAGGGTGACTTTGTGGCGACCATTGGCACAGGGTTTTTATCGGCCTTTGTTGCCTCAGTGATGAACAATCTGCCGTCCACCTTGGTAGGTGCCCTGGCCATTGACCAGGCACAAGTCTCTCAAACGACTAAAGAGCTGATGATCTATGCCAACGTCATCGGGAATGATTTAGGCCCCAAATTTACGCCGATTGGCAGTTTGGCCACTTTGTTATGGCTTCATGTTCTGGCTGAGAAGGGATACAAAATCAGTTGGGGACAGTACATAAAAATTGGCCTGCTGATCACGCCGCCGGTTCTACTCGCTACTCTGGTGGCACTTGCATGGTGGTTACCAGCACTCGCTGTGCAATAGGGCTTAAAACACAAGCCGGTACAGCGGGGAAAAAAAGCCAGAGACAATTGCTTGCCTCTGGCGAAGCTTAAAACCAGACAGACTTACACGTACAACTTCTTATAGGTTTCAACGAAGTACGCCATTTCCTCCGGCTTGGCGATGCTGACGCGAGCCCAGGTTGGGTAAGGCTGGAAGGTACGGCCGACCAGGATGTTGTGTTCACGCATGGCCTGGCGGAAAACATCACCCTCAATGCCGGTTTCAAAGAATGCGAAGTTGGCGTTGGATTTGATGTAGCGCAGACCCAGCTCCTCACACATGCCTTCAACCAGTGCCAGGCCTTCCTTGTTTTTGGCGCGTGAGAAATCCTGGAAACCTTTGTCCTTGATCGCAGCCAGCGCGGCGTGCTGGCTGAGGATGCTGATGCTGCCGGTTTTAACTTTGTTCAGGCGCTGAATCAGATCCGGGTGCGCATAACCAAACCCGACGCGCAGGCCGGCAAAACCATGAATTTTGGAGGCAGTGCGCGCAATGATCACGTTGTCGACACCCTCGGCAATCAGATGCATCATGCTGCTGAAATCAGGGTTGCCATCCACATACTCGTAATACGCTTCATCAACAAATACCAGGCGATCCTTGGCGACGGTACGCACAAAATCTTCCATGGCTTTTTTCTCAATGATTGTCGGCAGTGGATTGTTCGGGTTGCACAGATAGACCATTTTGGTGTCCGGGCGAATGGCGGCATACATCGCGTCCAGATCAATATGCATGTTGTCATCAACAGGGACGTTGATAATTTCCGAACCCATACGTTCAGCAGCACCTGTCAGCTGACCAAAAGTGGGGTACGGTGCCACAATTGAACCCGGCTCCAGGCTGGCGAGCACACCGCCGGCCTGCAGCAGTTCGCCCGATCCAGCGCTGAGGGTGATGCAGGAGGTGGGTACACCTTCAACCTTGGCAAGTTCCTCAACAATCAGATTGTTGATGCCGCCATAAAGGTTGCTTTGACTGAATGCGCCTTGCATCGCCTCAATGGCTTTTGGGGACGGACCATAGGGGTTTTCATTCGATGACATACGAATGGGGGCAGCTGGCATTAATTGCTCGGCAGATGCGCTGCTGATCAGGCTTGAGGATCTGCCGGAAAATTTATCCAGCGCAGCGACGCCCGCGAGAGCGGCACTACCAAACAACAGTCTGCGACGGCTTAACACAGTATTCATTGCTTTCTCCTTGTTATTAATCAGAAGTTGTAAGCCATTTTGGCGAACCAGCGCGAACCAAAATAACCAACCGGGCTACCAGTCAGGTATTGACGGCTGGTGTTGGCGTAACGTTCTTCGTTGTAGTCCCAAACAGCTTGTGGAGTCTTGTTCGGGTATTCGTTGAAGAGGTTATCTACACCCAGGCTCAGACGCAGTGCATCTGTGGGGGAATACGTCAGCTCGACGTTAGTCATCATCAGCACGTCGATCGGGTTCTTGTAATACATGGCACCTGCCAGCTCGACCAGATCGAGCTGTTCACGCACTGTGGCTGGCAAGCCAGACACCGAAGACAGCGTGTGCTGTGGCCCGTAAACGGATTGGCGAATATTCAGCGTGAAATCACTGAAGTTGATACGCGCGCCCAGATTAACGCGGTATTTGGGTGCATCGGTTTCGCGGTTAGCCAGTGTCATCGGGCTGTACATGGTGGCACCGCCAAGGCTCGTCGGTGCGGACTTCGCACTCAGCACTTCAGTTTTGTTGTAGTTTGCTGCCAGAGTCCAGTTGATGCTGCCCCAGTTGAAGTCGCTGGCGTAGGTGGTTACCCAGTCCAGCCCTGTAGTGCGGGTCTTCAGTGAGTTGTTGAAGATGGACACGGACACGTTGGCACGGGCTGTGGCGTCAAGTGAGCCACCTGGCGCTGCCGGATCGTTCCACACACCGATGTAACCAAAGTCTACCAGCGCGCGTCCCAGCGCTTCGTTGTAGCCCGCATCCGGAGTGCCGTCGCCATTGGTGTCCGCCGGGTCTGGCAGGTTGCTGTTATAAGAGCCAGAGGTGCGACCGGTCAGGGTGTTGGTGCCTTGGCTGGTTGAGTACGCAAAACTTCCCAGCTGGATGCGGTCATCAATAGTGATCTGGTAAGCGTCCAGGGTAGTCACCAGCCCGTTGCCGGGGCGCAGTACCATACCCACGCTGAAGTTTTCGGAGGTTTCAGGTTGCAGGCCGGCACCAAAGCCCAGTGCAGCTGCTGCAGCACTGTTAGGTTGCAGTTGTGGGCGTGCGCCGGTTGGACTCACGTTTACAGCTGAGTAATAACCTTCACCCAGTGTAGGGGCGCGGAATCCGGTGCTGGCTGTTGCCCGTATTGCAATGTTGTCAGTGAAGTCGTAACGGGTTGTGATCTTGCCCACGGATTCGTTACCAAAATCACTGTAATTTTCGTAGCGCACTGCTACGTCAACCAACCAGGGGTCAGTTGGCACAAAAATAAGGTTTACGTAACCAGCGTAGTTATCACGTTGGTACGAGCCGGTATTCACAGCCGGGTTATAACCGGGGAACGAAGAGGCACCGGCGCCATAGTACGATGCGGGTTCACCGGGTTTGATACCGTAACGGTCTTCACGGTATTCAACACCGGTCGCCAGCGTCATCGGGCCAGCCATACCAATTTCGAAGTCCTTGCTGGCATCGAGGCTGGTGGTCCATTGTTTTGCGAAATAGGCGCCGTCATAAAACTCCGATGGCGATGAGCCGGTCTCGTTCCACAGCGTAAAGTTCATGGAGTTGGTGGTATACACCTCCATTTTGTTGCTGCCATATACGGTCGCCACATCCCACGCCCAACCGGCGGTTTCACCAGACAGACCCACGGTCAGGGAGTAGTCGGTTTCATCAGACTCTTCCATCGGGTTAAAACCGTAGGGATACATGTTGATCATGTACTCAGGTGTACCGTCCGGCAGAATGTCACTCATATCGCCGTCGCCGTTAACATCAACACCACCATCCTGGGACGGACGACGGTAAGTTTCCAGTGAGGCGGCATCCTTTTTACCAAAGCTGCCGTAACTGTACAGTTGCAGGTCAGGGGACAGACGCATGCCGGCGTTAAAAAATGCGGCTTGACGGCTGATTTCGGGCGGGTCGCCCACATGGTTCATCGCCGGATATTCAGGGTGGAACTTCATTGCGGCGTCACGTTGTAAATAGGTGCGGTAAGCACTGCTGACCGTGTAACCGCTTGGTGTTCCGTTATTCAGGCGGTAAAGACATTCTTCCGCATTGGCAACACAGGTTGCAGGACCATAAACAACCGAACGGGTAACCGTATCGCGCTCTTCGCTTTCAACACTGAGATTGACGTATGCGATGTCATTGCCGATACCAACGTTGCCTTGCAGGTTTGTGGTGAAGCCGCCACCGTCTACATACTCAGATACGTTGCTGCTGAAACTTCCCCCGGTGTAATCATCTTTAAGAATGATGTTGATTACACCGGCAATTGCATCGGAACCGTACAACGCTGCGGCGCCATCGCTGAGTACTTCCAGGTGGCTGATCGCAGAGGACGGAATAAAAGACATATCGGTTGCTGCTGCACCGCTGCTGGCGCCGACGTTGGAGGTAATGTGCCTGCGTTTGCCGTTGACCAGAACCAAAGCATGGTTGGGAGACAGCGCCCGCATGCTCGCTGTCAGCGTCTGGCTCGCCATATCAGTGCCAGTCTGGTTGGCATTGTAAGAAGGCACTTGTGTGGCGATAGCGTTCATCAGATCGGGTGCGCCGGTTTCCGTCAGCATTTCTGCACTGACCATCTGCACGGGGGCAGGACTATCAGTAACCGCCATGCCTGATCGGCGTGTACCGGTAACAAGGATTTCGCTCAGTTCCGCGCTTTGACCTGATACCGCCTGTGCCAGCGCCCCGGGAACAAAACCGGCGGATAACAAACAGGAGGCGATCAGAAGATCAGTTCGTTGCAGCATTTTTGTTTTCATCGAGTGGCTCCGTACAGTTACCTATTACCCTTGATAAAGTAATAAAACGTATAGTTGGAAAGTGAGCTTTGGTCTCTCAGTAGCACTGAGTCTCATAATGCAATCAGCAAAATACGCGCCAATCGGTAAATTAATTACAAAGCTAAGGTTTTGAACAGATTCTGTAACAAAACGGTGCGGTGTTTTTGTACAAGTGTTCATGTTGTGTGCATAAAAAATTCGCATTGCCGGCGTTTGCACTGTTGCGGAGCTGGTTATGCAGCACGCCATTTTTTGGTGCAGACTTTAAAAGTGGGTTCTGGCACCAAAACGATCAGCACTGCACTGTTCTGGGTGGGTCAGTTTGCGATAAAACGGGGCATGTGTTCTGATAGCAGCGAAGAGGAGCAGACGGGAAGATCAATCAGGTCATGAGTATTGATGACATCAAAAGCGGATTAAACAAACTGTTGGGACGGGACAAGGTCCACGACAACGCTGCCAGCAACAAGGCTGTGCAGAGTCGCAAGCAGACGCCTGTAGCTGCCCGGCAGACGCAGGACATTCAGGCCTTTCTGAGCGAAGTCTCCAAGCTGCCTCCGGTCAATCATCAGGGGCGCGGGCGCCTGGTTTTTGCTCTGGACGCCACTGCCAGCCGCGAAAACACCTGGGATCAGGCCATGCAGCTGCAGGCGGAGATGTTCACCAGTGCGCAGTCGCTGGGTGGTTTACAGGTGCAGTTGGCCTATTTTCGTGGATTTTCTGAATTCCGGGCCAGCGACTGGACCCAGGACTCGTCCAGGCTGTTGTCGTTAATGACTGGAATACGCTGTGAGGCGGGCACTACCAAGATTGAGCGCCTGCTTAACCATCTGTTAAAAGAAACGCGCCAGAACAAAATCCATGCAGTGGTCTATATCGGAGACAGTATGGAGGAAAGCGCCGATGTGCTGTGTCAGCGCGCGGGCGAGCTGGGGCTGCTGAATGTGCCTCTGTTTATGTTTCAGGAAGGAGATGATCCTGGCACACGTCGCTGTTTTAAGGAAATGGCGCGCCTCTCCGGAGGGGCGTATGCACCGTTTGATCATCGCAGCGCCGATCAGCTGCGTGATCTGTTAAAAGCCGTGGCGATTTATGCCAGCGGCGGTCTAAAGGCGCTGCAAGACTTCAGTCAGCGTGCTCACCCCGATGTGCGCCTGCTGGGACACCAGCTCAAGTCCTGATAAAGTAGCCGCCCTATGATCATTATCCGTTTATTGGCACCTCTGTTGTTGGCAGTGCTGACCTGGTGGGGGCTGCGCTGGTGCAAAAATCGTTTTGCGCTGACCACTGGCCAGTTCCGCTGGTTAGTTGTGGGCACATCTTTATTATTGGTGGTGCTCATTCTGATTGTTATGGGACGCCTGCCGGTGCAGGCGCTGTTGGCACCGTTGGTTTTCCTGGGAAGTTTCCTGCTGCGTAACCTGCATTTGGTCATTCGCTTGTGGCCATTGCTGCGGCAGCGCAACAGCAGCTGGGGGCGCAACAAGGCCGCCAAAGGTGCCTCGACCATTGCTACAGCCTGGCTGGCGATGTCGCTGCATCATGCAACCGGCAATATGGACGGTGAAGTGCAGCAGGGGCAATTCCAGAAAAAACGTTTGTCGGAGCTGACACTGGAGCAGCTGTTAGTGCTGGTGGGCGAATGCCAGCATGACCATGACTCACTGCAGCTGCTGCAAGCCTATCTGGACAGAATGCATCCAGACTGGCGTGAGAGTGCGTCAGCCACAGGAGATGCAGCAGGGGAACAGAGGAGCACTGGCAACCGTGTTTCCACCGGTGATTCGACGATGACCGAAGCGCTGGCGCTCGAAATTCTGGGGCTGGCCCAAGGCGCCACACGTCAGGAAATTATTGCCGCCCACCGGCGTCTGATGCAGAAACTGCATCCGGATCGTGGTGGCTCGGATTACCTCGCGCAGCGCATCAACGCCGCGCGCGATTTCCTGCTCGACTGACCTACTTCTTTTTGTTCAGGAAGGCCTGGAAAATGGCCTGGGCATCCGGTGACTGCAGCAAGCGTGCAAACTGCAGCAGTTCGGCCTGAATGGTGTCATTCATCGGTGTGGCCTGGTTGCGTTTGATCAGAGCCTTGGAGGTTTGCACCGCATCAGCCGGCATACGCGCCAGCTGCTGCGCTTTTTCCATCACATGTTCTATCAGGCCTGCGCTGGGTACTACATCATTCACAATACCGTATTCCCTGGCTTTCTGGGCTGAGAAGCGCTCACCCAACAGCAACAGCTCACTGGCGCGCTGGTGGCCAACAATCTGTGGCAGCAGCAAACTGGAACCCGCTTCCGGGCACAGTCCCAGGCTGGCAAAAGGCAGCTGCAGGAAGGCGTCTTCGGAGGCGTAAATCAAATCGCAGTGCAGCAGCATCGTGGTGCCAATACCAATAGCCATACCATCAACGGCCGCCAGAATCGGCTTGTGGGCACCAGAGATGGCTTTCATAAACTGCACAGACGGGCGCTCAGCGCCGGCATCGGTGGATCTGACAAAATCGTTGACGTCGTTACCACTGGTAAAACAACCCTCAACACCACGCAGCACAATCACCCGGATATCGCTGTTGCTATCCGCAGCGTTGAGCCCTTCTGCAAGAGCTGCGTACATTGAGCGCGTCAGCGCATTCTTTTTGTCCGGCCGGTTTATCTGCACAACAAAAACGCCGTTGTTCGCCTGGTAAACAATGTGTGGGTCTTGCGATGTGATCATGGTTGCCGCTCGTTCTAATTAAAATCAAACCGCCCCGATTGTAGAACAAGGCGCCGTAGATGAATAGCGTCAACCTGGACAGGTGTTACCCAGCCATTTTTGCAGGCGTGTTATTGCCCCGGGTGTTAATAAACCGACTTTTCGTAAATTAAGCGATAGTTGACGAAAACGTGACTGATACAGTTTCGGAAACCGGAGTCGGCGGGCACGCAGGTGGTGCCGGAGATCGCAGGGGTTCCAGTTCCATTGATGCGCGAGTTGTACCAGATGATTATCGGCGGGTGACAAGCTCATCACTGAATCCAGCACGTAGTTCGCATAGTGTTCCTTCTGTGAATCTGCCAGCTCGCGAAAATAAGTATCCAGCGCTACCACACCAAATTTAACGTGTCGTGCCTCATCCTCCAGTATTCTGGCCAGACCCGCGTCCAGAACAGCAGGTATCCGCGTTGTCCTGAGCCATGAGAACTGAGCCAGCGCAAGACTTTCAATAATAATCTGACAATGCAAAATCTTGTGACGCCAGTCGCAATCGTGTAGAACCGTTTCAGCGAATTTATGCAGACCCTGGCTGGGCGGAGCAACCAGGAGGTCTTGCTGATACAGGTAGTGTTGAAAAAAACTGATATGCCGAGCTTCATCAGCAACTTGAACAGCGGCAAATTTTTGTGCCTGGGGATCTTCAAGCAGATTAACCAGTTGGGCTGAAACATGCATCGCCAGTACTTCGCCATGCAAAACTTCGCTTAGCTCCAGGCGATGTCTTTCGCGATCAACACCAGCCTGCTCCTGAGTGCACAGATTGGTGTACGGCGCAAAGCCATACAAGGGGTTTGTGATCTTGTTATCGCTGCAACGTGCTACAAACAAATTTCGTGAATCCCACGGTAAATCATTCGACAAACTCCATTGGCGCTGCTCAGCGATCAACAGCAGGCGTTGATATTGTGAATTTCCAACAGATTCGCTCGCGTGATTCCAATCAGACATTTTTGTATTCCTCGGCATGTTTACTTGTATTCAAGTCCACACAGGTTCCGGGGTCAAAAAAAATCTGTCAGCGGTCAATGCCTCAACTATTCTTATTTTGCAGCTGTTCTAAAACGTGTTGGATGAAAGGAATTCATCAATAAAATGTGAGGACAAACATGTTGAAACCAATCTATCCGTACCGGGATCTTATTCATTTGCTCGAGTTCCGTGCACAGGAATCAGCACATAAATCCATGTATTCGTTTCTTGATCGTCGTCTCGAGTGTTCCCTGACCTATTGTTATGGGGATTTTTTTGTCAAGACGAAACAGATGGCAGCGCGCTTGCAGTCAGCTGGACTGTCGCGTACGCCGGTATTGCTGCTGCAACTGGATGCAAAGGATTTTGTGCTGACATTCTGGGCTTGTATTCTCGCCGGAGCCTGGCCCATGCCCTGCGTGAGACCGCGTGGTGCACGCTGGGACCAACTGGGCGCGATGCTGGTCCAAAGTGGTGTGTCGGCGGTAATTACCACAGCGGCTGTTGAGCAATTTATTCCTGCGGAACTGATGGCCGGAATTGATGTGTTTAATATCGACAATTTGCGCCAGAAGGGCAGTCATGAGTCGCAGTGGATAAGGCCTGCTCTGGGCGCAGACGATATTGCCTTCATACAATACACCTCAGGCTCAACGTCCAATCCGCGGGGTGTTGTAATCACACACGGCAATATCCTCAGCAACCTGCAACTGATACATCAGGAATTTGATTGCTCGGAGGAAGACATTGGTCTGAACTGGTTGCCACTGCACCATGATATGGGGCTGGTCGGCCATGTTCTGCAACCCTGCTTTTCCGGCATCCACAACTATTTTATGCGAGCAGCAGACTTTGCAGGTGACCCGCAAGGCTGGCTGCAAGCTATTGACCGATATAGGGCTACGATCAGCGGTGGACCATGTTTTGCCTATGCGCTTTGTTCTGTTCAAGGCCAGGAGATTGCTGAGCTGGATCTCAGTTGCTGGCGACTTGCCTACTGTGGATCACAAAAAGTGATACCTGAGGTTTTAAACAAGTTTGCCCGGTGTTATGAACAGGCTGGTTTTAGCGAAAGAGCCTGGTTCCCCTGTTATGGCCTCGCCGAGTCAACATTGTTTGTAGGTGGCATGCAGGGTGTTCACACAACGCGTGTATCTGATCAGATTGAGCCGCTGGCGGCAGTCGCACGCGTGAATGCTAATTCCAGTGATATTAAAATCGTTGATCCTGTTACAGGTCTGTTATGTGCCGACGGAAAAAAAGGAGAGATATGGATATGCTCACCTTCGGTGTCTCCTGGATATTTTCGCCATACCGAGCAAAGCAGGTGCCAATTCGACCAGTTTATTCATGGCCATGGATCTTATTTTCGTACCGGCGATCTTGGTTTTATCCGCGATGGAGTGTTGTATTTCAGTGGGCGCACAAAAAATCTGCTGAAACTCAGAGGCCGAAGTGTCCATGGGGAAGACATAGAATCACTGGTTGAGCATGAGGTCTCTGACCTTGGTGTGCGGCAGTGTGTTGTGGTGGCCCACAGTGTTGATTACGACGAGACTTTTTCGTTGCTGGTTGAGTGGGCCGGACGTGCGCGCAGCCGTCGCATCAGCCAGATTGATATCGAGAGCAAAATCAGAAATCTGGTTTGTGATACGTTTTCTGTGCTGCCTCACAGGGTTGTTTTTCTGGTTCGGGGCAGTTTGCCGCTGACAACCAGTGGCAAACCGGCCAGAGCTGCCTGTCAGGCGGTCTTGCTGCATCACCTTGCCAATAGCCCCCAGTGTCCTGCCGTCAAGGCTGTTCCGCAAGAGCACAACCGGCAGGCGGAGGTAGTCCTCAATGGCTGAGAAAATGGTGTTTGATAAAGTGCAGCGGCTGATTGAATCCAGTCCGGGTGTTGCAGCGATAGAGGTTGCATCTGACACCTCAATAGCCGATTTAGGGCTGGATTCATTGCGACTTCTGGAAATTGTATTTGAACTGGAGAAACACTTTTGTGTGGAAGTTGACGAAGCGGCTCTGGTAGAGGTGGCATCGGTTGGTGATCTGGCAAAGATGATCAGCGCCCAGCTAGGCGAGGCCAGCCGTGACCGTTGAGCTGCATAACCGTACAAGAATTCTGGAGGATATTCTTAACAACCGCGCTGAGCTTACGGTTATCAGTCTGTTATCAACCGTAAATCATCGGCAACATGACAGGCAAGAAGCTATCCGCATAATACGCTCGGAAACTGGATTTAAAGTTTTGCCCGGAACCCGTGATGCGAGTGTGACAGAGGAAATTGAGAGGCTGATCACACAGCTGGAAGCTGAAATTGATCGCTTGCCTGTATCAATGTATGAGCGCCTGCTGACGGCTTTGCAGGCACTGTCCAGACTGCTCCTGTCTGCGCAAATCAGTCCGGTAGTGGCAGACGCGTGCCTGCGGATGATTTCCCCCATCTATGGATGGGCTCTGAGTAAACATAAAAACCTGCGGGAAATTCATCAGGCGCGTCTGAGCTTGTATTCCTTTTTGTTTGCAGAGCCCGAGAGCTATATCAGCTCACTATTCGTCCGCCACTATTTCTACAAGTATTCATTTTATGCGCGGCGCATATCGTATCTGGCAAACAGCGGGCTGGTGTACAAAGCAGATGCCGAGTTCGACTGGGAGCAATGCGACAGCTATGTAAGCTGCGCCCGGTTGCAAGCGGAATCTCGTGTGTTGATGACGATACATATGGGGGATTTTATGGGCGCGTTCCGATATATCGCTGCCCAGATAACTTCAGACAGGCCAGTGATGTCGTTGCGCCGTGATATTGATCAGCTGGATCCACGTCATCTTCGGCAAGCTGACGATCCCATGCATCGTTTATATATCCATGGTCAGGACAGTCCCGTAGATATCGTCAGGGCATTGCGAGCAGGTAACCAGACTCTGGCGGTGCTGTTTGATCTTGGTCGTGACTTTGGTGAAACCACTGAGGTTGAATTTTTCTCCCAACCTGCGCGCTTTGTCAGAGGTCCAGCGCAACTGGCAATTGCCGGTCGCGCGCGTATTTTCCCGTTTGTCTGCTTTCGCGCGGGCAAACGCAACGTAATTTTTATGCATCCTCCGTTTTTGCCACAAGCACGACCGCATGAAACGTTGCAACAGGCAGCAGCAAGGGTCACACAGGATCTGGTGCGCCTGGCTGAGCGCTGGATCCGGCAGAGTCCTGCACAATGGAAATACTTCGATATGTTGCCCGCGTACTTTAGTCATGGAGAGCAGCGCTCATGAGCTCAGATGGACTATTTCGCGAGCAGGCATTGATATTTCAGCAGGGTGATACGGCCGGGCCAGCGGTATTTTATCAACCGATAACCTTGCGCATTTTATTGATGCTGATGGTAGCCGGATTTGTGTCTGTACTTTTTTATGCCGCCACGGCCCAGCTTAACCAGACCGTTACAGTGCGTGGGTTTCTCAGTTCCAACGAAGGCGAGATTAAAATTTATGGCGACCGCTATGGGATGCTGGAGGAAATCAAGGTCGGCAACGGCGATATAGTTTCCGAGTCAACTCTTTTGGCTATTGTTAAAGACAATGGTTTTAATCGTTATGGCGACGACATCAGTGCACGCACCAGCTTTTATGTCGATGAGCAGATAACACAAATCAGCGAACGCCTTGAGCTGAGTCATGAACGCTTAAAACTGCAGCAGAGTCTGGGCACTGGCAGACGCGCAGCGCTGGAGCAGGAACTGGATGGCAGATATGAAGAGTCACGGCTGGTAGCCGGACAGCTTGAGAATGCAGAAGCTGAATTCAGTCGTATGCAGAAACTTGGGGCAGTGCACCTTATTTCTGACAGTGAGCTGACTAATGCCGAGACCTCACTGCTGGCAATGAGAAAAAATTTCCACCTCACCCAGTTATCTGTACATACAGTAGCTGCCCAGCGCTCAGAACTTGATACCCAACAACAACTGGATCTGATCCGGTTGCTGGATGAAAACCTTGCGCTTGCTTTTACCTTGTCGCAGTTACAGCAGCGCAAGCAAGAGATGCAGCTTGAGCAGGGTTATTCATTGATTGCTCCCGCCGCAGGTCGCGTTGAAAATCTTCTGAACAGAACCGGGGACTATATCAATCCGCGGCAACCTCTGCTGAGTATTGTGCCGCTGGAGCCGTCCTACAAAGCCCAGATGTTTTTGCCCTCACGCGCTGTCGGGAAAGTGGCACCAGGGCAACAAGTGACGCTGATCTATGATGCTTTCCCTCTTTATGAGCACGGCAGCTTCAGTGGGCGTATCCACAGTATTTCGGCAACACCTATCGATCCACGCGAATATCTGATCCCACTGGAAATCAACGAACCCGTTTATCTGTTGGAAGCTGAGCTGCTGGATGGTCACTCAGACCTGCCGCTGAGGCCCGGCATGCAGTTCAGTGCCGAGTTGATCACAGGCAGTCAGACCATTCTGAGCAGCATTCTAAAACCACTTCGTACCCTGGAGAGCCGGATCAAATGATGGAACTCTTCAAAAAATCCGGTTCTGTGCCCGCGCTGCTGCAGTCTGAACGCTCAGAGTGTGGCCTTGCCTGTCTGGCTATGATAGCGGCGTATTATGGCAAGGCCATTGATTTGAATACGTTGCGGCGGAACTATCCTGTCTCGGCGCACGGCGCAACTCTTGCCGAGATTCTTGGTATAGCCGACCAGCTGCAACTCAGTGCCAGACCACTCCGTCTGGAACTGGAAGATCTGGGCGAGTTACAGCTGCCGGCGATCCTGCACTGGGATATGACACATTTTGTGGTGCTGACGCGGGTCAGCCAAAAGTCAATCACCATTCACGATCCTGCTGTTGGCAAACGCAAATATTCAATAAACGAAGCCGGGCGACATGTAACCGGTATAGCGGTAGAACTGACCCCTATGGTCGGTTTTCAGCCCGAGAAAAAACGTCAATCTACACGGCTTGGTGATCTGTACTCAACGTACCCTGGGTTCTGGGGTTTTGTAGCACAGTTGCTGCTGATGTCAGTGTGTCTGCAACTGGTCTCAATTGGCAGCGCCTTTTTTATGCAGACGGTGATAGACGAGAGTATTGCCCGACAAGACCTCAATATCCTGGATGTGTTGGCCCTGGGTTTTTTGCTACTTGCACTGGCAGGGGTTGTGATGACCTTTATCAGAGCGCGGCTGCAATTGTATTTTTCCAATCAGTTGGGTTTTCAGATGGTAGGCAACGTATTTGTCCATATGATGAGTTTGCCTGCCGACTTTTTCGAGCGTCGTCATACCGGGGATCTTGTCTCCAGATTTGGATCTATACGGGAAATTCGTCGCATTGTGTCAGAAGACATGGTCACCGTGGTGATGGATGGCGCGTTTGCGGTACTGACGCTGGTAGTGATGTTTATATTCAGCCCGGCGCTGGCTGCTGTTGCCAGTGGTTTTGTGCTGGTGGTTGCCCTCATCAAACTGATGATTCTGCCGCATACGCGCAATCTCCAGGAACAGATGATTATTGCAGAAGCCAAAACCAGTACCAGCCTGATGGAAAACATGCGTGCCATCAGCATCATCAAATTTTATTGTCGTGAATTGCAGCGTGTACTGGGATGGCGCAAGTTATATGCAGAGCAGATTAATACCCAGGTAAATTTTGCCCGCTTTGCTATCAACTTTGAGTTGGTGTTTGGTTGCCTTTTTGCTGTTGAAAATATTCTGGTGATTTACCTGGCAGCCTCACAGGTTTTATCAGGGACAATAACCTTGGGTTACATGACAGCATTTATGGCACTGCGCACCAACTTTTCGACCGCCATTCGCTCGTTCATTGAAAAACTGGTGCAGATCAGGCTGGTGCGGCTGCAACTGGACAGGGTGTCCGACATTACCGGTACCCAAAAAGAATTTAACAGCTTGAATATGCCCGCTATCACGCTGCCGCTAAAAGGTGGTTTAACACTGGAGAATATCAGCTATGGTTATCCCGGTTCCTCCCATCAGTTGATAACCGGTGTGTCGCTGCAAATTCCGGCAGGATCATCGCTGGCTATTGTCGGGCCTTCCGGGGCCGGCAAGTCGACGTTGCTGAAGCTGATGGCAGGCCTGCTCGAACCTGATACCGGCGTCATACATGTGGATGGAACTGATATCCGCAAAGTTGGCATTCGCCAATACCGCAACATCTGTGCTGGCATACTGCAGTCAGACCAGTTGTTGTCGGGCAGTTTGCTGGAAAACATCACGCTGTTCGAACTCGATGTAGATATTCAAAAAGTTTACTACGCCTGTCAGAGGGCCTGCATTCACGACCTGATCATGACATTGCCAATGAAATACCACAGTCTGGTTGGCGATATGGGGTCCAATCTTTCGGCAGGTCAGGCTCAGCGTATCTTGCTTGCACGGGCGTTTTACAAAGAGGCAAAAATTCTTTTCCTTGATGAGGCTACAGCCAATCTGGATCTTCAGACTGAAACCGAGATTTTGCAGACCATCAGGAACCTTGGCTCAACGCTGATAATCATCAGCCACCGGCCGGAAATTGTTGCGCTGGCCGACAGGCGCTTTGTGTTATCCAGGGACAGTGTTTATGTATAAACCAAGGCTGAGCGGCTTTATGCTAGAATTCTGCCCGTTTCAGGGCGGCCAGATCACGCTTTGTTGTGGCGCCCAGCAGTCAGCCGTATAGCCAGCCGTAATTCGGGAAGCGAAGACATGACAGTTATCAAGCAAGACGATCTTATACAGAGCGTTGCCGACGCCCTGCAGTACATTTCTTATTATCATCCGCTGGACTTCATCAAGGCCGTCAACGAGGCCTATGAGCGCGAAGAATCACAGGCTGCCAAGGATGCAATGGCGCAGATTCTGATCAACTCGCGTATGTGTGCCGAAGGCAAACGTCCCATTTGCCAGGACACCGGTATTGTGACCGTGTTCATCAAGATTGGTATGAACGTGCAGTGGGCTGATGCCACGATGAGTGTCTCCGACATGATCAATGAAGGTGTACGCCGCGCTTATTTGCATCCGGATAACGTGCTGCGTGCATCCATTCTGGCCGATCCAGCCGGTGCGCGTAAAAACACTCGCGACAACACGCCCGCTGTTATCCATATGGAAGTGGTGGCCGGTGACAAGGTGGACATTACCGTTGCAGCCAAAGGCGGCGGGTCCGAGAACAAATCCAAGCTGGTTATGCTTAACCCAAGCGACAGTATTGTTGACTGGGTTGTTAAAACCGTTCCCACCATGGGCGCTGGCTGGTGTCCGCCAGGTATGCTCGGTATTGGAATTGGGGGTACTGCCGAAAAGGCTGCAGTACTGGCCAAGGAATCCTTGATGGACCCGATTGATATCCACGAACTGCGTGCCCGCGGTCCGCAGAACCGTATTGAAGAACTGCGTCTGGAAATCATGGACAAGGTTAACGCGCTGGGTATTGGCGCCCAGGGCCTGGGTGGTCTGACCACAGTACTTGATATCAAGATCAAGGATTACCCGACACATGCTGCGTCTCTGCCGGTTGCAATGATCCCCAATTGTGCGGCGACCCGTCACGTACACTTTGAACTCGATGGCTCCGGCCCTGCAGATTTGCAGCCGCCAAAGCTGGAAGACTGGCCAAAAATTACCTGGGATGCTGGCCCCACGGCACGTCGTGTCAATCTGGATACGGTGACTCAGGCAGATATCGAACAGTGGAAACCGGGTGAAACCCTGTTGCTCTCCGGCCGTATGCTCACCGGCCGTGATGCGGCGCACAAACGTCTGGTTGATATGTTCAACCGTGGTGAGTCCCTGCCTGAAGGTGTGGATCTAAAAGGCAAGTTCATTTATTACGTTGGCCCGGTCGATGCGGTGCGTGACGAGGTGATTGGACCTGCTGGCCCTACCACGGCGACGCGTATGGACAAGTTCACCGATGTGGTGCTGGAAAAAACCGGCTTGCTGGGCATGATAGGTAAAGCCGAGCGTGGTCAGGTTGCAATCGACGCCATCAAAAAACACAAAGCCGTGTATCTGATGGCTGTGGGCGGCGCCGCTTACCTGGTATCCAAAGCGATTCGTGAAGCCAAAATTGTGGCCTTCGAAGACCTGGGTATGGAAGCGATCCACGAGTTTGTGGTGGAAGACATGCCGGTAACGGTTGCGGTGGATGTGGACGGTAACTCCGTGCATCGCACAGGCCCCGCCGAATGGCAGGCCAGAATCGCTGAAGCACATCCAGTCAAAGTAGTCTGACCTTCTGGCGCCGGGTACCACAGTATGAAACCTTCGGTTGATAAAAACGGTGGCCTCGGCGCTTTATTCAAGCGCCGTGTAATCAATACCACGATTTATTCCTGGCGTGGTTTAAAACAGGGCTGGCAAACTGAAGAAGCGCTGCGCGTGGAGTTGATCCTCGCCGCAGTGCTGATGCCGGTTGCTTTTTGGGTGCCAGTAACGACAGCGGAACGTGCGCTGCTGATTATTGTGATAGCACTGGTGCTGATCGCTGAAATCCTCAATTCCGCCGTGGAAGCAGTCGTTGACCGCGTGGGTGAAGAGTTCCATCCACTCAGTGGCAAGGCCAAGGACATGGGTTCGGCGGCCGTTTTTGTCAGTCTGGTCCTGGCATTGATTGTCTGGACCATCATTTTGTATCCGCTGGTCGCTCGGTTTTTGTCCGCAGCAGGAGATTGATATAGTCCTGCGACGGATAAACATCACAGCCTCCGTATAAATCAGTGAACCCAACTTATTCAGGAGCTTGAAGATGTTCTCCAAACGTACTTTTGCTGTACTGTGTTCAATGACTCTGGCAGCGGCGCTGGTGCCCGCCATGGCGCAAGACCATTCTCAGCATCAAGCCCAAAGCCAATCGCAAGACCATTCTCAGCATCAGGCTCAAGGCCAGGGGCAAGCTCAGGGTGGGCAGCAAGGTGATATGAGCGAGCGTATGCAGAACATGTCACCGGAGCAGCGCGAGCAAATGCGTCAGCGTATGCAGAACATGACGCCGGAGCAACGTGAGCAAATGCGTCAGCGCATGCAGAACATGACCCCGGAGCAGCGCCAGCAAAGGCGAGCCATGATGGAACAACGCCGTGGACAAGGCGGCGCTGACAACGCAGCGGGTGCCAGCAGTAGCGAACATAACCACTGAGAGCAACGGTGGTCGGGACCAGTATCGACATGTTGGGCGGCAGGCCCAACATCACAACCGGGGTCGTCAATTTACAGACCAGTGGCGGTCGGCGAATGTTAACGGATGAGCAGATCATGGCGGCCATCGCGGCGGGCGATCAGCGTACTTACGCCGATGCAGTCCGCCAGCATAGCCGTGCGATCGCGTTTTACGCCTGGCGCATGCTTGGCAACCAGTCTGAAGCTGAAGATGTAGTACAGGAGACTTTTCTGCGTCTGTGGACACAGGCAGGCCGCTGGCAACCAGACCGGGCTGGTATTTCCACCTGGTTGCACCGGGTCGCACACAATCTGTGTATTGACCAGATGCGCAAGGATAAATCATCACTGACGGATGAATTGGACGAGGATCTGGAAGCTGACCAGTGCACGCTGGAGGACGACCTCGACATGGATTTGCGTCAGCGACGTTTGCAGCAAGCGATTACGCAACTGCCGGAACGTCAGCGCAGCGCCCTGATTCTGTGCCACTACCAGGGCCTGAGTAATCAGGCGGTGGCGGACATCATGGAACTGTCAGTGGATGCATTGGAATCTTTGCTGGCACGCGCCAGACGCTCACTCAAGGTCTCGCTGGCAGATCTGAAACAACGCACGAACGGCACCAACGCAAAGCGGCAGGAGAACACATGAGCATGAACTTGCAGCGGTTTGAACAATTGATTGATGCCTATGGCACAGATCCGCAGCGCTGGCCTGTTGCGGAACGTTCGGCTGCCTTAAAACTGCTGGCGGATTCTGAACAGGCCGCAGAGTTGCTGCAACAGACAGTCTGGTTAGACAAAAGTCTGGACCAGTTTGCAGCGCCCGCCTTTGATCAGCTCCATGATCGCTTGTTAAAAATGCCGTTGCCGGCACAGTCTAAAAGTCTACTGGAGCGACTCGTGCAGTGGTTGCTGCCTTTGGGGCCCGGCGAATTTGCTGAATGGTGGAGGCCGGCGACGCTGGCTTGTCTGCCGTTGGTGTTTGGATTGTTTATTGGCATGCGGCTGGATCTGTTTGCTGATCCATCTGTGGAATTTACGGCCGATGATGCAGAGCTGATGTATATCGCGCTGGCTGATTATTCGGAGCCTCAGGAATGAGTTTGAACCGTCGTACTTTTATGCTGCTGTTGCTGGCAGTATCCGTCACCTTGAACCTGTTTTTTATTGGTGCGCTGACGGCCCGTTATGTTGACCGCCCCCAACGCTCGTCCGAGCCGTTAAGCATGCGCTGGGTGATGCGCGCGCTGGATGAAAGTGATAGGGAAGTGCTGCGCCCAAGGCTGTCGCAGTACAACGAAGTGCTGCGTCCACTACGCCGGGACATGTTTCAGACCCAGCAGCACATCAACGATCTGCTGGTGGCAACTGAGGTGGATACCGATGCAGTGACAGAGGCCTTCGGCCAGCTGCGTTCAGCTAACCTGCAGTATCAGCAGCTGACCCATCAGCATCTGGCTGAAGTTTTTGCGACGCTCACGCCGGCGCAGCGTGAGCGTGTTATCCAGTTTATGGAAGAGCGTCGTAATGCAGATATGGATCGCAGTCGCAGCGAAGCGCCGCGCACTACAAACTGAGCAGGCAGGCCTGCTCAGTCCAGCATATCAGCGTACGGAGTCTCTTGCGGCAGTGATATCGCC
Organism: uncultured Pseudohongiella sp.; assembly: GCA_964535565.1. GTDB lineage: Bacteria > Pseudomonadota > Gammaproteobacteria > Pseudomonadales > Pseudohongiellaceae > Pseudohongiella. The sequence goes on along the minus strand of CAZHUJ010000006.1, from coordinate 64,113 downwards.
AGCTCGTGTCCCTTGATACGAATCTGCTGCGGACTGAACTCCAGCGCGCTGCCATCCAGTACATTGTGGTCAAACCGGTAAATCAGGCCTGCCATACCACGCTGTGCCTGTTCATCATAATCACGGCTTCTTTCCTGCACTTCTTCCTGCTTTTGTTGCCACTGTTTGTAGGCGACTTCGCCGTGACGGCGTTTGAGCATCTTTTCAGTGACATGTGGCGCCAGTACAGAGGCGCTGGCATTGTTGCCACCAAAACCTTTGGCGTTGAGGATCACTGCATCCATGCCTGTGGCGCCCACTTCGCGGTGTTGCAGCAGGAAGTCGAGGTTGTTCTTGTGTACATCCTCGGCGATTGCTTCGGTGCCAGTGATACCAGGAATAATGCCGTATTTCCACACACCCAGGCTGCTGACCAACTGATCCGCGGAGGCTGACGCCAGCGAGTGACCCAGGTAGGTTTTAACGGCAGCGACTGGCCATGCATCAATGCCGAACGTGTCAGCCAGTGTGCTGAAAATGTGCGACTCGGTCACTCTGTTCTGCGGTGTGCTGGTGCCATGAGCCTGCACCCATGAACGTTCACGAAGACCTTGTTCACCGATGATATGCGCTGTTGCCGCCATGGCTTTGGCCATGGTGATGTAGTTGCCGGCGCCGGGGCTGGAAATGGATTTTTTGTGGCCATCCGCATTTACGAATACATCATTCACCGAGCCGTAAATATTGGCACCCAGTTCCAGTGCCAGAGCATCGTCACACAACACAACAAACTGTGCAGATTCGCCGAGGGTAAACCCGGCATTATGACCAAATGGACGGCAGGCGCGGCGATAATCAGGTTCTGACAGGTTTTTGTCCTGGTCCAGAGCGAGCAGGGCAGCGTCATCAATCAGCGCACCCATTGTGGTGTAGCCATCCATCACTTCCGGCGTCAGCGGTGCTTCCGAGGTGCCAACAATGACCAGACGGTGAGTGCCGCAGCGAATATCACGGATACCTTGGCGCAGGTTGTACAGGAAGGTTGCACAGGCGGCCGCATTGGTGCCGGTTGTCCCCAGATTTCCAAGTACGTAGGCGTTGATAAAGTCCGCCGGCATTTCGGCAAAACCCAGCGCAAGTTGTTTGGATGTGACTTTTTTTCCAAGCAGGCGCGCCTGCATCAGGCCGGCGTTGCCATCGTAATCCAGCTGGCTCATGCTGCTGCCGGCGTAAACACTGATCTGGTCAGCGGGCACATGTTTGAGCACAGTTTCCCAGTCCAGACCCAGCGACTGTATGGCATCGCTGGCGCCAAATACTGTCAGTTGCAAACCACGTGGATGGTTGCGTGATTGGTACAGGCTGCGCGGATCAAAACCGCTGGGCAACTGGCCAGCTGAGTTGACCGGGGATTGGCGCCAGTTCTCGGTCAGCACTTCCATGCTGGTCGGGATTTCAACACGCAGATATCCTGGCGCGGCTTCACTGATCAGCCAGCCCATCGGGATCTGGTCCGGTAAATGCTGGCGTTTGATTGTAAAGGTGACCGGCAGGTCGTCGCTGGCCTGCAGCACGGCGCGCTTGTGATACAGCAGACGATCGGGGTCAAACAGGTTTTTTTCCAGCTTGCGGATCAATGTGCCTGCTTTTAATACCGGATCCAGTTGCAGCAAAGAGCTGTGCAGGTCTACGCTTTCGCCGGCCGGATTGAGCCAGCGCCCGTTGTCATAACGCAACAGCCCCATCAAGGTGGCCAGACTGGCGCGGGTTTGCATGGCATCACGTGAGGACAGCTGATCCAGCACCAGACGGCGATAACCATGATGGCCCGAGCTGCGGCCGGCAGCATTGATGCCGCCAAAACCGATAATAACGGGAAGGGCTGGTGACTGGGTGGAACGGGTCTGGTTAGACACGGACATAAACTCCTTCGAGTCCGGTAGATTGGTGTAGTACTGCGATGGCGCTAATATAACTAAAGCTGTTTTCTCAAAATATGTTTTGATGGTCATATGATATGGTGATTCAGACATCGTTCGCCAGCCGCATTGCGGCTCTGCATGCCAGCCTGGGCATTGCTGCCGGTTATCAGCAGGTTTCGGGTTTGCCACTGCAACAGGAGCCGGACGAACTGGCAGATGCAGGGCTGGACATGTTTGGTCGGGAACAGCGACTGACTCCGGCTGCTCTGGTTGCCTGGCAGCAAATGCAGAAGGCAGCGGCTGCAGATGGCGTCACGTTATTACTGGTTTCTGCGTATCGCAGTGTTGACTATCAGGCTGAGCTGATTCGTAAAAAAATCGCCGGTGGTCGCACGCTTGAGGACGTTATGCGTTTTAACGCAGCGCCTGGATTCAGTGAACATCACACCGGGCGAGCCATTGATATTGCCTGCCCGGATGCCCCGCCGCTGGAAGAAAGTTTCGAAAAAACAGCGGCTTTTGCGTGGTTAAAAAGCCATGCCCAACGCTTTGGTTTTGTTATGACCTACCCGCGGGGACATCCGCATGCTATTGCCTATGAACCCTGGCACTGGTGTTATCGAATAGATCAATAAACTGGCAATTCCCCCGGTCTGGCCCCTTGGACAAACCAAAAACAAAGGAGTAGGCTTGGGCCAAGCGTTAGATAAAAGCAGGAGTAGCGCATGAGATTGAGCAAGGCAACCCGCTCACAGAAGCTGGCCTCGCGATGGGTAACCAAAGTGGTTAAAGGCAAGGTAGCAGGGTTGTACGCAGGTCTTGTGTTAGCTGGCAGTGTTCTGCTTTCTCACTCGGCAACTGCCGATACCCCCGATCCCGATTTCCAGCTCTGGTTACAGGAGCTGATTGCAGACGCGCGTGCTGCAGGTATTTCCGAATCCCTGATTCAGGAGGTGCTGGTGCCCGTCACGCCGATTCCGCAGGTAGTGTCCAACGACCGTAACCAGGCCGAATTTGTTGAAACCCTGGCCATGTATCTGGAAAAACGTGTGACTGACTGGCGCATCAATAATGGCCGGCAGCGTCTTGAGCGTCATTCCGCTACGCTCAACCGTGTTTCCGAACACTATGGTGTGTCGCCGCGTGTCATCGTGGCAATCTGGGGCATTGAGACCAACTTTGGTGGTTTTACCGGAGGCACTGATGTGATTCGTGCACTGGTAACACTGGCCTACGATCCGCGCCGTGCCACCTATTTCCGTGGTGAGCTGATGTCTGCTTTGCAGATCCTTGAAGAAGGGCATATCAGTCCAGCGGCCATGAAAGGTTCGTGGGCCGGCGCGATGGGTCAGAGTCAGTTTATGCCCAGCAGCTTCCGCGACTATGCCGTGGATTTTAATGGCGATGGTCGACGCGATATCTGGAGCACGGAGGCCGATGTATTTGCATCAATTGCCAATTACCTGGCAGCGGCGGGCTGGCGTGAAGGGGAGCGTTGGGGGCGTGAGGTGAAAGTGCCTGCTGACTACCATGAACGCGCTGAGCAGTGGCAGCAAGTTGATGTTGCCCATTCCTGCAGCGTCCTGCGTCGGCACACTGTGCAAATGCCAGTGGATGAATGGCAAAAAATTGGAGTGCGTCAGCTTGATGGCAGTGATCTGCCGCCCTCTGACATACCTGCATCCATCGTTTTTCCAGATGGTCGGGACGGCCAGGCGTTTCTGACCTATCCAAATTTCCGCGCAATTTTGCGCTATAACTGCGCTAACAACTATGCTCTGGCAGTAGCCAGACTGGCGGACAGTTTCTGAGTTTATCTGAGTTTAATAGCGGCAAAGCTCCATATGGAGCGGGAGGTACGAGAAACCCAAGCGTATGAATAATCGACCAAGTTCAGCGTAACATCAGGAGACAAATGATATGCCCAATGAATTTCAGGTAGTGTTTCATAATATCGACCAATCTGACGCTCTGACTGACAATGTGCAGAAACGTATCGAAAAGTTGCGCCGCTTCAGCAGTGAAATCATAGGTGGCCGAGTGGTTCTCAATTCCCCTCACAACAACATGCACAAGGGCAAAGTGTATTCCGTTGCCATAGAGATTCACACAGGTGGCAAACCTGTTGTTGTTACACAGGAACAGCATGACAACCATGCTCACGAAGATTTGTATGTTGCGATTCGCGACGCCTTTAATGCAGCGGAGCGACAATTAAAATCTGTGGATAAAAAACATCGCAAAGAGGCCATACACAAAAATCCGGATGCAGTGGACGATGGCCTGGACGACGTCGAAGATGACGAGCTGCCAGAATACACACAAGCCATCGGATAAGATTCAGTAACTCAGAATCGGGAGCCCGTCTGCGGATGGGCTCCTCCCGCGAGCCAGGACCGCGTAGAATCGCATCTGTCATATCGACTTTATCCCGCCAGTTATGGAGTGACAGACATTATGTCCGCGACCGAACGCCTTACCGAATACCAACAACTGGAGCTGGAAGCTGCCGCTTTCCGCCGTCTGGTCCAGCATTTGGACGAAAACAAACAGGTTCAGAATATAGATCTGATGAACCTGGCCGGGTTTTGCCGCAACTGTTTGGCTAAATGGTATACCGCCGCTGCTCAAGAGCGCGCGCTGGAAATTACCTACGAAGATGCACGTGAACGCATTTACGGCATGCCCTATGCCGAGTGGAAACAAAAGTACCAGAAATAAATCAGTAGCCGACGTTAAACAGCTTGGTTCTGACCAGCCGGCGATAGGCATTGGGGGTGACTCCGTGCAATCGCCGGAACAGTCCGGTGAAATAACTCACATCCTGATACCCCGCCGCAAAAGCAATTTCTGCAATACTCAAATTACTGCGCTTGAGCAGTTCACGTGCCTGATTGATGCGCACTTCCTGCAGATATTCAACTGGAGTCTGGTGTGCGGCCTGACGGAATCGCCGGTTGAATGAGCGCACATTCAAACCAAAATCCTCAGCCAGTTTCTGCATGCTGATATCACGCTGGTAATTCTTTTGTATCCATTCCTGGATACGAATAATCAGTTCATCGTGATGGCTGTCCTGCGGCTGAGCCGCTAACAGTAATGACTCGTAGGAACGTTTAAGTTCGTGGGTAAAATGACGCGCCACTTCATTGGCAACCTCTGCCGAAAACAGTTGCTCCACCAGATGCAGCATCACATCGCGCACCGCGTTAACACTGCCTGTGCAATAGAGTCGGTCCTGATGGGTAATAAATTTTTTGCGCTCCAGCTGTGCCGCCGGATAGTGCTTGGCAAAGTCATCAAAATAACGCCAGTGTGTGGTCGCCTGGCGGCGGTTTAACAAACCCGCTTCGGCCAGGAAATAGCTGCCGGTACCCACGCTGCAAATGGTGGCGCCGCCTTCATATTGCCGCCGCAGCCACTCCAGCGCTTGCGGCTGGCTGCGCACAGCGGCGCGTGGATTGCCCCATAAACCTGGAATAAACACCATGGTGTTCTGGATATAGTCAGCCAGCGTGGCGCCCGGCAGAACCTGCAGACCACCGGTCAAGGTCAAAGGTGACAGGTCGGTCGCAACGGTATGCAGATGCAGCGACGGCTGTCGCTGTTTCTGGCGCAGTCTGTGTATGGTGTCAGCCGCGCTGATCATTTCCAGCGGGATTGCCATGCTGGACGTCAGCGCCTGCGGACAGGCAAGCATGCTGATATGTTTCATACGCGGCATGGTAACCCGGATTGTGGGTATACTGAGAGCCCCGACAAGTTACAGTCAGAACTGTTCAGATTACGATGCGAAAAAACCTGATTACCAAAGCCGGCATGCTGCGCCTGAAAGAAGAACTCAATCATCTGTGGCGCGTGGAGCGTCCTGAGGTCACCAAAAAAGTGACCTGGGCCGCAAGCCTGGGTGATCGCAGTGAAAACGCGGATTACCAGTACAATAAACGCCGCTTGCGCGAGATTGACCGTCGCGTGCGTTATCTGTCCAAACGTCTGGAAGAGCTGCGTGTGGTTGATGCGCTGCCACAGGACACCCATAAAGTGTTCTTTGGCGCCTTTGTGGAAGTTGAAAATGAAAACGGTGATACCCGCAGCTTTCAGATTGTGGGTTATGACGAAATTTTTGAGCGCAAGGATGCCATCTCTGTGGACAGCCCAATGGCAATGGCGTTATTGCAAAAAGAAGAAGGTGATGAGGTCGTGGTCAGAACCCCGGACGGGGAAGCAGTCTGGTATATCAACCGTATTTCTTATGTATCACCGCAGGCAGGCGCCTGAGCACCTGCCGTCCAGTCTGATCAATCAGCCGTTGCGACGGGCAAAATCCGCCATAAAATCTGCCAGCAGCTGGCAACCTTCAATCGGCATTGCGTTGTAGATGGATGCACGCATGCCGCCTACCACTCGGTGACCTTTTAGTGCGTACAGGCCTTGGGCCAGTGCTTCGTCCAGGAACTTCTTGTCCAGCTCACTGTTGGCCAGCGTGAAGGTGATGTTCATCAGTGAGCGATGTGCCTTTTGTGCTGTGCCACGGTAGAAGTCGCTGTTGTCGATAGCATCGTAAATGATCCTGGCTTTTTGAGCGTTGATCTTTTCCATCGCAGCCACACCGCCCTGATCTTTTAACCAATGCAGTACCAGGTTCATCATGTAAACCGCAAAGGTATTGATGGTGTTGGGCATGGAATGGTTTTTGGCGTAGGTGTCATAGTTCAGCAAATTCGGGGTCTGCGGCATGGCATGACCAATCAGATCCTTGCGGATCAGTACCGCCGCCATACCGGACGGGCCCAGATTTTTCTGCAGGCCGGCAAACACAATGCCGAACTTGTTGTAATCAATAACACGTGACATCAGCTCGGAGGTCATGTCGGCGACCAGCGGGATATCACCGGTGTCCGGGAACTCGTTCCAGCGTGTACCAAACAGCGTGTTGTTGCTGGTGATGTGCACGTAGGAAGTATTTTCTTCCAGCTGTGACAGATCGTAGTCCGGAATATGGTCGAAGTTGCTGCTTTCGCTGCTGGCCAGGGTTTGAACATTACCGTAGCGTGCTGCTTCCTTGCGGGCCAGTACGGTCCAGTGACCGCTTTCAATAAAGGCGGCTTTGTTGCCGGGTTTTAATGGCATCAGGTTCAGCGGAATTGCAGCAAATTGCATCTGCGCGCTGCCATGTACGTAGAGCACTTCAAAGTTCTCTGGCAACCCGGCCAGTTCTCGCACCAGATTGTCGGTTTCAGTCAGCAGATCTTCAAACTCTTTGCTGCGGTGGCTGATTTCGATAACCGACAGGCCCATGCCTTTCCAGTCCAGAAACTCGTCCCTGGCTTTTTCCAGAACAGCGGTCGGCAGCATGGCCGGGCCGGCACCAAAGTTGTAAATACGGTTCATCATTGTTCCCTGCTAGCAGTTGTAAAAATTATAAAACCATGACCTTGATCACATCCTCAGTGGCGGCAATGGTATCAACCGCAGCGGCAGAGGGCGCCGTAGCCAGATCAATCAGGTTGTAGGCAATATCGTCGTGTCTCCGGCTGCTCTGTCCAGTGACAGGGCCGGGAAGTTTACGGAGTTGCGGATGTTACCATTGTCCAGAAAATCCTTCAGCTGCTCGGCAGCCATCACCGCACAATTTTCATCGGCTGCGTAGGTGTCTGGGCCAAGCGGGTCGGTAGAGCGATGACACTTCTTATAACAAACCCGTTATGATGCGCCATCTTCAATTCACAGATTGCAAAAAGCCAGTATCTGCGTTTATGACTGAACCCCGTATTCTTGCTGGTCAACCTGTTGATGTCGGCACTGGCACAATCAGCGTGCAGCGCTTGTTATGTCCCAATGCCGGCGTCATGACCGGACCTGGCACCAATACCTATTTGATTGGCACAACAGTGTTGGCGTTGGTGGATCCGGGACCGGATTTGCCCGAGCATCGAGAGGCTATTTTCAGAACCCTGGCTGGCCGGCCGTTGCGGTGGATATTTGTGACTCACACGCATGGTGACCATTCACCCGGAACCGCCGCCTTAAAAGCTGCCACTGGCGCTGAAGTTATTGCCCTGGCGCCGCCGGATGAGGCTCAGTATCAAGACCACAGTTTGGTGCCGGATCGCCTGTATCAGCACGGCGAGCAGATCGATTGTGGTGAGTTCAGCATACGTCTTATCCACACACCGGGGCATGTCTCCAACCATTTCTGTTTTTTGCTGGAACAGGACGCCATGCTGTTTACCGGCGACCATATTCTGCAAGGCACCACCCCGGTGATTTTGCCGCCCGATGGTGATATGTCTGACTACATGGCGTCGCTGGCGCGTTTGCAACAGATGCCGCTGCGCGCGTTGGCGCCTGGCCATGGGGATGTGATGACCGATCCGCCTCAGGTCATTACCACACTGATCCGACACCGTCAGCGCCGTGAGCAGAAAATTGTGGCAGCGCTCGACACTTTGCAGCGCAGCAGTCTGGATGAACTGGTGCTGTTGGCCTACGACGATGTGCCCGAGCATTTGCTTCCCTGGGCCAAAAAAACACTGTTGGCCCATCTGTACAAATTGCAGCGTGAAGGGCGCGCCCGCAGCCATTATCTGGCTGATACAGTGATCTGGGAGCCGGTTTGAGCGTAAAAGACTGGCACGTTTATATGATCCGCTGTGCCGATGACACGCTTTACACCGGCATAAGCACTGATGTGGTGCGTCGCTTTGCTGAGCATCAGGCGCAAGGCAAATTGTGTGCGCGTTACCTGCGTGGGCGCGGCCCCCTGCAATTGGTATTTACCTGCCCGGCGGGGGATCGCAGTAGCGCATCACAACTGGAATACCGACTTAAACAACTTAGCCGTGCTGATAAACTGGCCCTGATCAATGGGGTTCTGAGCATCGACGCGTGTTTACAGGACAAAACATTATGAACAAACATCAGGCCGACAAAATCCCCGTAGGTATCAGCGCCTGCTTGCTTGGCGACGAAGTGCGTTTTAACGGTGGTCACAAACTGCATTCGTATATCGAACAAACCCTGGGTGAATACTTTGAGTATCGTCGCTTCTGTCCTGAGGTCGACATTGGACTCGGCATTCCCCGCAACACCATCCGACTGGTCAAGCGCGGCGATGAAATCATCTGCACCGACAGTCTGGACGACACACTGGAATACACCGACCAACTGCGCCGCAGCGCCCAGGCGCAAATAGACTGGCTGCAGGGTTTGTGCGGATATATTTTTAAACGTGATTCACCCAGCTGCGGTATGGAACGTGTCAAAGTCTACGAGTCGCGCGGCAAAGGTGTGGTCGTGACCAAGGACGGCGCCGGCATTTTTGCCGATACCGTGATGAAGGCGCTGCCGTGGTTGCCCGTTGAAGAAGAGGGGCGTCTGGGTGATCCTGTTTTGCGTGAGAATTTTATACGGCGCGTCTACACGCTTTATCGCTGGCGCCAGATGCTGGCAGAAGGTCTGACAGTGGCGCGGCTGACGGATTTCCATGCGCGCCACAAACTGATTCTGATGAGCCAGTGTCAGAAAGCCTACCGTGAGCTCGGCCCGTTGCTGGCCACCGCACGCAAGGATAATGTGCAGGCGATTGCCGACCAGTATTTGCCGGCCTTGATGGACGCGCTGAAACAACGCGCCAGTCGTGGTGACCACGTTAATGTGTTGCAACATATTCAGGGCTACCTGCGCGACCATCTGACCGCCGAGGACAAAGCCGAGCTGCGCGAGTCTTTTGAGCGCTACCTGCAGGGGTATCTGCCGTTGATTGTGCCCATCACCTTGCTCAACCATTTTTTCCGGCGTTACCCCGATGAGTACATCGATCGGTCCTGGTATATGCATCCGTATCCTTCGGAGATGAGTTTACAGAATCATATTTGACGCCAATTGGGCTATAATGCCGGCCATTTTTACCGCAACAGCATTGGTAAACGCATGACAGACATCGTTTCTTATATGAATACCCTCGGCGCGCAGGCGCGGGCGGCTTCGCGCGTGATGGCGGCGGCGAGCACGGCCAGCAAAAATGCAGCTTTGCTGGCGATGATTGATGCCATCAACAGCAGCCGCGATGCGCTGCAGGCCGCCAATGAACTGGATTTAAAAGCCGGGCGCGAAAAAGGCCTGGATGCGGCGATGCTGGATCGGCTGGCGCTGACGCCGGCACGCATCGACGGCATGATAGAGGGCCTGCGTCAGGTCGCTGCCCTGCAAGATCCAGTGGGTGAAATCACCGATATGCGTTATATGCCCAGTGGTATCCAGGTCGGCAAAATGCGTGTGCCGCTCGGCGTGGTGGGTATTATTTATGAGTCGCGTCCAAATGTGACCTGTGAAGCCGCCAGCTTGTGTCTGAAATCGGGTAACGCCGCCATTTTGCGTGGTGGTTCGGAAGCGATTAACTCCAATCGTGCTATTGCGGCTTCAATCATTGCAGGCCTGCGTGCGGCCGGATTGCCGGAACATGCGGTGCAAGTGGTGGAAACCACCGATCGCGAAGCCGTTGGTATGCTGATTACCATGCCTCAGTACGTGGATGTGATTGTGCCGCGCGGCGGCAAAAGCCTGATCGAGCGTATCAGCGCAGACGCACGTGTGCCGGTGATCAAACATCTGGATGGTGTTTGTCACGTTTATATTGATGATAAAGCCGATTTTGACAAGGCCATCAAGGTAGCGGTCAACGCCAAAACCCATCGCTATGGCACCTGTAACACCATGGAGACACTGCTGGTTGCTGAAGCAGTAGCGGCCGATATTCTGCCGCGTCTGGCTGAGGCCTTTGCGCCGCATCAGCTGGAACTGCGTGCCTGTGAAAAATCACTGCCGCTGTTGCCCGGTGCAATTTCAGCTACTGAGCAGGACTGGTCAGAGGAATACCTGGCACCTGTGCTGGCCGTCAAAGTTGTCAGCGGGCTGGATGAGGCTATTGCCCATATCAACCGTTATGGCTCAGCACATACGGATGCGATCATTACCGAAGACTACACGCGTGCACGTCGTTTCCTGTGTGAAGTGGATTCAGCTTCGGTGATGGTGAATGCTTCCACGCGATTTGCCGATGGTTTTGAATATGGCCTGGGCGCAGAAATTGGTATTTCTACCGACAAGCTGCATGCCCGCGGTCCGGTAGGTCTGGAAGGTTTGACTTCACAGAAGTACATTGTGCTGGGTGACGGCCATATCCGTGGCTGACCCTCAGCGGATATCACTATGAAGCAGCAACGTCTGGGCGTGATGGGGGGGATGTTTGATCCCGTTCACGACGGGCATCTGGCAGCCGCGCGTCTGGCGCTGGACGCCCTGGCACTGGAGCGTGTGCATCTGGTGCCTTGTGCGCGGCCGAATCACCGCAGTGAACCCGGTATCAGTGCTGAGCACCGGGTGGCGATGCTGGAACTGGCAATAGCTGGTGATCAGCGTCTGATTGTTGATACCCGCGAACTGCAGCGCCCGGGTGTGTCCTACATGGTCGACACACTGCGCTCGTTTGTTGAGGAGTTTCCGCACGCTATTCTGGTCTACATTCTGGGGCAGGACAGTTTTTATTCATTACCGCGCTGGTATCAGTGGCGCGAGTTGCTGGATCTTTGTCATCTGGCAGTGATCAACCGGCCGGCAGAACTGGGTGCAGGAGAGCCGGATGCGGGGAAGAGTGGAATGCCCGCTGAGCTGGATGCTGAATACCAACAGCGAAAAGTGGCGGATGTGGACAGTTTGATGGCTACTGCGCGCGGCCGGATTTTACGGCTGCACAATCTGGACATGCCGGCATCATCCACCGCCGTTCGCAGCAGCCTTTTACAAGGCAAGCGGGCAGTGCCCGTGCCGGCAGCAGTGTTGGAGTACATTGAATTGCATGGGCTATACCGCCCGTTCTGAGTTTTATCAGTCAGGAGTCATAAATAATTGAATACCGAACAGATCAGCAAGCTGGTAGTGGAGTCACTGGAGAACATCAAGGGCCAGAATATTGAAGTCTTTGACGTGCGATCACTGACACCGATCACCGACTGCATGATCCTTTGCACAGGGACATCCTCAACCCATATAAAAGCGTTGGCGGACGAAGTTGAATACAGAGCCAAACAGGCGGGCCACAATGTCAAGGGCGTAGAAGGTCGTGGGCAGTCTGACTGGGTGCTGGTGGACCTGGGCGATGTGGTTGTGCATCTGATGCTGGCCGCGACGCGTTCGTTGTACCGTCTGGAAGACCTGTGGGATATTACTGCACTGAAACCCGCTGACCCGTCGTCTGATCCTGTATGAAAATCAATCTGATTTCCGTGGGCACACGCATGCCGGACTGGGTCCAGCAGGGTATGCAGGAGTATGCCCGGCGCTTGCCTGCGGATTTCAGTTTTCACTGCCTGGAAATCCCCTTGGGTAAACGCGGCAAGAACAGTGATACACGTCAGGCCATGGAGCAAGAAGGTGAAGCTCTGCTGGCACGGCTGACGCCGCGCGATCATGTGGTTGCGCTGGATGTACTCGGCAAGAGTCTGAGTACAGAAGCGATGGCGGCCCGTGTTGGTGCTATTCGTGACAACGGTCGCCATCTGAGTTTGCTGGTAGGCGGCCCTGACGGTCTGAGCCAGGCTTGCCTGGCACGGGCCGATGAGCGCTGGTCGTTGTCGGCGCTCACCTTGCCTCATCCGCTGGTGCGTATTGTGATTGCCGAGCAGATTTATCGCTGCTGGAGTGTGCTGGCGGGACACCCCTATCATCGTGCCTGATACAAAGTTTTTAATCTGTTCAGATAGTAGGCTGGACAGATTAAGCAAGGCATGTAAACTTATCGCCCAAATATCTGTCCTATAAGCATTTCAGTCATTTTTAACCGACGGGTAGCCAAGTCCGGGTGAACATGGTCAAGCAAAACCGACTCGACGAACACAAACATGAGATAGAGATATTCAGTCGCCGCCTGGTTGTAGCCAGCGCCTTTGTTGCTGTGCTTGCCATGATACTACTGGGCTGGATGATCAACCTGCAGTTGTTCCAGCACGATTATTACTCCGAGCGTTCTGAAGGCAATCGCCTGCATTCCCAGTTTATTCCGCCTACCCGAGGCTTGATATACGACCGCAATGGCAAATTGCTGGCTGACAACCGTCCTATTTTTAACCTGACGGTTGTGCGGGAGTTGGCTACCGATTTTGATCAGACTGTGGAAGTGCTCAGACAGAGTATTGGCCTGACTGATGAGGAGCTGGAGCAGTACCGCACCCGTCTGAGCCGGCGCGCAGTGCCCTACAGTTCAGTTCCGCTGAAGATAAAACTGACAGAGGACCAGATTGCCCATATTGCGGTGAACCAGCACAAGTTGCCGGGTATTGCTGTCGAGGCGCAGTTGCTGCGTCATTATCCTTTTGGTGAGTCCATTGCCCACGCGCTGGGTTATGTGTCGGAGATTAACCGCGAAGAACTGCAATCCATGAATGAGGAGCAGGCGCGCGATTATCGTGGCACTAACCATATTGGGAAAACCGGCATCGAAAAAACCTACGAGAACTATCTGCACGGCACAGTGGGTTTTGAAACCGTCGAGAAAAACAATCGCGGCCGTGTGACGCGTGTGCTTGGTCGTACCGATCCGGTTCCAGGCATGGATATTCAGCTGCATCTGGATGTGGATCTGCAACTCGCCGCTGAACAGGCGCTGGGGGATCGCCGTGGTGCAATAGTGGCGATTGACCCGGCCACAGGTGGCATCCTGGCGATGGTCAGCAAACCGGGTTACGATCCGAACTGGTTTGTTACCGGGATTTCCCGTGATCAGATGGCTGAGCTGAATGCCTCGCGTTATTCACCGATGTTTAACCGTGCTGTTAACTCGCGCGTGCCTGGCTCTACGATCAAGCCCTTTATTGGTCTGGCAGGTCTTTATCATGGTGTAGTTACTCCTGAGACCGAGATCGCGGATCCTGGTTATTACCGCCTGCCCGGACGTGCCCGGCCGTATTACGACTGGACATGGTGGGTGGACAAGTCCGGCCATGGCTCGGTGAACCTTGAGCGCGCGATTTACCAGTCCTGCAACACGTACTTCAGTCATGTGGCGGTTGAACTGGGTATTCAGACTATCCATGACTATCTGCTGACCTGGGGTTTTGGTGCCAACCAGAGTATTGATGTGCCTGAAGCCAACCGCGGCCTTGTGCCTTCGCCGGAATGGAAGCGGGCGACCAAAGGTGAACCTTGGTACCCGGGTGAAACCCCCGCTGAAGGTTTTGGTAATGGTATGTTCCAGGCCACCACCCTGCAAATGGCCAGCGCCGTTGCCACTATTGCCAATCACGGTGTTTACAAACGTCCCCGTTTCCTGAAAGCCGCACAGGATGGCAGCAGTGACGACTTTGCCGACATTCTGTTTGAGAACGAGGAAGTGGCACAGCCGTTGTTGCCGTCAGCCGAAGATCTGGCGATTGTGCGCAAGGCCATGGAGTACACCGTCAGCAAACCCTACGATAGGAACAACCGTCGTCATGAGGGTACTGCCTATCCGTACGTCGCAGGTGCCAAACCGCTGGATTATCCAATGGGTGGCAAGTCCGGTACTGCCCAGGTTGTGGGGGTGCAGGTGGACTCGCGCGGTAACCGTATTGAACGCGAAACCAGTGATGAGCACCTGAACCACGCGATGTTTATCGCTTTTGACGCCTCACCCAAATCCCGTATCGCAGTTGCTGTGTTTGTGGAGAACGGGGAGGGTGGCAGCTCGGTTGGCGGACCTCTGGCACGTGAGGTGCTGGATGCTTATATGCTGCCGATTCTGGAGCGCGAAGCTGCAGCTGCTGAAAGCCTGTTACTGACAAGTAACCCGTAACACGTTAACATGGCACGCGTTTCCGGACGTGTGACCATGCAACATCCGGCGTTAATTGACTTAACTGACCCTAAGAGATAAAGCATTGAATCATCGGTTATTTCTGCTGTCCTTAAGTCTGGCCTTCCTGGCTGCCTGTAGCAGCACGTCTACTCCTCCCTCATCAACTTCCGCTCCGGTAGCCAATGCAGGGCGTTACAGCATCAATCAGGACCGTGCGCCGACTCGTCCTCTGGACCCTTCATTGATACGTGAAGTGATCCCCGAGCCTATCAACCGTACGATGGCGGGAAATCGTTCGCCATATACCGTTAATGGGCGATCCTACCGTGTCATGCAGTCCGAAGAAGGTTTCCAGCAAACCGGTCTTGCTTCATGGTATGGCGAAAAATTTCATGGCCATAACACCTCCAACGGTGAGGTGTTTGATATGTATCAGGTGTCAGCAGCGCACGTCAGCTTGCCTATACCCAGCTTTGCGCGTGTGACAAACCTTGAGAACCAGCGCAGCATTATTGTGCGCGTCAATGATCGTGGTCCTTTCCACAACGACCGTATTATCGACCTGTCCTACGCAGCTGCCTGGAAACTGGGTTTTTCCAACAAGGGAACTGCACTGGTACATATAGAGTCAATAGTGCCGGGACAACAGAACGTTATTCTGGCTGCCAACACCGCGTCGTCGGCAAGCTCTGCTGCCGTAGCACCTGTCAGTGCAGCGGTAGCCGCTCCGGTGGCAGCCATGGTTGGCAATCGTTACCTGCAGGCCGGTGCTTTTTCTGACCTGAATGCGGCGCAGCGTCTGTCTGAGCGTTTGCGCGGGCTGACGGGATCACAGGTGGTGATTCGTTCAGTCCAGGCAGAAAGTACAGGTCAGCCCTTGCATAGAGTCAGGGTCGGCCCCATTGCAGACAACTCTGAGATTGAGCGTATTACCGGTCTGATACGTTCAGCGAATCTGGGCCAACCGTATGTGGTAGAAGAGTAAGCGCTGAGAAGCACAATTGTTAACAAATTCGAGATGAAACAGGATCAAGGCATGAGCAAGCGAACACAGCACAACACGATCATTTCCGGTACCTGGCGCCGCTGGCTGGCACTGATGCTGGCCGGTTCGCTTGCGCTGGGTTCCACCGTCAGTATGGCACAGGTGCCGGTGCCGCGAGCGGGCGGACCGGCTATTGCTGTGGTTCCGCGTGAGCCGGAAATTGCTGCTACCAGCTATATCCTGATTGATGCGGCCACCGGCCAGATCATCATGGAAAAGGATTCTGATCAGTCGCTGCCGCCCGCCAGTCTGACCAAGATTATGACGGCCTATATTGTTGAATACGAAATTGATAATGGCAATCTGAGTCTGGACGACCAAGTTTTTATCAGCGAAAAAGCCTGGCGTACCCAGGGTTCCAAGACTTTTGTGGACGTTAACAGTTATGTGCGCGTGGAAGATCTGCTGCGCGGCATCATCATCCAGTCTGGTAACGATGCCAGTGTGGCGATGGCTGAACATATTGCCGGCAGTGAAGAAGCGTTTGCTGACCTGATGAACCAGCATGCGCGTCGTCTGGGCATGAATGGCTCCTATTTTGAAAACTCCAGCGGTCTGGATGACGATGGCGCCAACAACCAGATGACTGCGCGTGATCTGGCAACACTGGCGAGGGTCAAGATTCTGAATCACCCAACCCACTACAGTCTGTATGGCGAGCGTGAATTTACATTTAACGGTATCCGCCAGAGCAACCGCAACACGCTGCTGTTCCGCGACAATACCGTAGACGGTATGAAAACCGGCTGGACCACTCAGGCGGGTTATTGTCTGGTTGCTTCTGCTGTACGTGATGGCATGCGCCTGATTTCCGTGGTTATGGGTACCGCCAGCGAAGAAGCACGTGCAGCCGAAACCCAGAAAATGCTCAGTTATGGTTTCCGCTTCTTTGAAACCCATAAAGCCTACAGTGCCGGCCAGGTACTGGATTCATTGCGCGTATGGTCAGCCAAGGACAACTCGGTTGATGTCGGCATTGCGGAAGATGTACTGCTGACTATCCCGCGTGGCCGTGCCGGTGATCTGGTAGCAACCCTGAATACTGAACAGACGCTGCGTGGCGCCATCGAACAGGGTCAGGTTTTGGGTACTGTTGATATCACACTGGATGACGAGCTGCTGTACACCGGTAATGTGATTGCTGTTCAAGGTGTGGAGCAAGCGGGTCTGCTCAAGCGTCTGATTGACGCACTCACGCTGTTTTTTATGGGTTTGTTCCAGTAAATGTTGAATATTACGACTGAAAATACGCCAAATGCACCGCGTATCGAGTTTCCCTGCCAGTATCCTGTCAAGGTGATGGGCGAGAAACATGAAAGTTTTCACATAGAAGTGCTGGAAATTTTCCGCCGTCACGCACCCGGTGTCACAGATGAGCACATGACCATCCGCGCCAGTGGCAAAGGCACCTACGTTGCGCTGACGGTGGTTATCCACGCCACTGGCAAGGATCAGCTCGACGCTCTGTTTGCAGACCTCAAGTGCCTGACAGCCGTCAAGCTGGTGCTCTGACAAGGCTCTTGCGCTATGAGCGATAAAGGCCGTCTGATTATTCGCCAGCTTGGGCTGACCGACTACGAGCCTGTGTGGCGTGCCATGCAGGATTTCACCAGTTCTCGAGGCGCGGATGCGGCCGATGAACTCTGGATACTGTCGCACAAACCGGTGTTTACGCAGGGACAGGCTGGAAAAGCCGAACACCTGCTTGCACCAGGTGATATTCCGGTGGTCCAGATTGACCGTGGTGGCCAGGTCACCTATCACGGGCCAGGGCAGCTGGTGGTGTATTTGCTGATCGACGTGCGCCGTGCTGGTATTGGTGTTCGCGAACTGGTTAGTCTGATCGAAACAGCAGTCATTGAAGCGCTGTCCTCAGTCAAGATTGATGCCGGACTGAAGGCCGGCGCTCCCGGCGTCTATGTCGGGGAAGCCAAGATTGCGCAGCTGGGGCTGAGAATTCGCCGTGGTTGTTCCTATCATGGCATGAGTTTGAATGTCGCCATGGACATGGAACCTTTTGGCCGGATCAACCCCTGTGGATATCAGGGCCTGGCGGTGACGCAGGTCAAGGATCTGGTGCCAGGTACTCCCGAGTACCTGATGGAAACAATGGAAAAACTGGTGTTGCAGCAATTGATGCTGCAACTTGGACCTTATAGCTGGATAGATGTCAGGCAGGAGCTGTGACGTAATGTCAACGCAAGAGGATACACCCACCAGACGTAACGTCATGGTGGAGGGTGAAAAACTTCGCGGCGCGGAGAAAGTAAAACGCATTCCGGTCAAGGTGATCCCGACCGTTGAGCTGCCGGTGAAGCCGGACTGGATTCGTGTACGTATTCCGGCGTCGCCCAAAATCGGGCAGATCAAGGAACAGCTGCGCAAACACAAACTGGCCTCTGTCTGCGAGGAAGCCTCATGTCCCAACCTGGGTGAGTGTTTCAGCAATGGTACTGCTACGTTTATGGTGATGGGTGAAATCTGCACCCGTCGTTGCCCATTCTGCGATGTGGCGCACGGCAAACCCAAGCCGCTGGATGACAACGAACCGCGGGAATTGGCGCAAGCGATTGCGGAAATGCACCTCAAGTACGTGGTTATCACCTCCGTGGATCGCGACGATCTCAAAGACAGTGGTGCTCAGCATATTGCCAATTGCATTACCGAAACTCGCTACTACAATCCAGGTATCAAGGTGGAAGTGCTGGTGCCGGATTTCCGTGGCCGTATGAAAATTGCATTGGATATTCTTGAGAAGACGCCGCCGGATGTGTTTAATCACAACCTGGAAACAGTACCGCGCTTGTATAAAAAAGCGCGTCCTGGCGCGGATTATCAGTGGTCACTGGATCTGCTCAAACAATACAAGGCACGTCAGCCTCAGGTTCCTACCAAATCCGGTTTGATGCTGGGTCTGGGGGAAACCAAAGAAGAAGTGATGGAAGTGCTGCGTGATCTGCGCGCGCATGACGTCGACATGATCACGCTGGGACAATATCTGCAGCCCAGCCGTAACCACTTGCCGGTAGAGCGTTTTGTACATCCGGATGAGTTTGAAGAGCTGAGACTGTTTGGTGAGGCCCTGGGTTTTAAACAGGTTGCCAGTGGGCCGATGGTGCGGTCGTCTTATCATGCGGATAAACAGGCCGCGGGCGAAGAAGTCAAATAAGCCCAAAATGACAGGAGCAGGCATGAAGTTTTTGCAAGCAGGGATTTTACGTACTGTAATGCTGACGGCAGCGGTCGCTGCCGGCGCTGGCGCCACCCACGCGGTGGCGGCCAATCCGCTGGTCAGAGTCAGTTCAACGTTTGGTGATTTCACAGTAGAGCTGTTTCAGGACCGAGCGCCTGCAACTGTGCAGAATTTTCTGGGTTATGTGGATCGCGGTGACTATAGCCGTGTAGTGGTGCATCGCCTGGATCGTGACTTTGTTATCCAGATGGGCTCGCATCGCTGGAACGGTGATTGCAGCAACGGTGTACTGCCTCCTGCCTGCGGCCCTGCCAATATTCCGAGTCAGGCGATGGTGCCGAATGAGCCAGGTGTCTCCAATACAGCTGGAACCTTGGCCATGGCCAAAATTGCTGGCCTGCCGGACAGTGCTACCAATCAGTGGTTTGTAAACCTGCGTGATAACTCCAATCCACTGGATACCACTGAACAAGGCTACACCGTCTTTGGTCAGATTCTGGGAGACGGCATGGAGGTGCCGCAGCGAGTTAACCAGCTGCAGGACACTATCAACGTTGCCACTAATGTTGAAACGCTGCCGATACGGGATGCCGCAACGGCAATAGGTGGACCCAGCGAAAAAAATCTGGTGTTGATGAACGTCTGGCGTGTTGATCGTCACAGCAGCAGTTTGAATGTGTTTGAATTCCGCACCGGAGTACTCAGTACTTATGTGGACGCTGGCGATCTGGGGCGCATGAGCCTGCTGTTAAAAGTGGTAGCCAATACCGGCGCGGATACAATTTTTGAACTCGATCCAACCAGCCTGATTCCATTGGCAATTACACCCGATGGTATGGCGACATTCAGTGCGGATGACCAGCGTTTACGTATCCCTGAGGTTGAGGTGAATGACCACGGTCAGGTTGTGACTGCATACAACGTTGTGCTGCGCCTGATTGATCCGAACACCTGGCGCTTTGTATTGGAGTCTTACCAGGTTCCTGCTACTGCCAATTGATCCTGGTCCCGCCTGGTCGCAACAGGACTGACAATAATAATCAGAACAATCAGGAGTCAACAGGATGAGTGCCCCTCGCGGTGAGTTCAGTTCGCGTTTCGGATTTCTGATGGCGGCAACCGGTTCGGCCGTGGGTCTGGGCAATATTTGGGGTTTTCCAACAAATGCCGCCTCCAATGGTGGCGGCGCATTTCTGGTTGCCTATCTGATACTGGCGTTTGTTCTTGCCTATCCTGCATTAATGGCCGAACTGATTATTGGCCGTCATGCCAAAGCCAATGCCGTAGTTGCTCTCAGGGGTATTGCCTCCTCGCCCGCTACAGCCCGCCTTGGCGCTGGCGTAGGTTTTGCTGGCATGATCACCGTCACCTTGATACTGAGTTTTTATGCGATTGTCAGTGGCTGGATGCTGGCTTTTATGCTGGCCTCCATCACGGATATGTTGCGGTGGCAGAGCCTGTCCGATTGGTTTACCACTGACAGCATTGTCAGAAATTCCCTTCTAACCCTTGCCTTTTATTTTCTGACCATTTTTGTGGTGGTAGCCGGTGTTAAAAACGGCATCGAAAAATGGGCCTCACGGCTGATGCCTACGCTGTATGTGCTGCTGATTGCTTTGATTGTATATGTGCTGACACTCGACGGTGCTATGGACGGTGTGCGCATGTATCTGTTGCCGGATTTTGCGCGTCTGGCTGATCCAGGGTTGTTGCTTAGCGCTATGGGCCAGGCATTTTTCTCACTGTCGCTGGGCGTAGGCACAATGTTGATTTATGGTTCCTATGTAAACAAGCGTGAGAATCTGCCAGCGCTGGGAGGCATGGTGACGGTGCTGGATATGTCTGTTGCCGTGTTGGCTGGATTGCTTATATTGCCAGCCATGTCAGCAGCTGCGTTGAATGGTATAGAAATCTATGATGATCAGGGCGGACTTATTGCCGGACCAGCGCTTATTATCTCAGTGTTGCCTGCATTGTTTGAACGTATGGGTGATGCCGGAATCCTGGTATCCATGGCGTTTTTCACGCTGATGGTTATTGCCTGCCTGACCTCATCCATCTCTATGCTTGAAGTGCCAGTCTCTTATGCTGTTGAACAGCATGGTGTGTCGCGGCCGCGTGCCAGCATCGTGCTCGGGATGGTGGCTGCCGTAATCAGCCTGGTGATTGCGTTTAATTTTAGTCTGCTGTTTGATTGGGTTGTCCGGCTCACCACCGAGTTCAGTCAGCCGCTACTGGGATTTTTCTTTGCAATTTTTGCCGGCTGGATCTGGCGTCGGGATCAGTTGCTCAACGAAATTCGCCAGGGTAACCCCGAATGCGAAAGCAGCTTGTTCTGGAAAATCTGGCCCTGGTATATCCGCTTTATCTGCCCGGTAATTATTATCGCTGTTTATGTGCAAATGATTTTCTAAGGTCGGCGCTCAGAGCGTACGCAGCACGGCACAAAAGTGTTCAATTTCACTTTCAGTATTGTAGTAATGCACCGACGCGCGGTTGATATCACCGAGCTGGCGGGCAGTAAAATCCAGTTGTGTACTTTGGCGACGAATCACAGAGGTGTTAATACGCTGTGCCTGCAGTTTTTGCTGCAGAGTCGCTGCCGGTATGCCGTCCAGACTGAAGCTGACTATGCCGCCCAGGTGCTGCCCCTGATCGTGAATCCTGATGCCAGGGATCTCCACAAGTTGCTGCCTTAATAATGCCGCCAATGTGCATATGCGCCTTTCAACGGCGGCCATACCCAGCTGGCTGGCATAATCGGCAGCAACACCCAGCGCAATTTTCCCCGCCACATTCTGTTCCCACATTTCAAAACGGCGAGCATCGTTTCTGAGTTCATAATGATCCGGGCGAATCCAGTTTACCGCCTGCAGGTCTATTGCCGGTGGTGTCAGGTCTTCCAGAATACTGTGTCTGACATATAAAAAACCTGTGCCACGTGGGCCACGCAAATACTTGCGGCCACTGCCGGTCAGCATGTCACATCCGATTTTTTGTACATCCAGTTGCAACTGGCCTGCGGCCTGACAGGCATCCAGAATATAAAAGGCGCGGTGATGTTTTAGCAGCTGACCCACTTCCTCGGCGGGTTGGATGCTGCCACTTTGACTGCCGATATGGGTCAGTGCTACCAGGCGCACATCGTCGTCCAGCTTTTGCTCCAGCGTAGCAAGACACAGAGTACCCTCACTGTTGTTGGGGATCACCTCAATACGAAGCTCCCGCTGGCGGGCCAGGTGTAACAGACCAAGATAATTGCTGGCGTATTCAGCCTGCCCTATCAGGATGCGATCACCAGGCTTAAAGGAGATCGACAGCAGCAGCTGTGTCCAGGCGCGCGAACTGCTTTCGGCGTAGGCAATCTCGTGCGCCGCGCAGTTTAATAAACTGGCGAAGGCGTTATAAAAGTTCTCTATCTGGGCGGAGTTTGCAGCAGCGGCTTCATAACCACCAATACGCTGCTCCAGTGTCAGGTGATTTATTTGTGCTTCGATGACCGGTCGGGGCTGGAGGGCAGCCCCGGCGTTATTAAAATGAACCAGGCCTTCGCAAGCGGGGGTTTCCGTTCGCAGAAGGCCTATGTTGAGGTTCATTGCTGCAGGCTCATGGCATCAGGCCAGTTTGATTGCCCGGCCATGGTTATAAACTTCAACCAGCTGGGTGTGCATGGCTTTGATTGCAGTCTGGTAGTCATCTTCATCCAGCACAAACTGCATGTCGACCTGACGCATACATTGATGCACGCCCAGTATATCCACACCAGCATCCGCCAGCGCTTGCGCAGTGCGGGCGAGCATGCCCGGGATTTTTAAATCGCTGCCGATGGCAGAGACAATACACACCTTGCGTACATTAATTTCAGCGCCGGGAAGTATCTCCGCCAGTGCTGCCTGAATGCGTTTTACAGTTTTCAGGTTGGCAGGCAGGTAGTGCGTAATGGTGTTTGCGTTCAAGTCCTTGTTGATCACCTGTGCCTTGAAGCGGGTAATCTGCGACAGAATCTGCTCTTCGTAGTGAGACAGGTCACCTACCATGTCCTGATCAAACACCTCGATGGCATAAACGCCGGTACGGCCAGCAATAATTTCCACGCAGGCAGAGTCGCTGACGTAATCACGGGTAATCAAAGTGCCACCGTGATCCGGCTCAAAGGTGTTTTTAACGCGCAGATGGATATTGTTCTGGCGCAGACCTTTGGCTGCACGTGGATGGATTGCCTCCATACCCAGGTTTGCCAGCTGGTCAGCCACGTCGTAGTTGGTACGACCAATAGGTACTGCTTTGCTGGTACCCACAATGCCAGGATCAGCACTGCTGAGGTGGAACTCTTTATGAATAATGGCTTCGGTAGCGCCGGTGAGCACCGCTATGCGGCTGAAGGTCATCTCGCTGTAACCACGATCAAAAATTGCCATCAGGCCGCCATCGCAGTGGCTATAGCCCGTCGCAATAGGCAACTGGGTGTCCAGGTCTATGCCTTCGAAGGCGCGCTGGATGTTTTCATCCAGAGTCATATGGCGCGGACTGGCCCAGCCTGACAGATCAACAAAACAGGCGTTGAGTCCATGCAGCTGCAGCAGACGTGCGGTGTTCCAGGCGCTATGGATTTCGCCAATACTGGCCAGCATTTCGCGCACAGTCTGCAGATAGTCGGTCAGTGCAAAATGGCCGTGCTGGCACAGGCTGGATACATCTTCCAGAACTTTCTGGGAATCGTTCAGGCGCTGGCCAATAAACTCGTTGGCCTTGGCCAACTCTTCAGCGCCGTGTTGTTCAAACAGTTCTTTGTTGATTTCTTCAATGCGATGACGCAGCTGATCAAATGCATCTCGCCAGCTTTGTTGCTCTTCTGCGCTGGAGAACAGGGCAAAGATACCCGGCTGACCGGTTTTTTTATGCTCAAGCAGCATGTTGGTAATGCCTGAGTAGGCGGATACCACAAAAATTCGTTTGTAGTACTGAGTACCGAGCGCAGGGTTCATAAAGATGTTTTTACGAACGGCCTCAAACTGGCTCATGGATGTGCCGCCGATTTTCTCGACTGTATGTCCGCGGGGCTGGTTCGCTGCTTGTGCTGCTATGGTCATTTCAGTTCCTGCATGCATGCTTGTGTTTCCGGGCGCCTTTTTAGCAGGTCATCCGCATGAAACAAGGTAGTGGAATAAAAAACGCGCGTGATTATACCTCAAGCACCGGAGCGATTCACCGGCCTGTTTTACTGAGGTGTCAGGGTGTTATTCCAGTACGTGGAAATAGACGTAGCGGGCGTCAGGATCTTGCGGCATGTGGTAGTTGATTGCATGCAGGTCGATTGCGTTAAACATCTGTTTGTAACGGCTGCACAGTGAGTTATAGATGACTTCCTGAATAATCAGGATGTTGTAATGCTGCAGACCAACACTTTGAGCGTAGTCCCGTATCTGGGCAGCAATAACAGGCACCTTGCGCATTTCCTCATAACGGTAGGCCTGGATCAGCGCATCTCCGAACAGATCATAAGCGCGGATGCCGCTGCTCTGGAAAGTGCCCTGCACCGAGTTATAAGCCAGACCCATGGCCGCCTTGATTGGATGGCCATATCCAAATCGGCTCACTTCAGAGTTGAAGGCTCTGAACATCAGCAGGGCAGTATCTACTGCATGGTCAGCGAGTGCGCCGCTGTCGTCAGTCAGGAACGGGTAGCCAATGGAGCTGATAAAACCATCACCTGTTTCCTTCAGACGGAAAGCGCGTGATTTGAGCGGGTTGTGTTCATACCCCATCATGCATATCTGGGAGAACGCACGGAACACTTCCAGAAAAAAGGACTGGGTACGCTCATGTTTGATGTTGCTGGAATTTTGTACGTCAAACACATTGATGATGGCCTGGGCTGGAGCAACCGGCATGGTTTCCTCCAGCTGGTCTCCGGCCTTGATGCGCGCCAGCTGGTGCGGGTAAACAAGTTTGGATAATTGTTTGTATAGATGCTGGCGCGTATCTGCATCAATGGACTTGTAGTAGAAGCGGGTCTGAATCCGTGAAAAAAACAGCCAGCTGACAATAATGCCACCCATAAACCCTTGCAGCACCTGAATAGCATTGATGCTCAGGTACTGCGGATCAATCAGATAAATCAGAACCGCCGCCAGCAGTGTAAACAAGGTATTACGCAGCAGCGTAATTCCAAAGTGGGTGTGATAGGAAAACGCTGTGGTCATCAGCAGCACAAAATTGATCTGTCCGGACAGAGCAATATAAAGCGAGGACGTGTCAGTGTCCGCGGTGTCCGGTTTAAAGGTGTAAAAAAGCGTCAGACAAAAACCCGTCAGGATGCTTAACAAATAGGCATCCAGGATTTCACGGGAGTACTTGTCCAATTTGGAAAACAGCAGCGAAGCCAGCGGGAAACCAAAGGCGATAACAATCGGTGCTGTGTATGTAAAAAGTGCTTTATGGGCCTCCGGGTTGCCCAGTTCCTTCAAGGCTTGCCATGACAACAAAGAGGAGACAATCAGTAGCGTTGCTGATGCTTTCCCTGGCCAGTTTCTGAGGGCGCGTGAGGCGTCATCGCGGAGCTCATCCCGAAACTCGTCGGCATGTTCTTTGCAATACGCCGAATACTTGTCTGCATTCATACAGTGTCTTTTATTTTGTGCATTTCTGCGGGCCAGTTAATGTGGCCAGATTATACAGAATTAACCACTTCCGGCAATTGCGTCTTGCAGTAGACGAAGTGTATAAGTGTGCCTTCTTTTGTGCATTATTTTTTGAAAAGGAAGTTGATTGGTATGTTGTTAATGTCGGGTCTTTTTCTGTACCTGTTGATCGTAATCAGTTTGATATGGGCGCGTTTTTTCTTTTTCAAAATGAATACGGGAACGCCGCGAATGCTGGCTTTATCCTACGATTTAAGTGTTGGAATTCAGATGGTAGTTACAGTTTACAGTTTTAATAATGTGACGGACGTCACAAAAATAATGAGCTTCATTGCGCCGTTATTGTATCTGTTATCGCTGGTGATATTCTGGTCTTCCATCATGACGGCAAAGTCGCTCGACTTCGCTTTTAGCAACAAGGTCGGAAATATAGTGACAACTGGTCCCTTTGGTTTTTTCCGTCACCCATTTTATGTGTCTTACCTGCTTGCATGGTGGGGCAGCACGATTCTGTTTAACTCAACTTTGTTGTGGTTGACAGCGTTATATCTGACTGGGTTTTATGTGGTTTCAGCGAAAAAAGAAGAAAAAACAATTCTGGAGTCCGGACAGTCAGAGCAGTACCTGGTGTATCAACAAAAAACTGGCATGTTCTTTCCGAGGATAAAAAAATGGAAGCTATGAAATTCAGAACTCTTACCAATAAAAGTGAGATCGATTTTTTCCTGAACCGATTTGAAAGCTACGTAGGTGTGAAGTTGCCATACGACTATGCTGAGCGCAGCACCTTTGTGGCAGGGTTCAAAGGTGAGGAGATGGTAGGTGGGTATATGCTGGTTACCAAACCGGAGTTCAGGAGTCTGATGTTTGTGCCTGATCAGGTGAAGCGCGAGCACGAATTTTTCAAGAATGATGAGTACGATATGATGGAAATTAATGGTGTCTGGATGAGCGCATCATTAAAAACTGCCGCTGAGCAATTTAATATCTGGTTTCATCTGGTGCTCGATGCATTCAAGTGTCGCAAACAGTATGTAATGCTGATGGCAAATCAGCGCAACATCAATATTCGTAATATTCACTCCATGACTGGCGCCAAAGATATTTATGAAGGTCAACCGATGTTGATGGCAGGTGACAAGAGTCACTCCACTATCAGGGTCAGTTACACCACACGCTGGTCACTGTTGTTGAACGTGCCGCGTTACTGGCTGGAATCCAAAAGCCGGGAACGCCGCTTCCATCGTCGTCTCAAGCAGCGTGAACTGACACGTATGGTGTCCAAAACCAGCTGATGCTGTAGAGATAAAGTACAAATACCTCAAGTTGAACATCTCGGGCCCGTTTACAGTATGATGTAAACGGGCCCAATAATTGCGCCCATGGAATTTAACGGCAGACATGCCATGAGTTGGAGGTGACTGTGACAGATAACAGTACAAATTCCCCCGCAAATGCTCGGATTAAGGCATTGCTTGAAGAGCTGCAGCAAGTGTTGGCGCAAGCGGATGATCTGGATGACGAAACGCTTGAGCTGGCGCGACAGCTTGAGCAGGATATGGAAGAACTGATTGAGAAGTCCGAGCCTATGGTTCCGGAGTTGCAAAGTGCGATTGCCCTGGAGGCACATTTTGCAGCCAGACATCCGGTTGCCGAAGGTGTTATGCGTGAGCTGGTTGCGGTGCTCGGGCGTATAGGGATTTAGTTTAGGCTTTAGTGTGGGCGCAGGATCAGCGAGGCTGGTAGCTGAGCTGCAGGCAAAGCTGATCCATCAGAAGCCAGGCAGGGCGACTGTCCATGCCTTTCACAGCCAGATCGATTTGACGCAGCAGTCCCAGCATGTCATCCAAGCGTGCGGCTGAGAGGCGCGTTAGTGCTGCGCGCGTCATGGCCTGGCGGTTTTTCCAGACATGATGTCGCTGCAGAACATCCTCTATACGGGCCCCGCGCTGGACTTCGTTTTTCATGGTAATCAGTTGTCTGAGTTCCTTGCCGAGCATGGCATTTAACATCAGTACTTCCTGGCCTTCCTGACGCAGTCTCTGCAGGGTTTTCAGGGCTTTGCTGCTGTTACCCGCGAGGCAGGCATCAATCAGACCAAAAACATTGTATCTGGCGCTGTCTGCGACGCTGCGGGCAATATGTTCACTGGACAGCTGCGCGCCCTCGCCAAACAGAAGCGCCAGTTTTTCAATCTCCTGATCCGCCGCCAGCATATTGCCTTCAACACGGTCGGCCAGCAGTTGTACTGCACTGGCATCTGCTCCAAGTCCGTAGTTGCGCATACGTTGATTGATCCAGCCCGGTAGTTTGTCGCGTTCTACCGCGTAGATCTGTACCAGCATCAAACGGCTTTCGAGTTTGCCAAACCACTGTGTTTTTGTGGTCGCTGCTTCAATTCGAGGACTGATCAGCAGCAGCAGATTATCACTGGACGCTGTATCCAGATACTCAGCCAGTGCTTTGCGGGCGGTGTCATCCAGCTTGCTGGACTTAAGATGCAGTTCAATTAGTTTCTTGTCGGAAAAAAGCGACATGCTGCTGTTCTCGGACAGCAGCTGTTGCCAGTTAAACTGGTTATCCACTTCAAACTGGATGCGGTCGCTAAAACCGGCTGCACGACAGGTGCTGCGAACCAGGTCGCTACAGTCGCGCATTTGCAGGGGTTCATCACCGCTGAGCCAGCAGGCAGCAGGCAGGGATTTGTTCAGCGCTGACTGCAGTTGCTCAGGATAAACTTTCATAAACTCAGCAGACGCAGGCGCCGCACAATCTGTTCAGCCAGTTCGCGGCGCATGTCTTCCAGTGTCTGCTCAACACCGTTATTGCTGCCACTGATATTGGCAGTGTCTTCATAAAAACTGCCGGTTACTTCCAGTGTTTCCGGACCGGCAATGATATTGCCATCCCGCAGCACTGCTGCCTGGATTTGCAGAATCAGTTCGTACTGTCCCGCGCCGCCACGGTTGTTTAATGTCAGAGCGCGGCGGTTCAGCTGCTCCCCCGACAGCTGCAAAGCCAGCTCATTGGATCTGGCTTCGGAGGGCACAGTAACACCACGCGCGTTCAGCGCATCGCGCAGGTGAACGGCCAGAGGGTAGCGTCCACCCGGATAAACCAGAGCCAGCGTCTGCATGGGCATGGCGGCCTGCTCACTGCCGCGCAGCGTAAAACCGCAGGCAGACAGACTCAGCAGCAAACCACTGACAATAACCAACACCAGACGCCAACTCTGCAACAATCGCATTATCCCACCACAATATTGACGAGTTTTTCCGGCACAACAATGATCTTGCGTACCGTCAGACCCTTGGTGTGTTTCTGTACGTTGCTGTCCGCCAACGCCAGTTTTTCCAGCGTCGCTTTGTCACAGTCGCGTGCCACTGTGAGTTTGCCGCGCAGTTTGCCGTTCACCTGTATCACCAGATGGATTTCATCCTGAATCAGTGCGCTGCTGTCCACAGTTGGCCACGGCTGATTGATGATGGCACTGCTATGGCCCAGATGCTGCCACAGCACGTGACAGAAGTGCGGCACAATTGGAGACAGGGCCAGCAATACAATTTCCAGTGCCTCGTGTACCACACTCAGATTCAGACGTGCCACGTCGCTCTCGTTTGTGGTGTCGTGCTCTTCCTGGAATTTATTGACCGCGTTAACCAGCTCCATGACCGCAGCCACTGCTGTGTTAAAGGTTTGTCGACGACCATAATCGTCTCCAATTTTCTGCAGTGTGCTGTGGGTTTTAAAACGCAGCTGTTTCTGCTCTGCACTCAGTTGCGCTGTGGCAAGATTAACAACCCCGTCGGCCTTGTGTGCGGCCATCGTGCGCCAGAGTTTGCGCAGGAAACGTGCGCTGCCTTCCACGCCGCTATCAGACCATTCCAGTGACTGGCTGGGCGGTGCGGCAAACATGGTAAACAAACGCACCGTATCTGCACCGTACTGTTCAATCAGCGCAGCCGGTTCCACAGTGTTGCCTTTGGACTTGGACATCTTGGTGCCGTCTTTGAGCACCATGCCCTGGGTCAACAGACGCATAAAGGGTTCATCAGAGCTGACCAGTCCTTCATCACGCATCAGTTTGTGGAAAAAGCGTGCATACAGCAGGTGCAAAATGGCGTGTTCTATGCCGCCAATGTACTGATCTACTGGCAGCCAGTAGTCTGCGCGTTTGTCGAGCATGCCGGTTTTTAAATCCGGGCAGGCATACCGTGCGTAGTACCAGGACGACTCCATGAAGGTGTCAAAGGTATCGGTTTCGCGCTCGGCGTCGGCACCACATTTTGGACACTTGCACTGATAAAACTCAGGCATACGCTTGATCGGAGAGCCAGCATCGGTAAAGTTGACCTCTTCGGGCAGAACTACCGGCAGATCTTTTTCAGGAACTGGAACCGCGCCACATGTCCCGCAATTGATAATCGGGATAGGCGTGCCCCAGTAACGCTGACGGGAAACACCCCAGTCACGCAGACGGAAGTTGACCTGTTTTTCACCTTTGCCGCGTGCACCCAGCCAATCGGCTATTTTTTCGAATGCAGCCGCAGAGTCCAGACCATCAAACTCGCCAGAGTTGATCAGAACCCCTTTTTCTGTGAACGCTTTTTCTGACAGGTCGCAGCTTTGGTCGGCAGAAGCCGGGCGAATCACCTGTTTAACCGGCAGGCCATACTTGCGTGCAAATTCGTAGTCGCGCTGATCGTGCGCCGGCACTGCCATCACCGCGCCGGTGCCGTAGCTCATTAAAACAAAGTTAGCGACATACACAGGTACTTCTTCACCTGTGATCGGATGAACAGCTTTAAAGCCGCTGTCCATGCCGAGTTTTTCCATGGTAGCCATATCTGCCTCTGCAACTTTGATATGGCTTTGGTCTTTGATAAATGCTGCCAGGCCTGGATTGCTAGCAGCGGCTTCTTCTGCCAACGGATGCTGAGGTGCCACAGCTACGTAGGTAACACCCATCAAGGTGTCAGGTCGTGTTGTATACACTGTTAGTTCATCGGAGCGTCCTGCAACGCCAAAGGTCAGTTGCACACCTTCGGAGCGTCCAATCCAGTTGGCCTGCATCGTGCGAACTTCTTCCGGCCAACCGTCCAGTGTTGCCAGGTCATCCAGCAGCTCTTGAGCATAGGCTGTAATCTTGATGAACCATTGCGGAATTTTGCGTCGTTCTACCAGTGCGCCGGAACGCCAGCCACGACCATCAACAACCTGTTCATTGGCCAGTACAGTTTGGTCAACTGGATCCCAGTTCACTTCCGCTTCTTTTTTGTAGACCAGACCCTTTTCAAACAAACGCGTAAAAAACCATTGCTCCCAGCGGTAATAGTCGGGGTGGCATGTGGCCAGTTCACGGCTCCAGTCATAGGCGTAACCCAGCTGCTTGAGCTGTTTACGCATGTAATCAATGTTGCTCCAGGTCCATTGTGCCGGCGGAATCTTGCGCTGCAGAGCTGCGTTTTCTGCCGGCAGACCGAATGCATCCCAACCCATGGGCTGCAGCACGTTTTTGCCGAGCATGCGCTGGTGACGTGCAATAACATCTCCAATCAGATAGTTGCGCACGTGCCCCATGTGCAGATGACCGCTGGGGTAGGGGAACATGGATAGACAGAAGAATTTTTCGCGGCTGCTGTCTTCGCTGACTTTGAAGGACTGGTTCTGTTCCCAGAATTGCTGGGCCTGGGCTTCTACATCCAGTGGATTGTATTGGGTATCGGTCTGTATGGTCATGTTACGAGTCAGTAGAAAGTTGCTCAATGTGTGTGGTTGTCATGACGGTAGGGATCATCAAACCCCATCTCCGCCAGAATGCGTGTTTCAAGGGCTTCCATTACGCTGGCCTGTTCATCAACTTCATGGTCAAAACCATGCAGGTGCAGCAGGCCATGTACCAGCATATGTGCCCAGTGTGCTGGCAGCGGTTTGCCTTGCTCCGCTGCTTCGCGTTCAACAACCGGGGCACAGATCACCAGATCACCCAGAGGAATTTCGTCCAGTGTGTCCAGCACTACCTCGGGTAATTCGCTGCCAAAAGACAGTACGTTGGTCGCGTAGTCGCGGCCGCGGTACTGCTGGTTGATTTGCTTACCTTCATCAGCATCAACAATACGCAAACCAACCGTCACCGGTTTTGATGAAGGGGGCAGGTGTCCGCTAACAGTGTCACCCCACTGCTGCAATTGCTCAGCAGAAGGGAGTGCAGAAGCAGAGCTGTCATTGATGACATCAATGATCACGGTCATTGCCGGTTCCGCCTTCGTGAGTAAATGAGGCCAGTGTGGATTGGCGCTCGTAAGCGTCGTAGGCCTCAACAATACGCTGAACCAGTGAATGGCGCACAACGTCTTTGGAATCAAAATAACTGAAGCCAATGCCGTCAATACCATCCAGTACTTTTAGTACATGTACCAATCCGGAGCGGGTGCCTTTGGGCAGGTCGATCTGGGTGACGTCACCCGTGATCACAGCAGTGGATCCAAAACCGATACGGGTCAGAAACATTTTCATCTGTGACACGGTAGTGTTCTGGCTTTCATCCAGAATAATAAACGAGCCGTTCAACGTGCGACCACGCATGTAGGCAAGAGGTGCCACCTCGATTACGTTTTTTTCGATCAAGCGCGTAACTTTTTCAAAACCCAGCATCTCATACAGCGCGTCGTAAAGCGGGCGCAGATACGGGTCAATTTTCTGGCTCAGATCACCGGGCAGAAAACCGAGTTTTTCACCGGCTTCAACCGCAGGGCGCACCAATAGCACTCGTTTGACTTTGTCCTGCAGCAAGGCTTCTACGGCGCAGGCCACCGCCAGGTAGGTTTTGCCGGTACCGGCCGGACCAATACCAAAATTGATGTCTTTGTTGCGTATGGACTCTACATACTGACGCTGGTGTTTGCCGCGCGGTTTGATGGAGACATAGGGTGTTTTTATCAGCACCGGTTTGTAGTCATCAGACTGCGGTGTTAATGGCGCAGCAGCGACCGTAAAACCTGATTCCTTCAGAGTCAGGTGAACCAGGTCCGGACTGATAGCGGTGCCATCTGCTGTTGTGCGGTACAACAAATCCAGTACGCGCAGACCTTCTTCAACTGCAGCGGGTTCCCCGGAAAGCTGAAACATGTTGCCACGCTGGCGGATTTGCAGCGCCAGTGACTTTTCAATCTGATGGATATGTTCATTCAGATGTCCGCACAGATTGGCGAGACGATGTGTATTCTCAGGCTCGAGGACGAGGCTTTGAGTGTGAGTTGCTGTGGCCATGCCGCTGGGCTGTTACCTCCGGAGGCTCTGCACTGGGCGGCCGAGGCCATGGCCATCGGTCAAGTAAAAGGGCAGAGTCGCCTTGCTTCAGGATTTATAGGGTGTGCGGGCAGTATAGAGCAAATTCCGTTTAAAGTTCACCGGCAAGCGAGTTCGGGAAAGCATCGGTGATTTTTACTGTCACAAATTGCCCGATCGCGTTGGGATCGTCACAGCGGAAGTTCACCACACGGTTATTTTCGGTGCGCCCAGCCATTAATCCAACGCCGTGTTTGGCATAACCGTTGACCAGAATACGCTGGGTGCTGCCCACCATACGCGCGCTGATGTCTGCGGCCTGCTTCAGGATCTGTGCCTGCAGCACCGCCAAACGATGTTTTTTCTCCTGCTCGCTGGTGGTATCCGGCAGATCTGCTGCTGGCGTGCCGGGGCGAGGGCTGTAGATAAAACTGAACGAAGTGTCATAACCCACGTCGATAATCAGGTTCATGGTGTCTTCAAAGTCTTTGTGGGTCTCGCCCGGGAAACCCACAATAAAGTCAGAAGACAGACTGATATCTGGACGAATTGCCTTGAGCTTGCGGATGATGGATTTATATTCCAGCGCAGTATGGCCACGTTTCATCGCTGCAAGAATACGGTCCGAACCACTTTGTACGGGCAGGTGCAGGTGGCTGACCAGTTCCGGTACATGACGATAAACCTCGATCATGCTGCTGCCGAACTCCACCGGATGAGAGGTGGTAAAACGGATACGGTCTATGCCATCAATGGCAGCAATGTAGGTGATCAGTGTGGCCAGGTCTACAATCTGACCATCATGGCTGAGGCCACGATAAGCGTTGACGTTCTGCCCCAACAGGTTGATCTCGCGCACGCCTTTTTCTGCCAGATGCACGGCTTCAGCCAGTACATCATCCAGCGGACGGCTGACTTCTTCACCGCGGGTATAAGGCACAACACAGAAAGAGCAGTACTTGCTGCAGCCTTCCATGACCGTCAGGAAGGCTTCACATCCGGAGACGGCAGGTTCTGGCAGGCGGTCAAATTTCTCGATCTCAGGAAAACTGATATCCACCACGGTGCTGGCGCCGCCACGTGAGGCCTGCAGCATTTCAGGCAGTTTATGCAGGGTTTGTGGGCCAAACACCACATCAACATAGGGGGCGCGTTTGCTGATAGCAGCACCTTCCTGGCTTGCCACGCAGCCGCCGACTCCAATACGGATATCCGGGCGGTTCTTTTTCAGGGCCTTCCAGCGGCCGAGTTGATGGAAAACTTTTTCCTGGGCTTTTTCCCGGATTGAACAGGTGTTAAGCAGCAGAATATCTGCCTCTTCAGCATTATCGACCAGTTCGGCGTCTTCTGTTTCGCGCAGCAAATCCAGCATGCGCGATGAGTCATATTCATTCATCTGGCAGCCATGGGTCTTGATAAAGACCTTCTTGCGGGCGGAGCTGGAAGTGTTGTCACTGCTCATGTTCTGGTATCACTGTTCAGTTGGATATCGGGATGTGGCGGTTTTGAAAGGCGCGGATTATAACAGCAAATGCCGCCAGGTGCTGTATCTGGGCGGGTGCTTTGGGCTACAATGCGGCCCCTGCAGTTTTAGGCCGGCAATAATTCTCGCCGGCATCAGTGAGAGAGCACGATGGCCAGTCGCCAGGAAATTTACCGAATTACGTTTCTCAACAAGGGCAAGGTTTACGAAATTTTCGCCCGTCAGGTCTATCAGAGTGAACTCTACGGTTTTATTGAAGTAGAGGAATTTCTGTTTGACGAGCGTAGCCAGATGCTGGTGGACCCCAGCGAAGAGAAACTGAAAATGGAGTTTCAGGACGTCAAACGCAGTTTTATTCCGCTGCAAGCTATTCTGCGTATTGATGAAGTGGAAAAAACCGGTGTTGCCAAAATTACCAATGGCGACAACATCATGCCGTTCCCGATGCCTGCTTTTGGCAACCGCAATACCAACGGGGATAACTGAGCTATCCGTTGTCCTTGATCTGTTGTCAGTGTACTGACGTTCAGCTTCAATTCAGTCTTGCCTCTGTATAAATAAAACCGTACTCAATTACGGAGGCAAGAATCATGAACAACAATAGTGTTGCACGTTCAAAGATTGGCAAGATGCTGGCTACAGCCGCGGTGCTGGTCGCCGGTGTTATCGCTGCAACCCCTTCACTGGCTGACAGTCGACGTCATACTACGGTAGTGCGCGAAACTGTTTACCATTCCCCGTCGCGCGTCATTGTTGAGCCAAGCATTATTGTGCCGCTGAGCAGCTCGGTTTATCTGGGGCTGGGAAGTCCTGCATCTCATCACACACATACTACGGTGGTACGCGAGGTGCATCGTGCGCCATCTCATCCGGTATTCAACCATCATCCGGGTCGTGGTCATGCGCATGGGCATCATAAACGCCACGAACCGGCCCGCGGCCGCTGGTCAGGCGCCAATCACCGGCATGATGTGATTTATGTGGATAGGGACGGGCATCGGGGTTCGACATACAGGGAAGTCGAGCGCCGCAGTGTAGTAATCCGCGATCGCAGCCGTTAACGGCTGCGATCAGCAGATTCGAGGGGGATCAGGCCAGTTGCTGTTCGATAGTGGCCAGTTCTACGCACAATACAAACACCTGCATGGCTTCGTCGATTTCAGCCAGGCTGGGGAATGACGGTGCCAGACGGATGTTGGTGTTGGCTGGATCTTTTTTGTACGGCCAGGTTGAACCTGCCGGAGTCAGTTTAACGCCAGCGCCGGCACACAGTTTGACCACCTTGTCAGCCAATCCTGGCAAGGTGTCGAACAGGATGAAATAACCTCCGGCAGGACGTGTCCAGTTGCCCAGAGCCTCACCGTTTACAGTTTTTCCGGCCAGGCCTTTTTCCAGGTGTTTCAGCACCAGTTCAAACTTGGGCTGCAGAATTGCGCGGTGCTCTTGCATCAGTGCGCGCAGGCCATCCATATCCTTGATAAAACGCATATGGCGCAGCTGATTGGTCTTGTCCGGACCGATGGTCTGGAAACCCAGATGATCAGCGAAGTGTTTGATGTTGTCTTCAGATGTACCAATAAAGGCAATACCTGCACCGGCATGAGTGATTTTGGAGGTGGAGCCAATCACAATCACATTGTCCAGCGTGCCGTATTTTTCGCTCAGCGCCAGAATATTGGCCAGTGATGGCGGATTGTCTACCAGATGGTGCTCGGCGTAAGCGTTGTCCCACAGGATGCGGAAGTTTGCACCGGCAATTTTGCCCAGCTGTGCAAAACGCTCAACAACGGCGTCGGAGTACACCACACCGTTCGGATTGGCATACTTGGGCACACACCAGATCCCTTTGATCAGCGGATCCTTGCGCAGCAGCTCTTCTACCTGGTCCATGTCAGGACCGTCTTCGTTCATGCTGACCGCAATCATTTCGATGCCGAGGTATTCGCAAATCGCGAAATGGCGGTCATAACCCGGGGATGGGCACAGGAACTTGATGCGCTGACCGTCTTTCTCTTCATGGATCCAGGCAGACTTTTTGCCGCGAACACCGTGCTGGTACGCGCCCTGAACGTATTGGTACATCAGTTGTAGCGAGCTGTTGCCGCCCACCATAACGCGGGCTGGGGTGGTTTCCAGGTAGTCAGCCGCAAACTGACGCGCTTCCGGGATGCCCAGAATGCCGCCGTAGTTGCGTGTATCGGTGCCATCAGCACACTTGTAGTCACCTGCCAGAATTCCGTCCAGCGCATCGCTCAGATTGAGCTGGTTGGTGGCCGGTTTGCCACGTGTCAGGTCGAGGCCGAGGTTACGGCTCTGGATCTGTTGGTACTGGTTCAATAATTCCTGGCGACGTGCCTGTAGTTCACTACTCAACTGGTACTCCTTGAATTCGCTTAAGTCGGACGGGTTAATTTGCTGGTTGATGGTCTGGCCGGCCAGAGGCAGGTCGGGTTGGCAACCGAAGCAGGGCGCGATTTTACAGTATACTCGCCGCAACTTCGATGCACCGGACATGATTAATGAACAAAAACACTGGCCATGCTTATGATCTTCTGGGACCTGATCAGGTTCTGGATGCAGTTGAGTCGATGGGACTGGTAACCAGTGCGCGTATTTTTGCACTCAATAGTTATGAAAATCGGGTGTATCAGATCGGGCTTGAGGATGGCAGTTCTGTAATTGCCAAATTCTACCGGCCTGGGCGCTGGTCAGATGAGGCCATCCTGGAAGAGCATGATTTTTCAGCCGAACTGGAAGAGCTGGAGATTCCGGTAGTGCCTCCGTCAGTGATTGATGGCAAGACCCTGCATGTGTTCAAGATTGAGGATCAGCCCTTTCGGTTTTCGCTGTTTCCGCGTCTTGCCGGGCGCGCACCTGAACTGGATGATCTGGACAATCTGCAGGTGTTGGGGCGGTTTCTGGGGCGACTGCATAGAGTCGGAGCACAAAAGCAGTTTGTTTATCGTAAAACCCTGAACGTGCAGGACTGGGCTGTTAACAGTCGCGAATTCCTGCTGTCTGAGGGGTTTATTCCGGATTCGTTAAAACCAGCTTACCAATCCCTGAGTGCTGATCTGATTCAGGCTATGGGCTCAATTTTTGCTGCCAACCAGGGAGTAAAACAGCTGCGTCTGCATGGCGACTGCCATCCGGGAAACGTATTGTGGCGCGATGATCAGCCCTGGTTTGTGGATTTTGATGATGCCATCACCGGGCCGGCAATCCAGGATTTGTGGATGCTGCTGTCAGGCGAACGTGATCAGCGCCAGGGGCAGCTGATGGAAATTGTAGAAGCCTACGAAGAATTTTATGAGTTTGATGCACGTGAGTTGCCCTTGATCGAGGCGCTGCGCACTTTGCGCATGATGCATTACAGCGCCTGGCTGGCACGACGCTGGGATGATCCGGCGTTCCCGCTCAGTTTCCCGTGGTTTAATACCGAAAGATACTGGGCAGAGCATATCCTGGAACTGAGGGAGCAGATGGCAGCTCTGAACGAGCCGCCACTACAGCTGTTTCCGTACTGAGTTATTCAGCCAGAACCTTGAGCAGGGCTTCTTCCAGCAGTTCTGTATCGCCCGCGCGGAAGCCTTTATGGACCATACGAATCACACCGTCACGGCCAATCAGGAATGAGGTGGGCATCCCCACAACACCGTAGGCATCCATCACTGCTGCGGTCTGGTCGAGCACCACATGGTAGGCCAACGGGGTCTCCAGATCGTCAAGAAATTCCAGCGCGTCTTCCACGGGATCATCAATAGTGATTGCGACCACAGTAAAACCCTGGTCTTTGTATTTTTCGTACAGAACGTTGACCTCGGGCAATGAGCGCAAACAGGGCGCGCACCAGGACGCCCAGAAATCCACATAAACAATCTGTCCACGCAAATCAGTCAGAGTGACTTCGTTGTCGACTGTGCGCACACCCGGCAGTGTAAATGCGGGTGCTTCCAGGCCCTCTTCAGTAGCCTGGGTACTGACGCTTATCAGTGCGCCAAGCAACAAGCCAAGGCCCGTGATTCGTTTAAAAAGTCCTGCCATGGTCACTTCTCCCCTCAGGCGGCGCTGTTCTGAATGTTTGAGAAGCGGTCCATCAGTTCGCGCCAGCGTTGTTGCTTCAGGCGCAGCTGGTAACGAGCCTGGCGATAGGAATCGCGAACCGCCAGTTTTTCCCAGCGTTCATTGAGCTGATCCTGAATCTGGGTAGTCTTGGTGTCGTACCACTGCTGACGGTGCTGAGCCCACAGTTCCAGTGAGTGTTTAAGCTCCTGATACTCGGCCTCCAGGCGTGCTCGCCAGGTTTCAGCATTGGCCAATGACTGACAACGCTCGGTTGCATGACGGTACTGCATCTCCAGCCGCGCGGTCTCGATGACCAGCGGTGAACAGCGTTTTAAATCACTGGTCAGACCAATCCATGAACATACCTTGATCAGCCATTTAGTTGGATCAAAGTGCCACCAGCGGATGCCGTTGCGGTAGTCCCACTGAAAAGTGTGGTGATAGTTGTGGTAACCCTCGCCGTAGGTGAACAGGGCCAGCACCGGGTTGTCACGGGCCGAGCTTTTGTCACTGTAGGTTTGACGTCCCCACATGTGGGCAATGGAGTTGATCAGCCAGGTCACGTGCTGGCTCAGTACCAGGCGCAACAGGCCGCTGAGCAGCAGACCGGCAATGACGCTGCCACCGATATAACCAATCAGGGCGGGTACAGCGATATTCATGACCAGCACCAGTGTCAGATAGTGCTTGTGTTGCCACTGCAGAATCGGGTCCTGTTGCAGATCCTTGATATTGGAGAAATCGCGTTTGCCGCTGGGATAATTGCGCAAAATCCAGCCTATATGCGAGAACCAGAAACCACGACCCGCAGAATAGGGATCCCTGTCGTTGTTGTCTACATGCTGGTGATGGCGGCGATGGTCTGAGGCCCAGTGGAAGACATCATTTTGCAGCGCACAGGCACCACCAAGGGCAAATACAAAGCGCAACAAAGGATGGGCTTTATATGTTTTGTGAGACCACAGTCGATGGTAGCCGGCAGTGATTGAAATACCACAGAACCCCATCATCAGGATAAACGCTACCCAGTCGTAGGTGCTGTAGCCAACAAAATAGCCCCACAAAGGTACCAGCGTCAGCGCCGCCAACGGCGTGGACGTAAACAGAATCATATTGACCCAGTTGATTGGCGCCTTGGCAGCTACCGGGGTATGAGGTAAATCTTTGTCTGGATGATACATGTGCTATTAATACCCTGCATTTACCGTCTTCAAGTCAGTTATAGACAGCAAAACTGCGCAAATTATTACTGCCATCTTGCAAAATGTCTGTGTGCAGTTTACATGGCGGGAACCATATTACAAACCAGCGCTGCTCTCGGGTACACTGTCGGCTCAACGCCCCAGGAGCTTAACAGTGTCAGTAACTCATTCAGACAACCCACAGATTGAGAGTGTTCAGGAGCAGTTGGTCGATTTGCAGACCCGGTTTGCGTTTCAGGAGGACAGTCTGCAAACGCTTAACGATATTGTGACCCGTCAGCAGATGCAGATTGATACGCTTGAGCGTGAGCTGATACTGCACAGGGAAAAACTCACGGAGCTGATGCAGGCGGTCGCCGACCGTGCGACGGCCCCGTCACCGGTTGACGAAAGACCCCCGCACTATTGATATCCCTTCAGCTGATGATCTGACTACTCAGCGACCGCAACATCATCGGCCTGCAAACCTTTATCGCCCATGCTGACAGAGAACTCCACGCGCTGGCCGTCTTTCAGGACCCGATGGCCGTCGCCACGAATTGAACGGAAGTGAACAAAAATATCGTCGCCATTTTCGCGGGTGATAAATCCGAAGCCCTTGCTGGCGTTAAACCACTTCACCAGGCC
Organism: uncultured Pseudohongiella sp.; assembly: GCA_964535565.1. Taxonomy (GTDB): domain Bacteria; phylum Pseudomonadota; class Gammaproteobacteria; order Pseudomonadales; family Pseudohongiellaceae; genus Pseudohongiella. The sequence continues at coordinate 23,840 of CAZHUJ010000006.1, read as the reverse complement.
AGATTCACGCGGGCCGACGACCGTGGCCGGTTTTACTGGCTGGCTGCGGGGTTTGCTGTTTTTGCCTGGGGTGTTACGAGCAGGCGCCTTGTGAGCGGATAAGCGGGCGGTGATCAGGCTGGCAATAAAAACCAGCGCAAGCATCATGATCAGTTGTTGGGTGATGCCCAGGGCTGAGGAACGCGTAGCCAACAAATATAAAAACGGTAGTGACAGCACGGAGACCAGCAGCGCTGCCGAAAAATGTTTGCGGGACATGTAATCTCTCTTAAAGCTTATTGTAATTGGCAGCCCCTGATCGACGGGACCTCCCTCGGGTAGAAGGGACCGCCGGATTTTACCGCGCACAGCTTCTAAAGCAACTACGCGCACGATGAACGGATTCAGACTTTCGTTAAGTCATCCAGCCCTGTGTTAAGTCTGGATTCAGCTGTGCGACATTACTCTGGCAGCGTCAAGACAACAGTCTGTTCGAGGTGAACAATGGACACATATAACAAAATGACCCGATTAGTCAGACCACGCCATTTGGCTTTGGCAGTCGCTGCAGCCGTTCTGTGCATCACCACACCGGTTTTGGCAGAAACGCAGTATGTCTACGCCGAAGTGCTGGACTCGCGCCCAATCTACCAGGCCGTCACCGTAGCCAGTCCTGCCCAGGAGTGCTGGCAGGAAGAAGTCAGGCTGCATGAGTCACGTCATCAAGGCAGCAATACTCCGGTGATTCTGAGCACCATTATTGGTGGTGCGCTGGGAAATGCGGTGGGTAACAACAAGTCCAGCCAGCGGGTAGGCGCCGTGGTTGGTGCGGTGTTGGGGCACTCGGTTGGCCGTGATATAGTTCGGGCCAACAACCATCCCCAGCCTGCCCGCTATCAGACGGTGCAGTATTGCGAGGAAGTCACGCAGTATCGTGATGAGGAGCGGCTGATCGGTTATCAGGTGCGTTACCGCTATCAAGGTGAAGAATTCACCGTACGCACCGATCAGGATCCGGGTGACAGAATTCAATTGCGTGTCAGTCATAACCCGGTCCTGTAATTACGGTTTGGGCTGATACCATTTTGTTGTCGGAGACTTATGAAATTCCGGGTTATTTTAAGCATCTGCCTGCTGATCACAGGCGCCCAATGGGGTCTGGCGGCGACTGCATTTGCGCAGCCGCCGGCATCTGAACAGCAAGTTCAGGAGCAGGCCAGCAGTGGTGGTCTGACCCAGCGTCAGGCACTGGAGCGGGTGCGGGAGCGGTTTCCCGGCAATGTAATCAGCATCAATGAAGTGCGTCAGGGCGAACGCGTACGTTTCCGCATTCGTATTGATAACGAAGGCAATATCTACACCGTGTACGTCGACAGGGCGACTGGTGCCATTACCCGGGAGTAAGTCATGCGTTTGCTGGTAGTCGAGGATGAGAGTCTATTGCGGCAGCATCTGGTGCTTGGGTTGCAGCGTGCCGGATATGTAGTTGACGACGCTGCTGATGGCAAGGCGGGGCTGTTTCAGGCGCTGGAGTATGACTACGACGCCGCCATTATTGATCTGGGTTTGCCAGAGATTGATGGCATTACCGTGATACGCAAACTGCGTGAGGCCGGTAAAAAATATCCGGTGCTTATTCTGACTGCACGCGGTGACTGGCAGGATAAAGTCTCCGGACTTGATGCGGGCGCTGACGATTATGTGGTTAAACCTTTCCGTCTTGAAGAAATCCAGGCGCGGCTTAATGCGCTGTTGCGCCGTGCTGCAGGTTTTGCTTCGCCGCAACTCAAATCAGGTCCCATTTGCCTGGACACCAGCAGTAAACGTGTCACCGTGGATGGCAAGGAAGTGGAGCTTACTGCTTACGAATACAAAACACTGGAGTACCTGATGATGCATCTGGATCAGGTGGTCTCCAAGTCCGAACTGACTGATCACCTGTATGCACAGGACTACGACCGTGACAGCAATGTGCTTGAGGTTTTTATCCGCCGCCTGCGCCAGAAACTGGACCCGGATCAGACCCTGCAACCCATCGATACTGTACGTGGTCAGGGTTATCGTTTGCGCACGCTGGGTTGATAGCCAATGAACCGACTTGCCAGCTATTCGCTGCAGAGACGCCTGCTGCTGGCGGTGACGGTACTGTTATCCCTTTTTCTGGGCCTGACCGGTTATGTACTGGAAAGGGCTTTTCGTAACAGCCTGGAGACCGGACTTTCGCAGCAGCTGCAAACGCAGATTTATGTGCTGTTGGCTGCTGTTGATGAATTCGATGGCGAATTCTATTTCAGCGAAAATCTGCGTGAACCCCGTTTTGGGCAACTTAATGCCGGCCTCTATGGATTTATCAGCAGCCCGCAGCAGGGTGAATTGTTGCGTACACCCTCGGCGCTGGAGTTCAGCTTTCCTGCGCTGGCTGCAGGACAGGGCTGGGGGCAGAATCTGACCCAGGGTGAAACACGGTTTGGTCGTTATCAATCCGATGACGCTGATGAGTTTTTTGTGATCAGTTATGCCGTGACCTGGGAAAACCGCCCTGAAGCTATTGTGTTCACTGTGCTGGAGTCAACACAGAATTACCAGGCGGAAGTCACTGCATTTCGAACCAGTCTGTTCTCCTGGTTTGTAGCGCTGGCAGTGTTGCTGGTGGTGTCACAATTGTTGCTGTTGCGTTGGGGGCTATCACCATTGCGGCGCCTGGCAACCGATCTAAAAAAAATCGAAAATGGTCTGGCCGAAGCCCTGGACAGCAATTATCCGGTGGAGCTGGCGGCCGTTACACATAATCTTAATCTGCTCATTCAAAGTGAACGCAAACAGCAACAGCGTTACCGCACTACGCTGGGTGACCTGGCACACAGTTTAAAAACGCCACTGGCGGTTATTCAGGGGGAGATGCTGGCTTGCGCAGACAATAACCTGGATGCGGAGCAACGTACTGAACGCCTGCTGACGGTGCAGGAGCAACTGGACCGCATGAACCAGATCATCACCTATCAGTTGCAGCGAGCCGTGCGCTCCAGCAGCGTGGGTACACTGGCCAGTCAGGTGGATATTGCCGCATGCGTCAGCAAAATCAGCCGTGCGCTGGAGAAAGTGTATGCAGACAAAGGCGTGAGTATCAATCAGCAGGTCAAGCCCGGTCTAAACTTTCTGGGTGATGAACGCGACCTGATGGAACTGCTTGGCAATGTGCTGGATAACGCCTGCAAATATGGACATGGCCGAGTCACAATCTCCAGCAAGGTATTGTCAGTGAATCCGCCGCGACTTGAGCTGCTGATAGAAGACAACGGCCCCGGCGTGGCTGATAAAGACAGTGATCGTATTCTGCAACGCGGTGTACGCCTGGATTCCCTGGCACAGGGGCAGGGAATCGGGCTGGCGGTTGTGACTGACATTGTGCAAAGTTATGGCGGCAAGATCAGCATGCACAAGGCTGCAACCGGTGGCGCGGCGGTTAGCATCTTGTTGCCCAATTTCCGTATTCAGACCTCAGCCTAGAACACCAGAGCGGCCACGCAAGACACCAGGGTCATCGCAAACAGGAACCATTTGATGGTGCTTTGTTTCACGCTGACGGCAAAGCGCACACTGGCATAGGTTCCAATCATGGTACCCCCGGCCAACACCAATCCTGGTACCCATTCAATCAGATCAAACCAGATAAAAATGGCCAGAGATACTGAGGTGAAGGCCAGTGTGCACGCCATCTTCAGCGCGTTCGCGCGTACCAGATCGTAACGCAGGCCTCCAGCGAGTGCAGCGATCAGGATAAAACCCACACTCGCCTGCACAAAACCACCATAAATACCGGCGATAAATAATCCCCACCAGGCACCCCGATGTTCATTTGGGGAGCGCACGGGTGTACCCGGTTCCGGGGCAATAAAACCGGGTCTGATCAGGATGATGATCGACATGGCCAGCACGGTGCCAAGTAGCAGGGGTTTAAGGGCAACGTTAGGCATAACAGCTGCTGCCACGGCACCTATGCAGCCCCCCATCAGATTGGGAATTAGAATCGGCCAGATCGACTGCGTATCCAGCTTTCCGTATTTATGGAAACCTTGAACAGCAACTGCACCCTGCATGATCACCCCAACACGATTGGTGCCGTTGGCAACATCAGGAGGCAATCCAAGCACCATCAACATGGGCAAAGTGAGGTTGGAACCACCACCTGCCAGCGTATTGATCCAGCCGGCAATCATTCCCAGAAAGGCCAGCACAGCCAGCAGGACAATATCGTATTCCATAAACAACCGCCGGAAAGGACCAAAAGCGCGGCCTATAATCTGTGAGAGAGCGGGCTTTCGCAAGTACGGAGTGTTGATATGGATATCAGATCAGGGCGCGGTGCCGGGTGCAGTACCGGCATAGGACTGTTGGAGGTGCTGGCTGCCAGCGCAGTGTTGGCAACAGGAATTGTGTGTCTATTACAGCTGCAGCTGACTGCGCGCCAATTGGATACGGTCACCTACCAGCGACTGCAGGCATCGTTGCAGGATATGGAGGCGCGGGAGCAGGCGCTGCTGGTAAATCTTATGGAAGGAGGCAGTTTTGAGCCTGTCCTCTGATGGTCAGCGCGGTCTGAGCCTGATCGAACTGTTAGTGGCCAGCGCGCTGTCAGCGTCGCTGGGGTTGCTGGTAGTGCAACTGTATAACCAAAGTTCTGCAACGGCGCTGGCGCAGCGTGCTGCAGCACAACGTCTGGACAATCAGGTACAAATGCACCATCTGCTCAGTCATGCTATTCGTGATGCGCTGGTCTTTGATCCTTCGGGGCGCTTTATTCTGAAGACCAAAAGCCTGAAGACCAAAAGCGAGTGTGCGGGCCTGTTTCTGCTTGAGCAATGCCTGCCTGCCGTGATGGTGTGGACAGCGGGCGATGAGTCTCCGGTGCTGTCACCGGTAGTTGTTCAGAACAGCAGTTTATTACTGGTCAAGCAGCATTGCTGTGAGGGTATTCACGCCGATCTGTATTACCTGGCACCACGTAGCGGAGCAGCGGCGGGTGCGGCCGGGGGTACGGCGCGGGGTGCGGCTTTGTTTCGCCGCAGGCTGATGGCGGATGGGCGTTTTGCCGCTGCTGACGAAATGATTCCAGAGCTTCAGTCGTTTCAACTCTCCCTGATCAGGGCGAGTGGTTCCACAGAACCTGTGCATTTCAGTGCGCAGTGGGGTACAGCGGCTGTCCAGGTTGAAGCCGGTTTTAACCCATCTGATTCAGCACCTGCCACCACGCTGTTGTTTACGATCGCTGCACGCCAGGGTTCAGTGCAACGTGAATGACCTGATGCGCGGTTCTATTCTGCTGTTATGCCTGGTTTTTATGGCGGCCCTTTCAGTATCAGCGCTGATGGCAATGCGCTCGGCCTGGTCCAGCCAGTTGATGGTTTCTGCCTATTTAACTCATCACCAGGCCTTGATAAGTGTGGAGCAGGCCATTGAGCAGGCAGAGGCTGATATATGGCAACACTGGGACAACAGTCTGTCCCTTCCTGTTGACTACGCAGCATCGGACCCCGCCAGTACCGTCATTACTTTGCAAGAATTGGCATCTCCCGGGCAGTTTCCGGCAGCGAGGGAGTGTCTATCCCTGTTTGCACTCAGTGGACATACATCCACTCAGCGATCCGAGGAGATCTCTGGCCGGGCGTCGATCCATGTTTATTGGGATATTTGCTGTGATCTGGAATCAGGATGCACTTCAGCAAGCGACTACTCAGCAGATACCTTCAGGCGAGTTCGTTATTGGTCGCGTAATGGGTTCAACAACTGAGTGCATTACCCTGACTGTCTTCCCTGAGTCCATCTCCATTATCGTCTCGCGCCAAGCGGATGCGCCCGGTAGCATTGAGCACCAGTTGATGCGCTGGCAGTGAACTGTTGGCAGGTGGACACCAGCGCAGGTTACCGTTCTGGTCATTGATCTCGCCCAGCTCTGAAATTCTCAGGCGCTGACGGTTGCCAAAAGCCCGCCACTGTAAACGTCCACTGAGCGGTTGCGGCTGTCCCTGTAAAGACTGCAGCCATTGAACATGCTCAAGCACCGGTTCATCAGCTGACCGATTGCCGTCGTCATTGGCATCAGCAAACAGCAACATGCCGAGGCTCCAGTCTGCGCCGCATTGAGTGGCAGTGGTGGCAGGGCACAGAACCAGTACCTGCTGCTGGCTGATGGCACGTGCCCTGGCCATGTTGACAACGCGGACAAAACGTTCGAAAACCTGCTCCGCTTCATTTGCCTGCGCAGGAGAGAGCAGAGGCAGCGTTAGCGACAGCAGTATTGTTATAATCGCCAGCACCATAAGCAGCTCAGGCAACGAATATCCGTATTGTTGTGGCTGGGATGTTAAACATGGGTTCATATCAATGAGTGTAGTGGCTGATAGCCAGGAGTACTCTGTTTTTGACTGATTTTCTGGTAATCGGCGCTGGTGTATCCGGGTTGCTGCTGACACGTGAACTGCTGCAGGCAGGTGCCAGCGTTTGTGTAGTTGAGCGCTCTGAAGCCGGTCGTGAGGCTTCATGGGCCGGAGGAGGCATTGTTTCCCCGCTTTATCCATGGCGTTATCTGGATGCTGTGACTGCGCTGGCAAACTATGCACAGGATGCCTATCCAGCGTTGGCTGATGAGCTGGCTGCTGAAACCGGTATTGACCCACAGCTGCGGCAGAGCGGTCTGATGATGCTGGATGCAGGTGATCATGATCAGGCTCTGCAATGGGCAGCCCGTCACCAGCGGCAGATGCAGTGCTGGTCCTCTGAGCAGATTTATCAGCATGAGCAAGGACTTCAGGGCGGATTTCAGCAGGCGTTATGGATGCCCTATGTCAGCAATATCCGTAATCCCAGGCTGATGAAAGCACTGCGCGCCAGTGTTATCAACAATACACGCTGCCGGCTGCTGGAACACACTGAAGTCACTGGATTTGATCAGCAGAGTGGCGTTATACATGCCGTCAACGTCAATCAGCAGGGCAGGCATCAACAGCTGCGGGTCAGCGAAATTGTGGTGACCGCCGGTGCCTGGAGTGGACAACTTCTGGCGGAGGCAGGTTTGACCGTGTTGCCGATCAGACCGGTCAAAGGACAGATGCTTCTGTATCAACCTAAAACGCCACTGCTTAAAAGTATTGTTCTGAGTAATGGGCGCTATCTGATTCCACGCGCTGATGGGTTGATTCTGGCTGGCAGCACTCTTGAGCCCGGCGGCTTCGATAAAACCGCTACCGAGGCCGCACGCCAGAGTTTGCACACCAGTGCCTGCAACATTTTGCCGGCCCTGCGGGAGGTGCCCATCAGAGCCCAGTGGGCAGGCCTGCGGCCAGGAGCGCCGGCAGGTGTTCCGTACATTGGCCGTTTGCCAGGTTTTGGGAATCTGTCAATTAACGCTGGCCATTACCGCAATGGCCTGGTGCTGGCACCCGCCGCCGCGCGTCTGTGCGCTGACCTTCTACTGGGGCGAATACCCACAATTGATCCAGCCCCTTATGATCCGGCAGCCGTTCGTGATGCAGATCCGCTTTTGGGCTGAATTTACTTGCGAGGCGGCTTTGGGGACAATACGCAGCCTCCTGTTGCCATAGCAGGCATTTATTCAACTCGCACATTACATATCAGGTACTTTTGAAGTGATACCAAGGGATCAGGCATGAGCAGTCAGTTACGGGTGGTAATGGCGCAGGTGAATCTGCTGGTCGGAGATATTGCTGGTAATACCCGTCGTATTGCTGAACTGACGCAGCAGGCCTGCTCACTACATAAGGCTGATATTGTGGTGTTTCCGGAGTTGTCGCTGACCTCGTATCCGCCTGAAGATCTGTTGCTGCGGCCGGCGTTGCAGGAACGTGTCCATAAAGCTCTGACTTATATCCAGCAGTTGAAATTGCCTACCACCTTGGTCATTGGCCATCCGTGGCAGGAGCAGGATCAACTTTTTAACGCCTTGTCTGTGATCCAGGACGGGCAACTGATCGGGCGATATTTCAAGCAAAATCTGCCGAACTACCAGGTATTTGATGAGCAGCGTTATTTTGTAGCAGGCAACAGCCCTTGTGTTGTTAGCATCAAGGGGCTGCCAGTGGGTTTCACCATTTGTGAAGATCTCTGGCAGACCCAGCCCAGCCGTCAAGCTGTAGACGCCGGCGCTGCGCTGCTGGTTAACATAAATGCCTCCCCCTTCAGCCAATACAAACTTGAGCAGCGTTTTGACCTGCTGCAGCGCCGAGCTCAGGAAATTGGCGTGGCCATTGTGTATGTCAATCTGGTCGGCGGTCAGGACGAGCTGGTTTTTGATGGTTGTTCATTGGTTGCTGACCATCAGGGAGTTGTTCATCAGCTTGGCAGCGGTTTTGCGGAAGAACTGATTTTAGCTGATTTCACTATTCAAGCAGGCCAAGCCGCGCAGTTTTTGCCGGCAAACAGCCCGCCGCAGCCAACAACTACTGTGGAACAGCGCTGTTATCAGGCAATGGTGCTGGGGCTGCGCGATTACGTGCAAAAAAACGGCTTTAACTCGGTAATTCTTGGTTTGTCCGGCGGAATAGACTCGGCACTGACACTGGCGGTTGCAGTGGATGCATTGGGTGCTGAGCGGGTAAGTGCGGTCATGATGCCCTATACCTATACATCTGACCTGAGTGTGCGTCTTGCGCGCGAACAGGCAGAACGCTTGCACGTGAACTTCGACATTATCCCCATCGCTGACAGTTTTAATGCGTTTATGGCAACGCTGGCACCGTCCTTCGCCGGGCGGCCGGCGGATCTGACTGAGCAGAATATCCAGGCGCGTTGCCGCGGTGTGATTTTGATGGCGTTGTCGAATAAAACGGGCGCGCTGGTGCTGACCACGGGCAACAAAAGTGAAATAGCGGTGGGTTATTGCACACTGTACGGTGATATGGCTGGTGCATTTAGTGTATTAAAAGATGCCAGCAAAATGCTGGTGTATGCGTTGGCCAGATACCGTAACCAGCTTGCCTTCGCGGCCGGGGAAGCTGAAATTATTCCGCAGGACGTGATCACACGTCCGCCTTCAGCGGAACTGGCGCCAGATCAACGCGATGATGATAACCTGCCGCCGTACGAGCGCCTCGACCAGATTTTGCAGCGCTACGTTGAGCAGGACCAAAGTGCAGACGATATTGTCGCCGCTGGCTTTGACCGTAACGAGGTCCAGCGAGTGCTGCGCCTGGTAGATATCAGTGAATACAAACGCCGGCAAAGCGCGCCGGGTGTCAGATTGACAGAACGCAGCTTCGGTCGCGATCGTCGTTACCCGATTACACAAGGCTGGAAATCCAGCATGCAGGATTTTTTATGAGAGCTCATATTGCACCCACGCTGCTTGAGGCTGCGGACTATTTGCACCGGTTTATTGCCAATCCTGCCAATCTGGAAGCGATTGATCAGGCCGCCACTGTACTGATTAATGCTCTGGAGCAGGGGCATGCCATTTATTCCTGCGGCAATGGTGGTTCGATGAGTGACGCCATGCATTTTGCCGAAGAGCTGACTGGCCGTTATCGCAATAACCGCCCGGGTTTGTCGGCCACAGCCATCAGCGATCCAGGCCATATCAGCTGTGTTGCCAACGATTTTGGTTACGACTTTATTTTCTCCCGTTATCTGCAAGCGCGTGGCAGGGCGGGTGACTGCCTGTTTGCGATCAGCACCAGTGGTCGCAGCAAAAATGTGATCAAAGCTGCAGAGTACGCACGCGACAATGGTATCGCGGTGATCAGCCTGACAGGGGCGCCGGGTTCAGCGTTGGGGGAACTGGCAACGGTTGATATCAGCGCAGGTGCCAGTACCTACGCTGACCGTATTCAGGAGGTTCACATCAAGATAATTCACATCCTGATTGAATCCATTGAACGGCACTTTTTCCCCGAAAATTATTCGAGCTGAGTGCCAATCAATCTTCGTCAGGCAGGTTGTCTGTGGGCGACACCGGCGGTGGTTCAGTGGAAACAACAGGGCCTGTGGTGGTTGAACCAAAGCGGCCCAGCGTCAGAATATTCAGCAGTGAACGACTGCGCTCCGGTGCTGCTGCTTGTGGAGCAATCTGCGGATTTGGACGCGTTGTTGGTGCAAGAGGCGTATTGTCGGCGTTGCTGCCAAGCAGACCAAAACTGACGGTGTACAGCAACGATGGATTGGTGACGTGGTTGCGCACAATAAAATTGCCCTGATTATCCAGTGTCGGGTGGTCAGGATAGTTGGTGCGCAGTAACGCCAGGGATGTTTCTGCCAGATCATTCAGACCCAGACGCAGATAACACTCGACCATAATCGCCACACCTTCGGCAACCAGAGGTGTGCCCTGGAAATTTTCCACCACATATCGTCCGCGGTTTAAGGCGGCGATATAAGCGCGACGCTCCAGATAGTAGTTGGCGACATGGATCTCGTAGGCTGCCAGGTTGTTACGCAGGAAAACCATGCGCGCGCGTGCGTCGGCGGCGTAATCACTGTCCGGATACAACGCCAGCAGCAGGGAAAACTCTGTGAATGCATCCCGGGCACGGCTGATATCACGTTTGGATGGGTCTGTTGGCAGGAATCGACTCATAAAACCTGAATTCTCAGAGAAGGAAGCAACTCCTTTCAGATAATAGGCGTAGTCAATATTCTGATGATCTGGATGCAAGCGGATAAAACGGTCAGCAGCCGCGCGGGCACCTTCCAGGTTACCACTGCGGTACTGGGCATAAATCAGCTCAAGCTGGGCTTGGGCGGCGTACTGGCCGAACGGGAAGCGTGACTCCAGCGCCTGATAGGTCTGTACCGCACCGCTGAAGTTGGACGATGTCATCTGACGGTTGGCAGTACGATAGAACTGCTCTTCTGTGGTCAGCCCTTCAAATCGGTCCCGCTCCTCGCGCGAGGATGAACACGATACGGCAACAACCAAAATCAAAAGGGAGAGCAATACTCGCACGCTAAATTCTCCAGAAACCATTGAATCCCGAAAACGGAATTAACCAAACACGGCTATAATGCCGCAAATCAAGCGCCCTATTTAACCACAGCCCGCAGTTTGAACCCAAGCTGTTTGCCGCCCTGCTCCAGGGCTTGCCTGTCAGTGGCGCCATCATGTTAGCGGCCGGAGGCCAACACTTTATTATGATTGAAAAAATTGCACTGACGGCGCAGGTACCTGACTCACTCGACGGCTCCCGTTTGGACCAGATTGCTGCCAATCTGTTCCCGGACTATTCAAGAGGACGTCTGCAACAATGGATCAAGGACGGTTGCCTGACAGTCAACGGCAAGCTGCTGCGCTCCAAAGACCGCCTGACCGCAGGCGATGAACTGATCCTTAACGCTGAACTTAAGACCGAGGACGATCATTGGCAGGCTGAACCTGTACAACTCAATATAGTGTACGAGGATGAACACATTCTGGTGCTGAATAAACCGGCGGACACGGTGGTGCATCCGGCGGCGGGTAACCGCTCTGGCACGCTGATGAACGGTCTGCTGCATTATTGTCCGGCGCTGCAGAATCTGCCGCGCGCCGGTATTGTGCACCGGCTCGACAAGGACACCACCGGCTTGATGGTGGTGGCCAAAACACTGACGGCTCATCACAGACTGGTACGTCAGCTGCAAAAACGCGAAGTCACCCGTCAGTACGAAGCGGTGGTTCTGGGAGTGCTCACTGCAGGTGGCATGGTTGACGAGCCGCTGGGCCGTCACCCTGTGATGCGCAAAAAACGCGCGGTGGTGCAAAGTGGCAAGGAATCTGTAACACACTATCGGGTTCTGTCGCGTTTCCGCGCGCACACTCATGTACAGCTGCAACTGGAAACCGGCCGTACACACCAGATACGTGTACACATGAGTCATATTCGTTATCCGCTGGTGGGTGATCCGGTTTATGGCGGGCGCCTGCATATTCCTTCAGGCTGTTCGCCAGAGCTGGCGGAAATGCTGCGCGGCTTCCGTCGTCAGGCATTACATGCAGCAAAACTCGGGTTTGTTCATCCGGTGACCGGAGAAGAAATGAGCTGGGAAGCCCCATTGCCGCAGGACATGCAGGACCTGATTGAAGCCTTGAAGGCTGATGCCCGTGCTGACTAACTGGTTGCAACCGGACTGGCCAGCGCCTGCCAATGTGCAGGCGTTTGTCACTACCCGTGTTGGTGGCGTCAGTCCTGCGCCCTGGGACAGTCTCAATCTGGGTACGCATGTCGGTGACAATCTTGCCCGTGTACGCCATAACCGCGCGCTGTTGCGCGCCGCGTTACCGGAAGTGCGGCGCTTTCAGTGGCTGAACCAGGTTCACGGCACCCGTCTTGTGGACGTGGCGCCGGGGGCTTCATATTTGCGTCGACGCACAGCTGACGCCGCAGCGGTTTATGCGCCGGGTGATGCCGCCATCGTGATGACTGCAGACTGTCTGCCGGTATTTTTCTGTGCAACAAATGGTTCAGCGGCTGCGGTAGCGCATGCCGGCTGGCGTGGTCTGCTTGCTGGTATTCTGGAAAATACGGTAGCAGGACTGGCGCGCTCAGGGACATTGCAGCCATCGCAGTTATTGGTGTGGATGGGGCCCGCTATAGCTGGCTGCCATTTTGAAGTGGGAGATGAAGTGCGCCAGGCTTTTATTGATGATGGACAGCGGCGCGGAATTGATCCCCGGCTGCTGGTCAGTGCTTTTACTGCTTCCTCCCAGGCCAATAAATGGATGATGGACATCTACCAGGTTGCGCGTCTGCGCCTTCAGGCCATCGGGTTAACCGCTGTTTATGGCGGCGATTTTTGTACTGTCTGTGATCATCAGCGTTTTTACTCCTATCGCCGCGACGGCGTCACCGGCCGTATGGCAAATCTGATTTACCTCAAAAACCATTGATCCCTTGTTGCCGGTGCTTGAAAAGTATCAGGTGAAGCCTTATTAAGCTGTCAGTAGTAATTGTTTTCAGCTGCTGTCCCGATGCCCGGGTTAATGGCTAATGAGGTGAATGATGCGAATGGATCAACTGACCAGCAAGTTGCAACAGGCCTTGGCCGATGCTCAGTCTCTGGCGCTTGGGAATGACAACAATTTTATTGAACCCGTGCATCTGATGTTGGCACTGCTGGATCAGAAGGGCGGCTCTGTGCGTCCGTTATTGTCGCAAACCGGTTTTAACCTGAATGAACTGAAGGCGGGGCTGCAGGGCATATTAAAACGTTTGCCTCAGGTTGAAGGTACTGGCGGTGATGTAGCAGTTTCCAACGAGCTGGGACGACTGCTGAACCAGGCCGACAAAATCTCGCAAAAAAACGGCGACAAATTTATCTCCAGTGAGTCGGTCATACTGGCAGCCATGGCGGATAAAGGTGAACTGGGCAAATTGCTGAACAGTTTTGGTATCAGCGAAAAAGCTCTGGAAAACGCTATCAATAATCTGCGTGGCGGTGAAAAAGTCACTGATGCGGACGCTGAAGACAGTTTCCAGGCGCTGAGCAAATACTGCATTGACCTCACCGAACGCGCTGAACAAGGCAAACTGGACCCGGTCATTGGTCGAGACAGTGAAATTCGCCGCACTATTCAGGTGCTGCAGCGCCGTACCAAAAACAATCCGGTACTCATAGGCGAGCCAGGTGTGGGTAAAACTGCAATTGTGGAAGGCCTGGCGCAGCGCATTATTAATGGCGAAGTTCCTGAAGGCTTAAAAGACAAAAAGATTCTCGCTCTGGACATGGGCGCGCTGATTGCTGGCGCCAAGTTCCGCGGTGAATTTGAAGAGCGCTTGAAAGCGGTTCTAAAGGAACTGGCCAAACAGGAAGGGTCAGTTATCCTCTTTATTGACGAAATCCACACTATGGTCGGCGCTGGCAAGGCTGATGGTGCGATGGATGCTGGCAATATGCTGAAACCGGCGCTGGCCCGTGGTGAACTGCATTGTGTGGGTGCGACCACGCTGGATGAATACCGTCAGTACATTGAAAAAGATGCAGCGCTGGAGCGCCGTTTCCAGAAGGTGCTGGTCAGCGAACCCAGTGAAGAAGACACCATTGCTATCCTGCGAGGATTAAAAGAACGCTACGAAGTGCACCATGGTGTACAGATTGCCGACGCCGCAATTATTGCCGCTGCACGTTTGTCCCAGCGTTACATTCCGGACCGTCAGCTGCCAGACAAGGCCATCGACCTGATCGATGAAGCTGCCAGTCTGATCCGTATGGAAATCGACTCCAAACCGGAGGAGATGGACAAACTTGAGCGCCGACTGATTCAGCTCAAAATTGAACGCGAAGCGCTGAAAAAAGAGGATGACGAGGGGTCGCGTAAACGCCTGGAGAAACTCGACGAAGACATCGTTAGAGTGGAAAAAGAGTTTGCGGACCTGGATGAAATCTGGAAAGCAGAAAAAGCGTCAGTACAAGGTACCCAGGCTATCAAGAGTAATCTGGAAAAGGCGCGTGCCGATCTGGAAGCTGCTCGACGTGCCGGTGATCTGGCCAGAATGTCTGAGCTTCAATACGGCATTATTCCCAATCTGGAAAAAACGCTGGATATGTCCACTCAGGCTGAAATGATGGATATGCAGCTGCTGCGTGATCGTGTCACTGAAGAAGAAATCGCAGACGTGGTAGCGCGCTGGACGGGCATCCCGGTTTCCAAAATGTTGCAAAGCGACAAGCAGAAACTGCTGCAGATGGAAGATGCACTGCATAAGCGCGTGATTGGTCAAGATGAAGCGATCTCTGCTGTTGCCAATGCCGTGCGTCGTTCGCGCTCCGGTCTGTCGGACCCCAATCGTCCGAATGGCTCCTTCCTGTTCCTTGGGCCAACGGGTGTGGGTAAAACCGAATTGTGCAAGGCATTGGCCGAATTCCTGTTTGATACAGAAGAAGCCATGGTGCGTATTGATATGTCCGAGTTTATGGAGCAGCACTCAGTTGCGCGTCTGATCGGTGCGCCTCCTGGATATGTTGGTTATGAAGAGGGTGGTTATCTGACCGAAGCGGTACGCCGTCGTCCTTACTCTGTGTTGTTGCTGGATGAAGTGGAAAAAGCGCACCCGGATGTTTTTAACATTCTGCTGCAGGTACTGGACGATGGACGTCTGACAGATGGCCATGGCCGCACCGTGGACTTCCGCAACACAGTAATTGTGATGACCTCCAACCTGGGGTCTGACCGTATTCAAGAGCTGATGACGGACCCCTCTGATGAGGTGGCGTATCAGCGCGTAAAAAATGAGGTGATGGCTGTGGTGACGCGTCATTTCCGCCCGGAGTTTGTGAACCGGATTGACGAGACCGTTGTGTTCCATCCGCTGCTGGCGACCCAGATTCGCAATATTGCCAATATCCAGGTGGCCTCGCTGAACAAACGCCTGCAATACAATGATCTCAGTATCGAAGTATCAGAGGCGGTCCTGGATCGGATTGCGGATCTGGGGTACGACCCGATCTATGGCGCGCGTCCTTTGCGTCGTGCAGTTCAGAACTGGATAGAAAACCCGCTGGCCCAGCGCGTTATTCAAGGTGAATACGGTCCGGGTGATCGGATTACTGTGGATGCTGACGAGCACGGATTTGTATTTGGCAAACGCGAAGCGGGCAGCTTCCAGCCTTGACAAATACAAATATAGTGTGAGAATTGCCAGTCTTCAGTTGGCTGGAACCTGACAACAGGTTTTAGCCAGCTGACGCAGACTGAGAAGGTAATCCCCTCCCCAAATCTGCATTAGCCGGGACGCGGCAAAAAGTGTCCGCCCGGGGCTATTGCTTAGGTGTCAGACAAATCCACCTAAGGTTCCAACACGTTACCGCGTACGGAACCGGCATAAGCCAGAATACTTTGAAGGGTCGGTGCTACGCGCCGGGCTTTTGAGTGGTTCGGTTTGTGTTATGGAGCTGTCTTGCAGCTCCGCTAATCTTTATGTTTGATCTGAATAAACACTTAATCTGCGAAGACGCCATTGTTTAAAATGGGGTCGATTCATTTTTTATTACGAGGCTACAACTGTGGAATTGCTCTCTGGTGGTGAAATGCTGATTCGTGCTTTGCACGACGAGGGCGTTGAGCTGCTGTTCGGATATCCGGGCGGCGCGGCGCTGCATATTTACGATGCGATATTCAACCAGGACAAGGTGGAACATATTCTGGTACGTCACGAGCAAGCAGCGACTCACGCTGCTGACGGATATGCCAGAGCCACCGGCAAACCAGGTGTGGTGTTGGTAACGTCCGGCCCGGGCGCAACAAATGCCATTACCGGTATCGCAACAGCATTTATGGATTCCATCCCGATGGTGGTGATTTCCGGTCAGGTCGATAGCTCACTGATTGGTTCCGATGCGTTCCAGGAAACTGACATGGTCGGTATTTCCCGACCTATCGTGAAGCACAGTTTTATGGTTCAGAACGCTGAAGACATTCCGGCTGTTGTGAAAAAAGCGTTTTATATTGCCACCACTGGCCGGCCTGGCCCGGTGGTCATTGACGTGCCCAAAGACATCACGGATCCCGCGCGCAAGTTTGAGTACCATTATCCGGAATCGGTCAAAATGCGCTCATACTCGGTGCCGTCCAAGGGCCACACCGGACAAATCAAAAAAGCCGTTGAAATCCTGCTGTCAGCCAAACGGCCAATTATTTATGCCGGTGGTGGTGTGGTGCAGGGCAATGGTTCAGAGTTGCTGACTCAGCTGGCAAAAATGCTGGGTTATCCAGTGACCAATACATTGATGGGTCTGGGCGCTTATCCCGGAACTGACAAGCAGTTCCTGGGTATGCTGGGTATGCACGGAACCTACGAAGCCAATATGGCCATGCACTTCAGTGATGTAGTGCTGGGTATTGGCGCGCGTTTTGATGATCGTGTCACCAACGCAGTGTCCAAGTTCTGTCCGGGTGCCAAGATTCTGCATGTGGATATTGATCCGGCGTCCATCTCTAAAACAGTGGCGGCCGATGTACCTATCGTGGGGTCGGTAACCAGCGTATTGGAAGACATGCTTGATCTGATCAAACAATCGGATACAGAGGTGGATCGTAAGGCACTGGATATGTGGTGGCAGCAGATCGAAGGCTGGCGCGCCAAGGAATCGCTGAAAGTGATTCCGGCGGCTAACGATGTGATCAAACCACAACAGGTAATCCAGGCGATTTACCGTGCAACCAAGGGTGATGCTTACGTATCTTCAGATGTAGGCCAGCACCAGATGTTTGCGGCTCAGCATTACCTGTTTGACAAGCCGCGTCGCTGGATCAACTCAGGCGGTCTGGGCACCATGGGTTTTGGTTTCCCGGCAGCGATGGGAGCGCAGTTTGCTTTCCCGGATGCAATTTCTGTGTGTGTGACCGGTGAGGGCAGCATACAGATGTGTATCCAGGAACTGGGTACCTGTTTGCAATACGGCTTGCCGATCAAGATTGTGTGTCTGAACAACCAGGCACTGGGTATGGTTAAGCAATGGCAGGATATGCAGTACGGTGGGCGTTATTCGCACAGCACCTATTCCGAGTCATTGCCTGATTTTGTAAAACTGGTTGAAGCTTATGGGCATGTTGGTGTTCGCATCACCAAATTGTCCGAGCTGGATCAGAAGATGGAAGAAGCATTTGCGCTGAAAGACAAACTGGTTTTTATTGATGTGTCAGTTGACCCTTCAGAGCACGTGTACCCTATGGCAATCAAGGGTGGTTCTATGAAAGATATGTACCTGAGCAAAACGGAGCGAACATAAGATGCGGCACATTATTTCCATATTGCTGGAGAATGAACCTGGTGCGCTGTCTCGTGTAGTAGGTCTGTTTTCTCAACGTAACTACAACATTGAATCGTTGACGGTAGCGCCGACTGAAGACCATACCTTGTCACGTCTGACGATTACCACTCTGGGTGATGATCGCAAGATTGAACAGATCACCAAACATCTGAACAAGCTGATTGATGTGGTGAAACTGGTTGATCTGTCTGAGGGGGCTCACATTGAGCGTGAGCTCATGCTTGTCAAAGTAAAGGCAACTGGCGCCCAGCGTGCAGAGATCAAACGCACAACGGAAATTTTCCGTGGGCAGATCGTGGATGTGACCAGTACGGTATACAGCGTCCAGTTGGCTGGTACTTCCGATAAACTCGACAGCTTTTTGGCTGCGATTGGCAACACAGCCGTATTAGAGGTTGCGCGAACAGGCGTTACCGGTATTTCACGCGGCGAGAAGGTGTTGAGTCTGTAAAGACTCCACACCTAAGCAGCAGGTCCGCTGATTTAGCAAATTGTTGGACATAAAAAAGGCGCCCAAATGTGAATTTGGACGCCTTTTTTTGTGGGTCTAATTCAGCTGAATTAGATCGCTTTTTTCATCGCAGTCATGTAAGAGCGCAGTTTGCGACCTACAATCTCGATTGGGTGGTTGCGCAGCGCCTGGTTAACAGCAATCAGTTCTGCGTTATCAACGTTGTTGTCTTTCAGTTGCAGGCCTTTACCGATAACGTCGGTATCAACTTTCTGCATGAAATCTTTCAGCAGTGGTACTGCTGCGTGAGAGAACAGGTAGCAACCATACTCTGCAGTATCGGAAATCACTTTGTTCATTTCGTACAGCTTCTTACGACCGATCAGGTTAGCGATCAGTGGTGTTTCGTGCAGTGATTCGTAGTACGCAGACTCTTCGATGATGCCAGCAGCTGTCATGGTTTCGAAAGCCAGCTCAACGCCCGCTTTCAGGATGGCAACCATCAGAATGCCGTTGTCGTAGTATTCCTGCTCGGAAATTTCCATGGTGCCCGCAGTTGATTTCTCAAACGCAGTCTCACCCGTCTGTTCACGCCATGTCAGCAGGTTTACGTCGTCATTTGCCCAGTCTTCCATCATGGTGCGGGAGAATTCGCCGCTGATGATGTCGTCCATGTGCTTCTGGAACAGCGGAGCCATGATGGTTTTCAGCTCTTCTGCCAGTGAGTTGGCAACAATTTTTGCCGGGTTGGACAGACGGTCCATCATGTTGGTGATGCCGCCATGTTTCAGGCCTTCAGATACCACTTCCCAACCGTGTTGGATCAGTTTTGAGGCGTACGCTGGGTCAATACCTTTCTCTACCATGCGCTCGTAGAACAGGATGGAGCCAGTTTGCAGAACACCACACAGAATGGTTTGTTCGCCCATCAGGTCTGATTTCACTTCAGCAATGAAGGAAGACTCCAGAACACCTGCACGATGACCACCAGTTGCTGCAGCGTAAGCTTTAGCCAGTTCCAGGCCGTCTCCGTTGGGATCGTTCTCAGGGTGAACAGCGATCAGTGTTGGAACACCAAAACCGCGTTTGTATTCTTCACGCACTTCAGAACCTGGGCACTTGGGTGCAACCATGATTACAGTCAGGTCCTTACGAATTTGCATGCCTTCTTCAACGATATTAAAACCGTGTGAGTAAGCCAGCGTAGCGCCTTGTTTCATCAGTGGCATAACTTGTTGGATTACAGCAGTGTGCTGCTTGTCCGGAGTCAGGTTCAGCACCAGATCCGCGCCAGGAATCAGCTCTTCGTAGGTGCCAACGTTGAAACCGTTTTCAGTAGCGTTTTTCCAGGATTGACGCTTTTCAGCAATCGCTTCAGCGCGCAGTGCGTAGCTGATATCCAGACCGCTATCACGCATGTTCAGGCCTTGGTTCAGACCTTGTGCGCCGCAGCCAACGATCACAACTTTTTTGCCTAAGAGGCGATTTACACCGTCAGCAAACTCAGAGCGATCCATAAAACGGCATTTGCCCAGTTGCTCAAGCTGCAGGCGCAGTGGCAATGTATTGAAGTAGTTCATATTTATTTCCTTGGCGGGTGATTTTTCCGGCTCGTATGATAGGTTGTCTTTATAGTTGCGTAAAATGATATATTTGCAATCCATTATTTCAGTTATTGCAATATAGTGAGGGTGTCTGTGGATCTACGAGATTTACGCTACTTTCTGCATTTAAGCGACACGCTGCATTTTGCCAGAAGCAGTCGCGAGCTGCATGTCAGTCCCTCCGGGCTTACACGTGCCATCCAGCGTTTGGAGCAGGAGCTGGAAGTTAATCTGCTGGAGCGCGACAACCGCAGTGTGGCGTTGACCCCGGCGGGGGTTCTGTTAAAAGAATTTGCACGCCAGAGCTTGGGCGAATATTCCCGACTGCGGGTTTCTCTGCAGGAGCAGGCCGAACACTTACGTGGCCGACTGAGTCTGTTTTGCTCGGTTACAGCAAGTTACAGCTTGCTGCATGATTTGCTGGCCCGCTTTCGCCATGGTTTTCCGAGTGTGGAGCTACAGCTACACACCGGCGACTCTGCCGAAGCATTGCGTCGGGTAGTAGATAACCTGGATGATCTGGCAATTGCCGCGCTCCCGGACAATTTGCCACCCAAACTGGCCTCTTTTCCGCTGACTGAGTCTGGTTTTGTCTGTATTGGTCCAACTGCCGCCAGTCCAGTGCAACAGATGCTGGAGAACGTGCAATCTGAAGATGATGTGGATTGGAGCGCGCTTCCGGTGATCATGCCGGAAACGGGGCTTACACGTTCTCGTGTCGAGGCCTGGTTTAGCGCCAGGGGGATCAAACCTCGCATCTACGCCAGTGTCAGCGGCCACGAGGCGATGGTCAGTATGGCCAGCCTGGGGTGCGGAATCGCAGTGGTGCCGCAAATGGTACTTGATAACAGTCCTATGAGAGATCGCTTGAGAATTCTACCGCTGATGAGCAGCTTGCAGCCTTTTACCATTGCTTTATGCGCGATGCAGCGCAAGTTGTCGAACCCATTAATTGCCGCGTTCTGGTCAATTGCCCGCCAGGATCCTCTGGCGCCGGGTAGGTCAGACTATCCCCCCGGCTCGGCGGGTGTATAATCTGCTCAACTTATCTCAAGGCCCTCACTGATGGACAGCAATAACAATCAACATGAATTTCGTGAGCAGGATATCGATAGCCTGCTACCTATAGATGAACATGAGGAGTTTGTTTCCCAGGACGGGCAGAAAGTTATGCGCAGAGGTATATATCTTTTGCCGAATCTGCTGACGTTGGGAGCTTTGTTCGCGGGTTTTTACGCCATTATCGCTGGCATGAATGGCAACTTTAATGCTGCGGGCTGGGCAATTCTGATTGCATCGGTGATGGATGGGCTGGATGGTCGTGTAGCACGTCTAACCAACACCCAGAGTGCATTTGGTGCTCAGTTCGACAGTCTTGCCGATATGGTGTCGTTCGGTGTTGCGCCCGCCTTGATTGTATTCAGCTGGGCGTTATCGTCGCTCGGAAATGCCGGTTGGGCGGCAAGCTTCATTTATATGTCTTGTGCAGCTTTACGTCTGGCAAGGTTTAATGTGCAACTGGGTACAGTCGACAAGCGCTTTTTTGTGGGGCTGCAAAGTCCGGTGGCTGCTGGTCTGGTTACTTTTATTGTTTGGGTCGGTGCCAAGTACAACATTGAACCCACGTTGCCGGTAGCGATAATTACTGCGCTGATAACCGCGTTCACTGGTTTGTTGATGATCTCCAATTACAAATACTACAGCTTCAAGGAAATCCACTTTAAGGGTACAGTTCCTTATGTAGTCTTTGTAATGGCGGTAGTATTGCTGGTGGTTATTGCGCAGCGGCCGCACGATGTATTGTTGGCGATGTGTGTAGTGTACGCCTCATCAGGGCCGGCAATTGCGATCTACCGTAAGCTCTCCTCCAGAAAGGTGGCGCAGGACGCTTCTGCATCCAGCAGCAACGATTCTGGTCAGGATGTGTAAGCAAGATATATAAAAGAAGGTCCAACTTATATATCTGCAATTTTCCGATAGGCCGAGGTGCTAGCATGTTGATTAAAAAGCCGTCTGACATCAAACCATCAGAAATTACACCTGAGTCGGTTTACCGGAACCGCCGGAAGTTTATGGGTGATGCCTTCAAACTTGGAGCTGCGGCCTCTATTGGAGGGGCGCTGCCCGGCATTTTGAATGCTGCTGAGGGCGGCCCTCTTCGAGCTAATCTTCCTGCTGATCAGCAGCGCGTAGCGCCTGCACCCTGGTGGCAGGAGAAGTTCAGCGATATTCAGCCGGTGCGCCGCGGCGGCGAGTTCTGGACAGATGAAGATCTTACGCCCTACAGCGATATCACTTCCTTTGGCAATTTTTATGAATTCGGAATGGAGAAGGATGATCCCATGCGCCATTCCCATTCTCTCAAGGTGGATCCGTGGTCCATCGAGATAGGGGGCGAAGTCGACAATCCCGGCACCTATCATCTGGAAGATTTTCTTAAGCCCCACAAACTGGAAGAAAGAATATATCGCCTGCGTTGTGTTGAGCGCTGGTCAATGGTCATCCCTTGGATCGGGTTTCCACTGGCGGACATGATCAAGCGTGTCAGCCCGAATTCAAAAGCAAAATACATTGCATTCGAGACGCTGCACAATCCGGCACAGATGCCGGCGCAGGCCAGTCGCTTCACCACCATCGACTGGCCTTATCGTGAAGGTTTGCGCATGGACGAAGCCGTGCACCCGCTGACGTTTATGGCGGTCGGTATTTATGGCAATTACATGCCTCCACAAAATGGCGCGCCTATCCGTTTAGTTGTGCCTTGGAAATA
Organism: uncultured Pseudohongiella sp.; assembly: GCA_964535565.1. Lineage (GTDB taxonomy): Bacteria > Pseudomonadota > Gammaproteobacteria > Pseudomonadales > Pseudohongiellaceae > Pseudohongiella. The sequence goes on along the minus strand of CAZHUJ010000006.1, from coordinate 1,282 downwards.
CGGATTCAAGAGTATTAAATCTATTGTGAAGATTAGTTTCACGGAGACCGAGCCAGCTACTACCTGGAATATGTTGCAGGCGAATGAGTACGGTTTTTATGCCAACGTGAATCCTGAAGTGCATCACCCGCGTTGGCGTCAAGATATGGAAACCCGATTGCCCCGAACTCTGTTTAGTTCAGCCCGCCAAGAGACATTAATGTTTAACGGATACGGAGATCAGGTCGCCAGTCTATACGCAGGTATGGATCTGGCGCGTTATTACTGAGGAGTCTGGTTTGGCGTCAGTCAGCGGCAGTGTCAATCGGCGCCAGAAAGATATCTGGTGGTATCTTCGTGCCGCTATTTTCATTCTGGCCTGTGCTCCTTTTGTATTGCTGGTGCTGGGTGTAATTCAGAATAACCTTGGACCTGATCCTGCAAGGACGCTCGCGCAAGATACTGGACGATGGACGTTGCGTTTTCTGCTTGCTAGCCTGTCCATTACTCCTCTGCGTGAAATCTTTAAACTGGCAGGTCTGGCACCTTTGCGCAGAACACTGGGATTGTTCGCGTTGTTTTATGCCGGTGTTCACTTTCTGGTTTATATATTGTTTTTGCTAGAAATGCGCTGGAGTGAAATCGGCAGCGACATTCTTGAGCGCCCGTATATAACCGTAGGATTTGTTTCTTTCCTTATATTGGTTGCAATGGGTGCCACGTCGCCCAAAAGAATGGTACGGAAAATGGGTAGGCGCTGGAAGCCACTGCACCAGCTGGTCTACCCGGCAGCTATCCTGGCGCTGATGCACCTTATATGGATACTGCGAACTGATTTATTTGATGCTTATATGTATAGTGGCATTGCGGTTTTGTTGCTCGGTTACAGGTTGTTCAGATTTCTTTCAAAAAAAGTATTAAAACCGCTTGCCAGATAAAAGTACTGTGGCATAATGCGCGCCCTCGACACGAGATGCTTCACGAAGAAGTGAGTGACGAGGTGATGAATCGGGCAGTTGATTCAAATTGTTTTTAAGTGATGCGTTGATCGCAAAGCTGAAAAAGAATTTTGAAAAAAGTGCTTGCCAGAATGAATCAGGGGCGTATAATTCGCGCCCCGCCACGGAGAGCTTCGAAAGAGGATTCGGTGGCGGTAAGATAAGTCAGCAGCTTGTTGATGAAGTCTTTAGAGCGGTGTTAACGATGTTGACCTTCTCAAAAAGAGTTTCAAAAAAAGCTTGCCGAGATGAATCAGAAGCGTATAATACGCGGCCTGCTCAGCCACGAAGGCTGAAGGCAAAAA
>CAZHUJ010000005.1:0-244202 GCA_964535565.1 uncultured Pseudohongiella sp. | reverse complement strand
GACCAACGGATTATGAGTCCGCTGCTCTGACCAACTGAGCTATAGGCCCTTACGAAGAGGTCTCGAAAACGAGACGCGAAGTATAAGGCCGAACTGCTGATCACGCCAGCCCATTCCGGGAATGAAGTGAGATGGCATTGATGTGCCCGCTCCGCCGAGGAGTTGGCTGTGTCAAATCATAATAATTAAAACCCATTTACTGTCCGAGTCCCTGTTTCGGCAACTGAGTTGCATCGACTGGTTTCGGGGTTAATTACTTCAGGAGTCATTATGAAAAATCTGTTTATCCCGGGTTTTGCCGTGGTATTCACAGCAGTAGTGGTTGGTATTGCAATGGCTAACTACGACGTGCCGAATCAGGCGTCTATCAACAAGTGCAGCGGTGAGTGCTACGAACAGTATGTTGCCGAGAACGGCAATATCGTGGATCAGCAACGTGCCGCTGCTGAAGCTGCAAAATCTGCCAGCCCTGCTGAACTGGGCCGCGCCCTCTTCACTGGCTGCGCTGCGTGCCATGGTGCCAGCGGTCAAGGTGGAATGGGTCCGCAGCTGGCAGGCCGTGATGCAGCATTTGTGCAGCAAGCGCTCACTGCATACAAAAACCGTGAAACTCGCGGTGCACAAAGCGCCATGATGTTTGCGTCAGCCTCTGCGCTGTCAGCAGCTGATATCGAGAACCTGGCTGCGTTTGTCGATTCTCTGTAATCGCCTTCGGCGCTTGCATGCAGGCACATCCGGGCATCCTGTTCGGGTGTGCCATGCTCAATTCTCCCCTGCCATAAAAGCCCGCATCAGTTCGGCCAGTTCCCTGCCATGTGTTTCCTGTAGAAAGTGACCTGCCCCGGTAATGGTCTGGTGTGCCTGTGCGGCGGCACCGGGTATGCGTTGCTGAAACTCAAGATCACCACCGGCGGTGATGGGGTCGCCATCACTGAACAACGTCAGAAAGGGTTTGTCCCATTGTTCCAGCACTTGCCAGGCTTGTGCATTCAGTCGTAATTCGGATGGCACCAGAATGGGCATGATGGCGGGGCCGGCTTTGTAGCGCGCATCGGGAAACGGGGTGTCGTAGGCACGCACAATGGCGTCGCGTGCGGGATCATCGGCGGCAATGTCCACGGCCACCACTTGCCCGACGGGCATGTCCTCTACCGTTCGTGAGTAGGCAGCCCAACGTATAAAACTGGGATCGGCTTGCAGCGCGTCCCAACTGACATTGCCTTGCCACCAGACGGACAAAAGGAACAGCGGGTAACCGATCAGGCCTTGCACACCGCTGGCGGCGGGCAGACCGGTGTTGGCGGCCACAACGCGTGCAAATCGGTCAGGCATCTCGGCCAGTGCTCGCAAGCCGATCAGTCCGCCCCAATCCTGAATAAACAGCGTGATGCCGTTCAGGTCGAGTGTTTCAACCAATGTTTTGATCTGTGCGACATGGCCACTGTGTGAGTGGGCGGCTGGATCGGCCGGTTTGTCGGAGCGGCCAAAGCCGATCAGGTCGGGCGCGATGACGCGGTAACCGGCATTGGCCAGAATCGGAATCATGTGGCGGTAGAGATAACTCCACGACGGTTCGCCGTGCAGCAGCAACACAACCTCGCCGTCGTCCGGACCTTCATCAACATAATGCATGCGCAGGTTGCCGATCAGGGTGTAGTGCGGCTCAAACGGGTAATCCGGCAAATTGTTGAAATAGTAATCGGGAGTTCTGTAAATGCCCGGCGCAATTTCATCGGCAACTACGCTGCCGGTAGTCAACACGCAGGCAAGCAGCGCGCTGATGCCGAGGTGTCGCCATGCCGTGGTGGATGTCATGAGAATCTCCTGCATCAGTTGGGCCAGTAGATATGTTCGTCGTCGGGGCTGTCGGGTTGCCCAAGCGGTTTGTCGATGGCCACCGGCATTTCAACTATCGATGGCCACATCGGTGGCGGCAGTTGTGCATCGTGCTGATCCAGCAGGGCTTGCAATTCAGCCACCCGCTCCGGGAACTGCTCCGCCACATTGTTCTGTTCGGTCGGATCTTGTGTGAGGTGGAACAACCACACCTTGTCTGGTCGGTCTGTGCGTTGCAGTTTCCAGCCGTCGTGAATGACGACTTCATAGTGGCCGCTGCGCCAGAAGCGAGGGGGTTGCGCAGTGACCGTGTTGGTGCCTTGCAGCCAGGGCATCAGGTTGACGCCATCCATCACACGATCGTTGGGTACATGGGCGCCGGCGATATGCGCCAGCGTGGGCAGCAAATCGGTGTGATGGGTCAAGGTGTCCAGCTGGCTGCCGGCGGCAATGCCGTTGGGCCATTTGATAAACAGTGGTACCCGGATACCGCCATTAAAAAACGTGGTTTTCCACCCGCGATATGGCTGGTTGATGTCGGGCAGTCCCAGATAATGAGCGCCGCCATTGTCCGAGGTGAAGATAACCACGGTGTTGTCTTCCAGCCCGTTGTCACGCAGGGCGTCCAGCACCTGACCAACGCCGCGATCCAGCGCTTTGATCATGGCGGCGTAGGTGCGCAAGGTGTGGTCTTCGATGTGTGACAGCGCGTCGTAGTCGGATTTCAGCGCTTGCAAGGGTGAGTGCGGTGCCCAGTGTGCGAGATACATAAAAAACGGCTGGTTTTTATTGGTTTCAATCACCTTCACGGCTTCGCGCGTCAGGTAGTCGGTCAGATAACCATCGGCTTCAAAGCGCGGACCTTCGTTGTAGTTCACGGAGTAGCGCGCCACGGACCAGAAAAAGCGGTCGATGGGGTCAAAGTCCTGTCGCGCGTTCACCGCGTCCGGATGGTCCACTGGCAAGTACAGTAGTCCTGCCAGATTCAGGCTTTCATCAAAACCCTGTTGCGTCGGCGCCATGCCGTTGTTGCCGCCCAGATGCCATTTGCCGATGTGCACGGTTTTGTAGCCTTGAGACTTGAGCAGTTCGGCGATGGTGACTTCGCTGGCAGGCATGCCGAGGGTATTGAAGTCGGGTTGCTCGATGCCGGGTTGATCCAGATGGCTGATCAGCGGACGGCGGAAGTCGGCCTCAATGCTGCGGTCGAGTCGCACCGTAATATCGGCCATGCCATTGGGTAGTGGCGTGAACTCAAAGCCGAATCGTGTTGGGTAACGGCCGGTCAACAACGCTGCCCGCGAGGGGGCGCAAATCGCGCTGGCGGCGGTGGCCTGATTGAGCGCAATGCCCTCGCGCGCAATGCGATTGATGTTGGGTGTCGGGACGGTGCCACCGGCCACTCCGCCGCCGTAAAAACTGATGTCATTCCAGCCCAGATCGTCAGCCACAATCAGGATCACATTGGGTTGATCGCTGCGGCGTGGGCCATCTGGCCCGGCTTGCCAGTTGACCACCTGGTTGGGCCCGGTGGGTGATTGCAAATCAATCAGTAAACCCGGCAGACGAATCACCCACCAGTCCATGCTCAGCCATGCCGCCAGCGGCAAGGCGGTGATGCCGGCAAGTACCATCCAGCGCTTTTTGATGGTCATGATGCAGGCTCCCGCATGGTGTCTTCTGCCGAGCGGGCGCAGCGAAAACCCACATGCATCAGCGCGCTGTCGGGTGTGGCGTGGCTCCGCGCCGAAACACGAAAGCCATGGCAAATGGCCGGGTCGCACAGAAAGGAGCCGCCGCGTTGCACTTTGCTGTTGCCCTGAAGCGGCGCGTCGTCAGGCGTTTGTCTGCCTGTGTAACTGGCGTACCAGTCTGCCGTCCATTCCCAGACGTTGCCGGCCATGTCCGTCAGTCCGATGGGCGTGAGGCCGTAAAGCCCAACAGGAGCTGTGGTTTTATGGCCATCGTCGGCGGTGTTGAGCACAGGAAAGGCACCGGTCCAGATATTGGCCAGATAGTCGCCCTCGCGCAGCAGCTCATTGCCAAAGGCATAGGCCACCTCGCCCTCATGTCCGGCGCGAGCAGCGTGTTCCCACTCCACTTCTGTCGGTAGGCGTTTGTTCTGTGCATCACAATAGGCGACGGCATCCTGCCAGGAGACCTGGGTGACCGGATGATCGTCCGCGGCGGCAGGGCTATGTGGGCCGGCGGGGTGGCGCCAGTTGGCGCCGGGCATCAGGTACCAGTGACCAGTACCAAACTCCATCACGGCAGCGCTGCCCAGTTGTTCGGCGGTGGTGAGGTAATCCTGTTGTGCCACGAAGTTGGCAAAGTCCGCGACCGTGACCGGGCTTTTGTCCAGATAAAACGCGGGCACCGCTGCGTTGAATACGGGTTGTTCGTCCGCATTGCCGTTGGCTGAACCAATGCGGCTGAGGCCGGCGGGAATGAATACCATCTCAGCGGCCGAGGACTGCACGGCCGGTGCTAAAATGCCCAGCACGATGGCAATCGCTCGGATGAGGCTTGTTTGAACACAGCACTTGGGTGACATACGCAGACACCTGTTGCAGGTTTATTAATTATCCGAGAGTATAATTACGCCAGTTTTGGCAAATTATCAACAGTGGAATGATAGGCAGAAAGTAACTGTGTCGGAATCAACCAAAACCCGGGCTGGCCGCCCGACCAATGCCAATCCGGCTTTGCAGCGCGAGAAAATTCTGCGGGCAGCGCTCGCCGAGTTTGCACAGAGGGGCTTCGCCGGGGCGTCCTTGCGCACCATCGCGCAGCAGGCGGGTGTGGCGCACGGCATGATTCGTCACTATTTCCAGAGCAAGGAGCTGTTGTTTCAGTCGGCGGCTGACTACCTGTTCGGGGAGATGGGCAAGGCGCTGATGCAGGCGGTTACCCCCGGCGAGGATGGCGATCCGGTGCAACAACTGAAGCGGCAGATTCTGGCGTTTGTGCGCGTGTCTGCCGAGTTGCCGCACCTGGCGGGTTTTCTGATGCAGGCTGGGCTGGATGGCGGTGAGCAGTTTAGGCATCTGGTGCAGACTTACGTCAAACCCTTGCAGGCTTTGTCGCTGGCGCCGTATCACCGCGCGGTGGCGCAGGGGTTGATGCGGGAAATGAATCCGGACTTTGTGTTTCTGGTGACCACGCATGCGGCGATGGCGCCCTTTGCCAACACCACCTTGCGGCGTGCTTTGGCGGATGCCTCGCCGCACGATCCTGCGCAAATCGAGGCGTACACCGATACGCTGATCAATATGCTGATGGAGGGCGCGCTGACCGAGTCTTACCGATCACGCCAGTAATCCGTCTGCAGTCCAATATCGCGCTGTGAGTTAAAGCGGGCGCCGTTTTGTTGCCGATAGTGCGTTAGTGTTTTGTACACCAGCGGCGCGCCCAACATCAGCAGTGGGATATTGATGTAGACCATGGTGATATTGGTCAGATCGCTGATCGCCCACAAATTCCCAAGCTCCAGTCCGGCCAGCATGGTGGCGGCGCCAAAGGGCACAAATACCAGCGCGCCCAAAATGCGGATGCCCAGAATAAAACGTGGGGAGCGTGAGATGACGTTGGCGGAGATCTCGGCAAAGGAGATCATGCCAAGCAGTGTGGTGAAGGCAAACAAACCGTAACACAGGCTCAGGATGATGGTGACCGGGTTGCCCAGTGCAGTCGGCACCAGTGCGTCAACAGAGCCCAAATAAGCGCCAATGCGTGAGGCACTGGCAGCCGCCCAACTTGCGCTGTCAGCGCCTTGCCAGAGCTGGGCGATGACCACAATAAATCCGCTAAGGGTGCAGATCACCAGGGTGTCTACAAATACGCCCAGGCTTTGCACAAAACCCTGTTCACAGGGATGGCGGTTGTCGGCCGCAGCGGCGGCCATGGTGATGGTGGCCTGACCGGCTTCGTTGGACATCAGGCCACGGCGTACGCCTTCGGCAATCGCCACACCGATGGCGCCGCCAAACAGGGCATCGGGCGAGAATGCGCCGCCGAGTACCTCGCTGAAAAACAGCGGGATCAGCGCGGCGTTCCAGAGAATAATCAGCAGGGACAAGCCGCAGAAAATCACCGCCATCACTGGTACCAACACGTTGGTGTAACGTGTCACCCGACGGATGCCGCCCAGTATCATCCACGCGCAGCTGACTATGAGTACAACGGCAATCATCACGTTTAACAGTGATTGGCGCTCTACCACGGTGCCGGTGGTGGTTTCAGCCATCATGCCGATGGCGCTGAATACGTTAAATGTTTGAATAGGCACGTTGAACAAGGCGTAGACGATAAACACCAGTGACAGAAAAATTCCAACACTGCGTCTGCCGCCCAGCAGGTGTTTGCCATAAAACGGCATGCCGCCGACATAATCCTGCTGATTTTTTTCTTTAAAGAGCTGTGCCAGTACCGATTCCATAAAGGCGGTGGCCATGCCCAGCAGCGCTGCAACCCACATCCAGAATAAAGCGCCAGGGCCTCCAACAGCGATGGCGCCAGTGACACCAACAATATTGCCGGGGCCAACACGCATCGCCAGGCCAAGGTAAAAGGCGGCTTTGGCGCTGATGCCGATATCGCTTTGCTGATGTTGTCGTTGAAGGATGCGGTAGGCTTCTTTAAAACACAGCCGCTGAACCATGCCGGTGCGCAACGTAAACCAGGCGCCCATACCGACCAGAAACAGCACGGCAAAAGACATCTGTCCCAGGATGGGGATAGCGCGGTAAAAGCCGGATTGGGTGGGGAATTGCCAGACGGCGTCGGAGATGGGGCCTATAAACGCAAAAAATCGATTGAGCGAGTCAAAGAATTCCTGCACGTGGCCGGTGCCTCATTGTTGTTGGAATTAAAAAGGGGTCGAAGCCATTTAATTTGGTACTTAAATGGCTTCGACCCCTTTTTACCTCAATTCCAATCAGTCGTCGAGGAAGCTGCGCAGGTGATCTGAGCGCGTCGGGTGACGCAGTTTGCGCAGGGCTTTGGCTTCAATCTGACGGATACGCTCACGGGTAACGTCAAACTGTTTGCCCACTTCTTCCAGCGTGTGGTCGGTATTCATATCAATACCAAAACGCATACGCAGTACTTTGGCTTCGCGCGCGGTCAGGCTGTTCAGCACTTCACGTGTTGCTTCGCGCAGACCTTCTTCAATCGAAGAGTTCACAGGGGATTCCACTGTGGTGTCTTCGATAAAGTCTCCCAGATGCGAATCTTCATCGTCACCAATCGGGGTTTCCATGGAGATTGGCTCTTTGGCAATCTTCAGCACACGACGAACTTTGTCTTCAGTCATGTCCATGCGCTCGCCCAGTTCTTCTGGCGTTGGCTCACGGCCTTTTTCGTGCACCATCTGACGGCTGATGCGGTTCAGCTTGTTGATGGTTTCAATCATGTGCACCGGAATACGGATGGTGCGTGCCTGGTCAGCAATGGAGCGTGTAATCGCCTGACGAATCCACCACGTTGCATAGGTGGAGAATTTGTAACCACGGCGGTATTCAAACTTGTCCACGGCTTTCATCAGGCCGATGTTGCCTTCCTGGATCAGGTCGAGGAACTGCAGGCCACGGTTGGTGTATTTTTTGGCAATGGAGATCACCAGACGAAGGTTTGCTTCCACCATTTCTTTTTTGGCGCGACGCGACTTGGCTTCACCGATGGACATGCCACGGTTGATCTCTTTGATCTCGGCAACAGTCAGGCCACTTTCTTCTTCCATCTGCAGCAGTTTGCGTTGGGTACGCTGAACTTCTTCGGCAACTTCTGCCAGACGGGAAACCCAGGCTTCTTTGCCATTGGCAAAAGCGTCGAGCCAGTTTTCATTTACTTCGTTGCCAGGGAACGACTCAACAAATATTTTACGTGGCATACCGGCGTTGCGGCAGCACAGCGTCATCACGGTACGTTCGTGACGGCGAATACGGAACAGCGATGCACGCGCCTGATTTACCAGTGCATCGAACAGTTTGGGAGTCAGTTTAAAAGTCTTGAACAGCTCACCCAGCTTGTCGAGCTCAGCAGCGGACTTTTTGTGTGTGCGTCCGTGTTTGGCGATTGTTGCTTCGGTGATTTCCCACTGCGCGCGCAGATCTGCAAAGCGCAGACGTGCTTCTTCCGGGTCCGGGCCAGAGACTGTTTCCTCTTCCTCGGCGCCCGCGAGCACGGTGTCCTCTTCATCATCTTCAGTGGCAGCAGGGTCAACTTCAGCAGCTTCTTCTGTTTCCAGGGCGGCAGGGATCTCCGGGTCATCCACTTCCAGATATCCGGTGATCACATCACTCAGGCGACGCTCTTCACGCAGTACCATGTCGTACTCATTCAGTACGTGTGTCACTGTTCCCGGGAAGCTGGACATGGACTTCATCAGCTCGCGCAGGCCTTCTTCGATGCGTTTGGCGATAACAATTTCGCCTTCGCGGGTCAGCAGTTCCACGGTGCCCATTTCGCGCATGTACATACGCACAGGGTCAGTGGTGCGGCCGGCTTCGCTTTCAACTGCGGCCAGCGCGGCGGCAGCTTCTGCTGCGGCCAGCTCGTCAGTTCCGCCATCGCCTTCATTCATCAACAAGGTATCGGCATCGGGAGCGGTCTCATAGACCTTGATGCCCATATCGTTGATCATCTGAATGATGTCTTCGACCTGATCCGGATCGGAAATCGATTCCGGCAGGTGGTCGTTTACCTCGGCATAGGTCAGATAGCCCTGTTCCTTACCTTTGGCGATAAGCGCTTTGAGGCCGGACTGGGGGGAATTCAGGAAAGAATCAGACATAGTTTCCCATTCGATCGAAAAGGTGGCGGTTGGCAACCAAAAATGAGCCGGGCATTATAGACCTTGGCGCCAATAAGCGCCAGTGACAGGTTCTGCTTGCGACTCGCCGTTATTGATTTTCTACTGACCGCAAATGCGGTTTTAATCGTTCAAGCAAGGCGCGACGCTGTTGCTGCTTCTCTGCCTCCTGCTGCAACTGCCCCAGCAGAAAGAGGAATTCATCCGCGCGCCCGGTTTCTGGCGTAATACGTTCATTCTTCAGTAATTGCGTCAGACGATTGCCGGCGGGTGTGCCATAACAATGCCCCAATAGTGCGTATGTACCTATATCGGGTTCACCGCGTGCAATTTCAAGTAACTCTTCTAATAGACGTGCATCCGGGTCGCTGCATTCCTTCAAAAATGCCAGATCAGCTGGCGCCTGCTGTGCAAGTGACGGTTGCTGCAGTAATAATTCAATCGCCAGCAGTCCGCCAGGCTTTTTGACACGTGCGTTATTTAAAGATTCCGGCGCTGGTCTGCGATTTTCGCGCTGGGCCGGCATCGGTGGTTTTGCCGGTGTCGGCGCTGCCGCCCATTCTGGCGGTTCCTCTCTGGGGGCAGGTGCCGCAGCGGGCGTTTCCTGCAGCAGCTGGTCAATGGTTTCGCGGCGAGTGCCGGCAAAACTGGCGAGCTGGTCCAGCATCAGCTGCTGAAACAAACCTCGCGGCATGGTCTTGATCAGCGGAATGGCTTTGCTGAACAGACGAGCCTTGCCATCCATGCTGCCAAAGTCGGCATCTTCACCAAGCTGGTCAAAAAATACATCGGACAGAGGTAATGCATTGGCCAGTCGTCGACGGAAGCCGTCGGCGCCTTCTTTGCGTACCAGCGAATCCGGATCGTCACCTTCGGGCAAAAACAGGAATCTCACCTGGCGGCCATCTTCCATCAGTGGCAGTGCTACATGCAGTGCGCGCGCAGCCGCAGTGCGGCCGGCCTGATCGCCGTCAAAACAGAACACTACATCCTTGACCAGACGGAACAGTCGAGTCAGGTGCGTGCTGCTGGTGGCGGTGCCCAAGGTTGCCACGGCAAAGTCAATGCCATGCTGGGCCAGCGCCACTACGTCCATATAGCCTTCAACAATCAGGAAACAGTCGGGCTTTTTGTTGCTTTTGCGTGCTTCCCACAGGCCGTAAAGTTCGCTGCCTTTATGAAATACCGGCGTTTCCGGCGAGTTCAGGTACTTGGGTTTGTCATCACCCAGAACCCGGCCGCCAAAGGCAATAACCCGTCCGCGGCTGTCGCGAATCGGAAACATGATGCGATCGCGAAAGCGGTCGTAGTGTGTATCGTGATCGTTCTGGCGTTTGTTGGCTTCGCGGGCAATGGCCAGGCCAGCCTTCTCCATTACGCTGTGGCTGATCTTGTAGTGTTCAAGATGCTGGATCAGATTTTCCCAGCCAGGCGGCGCAAAACCGATACCAAAGCGTTTGGCAATTTGACCGGTCAGCCCGCGTCCTTTCAGGTACGCCACCGCGCGCTCACGACTTGTGTGCTGGCGCAGCTGCTGCTGGTAGAACTGGTTGGCCTGTTCCAGGGCGCTGAGCAGATCCTGGTGTTCCTGCTGTTGTTGGCGGTTCTGGTTGCCGCGCTCTTCGCGTGGAACGCTGATGCCCAGATCCGATGCCAGCGTCTCGACGGCTTCCGGGAATTCCTTCTGGTCGAAGTTCATCACAAAACCCAGCGCATTGCCGGCGGCGCCACAGCCAAAGCAGTAATAAAACTGCTTCTCAGGTTCTACGCTGAAAGACGGGGTTTTTTCCTGATGAAAAGGGCAGCAAGCCGAATAATTCTTGCCGGTTTTGCGCAGTTTGACGCGTTTGTCGATGACTTCGACAATGTCGACCCTGCTTAGCAGTTCGTCAATAAAGGATTGCGGAATCAGACCAGCCATGTCGGACCCCGAAGGAAAGTAGACCGAGGTTTTGTTGTCAGCTTTTTATAACGGATCTGGCCGTTATAAAAAAGAGCGAAAAGCCCGCTCTCACTGGGCGAGGCGGGCCTTGATCTTCTGGCTCAGTGCGCCCATGTCGGCGCGACCTGCAACTTGCGGTTTAACCAGTGCAATCACTTTGCCCATGTCTTGTGGGCCGCTGGCGCCTGAATCGGCGATGGCGCTGGAGACGATGACGTCCAGCTCTTCCTCGCTCAGGGCGGCGGGCATAAATTCCTGAAGGACAAGAATTTCAGCCTGTTCAATCGCGGCAAGATCATGACGCTGGGCGTCTTCATACTGGCGAATGGATTCGCGGCGCTGCTTGATCATTTTTTCAAGCATGGATAGAACCCGGGTGTCGTCGGGCTCTATCCTTTCATCCACTTCCACTTTCTTGATTTCAGCCAGTGCAAGACGAATAGCACCCAAACGCGCCTTGTCTTTGGCACGCATGGCATCTTTCATTGCTTCAGTGAGTTGAAGCTTGATTGCACTGTCAGCCATCAGGCACGACCTGTTATCAATAGAAGCGCTTGGTCTTCTTGTTGTCGCGAGACAGCTTTTTGAGGTGACGCTTTACGGCCGCCGCTGCTTTACGCTTACGTGCTGCAGTGGGCTTCTCGTAGAATTCTTTACGACGTACTTCAGCCAGAACACCGGCTTTTTCACAAGCGCGCTTGAAACGACGCAGAGCTACGTCAAACGGCTCGTTTTCTTTCAGTTTTACCATTGGCATAGTGCACAGACACCTTTGCTTTCGATTTAAAAGGGCGCATATGGTAATGCGACCGGCCAGGAATTGCAAAATCTAAATTGCCTGCTCGGCAGGACAAGGGCCGGGAGATTACAGGCTTACTGGCTAAAGTTCCAGCCCTGCCGTATCATTCACGTCCTTTTTTGAGTCCTGATGGACAATAAATACCTATCTTATGCGTGTTCTTGGCATTGAAACTTCCTGTGATGAGACCGGCATCGCCATTTACGACAGCGAGCAGGGTCTGCTGGGAGATGCACTTTACAGCCAGGTCGACATGCATGCTCGTTACGGTGGTGTGATCCCCGAACTGGCGTCCCGTGACCATATCCGTAAAACCCTGCCGATGATCCAGCAGCTGATGGATGAAAAAGCCATCAGCGCCGACTCTATTAACGGTATTGCCTACACGGCAGGTCCTGGTCTGGTAGGCGCGCTGCTGGTAGGGGCATCTCTGGGGCGGGCGCTGGCTATGGCCTGGAACGTGCCGGCGGTGGGTGTTCACCATATGGAAGGTCACCTGCTGGCGCCCATGCTGGAAGCTGAACCTCCGCAATTTCCGTTTGTGGCCTTGCTGGTGTCAGGCGGTCATACCCAGCTGGTTGCTGTAACAGGTATTGGAGAATATCGCCTGCTGGGTGAATCGCTGGATGATGCCGCCGGCGAGGCTTTTGACAAGGTTGGCAAAATGCTGGGACTGGCTTATCCCGGTGGACCTCGTGTGGCAGCGATGGCTCTTAAGGGTACAGAAGGCCGTTTTGAGTTTCCGCGCCCCATGACCAACCGCCCTGGCCTGGATTTCAGTTTTAGTGGTTTAAAAACCTTTGTGCGTAATACGCTGAGTGACCTTGCTGATGAAAATGGCCAAGTCTCGGAGCAGGACAAGGCTGACGTGGCGCTGGCTTTTGAAGAGGCCGTAGTACAGACATTGGTCATCAAGTGTCGTCGCGCCTTGAAGGGAACGGGACTGCGCTCCCTTATTATTGCCGGTGGTGTCAGCGCCAATCAACGCCTTCGCGCCGGTCTGCAGCAGATGGTGACCGCCCAGCGCAGCCGCCTGTTTTATGCGCAGCCACGCTTTTGCACGGACAACGGTGCGATGATTGCTTACGCTGGTTGCCAGCGTCTGCTGGCAGGTCAACAACAAGGCTTGGCTATTCAGGCCTACCCACGTTGGCCTTTGGAAAGTCTGCCGCCGGTGCGTTAACACCTGTGCAAGCAGGGCAGTTCAGATTAAATAAAGGAGGCTGAAGATGGACATAGTGTATATCCGCGATCTGCAAATCCAGACTGTGATTGGCATTTATGACTGGGAGCGGGAAATCCGCCAGACCGTCAGCCTGGATCTGGATATGGCCACGGATATCCGTGCCGCTGCGGCCACAGAAGACATTAGCAATACGCTGAACTACAAAGACATTTCCAAGCGTTTGATTTCCCATATCGAAGACTCCAGGTTTTTACTGATTGAAACCATGGCCGAGAGCGTAGCCCAGATTGTATTAACTGAATTTCCGGTGCCCTGGCTGCGTCTGCGTGTTGGCAAACCGGGTGCGGTAACCGGCGCGAGAGATGTTGGTGTGATCATTGAGCGTGGCCAAAAACCAGCGAGTGCATAATGGCATTATTGACTCTGAGTCTTGGCAGCAATCTGCAGCCAGCGCTGCATATTGAAAAAGCGCTGGATGGCCTGGCCGAGGTCTTTGGAGAGCTGCGGCTGTCTTCGGTCTTCGAAAGTGAAGCGGTGGGGTTCAGCGGCGGCAACTTTCTGAACATGGTGGTTGCCACCGAAACCGACCTGCCCCTGCTGACCATCAGCCAGCTGATCAAAGAGCTGGAAACGCGTCATGGCCGTCAGCGCGACCAGGTACGCTTCAGTTCCAGAACACTCGATATTGATATCCTGACGTTGGGCGATCTTTGTGGCACCCACGATGGAATTGTATTGCCGCGTCCGGAGATCACGGTGAACGCTTATGTACTGTGGCCATTGTCACAGGTTTGTCCGGCGTGTGTGGACCCACATTCAGGTCAAAGTTATAGCGAACTCTGGGCAGCTTACGACAAAAAAAGACAGGCGCTGTGGCCAGTGGACTTTAACTGGCGCGGCCAACAGATCTCTCACGTCGCCGCCTGATCACCTGAAGAAGTTGGAGCGCATAACATGGACTTAAAATCACAACTGATTATTGCCGCCATGTTTGTGCTGGTGATTGCTGTGGCGTTCTGGCTCTTTGTTTATCCTCGCTGGTTAAATCAGCGCCGTGACCGGCTGCCATTTCCTGCAGAATGGGAAGCCATTGTGCAGCGTTACCTGCCATTTTTTGCTCGTATGCCTGACAACCTCAAACAACAGCTGCGCAACCAGATCAAACACTTTGTTGCTAACAAAAAATTTGTAGGCTGTGCTGGTCAGACGATTAATGATGAGATCAGGATCAGTATTGCAGCGCAGGCGTGTCTCTTGATTCTTGGGCGCTCCGGAGATTACTACACAGGTCTGCGCAGCATTCTGGTTTACCCTACCGAATTTATTGCGCGGCGCGAACACCCGGATGAATTTGGCCTGGTTGCCGAACGTGCTGCGCTGTTGGCAGGCGAAGCCTGGAGCAACGGGCGCATCATTCTGTCATGGGATAGTGTGCAACGTGGCGCCGCTGATTTTGGTGACGGCTTTAACGTGGTGCTGCACGAATTTGCCCATCAGCTTGATAACCAGTTTGGTCACGCCAATGGCGCACCCTGGCTGAACAGTCATGAAGCCTATCAACGTTGGTCAGAAGTTTTCAGCGCCGAGTTCCTGCGCTTGCGTGCAATCGCCAGCGATCCCGGTGCGGCCTGGTTGCATCAGGATGAGGTTCTGGATTTTTATGGGGCCCGTGAACCCGCCGAATTTTTTGCGGTGGCAACTGAAAGTTTTTTTGAAAAACCTCAGCAGCTGGCGCAGCGTCACCCGGAATTGTTTGAGCAGCTGCAGTGGTATTACCGCGTTGATCCGCGACTGTGGCATTAGATAACAGACTTCTTTAACAGAGTACGCGACCGCCGTCGACATTCAGTATTTGCCCGGTAATGTAATGGGCATCATTGGCAAGAAAAAATACGGCATTGGCAATGTCCTGTTCGCTGCCAAGCCGTCCCAGTGGAATCCCTGACAAAATGGATGCCTGTTGTTGCGCGTGCAGTTGCGGGTCACTGGCGTGCTCTGGCCATAGAATGGCGCCAGGTGATACTGCATTAACACGAATGGCAGGTGCCAGTTCCCGCGCCAGTGATCGTGTCATTGCCTGCAGGGCAGCTTTGGCCATGGTATAGGGCACAAAACCCGCCATGCCACGGTCTGCATTCATATCGGTCAGATTAACAATGCTGCCATTGTGTTTAACCAGTTCTGCGGCCAGCGCCTGACTTAAAAACAAGGGCGCTTGTGCGTTACTTGCCATCAGATCCTGCCAGTTTTGCTGACTGATTTTTCCTAAGGGCGTTGCATAAAAGCGGCTGGCGTTATTAACCAGTACATCCAGCCTGCCATAGGCCGCAATGGCCGCCGCTGCCAGCTGCTGTACCTGTTCTTCATTATTCAGATCTGCACTGAGTACTGTGGCACTGTCAGCACGTATGTTGTTCAGTTCGGCGGCCAATTGATGAGCGGCGTTGGTTGAATGGTGGCAGTGAATTAATACGCAATAACCATGACCGTGAAAGGTTCTGGCTGTACAGCCACCAATACGACGGGCAGCGCCGGTGATCAAAACAACACGGTTTTTAGTATCCGGGTTCATCTCGTAGACCCATGGATGCCCGATACTGACTGACAAAAGCCGACAATTTTTGCTGGCGGGTTTTATGCAGCAGCGCTTTGATAAATTCGCCGCTGGCCGCATCTTTGGGCACAGGATTGTCTTTTAACAGATCAGGGACGCGGATATCGGTGACAGTTGCAAACGCGCAGCGCAAATAGTCAGCCTGCGGGTAGGGCTTTTCTTCATAACCCAGGCGTCCGCGAGCATCGGCTTCACACACTTGCAGGAATTTTTCCAAGCGTTCAGGGCGGCGGAAAGCGTCTACACTTTCAAACAGCTTCAACAAGGTGACAGGTCGCAGTTCCAGGGCGCGATGACAATGGGTGTGATACTCGCTGGCCAACTGTGCCAGGTTCTGATAATCAGAGGGAGTGCGCAGCCGTTCACAAAGTTTGGCAATAATGCTGACACCTCGGCTTTCGTGTCCGATATGACGCGGCCACAATTCAGGATCGGTTGTACCTTTGCCCAGGTCATGAATTAACGCAGCAAAACGCACAGACTTGTCGTCGCTGATTTTGCAAGCCTGTTCCAGAACCATCAGGCTGTGAACACCGGTGTCCACTTCGGGGTGATATTCAGCGCGTTGCGGAACACCAAACAGTTTCTCCAGCTCGGGCAGCAGAACCGCCAGTGCGCCGCACTCGCGTAATACTTCAAAAAATACCGGTGCACGTCTTTCGCCCAGCGCAGTGTCAATTTCGCGCCAGCTACGCTCAGCTACCAGATGTTCAAGTTCTCCGCTGTCGGTTATTTCGCGCATCAGTGCCATTGTTGATTCATCAACGCTGAACCCCAGATCGGCAAAACGTGCAGCAAAACGCGCGACCCTTAACACGCGCAACGGGTCTTCGCGAAATGCAGGGGACACATGGCGCAGTTTGCGTGCGGCGAGGTCGCGTGCTCCACCCCAGGGATCAATCAGGGCAGTGGTATCTACGCAGTCAGAGCTGTCTGACGCGGGCACCGCCATCGCATTGATGCTGAGATCACGACGCTGCAAATCCTCTTCCAGCGTCACATCGGGGGCGGCGTAAACGGTGAAGCCTTTATAACCCTTGCCGGATTTTCGTTCAGTGCGGGCGAGCGCGTATTCCGCGCCGGTTTTTGGGTGCAGGAAAACAGGAAAGTCCTTGCCGACCGGGCGGTAACCCTGTGCCAGCATTTCGTCAACGGTGGCGCCTACCACCACATAGTCCCGATCTGAGCCGGTACGGCCCAGCATCGAGTCGCGTACAGCACCGCCTACAAGGTAAATTTTCATGATGATTTGAGTCTATCAGACGCTGAAGCGTTTGTGGTCTTCCAGGCGCATCAGCGTCAGCTGGCGGCCCCAGACACAGCCGGTGTCCAGCGCATGAACCTGAGCTTTCCGGGTGATGCCTTCCAGCGCTGCCCAATGCCCAAACACAATGTCTGCTGCAGGCGTGATCTGTTCAAATTTAAACCACGGACTGAACCCGGGCGGCGCTTTGTTTGCCGCTTCCTTGATTTTCAGATCAAGCTCACCGTCTGCCTTGCAGAAGCGCAGCCGTGTCAGGTAGTTGGTGATGACGCGCAACCGGTCCGTGCCCATGAGTTTATTTGACCAGCGCGCAGGCGCGTCACCGTACATATTTTTGAGGTAGTCACGGAAATGTTTGCCGCGCAGTGTCAGCTCCACTTCGGCCGCCAGATTCAGCGTTTTTTGTAATGACCATTGCGGCGCAACACCGGCGTGTACCATCAGATAAAAACGCGGCGTATCGCTGTGTATCACGCAGTCGTAGTGAGCCAGCTTTTTGTGCCGTAACCATTCTGCCAGCTCATGGCAATCAGGCGCATTCAGCAGATCGTCCATAGTATGGCGATTGCTGGCAAATTCAGGTGTGCAGTCATAGTGCAGCGCAAGAAAATGCAGGTCATGATTGCCCAGTACAATTTCCAGCGACTGATCAATGTCGCGCAAAAAACGCAGGGTATCCAGCGAGCGTGGACCACGGTTGATCAGGTCGCCCACACACCAGAGTTTATCGCTAGCCGGATCGAATGCTACTGATTTGAGCAGGCGTTGCAGTGATTTGTAACAACCCTGTATATCACCGATTACGTATGTAGCCATTTCAGTGTACTGAATGAGGACGTGCCAGCAGGAATGCCGGGATTGTTGCATTAAAACGGCTGCCGTCGGGTTTAACCATTTCGTAGGTGCCCTGCATGGTGCCAAATTCTGTGGTGATTACGGCACCGCTGGTATACACAAATTTTTGCCCCGGTTGTATCAGCGGCTGCAGGCCAACAACGCCCGGGCCACGAACTTCTTCCACCTGATTATTGTCATCAGTAATGATCCAGTGGCGAGCCACCAGTTGTACGGGCTCCTCGCCAAGATTTTCGATAGCGATGGTGTAGGAGAATGCATACCGATTGTTGGCTGGATCAGACTGTTCCTGCAGGTACTTCGTCTGCACGGAAATATCAATATTCGACATCAAAGACTCCTTGCGCGCTCGCGACTGATGGCATTGCTCAGTTGCACAAATTCGGCGACATCCAGATTTTCTGCGCGCAGACTCAGATCAACGGGCAGGGTTTCCGGGTCAAGTCCTGAAATAAGGTTCTTCAAACAATTGCGCAAGGTTTTGCGGCGTTGTGAAAACGCATCGCGCACCAGTGTCTGAAACAGTGCCGGGTCATCCAGTTCATAACGCGGCTTGCCGCCAGCGGCTTTATGCGGGCGCAAACGTACAATAGCGGAGGTGACTTTAGGTGCAGGTTTAAACGCGCCGGGGGGCACATCAAACAGATGATCCACCTCGCAGTAATATTGCACCATCACACTCAGGCGACCATAGTTGCCATCATCAGGCCCCGCTGCAAGGCGCTGCACCACTTCCTTCTGCAACATAAACGTCATATCGCTGATCAACTCAACATAAGACAGCAGGTGGAACAGACAGGGCGTGGAGATGTTGTATGGCAGGTTGCCAATAACACGCAGGCTGCCGGGTGTGGAGGTCAGCGTGCTCAGATCAAACTTCAGCACATCACCCAGATGCAGGCGGAAGCGGTCACAGTCGGCAAAGTGATTTTGTAACCAGCCCGCCAGATCACGGTCGAGTTCAACCACATCCAGCTGCGCACCGCTGTTTACCAGCGGTATAGTCAGCGCGCCCTGGCCCGGACCAATTTCCAGCATGTGCTCATCGGGTTTTGCATCGATGGCATCAACAATACGTTTGATGATGTAGGGATCGTGCAGGAAATTTTGCCCAAAACGTTTGCGTGCCTGGTGTTCCGGCTGAGTGATGGGGCTTGCTGTACTGTACTGACTCATGAGCGGGTATTCCGGGTGGCCGCATTGGCGGTAGCAGTGGCCATCTGGGCCGCTGTAGAAATGGCGTTGATCAGGCTGCCGTAGTCGGCTTTGCCGCTGCCTGCAAGGTCCAGGGCAGTGCCGTGATCCACGGATGTACGAATAATCGGCAGGCCCAATGTGATGTTGCTGGCGCGGCCAAAACCTTTGTATTTAAGCACTGGCAAACCCTGATCGTGATACATCGCCAGCACGGCATCGGCATTGGCCAGGTATTTGTCAGTGAACAGGGTATCTGCCGGCAGTGCACCATTAAGCTGCATGCCTTCGCTGCGCAGCAGTTCCAGTACCGGGTTGATGACTTCAATTTCTTCGCGACCCAGATGCCCGCCTTCACCGGCATGTGGATTCAGACCGCAGACCAGAATGCGAGGCTGTGTTATGCCAAACTTGTGTTTGAGGTCTTCATTCAGAATTCGCAGTACACGCATCAATGACGATGGTGTAATCGCTGCCGCAACATCTTTTAACGGCAAATGGGTTGTTGCCAAGGCCACACGCAGGCCCTCGGTAGCCAGCATCATCACCGTCAGTGACACGCCACATTGTTCGGCCAGAAACTCGGTATGACCAGAAAACGGGATGCCGGCGTCATTGATAATACCTTTGTGAACTGGCGCCGTGACCATGGCTTGTACATGGCCATCCAGGCACAGCTGGGTAGCGATACGCAGGGTGTCCAGCACGTAATGGGCATTGGCGGCATCAAGCTGGCCCGGAATTGCGGCAGCGCGCAGTTTGACCGGAACAATACTCAGCTGTGAAGTACGTGTGGGCGATGTTTGACCGGGTTGCCATGGCTGCAGATGCAGAGGCAAACCCAGCAGGCGCGCGCGCTCGTTAAGCAGCTCAGGTGAGGCGATGGCGATCAGTTCGCAGTCAGGCGGCAGCAACTGTGGTTGCTGCACCAGCTGGATCAGCAGATCCGGACCTATGCCCGCCGGTTCGCCCGGTGTAATTGCCAGTTGCAGGGACATGGCTGCCCCTCAGTTGATGTATTTGACGTAGGCTTCGTCGCGGATTTCCAGAATCCAGTTTTGCAGCTCGATCTCGAACTTGCGCTGACGCAGCACACTCTCCGCCTGCTGACGCTGAAACTCGCGGCTCAGATCCTGTTCACGGCGACCGGTGACTTCCGCAATATGCCAGCCAAAACTGGTGCGGAAAGGTTTGCTGACCACCCCGACCTCCATGTCTCGAACCTCTTGTTCAAACTGCGGTGGCAGTCCGCCATCACTGACCCAGCCCAGATCGCCACCGGCAACCACAGACATGGTGTCATCAGAATACTGTCGCGCCAGGATATTAAAGTCTTCACCTTCTTCCACAATACGCTGGTACAGCGATTCGGCCAGACGACGCGCCTGGTCTTCAGTGCGGATTTCCGAGGGGGCTACCAGAATGTGGCGGGCCTGGGTCTGTTTGACCAGACGTGTGGAATCGCCGCGCACATCAGAGAGTTTGATCAGGTGATAACCGTTCGCACTGCGAACCGGTTCGCTGACCTGGCCAGTACGCATACCGGGCACGATATCCACAAACAGGCTGGGCAGTTGATCTGCCTTGCGCCAGCCCAGTTCGCCACCGCTGACCTGGAAACCGCGCGGTGGATTGGCCATTGCACCTTGCTGGGCTTCCATACGCACCTGCGCAAAATCAGCGCCACCATTGATGCGTTCATACAGATCGCGCGCAAATGCTTCTTTGGCACTACGCACGGCTGCTGAGTCGGATTCGGCTACCGGAATCAGAATCTGATCGACCAGATAGTCCGGCGCCATAGCGGTACGGCCCGCTTCGGAGCGCAGGTAGTTTTCAATTTCCTGGTCGGTGATACTGATACGACGGTTAACCAGTCCGCGTTGTACTTCATTAACTGCCAGTTCGCGGCGGATGCGTTCACGCGTCTGCAGGTAGATGCCCTGGGCATCCAACGCCGTTACATATTGCTCAAAGGTCATGTTGTTGCCCTGAGCCAGATCAGTAATCACCCGGTTCAGGGTGTCGTCATCAAAACGAATACCTACACGACTGGCCAGCTGCAGTTGCAGGTTTTCAATGATCAGGTTTTCCATGATCTGCTCACGCAACTGCTCCGGTGGCGGCACCTCCAGATCCATCTGTTCCACGCGCTGCATGATTTCTGCATAACGTTCGTCGTATTCACTTTGCAGAATCACGCCGTCATCAACAATGGCAATGATCTTGTCCAGAGCCTGGCGCTGTTGCGCCAGGGTTGCCGAACTGCCTAGCAGCATAATCATGCTCAGGCCGCAGATACCGGCTACCCGGCTCATCATCAGCCCTTGGATGGGGCCGCGTCCGGAAAACCATTGCCGGAAATGCTTAGTCATTGCTGTATTGCTCCTTAAATCCGGGGATGCTGTTGCTGAGCAGGCTATCAAGACCGCCGCCGGCGAGGTCACCCAGGCCGTGCAGGGAAATCTGGAAAAAAATGCCCCGGTTCTGTCTGGTATTCGGTTGAAGTAATTCGTAGTCGTTGACCCAGTCGCGTGCGATGACCCGCACCGTGGCGCAACAGTTACTGTATTCGACCCCTGCGAAGGTTTCAAGGTTCCGGCTGTTGCTGTGGTCGTAGTTCATGCGGCCTATTAATTGCCAGTTTTCGTTAAGCGGCCATACGGTAGAAATGTCTGACTGTTTGATGCGCGGATCCAGCAGCGGCGGTGCATTCAGGAAGACGTCGGTTTTTTCCCGGTAACGGAAAGCGACGTTAAACAGCTGGTTCTGCTGGCCCTGGAACTGAAGCGCAATGCTGCCTTGATCGATGTTGCTGTTTTCCATATCCCACTGCAGATCGGTGCTCAGCTGCCAGTTCTGGTAGGGACGATAACTGGCTTCCATGACCAGAGCGGAACGGCTTGTGTCCAACGGTTGCAGCACCAGCCAGTTCTGCAGCGGACTGTCCAGAGACACGCGGCGGTCTTCAAAATGGAAAATCTGGCCTATGCTGAAACGTGCACGCTCGATGCCATCGTCCGTAATCAGGCGGCTGGTGACCGCAGCGCTGATCTGATTGGCATCACCCACGCGGTCGCCGCCACTGAAACGGTCGTCACGGAACAGCTGGTTAAAATTCATATGCAGCTGGGCGCTGTCAAAGTTGGGCAGGAAGGTTTGATCCTCTTGTTCACTGTACAGGTAGTACAGGCGTGGCTCCAGTGTCTGGGTTGCCGACAGGCCCGCAACATTCACCGGGCGCTCGAAAACAAGCCCGCTGTCCAGACTGAATACCGCAATACCGCGATCTGGTGAGGACGGCGTGCCTGCAGCCTGCTGGTCCAGATTCCAGCTGGCGTAACGGTAGCGCACACTGGGCACCACAAAATACCCGGCGCCACGTACTGGCAGACTCAGCCAGGGTTCTGCGGTGATGCGCGAACCGGTGACCAGCGCACCACCCGTTAGCTGCTGCTGACTGAGCAGGCTGCGATCCAGCGAGCGGTCAAAGCGCACATGCGAAGCATCCAGCCCGACACGCACCGGTCCCAGACTGTCGCCGTCGCGGCTGATGCGGATTTCCGGCAAGCGGTCATAGGGTTTGTTGATGTCTATAGAGGCCAGATATGGATCCAGAATCTGTATACGTTGCAAGCGCGTTTCTGCGTGCCAGCGCTCGTTCTGCCATGACACCACACCTTCTTTGTTGAGATGGGTGCGGCTTTCCAGGTTCAGATTGCGAGTGCCCAGGTCGCGGAAATAATCAGCATCACTGACTGCATTGAGGTCAACGAAGGTGCGCCAGCGTTCCAAAGGCTGACCTTCGTGAGCAAAACTGCCAAACCAGCGCTGACGTTTGGGCGCGGTGGAGCGGCTGATGCCGGCACGTGCCGGGTCATAGGTTTTATCGTCGGGCAGCAAGGACGCATTGACGGTATTCATTGACCAATCAGCCAGATAGCGGAATTCGCCACTGACCATCAGGCCTCGTTCGGTCATGATGCGTGGGGTAACGGTGGCATCGTAATGCGGGGCCAGATTGAAATAATACGGTACCGCCAGGTCTATGCCGTTGTCGCGGCTGTTGCTGAGCGCCGGCGGCAGAATGCCCGATACACGTTGGTCACCAATCGGAAACTGCACGGTGTAAGGGTAATAAAATACCGGCACATCGCGTACGCGCAGTGTCAGCTCATCGGCGTAACCCACACCACGTTCGTTATCCAGGCGCAAACTACTGGCCTGTACCACCCAGAACGGATCCATCGGTTCACAGCGGCTGAACTCGCCGTTTTCCATGGTCATCATGCCGTTTTCGCTGTTGTAGCTCAGGCTCGAAGCAGAGCCATGAATCTGGGTGCCGTGGACCACATACGAAGCCGATTCGATGGTGTTGTCGCCGGTATTCTGGTCAACAACAGCGCCCTGGCCAGTGACCAGAAAGCCGGGTTCACGGAAAACCACATTGCCCTGCAGGCTCAGAATATTGGTGTCTTCATTCAGATGCAGGCCGTCAGAGGCACGCAAACTGCGATAACCCTGACGCACACTGACATCGCCTTCAACATAAAGCTGGCGTGGTTCAGGCTGACTGACACGGGTCGGGGTATCAATTTCAGTGGGGGCTCTGTCCGGATTCAGATCAATATTGTCGCCGGTCAGCGGAGGTTCTATAAACATGCCACAGCAAGCACGGTTCAGTTGCTCGGCCTGCTCGGCGGTCATGTTCTCGCGCGCGCGCCAGTCCTGCATGATGCCACGGGTGGCTGCATCTGCTGGCTCAGTCGCGGGTTGAGCCAGCAGCACTGCTGGCGTCATCAGCGCCGATCCCGCCAGTATTTGCCAGATCGCGCGGCTTAGCGCGCGGTGATCCGTGTGAATAGCGGAGGAAGGTTTTCTGACTGACATAGTTGCGGGCAATCCGGTCGGCAATAGAGAATAAGGCTGCAATTCATGATCTTCGGCGCCAACGGCTCGTCGGGCAGCGCAGGCATGATAATTCATTGACGTTTTCTAAGAAAGCAAAGCGGCCGCCACATTGCGGGTGGCACGTTTTACGCTTATGGAGTAAAGGCCCTGATGACAGCTTGCCATGATGATACCGACCTGCGCTTGCAGCAGCTTCAACTCTGGGCGCAGTCTGTACTGAGCGCTGAACTGGGAAGAGATCCGGGACCAGTCCACGCTGAAGGGCTGGGTGGTGATGCCAGCTTTCGCCGTTATTTCCGCTTTGTTGCCAGCGCTGCGCTGGTTTTGCCGGCGCTGCCCGCGCCTGCGCGCAGTCTGATGCTGGTTGATGCGCCGCCCGCGCGCGAAAACAACCCGGCCTTTATATTAAGCGCCGCTGAATTCAGAGCCGCTGGACTGCGTACACCCACCATTGTGGCGGCTGATATAGAGCAGGGTTTTATGCTGCTCGAGGATTTTGGAGACCAGCTTTATCTGCCGTGTCTGCTTGATGCACAGGAACACAATAACATCGGGCGTGTGGATACGCTGTACTCCCAGGCGATGAATGCCCTGCTGGCGCTACAGTCTGATCGTTCACCGTCGCAGCTGCCACCGTATGACCAGGCCCGCCTGCATACCGAGCTGGTGCTGTTTGACGAGTGGTTCTGTGCCCGTATGTTGGGTCTGGAGCTGTCCGGCGCGGAAAAAAAACTGCTGGCACAGACCTGGCACTTTCTTGAGCAGGCAGCGTTAAAGCAGACGCAGGCGCGTGTACATCGCGACTATCACTCACGCAATCTGATGGTGATTCAACAGGCGGATGGCAGCCACCCCGAGGATCAGGCGCCGGGTATTATCGATTTCCAGGATGCGGTGATTGGCCCTGTTACCTACGATCTGGTTTCATTGCTGCGTGACTGCTATATCGTCTGGCCCGCTGAGGACGTTGAGCGTTGGCTGGCGCAATATCACCAACAGGCTCAGGCGCGCAGCATTTTGCCAGCAGCGGTCAGTCTTGATGAATTCCGCCGCGATTTTGATCTGATGGGATTGCAGCGCCATATCAAGGTGCTGGGCATTTTCTGTCGTCTGGCGCTACGCGACAACAAACCACGCTACCTGCTGGATTTGCCGGTGGTGATGGACTATGTGGTGTCCGTGGGTGAAAAACATCCAGAGCTGGATGCCTTTATCAGCTGGTTCCGTAGCGGACCGATGATAGATATGTACGGTGTGTTAACGGCGTCTGGTCCGCTGATGTCCCCATCAGAAGTGATAGCAGGTGCGTCGCTGTGAAAGTAATGATTCTGGCGGCCGGTTTTGGCAAGCGTATGCTGCCGCTGACCGTAACCACACCCAAACCACTGCTCAAGGCGGGTGAACACAGTTTGCTTGAGTGGCAGATTATCAAGCTGGCCGCCGCCGGTTTCCGTGATCTGGTGATCAATCTGCATCATCTGGGGGAGCAGATTCCAGCCGCTCTGGGTGATGGCGAGCGCTGGGATGTATCCATTACTTACTCGCACGAGGACGAGTTGCTGGAAACCGCCGGTGGCATTATCAAGGCGTTGCCACTGCTGGGGGATGAGCCGTTTTTGCTTGTGAATGGAGATGTCTGGACTGATTATGACTTCTCCCGTCTGGACACAGCCCTCAGGCCGGATCGGCTGGCACATCTGGTGCTGGTTCCCAATGCTGAACACAATCCTCAGGGGGATTTCCATCTGAATGAGCAGGGTTTGCTTGTGAATAACAATGAACCCCGCCTGACCTACAGCGGCATCAGCGTGCTGCATCCACACCTGTTTTCCGGCAGGGCAGTCCAGCGCCTGGCACTGGGCCCGCTTCTGCGTGAGGCTGTGGACAAGGGATTGGTAAGCGGGGAACTGTTCAGCGGTGACTGGCAGGATATCGGTTCACCGCAGCGGCTGGAGGCGTTAGAATGCCGGCTTCTGAATCGCGCGGCGGCCGTGAAATGACTGATATCCTGAAAAAAGACTTCCTGATTGCACCGTCCATTCTTTCAGCTGACTTTGCCCGCCTGGGTGCAGAGGTTGATGCTGTTTTGGAAGCAGGTGCCGATGTAGTGCATTTTGATGTGATGGACAATCACTACGTGCCCAACCTGACCATTGGTCCTATGGTGTGCAAGGCGCTGCGTAATTATGGCGTCACCGCACCCATTGATGTGCACCTGATGGTGACGCCGGTTGATCAGATGATTGGCGATTTTGCCAAGGCCGGAGCCAGCATCATCAGTTTCCACCCGGAAGCCTCGTTGCATGTGGATCGTTCACTGCAGCTGATTCGCGACGCGGGCTGCAAAGCGGGTCTGGTATTTAATCCAGCCACCAGCCTGGACTGCCTGGAATACCTGATGGACAAGATCGACCTGATTCTGATCATGTCGGTAAACCCTGGATTTGGTGGACAGAAATTTATCCCGACGGCGCTTAAAAAACTGCAGCAGGCGCGCCGTCTGATTAACGACAGTGGTTATGACATTCGCCTGGAAATTGATGGTGGTGTGACCACAGAAAATATCGCAGAAATTGCGGCAGCGGGGGCTGATATGTTTGTAGCCGGCTCGGCAATTTTTAACAGTCCGTCCTACGAACAAACTATCACCACCATGCGTGAGCGCCTGGCAGGAGTTAACCCGCGATGACGCGCACGCCCACTTCAACCGCTTTTACTGACGTTCGTGCCACACGCCTGCAACAACAGGATATGGATGCGCTGGCCGCTGCCGGTTATAACCGGGTACCCGTGGTGCGTGAAGTGTTGGCGGATTTTGAAACGCCACTGAGCACTTACCTGAAACTTGCAGGCGGGGTGTATACCTATCTGTTTGAATCGGTACAGGGCGGCGAAAAGTGGGGTCGTTTTTCCATCATCGGTCTGGCCTGCAACACTGTGCTGCGCGTGCGCGAAAACACTGTCGCCGTTGAAGAGGATGGCAGTGTTGTTGAACAACATGAGATGCCTGACCCCTTTGTATTTGTTGAAAGTTTTAAACAACGCTACAAAGTGGCTGAGCTGGCTGGAGTGCCGAAGTTCAGTGGCGGCCTGGTAGGTTATTTCAGTTACGACACCGTGCGTTATGTTGAACCGTCTTTGGGGGTATCGCCCGGTACGGACACTATTGGTACACCGGAAATCCTGCTGCTGTTATCGGAAGAAGTGGTGGTATTTGATAACCTGCGTGGCACAATTTCCATCGTCTGCCATGCGGACCCAGCGCAGGCTGGTGCGCTGGGCCAAGCTCAGAAGCGCCTGGATGAAATCGAAACTGCATTGATACAGCCACTGCAGCAGCCGCAGGCCCAGGCACTGCCCAACGCCATCACCGCCGAGCAGGATTTCCAGTCCAGCTTCCAGCAGGCTCCATTTGAAAAAGCGGTGGATCGTATCAAGGATTACATCCTGGCCGGTGATGTGATGCAGGTGGTGCTGGCGCAGAGGATGTCAGTGCCATTCAGTGGTGATCCTATTCACGCCTATCGCGCGCTGCGTTATCTGAATCCGTCACCGTATATGGTGTTTTTTAATATGGGTGATCACCATATTGTCAGCGCATCGCCGGAAATTCTGGCGCGTGTTGAGGATGGACTGATCACTGTGCGTCCGCTGGCGGGCACCCGCAAGCGTGGCAGCACAGATGAGGAAGACCTGGCACTTGAGCAGGAACTGCTGGCTGACGCCAAGGAAATTGCCGAGCATTTGATGCTCATCGATCTGAGCCGTAATGACTCCGGTCGTGTTTCCAAAACCGGTTCAGTACATGTGCCCAGAAAGATGTTTGTAGAACGTTATTCCCATGTCATGCATATCGCTTCCATTGTTGAAAGCCAGATGAGTGACGACAAAACTGCGCTGGATGTACTCAAGGCAACATTGCCGGTAGGTACCCTGTCCGGCGCACCCAAAGTGCGTGCAATGCAGATCATCGATGAACTGGAACCTGTTAAACGTGGCATCTACGGCGGCGCTATGGGTTACATAGGCTGGGGTGGCAATATGGATATGGCTATTGCCATCCGCACTGCCGTCATCAAGGATAATATGTTGTATGTTCAGGCGGGTGCCGGTGTGGTCGCTGATTCGGTGCCGCGTCTGGAGTGGGAAGAAACCATGAACAAGGCGCGCGCGATTTTCCGTGCAGTTGCCCTGGCACAGAAAGGTTTGCAGCTTTAACGCGCTGCAAACTTGCGGCGGTAGTGGCGCGTCAGCATCGCGATAACCACACCGCCAATTACACCTGGCCCCACCCACACCAGCACTGCTATCCACGGCTGCTGGTTGAACAACGGGCCGAGCATACTGGCAGCGCCCACCACAAAAAACGCAGTGTAGGCACCAATGCCTGCTGCAATCATTCCACCCAGATGTTCAGTCCACCATTCTCGGGGCTGAGTTTTCTGCTTGAATGTGTAGTGCCACATGCCGGTGCTGAGCGCCATCTGCAGAATGCCAAACACGCTGTAGATCACATTGCCCTGCAGCAGTCCTCGTGCCAGCAATAGGATGCCAGCCGCCATCAGAGCAGCGACCAGCAGTATCTGCAGTGGATGTTTAAGCGGCTGACGATTATCGTGATGATTGATAGTGAGCCAGCCATGTCGTGTGCAGGTCAGCACCAGCAGACTCAGCGATAACAGAAAAATTGCACGGTCGCGCACGGCGTCCAATAAAAAACCGCTATGAAATCGTGTGGGCCATAACAGGTCCAGACTGCTGAGCACAACACCGGATAGTCCAGTCACGTACATGATTCTGGCAAACCAGCGCCCCGCACTTTTATGCAAAATGGAACCTTTGCGCGCCAGCGACGGTATCCAGAAAACAATGAGTGCAACAATGCCGGCAGCAATGTGCAGGTAAACCAGTAGCTGATGTATAAGCTGCATGGATTGGGTCTCGGCTCTGAGGCGTATATGATCGTGACAGTGAGCCAATGCCGGCGCCAGTGACAAAAGCCACCCGCGGTGCGGTTACTTCCGACCTATACTGAGGCTTGCGCAAGATGTGCCATACTCGGGTCGCACAGCAGGGTCCAACAGAAAATTGTTCCCCGGGGAGATTTATTAATAAAAATGAACAAAATACGTGTCATGCTCGCGGAAGATCAGAATCTGGTGCGCCTGGGTATCTGTAGCTTGCTGGAACTAAGCGAGCGCATTGAGGTGGTTGGCCAGGTCGAAGATGGCAGCCAGGTTGTCGACGGCATTCAGAAATACCAGCCCGATGTGTTGCTAATGGATATTCGCATGCCGCGCATGACCGGTATTGATGCCCTGCACGCAATGCGCCAGGCCGGTTGTATGGTGCCCAGTATTATTCTGACCACCTTTGATGACAGCCAACTGGTGCTGGAAGGAATGCAGGCCGGTGCCAAGGGTTATCTGCTCAAGGATGTTTCGCTGAACAGCCTGGTGGGCGCTATCGAAAACGTTCATGCCGGCGGTACGCTGGTTCAGCCGGCGATTACCGAACGAATCCTTAAAGGCCTGTCATCGATGGAGCCGCGCTTTGACAATATGGTGGCGCCCGAATCCTTAAGCGACAAGGAGATTGAGGTGCTGCGCCTGATGGCCGGTGGTTTCAGTAATCGTGAGATTTCCCACACTATCCACAAATCAGAAGGAACGGTAAAGAACCAGGTGTCTTCCATTCTGGAAAAACTCGGCGTACGTGACCGCACCCAGGCAGTGCTGCGCGCAATTAATTTGGGGCTGCTGTAAAACTATTTCCAGTCCGGGGTGGCAATGCCTAGGTCTGATCTTTTGTGTGCTGAAAGGCAGCCAATGCCATTTCCCTGGAGGACTTTAGATCAGCCACAGGCAAAGGATAGTTTTCGCCAAGCTTCACACCGGCGGCACGTAAAACTGAATCCGGTGCCGTAAACGGAGCATGGATGTATTTGGCAGGCAAGGATGCCAGCTCAGGCAGGTAACGGCGCAGGTATTCTCCGTTGGCATCGAATTTTTCGCTTTGAGTCACTGGATTAAACACACGGAAGTACGGGGCAGCATCGGCACCGCAGCCCGCTATCCATTGCCAGCTGGCAGCATTGTTGGCCAGATCGGCATCCACCAGACAATCCCAGAACCAGCGCTGCCCTTGATGCCAATGTGTCAGCAGGTTTTTAACCAGAAACGAGCCGGTAACCATGCGCACTCTGTTGTGCATGTAGCCGGTCTGCCACAGCTCTCGCATACCGGCGTCTACCAATGGAATGCCGGTTTCACCTCGTTGCCAGCGCTGCAGCCAGCCCGGATTTTGTTGCCAGGGAAAGTGTACAAACCGGCCCTGGATTGGCTGCTGCGGTAAATCAGGCTGGTGATATAACAGCGAATGGGAAAACTCTCGCCACGCCAGTTCACTCTGGAAACAGTCCAGATCATCCTCTGCCGCACTGCCCACTCCCGCAGCCAAGGCTTCATGCCAGACCTGGCGCGGTGATATTTCTCCAAAATGCAGATGCGGTGACAGCGCCGAAACTTGCTGTTGTGCCGGGTAATTGCGGCCCTCGCGGTAACCTTGCAGACCGTTGTTCAAAAAATCCTGCAGACGGCGCCAGGCCGCATCTTCACCAATAGTCCAGCGCTGCGTCATGCTGCTGTACCAGTTAATCCGGGGCAACAGCTCCAGCTGGTCTATGCCGCGCTCGCCGGTATTTTGTTGATAGTCATCCAGCGCAACAGAATGGATATGCGCAGGTGCCGGGAGTGGTCGAGCCGGTGAGGGTGCATTTAACAGGCAGCCACGACGGAAAAACGGGGTAAAAACCTTGTACGGGGTTTTGTCCTCTTTTAAGACTTGCCATGGCTCCCAGAGCAGGGACGCATTAAAACTTTCCACCTGGCAACCGCGCGCGCGCAGTGCCTCTTTTAACTTCGCATCACGTTGTATGCGCCAGGGTTCGTAACAGCGATTCCAGACTACGCTGGCTGCGCCGCTGGCGCTAACCAGTGCCGGCAGCAGTTGGCTGGCATCTCCTCGAAGTACCAGCAACCGACCCTGCAAAGCTGTGTTCAACGCGCGCAGTGAGTGATAAAGCCACCAGCGACTGGCGCCACCCATGGCCCATTCGCCACTGTTGACGTCATCCAGGATATAAACCGGCAAGATTGCACCCTTGCTGGCCGCGGCGGTTAACGCCGGATTGTCGGCGAGGCGAAGATCCTGTCTGAACCAGACAATACTGAAGTCAGCGATGATGGTGTTCCTTGCTCAGAACTCGCGCAAAGAGTTGTAGGCCTTGCTCAGCGCAATATTCTCGTTACGTTCGGATTCCAGTAGATTGGCAAACAGGGCTTTGATTTCATCCACTTCGCAGCGATTCTGCAGGTGTTCCAGCAGTCCGATCACAAATTCATCACCGCGGTTGCCAATTTCATACACCTGCTCGGCGTCAATATCGTCGGTAAAGGCCTGCTGCAGTGATCCGATAAGTGAATCAGGGTCTTCGGGAAATGGAATCAGGATCCAGGTGCGGAGCAGTTTGTCAGGTGCGGTAGATTCAAATTGCTCCAGCGCATCAGCCTGCTTCTTCTCGCGTCGGGCCAGAAATTCAAGCAACAATCTGGAAAGAGGTTTGCTGCTGCGCTCGGCCATAGTTGAGTACTGCTCAGCCAGTTCTTCATGAAAACTGATTAGTTCATCCAAAACATGGGCAGCGTTTTCAAAACTTTGCAGACGTGTCATTTGCATGACTCCCGGTCGCAGAAATAAACAGCCATGAGCATACCCTGTGTTCCCCGATCGGCTCAAGCTGCCGCCAGAAAACACAGCAGCCATAGAAGCCGATTTGCAAGCAGGTGATCGTTACGGGCAACGTGCTAATATAGCGCCGGTTTCAAGAATGCAGAGGTTTGTGTGTCAAAGATATTGATGATCGACAATTACGACTCGTTTACCTACAACATCGTCCAGTATCTGGGTGAATTAGGGGCGGACGTACATGTTTACCGTAATGACGCCATCACGTTGGCACAGATTGAGGCATTGGCTCCGCACAAGATCGTGATTTCGCCGGGCCCATGTACACCCTCCGAAGCCGGCATTTCCATTGATGTAATCAAAACCTTTGCCGGGCGCATTCCGCTGCTGGGTGTCTGTCTGGGGCACCAGGCGATTGGTCAGGCTTACGGTGGCGACGTTATTCGGGCGCGACAAGTGATGCATGGCAAGCTGTCCCCGATGTTCCATAAAAATGTGGGCGTGTTCAGCGATCTGCCCTGCCCATTCACAGCGACGCGGTATCACTCCCTGGTTATTGATAAAAACACCCTGCCAGAGTGCCTGGAGATCACGGCGTGGACCCAGCTGGAAAATGGCGATATTGATGAAATCATGGGTGTCCGACATAAAACCCTGGCGGTAGAAGGTGTTCAGTTCCACCCTGAATCCATTCTCAGTGAGTACGGCCACCAGCTGTTCCGCAATTTCCTGCAAGGTAAATAACAACATGGATATCAAACAGGCCATTCGCCATCTGTGCGCAGCGCAGGATCTTGACGCTGAGCAGATGGCAACACTGATGCGAGAGATCATGACCGGACAGGCCACTGATGCCCAGATTGCAGCCTTTCTGGTGGCGTTGCAGATCAAGGGTATTCGCACTCCGGAGTTGCTGGGAGCAGCGCGCACCATGCGCGACCTGGCGGCATCGGTGACACTGCCGGTTGACGAGC
Organism: uncultured Pseudohongiella sp.; assembly: GCA_964535565.1. Classification (GTDB taxonomy): domain Bacteria; phylum Pseudomonadota; class Gammaproteobacteria; order Pseudomonadales; family Pseudohongiellaceae; genus Pseudohongiella. The sequence continues at coordinate 212,070 of CAZHUJ010000005.1, read as the reverse complement.
ATCTGGTGGATACCTGTGGTACTGGTGGCACCAGCACCGACACTTTTAATATTTCAACATCGGCCGCCATGGTCGCCGCCTGTGCCGGAGCGCGTGTTGCCAAACACGGCAATCGTGGTGCAACCAGCAAAAGTGGCAGTGCAGACCTGTTGGAAGCCGCGGGTGTGCGCCTGAACATTACGCCGTCCCAGGTAGCCGAGTGTATACAGCAAGTGGGTGTGGGTTTTATGTTTGCCCCCGGCCACCACAGCGCGATGAAACACGTTATTGGTCCGCGCCGTGAAATAGGTGTACGTACCATTTTTAATATGTTGGGACCGTTGACCAACCCTGCCAGCGCGCCCAATCAGGTGTTGGGTGTTTTTGATCCGGTGTGGATTGAGCCGGTGCTTGAGGTATTAAAAAGCATGGGCAGTCATCATGTGCTGGTGCTGGCCTCAGACGATGGACTGGATGAAATCAGTATTTCTGCGCCAACGCGTATTGGTGAACTGAAAGAAGGACAACTTCTGCGTTACAGCGTGACACCTGAAGACTTTGGTATGGCGCGGCGCAGCAATTTCAACATGCTCAAAGTCAATTCACCGCAGGAAAGTCTGGCTCTGGTGCGCGAAGCTCTGACGTACAGCAATGAGGCGGCCGGTGATATTGTGGCGTTAAACGCAGGTGCGGCTATTTACGCTGCCAACCTGTGTGAAGATTTGCCCGCCGGCGTTAAAAAAGCGCAGGAGATTCTGCGCAGCGGCGCGGCCCTGAAAAAGCTCGAGCAACTGGCAGCCTTTACACAGGCTTTGCCCACTGAGGAAAAGGCGTGAAAACCAGCACTATTCTAGAAAAAATTCTGGCACAAAAGGCGGTTGAAGTTCGTCAGAACAGCCAGCGTGTCAGTCTGGCCATGCAGCAGAAACTGGCGCAGGACCAGATTCCGAATCGTCGGGGTTTTATCCAGGCTTTGCGTTCACGCATGGAAGCTCAGCAGCCTGCGATTATTGCTGAGATCAAGAAGGCATCTCCCAGCAAAGGTCTTATCCGTGAGGATTTTGATCCTGCGCTGATTGCACGCCAGTACGAAGAGGCCGGTGCTGCCTGTTTGTCGGTGCTGACGGATGAGCTTTTTTTTCAGGGTGCCACCGAGTATCTGCAGCAGGCGCGAGCAGCATGCTCACTGCCGGTCATCCGCAAGGATTTTATAGTAGACCCGTATCAGGTAGCTGAAGCGGGTGCTATGGGCGCCGATTGTATTTTGTTGATTGTGGCGGCACTGAGTCCGGTAGCACTGCGTGAGCTTTCCGCCTGCGCGCAAGAGCTGGCACTGGATGTTCTGGTTGAGGTTCATAATGAATCCGAACTGGATGTGGCGCTGGCCGCCGGTTTTGATCTGATAGGTGTCAACAATCGCAATCTGCACAATTTTCATACCGATCTGGAAACCACCTTCCGTCTGGCAGCACGGGTTCCAGAGGGCAAACTGATAGTTACTGAAAGTGGTATCAGCACCCCGGCTGACGTCAAGCGTATGATCTCTCAGGGAATCTACGGTTTTCTGATTGGCGAGACCTTTATGCGAGCCCCGCATCCTGGCAACAAATTGCGCGAGTTGTTCAACAACTGACTCAAATTAATACCGTAGCCGCCGATATTTACTGAGACTCTTTCCGTCCTTTAAATTTGGTGTGGGCTGCGCATGCTGCTGAGCAATGGGCTCTTTGTTGTGTTTTGTCTGGCGCTGATGCTTGCCGGCTTGATGCTGGCTGCCTGGGCCGGCAGGCTGCAGGCCATTCAGTTCCAGACAGTAAAACAACTGGCTGCACTTGAGCAGCGGCGCGCCATACTGTACGAAACCAGCCGTGCCTTGCAGCGAATGGACACAGATCCAGAGGTATTGGGGCTGCTGTTTACGGCGTTGATTCTGGATTTGCGGCGGATGATGGAGCTGGATCCGGCACGCAAAGACCTTGAAAAGCAGTTGCAGGACGCCGAAGCCGCCAGTAAACAGAAAAACGCCGCACCGACTGCCGGTGGCAGTGCAGCCGTTGCTACAGAACAGGAACTGATTGTGGCGCAACGCCATATCCAGCGTGCGCTGCAGGTGCTGGGTGAGCTGTATCGCACAGACCGGATCAGCGCAGGCCAATTTGAATCATCCCGCAATCAATTGCGTTTGCTGGGTTTGCGGGTAGCCGTCAATTCCTGCCTGCTGATGGCGCAGCGTTCGCTTGAGCAGGACGACACCGTGCGGGCCATGTCCTGTTATCGGCGGGCCGAAAGTCTGTTGCATATGCGTGGTATGCCCGCAGATGAAAAACAGGAAAAGCTGGCGTATATCGACGCCGAACGCCAGCGAGTATTCGAGCACACAGCGACGGGGCGCAACCTGCTTATCATGGCCGCCAAAAGCTAGTTGCGCTTAGCGGGTGCCAAACACCACAACAGTTTGTCCGTGCACAGAAATCAGGTTCTGCTCTTCCAGCGTCTTCAGAACACGTCCCGCCATCTCCCGTGAGCAGTTCACCAGCCTGCCCAGTTCCTGGCGCGTGATTTTGATTTGCATGCCATCGGGGTGTGTCATGGCATCGGGTTCTTTGCTCAACGCAATCAGCGTGCGTGCAATACGCCCTGTCACATCATAAAACGCCAGATCGCCCACCTTGCGTGTGGTGTTGCGCAAGCGGTCGGCCATCTGCTTGCCAATAGTGAAGAGGATTTCCGGGTGCTCTTGAGCGTAGCTGTTAAAACGCTCATAACTGATCTCGGCAATTTCGCTGTCGTGTCGCGCACGACAGCAGGCACTGCGTGATTTCTGTGTATCAAACAATCCCATCTCGCCGAAAAAGTCACCGGGATTAAGATACGCAAGGATCACTTCACGGCCGTCCAGATCTTCCAGGATCACAGAGACCGCACCACTGATCAGATAAAACAGTGTCTTGGGTACGTCGCCAGCGTGGATGATGGTTTCGCCACGTTCGTACTGGCGCAGCTGGCAAGATGCAAGAAAGTTGTTTAGGTCAACAATATGCGGTGTGATGGCCATCAAAGCCATGGATTGTCTCTCCGGACAGTTTCAAAGCGCTCCGATTGTAGCGTAAGCCAAGTCTGGCGCGCTAACCTCTGGCACTACTCTGTGTTAATCTTGCGCGCTGTGATCGTAGAGTGTGACAGAGTTCAAAGTTTTTGCTTGGGCAATAAGTCACGCACCCGCACAATCAGAGCAAAATCCGACGGCAGGACAGATTAAAAAGGTAGGTTATGAAAGCAACAATCAAGTGGATCGACGGTATGAGTTTTGTGGGTGAAGCTGGCAGTGGACACTCCGTAGTGATGGATGGTCCGGAAAGCAGTGGCGGCCGCAATATTGGTTTTCGTCCGATGGAAATGTTGCTGATTGGCACCGGAGGCTGCTCTTCCTATGACGTGGTGAGCATTCTGAAAAAATCACGTCAGGATATCGTGGATTGTGTGGCTGAATTGAGTGCTACACGCGCCGATGCCACACCTGCTGTGTTTGAAACTATCCACATGCACTTCAAGGTCAGTGGTCGAGGACTCAGCGAAAAACAGGTGGAACGTGCCGTCAGTTTGTCGGCGGAAAAGTACTGCTCGGCTTCCATCATGCTGGGCGCAGCCGGTGTAAAAATTACGCACAGTTTTGAAGTTATCGAGCTTTGATCACGCGCAGATCAAACCCAGGTCAATACTTTTAAGCAGCAGGTTAAGACTGAGCTGGGGAATATCCTGGTCAGGAAATTCTGCTGCCAGCTGTTCACACAGTTCTGCAAAAGACTTCCCGTTCTGAATAGCGTTCAAAAAAGTCCACATAGGCAAACTCAGGCGCTGGAATTGCATGCGATGTTGTGCGCGCCTGATCAGGTAATAAACAGTTTCACCTTGTGGCAGTGCCGGTACTGCAAAGTCAGTGGCGCCAGGTATCGCTTCATTCTGGGACAGGTACTGCTGCATCTGTGTCCAATAACTTTCCAGATCAAAATGGCTCTGCATCAGTTTCCAGTCCGGGCATGGCTGCCATATGGTCTGTGGCCATTGTTCAGGTGAAAGCTGTACAAGTTGCTGGCGAGTGAGCGCAGCCGGCTCTGGCTGATCGTATAGACGGATAAAGGCGGTTTCCAGCTCGATCAGATCCAGCAGCGCCGGCAGCTTGCCAAAGCGCGGATGCTCCCTGGTGAAGTTCAGCAGCTGTTCACCCAGACGGGCCATTGGACCAGGCTCCGGTGGAAAAGCCGCAATATAGTCCAGCCACAGACTCGTAAACACCTCGTGTCCGAGTGTGTTGTAAACCACAGGATAAAGTTCGGAGGCGGTCTGTATCAGTCGTTGATGATAGGCATTGTTATAAATTGCCACTGCGGCAACCGTATCAATTCCCGCATGCGGTGACATCAAAGTCTCAATACCCGGTCGGTCGTCACGCAGGTCCCGCAGCCGGGTGATCCACTCCCAGAACTGTTGTTGTTCCTGTTCCCAGCTCATGATCTTCCCCGGGCTTGCAGAACCCGCTGCTGTATGGCGCGGGCCTGTTCCAGTTCAGTCAGCAATTCTTCAAAAGGCGGGATGTGATCATCGCGTTCCAGCAGTGTGGCAGTTTCACCAAAATGCTGGCAGGCCTGAGCGTAAAGCTCCCAGACCGGGTCGCTGACCGGATGGTCATGGGTATCAATGATGTGGTCGCCGTTGTGAGTATGGCCGGCCAGATGGAACTGCTGAACAATGTCAGGCTCCAGAGCCAGCATCTGCGATAGCGGATCCAGTCCCAGATTAAAACTGCTGACATATACGTTGTTTACATCCAGCAGCAGGCGGCAGCCGGTACGCCGGCACAGCGCATTGATGAATTCTGCTTCAGGCATATCTGCAGAGCGAAACTGTATGTAAATAGACGGGTTTTCCAGAACCACTGTCTGCTGTAGTACATCCTGGATCTGACTGACTTTAGCGGCGACCTGGTCCAGCGTGTGCTGGTTATAAGCAATGGGTAACAGATCGTGGGAGGTTTTGCCGTGCAGGCCAGTCCAGCAGATATGGTCTGACACCCAGGCAGGCTCAACATCCTGTATCAGCGCCTTGAGTTGCTGCAGGTAGTGCATGTCGGGAGCTTCACTGCTGCCGATATTAAACGACAGGCCATGCAGCACAACGGGATAGTTCTGGCGGATTTTATGCAGAATGGCGCGCGGGCGGCCGCCAGGTGCCAGATAGTTTTCGGTGATCAGCTCGAACCAGTCCACTTTGGGACTGTGTTCGAGCACATAATCAATATGAGGGCTGCGCAGACCAACACCAAAACCCAGTGTACTCATTGCAACCCTCGACTTGCCTGGCTCAGATAGAGCTCAATACATTGCCGCCAAGCTTTTCACACAGGGAGTTGGACAGCTCTGCGTTACCCGAGTAAACGCCGACAAAACCGATACCGTGACAGCTGTTTTTGCCAGCGCCAGCATCGTTGTTATTGCCTTTGCATGCGCTCAGGCCTGCGCAGGTAAATACATCGTTGCAGTACGCGACAGATACCGCTTCATCGCTCAGGTTAAAACCTTCCGGGGCTGTCAGCGAAGTCACTTCAGTGCCGCCCAGTACCTGACACATCACCGATGAGAAAGCAGCGTTACCTGTTGTGATGGCAACAAAGCCAGCCGTGCTGCAGCTGTTGGCGCCAGCGCCAGCGTTGTTGCCAAAACCTTTACAGGCACTTTGGCCTGCGGCGTGCACGTTCTGGCAAACACTGATTTTTACCGGGTCATCAGGATTGGTCTGATTGGCATCCAGCTGGGCCAGTGTAGAACCGGACATCAGCAAAGCGGCAGCCGCTGTAGCCAGACTGAAACCGTCAGTTTTTTTCATACCACTACTCTCCTTGGGTCTGCATAACCGCACCTGCGGTCTTCAGAGGACCGGCCCGTCTGAACTTGTTGTTCTCCGTGCCGCATATTTTGTTCAGATTCTGGCCTGAACCTCATGAATGGTTGCTTAACAGTAGGCTTGATTATCCCACCGACGGGGCTTAAAACAAGTCAGCTGCGTCAATTTGTCACAGCCTGTTGAAACTGCTGTATGCGGGCCTGCAGCCGGTCGAGGCGCAGGCGCAGGCGTTCAAGCCGTTCCTGGCTGAGGCGGATTTCAGTGTGGGTGGCTAACAGACCTGACTCTTCCTGCAGAAAATCCGAGGCGCCCAGGCGCAGTTCCTGAGCCCCCTGTTTGGCGGTGTTAAAACCGCCGCGCATGGCTTTTGCTGCCAGCGCAAACAGAGTGTCACCGGCCAGCGGGGTAAAAACCGCGGCCAGAATGTCTTCAAGGCCACTGTCAGCCTGAGTGATTTCGCGGTGCAGCTGCTGAACAAGATGTACATCACCTGCCAGCGTGATCTCGGGATGGTGCAGCGCGCTGGCCGGATCGTCACTGCTGGCCAGGGCCAGCAAGGCACGGCTGCTGCCGCGGATGCTGGCATCAGCGTTGGCAAAGGCTTCGGCGTTACTGTGAATGTACAGGCGTGAAGGCGTAATAATAAATGTCAGCTGCTGGTCGGGGATGCCGCGTGCGGCAATGTAGCCAATGCTGACACTTTTTCCGCTGGCCAGCGTATTAAGCCGTTTTAACAAATGCGGGTCTTTTTGCAGCAGGGCGTTAACCGACGTTTCGATAACAGCTGCCAGCCCGGTGTTTAACAGCGTAGCCACGGCTTTTATTTGTAACCGACATGGATGGCGCTGACGCCACCAATAAGGTTGTGGTAGCGGCAGTTCTGGAAACCGGCATTTTCCATCATGCCTTTGAGGGTTTCCTGATCCGGGTGCATACGGATGGATTCAACCAGATATTTGTAGCTCTCGGCATCTCCGGTGACTACTTTGCCGGCAACCGGCCACAACATCGAAAACGCGTCATAGGCTTTGCCAAGCATCGGATTGACCGGTTTGGAAAATTCCAGCACCAGCGCGCGTCCACCCGGTTTGAGTGTGCGGTACATTGAGCGCAGGGCCTTGTCCTTGTCTGTCACGTTACGCAGTCCGTAGGCGATCACGATGCAGTCGAAGGTTTCATCGGCAAACGGCAGTGCTTCAGCATTAACCTGGCTGATCTGTACGTTGCCGGTAATGCCACGATCAATCAGGCGGTCGCGGCCTACCTTGAGCATGGAATCGTTGATATCTGCCAGCACAACCTGACCGCTTTCACCGACCAGTGGCGAAAAACGCATGGAGAAATCGCCGGTACCGCCAGCCAGATCCAGCACTTTGTGGCCGGGTCTAACACCACTGAGCTCCACGGTCATACGTTTGATGACGCGGTGTGTGCCCAGGGAAATCAGGTCGTTCATGACATCGTAGCGGTTGGCTACCGAGTGGAAAACCTGGCCGACGCGGCGCGTTTTTTCGGCCGGGCTGACCTGCTCGTACCCAAAATGGGTCAGACCGTCGTCAGAGGGTGAGTTGCTCATAAATCGGACTTCCCGGGCCGGTGTCTGGCAATTAAATTGGCTGATGCATGTCCGTGTCAGGACCTGCGTGCTGGGTCGACAATGGTAATGACTTGTGTGTCAGCTGGCAACGCGTCACGGCTGGCGCCGGCAGCTTGCAGACGATCAAGGTAGTCCTGCCACAGGGTTGCCTGTTGCGTAGACAACTCATACAAGTAATCCCAGCTGTAAATGCCGGAGTCGTGCCGGTCATCAAAAAGCAGCCGAATACCATAGTGTCCCATGGCTTCAGCGCCGCTCAGGTTGACCTGACGTTTGCCGGTTTGCAGCACGGCCTGGCCTTTGCCATGGCCGCGCACTTCGGCGGAAGGTGAATAAACACGCAGGAATTCTGCGGGCAGTTCATAAACCTTGCCGTCGGCATAACTCAGTTCCAGCACCGCACTTTTACGCCGCAACCGCACAGCTGTGGGTTTGGGCGCCGGATTGACACCGACGCCGGTCACAGGATAAACCGGCTCAGGTCTTCATTGCGGGCCAGGTCGCCCAATTGTTTTTCCACGTAGGCGGCATCAATAACCAGCTCTGAGCTCTCACCCACCGCCAGATCAGAGGCGTTAAAAGACACCTCTTCCAGCAAACGCTCCATCACCGTGTGCAGGCGACGTGCACCAATATTTTCGGTGCGCTCGTTCACTTCCCACGCAGTCTGGGCCAGGCGTTTGATGCCGTCCTCTGTAAAGCGGATGTGCAGGTTTTCAGTGGCCAGCAGCGCACGGTACTGTTCGGTCAGTGCCGCGTTTGGCTCTGTCAGAATGCGTTCGAAGTCATCAGCAGTCAGTGCATCCAGTTCCACACGGATAGGCAGACGGCCCTGAAGTTCCGGAATCAGGTCCGAGGGTTTGGACAGGTGGAAGGCGCCAGATGCAATAAACAGAATATGGTCAGTTTTGACACTGCCATATTTGGTAGTCACAGTTGAACCCTCAATCAGCGGCAGCAGATCGCGCTGTACACCTTCACGGGATACACCACCGCTGTGGCCACTATCACCGCGCTCGGTCACTTTGTCGATTTCATCGATAAATACAATGCCGGTCTGCTCAGTGACGTCAATAGCTTGTGTGCGGATGTCTTCTTCGTTGACCAGTTTGGCGGCTTCCTCATCTTTGAGCAGACGGAAAGCGGCTTTTACCGGCATACGACGATTTTTTTTACGGCCATGCTGCATGGAGGAAAACATGGATTTGAGCTGGCTGGTCATTTCTTCCAGCCCAGGAGGTGCCATGATTTCAACACCACCTACGCCTTCGCTGACACTGATTTCAATTTCCTTGTCGTCCAGGTCGCCTTCGCGCAGTTTTTTGCGGAAAATCTGGCGGGTGGCGGACTGTTCCTGGCTGGCTGTTTCAGTAATGGTGCCAGGTGTACGCGGCGGTGGTGGCAGCAGCGCATCCAGAACACGCTCTTCGGCCGCTTCTTCGGCGCGGTGCTGCACTTTACGAATCTGTTCTTCGCGCAGCATTTTCACCGCCACTTCCACCAGGTCGCGCACAATGGATTCAACATCGCGCCCTACATAACCGACTTCGGTGAATTTTGTGGCTTCCACTTTCAGAAATGGCGCGTTGGCCAGTTTGGCCAGACGGCGGGCAATTTCAGTTTTACCCACGCCGGTCGGGCCTATCATCAGAATGTTTTTGGGGGTGATTTCCTGACGGATATCAGCGCCCAGCTGCATGCGCCGCCAACGGTTGCGCAGGGCAATTGCAACGGCGCGTTTGGCCGCTTTCTGGCCGACGATATGACGGTCAAGTTCAGAGGCAATTTCTCTGGGGGTCATGGTGGTCATGCAGGTTTCCCGAAAAAATGATTAATAGTCGAGTTCTTCAATCACGTGATTGTGGTTGGTGTAGACGCAGATATCAGCGGCAATACCCAGGCTTTTTTCCACAATCGCGCGTGCTTCCATATCAGTGTTGAAGTACAGCGCTCGTGCTGCAGACAATGCAAAGGAGCCGCCGGAGCCGATTGCCATCAGGCCATCTTCAGGCTCAATCACATCGCCATTACCGGTGATGATCAGTGAGGCCTCCTTGTCAGCTACAACCAGCAACGCCTCCAGACGACGCAGGGAGCGTTCTGTACGCCAGAGTTTGGCCAGCGATACCGCCGCGCGTACCAGTTTGCCCTGATGTTTTTCCAGCTGCTCCTCAAAGCGCTCGAACAGGGTGAAGGCATCAGCTGTGCCACCGGCAAAACCCGCCAGTACCTGATCCTTGTAGAGACGTCTGACTTTGCGGGCATTGCCTTTTAAAACGGTGTTGCCCTGTGAAACCTGTCCATCGCCTCCGATAACAATCTTGTTGTTACGGCGAACGGACAAGATGGTGGTGCCACGAAACTGCTCCAAACCGATTCTCCTGTATAGGTGTTATGCCAGATGTTGGGACGTCTGGCGTATTTTCAAGGCTGGCTGAGTGTAATGCGCATGCTGTCGATGCTGTTGTTACGCAGCACACGCTCGGCCTGCATCATATCGTCACGTGTACTGTAAGGACCGGCTTGTACCAGATACAACGTTCGGCCGGGCAGATTTTCTTCGCGTATACGTGCATTCAGACCCAGGCTCAGCAGACGGTTAAGTTGTGCTGCGGCAGTAGCCTGTTGCTGGAAGGCGCCGGCCTGGAGCAGGAAATTGCCTATGTTGGTGCTGGCCGCCGCCGCAGTGGGTGCTTGCGCCTGTGCACGAGCTTCGCGGTTACTGATTTCAAGCAGTGCAGCGGACACCGGGTCGAGCTGCTCGCTTTGCGTTGGCAACGGCTGCGCAGGTGCCGGCTGTGTAGTAGCGACTTGCGCTGGTGCAGTGCTGGTTTGTGCAGTTGTTACAGGTTCGGACGCTGTGGTCGTGTTGTCTGTGGCTGCAGGACTTGCAGTGGTTGTCACCGGAGTTCTGGGCACCGCGCCGGCAACCGGAGTCACATCAACCACAACTTCGTAGTTAGGCAGTTCCTGGTAGAACTCAAGTTGCAGGCGCTGTGCTTCGCGCTGCTGTTCGGGTGTGAGTCCGCCCGCGGGGGCAATGTCCAGCGTCTCTACCGGGCGGGTTTCAGCTATTTCAGTATGGCCAGGCGCCGCCGGTAAAGCCCCTGAGAGGTAAACCAGCAAAGCGATAAACAAGCCGATGACAACACCGGTTATCAGGCCGGTAAGCAGCAGTCCGAGACTGGAGGGCTGGGAGACCGGCGCTGGCTCAGCCAGCGGGGTTCGCAGTCGTCTTTTGGCAAAATCCTGTTCCATGGCGTGCATTATCCTGTCTTGGGCCGAAGCCGGTCAATTTGAGGTCTGATTATCCAGCCGGATCAGATCATGTCCAATGGATCAACATCCACTGACCAGCGTACGGAGCGCTGGGTTGGAAGTTGCTCAAGGCGCAGACAAATCTCGCCAAGCAGCTGTTGTATGTCCTGGCGTTGCCAGGCGCGAATATGCAGTTGATGACGGAAACGATTGGCGCGTTTTTCCATCGGCGCGGGCAATGGGCCGTTGAGAATGATGCGCTGTTGCCAGCCGTTCTGGCGGCAGTATTCGTCAATCATGTCGCGAGCCTGCAATAAAAATTCCTGTGGCGCGTCAGCGCTCACTGCTTCTGCGCGCAGCGTGGCCATGCTTGTCACCGGTGGCATGCTGGTCTGGCGGCGTTCGCTGAGCAGCTGTTCTGCCAAGGCATGATACCCATGAGTGATCAGCAGTTGCAGGTTTTCATGAGTGGCATGGCGAGTTTGGACCAGAACCTCGCCTGCTATTTCCGCCCGCCCGGCACGTCCGGCGACCTGCATCAGCAACTGCGCCATAAATTCCTGGCCACGAAAATCTGCACTGAACAGCCCGTTGTCGGCATCCAGCACCACCACCATGGTGACACCGGGGAAATGATGGCCTTTGGCGAGCATCTGCGTGCCAACCAGGATGCAGGGTTCGCCTGTTTGTACATTGGCAAGCACGCGGTCGAGTTCATCCTTGCGCCGTGTTGTATCGCGATCAACCCGCCATACCGCAATGCCTGGGAAGCGTGCCTGCAGGAAACTTTCGCTGCGTTCTGTGCCGGTGCCCATGGCCATCAAATATTTGCCATGACAGGAGGGGCAGGCATCAAACACTGGCTGTTTGCGTTCACAGTGGTGGCAGCACAGGTGCGGTGGTGTGCGGTGCAGGGTAAGGCGTGCATCACAATATTTACATTCAGCAGTCCAGCCGCAGTCGTTGCATTGCAGCACAGGGGCAAAACCGCGGCGGTTAATAAATACCAGCACCTGGCGCCCAGCCTGCAAATGCTGCTGCATACATAATAAAACTGTTTCCGAAAAGCCCTGCTCCAGCCTGGTACGTGTAGTGTCTATCAACTGAAACGTCGGTAGTGAAGACTCACCGGCCCGCTGCTTGAGCTGCAGATGTTGATAACGGCCACTGAGGGCGTTTTGCAGGCTTTCCAGGCTGGGTGTGGCAGAACCCAGCACCACCGGAATGTTCTCTGTTGCGGCGCGTATTACTGCAAGATCACGCGCCGAATAGCGGAAACCGTCCTGCTGCTTGAAGGAACCATCATGTTCTTCATCCACCACAATCAGGCCGGGCCGCTGCATGGGTGTAAATACCGCAGAGCGGGTGCCGATGATAATGCCGGCCTCGCCGTTGGCGGCTGCCAGCCAGGCGTTTAGTCGTTGGCGCGCGGTCAGGCCGGAATGCAGAATGGCAATAGGCTGTTCAAAACGCTGTCGGAAACGGGCAACCGTTTGTGGGGTCAGGCTGATCTCAGGCACCAAAACCAGAGCCTGCTCACCGCGAGCCAGCACTTCTGCAATGCTCTGCAGATACACTTCGGTTTTGCCACTGCCAGTTACGCCGTCCAGCAAAAAACCCTGATAAGAACCAAATGCTTCCCTGATTCGCAGGCAGGCCTGCTCCTGTTCCGGATTCAGCGAGTGTGCCGACTCGGCAGGATGGGCTGAGGATGTCTGCAGTTTGTCCTTGGTGCGGCGTTTGCTAACGGCCTGGCCGCTTCCCCGCAGTCCTGTCGGCAGCAGCGTGTGCAGAGCGTCACCAATGGGATGCTGGTAATAACGCGCAGCCCAGCACCACAGCTTGAGCAGGTGCGCCGGAATCACAGGCGCCAGGTCCAGAATCTCGATAACCGGCCTCAGTTTGTTCTGCGGCAAATCGGACCGTGTGTCCAGTTCCAGCAGCACTGCGGTCAGCTCGCGTGACCCAAAGGGCACGCGCAGGCGAATGCCAGGTTCAAGTACGCCGTGTTCAGCAGCAAGGCTTGGGGGCAGCAGGTAATCAAAGGTTCTGCGCAGTGGCGACGGTACCGCGACACGGGCTATCCGCGTTGGGCTGGCAACCGTGGCAACAGTATCAGACATGCGGGAACGGCTTCCGGATTTGAGAGGGTTTTAAGGCCGATGAGTATAACCGGTTTTAGACAGGTCGGGCTTCCATTATACTGCTGCCTCGGATCTGTAGCCGACCGCGTGATGAAGGAGATACCTTGAACAATAACGACAGTGGACAGAATGTGCCTCAGGAGCTGCAGGCGCTGCGACAGCAAATTGACAGGCTGGATCATGGTCTTGTGCTGATGCTGGCCAACCGGTTTGCGCTGACGCGTCGAGTGGGTGAGCTTAAGGCCCGTGCAGATCTGAACTCCGTTGATCCACGCCGGGAAGAAGAAAAAATAAGGGATATCAGATCGTTGTGTGATCAGCATGGTGTCAATCCAGAGCTGATGGCCGATATCCTGGCGCAGATTATGCGAGAGACAGTTAAAAACCATGAGCGCATCCGTGCTGAGACAAGCCAACGTACCTGAGTGAGCGCCGCTTGCGCCGTACGGATTCTCTGTTACAATGGCGCCCTTTTTCCATAGCCACGAACTGTCAGTCCGTTGGGGATTGTCTGCGAAGTGGTTGCTGCTCAGGTATGGTGCGTACTCTGCTACTGTTGAAAGTGGACAGTCAAAGTGGGTCGTGGCGATACCGGTAAATTTTGAGGACAAACCATGAAAGCCGATATTCATCCGAATTACACGGATATCAAGGCAACCTGCAGCTGCGGTAACGTAATCGCTACCCGCTCTACACTGGGCCACGATCTGCTGGTCGACGTGTGCGCAGCATGCCACCCGTTCTACACTGGCAAACAGAAGATTGTTGACAGCGCCGGTCGTGTTGACCGCTTCAACAAGCGTTTTGGTAACCGTACGCTTAAATAAGCGTCAGTTACAAAACTGCAGCCAGAAAATAAAAAGCCCCGATCACAGTCGGGGCTTTTTTTTGCTCCGGATTTTTTACCGGATCAGAATAATATCTCGGTAGACAAGGTGTCCTCGTTATTGCGTGCAGGTGTGGTAGTGCGCGACGGAGGCTGCGGACGGTTTTCAGCAGGTGCAGTCTCGGCCAGGAACAGTTCAAACATGCTGTTGGACTCGCCCGGGCGAGCCGGCTGACCGGTTTCTCTGTTGATCAGCCTGTCGACAAGACCATCCGGGCGTATCATTGTGGATTCCGGCATGTCACGCAGCGCATGTTTCATGTAGTCGATCCAGATTGGTACCGCCACAGTAGCACCCTGCTCGGATTCACCCAGCGCTTCCGGGCGGTCAAAACCCACAAAGACGGTAGTGGCGATATCACGGTTAAAACCGTTAAACCACAGTTCCGCCGGGCCGTTGGTGGTGCCGGTTTTGCCCATCAGATCGCGACGGCTGAATTCGCGGGCAACCCGACGTCCACTGCCTTCTTCGACTACACTGCGCAGCATGCTGTTGAGCATATAGGCTACGCGCGGATCAATAACCTGCTCGGCTTTTTCTGCGGTAATTTCCGGTGCTTCGAACACAACACCCTGTAGTGTTTCAATGCGTTTGATCAGCACAGGTTGCAGGCGTTTGCCACCGTTGGCGATCATGGCATAGGCGGTCGCCATCTGCAGCGGTTGTACGTCCTGGCTGCCGAGCGCCACGGTGAGATCATTGCGCGCGAAGTTCTCGATGTTAAACCCAAAACGGCCGGCAAAATCCAGCACCTTGTCTGAGCCAAGCTGATCAAACAGGCGCACTGCCGGTACGTTGCGCGAGTCCTTGATTGCATTGCGCAGGGTGATAGGGCCAATAAAGTTGCGCTCATAGTTCTGCGGGCGATAGTCGCCGCGGGCAAACGGCGCGTCATTGATCATGGTGGCCGGGGTATAACCGTTTTCCAGCGCTGCGCCATAAAGGAAAGGTTTAAATCCTGACCCCGGCTGACGGTAAGCCAGCGCACGGTTAACCTGGCTGTAACGGAAATCATAACCGCCTGCCAAAGCCAGAATATCGCCATTTTCCGGAGACACTGACACAACAGCGCCTTGCAGTTCCGGGACTTGGCCCAGCTGCCAGTCGCCGTTGCTGCCCTGACGCATACGAATTACGTCTCCCACTCTGGCCACATCGGCGGCGCGTTGAGGAGGTGGCCAGGCATTGTCACGGGTGATAAACGGGCGCGCCCACTCCAGCCCTGACCAGGGAATACTGGCAGTGGAGCCATCACGCAGCAGTACATCCAGGGAGCGGTCGTGAACGGCAGTAACAACAGCAGGCACATGGTTGCCGTAATCGGGGCGTACTGCGAGCTCGCTCAGCCAACGCTCACGGACATCGTCACCACCAGTGGCTAATCGGGCTTCAGGGCCGCGATAACCATGGCGACGGTCGTAGTAGTTCTCCAGACCATTGATCAGGGCTGTCGTTGCCGCGTTTTGTAGATCGCTGCGAATAGAGGTTGTGACTTCTATGCCCAGGCGATAAATGTCATCACCGTAAAGGGAATACAGTTCCTGGCGTACCATTTCCGCCACATAAGGTGCGTTGACTTCACTGGTGCGCAGATGGCGACGGGCGCTGATTGGCTCGGCCAGAGCGGCGGCATGCTGATCACGGGTGATCATGCCTTGCGCCAGCATTTTGTTAATCACAACGTCACGGCGGGTGCGCGCACGGTTTGGGTCGGTGATGGGGTTACAAACTGAAGGACATGGCAGCAGCGATACCATGGTTGCCATCTCGCCCAGAGTCATATCCCCGACCTGTTTGCCGTAATAAACCTGAGCCGCAGCGTTGATGCCTTCAGCGCTCTGGCCAAAAAATACCAGGTTCAGGTAAAGCGTCAGGATTTCCTCTTTGCTCAACTCCTGCTGCAGACGCAGCGCAAACGGAATTTCCTTGAGTTTGCGGGCGTAGACGCTGTCGCTGTCGAAGGAAATATTGTTGGCCAGCTGCATGGTAATGGTACTGCCGCCACCACGGTTTACGCCGGTAACAAAACCCACAAAACCACGGATCAGCCCGCGCAGGTCAACGCCGGGGTGCTCGTAAAAGCGGGCATCCTCGTTGGCGATCAGCGCATTGATCATCAGCGGAGGAATTTCTTCAAAACGCACCGGATCCCGGCGCACGCCGACCTCATCAATCAGACGGTTGTCAGCGGTCAGAATACGTAAAGGCGTTTCGAGCTGAACCTGGCGATAGGTTTCGGCAGCCGGAAGTTGTGGGGAAAGGTACAGGTAACCGGCAGATGCCACCATGAGCACGCCGCTGACGCAGAAAACACCAAACCAGAACAGAAATTTGACGAGTTTTATCATCATAAAGTGATCCTGCCAGCCACGCTCGAGGGATTCCAGTTTCTTGTGTATTGGCAGACGAACGCATTATACGCTGCATTCCATGTCATTTCCGCAGCAATCGGATTGGCGGGGCGTGAATTGATCAGCTAAAACACTCAGACAGTTCGCAGAACCCGTGTACTACTGATCACCAGGGAGGGTGCTCATGATAGGAATTGATCTGGGTTGGCACAGTATCAGGCTGGTGGCGCTGCAGCGTCGCTACCGAAGTTGGCGGCTGCAAACCTGTCAGCGCCAGATACTGACGCCGGCCATGCGGCAGAGTCTGGCGCTGACATGCAAAAATTTGCTGGAGCAGATACCCGCACGCGTGCGGGGTCCACAGCCCAGCGTGGCAATGGCGTTGCCAATGAGCGATATCAGGTTTCAATCGCGCCCGCTGACTGAAGAGGCTGGGGCTGAGGACATTGAGTTTATAGCCACGATGGAGTTGGAGCAGAGGTCCATTCAGGATGGGCCGCAGCTGATGGACTATCGTGTTGTAAACAAGGATTTGATGTTGTTGTCCTGTCCGCGTTTGTGTCAGGACAGATTTGAAGCGCTGGCCGCCGATAGTGGATGCTCAGTGCAGGCGCTGGGCATCGATGTTTTCCAGATTCTGGATTGTTACGTTGGTGGTACAAATGGCGTTCCTGCAGATGTGATGCTGGTTGATGTTGGTGCTTCCGCAGTACGGCTGACGGTGTTTCGCAGCGGAATGCCTGCTTACTGGCGCAGTCATGCGCGCGGCCCTGACTCAGTTTCGGCGGCTCCGGTGCTGGCCCGCGCCCTTCAGCACTATCGTATGACCGAGATGGCAACCGACCTCAGCCGCTTGCTGGTCTATGGGGGTGGCGCTGCAGATGTAGATGTACAGCAGGCATTGGCGCTGTTTTGCAGCACCTGCAGTGATCGTTCCATTGTGCCAGAGCTGGTAGACCCGTTTTTGCATTGGGGCGTTCAGTCTTCAGAAGGTGTTGTTGGCTCTGGTTACGCACTCGCCTTCGCGCTGGCTGCACAGGTGCTGCCGTGAATGTTGTAATCAACAGCGCAACCACACCCCTGCCTGTCAATCTGTTGCCATGGCGAGCTGCACGTCAGCAAAAACTGCAAAAGCAATGGCTCCTGGCGGCGGGGTTAATTGTATTTGTGTGTATGACCACACTGGCCATACGGCTGTTGTTTTCATGGCAACAATCACGGCTTTCCACTCAGGACTTGCAGATAGAAGCTGCACAGCACACGGTGCTGTTAACTCGTCTGCAGCAACTGCAACGTGAGTCCACTGACATGGATAACAACTGGGCGCCGCTGCGACAGACGATAAGCAATTTCCGGCGTCATTTTATGTGGCAAGGTCTTGCTCAATATCCTGAAGCGTTTGCACCGGAATTGTGGTCACAAGGACTTCAGCTTGGTGTGCTCAGTGCCTCATCGGCGCAGTGGCAACTGACTGGAGTCAGTCCCGATGCGCAGCGTGTGAGCGATTTTCTGACTGGGCGGGCCGGGCTGCAGCTGACTGAATTGCAGCTGCGCACAGACGGCTGGTACGAGTTCAGTGTGGTTCATGTGCCGGAGGCCATGCCATGAATGCCAGTGGGTCAAAACTGCCGTTTTTTATCAGTGCGGGTTACTGGAATGCAAGGTGCTGGACACATAAGAAGAGAGTCATGGCGCTTGTGCTGCTGTGGTTGATCTGTGCGCTGACCATGGCAGTGGTGGTGGTTGTGATCGAAGCTCATCTGCGGACGGATAACGACCTTGATCTGTTGCAACAGCAAAACCGTTTGCTGCAGGAGGCTCTGTGGCAGGAACAAAGCCTGCAAATGGTCAGCAAACAGCACGGCGTTTATCTTGGTCTGCTGGCAAATGCTGTGATTGACAGTCAGTATTCCGAAAAAGCGTCTGATGTCACACATTTTGTCAGTGCGCTGCAAAATGCTGCTTTGTTTAGTGGCTGGCAACACGTGCAGATTGGTTACAGCGAACTGCAGCCAGCGATTGTATTGGATGTGCAGGCCACTGTTTCGTTGTTGTCTCTGTCCCCGTTCTGGCTGACTTTACAGGATTCCGGCAATTTGTTTGATATCCAGCAGCTGGAATTCAAAGCGGCAAATCGTCCGGGTTTATACACCGTTCAGCTGCAATTGTTGCCACTGCAGGCCGGCACGCTGCCTCCCTCTACCTGTTTGCAGCAATGCCTTGCGCCAGTGGTTCGCCAGCAGAAACAAAAAGGTTTTTTGTTGCGGTCACGCAACAACAGCGAACACCTGACACCGTTGACCAGCGATCCGCTGGGAAGGGTCAGTGCTGCTAAATCGGAAAGTCCCGGAGTGCCACAATGACCGCTTTTTTCAGATTCTTTGGTGCCATGGTGCTGGCATTGGGTATGGCACTGGGTATGGTGTTGTATCAGCCACAAAGTCACGCCAACGAGAACGAGTCGCTGTTTACGCTCAATCTGCAGGAGGTGGCGCTGCGCGATGCCTTGCAAGTGCTCGCCGATGAGTTGGGTCTGAATCTGGTGATGAGCAGTGACATTGACGGTACTGTCAGTACTCACATTGAGGCGCTTTCGATTGAACAAGCGATAGCTGTGTTGTTGTTCGACACCGGCTTCGATTTTAGACTGCAGGACAACTTGCTGGTGGTAGGCCCATCCGCAGTGCTGACTGACTTTGATGACAGTCAGCGCACACGCGCGCAACTGGCCGATGCGCTTGAAACCGTTTATTTGCCGTTGAGTTACGCGGATGGGCGGCAGCTGGTTGAATTGCTGGAAGGCAGTGCTGATGCAGAGCGGGAGACTTCAGGTTCAGGCGGGCTGTTGTCCACACGCGGTACCGCACGTGTGGACGTGCGCACCAACACGCTGATTTTGCAAGACACCGCCAGTCATCTTGCCGCGGTGCGTGCGCTGATAAACCAGCTTGATGTGGCTGTTGCACAGGTGCTGATTGAGGCCAGAATAGTCAGCGCTTCACTGGACAGCGGACGTGAGCTGGGGCTGCGATGGGGGTTTATGCGCGACAGTGCCGGTGCAGCTGTCAGTGCTCAGAACCTGTTTATTGTCGAGGCCGATCATCATTCCCCCTCGCTGGCGCAGGCGGTTTTTATGCGTAGCCAGCAGGTGCTGGACCTTGAGTTATCTGCGCTTGAGCGTGCAGGTGAGGCCGAACTGATTGCGCGACCTCGAGTCACCACGCAGGACAATACTCCGGCGCTTATTCAATCCGGTGTAAGGATTCCCTATCAGGCACAGGCAGGTGGCACAGCGGGTGGGTCTATCACCCAGTTTATGGATGCGGTGCTGGCGCTGGAAGTAACACCGCTGATCACGCCTGATGGGCGAATTATGATGCAGCTGGATATTCGTCAGGATGCAGTGGCAGCTGGAAGCGCTGACGTGCCGGCCATCAACACCAATACCATCCGCACGCGTGTGCTGGTCAGTGACGGAGAAACGCTGGTTCTGGGTGGCATTTTCCGGGAAGAGCAGACCCGCGGTGAAATCACGACGCCATTGCTGCGACGCATCCCGCTGCTGGGGGCGCTGTTCCGCCGTGAAAATATGACTGCACATCGCACTGAATTGCTGCTTTTTATAACCCCGCAAATAGTCGCCGACACCCCTGCAGACAGCCTTGATGAGGCGCTATGACTTGAGTTCAGGGGTGCTTACAGGTTAGATTGCGGCCCTTGAGTTTGTAAGCCCGCCGGGCGGAGTGGAGACGGTTTGACCATGGCGACGAACAGCAATGTTTTCCTGATCGGACCCATGGGTGTTGGCAAGAGCACAATAGGTCGTATGCTGGCGTCCGCGCTGGACCAGCCGTTTTACGATTCTGACCGCGAAATCGAGTCCCTGACCGGCGCTGATATCCCCTGGATTTTTGATGTTGAAGGCGAGGCCGGGTTCCGGGTGCGCGAAGAGCGCATGATTGACTCCCTCAGTCGACGGGACGGGATTGTTTTAGCCACAGGTGGCGGCGCCATCCTGTCGGCGGAAAGCCGGGCCAATTTGCATAGCCGTGGCACTGTGGTTTACCTCAAAGCATCACTTGCGCAGCAGTTTGAGCGCACCAGCAAGGATCGCAACCGTCCGTTGCTGCAGACCGCTGATCCCATGGCGCGGATCAAGGAACTGATGAAAATTCGTGAGCCGTTTTACAATGAAACGGCACATATCGTTATTGATACCAGTCGGCGCGGACCGCGCGCGGTGGTGAATGAGATACTCAAAAAGCTGGCTGAGCGCGATGCCGCCAACGCCAGCTGACAGACATTTCTAGCGGATACCAAATAAATGCATACGCTGACAGTTGAACTCGGGGAGCGCAGCTACCCCATTTACATAGGCTCGGGTCTGCTTGACCAAAACAGCTTGCTGGCGCCTCATATTCGCAGCAAACGTGTGCTGATTGTCAGCAATGAAGTTGTTGCGCCGCTGTATCTGCAAAAGCTCAAAGCTGGACTGCAGAACAAGGAGGGTTCTGCGGTTGAGGTTGATACTGTGATTCTGCCCGATGGCGAACACACAAAAAACCTGGAAACGCTGAACCTGATTTTTGACGAGCTGCTGGAGCGCCGTCACGAGCGCAGCACTACCCTGATAGCCCTGGGTGGCGGCGTAACCGGTGATATCACCGGTTTTGCGGCGGCTGTTTACCAGCGCGGTGTGAACTTTATACAAGTGCCTACTACACTGCTGTCACAGGTGGATTCCTCCGTGGGTGGCAAAACCGGCGTGAACCACCCGCTGGGCAAAAACATGATAGGCGCGTTTTATCAGCCTCAATGTGTATTGGCTGATATCGATGTGCTGAACTCACTGCCGCTGCGGGAGCTGCAGGCAGGCCTGGCGGAAGTGATCAAATATGGGCTGCTGGGCAATGCCGGATTTTTTAGCTGGCTGGAGCAGAATATTGAAGCGCTGCTGGCGCGAGATCCCGTGTTGCTGGCCGAGGCTGTTCGTATCTGTTGTGAAGAAAAAGCACGTATTGTGGCAGCGGATGAAAAAGAAGGTGGTGTGCGTGCACTGCTGAACCTGGGCCACACATTTGGTCATGCAATCGAAGCTGCGATGGGTTATGGCAACTGGCTGCACGGCGAGGCTGTGGGTACCGGCATGGTGATGGCCGCGGATCTGTCGCGTCGCCTGGGCTGGATTAGTGCCGAAGATGCGCTGCGGGCGCGCAGCCTGATTGAGCGTGCGGGTCTGCCGGTTTGCCCGCCGCAACAGATGACTGCAGAACA
Organism: uncultured Pseudohongiella sp.; assembly: GCA_964535565.1. GTDB lineage: Bacteria > Pseudomonadota > Gammaproteobacteria > Pseudomonadales > Pseudohongiellaceae > Pseudohongiella. Next base: position 190,682 of record CAZHUJ010000005.1, on the reverse strand, counting down.
GTTTATGGAACTGATGTCTGTGGACAAAAAGGTGCAGTCCGGTCAAATCCGTTTTGTACTGCTGCGTCAGATCGGTGATGCAGTAGTGGAGTCTGCGATTGCCCCGCAGCTGCTTAATGAAACACTGACCGCTGGTGAGCGGTTGTGCCTGTAACGGGCGGTTTTAACTTTGATTTATTTGCTGATGTAGGAGTTGCTTGTGGCAGCCTTGAAAAATGACAGATTTCTGCGCGCGTTGACCGGTGAGCCGGTTGATATGACCCCGGTATGGATGATGCGTCAGGCCGGCCGTTATTTGCCGGAGTATCGCGCAACCCGTCAGCTGGCCGGCGACTTTATGAGTCTGTGTCAGTCACCGGAGCTGGCCTGTGAAGTGACGTTGCAGCCGCTGCGCCGTTATGACTTTGATGCTGCCATCCTGTTCTCCGACATCCTGACTATTCCGGATGCGATGGGGCTGGGTCTGTATTTTACTGAAGGTGAAGGTCCGCGCTTTCGTAAAACCGTACGTACAGCGGCCGATGTAGAGCAGCTGCCTGAGCTGAACATTGCGCGTGACCTGTCATACGTCACCGATGCCGTATCCTTGATCCGCCGCGAACTCAATGGTTCTGTTCCGCTGATCGGATTCTCCGGCAGCCCGTGGACGCTGGCAACCTACATGATTGAAGGCAGCGGCAGCAAAGACTTCCGCAACGCCAAGGCATTTATGTACAACCAGCCTGAGCTGATGCATCAGCTGCTGGACAAACTGGCAACCGCAGTCACTGACTATCTGAACGCACAGATTGCTGCTGGCGCCCAGGCAGTGCAGATTTTTGATACCTGGGGTGGTGTACTGACCACACAGGCCTACCGCGATTTCTCGCTGGCTTACATGAAAAAGATTGTGGCTGGCCTGACCCGTGAGTCCGAAGGCCGCAAAGTACCCGTGATCCTGTTCAGCAAAAATGGCGGCCTCTGGCTGGAAGATATTGCTGACAGCGGCTGTGACTGCGTAGGTCTGGACTGGACTATCGAAATTGGTCGTGCACGCAAGCTGATTGGTGACAAGGTGTCGCTGCAAGGCAACATGGATCCGACTATTCTGTACTCAACACCGGACAGCATCCGTGCAGAAGTTCAACGTATTCTGGCTTCATACGGCGCTGGCAGCGGTCATGTCTTTAACCTGGGACACGGCATTACGCCGGATGTAGATCCAGCCAACGTTAAGGCTTTTGTGGACGCAGTGCATGAGTTCTCCGTCCAGTACCACCGCTGATTTTTTCGGCCATATAACCCAGCTGTTTGACTACCGGCCCGATTTGACTGCCAGCATGTTGGCGATAATCGGGTTGGGAGCGAACCTGCCCTCCGACGCCGGTGAGCCTGCGCAGACCCTGCGCGCAGTACTTCCCGGTTTGCAGGCGCTGTCGACCACTCCGCTGGTAATCTCCGCGATCATCGAAACCGAGCCTGATGACTGTCCACCGGGTAGTCCGCGCTTTGCCAACGCAGTCGCGGTTATTTGTCCATTACCCGAGCTGACACCTCAGCGGCTACTGGAAGCCTTGCAGGCGCTGGAGGCTGATTTTGGCCGTCGCCGCAAGGGTATTCGCAACGAGGCGCGCCCACTGGATCTGGACCTGGTCAGTTATGGTGACAAGCAGATGCAGACTCCCACACTGATCCTGCCTCACCCGCGTGCTGCCGTACGCAGTTTTGTAATGCAGCCGCTGGCCTCTATATGGCCGGACTACCGCTTCCCGGGGAGTCTGCGCACTGCGGCACAAATATCAGCTGCACTGGAGCAGCCGTCTTGATCGCAACCAGCAAGCCGGTATACTCTTCCCTCCGGTAGACATAACAACAGTCAGGACACCCCCGTGCTCACAGGGCAGAGAACTCAAAAATACCTACGCCAATCCCGGCCGATGCTTGTATCGCTGGTACTGCTGGTATTGCCTGTTGTGGCCGTGGCTGATGATGTGGCAGCAGCGGAAAACAGGCCTGGGGAAAACAGGCCAGGATTGTTCAGTCGCAGTCTGCAAACAGCCGCCAATGCTGCCACTGCAGTCATACAGCTTGGCCGTCAAGGTACGCCTGTTGCAGCTTCAGAACCTGAAATTGATACCGGTGCATTGAGCCAGGAGCTTCGACTTGAGGCATTCCCTGCACTGCAAACGTCCGACGACAGCCTGCGTCTGCTGGATGTCAACTATGAGCCGACAGTGCTCAGCAATGATATCTATTCCCTGGCCAACCGCCCGGGTCTTGACCTGACAACGTCCTATGTCTGGGAATCTCCGCGTTTTGGGCAGTTTGTAGTCAGCACCAATACCAGTTATGCCTATAACCAGGCGGGTGTGGACAGTGCGCTGGCTTCAACCACCCTGCTTCCACGCGCCGAGTCTGCTCCAGGTATCAGTCTGCTGCCGGAGCGTCAAAGCAGTCTGACTTTCAGCTGGCAAATTGGTAATCACACCGCCACTGCCGTCACCAGTTATTCCGATGCAGTCAACCAGCTTGGTTTGCTGAGTCTGGACAAACTGGATGTGGATCAGCTGAACGAGCTGGTTGGCCAGATCACCACGCTGGACCTGCGTTATGGTTATAACGTCAGAGCAGGCCGCCAGGGCAATGCCTCATTCTCATTGGGTGTGCGCAATCTGCTGGATCGGCGTCCGCAGAGTTCTGCGTTGGCTCCAAGTGCGTCCGCTGTTCAGCCCTCGGGCAGTGTTGCCTACGGTACTATCAAATACCAGTTCTGAATCAAATACCAGTTCTGAATCAGCTACCCGTTCTGGCGCTTATCTCCTGAACCACGGTTCTTACTGCCTCGCCGAGTTTGGCCAGTTGTTCTGTGCTGATTACAAACGGCGGCATCAGATAGATCAGCTTGCCAAAGGGGCGAACCCAGACACCCAGTTCCACCAGTCGCGGCTGCAGCCAGCGCATGTCCACCGCTTCTGTAAGTTCGACAACGCCTATTGCGCCCAGTACCCGCACATCAGCAACCGCTGGCATATTGCGACAAGGCGCCAGCTCTTGTTCCAGCTGCGCGGCAATAGCCGGCACCTGTTTCAACCAGTGCCCCTCGGCCAGCAGGCTGAGGCTGGCACTGGCTACTGCGCAGGCCATCGGATTGCCCATAAAGGTAGGGCCATGCATAAAAGGCAAGCCGGTGCCGGAGACTGTCTGTGCCACCTGGTCCGTACAAAGCGTGGCTGCCATCGTCATGTATCCGCCGGTCAGCGCTTTGCCTACACACATGATGTCCGGGGTGATGCCAGCGTGTTCGCAGGCGAACATTTTGCCGGTGCGACCGAAGCCTGTGGCAATTTCGTCAGCGATCAGCAGCACGTTGTACTGGTCGCACAATTTGCGCGCGGCCCGCAGATACTCCGGTGAATAAAAAAACATGCCGCCAGCACCCTGTACCACGGGTTCAAGAATCAGTGCGGCAACTTCGTGGTGGTGCTCCTCCAGAAGCTGTTGAAGGCTATTGATATCGGCTGTATTCCAGGGCTGGCCATATCTTGAGGTTGGGGCGTCGGCAAACAGTTGTTTAGCCAGGACGCGTTCAAAAAGGGTGTGCATGCCGGTGACCGGGTCACACACAGACATCGCCGCAAAGGTGTCACCGTGATAAGCCCTGCGCAGACTGATCAGTCTGGATTTGCCGGAGTTTGCAGCTGCTGAGTGATACTGGATAGCCATCTTGATAGCTGCTTCCACCGCAACCGAACCCGAGTCGCAGAAGAAAATTTTGGTGAGTCCCTGCGGGCAGATCGCCAGCAGTTGTTGTCCCAGTCGAACTGCGGGTTCATGGGTCAACCCACCAAACATGATGTGCGCCATGTCTTGTAATTGTTCGGTGATTGCCGCGTTAAGCCGCGGATGGTTGTAACCGTGCACTGCTGCCCACCAGGAACTCATGCCATCGACCAGGCGGCGCCCGTCAGCCAGCTCAATTTCACAGCCGGAGGCGCGTTTGACCAGGAAACCTGGCAACGGGTCTGTCATTGAGGTGTAGGGATGAATCAGGTGTGCCCGATCGAAGTCGAGCAGCTCTGCGGGTGCTGCAATGATGTTTGACATGGTACGGTGGGTAACTCGAAATTAATTGACGCGGGCCAGCGCCCAGACATCGATTCTGGCAGCGCCTCGCTCGCGCAGAACCTGCGACATAGCGTTGACCGTGGCAGTGGTGGTGACAACGTCGTCGATGATCGCAATGTGCCGTCCGGCTGTCAAATGAGCATCCCTGCCAGCGCTAAACATCCCCTGCATATTAAGTTGGCGCTGTTGAGCTCGCAAACCGCGCTGCTGATGTGTGCTGGCGTGCCGGCTGCAGCAGCGCAATAACACGGGGATACCGCATTGGCGTTGGATGGCACGCGCCATCCATAACGATTGATTAAAGCCGCGTTGCCGCAGACGTTGTGCATGCAGTGGCACGGGTGCCAGCCAGTCTGGCTGCTGCCCAAGTTCGAGGTAGTACTGACTAAAGCTGGCTGTCAGCATTTTGCCCAGGCATCGCGCTGGCGCAAACGCACCCTGATCCTTGAAGTGTTTGATCATCGCCGTAACCGGTGCTTCATAGGAAAATACACACCGACAGCAGTCGAACGCCGGAGCACTGTGGCGGCAATTAAAACAGAGTGAGCCATCATCAGACTGTACGCCGCATTGTGTACAACCCTGTAATTGCCAGGGCAGCTCGCTCTCGCATTCATCACACAGCGCGCGGGCACGGTATACCGGCGCGTTGCAGCATAAACAGGCTTGTGGCGGCAGCAGTTGGTTCAGGATTGTATGAAAATTGATCAATTGTAAATTATTAAATGGTGGCGTTGGTTGACAGTGAGGCAACTGCACTTAGAATGGCGGGCACGTCGCCGTTATCGGGAGTATAGACAGGCAAAATGCCTGCTGCCCGCTCAAGTCAAGGATTTAAAAGCATGACCGTAACCACTGCTACCCGCGAAACCTCACAGCAGGCTGCGCGCACCGATGTTGCCGCTGCACCGATGGATCTGCGCCACGACTGGAGTCGTGACGAGATCAAGGCCTTGTTTGAGCTGCCGCTGATGGATCTGCTGTTCAGAGCACAAACTGTTCACCGCCAATACTTTGATCCAAACCGTATTCAGATGAGCACCCTGCTGTCTATCAAAACCGGTGCCTGTCCGGAGGACTGCAAATACTGTCCACAAAGCGGTCATTACAACACTGGCCTGAAAAAGGAAAAGCTGCTGGAAGTGGAAAAGGTAGTAACCCAGGCCAAGGCCGCGCTGGACAGTGGTGCCTCACGATTCTGCATGGGCGCTGCGTGGAAAAACCCCTCTGAGAAGGATTTCCCGTATGTGCTGGAAATGGTGCGTCAGGTTCGTGGCCTGGGCCTGGAAACCTGTATGACGCTGGGTGCGCTGACTCCCGAGCAAGCGAAGGAGCTGGCCGAAGCCGGACTTGATTATTACAACCACAATCTGGACACCTCGCCCGAATACTACGGTGAGATCATCAGTACCCGCACCTACCAGGGACGTCTGGACACGCTGTCCCATGTACGCGAAGCCGGTATGAAAGTCTGCAGTGGTGGCATTGTTGGTATGGGTGAAACCGCTGCCGACCGCGTAGGTTTGCTGCAGCAGCTGGCGAATATGCCCATGCACCCGGACAGCGTGCCTATCAATAATCTGGTCAAAGTCAAAGGAACGCCGCTGGCCGATGTGGCAGATCTGGATCCTTTTGATTTTGTGCGCACCATTGCTGTAGCCCGCATTCTGATGCCAGCGTCCTACGTGCGTCTGTCTGCCGGCCGTCAGGAAATGAACGAACAGACCCAGGCACTGTGTTTTATGGCGGGTGCCAACTCGATTTTTTACGGTGAAAAACTGCTGACCACGCCGCTGCCGGAAGAAAGCCAGGATCTGGCGCTGTTCCGCAAACTGGGTCTGCAACCGGAAGGTGTCTGCAAGGACCGCGCCGAGCGCGCCCAGCAAGCGCTGTATTATTCAGCATCCTGAGTTCATCAACGTGAACCGTACTTCCCCAGCACCAGTGCTCTCAACACGAGAGCACTGGCGTACCGCACTGACCCAGCGGATGCAGCAACGTCAGGCTGATGGCCTGATGCGTCAGCGTCTGCTGCGCGAGGGTTTGTGTACACCCGATCAGTCCCTGAATGGGCAGCCACTGATTTCATTCTGCTCAAACGATTATCTGGGGCTGGCGGCGCATCCCGACGTCATTGCTGCGTTTCAGCAGGCTGCCAACGAGTATGGTGTTGGCAGCGGTGCCTCACATATGGTGACCGGCCATTGCCGTATACATCAGCAACTGGAAGAAGCGCTGGCCGAGTTTACCGGCCGCGACAAAACACTGCTGTTTTCCACCGGCTACATGGCCAATATGGGTGTGATCAATGCCTTGGCGGATGAGCAGACGTTGATCCTGCAGGATGAGCTGAACCATGCTTCTCTGCTGGATGGCGGTTGGCTCAGCCGCGGCAAGTCCCGCCGTTACGCACACAGAGATCTGGCTGCGCTGGAGCAACAGTTGATAGCGGCTGAAGGGCCTTGTCTGATTGTCAGCGACGGCGTGTTCAGCATGGACGGTGATATCGCGCCAATGCAGGGGCTGATTACGCTGGCGCAGCAATATCAGGCCGGCCTGATGATTGATGACGCCCACGGTATTGGTTGCCTGGGTGCCAGCGGTCGCGGTGTCATCGAGATCGCAGCTGAGAATGAAACCGGGAGCGGAATAATCAGCCAGCAGGACTTGCCGGTTCTGGTTGGCACATTTGGCAAAGCGTTTGGAACTGCAGGCGCTTTTGTTGCAGGTGACCGTGAATTGATCGACTATATCGAGCAGTTTGCACGCACTTATGTATTCACCACTGCAATGCCGCCGGCATTGGCCGCTGCAACACTTTGCAGTTTGCAGGTTATTCAGCGTGAAAGCTGGCGCCGTAAACACTTGCAGGCACTGATTGCCACGTTCCGCGAGCAAACCGGGTTAATGGGGCTGACGTTGCTGCCATCTGAGTCGGCAGTGCAGGCGCTGGTAATAGGCGATGTGGAAAAGACCATGACTGCCAGCCGTTATCTGCGCGAGCGCGGTTTCCAGGTCTCGGCGATCCGTCCGCCCACAGTACCTGCAGGAACTGCCAGGCTGAGATTTACGTTGTCAGCCGCACATACCAGCGAGCAGCTGGCGCTGCTACTGGAAGTCCTGGCAGAGATGGCTGAGGCTATGGATCTACGCAAATGACTAATGCTGACTGGAAACGCACTGCCTGTTTTGTCACCGGAACCGACACGGGTGTCGGCAAGTCTCTGGTGTCCGCCTCATTGCTGGCGGCAGCCAGAAACCGTGGCTTGAGCACAGCGGCAATGAAACCCATCGCCTCGGGCTGTGAAGAAGTGCAGGACAACGGCCTTGTGGTCCTGCACAACGAAGACGCGTTGCTGCTTCAGCAATACTGCACCCTGCCCCTCAGTTATGAGGAGATCAATCCTGTTGCTCTGAAAGCTGCAGTGGCCCCGCATCTGGCTGCGGCCATGGAGGGACGTCATATCAACATCCAGCGTTTGACCGGGTTTGCACGCGCCGTTCTGATGCAGCGTGCGGATCTGACCGTCATCGAAGGGGCCGGCGGCTGGCGAGTTCCCCTGAATCAGCGCGAATATCTGTCGGATCTTCCAGAGGCTTTGCAGCTCCCCGTTGTGCTGGTGGTCGGTATTCGGCTGGGTTGTATCAACCATGCGCTGCTGACAGCGGAAGTGATTGCGGCGGCGGGATTACGTTTGGTCGGCTGGGTTGCAAATCATCTGAGCAGTGACATGCCGTTGGCAGATGACAACGTGGCGACTCTTGAATATCTGATGCCTGCGCCCTGTATCGGCGAGCTGCCCTGGCGGCCAGGCATCACCCCGGATGACTGTGCTCCGCTGCTGGATCTGGATCAGTTGCAGCTGTTCTCCGCCTGATTGACCTCAACGTCAACTGCCGATACTTTAGGCTCTCTTATACACCCGCAGGCCTACACCCGCAGGAGAGCTACGGTGTCCGATTACAAAGCCCCTATTCGCGATATGAAATTTGTTCTGCATGAGGTCATGCAGGCCGGCCAGCTGTTTGCGGAAATGCCGCAACTGGCTGAAGTGTCAGAGGACCTGATGAACACCGTGCTCGAAGAAGCCGGCAAGGTAGCGCAAGAGGTGCTGGCGCCCATCAATCGCTCCGGTGATGAAGAGGGTTGTCATTTTGAACAGGGCCGCGTCACCACGCCGGCTGGATTTAAAGAGGCTTACAAAACATTTGCTGATGGCGGCTGGATAAGCCTGGCCGGAGACCCGGATTACGACGGTCAGGGCATGCCAAAAACGCTGGCTGTGTGCATAGAAGAAATGATGATGGGCGCCAACAGTGCGCTGGCCTTGTATTCGGTACTGAGTGCGGGAGCATCGCTGGCCATTGCCCGCCATGCCCGTGATGAACTTAAGGCCGCTTATTTGCCGCAGCTCTACTGCGGACGCTGGAGTGCCTCCATGTGTCTGACGGAAGCGCATGCTGGCACCGATCTGGGCATGATCAAAACCCGCGCCGTTGATCAGGGTGATGGCAGCTACAAAATCAGCGGCAGCAAAATTTTTATCACCGGTGGTGAGCACGACCTTACTGAAAATATCATCCACCTGGTGCTGGCAAAGCTGCCGGATGCTCCTCCTGGGTCCAAAGGCATTTCCTTGTTCCTGGTGCCCAAATTCCTGCCAGATGCCAATGGCAATCCCGGTCAGCCCAACAGCCTGAGTTGTGGTTCGATCGAGCACAAAATGGGTCTGAAAGGCTCAGCCACCTGTGTGATGAACTTTGACGGTGCCACGGGTTACCTGGTCGGCGAGATCAACAAAGGGCTGAACTGCATGTTCACGATGATGAACTATGAGCGACTGACCATAGGTCTGCAGGGTCTGGGTCTGGGTGAAGCGTCTTATCAGACCGCCGCCGCCTATGCGCGCGATCGTGTACAAGGCCGCTCTGCCAATGGTCCGGCGGCGCCCGACAAACCTGCTGACCCACTGCTGGTTCATGCTGACGTTCGCCGCATGTTGCTGACCATGCGTGCCAATACTGAGGCGGCGCGGGCGCTGGCTGCCTACGTTGGCATTCAGCTGGATACGGCTTATTTCCACCCGCAGCAGCAGCAACAAAATCGCGCCGCCCGATTGGTGGCGCTGTTGACTCCGATTGCCAAAGCCGCGTTTACCGACCGCGGTTTTGAAGCCTGTGTGCTGGGTCAACAAGTGCTGGGCGGGCATGGTTATATCCGTGAATGGGGTCAGGAACAACATGTGCGCGATGCTCGCATTGCACAAATTTACGAAGGCACCAACGGTATTCAGGCGCTCGACCTGATGGGGCGCAAGATTGCCTTTGACAGAGATGGGCTGCTGGATACATTGGCTGAAGAGATTCGCAATTTTATACAGGCAGAAAATGACGGGCCGTTGTCAGCAGAGCTGGGGCAGCTGGAACAGGCGCTGGCGGCACTGATAGAAACCGCCGAAGGGGTGCGTACACGGCAGGGGCATCAACCCGATGAAGTGGGTGCGGCCTCGGTGGCCTTTCTGGAGATGATGAGTCTGGTGCTTTATGCCTGGATGTGGCTGCGGATGATGCGGGTTGCTGAACAGGCGTTGCAGTCAGCTAAGGCAGATCAGGCTTTTTATCAGGCCAAACTGGATGTCGGGCGGTTTTTTCTGACCCGGCTGCTGCCGCGCTACAAATCCCTGGCGGAGGAAATTGCAGCGGGTAGCGCGGTGCTGATGGTTATGGATGCTGATGCGTTCTGATCAGATATTCCATTCCACTGTGCGGTTAAGCAGACTTTCCACCTGCTCGAGTTTTTCGTTTTTCTCGCCAATGACGGCCATATTGCCTTGGGATACTGGTTTTATACGCCCCTGGAAGCGTTGATCCTCGACCGCAATCTCACCACCGACCGGGCTTGAGCGTACCAGCAGCACCGAAACCGGACCTTGTTCACCCACGGTCACCAGATGCACTGCGCGCTGGTTGTTACCAAAGCGGCAAAGGTTGGCAAAGGTGATAATCAACGGTGTGGAACCATCCAACATGCTCATATGGATGCCGGCCTCGGTCAGTACCGGTTCTACCTCTTCCCAGGAAATGGGTGTGGCATCCCGATAACGGGGTTCTTCATGGTAGAGGTGGGCAATCATGGCGTCGTGCATCGCAATTTCATCGGCACTGGGGCGATAGCTCAACGTGCTGATTGTCAGGCCCACCGCAATCACCAGGCTGGCCGCCAGTGCATAGGCGCTACGTGTCAGCCAGGAGGACTTTTGCGGAGTCAGCAGCTTGGCGCGCAGATGTGGTGGTATCACCAACGACGAACTTAATTCGCGCAGCTGGTTGTCCAGAGCCTGCAGCTCATTCAGCAGTTGCTGGCGGTCAGATCTGCCCGACAGTGCATCATGAAACTCGCGCGAATCATCGTAAGGGTTACTGTGGGCCCGGTTATTAAATTCCAGATCATCCATGCACCGTTACCTCTGGATGGCAGGCGTACATTACCAAGTCTTTCACTGTTCAGTTTCTCATCGTCGGGTAGTTGAGTCCGGCTGGCCGTGGTCGTCAGTAGTCTCATCTGACAGCTCACCACTGGCGCCCGGATCCAGCATATCTCTGAGTTTGCTGCGAGCGCGGAACAACCGGGTCATCACAGTGTTGTTATTGAGATCGAGTATTTCAGCAATTTCTTTCCCGCTGAAGCCACCAACAACTTGCAGCATCAGCGGATCGCGGTAGTCCTTCTCCAATTTCATGATGGCCTGATGCAGCTCGGACAGTCGGCGCCGCTGGTCAGGTTCATTGTTGTCATCCTCGGGCAAAGAGACGTCATCGATGTCCACCAGCTCGGGCCGATAGCGTTCATACATGCGGGCGTTTTCGCGGCGCAAGATGGTGAACAGCCAGGCTTTGGCAGCATCAGTGCTTTGCAGACTGTCAAAAGACCGCCAGGCGCGCAGAAATGTTTCCTGCACCAGATCTTCTGCCACAGTTGGGTTCCGGGTAAGCCAGTAGGCATACCGGTAAACGTCCTGGTAGTAGCTGTTAACCAGCGCTTGATAGCGCTGTTGACGTCCTGGATCGGTGCTTTTGCGGTCCAGGGCCAGCAATTTGTCCATGCTTGATTAGTCTGCTCCTGTGGTCAGATCCCTAGCTTAGCCAAGTCCTGTGCTGTTGACTACGGTGATTCCACGTTATACTCGCTTCGCCGAAAAACCGGTGAACAAAAAACAGTGTGACTGGAAACTTATGATTCGTATTGGTATTGCCGGCGTTGCCGGTCGAATGGGACGTACGCTGGTACAGGCAGTTATGGACAGGTCCGACGTTGCGCGTGTGGCAGCAGGAACCACGCTGCCTGACGATCCGCAGGTTGGTGTGGACATTGGTCTGATCGCGGGCACTGGCGCTGTTAATGTGAACGCCAGCGCCGCACTTGAGCACTGTATTGAGGATTTTGACGTACTCATCGACTTTACTTCCCCGGATGCAAGCCTTAAACATCTGCAGCAGTGTGTTGATGCTGGCAAGGCCATGGTGATCGGTACCACCGGTTTTAGTGCTGAGCAGAAAAAACAAATCAGCGCAGCCGCTCAGCAAATTCCTGTGGTGTTTGCGCCGAATATGAGCGCCGGTGTCAATATCAGCCTGAAACTGCTGGAACTGGCAGCCAAGGCCCTGGGTGATGATGTTGATATCGAAATTGTAGAAGCGCACCACCGTCACAAAAAAGATGCTCCTTCGGGTACCGCATTGCGTATGGGTGAAGTCATCGCCGACGCGCTGGGACGCAATCTGGAAGATGTTGCTGTATACGGTCGTGAAGGGATTTCGGATGAGCGTGATCGCAAAACCATCGGTTTTGCCACGGTTCGCGGCGGTGATATCGTCGGGGATCACACCGTAATTTTTGCCGGACAGGGTGAACGTCTGGAGATTACACACAAGGCCAGCAGCCGCATGACTTTTGCCAGCGGCGCCGTCAGAGCCGCGACCTGGCTGCAGGGACGTGCGCCCGGACTGTACTCAATTGATGATGTTCTGGGCCTGAGCTAAATCTCGTCGTAGACACTTCCGGGCTGAATCCCGTACAATTGCGCCTCAGTATGAATACCACTGAGCACATCACGACGCAGGATTTTAAAAAAGCGGAATGAAACACAGCTTTCATTCCGCTTTTTTTCGCCTGTAGTCTATCGGGGAGATTACATTGAATAATTCAGCAGTTCTCGCTCTGGAAGATGGAAGTATCTTCAGAGGCAAGGCCATAGGAGCTCCGGGATTATCCAGTGGAGAGGTTGTTTTTAACACGGCGATGACCGGTTATCAGGAAATTCTGACTGACCCGTCGTATGCACGCCAGATTGTTACGCTGACATACCCCCACATTGGCAATACCGGTATCACCTCTGAGGATAACGAGTCAGAGCGCGTCTGGGCTGCAGGACTTGTTATCCGCAATCTGTCTGCCATCGTCAGTAACTGGCGCAGCGAAATGTCGCTGGATGAATTTCTGAAAGCGCAGAATGTTGTAGCGATTGCAGAAATTGATACTCGACGTCTGACACGCCTGTTGCGTGACCGCGGTCCGTTAAACGGCTGTATCCTGACCGGCGATCTGCTGGCAGAAAAAGGCGAAGCCTATGCGCTGGAGCAGGCGCGTGCATTCCCTGGGCTGAAAGGCATGGACCTTGCCAAGGAAGTGTCTGCCAAACAATCCTACGAGTGGAATGAAGGGATCTGGCAGCATGGTGAAGGCCACCCTGCACTGAATCATGCCAATCCGTTCCACGTCGTCGCTTTTGACTACGGTGTTAAGCGCAATATTCTGCGTATGCTGGCACAACAGAACTGTCGTGTGACAGTGGTGCCTGCGCAGACCTCTGCCGCTGAAGTATTGGCACTTAATCCGGACGGTATATTCCTGTCCAACGGCCCTGGAGATCCAGAGCCTTGCGATTATGCGATCACTGCCATTCGTGAAATCCTGGAGACAGATATTCCTGTTTTTGGTATCTGTCTGGGATGCCAGCTGTTGGCATTGGCTTGTGGTGCGCGCACTATCAAAATGCGTCTGGGACATCACGGCGCTAACCACCCGGTGCAGAATCTGGATGACAACACCGTGCTGATCACCAGTCAGAACCACGGTTTTGCGGTGGATGAAGCCACATTGCCAGCTAATCTGCGTGCGACTCATCGTTCATTGTTCGATGGCTCGCTGCAGGGTATAGAGCGCACCGACAAACCAGCGTTTGCTTTCCAGGGGCACCCGGAAGCCGCGCCAGGTCCGCACGACATCGTGCCACTGTTCGACAAGTTCGTCGATTTGATGCAAAAGCGCTCACCGCGCTGAGTGTTGCCCGCAAACCCAAGCAGAGACCACGGTTAAGTTATGCCAAAACGTACAGACATCAAAAGTATCCTGATCATTGGTGCCGGCCCGATTGTGATCGGCCAGGCGTGTGAATTCGACTACTCGGGTGCGCAGGCTTGTCAGGCGCTCAAAGAGGAAGGGTATCGCGTCATTCTGGTGAACTCTAACCCGGCGACCATCATGACCGACCCTGCGATGGCCGATGCCACCTATATCGAACCGGTCACCTGGCAAATTGTCGAAAAGATCATCGAAAAAGAGCGTCCTGACGCTATTCTGCCAACCATGGGTGGTCAGACCGCGCTGAACTGCGCGCTGGATCTGGAGCGCCATGGTGTACTGGCCAAGTACAACGTGGAAATGATTGGTGCGCGCGCCGAGTCTATCGACAAGGCTGAAAACCGCGAGCTGTTTGACCACGCGATGAAGCGTATTGGTCTGTCGACACCTCGTCACGGTATCGCGCGCAGCATGGATGATGCGTTTGCCGCGCTGGAAGAAATCGGTGGCTTCCCATGTATCATCCGTCCGTCCTTCACCATGGGTGGCAGCGGTGGTGGTATCGCTTACAACAAAGAAGAGTTTGTTGAGATTTGTACACGCGGCCTCGAGCTGTCGCCAACCAACGAACTACTGATTGATGAATCGCTGATCGGCTGGAAAGAATACGAGCTGGAAGTGGTTCGCGATAAAAAAGACAACTGCATTATTGTATGTACGATTGAAAACTTTGATGCGATGGGGGTGCACACCGGTGACTCCATCACTGTCGCACCGTCCCAGACGTTGACCGACAAGGAATACCAGATCCTGCGTAACGCGTCGATTGCGGTACTGCGTGAAATCGGTGTTGAAACCGGCGGTTCCAACGTACAGTTTGGTATGTGCCCGCGCACCGGCCGTCTGGTTGTTATCGAAATGAACCCGCGTGTATCGCGTTCATCCGCGCTGGCGTCCAAAGCCACTGGTTTCCCGATTGCTCGCGTAGCGGCCAAACTGGCTTGTGGTTTTACCCTGGACGAACTCAGCAACGAAATTACCGGTGGTGCTACCCCGGCATCGTTCGAGCCAAGCATCGACTACGTGGTCACCAAAATTCCACGTTTCACCTTCGAAAAATTCCCTGAGGCCAGCGACCGTATCACTACGCAGATGAAATCTGTGGGTGAAGTGATGGCAATTGGTCGTACTTTCCAGGAATCACTGCAGAAAGCGTTGCGTGGCCTGGAAGTGGGTATTTCCGGATTTGATCCGGTACTGGATACCGCGCTGAGCGACAGTATGGACAAGCTGCGTGGCGAGCTGAAGGATGCGGGCAGTGAGCGTATCCGTTACATCGGTGATGCCTTCCGTCAAGGTTGGTCAGTGGACACGGTAGCTGAGCTGACCGGTGTGGACCCCTGGTTCCTGATTCAGATTGAAGACATTATTCAGGACGAGCTGCGCATTACAGGTAAGCCTCTGAGTGAACTTGATCGTGACGCCATGTACGCACTCAAACGCAAAGGTTTCTCCGATGCGCGTCTGGCAACTCTGCTGGGTGTGCCGGAAAACGAACTGCGCAGCCATCGTCACGCGCTCGGTGTGCGACCGGTTTACAAGCGTGTGGACACCTGCGCTGCTGAGTTTAAATCCACCACCGCGTATATGTACTCCTGCTACGAAGAAGAGTGTGAATCAGAACCCAGCGATCGTAAAAAGATCATGGTTCTGGGTGGCGGTCCAAACCGTATTGGTCAGGGTATCGAGTTTGACTACTGCTGCGTCCACGCTGCGCTGGCTATGCGTGAAGATGGCTTCGAAACCATCATGGTCAACTGCAACCCGGAAACGGTGTCCACCGACTACAACATCTCCGACCGCCTCTACTTTGAGCCGGTGACGCTGGAAGATGTGCTGGAAATTGTAGCCGTTGAAAAGCCTGTAGGTGTTATCGTTCAGTTTGGTGGACAGACGCCATTAAACCTGGCAACACGTCTGGAAGCTGCCGGCGTGCCGGTAATTGGTACCTCTCCGGATGCGATTGACCTGGCAGAAGACCGTGAGCGCTTCCAGAAACTGATACAGAAGCTTGGTCTGAAACAGCCGCCAAACTGCATCGTGCGCAGTGTTGAGCAGTGCATCACCGAAGCTGAGCGTATCTCTTATCCGCTGGTTGTGCGTCCTTCCTATGTACTGGGTGGTCGCGCGATGGAAATTGTGTATAACGAGGAAGAGCTCAACCGTTATATGCGCACGGCCGTAAAAGTTGGCAACGACAGCCCGGTACTGCTGGACTACTTCTTGAACGCAGCAATCGAGATTGATGTGGATCTGGTCAGCGACGGCAAACAGGTAGTTGTCGGCGCGATCATGCAACATATCGAGCAGGCTGGTGTTCACTCCGGTGACTCTGCCTGTTCTCTGCCTCCGTACAATCTGCCTGTGGAAGTACAGAACCAGATTCGCGAGCAGGTTTCTGCCATGGCCAAAGAGCTGGGTGTGGTCGGCTTGATGAACACGCAGATGGCCTGGCAGGACGGTGAGCTGTATGTGATCGAGGTGAATCCGCGTGCATCACGTACTGTGCCGTTTGTGTCCAAGTGCATCGGCGTTTCGCTGGCAAAAGTGGCTGCGCGTTGTATGGCGGGCACTTCACTGGCAGAGCAGGGTTTTACCAAGGAAATTATTCCTTCCACTTATGCGGTGAAAGAAGCCGTGTTCCCGTTCAACAAGTTCCCGGGTGTCGACCCTATCCTTGGGCCGGAAATGAAATCCACCGGTGAAGTGATGGGTGTGGGTGAAACCTTCGCTGAGGCTTTTGCCAAAGCGCAGTTGGGAGCCGGTGAAGAAATCAGCAAAAGTGGCACGGTATTTATCAGCGTCCGCGAAGCCGATAAACCCAAAATTGCTGATATAGCCCGTCAGTTCCATGAGCTGGGTTTTGACATGGTTGCAACTCAGGGCACGGCTGCAGTGATCGAAGCTGCAGGTTTGCCAGTGCGTCGTGTTAATAAAGTGATGGAAGGTCGCCCGCACGTGGTCGACATGATCAAGAACGAAGAAATTCATCTGATCGTGAATACCACTGAAGGCAAACAAGCCATTGCCGATTCCTCAGCTATTCGTCGCACAGCGCTGCGACACGACGTGTTCTGCACAACCACTCTGGCAGGTGCCAGCGCGTTGTGTGAAGCACTGAAGTTCGGAGACAACCTCAACGTTTATACCGTGCAAGAGTTGCATGCGCGGGTAGCTGCAGCGGCACGATAAACGCCAGCGGTATGTTGAACTGTCGGCAGCGGAGTGGGTTCTCCGTGTGCCGGCGGGCTGGACAAGTCCAGACAAGTTTCGCATGATATCAACCTGAGAACACAGTGCTGGCGGGCTTCCTCTACGGAGGGAGCCTGCCAGTATTTTTTTTATTTTCAAAAAATTAGAGATCCCAGGGGGTCTGTGAGAGCAACATGAGAAAAGTGCCGATGACCTTGGGCGGTGCAGAAAGTCTGCGCGCCGAGCTCAATGAGTTAAAAACGGTCCGAAGACCAGCAATTATCCAGGCGATTGCGGAGGCCCGTGAACACGGCGACCTGCGTGAAAACGCGGAATATCATGCTGCGCGTGAGCAGCAAAGTTTCTGCGAAGGCCGCATAAAGGAAATTGAAGGCAAGCTCGCAGATTCCGAAGTGATCGATATCACCAAGATTCCCGTCACTGGCAAAGTGATCTTTGGGGCCACTGTGACGATGGAAAATCTGGATACCGAAGAAACCGTGCGTTACCAGATTGTTGGTGAAGATGAGGCGGATGTTAAAGCCGGCAAGATCTCCGTTGCTTCGCCTATTGCTCGTGCGGTCATGGGCAAGGAAGAAGGTGACGAAGTAGTCGTGAAGGCGCCATCAGGCGAAATCGACTACGAAATCATCAAGGTAGAACATATCTAGGGTGTGGCAGCCCGGTGCCTAGGCGCCGGGCATATTGCGAAAACGCAGGATGTTGGACAGACGTGGGTCCGGTTCGCGTGCTGCTCGATACAGCACAATCACGTTACCAATGCTCTGGACCAGTTCAGCACGGCTTTGGTTACTGATTTCCGTAGCAATTTCGCGACGCAGCTCGCGGTCACCTACAACAATTTTTACCTTGATCAGTTCGTGGCGTGACAGTGCCTGATCAATTTCGCGGGCGACACTGTCAGAGAGGCCGTTCTGGGCCACGGTAACAATGGGTTTGAGCCTGTGTGCGATTGAGCGCAGCTGGCGGGTATCAAGGGTATTTTTGGTCATCGGGAAAGTCCGGCTGTTCAGCGAGGCGGCATTGTACCCCAGGGGTGGCAGACGCACCAAGTCTACAACTGACAGCTTTGTTTTGGACAATTGCGAGTTCTATCTTGTAATATCCGTGACAGCCCCCACCTTAACAAGGTGTCAACTGCCAAAAGCACCAATCACAATAATCCCCGGTGTCAGGACGGAATGGCCAGACGAATTGTCGCGGTCTTTAACCATGGGTCTGCGTTGTGTGACCTGTCATGTGCTCAGTTGCAAGGCGCTTGCGAATTAATCTGATCCCTGTCTGTGATAAACAGGCAGGGTCAACTACTTAGTAGAGAGGGGGATGTCCCTTGAACGATATGGCCAAAAATTTATTGCTGTGGATGGTGATTGCTGCGGTGTTGTTGACTGTGTTCAACAATATCAATCAGGAGCCGACCGCATCTCAGGTCAATTATTCCGACTTTATTCGTGAAGTCCGTTCTGGGCAGGTCACGTCTGTGAATATTGCCGGTGTCACTGTTTCAGGTGTGCGCTCGGATAACACTCGTTTCACCACAACGATACCGATGATTGGTGATCCTCAGTTGATGGATGACCTGTTTAATAATGGTGTGCAAATTCGTGCTTCCGAGCCTGAGCGCCAGAGCCTGTGGTCGCAGCTGCTGGTGGCCAGTTTCCCTATCCTGATCATCATTGCGCTGTTTTTCTTCTTTATGCGGCAGATGCAGGGCGGCGGTGCCGGTGGCAAAGGCGGCCCCATGTCCTTTGGCAAGAGCAAGGCCAAGCTGCTGGGCGAAGACCAGATCAAAGTCACCTTCGCTGATGTGGCCGGTGTTGATGAGGCCAAAGAGGACGTTAAAGAGCTGGTGGACTTCTTGCGTGAGCCGGACAAGTTCCAGCGCCTGGGCGGTCGTATTCCGCGCGGCATTCTGATGGTGGGTCAGCCCGGTACCGGTAAAACCCTGCTGGCAAAAGCGATTGCCGGCGAAGCCAAAGTGCCCTTCTTCTCGATCTCTGGTTCAGACTTCGTTGAAATGTTTGTGGGTGTGGGCGCGTCACGTGTGCGTGACATGTTCGATCAGGCCAAAAAGCAGGCCCCGTGCATTATTTTCATCGACGAGATCGACGCCGTGGGTCGCCATCGTGGCGCCGGTTTGGGTGGTGGTCACGACGAGCGCGAACAGACGCTGAACCAGTTGCTGGTTGAGATGGACGGCTTCGAAGTAAACGACGGCATTATTGTGATTGCCGCAACCAACCGTCCTGATGTACTGGACCCGGCGCTGCTGCGTCCAGGCCGATTTGACCGTCAAGTGGTTGTAGGTCTGCCTGATATCCGTGGCCGTGAACAGATTCTGAAAGTGCATATGCGTAAAGTGCCGATTGCTGACAACGTTGATGCAGCGGTTATTGCACGTGGCACCCCTGGTTTCTCCGGTGCTGACCTGGCCAACCTGGTTAACGAAGCCGCGCTGTTTGCAGCCAGAGCCAGCAAGCGTCTGGTGACCATGGAAGAGTTCGAAAAAGCCAAAGACAAGATCATGATGGGTACCGAGCGTAAATCCATGGTCATGTCTGAAAAGGAAAAAACCAATACGGCTTACCACGAGGCAGGGCACGCGATTGTGGGCCGCCTGGTGCCTGAGCATGATCCGGTTTACAAGGTCAGTATCATCCCGCGCGGTCGTGCGCTGGGCGTAACCATGTTCCTGCCGGAAGAAGATCGTTACAGCATCAGCAAACGCGCCATCATGAGCCAGATTTGCAGCTTGTATGGCGGTCGTATTGCTGAAGAAATGACCCTGGGTGCAGAAGGTGTCACCACTGGTGCGTCCAACGATATTCAGCGTGCCACAGAAATGGCGCGTAACATGGTAACCAAGTGGGGACTGTCTGAAAAACTGGGCCCGCTGATGTATGCAGAAGACGATGGTGAGGTTTTCCTGGGTCGCTCTGCCGGTGGTACACCCAAGCACCATTCGGGTGAAACCGCCAAGCTGATTGATGAGGAAGTAAAAGCAATCATCGATTACTGCTACAACACGGCCAAGCAGATTCTGGACGATAACCGCGACAAGCTGGAACTGATGAAAGACGCTTTGATGGAATATGAAACCATCGATGCCGATCAGATTAGTGACATCATGGCCGGTCACAGACCGCGTCCGCCAGCAGAATGGTCTGATCGTGACAGTGGTTCGGGCTCTGCGCGCGCGACTGCTGCTGATGATCCGGTTTCTGATAAGCCTATTGGCGGGCCTGCCAGCGAACACTGATCGTGCAGTCACTGCCTGTTAATCCCGCAGCGTCCGGCATTGATTTTGCCGGGCGCTGGCTGGATCTCTCAACGCCCCGTGTTATGGGGATTCTGAACGTTACTCCGGATTCTTTTTCTGACGGTGGAATTTTTCGCAGCACCGGTTCGTCTGCGTTCCGGGTGGCGCTGGATAAAGTGCTGGCTGCCGCCGAATTCATG
Organism: uncultured Pseudohongiella sp.; assembly: GCA_964535565.1. Classification (GTDB taxonomy): domain Bacteria; phylum Pseudomonadota; class Gammaproteobacteria; order Pseudomonadales; family Pseudohongiellaceae; genus Pseudohongiella. The sequence continues at coordinate 170,485 of CAZHUJ010000005.1, read as the reverse complement.
GTTGATGCTGGAGTAGACATTCTGGATGTGGGGGGGGAGTCCACGCGTCCGGGTGCGCCTGTGATATCGGCTGCTGAAGAATTGGACCGTGTTGTGCCTGTTGTGGAAGCCATCTCCCGGCGTTTTGATGTATTTATTTCTGTGGATACCAGCGCGCCGGACGTGATGTCGGCAGTAGCGGATGCCGGCGCCGGAATGATCAATGACATTCGCGCGTTGCAGAGGCCGGGAGCGGTTGAGGCGGTGGCGCGGACAGGTCTTGCTGTGTGTTTGATGCATATGCAGGGGGAGCCCTCAACAATGCAGCATAATCCCCGGTACAGCGACATACTGGCCGAGGTCTCCACTTTTTTGCAGCAGCGCCGCGAAGTCTGTAACAGCGCTGGTATTGCCGATTCACGCCTGTGTTTTGATCCAGGATTTGGATTTGGCAAAACCGTACAACACAACTACAGCTTGCTGGCGCGATTGCCTGAACTGGGCGAGTTGGGTCTGCCTTTGCTGGCGGGTTTGTCGCGCAAGTCCATGATAGGCGCAGTCACCGGGCGCGCGGTTGTTGATCGTATGGCTGGCAGTGTTGTGGGTGCTGTGCTCGCAGCACAGGCCGGTGCCAGTATTTTGCGGGTGCATGATGTGGCAGAAACAATTGATGCGCTGAAGGTACTGGCTGCCACGCAACAGGCGTCACGGATGGAGAAGACGCGCATTTGAGTAGTGGTTATACTTTGGTGCATGGAAAAAATGACAAGCAGGAGCTAAGGATGGGGGCAAATTCCCGAACACAAAAACGCTACTTTGGTACCGATGGAATTCGTGGCCGGGTTGGTGAGTATCCAATAACGCCGGATTTTATGCTTAAGTTGGGCTGGGCGGCGGGTAAAGTGTTTGCTCGTGACAGCGGCCGCCGCAGCAAAATCCTGATTGGCAAAGATACGCGTATCTCGGGGTATATGTTTGAAGCCGCGCTTGAGGCGGGGCTGGCCTCGGCTGGCGTAGACATTCAGATGCTGGGCCCGATGCCTACGCCTGCAGTGGCTTATCTGACGCGTACTTTTCGCGCCCAGGCCGGAATTGTTATCAGTGCATCGCATAATGCGTTTCAGGACAACGGGATCAAGTTTTTTGCAGGCGATGGCACCAAGTTGCCGGATGAAACCGAGCTTGCCATTGAAGAATATCTGGAGCGTAACATTACCACCGTCAGCTCCGCTGACATCGGCAAAGTATCCCGGATCACAGATGCCGCCGGGCGTTATATCGAATATTGCAAGCGCACAATTCCAGGCGGTATATCGCTGTCTGGCCTGAAAGTGGTTGTTGACTGTGCAAACGGTTCGACCTATCACATTGCCACCAATGTATTCAGCGAGCTGGGCGCAACCGTCAAGGCTATCGCTGTGTCGCCAGACGGCCTTAACATCAATCAGGAATGCGGCTCGACCTCACCTCAGAACCTGGTCAAGGAAGTGCTGGCAGAACAGGCCGATATCGGTATTGCATTTGATGGTGATGGCGACCGTGTCATTATGGTCGACCATACTGGCGCCATTATTGACGGCGATGAGCTGCTGTATTTGATTGCAAGTGATCGCTGCCGTCGCAGCGTCGACTTTGGTGGCGTTGTGGGTACGCTGATGAGTAACCTCGGTCTGCAGCTGGGGCTGGAGGCGCTGGGCGTCCCGTTTGTGCGCACTGATGTGGGTGACCGCTATGTGATGGAGATGCTCAAGCGCAATTCCTGGCAGCTGGGGGGGGAATCGTCCGGCCATATTGTGTGCCTGGATGTGGCAACTACCGGTGACGGTATTGTCTCTGCATTGCAGGTGTTGGCGGCCATGGGGCAGACCAACTCCACCTTGCTGGAGCTGCGCAGCAAAATGACCAAAATGCCACAACACATGGTTAACGTCCGGGTTCAGGACAAAACCAAAGTGATGAATTCCCCCGTGGTGGCCGCTGCCATCCGTCAGGTGGAAAGTGCGATGGCGGGTCGTGGACGGGTGTTGTTGCGCCCCTCCGGCACCGAACCGGTTATTCGGGTCATGGTAGAAGGTGATGACGAGCAGATTGTTATCAATCATGCGAAGGATCTGGCAGCCATCGTGAGCGAAGCTGCCAGCTGAAAAACCCTGCATGCAGGGCCGTCGGTTTTCTTGCAAGCATTTTACAAACTGGTTATAGTTGCGCCCCCGTCGAAAGTTGGCGGGCGACTGCAGTACACAGGATTTTGAATATGCGTCGGGCGCTGGTTGCCGCAAACTGGAAAATGCATGGCTCGCGGGAGTTTATACAGGCACTGATTAACGGTCTGTTGCCGCAGCTGGCCAACGGTATCAATGGCGTTGATGTAGTTTTGTGTCCGCCCTACCCTTACCTGTCCGGTGTAGAAATGCAGTGCCGTGGTGCTGAGCTGATCCTGGGTGCACAAAACGTCTGGTGTGAGCCTGAAGGCGCCTATACCGGTGAAGTATCAACACGCATGCTGGCGGATATGAAAGTCCGTTATGTGATTGTGGGGCACTCGGAACGTCGTCGCCTGATGGGTGAAACAGATGAGCTGGTAGCCAGCAAGTTCAAGGCGATTCAGTCTGGTGGCATGATTCCGATACTGTGTGTTGGTGAAACGCTGTCGGAGCGTGAAGACGGTAAGGCTGAAGCGGTTGTTGCGGGTCAGTTGCAGGCTGTAATTGATCAGGCTGGTATTGAGGCATTTGCGCGTGCGGTAATCGCTTATGAGCCGGTCTGGGCAATAGGAACAGGGCGTTCCGCAAGCACGGCCCAGGCGCAAGAAGTGCACGCATACATTCGGCAAGTGATAGCTGAACAGGCTCCTGAAGTGGCCGAGAGTGTGCAGATTGTTTACGGTGGCAGCGTAAGTCCGGAGAATGCTCAGGACTTGTTTGCGCAGCCAGATATTGATGGCGGACTGGTGGGTGGAGCATCGCTGAATGCCGAATCTTTTGTCCGCATTTGCCAGAGTGTGAGCTGAATTATGGAAACGCTGGTAGTGATCGTACACGTTATTGCCGCCATTGCGATCATCGCACTGGTGCTGCTGCAGCAGGGCAAAGGTGCCGATGCCGGCGCAGCTTTTGGCAGTGGTGCTTCGCAGACGGTGTTTGGCAGTGCGGGCAGTGGTAACTTTCTGACTCGTTCTACCACCATTGCTGCGGTGATCTTTTTTGTGACCAGTCTGACGCTGGCAATTTTTGCCCGTCAGTACAGTATGGGTGGTGCGGTTGATGGCGGTGCTCCGCTGGTTAACCCGGAAATCCTGCGTGAAATCGAACAGTCTGATGTGCCACAACTGAGTGTGCCATCTTCTGCAGACGATATCCCGGTTGCTGCACCGGACGCGCAGTAAGTTTTAAAGCCGAAGTGGTGGAATTGGTAGACACGCTATCTTGAGGGGGTAGTGACCATTGGTCGTGCGAGTTCAAGTCTCGCCTTCGGCACCAAATATAGCAACAGATAACGGAATTTAAGGCTTGACGCACTGGGTGCTCGGGTCTAGAATACCGGCCCTCACACAAAGGCTTTGCCAGAAGCCAGTGATTAAAGGTTAAAAGGTTTAGTTGCGGGGTGGAGCAGTCTGGCAGCTCGTCGGGCTCATAACCCGAAGGTCGTAGGTTCAAATCCTGCCCCCGCTACCAAATGAAACAGAAAGCCCCATCATGGGGCTTTTTGTTAGGTCGGTCGGCACCGATGCCACCACCACCGCGAGACACCCGTGGTGTCAGCGACAAGACAAGTAGTTTGTTTCTGTGGTGGGCCTTGGGCCCACTTTTTGTTTGTGCTTTTTGTATTTTTGCCAAGCGTGCAATACGTGCTATGGCGGAACAGGGTCAATATTGGCTGCAACAACTGACATGATAGTAGATATGCTGCGCCCGACTGTAACGGCACTTGGGCTGGAGCTTTGGGGCATTGAGCATCTGGTTCGCGGCCGGTCCAGCTTGCTGCGTGTGTATATTGATAGCGAGAACGGCATCACAATTGATGACTGTGAGCGAGTCAGTCGTCAAATCAGTGGAATTCTGGACGTTGAAGATCCGTTGCCTGGTGAATATACACTGGAAGTTTCCTCTCCCGGATTGGACAGGCCGTTATTCGAATTCGAGCAGTGTCTGCTTTTTATCGGCGAAGTGATCAATCTGAAATTACGCACTCCGCTGAACGGCAGACGCAAGTTTAAAGGTGTTCTTGAAAAAGCCGAGGACGGCGTGCTGGTGTTGACCGTTGATAATGCGCTGCATGAGATCCCCTGGCAACAGGTGGAAAAAGCAAACATCGCGTTCTGAGATAATTATTCGACAGTGTTCTGATGGAACTGCCCCTATCGGGCAATGAACCCGTGTGTAAGGTGACACTATTATGATGAGTAAAGAAATTCTGATGGTTGCAGACGCAGTCTCCAATGAAAAAGGGGTCTCGCGTGAAGTTATTTTTGAAGCCATTGAGTCTGCTCTGGCGACTGCAACCAAAAAGCGTTTTGAAGACGAAGACGTCCATTGCCGAGTCAGTGTCAACCGTAAATCAGGCAATTACGAAACCTTCCGCGCATGGACAGTGGTTGCGGAAGAGGACTTTGAAGATCCGGCGCACCAGCTCACACTGGACATGGCGCAGGCCAAAGATCCGCAATTAAAAATTGGTGATGTCTGGGAAGAAAAAATCGACAACACCGAATTTGGTCGTATTGCTGCCCAGACCGCCAAGCAGGTTATTGTGCAGAAAGTGCGCGAAGCCGAGCGTGATCTGGTGGTTGCCGAGTACCGCGATAAAGTGGGACAACTGGTCTCAGGTACAGTTAAAAAAGTTACTCGTGAAAGCATTCTGGTTGATCTGGGCGGTAATGCCGAAGCGATATTGCCACGCGATCAGATGATCCCGCGCGAAATGTTCCGCACCGGTGATCGTATTCGTGCACTGCTGCTGGATGTGCGCCAGGAAGCACGTGGTCCGCAACTGTTCCTGAGCCGCACTGCGCCCGGCATGTTGATCGAACTGTTCAAAATTGAAGTGCCGGAAATTGCTGATGGCGTTATCGAAATTCGTGCTGCCGCCCGCGATCCAGGTTCACGTGCCAAAATTGTGGTTAGCACCAATGATGGTCGTATTGATCCAGTTGGCGCTTGTGTAGGTATGCGTGGTTCACGTGTACAAGTGGTGTCCAACGAGCTGGCCAATGAGCGTATCGATATCATTCTGTGGGATGACAACCCCGCTCAATTGGTTATTAACGCAATGGCGCCGGCAGAAGTAGCTTCTATTGTGATGGATGAAGACAGCCACACCATGGATGTTGCTGTTGAAGAAGACAACCTGGCACAGGCGATTGGCCGTAGCGGTCAAAACGTGCGCTTGTCAGCTGAGCTGACCGGCTGGGCTATCAATGTGATGAGCGTGGAAGATGCACGCAATAAACAGCAACAGGAAGCCAGCGGATTTATCGTGTCCTTTATGAATAAACTGGACCTGGATGAAGACGTGGCCGAGCTGCTGGTCAGTCAGGGTTTTACCTCGCTGGAAGAAGTGGCTTATGTTCCGATAGAAGAGCTGCTTAGCATTGATGGTTTTGATGAAGACATTGCCAAAGAGCTGCGTAACCGCGCTCGCGATGCGCTGCTGACTCAGGCAATTGCTTCTGAGGAAGGCCTGAGTAGCGCCAATATTGAAGCTGACCTTCTGAGCATGGAAGGGATGGATGACACCCTCGCTCTGGCACTTGCTAACAAAGGCGTGCTGAGCATGGAAGATTTGGCAGAACAATCCATCGATGATCTGATGGATATAGACGGCATGGACGAAGAACGTGCTGGCAAACTGATTATGACGGCTCGCGCGCCCTGGTTTGAGTAAAAGCTGACCGCTCAATCAGGAACCCAAACGCAGCGAGAGTACACAGGAGTAGGTAAATGGCAGATGTAACAGTCGGTGAACTGGCCAAGGTGGTTGGTGTAACCGCGGAACGGCTACTGGCCCAGATCAAGGAAGCCGGTTTGCCGCATACGCGTGCAGAGGATTCAATTTCCAACGACGACAAGAATACCCTGTTGCTGTTTCTGCGCCGTGGACATGGTGCTGCTGAGGCAGGAGATGCGGCCGCGCCCAGGAAAATCACACTTAAGCGCAAAACCGTCGAGACCTTAAAGACCTCCAGTGGTCAGGGGCGTGGCAAAACAGTTAGCGTAGAAGTGCGTAAAAAGCGTACTTACGTTAAACGCACCGACCTGACCCCTGAGAAGCCGTTGGAAGACGAGCAGGCAACAGAAGAGCAATTGCTGGAACAGGCCATCGAGACACCCGTTGTTGAGGCCGATGCAGTATCTGAGCAAGTTGCTGTTGCAGAAACTGAAACTGTGTCTGCTGAAGAAACGGTGGCAACGGATAGCGCAGCAAGCGAAGTGCCAGCAGCGCAAGAGCAGCCAGTTCAGGAGCCTGTGGTAGCTGAGCGCGCGGATAATCGCAAGCCTGCAGCAGCGGCTCCAGCAGCCAAGCCCAAAGCGGCTGCGGCGAAGCCTGTGCGCAAAGACGAGCCTGACGATAAGGATGACGACAAAAAAGCCGGGTTCCGTAAAAAAGCAGCACCACCTAAAAAAGGTGTTAAACCTCGTATCGATGAGTTTGTGCTGGAAGACGGTGAATTCGACGAAAGCGGTCGTGGCCGCCGCGGTGGTCCGCGTAAAAAAGCGCGCATGAAACAGCACGGATTCGAAAAGCCGACTGAATTTATTTCGCGTGAAATTACCATTGGTGAAGCCAACACCGTGGCAGATCTTGCCAACAAGATGTCGGTCAAGTCAGCGGAAGTTATCAAGTCGTTGTTTAAAATGGGCATCATGGCGACTATCAACCAGGCGTTGGACCAGGATATAGCAACGCTGTTGATCGAAGAGTTTGGTCATACCGCCAAATTTGTGTCAGCGGATGCGATTGAAGACAACCTGTACGAGTCCATTGCCTACGATGGTGGTGAAGAAGCCATTACGCGTGCGCCGGTGGTTACAGTCATGGGTCACGTAGACCATGGTAAAACCTCGCTGCTGGACTACATCCGCAAGGCGTCTGTCGCTGCGGGTGAAGCCGGGGGTATTACCCAGCACATTGGTGCTTACCACGTAGAGACTGATCACGGCATGATCTGCTTCCTGGATACTCCAGGTCACGCAGCATTCAGCGCAATGCGTTCTCGTGGAGCCAAGGCTACGGACGTGGTGATTCTGGTAGTTGCTGCGGATGACGGCGTCAAGCCGCAGACCGAGGAAGCCATCCATCACGCGCGTGCGGCGGGTGTACCGATTGTGGTTGCCATTACCAAATGCGACAAGCCCGACATTGATATTGATCGTGTCACCAGTGAGCTGGCGGCCCGTGATGTGATTCCGGAAGCCTGGGGTGGAGACGTGCAGTTTGTGCAGGTCTCCGCACATGCTGGCCTGGGCATGGAAGAGCTGCTGGATGCGATCCTGCTGCAGGCAGAAATGCTTGAACTTAAAGCCTTTGTAGATGCACCAGGCAAAGGTGTGGTGATTGAGTCCCGTCTGGATAAGGGCCGCGGTCCGGTTGCGTCTGTGCTGGTACAAAATGGTACGTTGAATGTTGGTGATTTTGTGCTGGCCGGTCATGAATACGGTCGTGTGCGCGCTCTGATCGATGAAGCTGGCCGTTCCGTCAAATCGGCTGGTCCGTCGATTCCAGTAGAAGTACTGGGTTTCAACGGTGTACCAGAGGCCGGTGACGAGTTTGTTGTGGTGGCCGACGAGAAACAGGCACGCGAAGTGGCTGACCACCGACGTGAGCGCCTCAAGGACAAACAGGCTGCTATGCAGCAGGGCAACAAGATTGAAGCCATGTTTGCCGGTATCGGCAAGGCAGGCAAAGGTATCCTCAACGTCATTATCAAAACCGACGTCCGCGGATCCATGGAAGCGATTGTTGGCTCCCTGCACAAGCTGGGCACTGACGAAGTGGAAGTTAACGTGGTGGCTGCCGGTGTCGGTGGCATCTCCGAAACCGATGCACAACTTGCAGCAACCTCCAAAGCCATGCTGATCGGCTTTAACGTACGTGCTGACAAGACTGCGCGTGAAGTGATCGAAAACGAAGGTGTTAACCTGCGTTATTACAACGTAATTTACGATGTAATCGATGACGTAAAAGCCATCCTTGGCGGCATGCTGGCACCGGAACTGCGTGAAGAAATTCTGGGTGTGGCTGAAGTGCGCGATGTGTTCAACTCGCCCAAATTTGGTCAGGTTGCCGGTTGTATGGTCATCGAAGGCACTGTGTACCGCAGCAGACCGATTCGTGTACTGCGCGACAACGTGGTGATCTTCCAGGGCGAACTGGAGTCACTGCGCCGCTTCAAAGATGATGCCAGCGAAGTCCGCAACGGTATGGAATGTGGTATCGGTGTGAAGAACTACAATGATGTGAAGGTAGGCGACAAGATCGAGGTTTACCAGACCATCCAGGTAGCACGTTCACTCTAAGAGCAGGCAAAACATGAGCAAGACCTCAGCACCACGGGTTTCGCCACGCGTACAGCGCGTGGCAGACCAGATTCAGCGACTGCTGGCTGATCTGATTCGGCGCGAAGTCCGTGATCCGCGAGTGGGCATGGTATCCGTGACCGGTGTGGATGTGAGCCGTGATTTTTCCCATGCCAACATCTACGTGACTGTTATGGGTCGCCATGGTGCAGATCTGGGCGAGGGCAAGTCGCTGCGTGACATGGGTGAGCTGGATCGCAAGGAAATCCAAGACAGCCTGACGGCGCTGAACAAGGCCGGTGGTTATCTGCGCAGCCTGTTGGGCAAGGAAATGACCTTGCGCACGATCCCGGCATTACAGTTTCACTACGATGAAAGTATTGCGCGCGGCCGCTACCTGTCGTCCCTGATTGACAAGGCAATTGCCGAAGACGCTACACACGAACACGACGACGAGTCCGACGCAGACAAGCAACAGGACGGAGACGCCTGATTTGGCTTCTGCAAGAAAACCGAAAGGCCGTGATATCAACGGTATCCTGTTATTGGATAAACCGCAGGGCATGAGTTCAAATGCCTGTTTGCAACAGGCTAAACGAATGTTGCAGGCAGCCAAGGCCGGACATACCGGTGCGCTGGACCCTTTGGCAACCGGCGTGTTGCCACTGTGTTTTGGTGAGGCCACCAAGGTGTCCCAGTTTTTGCTGGACGCCGACAAACGTTATCTGACACGGATCCGTCTGGGCGAACGCACCAATACCGCGGATGCTGAAGGTGAAGTGATCAGTACACGCCCGACCACCGGTATTAACCGCGATGTTGTGTTAAAAGCACTGAAGCAGTTTGAAGGCGAAATTGAACAGTGCCCGCCGATGTACTCAGCGCTTAAACACAATGGTCAACCGCTGTACAAACTGGCGCGTGCCGGTGTGGAAGTAGAACGTAAAATCAGGCGTGTAACAGTGCATGAACTGATACTGCATGAGTTTCAGACAGAAGCGGAAAGTGCCTCGGGTGCCATGGAGCTGTCTCTGGAAATTCATTGCAGCAAAGGGACCTATGTGCGTACTATAGCTGACGATTTGGGAGAGGCGCTGGGCTGTGGTGGCCATGTGCGTGAGTTGCGGCGATTACAGGCCGGTATCTTCCATATCGAAGAATGTATAACACCTGCCGCGCTTGAAGCTGTTTTAGCTGACGGCGGGCTTTCTGCTGTTGATGCGCTATTGCGACCAGCGGACCAGGCTATTGCCCACCTGCCCCAGATCAGTCTGACGCCGGTGCTGGCGCAGTACATCAGGCAGGGCCAGGCAGTAACCATCAGGCCGTTGCCTGACAGCGAGTTGGTCAGACTGTATGACCAGGACGAATTTATCGGAATAGGCGCTGTACTCGACGATGGTCGAGTGGCACCACGCCGGTTGATAAGGGAGCAAGCCAGATAACTGTCAGTATGCACGGTTACTCTGGGTGACAGGATGTCATCAATTTTTAATGCATATTCATTTTGGAGATAGAGAAATGGCGTTAACAACCGAACAGAAACAAGCAATCGTAGAAGCGTACGGCCGTGGTCAGAACGACACCGGCTCACCGGAAGTACAAGTTGCCCTGCTGACCGAAAACATTAACCTGCTGCAAGGTCACTTCCGTGAGCACACACATGATCACCACTCACGTCGTGGTCTGATCCGCATGGTAAACAGCCGCCGTAAGCTGCTCGACTATCTGAAGCGCAAAGACGTTGATCGTTATGCCGAACTGATCAAGCGTCTGGGCCTGCGTCGTTAATTCGACGCACACCGATTTCAAGGCGATGAGAAAGTGAGAAGAGACTCTTGGTAAAAAGGATGTTGCTGCAATGCTGCCCGGGTCTCATAAAAACAGGAAGAATGTATGTTTAATATTGTTAGTAAGACCTTCCAGTACGGCAATGACACCGTAACGCTGGAAACCGGCAAGATTGCACGGCAGGCAACTGGCTCTGTAGTTGTCACCATGGGTGGCACTCAAGTGCTGGCTACCGTTGTCGGGAAAAAATCGGCAGCACCCGGTGCTGACTTTTTCCCGCTGACTGTTAATTACCAGGAAAAAACCTATGCCGCCGGTAAAATCCCCGGCGGTTTCTTCAAGCGCGAAGGCCGTCCGACCGAGAAGGAAACGCTGGTTTCCCGCTTGATCGACCGTCCGCTGCGTCCGCTGTTCCCAAAAGGCTTCAAAAATGAAGTACAGGTGATCTGTACCGTTATTTCTGCCAGCAAGGATCAGGATCCGGACATCGCCTCCATGATTGGCGCTTCTGCTGCACTGGCCATTTCCGGTATCCCGTTTGCTGGCCCTATTGGTGCCGCGCGTGTGGGTTACGATGCTGTGACCGGTTATGTACTGAACCCCGGTAACAAAGCGCTGGAAACGTCTGCGCTGGACATGGTGGTTGCAGGTACTGACAGTGCGGTGCTGATGGTAGAGTCAGAAGCCAAAGAGCTGACTGAAGACCAGATGCTGGGTGCTGTGCTGTTTGGCCATGAAGCCATGCAGGTAGTGATCAAGGCCATCAATGAACTCAAGGCTGAAGCTGGCAAGCCCGTATGGGACTGGCAGCCTGAGCCTGTTAATGAAACGCTGCGCAGTGGACTGGCGCTGGCGTTTGCTGACAGCATCGGCAATGCGTACCAGATCTCTGACAAGATGCAGCGCCACGATGCACTGTCGCAGTTGCTGGAACAGGCTGTTGCGCAGTTTGCCAATGAAGAAAACGGCGTCACTGCGGACGAAGTCAAAGACATCTTCGCTTCTCTTGAGAAGAAAGTTGTTCGTAACCGCATCATCGACGGTGCACCGCGTATTGACGGTCGTGATACCCGTACAGTGCGTCCGATTTCTATCGAAACCGGTATTCTGCCCAAGGCTCACGGCTCAGCGCTGTTCACCCGTGGTGAAACCCAGGCTCTGGTAGTGACCACACTGGGTGCAGTACGTGACGCACAGATGATCGAAGGTCTGGAAGGCTCCAAAAAAGAAGCCTTTATGCTGCACTACAACTTCCCACCGTTCTCAGTGGGCGAAACCGGTTTTATGTCGGGTCCAAAACGTCGTGAAATTGGTCACGGCAAACTGGCTAAACGTGGTGTACAGGCGGTAATGCCTTCTGAAGAAGCATTCCCCTACGCAATTCGTGTTGTATCGGAAATTACCGAATCCAACGGCTCCAGCTCCATGGCTTCCGTATGCGGCAGCTCACTGGCACTGATGGACGCCGGTGTGCCGATTTCAGCACCGGTGGCTGGTATTGCAATGGGTCTGATCAAGGAAGGCGATCGCTTCTCCGTGATCACCGATATTCTGGGTGACGAAGATCACCTGGGTGATATGGACTTCAAAGTAGCCGGTACCGCCAAAGGTGTGACTGCGCTGCAGATGGACATCAAAATCCAGGGCATCAACGAAGAAATCATGGAAACTGCACTGAATCAGGCTCAGGAAGCGCGTCTGCACATCCTGGGTGAGATGAACAAAGTGCTGTCAGTGCCGCGTGCAACTGTTTCCGAGAATGCACCATCCATGGCAACCATGAAGGTTGATCCAGACAAGATTCGTGAAGTGATTGGTAAAGGTGGCTCCACCATCCGCTCTATCACCGAAGAAAGTGGTGCATCCATTGATATCGATGATGATGGCAATATCCGTATCTACGGTGAAGATGCAGACTCTCGTGATAAAGCGATTGAACTGATTTCTCGTATTACTGCAGAAGCTGAAGTTGGCCAACTGTACAAAGGCAAGGTTGCCCGTATTGTTGACTTCGGTGCATTTGTCACCATTCTGCCGGGTAAAGATGGTCTGGTTCACATTTCCCAGATCTCTTCTGACCGTGTGGAAGACATCAGCCAGTACCTGCAGGAAGGCCAGGATGTTGTGGTCAAGGTCATGGACCTGGACGCACGCGGCCGTATCAAACTCAGCATCAAGGAAGTCACCGAAGAAGAGAAGGCCTCTTTCGCCTGATCTTTTTTACAGAGCGCGGGCGCCAGCAACGGCGCCCGTGATCCTGCCATGTCCCGACTTACCTGCAGCCAGTGTCTGCGCCCTCTTTCTGTCTGTTATTGTGCTCATATCCAGCTTCAGTCGCATGATTGGCCAATACGCATAATCCAGGACAGCCGCGAAGCCAAACATGCAATTGGCACGGCACGCATCGCTGCGTTATCGCTGCAGCAATGCACGCTGGTATCAGTCGATCCTGAATCAGCAGAGGATCTTGCAGAACTGCAACAAAATGATCCCGTGTTGATCTATCCCGGCGCCAATGCACGTCCGGTAACAGACCTGCAGGGACTCAGTACACGGCCGCTGATTTTTATAGACGCCAGTTGGCGTCGAAGTCGTCGTATCATGCACAGTCAGCCATGGCTGCAAGATTTGCCCGCCTATGAACTGAAGCCTGATACTGTTTCCCGGTACCGCATACGCAAACAGCCGCAGAGTGAAGCGCTGTCGACACTGGAAGCCATCGTCAGCTGTTTGCAGATACTTGAAAAACACCCCGGTCGTTTTGAGGGCCTGCTGGCCACCATGGACTGGATGATTGAGCAACAAATCAGCCATATGGGTTCTGATACCTGGTTGCGTAACTATAGATCCAAGGAGTAAAAAATGAGTTCACTGCCACCCTGCCCGCAATGTAATGGCACCTACACCTACGAAAGCCTCGATATGCTGGCCTGCCCGGAGTGCGGCCACGAATGGAAGGCAAGTGAGCAAGATACCGATGGCGGGCAAAAGGACGGTGACAATGGCCTGGTTATTGTCGATGCCAATGGCAACCGCCTGGCAGATGGTGATACCGTAACTGTGATCAAGGACCTGAAGATCAAAGGCAGTTCACAGGTTGTTAAAGTAGGCACCAAAGTGCGAAATATTCGCCTGGTTGAAGGTGACCACGACATCGACTGCAAAATTGACGGAATCGGCGCAATGAAACTGAAATCCTGTTTTGTGAAAAAAGGATAAGCTCCGTGAGAGGAACTCTGGTCAAAGCACGCCGCCACGTGCATCAACGGAGTACATTGATCAGAGTTCCTTTTTTGATATTGGCCTTTTTGCTGCCTTTGCACAGTTTGGCCCAGCCCCTTGAAGCTGCGACCATCCAGTTGCGTGTGGGCGTCTACGCAAATCCCCCCAAACTTTTTGTGAACAGCCAAGGCCAGCCTGATGGCATTTTATGGCGTGTGTTGGAAAAAATCTCAGAGTCCGCGGGTTGGCAACTGGTGCCGGTCATTTGTGAGTGGAACGACTGTCTGAATCAGCTCGAATCACAGCAGCTTGATCTGATGCCCGACGTTGCCAACAGCGAAAGCCGCGCCAGGCGTTTTGATTTCCATCGTGAGCCGGCGTTGTTCAGCTGGTCGCAGATTTATGAACGCCCGGGTACAGGCGCTATCAACCTGCTGGATCTGGAAGGGCTGCGAGTAGCCATTCTGGAAGGTTCAATACAGCAGGATTACCTGCAAACATTAATGCCAGGTTTTGGTGTCAGCCCGCAATGGGTGTTGTTTAATGATCTGGCACAGGCCTTTGCAGCAGTAGCACGTGGAGACGCTGATGTGGTGGTGTCCAACCACTATTACGGTGAGTCCCGTTCTGCTGAAGTCGGGCTGAGCCGTACTCCGATCATCTTTCAGCCTACCCAAATTTATTACGCTACCCCTGCGGGTTTGCATGCGTCCGTGCTGCAGACAATTGACCGTTATCTGATCGAGTGGAAACAAAACCCGCAATCACCGTACTTTGATGCCCTGAGTCCGTGGCAGGAAACCCAGTCGCGTAGTTTGCCGCGCTGGCTGATCTGGAGTCTGGTAATCACGTCGTTGGCGCTGCTGGTTGTCCTGGGTTTTAGTGTGCTGCTGCGCATAAAAGTGAATGAAAAAACCGACCGTCTGGTGACCAGCGAAAACCGCATGCACACCATCCTCAACAGTCTGGACGCATACATTTATATCAAGGACCACCAGTTAAGATATCAGTATGTAAATCGTAAAGTGTGCGAGATGTTTGGTTTGCCCGCCGAAAAAATTATCGGCAAAACCGATGCGGAATTTTTTAGCGGCGACGATTATGAACGTGTATATGCCACAGACATGCAGGTACTACGCACTGGCGAGCGGGTTGTGGGTGAAGATGTTAATGTCAGAGGTCCGGACCAGAAAGACCACACCTTTATTTCAGTCAAAATTCCGCTGCGCAATCCTGATGAAAGTATCTACGCACTCTGTGGTATTTCCACTGACATCACCGAGCATATCCAGATTCGCAATCAGTTACATGAGCTGGAATTTTTTGATCCACTGACCGGCTTGCCAAATCGCAGCCTGATGCTGGACCGTCTGCGTCATGCAATAGCCAGTCGAGAAAAAACCGGATACGAAGGTGCGCTGCTGCTGATTGATCTTGATAACTTCAAGAGCGTCAATGATACGCTGGGTCATGCCAGCGGAGATGAGCTGCTGAAGCAGGTTGCCCGACGTATTCAGAGCTCAATGCTGACGACGGACTCTGCCGGACGTCTGAGTGCTGACGAGTTTCTGTTGATTGTAGAAGACGTGGCACTCAATGCAGATGACGCATTGGTGCGTGTACGTGATATCTCCGAGTTTCTTCGCGAACAACTGTCGAGGCCCTTTGATCTGCAGGGGACAGATCTGGTCTGCTCGGTCAGTGTGGGCGTAACAATGTTCTCGGACACTGAGGGTGGCGCTGATGAACTGCTTAAAGCCGCAGACCTGGCACTGACAGCTGCCAAAAACAGTGGCCGCAACACGGTGCGTTTTTTTAACGCCGACATGCAAACAGAAGTCAGTCGGCGTACGCGTATTGAAACCGCATTACGCAAGGCAATCGATAACAACACGCTGCGTCTGCATCTGCAGCCGCAGGTCTGCGCGGACGGCAAGATTGTCAGTATGGAAGCTTTGCTGAGGATGACGGACGCAACCTTGGGCGAGGTTGGGCCAGCAGACTTCATTCCGGTGGCTGAAACCAGTGGGTTGATTGTGCCGCTCGGTGCTCGGGTTGTTGAAAGTGCGTGTCAGCTGCTGGCGCAATGGCAACAAAACGAGCACATGCGAGAGCTGACACTGGCTGTTAACGTCAGTCCCAGGCAGTTCTATCACCCTGGTTTTGCCGAGCATGTTATTTCCTGTTTGCGCCAGCACAAGGTGCCAGGTTCTTCGCTGGTGCTGGAAGTGACGGAGAGTTTGTTGATTAAAGATGTGGAAACAACAAGCGCAAAGATGCAGCTTCTGACACAGCAGGGAGTGCGCTTTGCTCTGGACGATTTTGGCACTGGCTACGCTTCCCTCAGTTATTTAAAGTGCTTGCCGCTTGAGCAACTAAAAATAGACAAGGCGTTTGTCAGTGACTTGTTGTCTGATCAGAACGATGATGCCATTGTCAGGATGATTATTGCACTTGGGAAAAGCCTGGATATCCAGGTGGTAGCAGAAGGTGTTGAAACGCTGGAGCAGGTAACACGTTTGCAGCAAATGGGTTGCCACTATTTTCAGGGTTATTATTTCAGTCGCCCGCAGCCAGCGGATGACTGGCCGGCAATACTTGCGGGCCAGTCATAACGCGAGATATCAGTCTGGCAGAACAGCATTGTGATAGACGTTCTGCACATCGTCCAGCTCGTTCAGCATGCCTATGAACTTCTCGAACATGATGGCATCGTCACCGCTGACTTCAGTTGAGGATTGCGGAATAAACTGGATTTCGTCCACTTCAAATTCCACATCCGCAAAGGCATTGCGGATAGCTCCGCGTGCTTTGGCATACTCGTTTTGTGGTACATAAATCATGATCTGGCCGTCTTCGCTTTCAATTTCGCGCACGTCGACATCAGCTTCCAGCAGCGCTTCCAGTACAGGATCTTCGTCATCACCTGCGATGCCAAAAATTGCATAGTGGTCAAACATATGGCTGACACTGCCAGGTGTGCCGATACGTGATTTGGTTTTAGTGAAACACAGACGCACATCACCAAATGTGCGATTGGGGTTGTCGGTCAGACACTCAACAATCACCATGCAGTTGCCAGGGCCAAAACCCTCGTAACGCGCCGGCGCGAAGTCCTCGCCTCCACCACCTCTGGCTTTGTCTATTGCTTTTTCTATAACGTGCGACGGGACCTGAGCCTTTTTAGCGCGTTCAATCAACGCTCTCAGAGACAGGTTGGCTTCGGGCTCAGTGCCTCCGCTTTTTGCGCTGACGTAAATTTCACGTGCATAACGGCTGTAGATTTTGGTTTTGGTAGCGGCGGTTTTGGCCATCGCTTCTTTACGGTTCTGATAATCTCTACCCATTGCTGGTACCCGTCTTTCTTGCTTCTGTGTTAAAACTCGCAGACAGAATTGATGCTGCCCAAAAAATATCAAAGCCGAATCATACACGCAGGCAGCTACCAAAATCCAACGGCAGAGCACAAGCTAATATATGGACATCATCTGGTTTTTATTCGGACTGTCGGGGGCAGGTAAAAATTACGTGGGAGATCTGTTGTCCAAGCAGACCGGTTGGCCGGTTTATCATGCCGACCAGGACCTGACCGAGGAGATGCGGCTGGCATTGGCGCAAACGCGTCCGTTTACTGACGCTATGCGTGATGACTACTTTGCACGTCTGCCTGCGCTCATCCGCCAGCACCAGCAGCGCGGGCTACCGCTGATCGTCACTCAGGGCGCCTATAAAAAACGGCATCGCGAGTTTTTACAGCTGCATTTGCCGCAGATTCAGTTTGTGTGGGTTGATGCGCCGCACGCACTTATCCTGCAGAGACTGGGCAGCCGCCGTCAGGGGATTGGTGCTGACAGTGCAGCGGCGTTGTTCCGTGACTTTGAAGCACCGCCAGAAGACAGTTGCATCGTTGTTCACAATGATGGCGACAACAACCGCATCCTTGAGCAATTACAACAACAGCTGAGTGCAGTAAACGCCAGGTTGACCGACACATCTCAGCTGATATGATCAGGTTCATGTTTAGGCCTGACATAATAATTATGAGCCTTTTTAGACGTTTATCCTGTTCTGAGTGCATCGCTGCAGTGCTGGTTCTGCTGTTGGTGATGCTGCTGCCAGCCGCCTCTGCTTCTGCCCAGTTATCACCACGCTATCAGGATAACGATGGTGATCTGGTGGCAGACTTGCCACCAGAGCCGTCGC
This sequence comes from uncultured Pseudohongiella sp., assembly GCA_964535565.1. Taxonomy (GTDB): domain Bacteria; phylum Pseudomonadota; class Gammaproteobacteria; order Pseudomonadales; family Pseudohongiellaceae; genus Pseudohongiella. The sequence continues at coordinate 152,774 of CAZHUJ010000005.1, read as the reverse complement.
GCTGGCGTGACCCCCGAATTCTGGTTTTTGCCTACACTCCTGTGGAAGACCCGGCGCTTTACTCGCGAGTCTGGGACGAGTTTATTAATCACGTCGAGATGCTCACCGGCAAGGAAGTGCGGTTTTTTCCGGTGCAGTCCAACGCGGCGCAGCTGGAAGCAATGCGTGCGGGGCGCTTGCACATTGCTGGTTTTAATACCGGCTCTACTCCGGTTGCGGTGAACTGTGTCGGTTTTGAACCCTTTGCAATGATGGCGGCAGAAGACGGCAGTTTTGGTTATGAAATGGAAATTCTGACCTTTCCCGGCAGCGGTATAAACAGCGCTGCCGATTTGCGCGGACGCCAACTGGCATTTACCTCACCCACTTCAAACTCCGGTTTTAAGGCTCCATCCACATTGCTGGAGCGTGAATTTGCGCTGGTGGCCGATCGCGACTACCGCAGTGCCTATTCGGGCAGTCATGACAATTCCATTCTTGGTGTGGTCAATGGTGATTATGACGCTGCAGCCGTTGCCAACGAAGTACTCAAGCGTATGTTGGCCCGGGGTGTTGTGCGCGCGGAGCAGTACCAGACAATCTATCAGTCGCTGACGTTCCCGACTACGGCCTATGGTGTAGCGCACAATTTGTCACCGCCGCTGAAACAAAAAATTCGTGAAGCATTTTTTACGTTTGACTGGGAGGGCACTGCGCTGCAGCGTGAATTTGCAGATGCCGGAATGGCAAGATTTATTCCAGTGAGTTATCAACAGCACTGGCAGGTTATCCGCGATATTGATGACGCCAACAATACCATCTACAACTGCGACTGACTGGAGTGCCATGCTGACCCTGACAGGATTGGGTAAACGTTACGATACCGGAGATCAGGCTTTGAGTGATATCTCACTCAGTGTGCCCGCAGGTCAGGTGATGGCTTTGATCGGTCCTTCCGGTGCAGGCAAAAGTACGTTGATCCGCTGTGTAAATCGTCTGGTCGAACCCAGCACAGGCACGGTCACGCTGGATGGTCAGGATATTACCCATGTGCGTGGCGCGCGTCTGCGTCAGGCGCGCCGGCAGATTGGCATGATTTTCCAGAACTATGCATTGGTGGACCGGTTGTCGGTTATGGAAAACGTGTTGTCCGGAAGGTTGGCCTACATTGGTTTCTGGCGCAGTTTTTTACGGCGTTTTCCATCATCGGATATCCGGCAAGCGTTGTATCTGCTGGAAAGAGTGGGACTGGAAACCTTTTTCGACAAACGTGGGGATGCGCTGTCGGGTGGTCAGAAACAGCGGGTGGGTATTGCGCGCGCGCTGATGCAGAATCCAAAACTGCTATTGGTGGACGAACCCACTGCAAGTCTCGATCCCAAAACGTCCCGCCAGATTATGCGGCTGATTTGTGAGCTGTGCCGTGAACAGCAACTGGCGGCGATCATCAACATCCACGATGTGGTATTGGCGCAGCAGTTTGTAGACAGAATTGTTGGTTTGCGTGCAGGGCGTGTTGTATTTGACGGGCTTCCTTCAGAGTTAACACCCGATACCCTGAATGCCATCTATGGTGAAGAAGACTGGGCTGCTACCGCTGGCGACAGTAATGGCGATGAAAATGCCTCAGATGGGTTTCTTAAAGCGATTGGACAAGGTGGTCAGCCATGAGCGCACGTGCTTCAGCGTCACATACTGACAGTGATCGTCTGCAGCGGGCGCGTGCAGGAGTGTGGCGCCCGTTGCCGCTGGTCAGTGACAAGCGCTGGCGCTGGGGCATTAACGCTGCGGTATTGGTCTATATTGTCGCAGCCTGGTTGAGTGTCGACGTTAACTGGGCACGTGTTGCCCAGGGAATGGACAGGGGGCTGGCATTTGTGGCGTCTTTTCTGCGCCCGGATTTTGTCAGCCGCAGCGGTGAAATTTTTAATGGCTTGATTGAAAGTCTGACGATGACGCTGGCAGCCACCGTTATCGGTGTATTGCTGGCGATACCAATAGGACTTGGCGCCGCGCGTAATATTTCGCCGCTGCCGGTTTATTTTTTGTGCCGTACAGTGATTGCACTGTCGCGTACCTTCCAGGAAATTATTATCGCCATCCTGTTTGTCGCCATGTTCGGATTTGGTCCTCTGGCTGGGGTAGCAACACTGGCCTTTGCCACGATTGGATTTATGGCCAAGCTGCTGGCCGAAGATATTGAAGACACCCAGCGCGAGCCTCTGGAAGCCATTCGCGCAACCGGGGCCAGCTGGTTGCAATGGGTTAATTACGCAGTGCAGCCGCAGGTGATGCCGCGTCTGATCGGTTTGTCGTTGTACCGTCTGGATATCAATTTCCGTGAATCTGCTGTGATTGGTATTGTGGGCGCCGGTGGCATAGGTGCCACATTGAACACTTCAATCAACCGTTACGACTACGATACCTCAGCAGCCATTTTGCTGCTGATTATTGCGATTGTTTTGATGAGCGAATATTTCTCCGGATTTGTTCGCAAGTGGACTCAATAATGCCTCTGATCAAAAACGGTGAGGTGCCGGTCTGGAAAAAACGCGAGCCGTTAAAACAGTACCTGCACTGGGCGCTGTGGATGCTGGGTGGCATGCTGTTTGTCTGGTGCTGGGCAATTATTTCCGAAAATACCATCTGGGAATTTTTATACGATGCTGATGAACAGGCCGCCAGTCTGATCGGGCGCATGATTCCGCCAGACTGGAGCATCACCGCGTCGCTGATGCGGCCGTTATGGGACACCATCAATATTGCGACCGTGGGCACAGCGCTCGGTGTGTTAATCGCATTCCCGTTGGCGTTTCTGGCTGCACGCAACACCTCCCCTCATCCGGCACTGCGCGCCGTAGCCCTGGGTATTATTGTCAGCTCGCGTTCAATTAATGCTTTGATCTGGGCAATGTTGCTGGTCACCATTGTTGGGCCAGGAAGTTTTGCGGGGATGCTGGCGATTGCACTGCGTTCAATCGGTTTTGTCGGCAAACTGGTTTATGAAGCCATTGAAGAAATACACCCGACACCTGTAGAAGCACTGGCAGCTACTGGCGCCGGGCAGGCACAAGTATTGGCGTGGGCGGTATGGCCGCAGATCATGCCTGCCTTCGCTGGCATTTGCGTTTATCGCTGGGATATCAATATTCGTGAAGCCACCACGCTTGGTCTGGTGGGCGCAGGTGGTATTGGTCTGCAGATGAACGCAGCGATCAACAATCTCGCCTGGGCCCAGGTGGCCACGGTATTTGTATTGATTTTTGCCACCGTGGTGATTTCGGAATGGGTATCAGCAAAAGTGCGCCACGCTATGCTGTGACCGGAAGTTCCATGTTCAGTCTGAAACCATCATCGCATGACCAGCTCACCTTGCCGCCAGCCTCTTCTATCCTCTCCTTGATTCCTTTCAGGCCATTGCCAGGCACAATGGCATCGCGACTTTTACCGTTATCGCGAATCTGCAGGCGGTAGTGGCTGTTGTCCTCACTAAAATAGATCATGCAATGGCTGGCTCCACTGTGACGTAATACATTGGTCAGCGCTTCGCGTGTGCAGCGCAGCAGGGTTTCGGCCAGCTGGATTTCGCCCAGCCGGGTCTTGAAGTCCAGATCAACGCGGATGCCCGGCACACCTTCTATCAGTTTGCGCATCGCGTCCTGAAAGTTGATAGGTTCATCTTCACGCAGTTCACTGACCGCTGTACGTAAATCGCTGAGCAGAAGTTTACCCAGTGCCAGCGCCTGTTCCACTTTCTGCCGCCCCTGACCTTCAGTCAGATGCGTAGCCACTTCCAGTTGCAGAATCTGCGCGGTCAGGTGGTGACCGAGCAAGTCATGCAAATCGCGGGCAATGCGCAAACGCTCGGCCTGGCGAGAGTGTTCTGTCAGCAGTTCCCGTGTCGCCAGTAATTCGCGGTTCAGCGCGGCGGTTTCCTCTCGCAGTTCCTGTTCACGTTTGGCGCGGTGAGTTGCGATCACGGCGAACAGGTGAAACAGGCTTAATGTTACGGAACCGGTAATGGTTAGCAGCAGACTGGTATCACCCCAGTGGAAGAGCTGGCTGGCGGTAAACAGCGATACGCATGCAATCAGCAGCCAGGTGGTGGTGCGGATATGGAAAATTTCAGTGACCTGGACAATCCATACAATACCCAGAATGGCAATAAAGCTGATGTTAACCAGAAAATACAAGGTAACGATGGTGGCCGCCTGGATTGCCAGCAAGGTCAGCATGCGCTGACGTGAGCGTTCAGCCCAGGGTGAGGTGTAAAGGAAAAAACAAAGGACTTCCAGAATAAACAGGCTGCTGACCAGCGACAGTGTGGGAGTCCAGCCTTCGCGGCCTTGTGACATCAAATAGACAGTGAGCATGCTGACAATCACCAGCACCGCTGCACCCGTAAAATTCTGTGTCTTGTTACTGCTCCAGAAGTTCTCCATCTTATTATCTCCAGAGTTCAAGAACGGCAGCTTAACACTGACCTGATAAAGATTGAATCGTGATGGCCGCGGTTGAGACTGCTGAGTGGATCACTGATAATGCCGTCATCTTTTTTTAGTCAGGGATTGCTGTGAATTTCTTGCGCGCCGCCAGTCTGGTCAGTAAGTACCCTGTCAGTTCAGGTCGTTTGAGTGTGCTGTTGACTCTGTGTGTGTTGACGGCCTGCCAAAGCGGTCCTGGCGGGCGTGCGATATTCCAGCGCATCGAAATCGAAAACAAAGTGGCACCTGGCGCACGTGTTGAGTTGATTGATGTTGGCGGCAGTACCGCCACGGACATCATCCTGATGAACCAGCGCCCAGGGCGTTTGCATTGGTACGAAAATCCGTCCTGGCAGTCGCAGCAGATTCCTGTGGTCGCTGACCAGTTCTACGGTGTGGCAGCTGTGCCGCGGCGTCAGCGTGGTGAGGTGGCAGATCTGGCTGTATCCGGCAGTTTCAGTCAGCCTGGAAGCGGAACACGCCAGCAGCTGGTGTCATTACACAATCCGGGGCGTGATGCTCTCAATCAGGCCTGGATTGTCAGTGTGATCAAGGCGGATATCACACCCGGCCTTCTGTTTGTAGCGGATATGTCCGGTACCGGGCAAGCGCTGCTGGGCTCCCTGCCTGATATTGAGGTTCATTCCAGAGTGCACTCACGTTCTCAATGGGTGTCATTGCCGCTGTTGGACAATCCTCCTCCCAATTCCCGCATACGCGTCTACGACTGGGATCTTAATGGTCGTGACGATCTGCTGGTGATGAGTGAGCGCGGACTCGATATTGTGGCGCTGGCTTCGCGCGGGCGTTTTGTTGATGAATTCAGGTTGTTTGTGACTGAGCCGGGACAGGGTTTCCTGGACGTGGCGGTAGGTCAGTCAGAGCGTCCGCCGCGCCGCTTTATTGCGGCGATTTCCGAAGATGGTGAGCGGCTGCAGGTGTTCCGGCCTGATCCCGAAAGAGTGCGGCAGTGGACCGCGCGTACGCTGTCGGGTCCGTTAAACGGAGGGCGTGTGCTGAGAGTTGCAGATCTGAATCAGGACGGTTATGACGAACTGATCGTTGGAGGCGATGCCGGGCTGGCGGTTTATTATTACGACAGCGAAGAAACCGCCTGGCGACGTTATCAGATCGACAGTCATCCGGTTGCCGATATTGCCATTGCCGATCTCAGCGGCAACGGTTTCCCTGATCTGGTGACAACACCGGCCGAAACCGGTGCTGTCAAACTGTTTCAGAACCGTGGACGCTCCAACTGATTGCCGGCAATCCACACTTCTGTGATGCTGCGGGTGTTGCGGATATCTGCCAAAGGATCCTCCGACAGCACCAGCAGATCTGCCCATTTGCCGGCTTCCAGTGTGCCCGTGTCGGGCAGGTTCATGCAGGCAGCGGCATCGCCGGTAGCAGATTTGATGATCTGCATGGGTGTCAGTCCAGCATCCTGCATCATCCACATTTCCAGATGCTCAAAATAACCCTGGAAACGCGCGGCCGGGCCGGTGTCTGTTCCCATCGCAATACGAACACCGCCATCACTCAGGTGCTTGAGGTTATTCATCGCAACCGGCAGCGCCGCCTTGTAAGCCTGGGCACCAGCATTTTGTGCCATACGCGCCTGCCGCTCCGGTTCTCTTAACGTTGCCAGCACCTCGGGTTCGGCCATGGCCAGGAAAAACGGGTCAGAGAAAAAATCGGGTTCGGACTCGTACACAAATGTCGACAATTCGCGGGTAAACGTGGGTGTATAACAGATATCGCGGGCCCGCATCAGCTCTATCAGTTCATCATCAACAGCAACGTCGCGAATGCTATGCGCCACATAGTCAGCGCCGGCGCGCAGCAGATCCTTGGTGTCTTGCAGATAAAAAATATGGATGGCCAGCGGAATGCCGTGATGATCAGCACGCTCGCTGACGGCACGGTAAATTTCCGGCGCCAGTTTGGGTGTGCGTCCCAGATTGTCATCCACACGGATTTTGATGAAGTTCGGGTTCAGGGCAGCAGCACTGTCCACCTGGGCCACGGCGTCTGCCGCACTGGATGGATTTAATACCGGGCCGGTGACATACAGTCGTGAGCGTTTAAGCGACGGTGTGTCCTGTGTCTCGCGCAGCTGGAATCCTTCTTCCTCGTCGTCACCCAGACTGACAACGGTGGTTATGCCATAACTGGCGTACAAATCGAGCTGGCGCAGCAAGTTTTCCTCACTGTAATGGCCACTTTCCAGACCTCTGACGCCACCGGCATGGCCGTGGGCGTTGATAAAACCGGGCATCAAGGTCTTGCCGCCAATGGCATGCTGTTGTGCCCCCGGTGGAATGCTGACCTGGTCCGCAGCACCCACGGCAGCGATGCGACCATCCTGGATGATCAGTGTTGCCGGATAAACCGGTTCATTACCCAGGCCATCAATCAGGCGGGCATCGGTAATGGCAATGGTCTGCGCAGCAACGGTCGAGGCAGTTCCCAGTACGCTGGCAATGACTACACTCTGGCACAGCAAGCGACGGGCAAAAGAGGATGAAGGCATGGCAGGAGCTCCTGTGCAAATTGGAATAAAGAGGCGGCCGCATCGTTAAAAGCATAGGTTCTGCTGACACGGGGCAATGGCCTTTACTTTAGTGTGCTGGCGTTGACGGTGCAAACCCCGGGTTTGACACAGCCGCTACAGTTGTAGGTTAATGTTTGCGTCAACCAGGCGGGAAAGCCTGAGCAGTACAGCACTCAACAGCCCGCAAGGGTAATCCAAGCAAAAGGAGTTAATCACAATGAAATCATCCATGTTCAAGGCAGGGTCTGTGTGCACGCTGGCGGCCGCACTGGTAACCGGATCACTGGTTCAATCCACCGCTTTTGCGACGCCGGCTGGTATGGTCTCAACCCAGCAACTGATGCAGGAATCACGTGTGGATCAACAGCGTGTCCAGGTGAATGATTTTCTGAGCCGTGCCGACGTTCAGGCACAACTGGAAGCGCGTGGTGTAGACGTTGCGTCGGCAAAAGCCCGTATTGCCAGCCTGAGTCCAGCAGAACTGGCTTCCTTGTCTGCGCAGATTGATCAGCTGCCGGCGGGTGAGGGTGTACTGGAAACAGTTCTGTTCCTGCTCGTTATTTTTATGCTGCTTGATATCGCTGGTGTAACGGATATTTTCCCCGGTCTTTAATGCGTACAGCGGTTCGACGTTGTTATTTGCTCATTCTGGGCTTGCTGCTGTCAGCCTGTGTATCTGCACCGCAGACTATGCAGCTGACGCAGCAGGTGCCAGCTGTCCTTGATTCCCCGATTAATCTGGACCATGTCCCGTTTTTTCCCCAGGAAGATTACCAGTGTGGCCCTGCCGCATTGGCAACCGTACTTGGCAATACTGCGATCAATGTGATCCCGGATGAACTGGTGTCCCAGGTTTATATTCCTGCGCGCCGAGGTTCATTGCAGATTGAAATGCTGGCCACTGCACGGCGTTATGGGCGAGTGCCTTATGTACTGAGTGGATCATTGGCTGAGATGCTGGAGGAAGTCGGCAACGGCAGGCCTGTGCTGGTCATGCAGAATCTGGGACTGAATCGGTTGCCGCAGTGGCATTACGCTGTGGTGGTAGGTTATGACCTGAGTCGCCGTGAAATTCGACTGCGTTCCGGCACAATTCGTGATTACGTAATTTCCCTGTCCTTGTTTGAAAAAACCTGGGCCAGAGCCGATCACTGGGCTGTAGTTGTACTCGAACCGGGGCAGTTGCCACAGTATGCCGACGAAACCGCCTACTTCCAGCAAGTCGCAGATTTTGAAATCAGCAACGCTGGCGATTCGGTATTGCTGGCCTGGCAGGCGGGGCTTGAGCGCTGGCCCGGCAGTCGCCTGATGAGTATGGGTTTGAGCAATCAGCTTTATGCTCAAGGCCAGACACCAGCGGCGGCTGAAGTGCTTCAGGATCTTCTAAAGTCAGACAGCAATTTTGCCGCCGCACATAATAACCTGGCCTGGTTACTGTCCGAGCTAGGTAAAGCAGACTCCGCTTTCAACCATGCACAGCAAGCGGTACAACTGGCGCCTGATAACGAAGCATTTCAGGCCACGCTGGCTGCCCTTCAGTCAAATATATCCAGCGGGAAATAGAAGCCGCCACGCAGGCTCTGTGTTTTCCTATTGTAGGTAATCAGCGCTTCGCCATAACCGTCGTGATACTGGATAAAAAAAGCGCCGTTAACATTCGGACGACGATAGTAGATATCAAAGGTATAACTAAGCGTGTCGACGTTATTGCCCTGACGCACACGCCAACGCAAATTGGTACGTTCATTGGGTTTGAACATCACACTGAGTTCACCATTGCCCAGATAGTGGCGGATGTCTTTGTTAAATTCTCCTTCCTGGAGAATATCCCAGATTTTTACACCCACGCTGAGCTGAGGTAGCAGTTCAAATTCTTTTTGGGCGTATATGCGATCCCAGCTGCGCGATGTCAGCCCATCTCGCCCGTTGGACTGGTGCTCCAATCCGATAAGGTCCACAAAGGGTATGCGCCCTATCAGTGGACGTCGGGGCTGATCAAATAACCAATACACTTCAGGATTGTAGTTATGCTCGCGGAAAGGTGCAGAATCTTCAGCGATATCCCACCATGACTGTTGTGAGTATCCAAAATGCAGAGGCGCCAGGAATTCAAAATTCTTGCGTCCTTCAAACAGGCTGAAGGTCAGACCAAGTTCAAATTTGGTGTCCAGATTTTCACCGCTGAAAGGAACAGTGCCATCATCCATTTTCATGCGACCAAACAGCAGGTAGTTGTCCTTGTACGGCCGGAAAAAACGATTGAAGGACATCTGGCCCATAAAACCAGTCTCCGGGGACAGCGCGGCATCAACACTGGTGCGTGTTTCGCAGTCGGCACGCAGCATAGCGACGGTGCGCTCAGCGTTTTCCGTTTTCAGAACTTCCAGCTGCAAGCACTGGTCAACAGCAGTAAGGGTCACTGCCGTAGTGGAGACTTCTGCGCTGTCCGCTATCGTCTGTGCGTGGGCGGATGCAGACGCTGCGGCAAAACTCAGGAGCTGGCAGGCAACAAGCGCGGTCAGGGATCTAACAAAATTCATGCTGAGCTCAATAATGAAAGTTAAAATGAAGGCAAGTCTGCTGGGCAAGCTACTCTCTAGTCAACGGGTCATGGTGCCGGGAGCTGGCGCTGGCGAAGGCTGTCTTAACATGTTATAGAAAGCGTCGCATTTTGAATCATTAATTCCTTTCAGCTAATCAACAAGGATTGCCGATGAAAAACGCCTTTAAAATCATTGGATTGGGGCTCGTGCTGGGGCTTTCAGCGCCGTTGTTGGCGCAGAGTGATGCGCCCGCTGTAACCATATCCCAGGGCAAATTGGTGGGTGAATATTCGGCACGAAACAATCGCGTGTCTGTGTTTAAAGGTATCCCGTTTGCAGCACCGCCGGTGGGACAGGCGCGCTGGGCGCCACCTGAACCAGCGCCTGGCTGGGTTGGAGAGCGCACGGCAACGGAGTTTGGTCCCGATTGTATGCAGCAGCCCTACCCGGAAGGTTCATTTTTTTACAGACCTGCGCGTATCAGCAGTGAAGACTGTCTGTACCTGAACGTTTGGACGACGGGCACTGAAGATCCTCAGGGCAAGCCGGTAATGGTCTGGTTCCACGGCGGTGCGTTAACACGGGGGTCGGGTGCCATTGATACTTACGATGGCAGCGAGCTGGCATTAAAAGATGTGGTGCTGGTGACAGTCAATTACCGCCTGGGTGTGTTCGGTTATTTTGCTCACCCGCAGTTGATTGCGGAGTCCCCGAATTTTTCCGCTGGCAATTACGGCATTCTTGACCAGATACAGTCACTGCGCTGGGTACAGGAAAACATCCGCGCATTTGGCGGGAATCCGTCCAACGTCACTATTTTTGGCGAATCTGCCGGCGCCTGGAGTGTACATTTTCTGACTGCCAGCCCGCTGGCAAAAGGATTGTTTCACAAAGCCATCGCCCAGAGTGGTGCGCGTCTGGATACGCGGGTAGAACTGGACCGGCAATCGTCGGCAGGACAATCAGCCAGCGCCGCTGGCGTGCAACTGGCTGAACGTCTGGGCGCGGCGGATCTGGCTGCACTGCGCGCCATGCCGGCGCATCAACTACTGGATGGAGCCGCTGAGCACGGATTCCGCAGCGATGGCATCGTGGATGGCTGGGTCATCCCGGATCAGCCTTTTACGATATTCTCCGAAGGCCGCCAGAATCCGGTACCGGTGCTGGTTGGTTTTAACAGTGAAGAAGGCACAACATTGGGCGCCGGTTCTGCACTGCCGGGGACTGCCCAGGCCTATGAAGAACGTATTCGCGGAATTTACGGCGATTTTGCCGACTGGATGCTTGAGGTCTATCCATCCGATGATATCCGCAAGTCCTCACTCGATATCTTCCGTGATGAAACCTTTGGCTGGCACATGGTGACCTGGGCCAACCTCACACGCCATGTGGATCAGCCGGCATATCTGTACTTTTTTACACACCGTCCGCCAGGGCCGATGGCACAGGAGCTGGGCGCCTACCATGCCTCGGAAATTGCGTACGCGTTTAATACGGTTCATACCTTGCGCAACCAGCCCAGCGCCATTGACTACCGGCTGGGTGATGTAATGTCGGACTACTGGGTTAATTTTGCCCGTCATGGTGTGCCGTCAGCGCCGGGCCAGCCGCAGTGGAAACCGTACACTAACGCCGAGCGCAATTACCTGCTGTTCGCACCCCAGGTCAGCGCAGAGGTGAATTTGTTCCCTGAGCACTGGTCAGTGCTCGATCGCGTGATGGATCGCCGGCGCTAGCCGCCATTGTCAGCTGGCAGCCTGCTCAAAGTGTTCACGCAACAGCCGAACCATTGCGCAGGTCGCCGGGCCCTGACAGTCAGTTGATCTGGATACCATCAGATAGATCGGAAGCTGACGTTCTGCACCCTGATTAAGTGGCAATTGCTTAAGCGTGCCATTACGCAGATCGTCTTCAACCCAGTGCCAGGGCACAAACGCAAAACCCAGTCCGGCTCTGAGTGCCTTTAATGTGGTGCTGAAATGGCTGACGGTCCAGCGCTGTTCAGAGCCAAGCCAGCCAGCATCCTGCTCCCGCCGTTGTCCACTGTCGCGCAGAACCACCTGCCGCCAGCTGCGAAGTTCAAAATCGTTGATACCGGCATTGGCAATGATGTTGAACATCGGGTGCTGTGGATGCGCCACCGGAATCATGCGTACGACGGTCAGTGGGGTGCCCAGAACCCCCACTGGAACCTTGCTGCCCAGGACAATATCCGCTTTTTTTTCCAGCAATGCCTCTTCGGTGCCGGAGAGCAGGGTTTCCAGCACGCGCAGGCGGGTCATCGGATACTGGCGCGAGAAAGCATCAAGAGCCGGTATAACCTGTCCGGGTTCAAGCAGACCGTCGATGGCAATCACAATCTCAGGCTCGGTGCCTTCGCTCAGCAGGCGCGCTGTTTCCTCGGCTTCCTGCGCCTGCTGTAGCAGCTGCGCCGCGCGGCGATAAAGCACTTCACCTTCGCGCGTCAGCACAGCCTTGCGTCCAGACAGCTCCAGTACCGGTGCCGGCAATTGTTCGTTCAGCCTGGCGATGGCATAACTGACGCTGGACTGACTTTTGTTCAGTGCATCTGCTGCGCGGGCGAAACTGCCTTCATCCACGACGGCTTTAAAAGCGGCCCATTGCTCCAGACTGATTCGGGGAAGTTTCATCAGAAGACCCTGCGATTGTTCAAGAAACCGGATCAATCATACGTTTTTATTGCATCGATGTATCTGTTAAACGTGAGTAAACTGGCTTCCATTAAACAGGAGGTGCCTTATGGTCACTAAAGCAATTGAAGAGATTCTGGTTGGACGCCCATCTTCCGATGGTGACGGTGTTCGCCTGCTGCGAGTATTTGGCGGCAGTGGCGACCCAGCACGCTTTGACCCCTTTCTGATGATGGACGAGTTCGGCTCCAATGATCCGGGCGATTACATTGGTGGTTTCCCTCCACACCCACATCGCGGTTTTGAAACCATTACCTATATGCTCGAAGGGCGTATGGAACACCAGGACCATATGGGTAATGTCGGTAACCTGCAAAATGGTGATGTGCAGTGGATGACCGCTGGCGCAGGCATTATCCATTCCGAGATGCCCAAACAGACAGAAGGTCGCATGCGCGGATTTCAGGTCTGGCTTAACCTGCCAGCACGCACCAAGATGCAACAACCGGCTTATCAGGATATTCCCTCTGCACGTATTCCGGTGCAACAGATCGGAAGCGTCAGCGCAAAACTGATAGCCGGCAAAGCGACGCTTGATGGCCAGCTTGTCCAGGGCCTGGTATCACGTCCTGATACTGAACCCCTTTATCTGGATCTGGTGTTCGCAGAAGCGGGTGCTGCGACAAAACTGACTCTGGCGGCGGACAATACAACACTGATTTATGTTTATGAAGGCAGTGTTGCTGTTGGTGAGGCGGCGACGGTGGTACGCCGCGGCCAGCTGGCGCGGTTGCAGAGATCCGGCGATACCCTCAGCCTGATTCCTCAGGCTGCTGATACGCGTGTGGTGGTGTTGGCAGGTAAGCCGCTGCGCGAACCCATCGTGCAGTACGGGCCATTTGTGATGAACACACGTGAAGAAATCGAGCAGGCCCTGGACGATTATCGTCGTGGACAGTTAGCGGCTCGCTTTTAATTCTTAGTCCTGGGTGGAATAGATATATAGATAAATATTCTTTTATGGACTAAGAGGCCTTGAGTATACTGCCCGCCTGTTTTTGTGCCCCAGGCGGGCAATTTATTCAGGATTTGGGTATGGATTGGCAGGCGTGGTTATCGTTAGGACTGACATTGGGTGTGCTGGCGCTGTTGATTACAACGCGACTGGCGCCGCATATGGTGCTGATGGCAGCCCTGACCATAATCAGTGTGACCGGTATTCTTAGTCCAGCGGAGGCTTTGGGTGGTTTCTCCAACAGTGGTCTGATTACTGTTGCTGCCATGTTTGCCGTGGCCGCCGGACTGCATGCTTCCGGGGGTATTGATCTGCTGGTCAACCGGCTGCTTGGTAAACCCAAAACGACGCGCGGGGCGATAGCGCGTCTGTTGCTGCCGGTTGTGCCACTCAGTGCATTCCTCAATAACACGCCCGTTGTGGCGACGATGATTCCAGCGATTACCGCCTGGTCACGAAAAATTGGGGTATCCCCTTCCCGTCTGCTGATCCCGCTGAGTTATGGTTCCATGATTGGGGGCACAATCACCCTGATTGGCACCAGCACCAACCTGGTGGTGGCCGGACAGTATGAAACCTTGACCGGTCGCGACGACTTCGGGATTTTTTCTATCACCCTGGTAGGTCTGGTGGTAGCGGTCATCGGGTCACTGTTTATGATTTTTGTGATGCCCAGACTGTTGCCCGATCGCAGCACGCGCCAGCCGTTTGCGAACATGCGCGAATTTACCGTTGAAGTGGCCGTGGATCCCAATGGCCCGTTGACCGGCTTGAGCGTAGAACAGGCGGGTTTGCGCAATCTGGAGAGACTGTATCTCGTCGAAATTATCCGCGGTAAAAGTGTTGTGACTGCGGCGCCTTCAGAAGAAATTCTTCAGGGCGGAGATCGTCTGGTTTTTGCGGGTGAAACCGATGCCATCACTGACCTGCTGCGGATACATGGATTGTCGGCATCCATGGGTAATGGCACGCCACTGATGGAAGATAGAGCCGAGCGTCGTCTGGTGGAAGTTGTTGTGTCCCAGTCCTGTGCGACGGTTGGCGAGACCGTACGCAGCTCCCGTTTTCACCAGCGTTACGGAGCGGTTGTACTGGCACTGGCACGCAATGGCGAGCGCATTGAGGGTAATCTGGGCAATATCATCATCCAGCCTGGAGACACCATGTTGCTGGAGGCGCGGCCGGCATTTGTGACGCGCCAGCGCTATAACAAGGATTTCCTGGTAGTCAACGATCTCGACAAAGAGACCCCTCGCCACGAAAAAGCTGCGTTGTCGTGGCTCATTCTTGGGCTGGCGGTAGTAGCTGCCGGTGTTGGTGTTATTTCGATGTTAAACGCCGCTTTGGTAGCGGTTGCTGCAATGATCATGACCGGCTGCCTGAGTGTCAGCCAGGCAGAAAAAAGTCTGGATTTACCCGTGCTGATCACCATCGCAGCCTCATTTGCGCTGGGCACAGCATTGGAGAAAACCGGCGTTGCCTCCATTCTGGCCGAAAATATTGTAGCCCTGAGTGGAGGCCGGCCGTGGTTATTGCTGGTGCTGACCTATACTGCGGTGAGTCTGCTGACAGAAACCATCACCAATAACGCCGCTGCCGTTATTATGGTGCCGCTGGCACTGGAAATTACGCTGCAGGCAGGGCTCAATCCTGAACCATTTATGCTTGCCATCATGATGGCGGCCTCCGCCAGTTTTGCTACGCCGTTTGCCTATCAGACTAACCTGATGGTGTATGGTCCGGGCGGTTATCAGTTCAGCGATTTTCTGCGTGCTGGCATTCCAATGAATTTTGTGGCCGGTATTACAGCGTTAGCCACCTTGTTGTTGTTCTGGCCATTACAAGCGTGATTAATCGGTAAAAAGCCGGTTTTGCAACATTTGATGGCACTTGTTGCTTGAAAACTACAAAAGTTATCACTTAAGCTCAGTCTCGGGTTGGGGTGTCGAATGATCGCTCGAAATAATGAGTGATCATCCGCGCCTCCAGTAGTCAACGTCAGGGAAAGTCTGGACGTTGTGAAGTTAGCGGCAATAGCCGAACCATTGGGGGAGCATGAAAATGATAAAAAGTACCTGTCTGCGCGCATCTGTCAGGCGCGCCATCCTGTTGGGCATGGCAGCAGCATCCGTTACGGTTGCTCACGCACAAGACCAACAACCTGCAATAGAAGAAGTTGTTGTTACTGGTTCATTTATCCGCGGAATGCCGGAAGACGGCTCCATTCCAGTAGATACCATCTCCGTTGAAGACCTGGAACAGCGTGGCTCACCGCCGCCGCTGGAAATGTTGAAAAGCTTGAGCTACATGAACGGGATTGTAGGTGAGAGCAATCCCTTTACCTCTGGCCGTGGTCAGGCCTCGGAGGGAACTGCGTCCATTAACCTGCGTGGTTTTGGCGCCGAACGTACGCTGGTGTTGCTGAACGGTAAACGACTGCCTGCTGCCGATGCCAACCGTCTGCCCGCCAACGCCATTGAGCGAGTGGAAGTGCTGAAAGACGGCGGTTCTGTGACCTACGGTTCAGACGCCATTGGCGGTGTGGTGAACTACATCACCAAAACCCGTACCCAGGGGCTGGAGCTGAGCGCGGATTACCGTGGCATCAGCGACTCTGATGGCGACTACAACCTGGGACTGGCCTGGGGGGGCGAAGTAGGTGGTGGCGATCTGCTGGTGACGGCGAACTACTACCACCGTTCGCCGCTGCTGACCCGTGATCGTGACTGGGCAATCACTCCCTATGAAGTCAACCCCGAAGGCGGCTGGAGCACCGGTTCCAACCCGGGTGCTTTCCGCACAACCTACGTCACGCCTGCCTTTGTTGATCCTGCCTGTGATGACTTTGGCGGGATTCTGACCAATGCCTCTGGTGTGCCTTCGGATACAGGCAGCCAGTGCCGTATGCAATACACCGTTTGGGATCAGCTGGTTGATGAGCAGGATACCTATCAGCTGTATTCACAGTACAAGTACAGTTTTGATAATGGCTCTGATCTGCATCTGGAAGCGTTGTACGCAAAAACCGATACTCCGTACACCAACATTGCCCCGTCTTTCACAACTGCGCGTAATATCTCAGCGACTGTAAACCCTGGCGGCGTGGCCCAAACCACTGCGTTCCGTGACCCTGCGGCTGGCTCTTTGTTCACTGTGCCGGCCAATAACCCGGGTTACCAGCTGATGAAACAGCAGAATCCGGCGTTGGCGGCGGCAAGTCCTGGTGCTGCGTACATTGTGATCAACCAATGGCGTCCGTTCCTGGCCGGTGGTAATCCGATGTTTGGCTATAAGGAATCTCACCAGTCACGTGAGCGCGACAGTCTGCGACTGTCTGCAGAATTGACGGGTGATCTGACCCCTGACATTGGTTACACCACCTCATTAACCTACGGCCGAGCAACAACCACGCGTAAGGAATTTGATATTTCCACCGGTAAACTCCAGCTGGCGCTGCGTGGACTGGGCGGTGAAGCTTGTAACACCGGCCTGGGTACATCTGCATTTCAACCTGGAACACCTGGCGCTGGTGCATGTCAGTGGTTTAACCCGTTCTCAAACGCAGTTCCGGGCAACCCCATCACCGGTTATGTCAACCCGAACTATGACAGCTCTGTAGCCAACTCGGCGGAGCTGGTCGCATGGATGACTGATCGTCAGCGTGCTGAAACCGTCAACGAAGTCAGTGAATTCAATTTTGTGTTGAACGGCGATCTCAACGCGATTGACTTTGGCGCGGGTGCAGCAAGCTTTGCAACCGGTGTCCAGTACCGTTACACCACCAGCGATCAGACCTATAACCAGTTTGCCAATTCCCTGACCTCATCGTGTCTGGATACGCCCATCAATGGCGATCTGAACTGTCTGCCGCAAGGTGAAAGCCCGTACAACTTCCTGGCCACCTACGAGCCGGTATATGTGGCACGTGGCGTATACGCTGTTTTTGGTGAACTGTTTGTTCCGGTAACTGACAGTTTTACTGCACAGCTGGCCGCGCGTTTTGAAGACTACGGCAACAAAGGTGGTCACAGTTTTGATCCAAACATCCGTCTGCGCTGGCAGGCGACTGACCTGGTAGCATTCCGGGCATCTGCAGGCACCACGTTCCGTGCGCCACCACAAACCTCGTTGCTGACACGTGAAAGCACCGGTTTTGCCAACGTGCTCGGCAGCAACCGCCCGGTCAGCAGTCTGGGTAACCCAGACCTGAAACCGGAAACTTCAACCAACTTCAACTTTGGTGTGTTGCTGGCGGGAGATGCCTGGAACGCTTCCGTAGACTACTGGCGTTTTGATATCGACGACATACTGACCAACGAACCGTTGCAGGGAATTCTCAGCGCGGTGTTCCCGGATTTGACAACAAATCTGTGTTCCAGCACATCACAGGCTTACCTGGATCGCTATTTTGAATTCAGCGGCGGAGTCTGTGCGGCCAACAACATCCTCAAGGTGCGTACCTACGCTATCAATGGTGCGGGTTTCACCAACGATGGTGTGGACATCACCGGTGATTACTCCTGGTACGACGTTGCGGGTGGTGATCTGACTCTGGGCGGCGCTGCAACCTGGATCAACCGTTATGAAACCGAAGATCTGGTTATCAACGGTGTGGTCATGGAACGCGGTTTTGACGGTGTGGGCCGTATGAACCTGCAAACCACATTGTCGCCGTTGCCTGAGTGGCGTGGTTCCGTATATCTGAACTACTCGTTGATGGATACCAACTTCCGTTGGACCGCACAGTACATCGACAGTTATGTAGATCAGCGTGATGGCATTTTTGTGTTGAGTGAAGCTGGACGCAAAATTGGCTCATGGGTCACACATAACCTGACAGTGCGTCACGATGTTGCCAGCAACATTTCCATTACCGCTTCAGTGGACAACGTATTTGATAACGATCCACCGTTTGCGCGTACGGAAATCAACTATGACGCAGTGACACACACGCCGATGGGTCGTACCTTCAAGATCGCTACGCGAGTCAGTTTCTGATCCGTTGCTGATTCAAGGGTCAAAAGAAGCCGGCGGTGATTGCTCCGCCGGCTTTTTTTATTTGCTGCAGATATCAGTCAGGCAATCTGAAGACGTAGACTGCATTGCCTGAGCGAGGCGGGCTAAGTTCAGTAGAAACTGCAGCTGGCACCATTCTAGGACTGGTGCCGCCGTTTGCAGTTGTCACTGCAACATACTGAACACCATCAATGCTGAATGTCAGCGGATGCCCCTGTACCGCAGTGCCCAACCGTGTTTCCCAGAGTATTTCTCCACTTTCCACATCAAACGCGCGGAAGCGACGGTCCAGGTCGCCCACAAAAGCGACATTGCCGGCCGTTGACAGCACTCCGGTGATAAAAGAGGCGCG
Source organism: uncultured Pseudohongiella sp. (assembly GCA_964535565.1). GTDB lineage: Bacteria > Pseudomonadota > Gammaproteobacteria > Pseudomonadales > Pseudohongiellaceae > Pseudohongiella. Next base: position 134,180 of record CAZHUJ010000005.1, on the reverse strand, counting down.
TTGCTGGTAACTCCATTTTTCTTCCAGCGTGCTCACATCATAGGCCGCCAGTTTGCCGAGATTGCCGTCGGTGCCAGGCATCTCATAAAAACGGCGGTTGGAAGCCAGTCCACCTGAACCCGGAACCAGTTCTACTGCACGAGCACGGTTGTCGAGACAGGTTTGGCTCAGCGGCGCAATCAAAACACCGGTAGGTTCGTGGTAGGACATTGAGTGCCAGTTTTTGCCGCCCGCGCTGCTTGGACAGGCAGAAATCCATTCATCCAGTTGTGCATTGATGATGTCGTCACGGTAAGTGACGGCGCCGGTTTCTGGATCGATGTGAGTGAATACGTTCTGGTACATGGTTTCAGTGTAGCCAAGAAACTCACCGGTCTCCCTGTCGTTTTTCCACAGGATGCCGTGTTTGCCGATCGACAGCACCAGCTTGCGTCCATCTTTATCCACCAGCACTCGTTCAAACACTTCATCCAGATCCAGTGCTTCGCCTGGAACATGTTGGAAATGCCAGACCAGACGGCCGGTATCAATATCCAGAGCAATGGTGGCGTTGGTGTATAAGCCGGCATCATGAATTGACATGTGACGGCTTGGGGGTGCCCACGGTTTTGCCTGCGCAACGCCCCAATACGTCAGGCGTAACTCAGGGTCGTAACTGCCAGTAATCCAGGTTTCGCCACCAGCACGGAACAGATCATCCAGTCCGCCCCATGTATCGCCACCCGGTTCTCCGGCTTTGGCGATGGTATTAAAGCGCCAGGCCAGGGCGCCGGTATCCGCATCGTAGGCGCTGACATAACAATCTTCGGGAATATAACTGGCGCAGTTGGCCAGGCCGAGCACAATTTTGTTGTCAGCAATCAGCGGGCCGCTGGAGTTGGCAAACCCCTTGCTGCTGTCGGCAACAATGGTTTCCCAGACTTGCTGACCAGTGCGCGCATCCAGCGCAATCAGCCGCGCGTCAGTAGTGGCCTGAATGACTTTGTCCTTGTACAGCGCAATATTGCGCATATCTTCGCCGGTTGCCGGACCTGCTGCATGTTCCCAGATCAGTTCACCACTGCGTGCATCCAGTGCCTGTACCACGTTGCCAGGGTTGATCAGATACATAATGCCGTTGGCAACAATGGGTGCGGGTTCGGAATCTCCTTCGTTCATGTTCCAGACCCAGGCCAGACTCAGGTTCTTGACGTTGTCGCGATTGACCTGATCGAGCGGGCTGTAACTCCATGCTTTTGGATTGCCGCGCCACATCAGCCAGTCTTCGGCAGGCGGATTTTTTAACTGAGCTGGATCAACCGGTTCAAAATTCTCAATCGTGCCAGCGACAGTGACGCCGGTTGGTGCGGGGGCAGCTGCGCGGGCAGCAGTGGCAGTGGTCGTGCGCGGCAAACTTGCCAGCGTCAGACTGGAGCCTTCTACAAGTGGTGTTTCGCTGGCGCGGATGCCGTTGCTGCGCAGGATATGCGCGGTGATATTAAGAAAATCGCCTGGCAACAGTGCGGAGCCTCCCCCTGGAGGCATGGACGTTGTAATCAGATTAATCAGTGAGCCCAGGTCGCGGCCAGACCAGCGAGTGCTGAAGGCCTCGCCACTCAATGCGGGACCGCCGGTACCACCCGCCAGTGTGCGGCCGTGGCAGGACGAACAGTATTGTTCATACAGTGGAGCGCCGGCCTCAGCCTGCGCAGCGGCGTAGCTTTGGCCCGGTGTAACGTTTTGAGCCTGTACGTCAGTTACCGACAGGGCCAGTGAGGCCGCCATCACAAATGATGAGGACAACATCCGGAATGAGTGACAAATAGGTATTGGCATGATTGGCATCACCTGTATTATTGTTGGTCTGAACTCTAGCCGATTCTGATACTTGAGTACATATCAGGTAGTCGCACCCTAGAGTCCAATCAGCATTGAGCCCGGAAGCCAGAGCGAATAACCAATAAATGATGGAACATCAAGACCTCGTCACCTCGAAATTCAGCAAATCTGCCAATTCCCGTCGCGGCGCACTGGCGCGTAACCCGCGTGAATATTTTCTGTTGTTGTGGCTGTTGTGCTGTTTTCCGGTGTTTGCCAATGCCGCACTTGAACTCGACAGTTTTGCCGGCGGCCTGGTGCCTGGTCAGCAGATGTTGTTGCTGGACGACATTAATGCCGGGCTGGACTTTGACGCCGCGCGTTTACAACTTGAAACAATGGGGCAGCCCTGGCTGGCGCCGGGTCAGCCCAATCTGGGATATCGACGCAGTGCACTTTGGGTGCGTGTCGATATCAACAACCGTTTTGAGGAAATGCGCGAGTGGGTTGCGTTCACAAACTTCAGCAACCTGGCGCGGGTGGATTTTTATTACCAGGATGCTGACGGCAGCTGGCAATCGCAGGCGGCCGGCAGTTCATTGCCATTTCGCGCACGTAATCTGATGCACCGCAGTATCAATTTCCGTTTTCCAATTCTGCCTGGACAATCTCAGCAGATTTTTTTCCGTGTTGAAAGCACCGGCTCTTTGCAGTTTCCGTTGTCGATGGGCAGCATGGAATATTTTGCGGCGGAGTCGCAGCGCTCACTGTTTACTGCCGGTATGTATTACGGCCTGATGCTGATGATTGCGCTGTACAGTTTAACGGTCTGGTACAGCAGTCGCGAAAAAGGCTTTTTGTACTTTTTTATAGTGGTGGTGTGCGGCGCGCTGTATACCCTGTCGGCACAAGGGCTGGCCTATCAGTATCTGTGGCCGGAATCGCCTGATTGGGCCAACGGTGCTACCGCAGTATTTGGTCTGCTGGCCTGTGCGGTGGGAATGATGTTTGTGCGTTCTTTCCTGGGGCTGCGAAGACTGGATGAACGTTTTGATATCTGGGCGCGCTACTATTCAATTGCAGCTGGCGTGGCTGTGGTTGTGGCACTGCTATTTGGCGCTGTGGTCGCCAATCGTCTGGCCCTGTTGTTCACATTCTCCATGATGGCTTTGGTGACGTTCTGCGCATTTCTTGCGCATCGCAAGCAGGTGCGCGAAGCCAGCTTTTTTACGTCTGCCTGGGTGATCCTGCTGTTGGGAATTTTCCTGGAAATGATTCAGCGACTGGGTGTGATTGTGCCGCCGCTGCTGGCATACAACGGCATACAGTTATCCGCGCTGGCCAGTATTACTGTACTGGCGCTGGGGCTCAGTGACCGGTTGCAGGGCATGATGGAGGGTTTTCGCGCTGCCCAGGACGATATTCTCAAAGCTAACCAGCTCAAGATTGATGCGCTGCAACAGGCAGATAGTGTCAAGGAAGAATTTATTGCCAACGTCTCGCACGAATTGCGCACCCCGCTGACCGGCATTATTGGTCTTGCTGAAATCATGCTGGCCGACCAGGGCGGCAGTCTGAATCCATCACAGCGCGAAACACTGACCTTGATGAAGGTCAGCGCGCAGCGCCTGTCGAGTTTGGTCAACGACGTTATTGACTTTTCGGCGATGAAAAATGGTCAGTTGTCACTCAATAAAAAAGATGTTGATCTGAAGCAGGTCTGCGCCGTGGTTGCACGCATGACACGCCCTCTGATTGGTGATAAACCGATCAAATTGATAGAGACTTATCCGTCGCTAAGAGTACTGGTGGAAGGCGATGAAGACAGGCTGCAGCAGGTGGTATTCAACCTGGTCGCCAATGCCGTCAAATTTACACCGCATGGCAGTGTCACAATTTCTGTTGAGTTGCTGGACGACGATGCGCGTGTTTCCGTACGCGACACCGGCATAGGAATTTCAGCGGCCGAGCAAAAAAATATCTTCAAGCGTTTTTATCAGGTCAATTCGCACGAATCGCGTGAAGTGGGCGGGACCGGCCTTGGTCTGTCAATTTCACAGCGTTTGCTCGAATTGCATGATTCCGAGATTGTTTTACGCAGTACACCCGGTGAAGGCTCCCTGTTCTATTTTGATCTGCCAGTGAAGCAGACGTTGGCCGAAGGTAAAAAGGCCAGGGTTGAACCGCCCTCAGCTGCTGCTGCGCTGGCGGCCATTGATGCTCCGCCGCCCACGCTGAGCAAGGCGCTGGAGGCGAGCGGGTTGCCGGAGGATCGTCGCAAGGCGCCGCGACAGGATAACAATACTGATGTAGAAGTGCTGGAGAGACAAAACCGCTGGCACGGAAAAATTCTGGTGGTGGATGACGAGTATCTCAACCTGCGCATTGTTGAGTCGCATTTATCTGATACCTATGAGCTGACAACCGCTCTCAGCGGGGCTGAAGCGCTGGAAAAAATCAGTATAGATAAACCTGATCTGATTATTCTGGACCTGATGATGCCGGTAATGACGGGGTACCAGGTCTGCCAGATTATCCGCAAGCGCTACGATCCGGATGAGTTGCCGATTGTGATATTAACCGCCAAAAATCGGGTAGAAGACCTGGTCAAGGGCTTGAGCCTGGGCGCCAATGATTACATCACCAAACCTTTTAGCAAGGAAGAGCTGCGGGTGCGTATCGACAAGCAGTTTGAGCTGATGCATCTGCAGCATGTCAAACGCGACAACCAGCGTCTGAGCTGGCAATTGCAACGTTATGAAGAAACAGAAAAGCGTCTGCGCAAAAGTGAGCAGCGTCTGGCTACCCTGCTGGATGTCACCGGCGATCCACTGGTGGCCGTTGATGAGGCCGGTTATGTGATTTTTATCAACCAGTCTGCTGAAGAGCTGCTGCAGATAGACGCGGCGGATTTTGTGCAGCAGTCAATAAACCAGATTTCAGAACATCTGGCTGAACGCTCTCCTGCGTTGGCAGAAGCAACCCGCTTCCCGTTTAACGAAGCGATGATTTCGCGCTCCGGCCTCACCGAGTATTACGATTTTGAATTGTCATCGCAACGTGGCCGCTTCTGTTTGATGACCATGCAGCAGCCTGATCAGGAGTTCTATCTGCTGGTGTTTGAACATGAGGCACCACAACTGCTGCCAGCACCAGCAGGTGAACCAGAGAACCTGTCATTGCCGCAGATTGTTGAAGAAATCAACCGTAATGTTGAACGCACGCAAATGCTGAGTGAGTATCTGCAGCAGATCAAACCGGAAGATCTGCATAAACATCGTGAACTTGTGGATGAGCTGGGCAGTATAGACCAGCTGATCCACCGGCTGTCGGGTACCATCAGTGCCTCTGGCGACGAGGATGGTGAGCTGCAATATCGCGAGGCGCTAGTCAAGGTGATGCAGGATTGTCATTACTACTGGCAAAAGGTCACTGGTGAATCCATTATCGATCTGGCGGAAAAAAGTCGCATCTGGAGTGTCAGTATCGACAACGGACGTCTGCGTACACGCTCGATGAATCGTTATCTGTCGCTGGACAAGCTGCCCTCCAATCCGCGATGGCGTCAGGTAGCCCGTACAGCCTACTTTGTGCTGTCAAAGGTTTCCCACGATGAAGAGGCTCGCATGGCCCTGGAGTCTTCAGTTTCTCGCCTGCAGGAGATTGTGGAGCAACGCGCGCTGACCTGATTTAACTGATCGCAAATAATATAAATAACAGGGTCGATATGAATAACAATTACAAAGGCCTGATAACCCTTCTGCTGTGCCTGCCGGTACAGCTGCTGGCTCAGTATGGTGCACCGGATGGGCAGTGGCACACCTGGGGCGGGGATCACGGTTTTACACGGTTCACTGCGCTCGACCAGATAAATCACGACAATGTTGGCCAGCTTGAGGTTGCCTGGCGCTGGCAAGCGCTGCCGCTGGGTGATCGACCCGACACCAATTTAAAAGCCACACCATTGATGATAGATGGGGTGCTTTATCTTCCCACCGGGCAGCATCAGGTTGTTGCCCTCGATCCTGCTACAGGGAAAGAGATCTGGCGCTTTAATCCTGAGCCTGCTTCAGTTGCTCCGCGCGGACTTGGCCTTGGCAGTCGTTCACTGGCGTTCTGGCAGGGTGATGGCAAAACCCGCCTTTTCCATAACACGCTCGATGGCCGCCTGATTGCCATTGATGCCGCCACCGGCAAGGCTGATCCGGATTTCGGCAATAACGGCACTGTTATGCTGAGGGAAGGGCTTCTTGCTGACGGTTCAGATATGGATTCAGTCGGATCTTCATCACCACCGGCAGTGGTGGGAGACATTGTGGTGGCACAAGTAGTGGGCACCATTTATCCCGCGGACCTGCAGTCAGCGCCAGGTCATATTCGTGGTTATGACGTACGTACCGGAGAAATGCGCTGGCGCTTTAATACAATTCCTCAGCCAGGCGAGTTTGGTCATGAAACCTGGGAAGGTGAGTCCTGGCGCTATGCCGGCAATACCGGAGTCTGGACCATGATGAGCGTGGATACTGAAACCGGTTATATCTATATGCCGGTGGAAGCAGCGTCACACGACTTTTATGGTGGTCATCGCTGGGGCGATAACCTGTTTTCCCAGAGCCTGGTCTGTCTGGACGGACGCACTGGTGAGCTGGTCTGGTATTACCAGCTTACCCGTCACGATCTTTGGGACTACGATCCACCGGCCGCTCCGATAATGGGCGACATCACTGTCAACGGTCGCCGTATCAAAACGGTGACCCAGCTGACCAAACAAGGGTTGTCTTTTGTATTTGATCGCCTGACTGGCGAGCCCGTTTGGCCGATTACCGATGTAGCGGTTCCTCAAAGCGAGGTGCCAGGTGAACGCACTTCCCCGTCGCAGCCTTTTCCAACGTTGCCCCCGCCGTATCTAAGCCTGGGTTACAACGAAGATGATCTGATTGATTTCACCCCGCAGCTCAGGGCAGAAGCGCTGGAGATTGCTTCGCAGTACGTTACGGGCCCACTGTACACGCCACCCACTTTTGTCAGAGAAGGCGGGACACAAGGCACCTGGACCAACCCTGGATACCACGGAGGGTCTAACTGGAACGGTGCGGCCTTTGATCCGCACAGTGGCAACATGTATGTGCCGCTACGCAACGCACCAATGGCTGCAGGGTTGGAACCGGCTGATCCAACCCGCACGAGCTGGGATTATCTGCGAGCGCCTTCGGTGTTTATACAGGGACCTCGGGGTCTGCCGATCATGCGTCCGCCCTGGAGTCTGGTCACCGCAACTGACATGAACCAGGCCCGGCACATCTGGTCCCGCAGTATCGGCGGTGCTCCCGACTATATACGTGAGCATCCTGATCTGCAGGGGCTGGGGCTGGATTTTGACAATATGGGACAACCGATGGTGCGACCATCCCCGCTGCTGACCTCGACATTGATGTTCATGGCTGAGGCGGGTCATCTGAGCAGTGAGCCGGGTGGACCGATGTTCAGAGCCTATGACAAAACCACCGGTGCGGTAGTTGCTGAAATTGAGCTGCCCAGCAAAGCCAGCTCAGCCCCTATGAGTTATATGCACAACGGGCAGCAGTATATTGTGATTGCTGTGGCTACCACGGATCATCCCGCAGAACTGGTGGCACTGGCGTTGCCTGACGCCGTTGAGTTGGCGCGGCAAGGCGGAGCCAGACAAGTTGCGTTGCAGGCAGCAGAGATCAGAGGCCAGCGTGAGGTGCTGACAGCTGCAGAATCAAGCGCCGCCGAAAATCTGTACGCGCAAAATTGCGCCGTCTGTCATGGGGAACGTGGTGCAGGGTTGGTAGGCGTTTCCGCTCCGCCCTTGATCAATGCCGTAGACCTGGCCCGTAACCGCTCCATGATCGAGAACGGCGGTGTTGAAATGCCGGCGTTCTCGATCAGGTTGGATGACAACGATATCAACTTGCTGGCACGCTTTCTCACAACGCTGGCGCCCTGAGGATGTTTATGATCAATCCGTTTGCAAACCTGCCAGTAATGGAGGGACACACACTGCGGCTGAAACCTTTGCAGCCCTCGGATGCGGAAGCCCTGTATCTGGCTGCCAGTGATCCATTGATCTGGGTGCAGCATCCTGACCCCTTGCGTTATCAGCGTGAGCGCTTCGAGAACTCCTATCTTGCCGGCGCTCTGTCCTGTGGCAGCGCATTAGTGGTGACAGACCGGGAAACAGATGAAGTGCTTGGATGTTCGCGCTACTACGATTGGGATCCAGAAACTGCTGAAGTGGCAGTGGGATTTACTTTTATAGTACGTAGTCGCTGGGGCGGTGCAACCAACGCAGAACTAAAGCAGCTGATGTTTGATTACGCATTCCAGTACGCCAACAAGATATGGCTGCATATAGGCAAGCAAAACTGGCGATCACGCAAAGCATCCGAAAAAGTGGGAGCGGTGCTTTCCCACGAAGGCTTCAAGGACATCAACGGACAACAACACGAATACGCTTTTTATTGTGTGAGCCGTGACAGCAGGGGTTGAGTTATGCAGCATGAAATGATGAACATGTTTGCTGTGCCGCTTTATCGGACGCGGCTGGGGCGCCAGTTTACTGCAGATGAGCAGGACTTTTTTCAGCAGGCATTAAAGAGTGCGGTGCCTGCGATCAACAATTTCTCATCGCCAGACAAAGCCGTGCTCCGGGCTGCACCGTTGGTTGCGCTAAGGCAGTTTATAGAAGGACATCTGGCTCAGTATCTAAAAACTGTTTTTAATACCAGCAATCAGGTGGAGCTAAAAATCACGCAGTCATGGCTGACCTTGTCTGGAAAAGGTCAGTCGCATCATATCCATACCCATCCCAACAGTGTTGTCAGCGGTGTGCTGTATATCAACCTGGCAGCTGAGGACGGTATCAATTTTTACCGCAACGAGGATAACATCTGGTATGAGCTGATGCGGCAGCAGGACAACTACTACAATGCATATCAGTATTTTGTTCAGTGTAATGTGGGTGACATGCTGCTGTTTCCGTCAAATGTGCGTCACGGTGTGCGCGAAGTCACCGCAGACGTCAATCGCATAAGTTTGTCGTTTAATACATTCTTCTCGGGACAGTTAGGTCGTGAAGATTTTTCCAATGGTTTGAGTATTGAAGTCAGGAGTTAGGACGGTATGACTGATTTGGAGCATATTCTGCTGTTTAGCCAGTCCATTGCCCGCGAAGCCGGCGCATTGATGATTTCCGAATTGCGCAAACATGGTGGCCCTGCCTCACATTACAAGTTTGCCGGAGCTGAGTTGGTCACTGAAGCGGACATCATGGCCGACAAACTGATTTGTGACGCCATTCGTAAACAGTTCCCGCAGCATTTGATTCTGGCTGAGGAATCTGCCCCGGATATGGAGGATTTAAGTCAGCGCACAGAACCTCTGTGGATCATTGATCCTATCGACGGCACCGTAAATTATGCACACGGCCATTCCCAGTCAGCGGTATCAATTGCTTATGTTGAAGCAGGTACAGTGCAGTGTGCGGTGGTATACAACCCGTTTGTGGATGAAATGTTTTACGCCACGTTGGGTGGCGGTGCGTTTCTGAATGGCCGAAGTATACAGGTCGCACACAAAACAGAAATGCGACGGGCTTTGTTCGCAACCGGATTCCCCTACATCAAGGAAGAAACTGCACTGCTGACCCGGCGAGTTGGCAAAATGCTGGAGCACTGTGCTGATCTGCGGCGCCTGGGGTCTGCAGCGCTGGACATTTGCTGGGTGGCGATGGGACGGCTGGATATCTACTACGAAAACCTGAGCATCTGGGACTTTGCCGCCGCGCAGCTGATTGCGCGCGAGGCCGGAGCTCGCTACGGGCATTTCCAGCCAGTGCCCGCAGGTGTCAGCGCTGAATTCCACAATAAAAATATTCTGGTCAGCAACGCTGTGCTGTTTGATCAGGCGCTGCAACTGCTGCAGCAAGCCGATCGCGGCGAATAATTACTGGTCCGGGCCGTAGGCGCTGAAGCTGTCGGCGCCTTCTTCCTGACAAAGGTTTATCCAGTTGTTGATACCCGCGCTGCGATATTTCTGTTTGTGCAGGATAAAATAAAATCGCCGCATCCAGTCGCGGTGCGGAGCATACAATGGCAGCAGGCTGCCGCGGCGGAATGCTTCCTGCAAAGTGATTTTGGACAAACAACCAATACCCAACCCGGCTTCCACCGCGCGTTTGATTGCTTCTGTGTGCTGCAGCTGCAGACGTATTCTCAGCTGTGGCAACAGGCCATAAACCGCGCGGTTAAATCCCTGCCGCGTTCCTGAACCGGCTTCTCGCAGAATCCAGTCGGCGCTGATCAGATCTTCATCGGTCAGTGTAGGGCGTCCTGCCAGCGGGTGGGTGGGCGCACAAAACAGGCTCAGCTCATCATCTCGCCAGGGGATTACCGTCAACGCGTCATCCTGTAATTCACCTTCAATCAAGCCAATATCCAGCTCGAAGTTACGCACTTTCTGGGTAATGGATGAGGTGTTTTCTACAATCAGCTTGACCTTGGCACCGGGGTAACGATTCATGTATTCGGCCATGATGGGAACAGCCAGATAGTTGCCTATGGTTAAAGTAGCGCCGACCTTGATTTCACCGGCTTCACCCTGATGCAGCAGCAACTGCTCAAATTCTCGTGCCTGACTCAGCAAAGCTTCGGCGCGTGGCCTCAGGCTTTTGCCAAAGTCGTTCAACTGCAGGCGTTTGCCAACCCGGTCGAACAGCTGCATATCAAAGCGCTGCTCGAACTCCTTAAGCGCGGCACTGGCGGCCGATTGCGACATGGACAGGCTCTCGGCTGCCTGCGACACGTTCTCGTGCCAGGCGGTGGCCAGAAAAACTTCGATGTGCCGGAGTGTGAAGTGCATAACGGGTCACCTCTTATTTGCAGAATCGATTAACCATATCTTATGAATTCATTTTACTGGTAACAACCTTGTGATTACCATAGGCACGCTTTTTCCGGGGATGGCCCCGGGATTCCGAGATCTGATTGACAGGATTTATAAAATGGCTGCGATTTCCAAACAGAAAGTTACCAGCGTCCATCACTGGAACGAATCTCTGTTCAGTTTTACCACTACGCGTGACAAGGGCCTGCGCTTTGAAAATGGCCACTTTGTGATGGTGGGTATGGAAGTGGAAGGTCGTCCGCTGATGCGTGCCTACAGTATCGCCAGCGCGAACTATGAAGAAGAGCTGGAGTTTTTCAGCATCAAGGTGCAGGACGGCCCGCTGACCTCGCGCCTGCAGAACATCCAGGTGGGTGATGAGTTGATGATTAGCGCCAAGCCAACGGGTACGCTGGTCGCCGATCACCTGTTGCCTGGTCGTCATTTGTACCTGGTCGGTACCGGTACCGGCCTGGCGCCATTTATGAGCATCATTCGTGATCCGGAAGTCTACGAGCGCTTTGATAAAGTGATTCTGATCCATGGTGTGCGTCGTATCATCGACCTGGCCTACCGTGAATACATCACTCAAGAGCTGCCAGAGAACGAGTTCTTTGGTGATGTGGTTAAAGAGAAGCTGGTGTACTACCCCACAGTGACACGTGATGAGTTCGAGAACATGGGTCGTGTGACCGATATTCTGGTCGATGGCACCTTCTCTGCAAAAACCGGTTTGCCAGCGATTTCTCCAGAGCATGATCGTTTTATGCTCTGCGGCAGCCCAACCATGCTTAAAGACATGTGCAAGATTCTGGATGAGGCTGGTTTTAAAGAGTCTCGCCATGGCATCCAGGCCGAATATGTGATTGAGCGCGCATTTGTGGAGTAAGTTTCCACAAGGCAAAAAAAAGCCCGGCATTGCCGGGCTTTTTTATTTCTGTGCAGACAATCAGCTCAGGAAAAAGCCTACCAGACAACCTTTGGCGTCAGGAATGTCATTCATGTCGACTTTCTCGCCGGCCATAACAGTGTCCAGGGCGTCGCGCAGGTAGTGGTGACGCACTTCCAGACGCTGTGTTTCGTAGCCGAGTTGATCGTTGATCGGGCCGCGGAAATGAATTTCGCGGGTGCGCGGATCAATGATAAAAACTTCAGCGGTACGTTCGACACCCATGGAGCGCGCAACAGATTGATCGGCATCTTTCAGGATCGGGAATGTGATCTTGAATTCTTCCGCTTCTTTCTGAATGCGGGGGATATCGTCCTGGATAAATGAGTTCAGCATCAGGAACTCAATGTTCTTGTCTTTATACTCTTCCTGGATGGCCAGGTAACTGGGCACCGACAGGCGAGCAATCGGACAGCCGGAGCCGTGGATGTACATGACAATGAAGTCTTTGTCAGCATACTCCTTTAGAGAGTGGCTTACTCCCTGGTGGTCAACCAGCTCAAAATCCTTGATACTTTTCAGGTAGGAATCCTGAGCATGGGCTACAAATGAGAGCATGGAAAGCGCTGCAACTGCGAGCAATCCGGTTATCTTACGCATGTGTCTACTCCTTCACTTCACCCTTGGAAAGTCAGCAACTTATGCTGACTGCCAGCTTGACGCATTACTTAATCAACTATCTTGACTTATATCAAGACTATCATTGTGACTAATTGTGAGAACGTTCCGGTTTTATTCGCTGGATTCCGGTCCCCCTACAGCCTTCAAACGCGGTATAGTGCCACAAATCGAAACTACAACAGCCTATTACATGGATCTGTTTTTATGCGTTTGAATGTAACACGCTGGTACAGCGCACTGGTATTTGATCGTCCCTGGCTTGTGATTATTTTGCTAGTGGGACTGGCCGGGGGCTTCGGGTGGTACACGCAGGACTTTAAACTGGACGTGTCAGCCGATGCCCTTCTGATGGAGGACGACAAGGATCTTGAGCTGTCCCGTGCTGTAAATCAGCGTTATGGCGTTCGCGATGCCGTAACTGTGGCTTTCCGTCCTCGCGGATTTGACTTGCTCAGTGAGCGGTCACTGTTAATCATGGAGGCCATCAGAACTGAACTGCTGGCACTGGAGCGGGTGCAGTCAGTAGACAGCTTGCTGAATGTGCCTGTATTTGGCGACACGCCGCTGACCGGCATTTCCGAAGATTATCTGACAGTGCTGGATGAGGGGCTGGACCCCGAGCTTGTCCGTGAAGAGCTCATGACCAACCCTGTATTCAGCAATGCGGTAATAAGCCCAGACGGTACCACCGGGGCTATGCTGGTGAGTTTTTATCAGGATAGGCACTACATCGACCTGGTCAACCGCCGTACCGAACTGCGCAACCAGCGCAACACAACGGGCCTGAACCCTGAACAGGAGGCTGAGCTTGAGTCGGTTAGCACTGAGTTTGACGCTTACAGCACGGTATCCGCACAGCTGCGTCATGAGGATATTGCTGCGATCCGCGCCATTCTTGAAGGCTACCAGGACGAGGTAGAGCTCTATCTGGGTGGGGCGCCAATGATCGCTGACGATATGGTGACTTTTGTTCGTAGCGATCTGACAACCTTCAGTTTGATGGTTTTTGCTTTTATCGTCATTGCCCTTGGCCTGATTTTTCGACGTGTGCGCTGGGTTGCGTTACCGCTGGCCTGTTGTGCAATCGCCGGTGTGATTGTGGTGGGCATACTTGGCCTGATGGACTGGCGAGTTACGGTCGTGTCCTCCAACTTTATGGCCCTGTTGCTGATCATCACAATTTCGCTGACTGTGCACCTGATTGTGCGCTATCGGGAACTGCGCGCCAGTCGCCATTTTACGGACCACAAACGCTTGCTCAAACACGGCGTGTTGGTGATGTTCAAACCGTGTCTGTATACCGCGTTAACAACGATTGTGGCCTTTGGTTCACTGGTTGTCAGTGGTATCACTCCGATTATTTCCTTTGGCTGGATCATGGTGATGGGGGTCATAACCGCGCTGAGCGTGGTATTCCTGTTATTCCCGGCCATGATGAGCCTGCTTGATCCTGAGCCCGATGTGGCGCCTTCTCAGGGGGCTCGTTTCAGCTTCACAAGCATGCTGGCCCGGCTGACAGACCGCGCCGGGACCAAGATGTTGTGGTTTTTTCTTGGGGTTTTTGTAATCAGCGTCGCTGGCCTCGCTCGCCTGCAGGTAGAGAACAGCTTCATCGCCTATTTTGATGATGACACTGAAATCTACCGTGGAATGAAGTTATTCGACGATAAACTCGGCGGCACACTGTCATTTGATGTGCTGGTTAATTTGCCCGCCGAAGCCAGTGCCGACGGCTTTGATGATTTTGACGATTTCGATGACTTTGATGACGGCTTCGACGACGGTTTTGAAGGTGAGAGCAGTAATAATGATGCGTACTGGTTCACCGCCGACAAAATGGAGCGCATCAAGCAGATGCATGAGTATCTGGACAACCTTCCTCAAACAGGAAAGGTGTTGTCTTTTGGTGCGGTGGTGCAACTGGCAGAACAGCTTAACGGCAACCAGCCTGTAGACAGTTTCCTGTGGGCGCTGTTGTACACAATGTTGCCGGAAACCCTGCGTTCAACGGTATTAACACCTTTTTTGTCCGTAGAGATGAATCAGGCACGGTTTAACGTGCGCGTTATCGAATCGGATCCTGATCTGAATCGCAACCAGCTTATTCAGGATGTACAAACCGGCTTGCAGCAGAACTTCGGCCTCGCGCCAGAGCAGGTTGAGGTAACCGGTATGCTGGTGCTGTACAACAACGTGCTGCAAAGTCTGTACGAGTCGCAGATTTTGACGCTGGGAGTGGTGCTGGGTGTGATCATGATCATGTTCCTGATGCTGTTCCAGTCGCTGCGAATTGCGGTGATCTGTATTATCCCCAACATTATTGCTGCGGCGCTGGTGCTCGGCATTATGGGCTGGATGGGAATTCCGCTGGACATTATGACCATTACCATTGCGGCGATTTCGGTGGGTATTGGTGTAGATAACACCATCCACTACATGCACCGGTTCCGCCGCGAATTTCATCGTCTTGGCAACTACAAGGCCACGATGTACTTCTGTCATGGCAGTATTGCGCGCGCGATGTACTTTACGTCGATGACCATCGTTGCAGGTTTCTCTATTCTGGTTCTTTCCAATTTTGTTCCAACCATCGTATTTGGTTTGCTGACCAGTATTGCGATGGTGGTCGCGCTGTTGGGGGCGTTAACGCTGCTGCCGCAGCTGCTGATTACGTTTAAGGGATTGGGACCGGAGAGCCAACCAGACACTAGCGCTAACAAGCCAGGCAAGCCGGCGCCCGTGGTATGATCGTCGGCGTTTGCCTGAGCACTACAGATTCGGAGATATTTTATGCAGGACATGTCATCCACCAAAGACAAACCGACCCCCACACCCGCCAGTCCATGGCTGGAAGAAAAGCTGTTTCGGGCACGATCCGTTTCGATTTTTGGTGAGATCAATGAAAAGATAGCGCGTTCAGTCACTGAACGGCTGCTGGCGCTGGCTGCCGAGAGCAGCGATCCGATAACGCTGTACATCAGTTCGCCGGGCGGTCATGTTGAATCAGGTGATGTGGTTTACGACATCATCAAATTTATTGAGCCCGAGGTCAGAGTGATTGGCACAGGCTGGGTTGCCAGCGCAGCAACCACAATTTATCTGGCGGCCAAGAAGGAAAATCGCTTTGCGCTGCCCAATACCCGTTTCCTGGTGCACCAGCCTTCGGGTGGATCACGTGGTTCTGCCACGGATATCCAGATTCAGGCTGAACAGATCATCAGGACGCGCGCGCGTATCAATCAGCTGATCGCCAAAGAGACTGGCCAGCCGCTGGAGCGTGTTGCCAAAGATACAGATCGTGATTACTGGATGTCAGTAGAGGAAGCGATTGAGTACGGTATTGTTGGTCGGTGTATCACCACAATGAAGGAAATCGACAGCTGAGCTGTCAGTTCACACTGCCTGTCAGTGGGCCCTGGACTTTGACAAACAGGGCCTGCTGATTGCTCACCAGAGTACATACCACATGGTAGTCAGGCTGGCATGACAGTGAGCGCACAATAGCGCTGCTGTCGGAAATCAGCTGGACCAGCACCTGTGCACTGACACCCTGATATTCCACATTGATGGTACCGTTGTTGCCATTGATGACCCCGTTACTGCTGGTCCACTCCAGCCCCAGAGAGCTGACGGGCTCTACTATAAAACGTGAGCCTTGCGGGACAACGCGCAAGCTGAACAGTGTGTCCTCAGCTTGCCACTCACCTTCCCAGACGGTTTCATCGTACGGCTTGCGATTGTTGGCTTCAGCTGCTTCAACGTTAACAGCAGTAATAAAAACTGCCAGTGAAAGACCCGCGCAGGCGCCACACGCCAGCATCAGCGTACGCGCCTTGGTGCCGGTGTTTGCGGTAATTTTCAAATCTGTGGGATTGGTCTGGAACATGGTTTTATGCCACCGTCAGCGTCAGTCACTCAATCAACCGGCCGGCAGTATAGCAGCATTTTCCGCGCTGACTGCAACACCTGTCCTGTGTGGTTGAGCGATTGCTCTGCCATTTTTTGTGCCATTAAAAAAGGCCGGGAGGTGTTTTGGGGCACCGTGCCGGCCAAGAGGGATTGTATAACCAGAGCTTACAAACACAGGCGTAACCCACGCCTGAAACACACCTTCCTCGGCAGCCAGTCGATCCAGCGAGAGGATGCTTCTGACTGCGATGGGAGTAAGTTTAAGGCTGGCACCAGGATAGATAAAATCAATTATTTATATTAGAGTGATTTGGCAAATGAATCGGTATACAGCTCAAGCGCGTATTGGGGGACTTCTATGACGCATTTACCAACGACCAAACAGCTGCGCTACTTTGTAGCGTTGGAGCAATACGAACATTTTGGCAAGGCGGCAGAAGCCTGTTTTGTTTCCCAGCCTGCATTCAGTGTGGCCATCAAGGAGCTGGAGAACATGCTGAACATCCAGCTGGTCGACCGCACCAACAAAAATGTGACTGTTACAGCCCTGGGCCGGGATATCGCGCGGCAGGCCAAAGTAGTGCTGCGTGATCTCGAAGACCTGGTCGATATTGCCAAAGGCAATCAGCAACCGCTGACGGGTCAGCTCAAACTTGGTGTAATCCCGACTATTGCTCCGTTTTTGTTACCACGGCTGCTGCCTGCGTTGCGCAAAGCTTTTCCTGAGCTGAAGTTGTATCTGAAAGAGGATCTGACGGAGCGTGTCTACGAGCGTTTGATGGACGGTGAGCTGGATCTGATCTTGATCGCGCTGCCTTACGAGCTGCGCAATACCACGCAGATGACACTGTTTGATGACCGTTTTTTCCTGGCATACCAACAAAAAAGCAGTTTTATAGACCCTGGCAGCTACAATCTCAGCAGCCTGCCCAGCGACAGTATTCTGCTGCTGGAAGATGGCCACTGCCTGCGTGACCATGCGCTGTCGGCCTGTAATATCAAAAACGCAGACAAAGTCAGCAACATTACTGCAACCTCATTGCTGACACTGGTACAAATGGTGGACGCGGATCTGGGCATCACCTATCTGCCAGAAATGGCTGTGCACTCGTCATTGCTGAAAAATACGCGTATTAAAACCATGCCAATGGAATCGGGTGCCTCGCGCCAGATTGGCCTGGTGTGGCGTAAAGCCAGTACGCGCCAGGATGAATTCAGCATGCTGGGTGACTTTATTCGCAGCCACTATCAGCCGGGTCACAACTGAGTACTGTTGGCTCCATGACTTTTGACTGATTGACTTGAATTTGTACGCTGTGTTGAATGACAAGTCTGAATAAATTCAGTTTTTGAGTCGGAGCCGCCATGATCAGACTTCCAGACAAAATTGTGAGATTGCTGTTGGGCGCCGTGTGGCTGATAACAACTCCCGCCATCGCCAATGAAGTCGATACGCAGACAACACGGGCTGCAGATTTCACGTTAATAGATCAGCACGGTAAAGCTTTTAATCTTCATTACCATATCCAGCGTCCCGCCATTGTACTGATGGCGTACAACAACAATTCCACATGGGTTCAGCAGTCCCTGGATGCTCTGCAGCAATCCTCCAGCATGACTGATCAAGATATCCCGCTGGCACTGTTGGCTGCTGATGGTGTTGGGAACCCGGGTGCAGTAGCAGCGTCAGTGCTGCAAGATGATGCCGGGCTGGTCACAACAACACTGGGTTTGCGCTACGCTGGCGAAACACTGGTGATCAGTCCCAGACGTTGGGAAATTGTGTATCGCGGACCGGCGCTGGCAGAGGACGGTAATCTGAACCCGGCGCTGGAACAGGTGCTGAACTCCATGCTGGAGGCACAGACTCCTGCGCCGGTCCATCAGTCCATGCCTGCGCTTGCCGCAACCCTGTCTCTGGCTCCGCCGCCGACCGATGTTTCATATCACAACACCATTGCGCCTATGCTGATGGAGAAATGTGCGGGCTGTCACCGGCCAGGTGGAATTGCTCCCTGGGCCATGACCAGTCATGCGGTAGTGCAAGGTTTTTCGCCAATGATCCGTGAAACGGTGCTGACCCGGCGTATGCCGCCGTGGCATGCGGATCCCTCTGTTGGTGAGTTTTTGCACGATCTCAGCCTGAGTGTGGAGCAGAAGCAGCAACTGATTGCCTGGATTGATGCGGGTGCGCCGCGAGGTAACGGCGATGACCCACTGGCTTCAGTTGACACCCAGCTGACAGCCTGGGAATTTGGAGAGCCCGATCTGGTGGTATCTCTGCCCGAATTTGATATTCCTGCAACCGGCGCACTGGATTACCAGTTTTTTGAAGTGCGCAACCCCTTGGATCGAGACATCTGGGTCAAGGCCGTACAGATTGTGCCGGGTGACCGCCAGGTTGTTCACCACGCCATTGCCACTTTTGGTGCACCCTCAAATACCGCAGGCCGTACTGATATTGGGGAGTCGTTGTTCCAGCCGCAGCTGATGACGTTTGTGCCAGGTAATGACACTTATGTTTACCCGGAGAACACAGGCGTGTTTATTCCGGCAGGTTCCTCGTTTTACACCCAGATGCACTACACCCCTTATGGTCGTGAGACTCGGGACCAGACCCGTATAGGTTTGTACTTCAGTGACAAAGAGCCGGAGCACGTGTTGCAGCACTACGCGATGGTCAACGTCGATCTGGAGATTCCTGCCGGGGCCGCTGAACATCAGGAAGGTGCCTATTACACCTTTTCGCGCGACTCAGTGATTTATGCACTGTTCCCTCATGCGCACTACAGGGGCAGAGCCTCGGAGTTTGTATTGCGTTACCCTGATGGACGTGAAGAACGCGTGCTTTCAGTGCCTGACTATGATTTTAACTGGCAGCGTTATTTCCGCTTCAAGCAGCCCATAACAGCGCCAGCTGGCACACAAGTCATTCATCGCACGACCTATGACAACTCCAGCTCAAATCTGAGCAATCCGGATGCCGACGTTGTTGTCAGATTTGGTGAGCAGACCTGGGAAGAAATGTTGTACGGCGGCATTTCGTTCCGTTATGTCGATCGCCGGGAAAACGACCATGAAATTGATGCCGAGGCCTATTTCACCTCGCTGGCCATGGGTTTTATGGACAGAAACATGGATCAGAAGGTTGCACTGGACGAGATGCCCGAGCGTTCACGACAGGCACTGTTATTACCATTCACCATGCTTGATAAAGACAAAACCGGCGGGCTTGAATATGCGGAGTTTCAGCAGTTTCTGATCCAGACCGGGATGATGGGCAACACTGAGCTGGTGCAGTAAGCCTGGAATCTGAACATAAAAAAACGGCCACTGATGTGGCCGTTTTTTTATTGCCCTCAGACGTTTGCCGCGCCGCGTTCTACCGGTGGCGGCATAAAACGATAGTTTTTCAGCGGCAGCTCCCGCACACGCTGTCCAGTCAGTGCATACAGCGCGTTGCTGACAGCTGCGCTGATGGGCGGAGTGGCGGGCTCGCCCAGGCCACCGATTGCAGCGCCTTCGGTTTCCAGCAGCACTACTTCAATTTGCGGAGACTCTGACAGTCGCAGCATTTCATAATCGTGGAAGTTGCTTTCCTTGACGCTGCCTTGCTCGATACTGATCTGGCCGTACATCGCCGCGGTCAGACCATAAATGATGCCGCTTTCCACTTGCGAGGTGGCGTTGTCCGGATGCACAACGCGGCCACAGTCGATAGCGCAGGTCACTTTTTCAACTTTCACGCGGCCGTCGCTGGTCAGTGAAATCTCGGCAACCTGTGCTGTGATGCTGCCAAAACTTTCCTGCAGCGCAATGCCTCGGGCTCGACCTGCTGGCACTGGTGTATCCCAGCCAGCTTTGGCTGCGGCTTCGCGTAATACGCGTGCATGGCGAGGTTTGTCAGCCAGCAGCCCCAGACGGAACTGCAGCGGATCCTGTTGCAGATGCCAGGCCAGCTCGTCAGCAAACGATTCCAGGAAAAAGGTGTGTTGTGAGTGGGCAACACTGCGCCAGGCGCCAAATGGCACATGTGTGGGGCTGTCGACATAATCAATTTTCTGGTTAGGCACGCCGTAGGCAATATGTGCAGCTTCTGCCGGTTCGTTTTTCCCGATATAGGCATTTTCCCAGGCGATCAGCTGGCCGTTACTGTCAAAACCGGCGCGGAAGCGGCTGGTGACCGCCGGCCGGTAGTAGTCCTGACGCATGTCTTCTTCGCGGCTCCACAGCGTCTGTACCGGAACGTCAAACTCTTTGGCAATGTGTGTTGCCTGCACAATGGTATTGGTAGAAGTAGGCAGACGCCGCCCAAAACCACCGCCCAGATACATAGGATGTACCACCACCTGGTTTTCATCCAAACCGGCTGCTGAAGCGACCTGACCCCGTATGCCCAGATTGTCCTGGGTACCGGTCCAGACTTCACAGCTGCCATCATTGCGGAAGTGAATAGTACAGTTCATCGGTTCCATTGCCGCATGAGCAAGGTAGGGCACGCTGTAGCTGGCAGTGACGACCTCAGCGGCTTCCTCAAGCGCACGGCTGGCGTCGCCTTCTGAAACATCCTGATTGCGCTCACCGTTGTCGAGTGCCACGTCGTACTCATCAAAAATGTCGCGACTGGAGCGTGTGTCCGCCTCGGTTGAACTGAAAGTGGGTTCAAGCAGAGCCAGGGCTTTGCCGGCGCGCCAGTAGTTGTCTGCTACCACTGCAACTGCATCTTCCAGTTCAACAATACGAACCACACCGCGTTGTTGCAAAGCGGCTTCCTTGTTGCCAACAGCAGTCAGTTTGGCTCCGAATACCGGTGCATTTTTGACGGCGGCATACAGCATCCCTGCGGGTCGGGCATCAATGCCGAATATAGCGGTGCCGTTAACTTTGGCCGGGATGTCCACGCGCGGAATAGACTTGCCCATCAGTGTGAACTGACCCGGTTGCTTGAGCACGGGGGTGCGTGAGGGTTCAAAGCGCGACGCGTCCGCTGCCAGCTCGCCGTAACTGAGGCGACGATTGCTGGCGTTGTGAATAACAAAACTGTTGGCTGTGGTCAGCTCGCTGACCGGGACGTTTAATCTGTCAGCAGCCGCTTTTACCAGCATTTCACGTGCTGCACCACCAGCCGCGCGCATTCCCATTTCACCGGTAAAACGAACGGAGCTGCTGCCGCCAGTGATTTGCAGGTTGAGTATTTCGGACGCTTTTAGGGTGGCGAAATCCATGATGCGGTCCAGGAATGCGGGCGCTGCAAATCCCATGGATGCGGCAAAACCTTTGACCAGAACACCATTGGCAAACAGATCAGTAGCAGGCGCCTGTTGTACCTTAACCAGATCCCAGTCAGCATCCAGCTCGTCAGCTGCCATCATTGGCAATGAAGTCAGCACACCTTGCCCCATTTCAGAGTGAGGCACTATCACTGTCACCGTGTTGTCTGCATCAATTCGCAGCCAGCTGGTCAGAAAGTGCTCCCCCTCGTTGGCAAGATCCCGGTTTGCAATGGCGTGGCGGGATGGGCGGGTGCTGGCGTAGCCAATCAGCAGACCACCACCAACAACGGTTGCGCCCAGCAGAAAACGTCGACGGGAGATGCTCATACATTAGCCTCCTGTTCTGCGGCGCTTTGACCCGCAGGGGCCGGGGTGTCTGCACGATAGGCCAGCAATTGCGCCAAGGCCTTGCTGACACGTGGATAGGTACCACAGCGGCAAACATTACTGATACTGGCGGCGATAGCGGCCTCGTCCGGGGCGGGGTTGTTGGCCAGTAATGCGCTCACTGACATGATCAATCCGGATTGGCAGTAACCGCACTGTGGTATCTGGTGTTCAATCCAGGCTTGTTGCACGGGGGTCAGACCGCCTGCAGACAAACCTTCGATGGTAGTGATGCGGGTGTTTTGTACAGCAGCGACGGGTGTCACACAACTGCGCACAGCTTGTCCGTCGATATGCACGGTGCAGGCGCCACAGGCTGCAATACCACAACCAAATTTGGTGCCGGTCAGTCCCAGTTCGTTGCGTAATGCCCACAGCAGTGGCATGTCCGGCTCGATATCGAGTTGCCGGCTTTCTCCGTTTACATTCAGCTCAATCATGATAGGCCTCGTTGGCTTTCCAGCGGGTGATGGAATCGCCAGATTTATCGGAACTTGTACATGATGACATCGGCTCACCAATGTTTGGTTAGGCCATTGGTCACTATTTTAATATTAACCATCTAAAAGACGTTGACCTGACAGGCGTTCGATATCAGAGTACTGAATGCACTCACAATGCAGCGTTCACAGGTGTGGGAATGGAGTTTACTCTGGCGAGCTTCTGCGGACGAGGGACATCCGTGATTATTGATTTAATAGAAGGGGAAGAAAAATGAATACAAAAATTGGATCCTTGCTGATGGGTTTTGTGATGGCACTGGTGCTTGCGGCCTGTGCGTCCACTACTCCACCAAATCCGCTGATAGGTAACTGGGAAATCACCATCGAGACTCCGGTTGGCGCGATGACGGCCAACCTCACTGTGAATCCGGATCTGTCCGGACAGATGAGCTCCGGAGATCTGGGCACGGCATCACTTGCAGGTGTCAGTGTTGTTGGTGAGGCTGTCAGCTTCAGCACAACCGTAAACGCGCAGGGACAAAGTCTGACCCTGGCATTTGCCGGCAATGTTGTTGGTGACAGTCTGACAGGTTCGTTTGATACCGATTTTGGTGCTGTTCCGGTTAGCGGACGTCGCCTGTAATTTGGTTTGCGGAGACGGAGCCATGGCTTCGTCTCCATCTGCTTTCAGCCGCCTTCCATTGACGGCAAAAATACCACTTCGCTGAACTCGTCCAGTGGTTCAGTCAGTGCGTCTGTATAAATATCGCCATCAATAGACACAGATGTCGGCATCAGAACCCCGCCGCACCCTGGATACAACTGATCTAGAGCCTTGATCAGCGCCATAACAGATCTGGCTTCAATTTCCATTTTATTGCCCTGTGGCAGCGCTTTTCCACTGGCTGTCACTGCGTCACGCAGCAGGCTGTTAATCGTCAGTTTTGCCATGATTCCCCGAAGCAAGCTTTGGTGGCCAACGGCCACATTTATGCGGCGAAGTATCGCATATTTCCAGCGCGGTGTCGGATGCTGATTTATGCGTCATCACAACTCTGGCGTCTGCAATGCCAGAGCGGTTGAAATCCGTTTCAGCTTACACCACACTGCTGAGGTGTCGAATAAATGAGCACACGGTGACAGGATGAAAAAACAGGCATTTACCCGATTTTTGCAGATGCTGGTGCTGATGGCGCCAATGCTGGGCGCCTCTACTATTCAGGCCCAGCCAGGGTTGTCCGCGTCTCCTGCTGCCAATGACGATCCCGCTGTGCCCGCTGTTAATGACGAGCCTGATGTGGCCGGCGAGTTTGCTTTTGTTCGTGTCCAGTACGACTCCTATTATCAGGGTGGTTTTGGTTATGGCCCCTGGTCAGTGGATTTCCCGGATGCCGACCGCAATTTTTTACGCGGCGTGGCACGGCTGAGTAATATCCGGGTGATGCCTGAGCCCATTGTTTTACGCCTGGACGACAAGCGTATCTTTGAATATCCATTTTTATATGCACTGGAAGTCGGCCGTAACGGCGGTCCCTACTTTTCTCCACCGGAACTGGAGAACCTGCGAGAGTATTTGTTGCGAGGCGGTTTTCTGCTGATTGATGATTTCTGGGGGACGCGTGAATGGCAGGCTTTTTCGAATGCGTTCTCGACAGTGTTTCCGGACCGGGAAATGGTCAAGCTGCCACCGGATCATGAAATATTCAGGGTCTACTACGATACTGAAGGCCCACAAATGGTGCCGGCGCTGGGCAACCCCGATAACGTCCCCGAACGTGATGTGGCGGAGTCCTCAGTGTATGCAATACATGATGACCATGACCGTATCATGGTGTTGATCAACTGGAATACGGATATGGGGGACGGCTGGGAGCACACTTATCATCCGCACTACCCGACACGCTTCGCCAACCTGGCCTATCAGCTGGGACTCAACTATCTGATTTACTCGATGACACACTGATCACAAGCGCTGCCGGGGCCGTAGTCAGTGAGTCTTTTTAGGGTAGTCCAGGTTTTTCAATGCAGCGCTGCCAAAATCAACGCCCGCCCAGTCATCACCTGGAAGCTCCAGTTCTGCAACACAGCAGGTGGGCATATTGTCGATACGGGCATCCTGACACAGTTCATTCAGCAGATCGGTTAATGCCGGGTTATGACCTACCAGCATCACGGTGTCGATGTTGCTGTCCTGCTGCCGTATCAGATGTAACAGATGGTCTGGTCCACCCAGGTAAATCTGGCGCTCCATCTGAATCAGTTCCTTGGGAATATTCAGCCGGTTGGCAAAAATTTCGGCGGTGGTGACAGTGCGCAGCGCGGGGCTGCATAACACACGCTGGGGGATAGTGCCGCGATCAGCGAGTCGGTCAGCCATCATCGGAGCATCGTCGCGCCCACGTTCATTTAATGGTCTGTCTATATCTCGCTGGGCAGAATCGTTCCAGCTGGATTTTGCGTGCCTGACCAATATCAGGTTCTTCATCGTAGCTCCCTTGAGCATCGTCCTGCGAGCCATTGTAACGACTCGCGCCAGTAAAACCTACCTTAATCAGCCGCAGGTGTGCGCTGGACTTTGGCAAGTGAATTGCTCAGAATTCCCGCCATTGCCAAGAGGAGGCCCAGATGTCAGAAGTAACGTTGGAAAACCTGTCCCGCAACACCATTCACACCACCGCGGTAGCTACTGAAAAAGCTGCAAGACAAGTTCGTTCTGTACCCAAATTGCTGCAAGCCTCAGTGGCTCTGGTTGTAATGGCTGGCACAGCGCCTGCCATGGCGCAAACCTGGGATCTGGCAACACAGCTGGAACTTGGCGCGGTGATTACCAGCGGTAATACTGAAGATGAAAATATTCGTTTTAAAGGCCAGTTTGATGCGGCCCGTGAGCAATGGTCGTATCTGGTCTCCATGGAAGGCTTTCGCTCGTCCAAAGATGATGAGCTGGCAGCTCAACGCCTGTATACAGTAGGCAGTGCAGCCTACAATTTTGATCCATCCCATTTTGTAATCTCGCGTCTTGCACATGAAGATGACCGCTTCAGCGGTTATGACAGCCAGACTGATTTTTCTGTCAGCTATGGACAGGAGCTGCTGCGCAATACCGAGGTCATGACACTGAAATACACAATCGGTGCCGGTGTGCGTCGCTCCGTAGAAGATGGCCCGGCGGGTGAAACCTTTGATGAAGGCATTGTGCGTTTGTCTACTGACTACCGCTGGAACCTTTCAGACAACGCCCGTTTTATTCAGGCATTAAGTGTGGACGCTGGTGAGGAAACCACAATTGGCCGCTCTGAAACGGCAATCGAATCGGACATCATGTCCAACCTGTCGATGAAATTTGCCGTCAAGGTCAGGCACCAGACAGAAGTTCCGCTGGGTCGTGAAAAGACGGACACCGAATTTGCCGCTACTTTGTTGCTGCGCTTCTGACCATGGAGTACTGCGCGCCCCGAACGCTGGAAGAAGCCTGCGCAGCCTTGTCTGACGCTTCGGGGTCCGTACGTGTTCTTGCCGGGGGGACGGATTTGCTTGCACGTTTTAACGCAGGCGGGCCGCATCCCCAGCGTCTGGTTGATATCAAAAACATCAAAGAAACCCGTACTGTTCGCCGCCGCGGCGATGGCAGCTTTGTAATTGGCGCTGCCTGCCCGGGCCATAACATCACTGCACATGAAGAGTTGGCGCAATGCTGGCCTGGCATTGTCGAGGCTATAGGCCTGATCGGTTCGGTGCAGATACAAAGTCGTGCCAGCCTTGGTGGCAATCTGTGTAATGCCTCTCCTGCTGCGGATTCTGTGCCGGCACTGATTGCTGCGCGCGCAACGTGTCTGGTGATCAGTTCAGCTGGCCAGCGCGAGTTGCCTGTTGAGGAAATTGTTGTATCTCCTGGCCGTACCTGTTTGCGTCAGGATGAATTTATTGTCAGTCTGATGTTGCCCACACGACCAACCTGCAGCGCGGACGCCTATTTGCGCATGACGCCTCGAACAGAAATGGATATTGCCATTGCCGGGGCTGCGGTTAATCTGGTGCTGGATAATGATCTGTTGATCAGCGAATGCCATGTGGCGCTGGGCGCGGTGAGTCCTATTCCGGTCTACGCGCAGTCGGCTGCGCGCGGACTTCTGGGTTCGCGTCTTGAAGATGAGGTCATCCAACGTTTCCGGCGTCAGATCAGTGTGGCCTGCCGTCCAATTTCTGATAATCGCGGGCCGGCCGAATATCGTAGCGATGTTGCTGCCGTGCTGGCTTCGCGTGCGGCCATACTGGCGCGTCAGCGTGCATTACAGCGCGCAGGTATAACCATTGACGAGGCTGAAGTAGCACAGGGTAAAGGTGTTTGATGAAACAGCAAATCAGTCTGAATCTTAATGGTTCAGTGTGTGAGCTTGATTGCAAGACATCGGATACCTTGCTGCAGGTGTTGCGCAATTCCTTGCAGCTGACAGGCACCAAGGAAGGCTGTGCCAGCGGCGATTGTGGTGCCTGCAGTGTTATTGTAAATGGCTCATTGCTGTGTTCATGTCTGGTTCTGGCGGTGGAATGTGATCAGGCTGAGGTGCAAACGGTTGAAGGTCTGGCAGCAGGTGAAACACTTCATCCCTTGCAGCAGGGTTTTCTGCAACACGCAGCGTTGCAGTGCGGTTTCTGTACGCCGGGATTGTTGATGGCAGCCAAAGCCTTACTCGAAAAAAATCCATCCCCGACGGAATCCGAGGTCCGATTCCATATTGCCGGCAATCTTTGTCGTTGTACCGGGTACGACAAAATCGTACGTGCCATTCTGGATGTGGCGGAGCAAATGCGTAACCAGGACGGGGGGCAGGTATGACGGCCAGCACCAAAGCAACTGTTATCGGTGCCAGGCCAGTCAGGCCTGATGGTATCGACAAGGTAACAGGTCGCGCACATTACGGTGCGGATATGGTGTTGCCCGATACTCTGACTGGAATTGTATTTCGCAGCCCTCATGCACACGCTCGCTTGTTATCCATTGATGTCAGCAAAGCGCTGGCTTTGCCAGGTGTCAAAGCCATTGTCACTGCTGAGGATTTGCCACAGATTTCTGACGAAAATGCAAAACCCATTGCGTCGGGGCCAGACTTTCAAGACCTGTCTGCGAATCTTCTGGCGCGCTCAAAGGTGTTATACGAAGGGCATGCCATTGCTGCGATTGCAGCCGTTGATGAAGAGACTGCCCTGCAGGCGTGTACTCTGATAGACGTCGATTATGCTGTCCTGCCGCACGTCATTGATCTGCACCAGGCGATGGAGCCAGATGCTCCACTTTTGCATGACAATCTGATCACGCGCGGCACCCATCCTTCAGCCAAAAAACCATCCAATATCGCCAGCCGTTACGAACTGGTTCACGGTGATGTGGATGCCGGTTTTGAACAGGCAGAGGTGGTTATTAGCGAAGAGTTCACTACAGAGCCGGTTCACCAAGCGGCTATGGAGCCCCCCGCCTGCCTGGCCAGAGTTGGCAGTGACGGCCTGGTAGATATCTGGTGCAGCAGTCAGGGGCAGTTTATGGTCCGCGACTACACGGCTCATCTGCTGAATATGGACGCAGAAAAAATCCGCGTTATGCCGCTGGAAATTGGCGGTGGTTTCGGCAGCAAAACCACCGTGTATCTGGAGCCATTGGCTGTGTTGCTGTCGCAAAAAAGCGGTTTGCCTGTGCGCATGAAAATGAGCCGCAGCGAAATGTTCAAGGCCAGCGGATGCGCAAGCGGCAGTTATATCAGTTTAAAAATTGGCGCCAAAAAAGACGGTCGTATTGTCGCCGTGCAGGGCATTGTCTGTTACCAGTCGGGCGCCTTTCCAGGAGCGCCAGTGCGCCTGGGCTGTATGAGTGCATTTGCCCCCTATGACATCGCCAATCTCAAATTAATTGGTTATGACGTGGTGGTGAATCGTCCGCGTGCTTCGGCCTATCGTGCCCCCGGTGCACCCATGTCCGTGTTTGCTGCTGAAAGCCTGCTGGATATGCTGGCGCAGAAACTGGAGATGGATCCGCTGCAATTGCGTCTGTTAAACGCTGTCAGTGATGGCTCACAGACAGCATACGGCGCCACCATCAAACATTCCGGTTTGTGTGCAACGCTGGAAGCTGCAGCACAGCATCCTCATTACAGTGCTCCGTTAGGACCCAATCAGGGGCGAGGCGTTGCCACGGGTTTCTGGTTCAACGCCGGTGGGGTTTCCAGTGTCCTCGCTGAACTGGATAAAGAGGGTTGCATACTGATTAAAATCGGGAACCCGGATATAGGCGGTTCCAGAGCTTCCATGGCGATGATGGCTGCTGATGCAATCGGTGTGGATTACAGCCGCATCAGGGTGGATATTGTCGACACCCACAGCATCGCCAGTTCCGAGATGACAAACGGCAGCCGCGTCACCTTTGCAACGGGAATGGCTGTGATCGAGGCCGTTGCTGAGCTGCGGGAAAAACTCAGACAAGCTGCGGCGCAATTCTGGCAGGTCAGCAGTGAAGAGGTCAGCCTGGAGTCCGGGATGATGCGCTTGCGCGGGTCCGACCAGGTACTGACATTGGCAGAGTTGGTTGAGTATGCACAACCCGATCAGAAAATTGCCCGGGTCAGCTTAACGGCTCAAGGGCCGTTGCCTGCATTTGGCACCCATTTATGTGACGTCGAAGTTGATCCTGAAACCGGAGCGGTTTCTGTATTGCGTTACACGGTCATACAGGATGTAGGCAAAGCCATCCATCCTTCTTATGTAGAAGGACAGCTTCAGGGTGGTGCGGTTCAGGGCATTGGCTGGGCGCTTAATGAAGCCTGTTTGTATGACGAAAACGGCCGTATACAGAATCCTGGTTTTCTGGACTATCGCATCCCGGTGGCGTCCGATTTGCCAATGATAGACACGGTGTTGGTGGAAGTGCCCAATCCGCTTCATCCGCTGGGTGTTAAAGGTGTGGGTGAGGCGCCTATAGTGCCGGCTTTGGCTGCGGTTGCTAACGCCGTTGCCAGAGCCGCGGGCACACGTCTTTTTGCTTTGCCGATGTCGCCGCCCGCAGTACAAAAAGCCATCAAAAGAGCGGCGCGCAGACGTCGTTAACCGGCAAGTTGACAACATTGAGTCAAGCTGACAGCATCCGGCTGTTTTTGGACTGCCGGTTCTCTACAAGCATGGTTCATATACCCAAACGAAAATTATTTCTGGATCTGGTTCGCGCAATTTTCCGCATTAATGGGTTGTTGCTGGCAGATGGCGATCGTATGGCTGAGCGTGCCGGCCTCACCAGCGCGCGCTGGAAAGTTATAGGTGTGGTTGCTTTGTCCAGCGCCGGGGTCACAGTGCCAGGGATTGCGCGCTCACTTGGGCAATCGCGACAGGCAGTCCAGCGTATCACTGATGTAATGTACACGGACGGTTTGATTCGTTATGTGAACAATCCAAGACATAAACGTTCAGCACTGGTGCAGCTGACCGATGAAGGTCAGGAGGTCTATCTGGCTTTGCGAAATATACAGGATCCCTGGGCCATTGGTCTGATCGACGATGCACCTTTGGACGAGCTGGAAGCGGCGCTGCGTCTGTTGCAACGTTTGATTCACCGCATGGAAAAACCCTGATCTAATCTACAGCGGGGATGTCGTCGATGAATTTGTATACCTGTGCGCAGGTGCGTCAGATAGATGGGCTGGCTATTGCCGCTGGCATTCCTGCCTATGAGCTGATGCAGCGCGCAGCAGCATCGTTGCTGCGCTGTGTACGTGATCAGTTTGCAGATGTGCAGCAGCTGCTGATCATTTGTGGAAGTGGCAATAACGCGGGAGATGGTTATGAACTCGCGCGTCAGGCACTGAGTGCAGGAATATCCGTACGTTTGTGGTGGCTGACGTCTCCGGAACAATTGCAGGGAGCTGCGCACCAGGCTGCCGCAGCGGCGTTGGCTGATGGTGTGATATGTCAGCGGTTCGCCCCCGAGCATATCAATCCATGGCTGAACACGTTAACGGCGCAGCAGCTCAGCAAGAGTATTGTTGTCGACGCACTACTGGGGACCGGGGCGCATGGTGCTCCCAGGCCAGAGTTTGAACAGGCTATTACCTGGCTCAATAAGTCCGGGCTGCGTGTGCTGGCGGTGGATATTCCCAGCGGAGTAAATGCTGACACAGGTTTTGTTGCCAGTGTTGCCGTACGTGCCAGTTGCACCTTGTCTCTGATTGCCGCCAAACAGGGACTTTATACCGGAGATGCTCCGGCCTTTGTTGGCCGCTGTTACGTTGACTCCCTGGGTGTGCCCGCAACGATATTTTCACAGCCCCCCGCCGATAATCCATCTGCGCAGGCCATTGATGTTTCTGTGTTGAAGTCGCTGCCGCCGCGCTCACGTATTGCGCATAAGGGCGATGCCGGTCGTGTATTGATAGTGGCCGGTGACAATGGCTTTGGCGGTGCTGCCGTGATGTCGGCACAAGCGGCTGTGCGCTCAGGCGCCGGCACAGTCAGTCTGATTACCCGCGCCACCCATGTGGCCCCGGTGCTTGCTCGTTGCCCGGAAATTATGGTCCACGCTGTTGAGCAGTGGCGCGACGAAGTCGCAGAACGGGCAGACAGTCTGTTGCAGCAGGCATCGTCTCTGGTGCTGGGGCCTGGACTTGGGCAATCCGCCTGGTCGCATGCACTATTACACAATATGCTGAGCCGTGCGGTGGCACGCCAGATTCCACTGGTGCTGGATGCTGATGCGCTTAATCTGCTGGCGTTAGAGTTGTCAGACTGGAGTGAGCTGGCGTCGCAAGCCTGTAGGGCGCGCTGGATTATTACACCTCATCCTGGTGAGGCGGCTCGTCTGCTGGGTTGCAGTACGCAGGATATCCGTCAGGACAGACTGGCGGCTGCCAGGGCGCTGCAACACAAAACCGGGGCAGTAGTTATTCTTAAAGGTGCCGGGTCAATCGTGATGTCGTCTGCGGCTGATGTTGCTCCGGCTATCTGTCTGGAAGGAAATCAGGCCATGGCATCCGGAGGCATGGGCGATATCCTGGCCGGTATTTGCGCAACGCTGCTGGCGCAACCGGGTGTCAGTGCTTTTGATGCGGCGCGTTATGCTGTGTGTGCTCATGGGGAAGCCGGTGATCTGGCGGCCGCACAATTACAGGCTACGCGTGGTGTGCTGGCGACAGATCTGTTGTGCTGGTTGCCACGGTTGATGTCTCTGTCAGCAAATAATCCCGGTGCAGGTGTTCCCTGAAAAAGTGTCAAGGAGTAAACAATGACAGCACAAAGTGCTGCAGAAGGGTCCGTCTGGCTGGCGGATGAACAGGCAACAGAAGCGGCGGGCGCCGCGGTAGCCAAGGCTTTAATGATGCGTGCCCGGCAGCTGCCACCTGCAGGCGACGGCGCAGTTATTTATCTGGAAGGTGACCTGGGCGCTGGCAAGACTACATTTTCCAGAGGGCTGATTCGGGCCCTTGGGCACACCGGTGCGGTAAAAAGTCCAACCTATACCCTTGTTGAACCTTATGAGAATTTTGACTTTCCTCTGTATCACTTTGATCTGTATAGACTATCGGATCCTGAGGAGGTAGAATTCCTCGGCATTGAGGACTACTTCAGGGCGCCGGCTGTTTGTGTGATTGAATGGCCTGTGCGAGGCAAGGGCGCCTTGCCACTGCCGGACATTAGTCTGACCCTGCTGGATGAATCCAGGGGCAGACGTTTGAAGTGGTCATGCAGAACGGAAAAAGGCACTGATATTGCTGGTTTTTTTTGCTCAAGTTGAGCGTCGGGGATAATAACGGGCATGGTATTGCAGGGATTTTACAAGAGCGTTTGCAGCCGGTTTGCAGCCGGTGTGCTGGCCATTATGTTGGCTGGTGGTTTGCAGGCGGGCGACATTCAGTCGCTGAGCGTGTGGCGCTCTCCTGACTATACCCGCGTTGTTATTGACCTTAGTGATCGTCCCGAATACAGCATGTTTGTGCTGGAAAACCCACATCGTGTTGTGATTGATATCAATCAGTCGCGTATGCAGGCCCGCCTGAACAATCTCGATCTTGAGGGCAGCCCTCTTGCTGCTGTGCGCAGTGGCGCTCGCAATGATACCGACACGCGTATTGTTCTGGATCTGAAAAGTCCGGTGAATCCCAGCAGTTTTGTGTTGCCTCCGAGCGCCGAGTCAGGTGACCGGCTGGTTATTGATCTATACGACATTGATCGCCAGGCGCCGGCGCTGGCTCCTGCGCTGGCTGAAGCTGCGCCGGCACCTCAACCTGTTCAGACCAGTGCCCGTCGTAATGTGGTTGTTGCAATTGATGCGGGTCATGGTGGTACTGACCCTGGTGCTATTGGTTTTGATGGCAAAATTCGCGAGAAGGATGTTGCGCTAGGCATTTCAAGGGCGGTGTTCGAGAGATTGCAGGCAACCCCTGGTTATGAACCGGTGATGATCCGTCAGGGTGACTATTTTGTGCGCCTGCAGCAGCGCCCCCAGCTGGCGCGGCAGAACCGTGCTGATATTTTCCTGTCCATCCATGCTGACTCGCATGTGAACAACCGCGCTGAAGGGGTAACCGTTTACGCGCTGTCCCAGAGTACTGCTGAAGACGAGAACATCCGCCGCGTGACTGAAAAGGAGAATGCTGCCGATCTGCTCGGCGGTGACTCCGGTGATACCAGCTTGCGCAACTTTGAAGACGACCTGGCACTGACGCTGCTGGATATTTCCATGGCCTGGAGCATTGAGCAGAGCATGGCGGCGGGCAGTTATATCCTCAATTCTATCGGCGGCGTGGCGACCTTGCGCCGCGATGCACCGCAGCAGGGTAATCTGTGGGTGCTGCGCTCGCCCGACATCCCCTCATTGCTGATCGAAACTGGATATCTGTCCAATCCGACTGAGGCGCGCCGCTTGGCCAGTGCTGACTATCAGCGTCGACTTGCCGATGCCATCGTGCAGGGTGTGATGAACTACTTCTACGAACGTCCGCCGGAAGGCAGTCTGATCGCCTGGCAAAAAGCCAATAACGAGGGGCCAGAGCGTGAGTATGTAGTGGTTCGCGGCGACAGTCTGTCGCTGATTGCCCAGCGCAACAATGTCAGCCTGTCACAATTACGTGCTGCCAACAGTCTGCGTAATGACACCATCCATGTTGGTCAGAAACTCAAGATCCCTGGAAATGCTCCGGCGCAATTGGTGGTCGCGGCGCCGCCCCAGGTTTCAGAGCATACCATTGCTCGTGGCGAGACCCTGTCCGGAATTGCTGCGCGTTACCGCATCAGCCTCTCGCGCTTGCGGGAAGCCAACGAGCTGCGCAATGATACGATCCGTGTTGGTCAGGTCCTGGTGATCCCGGCCTCCTGAAACGCCACAAACGGATTCTCATGAAACGAATAGCCTTGCTCAGTCAACGACTGGCCAACCAGATTGCGGCCGGTGAGGTCGTTGAGCGCCCCGCTTCAGTGGTCAAAGAACTGCTGGAAAACAGCCTGGATGCCGAAGCGCGTCGCGTGGATGTGGACATTGAACAGGGGGGTAGCAAACTCATCCGCATACGGGATGATGGGGTTGGTATTAACCGCGAAGACCTGGAGCTGGCGCTCAGTCGTCATGCCACCAGCAAGATTGCCAATCTGGATGATCTGGAGAATATCGCCAGCCTCGGTTTTCGGGGTGAGGCGCTGGCCAGTATCAGTTCAGTGTCACGTTTGCAGCTGACATCCCGTGCGGTGGATGCCACCGACAGCGGCGGCTGGGTGGTGGAAGCAGAAGGCCAGTCGATGACACCAACATTGAAGCCGGCTGCGCATGCGCAGGGCACTACGGTAGAAGTGCGGGATCTGTTTTTTAACACCCCGGCCCGCAAAAAATTCCTGCGCACAGAAAACACCGAATTTGCCCGCATCGACGAAACCATCAAGCGTCTGGCACTGAGTCGCTTTGATGTGGCATTTACGCTGCGTCACAATCAGCGCACGGTACATCAGCTGCAAATTGCCAATACCTCATTGGAGCAGCGTCGTCGTATTGGGCTGGTTTGTGGTCCTGCCTTTCTTGAGCATGCTGTTTATGTTGATATCGAAGCTTCAGGGCTGCGTCTCTGGGGCTGGGTTTGTCTGCCCACGTTCTCGCGCAGTCAGCCTGATCTGCAGTACTTTTATGTGAACGGCCGTGTTATCCGCGACAAGCTGGTGTCCCATGCAGTCAAGCAGGCCTATCGCGATGTGTTGTTTGGTGGGCGTCACCCAGCCTTTGTGTTGTATCTGGAACTGCAGCCCTCGCTGGTAGATGTCAATGTGCATCCCACCAAGCACGAAGTGCGTTTCCGTGATCAGCGCCTGGTGCATGATTTCCTGTTTCGCTCGCTGCATAAGGCGCTGGCAGATGTCCGCCCGGAAGATCATATTGCGGTGCCGCAGGCGGCGTCGGCGATTATGGCTTCAGCTGTTAATGACGCGGATGGTTTGCGTGAACAGACTTCTCTCGGTTTGCGTGTTGATCCGGGTACCGGAGAGGTTCTGGAGGATCAGCCAGCGTTTTCGATGGCGTCCTCTGCCAGCGCCTTTGCGCCCAGACAATGGAGTTCACCGCCGCCCTCGCCGCGCGCTGTTGCCGATCAGAGTGCGATCTACCAGGAGCTTGCCAGTGATCAGGAAATTCCGCCGCTGGGATTTGCGATTGCCCAGCTTCATGGTGTGTATATCCTGGCGCAGAACCAGCAGGGTCTGATTATTGTTGATATGCACGCTGCGCATGAGCGCATCACCTACGAGCATATAAAAACTGCCTGTGACACCCACAGTGTCAAGGCGCAGCCACTGCTGGTGCCGTTGTCGTTGGCAGTCAGTGAGGCCGAAGCTGATTGTGCTGAACAACAGGCTGAAGCTCTGGTTGAGCTGGGTTTTGGTATTGAACGGGTGGCCGCAGAGTCGGTGGTGATCCGGCAGGTGCCTGCCATCCTGGCGCGCGCCAATATCGAGCAGCTGGTACGAGATGTTTTAGCTGATATCCGTGAACATGGTCAGAGTGAGCGCATTACTGCGTTCCGTGATGAATTGTTGGCAACCATGGCCTGTCATGGCGCTGTGCGAGCCAATCGCCAGCTCAGTCTGGTGGAAATGAATGCCCTGCTGCGGGATATGGAGCGCACCGAACGCAGTGGTCAGTGCAACCACGGTCGCCCGACCTGGGCTTATTTGTCCATGCAGGATCTGGACAAGCTGTTCCTCAGAGGACGTTAAGTGTGACGCGGATCAAACCTGAAAGCTGTCCGGTGATCTGTCTGATGGGGCCAACAGCCTCTGGCAAAACGGCGCTGGCAATTGAGCTGGTGCAACGTTTCCCGATGGATATAGTCAGTGTGGATTCTGCGCAAATCTACCGTGACATGGATATTGGCACCGGCAAGCCGGACGCCGCCACACTGGCGATTGCCCCGCATCGTCTGATCGACTTTCTGGACCCCGCCGAAAGTTACTCTGCGGCACGTTTTTGTGTGGATGTGCGAAAGGAGATTGCAGATATCCGGTCTCGTGATCGTATTCCGCTGCTTGTGGGTGGAACCATGCTGTATTTCAAAGCATTACGTGACGGTCTGGCGCAGATGCCGGAGGCGGCTCCTGAAGTGCGGGCGCAGATTCTGGCACAGGCGGAAAACGAAGGTTGGGCCAGTGTCCATGCAGCGCTTGCTGCGGTGGACCCGGTCGCGGCTGCACGTATTCATCCGAACGATCCGCAGCGTTTGCAGCGGGCGCTTGAGGTCTACAGGGTCTCGGGCCGTTCGTTGACTGAATGGCAGCAACAAAGTAAGTCCGCAGAATTGAACGCATCAGAATTGAATGCATCTACGGAATCTTTGTTGTTCCTGTCCGTCCAGCCTGAAGAGCGTGCGTTGTTACACGAGCGGATTGCAACACGATTCCATATGATGCTGGATCAGGGGCTGGTTGCTGAGGTTGAGAAACTCAAGGCGCGCGAGGATCTGCATATAGGTCTGCCATCGATACGCAGTGTTGGATATCGGCAGATCTGGCAGTATTTGAGCGGTGAATACGGCTATGATGCCATGGTGGAAAGAGGTATCATTGCCACACGCCAACTGGCAAAGCGGCAGATTACGTGGCTGCGCAGCTGGGGTGATTTGCACAATTTTGACAGCGATGATCAACATCTGATGGACAAGGTGATTTTTACAATCGGGTCTTGAAATGTATTGGCAGCGCCCCTATGAATTGGAAAGCTGTCGGTTTGCAGTCAGATCCGAATTGTTGGATTAACGGTTTTTTAGCTGAATCTTTTAAGGAGAAAAGCAATGTCAAAAGGGCATTCCCTACAAGACCCTTTCTTGAATGTGCTGCGTAAGGAGCGTATTCCTGTGTCTATTTATCTGGTCAGCGGCATCAAGCTGCAAGGTCAGATCGAGTCGTTTGATCAGTTTGTCATACTGCTGAAAAATGCCGTTAACCAGATGGTCTATAAACATGCCATTTCCACAGTCGTTCCGGCGCGCACGGTCAAACTCCCGACTCAGGGTGGAGACATGGACGCTGAAGATGACACTACTGCAGGTAATGCCGCCTGAAACTGGGGGCCTGATTGTTCTTTGAGCGTCCAGAAGGGGGGGAGACCTCTGTACTGGTTCATATTGACCTCCATACTGAACGCGAACAGGAAGATCCTGTTGAGTTCGAGGAGTTGGTCAGGTCATCCGGTGCAATTCCTGTCTGTTTTATAAAGGGCAGCCGCAAATCTCCGGATGCTCGCACCTTTGTGGGTGAGGGCAAACTGGAAGAAATTGCGGATGCGGTACGTGAGTTCAAGGCTGAACTGGTTTTGTTCAACCATGCACTGACGCCGAGTCAGGAGCGCAATCTCGAAAAAGAACTCAAGTGCCGTGTGCTGGATCGCACTGGCCTGATTCTTGATATTTTTGCGCAGCGCGCCCGGACCTATGAGGGCAAGCTGCAGGTCGAGCTGGCTCAGCTCCAGCATTCGGTCACGCGCCTCAAACGCGGATGGACTCACCTTGATAGACAAAAAGGGGGGGTTAATCTGCGGGGTGCCGGTGAAACCCAGCTGGAATTGGACCAGCGTATGATCCGGCAGCGAATCAAGAGCATCAACAAGAGTCTGGAAAAAGTTCGGGCGCAGCGCGAGCAAGGGCGCCGCGCGCGTAAACGTGCGGAAGTTCCGGTGATCTCGCTGGTTGGTTATACCAACGCCGGCAAGTCTTCACTGTTTAACGCCATTACGGATGCGGGCACCTACGCTGCTGATCAGTTGTTTGCAACACTGGATGCCACACTGCGGCAGATTCAGTTGCCTTCGTTTGGCGAAGCAGTGCTGGTGGATACCGTAGGTTTTATCAGTCATCTGCCGCACAAACTGGTTGAAGCATTCCGGGCAACGCTTGAGGAAACTGCGCAAGCGGACTTGCTGTTGCATGTTGTGGACATCGCCAATGAGTCACACAGTTACTACATTGAGCAGGTTCATGAGGTGCTGACCGAAATTGGTGCTGATGATGTTCCTTGTCTGCAGGTGCTGAACAAGATTGACCTGCTGGATGAGGTTGAACCCAGAATCGACCGTGACGAACACGGTAAACCGCAACGCGTCTGGGTGTCTGCTAAAACCGGACTGGGCATCGATTTATTAATGTCTGCCATCAGCGAACTGATCGCTGATGACGTTGTATCTGAAGAATTGGTACTGGCGCCAGAGCAAGGGCGCCTGCGTGCGCGTCTGTATGCCAGGGGCGCTGTAGATCAAGAGTCGGTGGACGATCAGGGGCGTACAATCCTGCAGATTCGTATGCCGAGACTGGATTATGAGCGTTTGTTGCAGGAAGACCTTGGGCGGACTGCCGGTCATCCCTGATTCCGGTCAGCATCGCTGCGGCGCAGCAAACGCTGGGTTAAACAGCAATTATTCGTTAAAATCACTCGCGCATTCGCTGGGTATGGAGTAAACGATGGCTTGGAATGAACCTGGAAACAAAGGTAATGGCAACGATCCCTGGGGTGGAAACGGGGGTGGTCGCCGTGGAAATGACCAGGGACCACCGGATCTCGATGAGCTGATTCGAAATCTCAGTAAAAAAGTTAATGGCTTGCTGGGCGGCAAAGGCGGCAGTAGTTCAGGCAGCGGCGGATCCTCAAGCGGCGGCGCATCAGCCGGTTTGCTGGGTGGTCTGGTTGTGCTGGCAGCTGTGGTCTGGGCGGCTATGGGCTTCTATACCATCGATGAAGCGGAACGTGGCGTAGTACTGCGTTTTGGTGAGCTGCGGGAAGAAGTGGTGCTGCCAGGTCTGCGTTGGAATCCTCCGCTCATTGATGACGTACAGAAGGTCAACATCTCCCGAGTTAACACACGCTCCTACTCCAGCGACATGTTAACCACCGATGAAAATATCGTAACGGTTGCCATCTCTGTGCAATACGTCGTGTCCGATCCAATGGCTTATGTTGTGCAAGTGCGTGATCCTCAGCGTGGCCTGGACCAGGCTGTTGAATCCGCGATTCGTCACGTTGTGGGTGGAACCACCATGGATCGCGTACTGACTCAAGGTCGTGCGGATGTGGCGAACGAAATCCGTCTGCGTGCTCAGCGTTATATGGAAGCGTACAGTACCGGTATTCAGGTTACTCAAGTGAACGTCGAAAACGCACAGCCACCGGTGGCTGTGCAAGCGGCGTTTGACGACGTGATCCGTGCGCGTGAAGACGAACAGCGTGCCCAGAACCAGGCATTGGCCTACGCCAACCGTGTTATCCCTGAAGCCCGTGGTGAAGCGCAGCGTATTATCGAACAAGCAAACGCTTACCGTGATCAGGTGATTGCACGAGCAGAAGGTGAAGCAAACCGCTTTGAACAGCTGCTGACTGAGTACGAGAAGGCGCCAGGTGTGACACGTGAGCGTCTGTACATTGATGCGATTCAGGAAGTCCTCAATAACACCAGCAAAATTCTGGTGGACGTTGAAGGCGGTAATAACATGATGTTCCTGCCACTGGATCGAATGATGCAGGGGGCAGTGGACGCTTCGACCACCATGCCAGGTTTGCAGCTGAACAATCAGCAGCTACGTGAATTAGCAGATCAGGTAGGCCGCGAAATGTCGAGCCAATCTACTACTGCAGATCGTGCGCGCGTACAACAGGTGCCAGCGCGAGGAGGCCGATAATGAAAAATACAGTATTAGGTGTAGTGATCTTTTTATTGATCACCGTGGTTTCAAACTCGCTGTTTGTGGTTCGTCAGACTGAACGCGCCGTGATGTTGCAATTTGGTGATATGGTTCGTGCTGATATTCCACCAGGACTGCACTTCAAGATCCCTTATATCAACACCGTGCGAAAGTTTGATGCGCGTGTGCTGACTGTGGATGCAACACCACAACGTTATTTGACGCTGGAGCAAAAAGCGCTGCTGGTTGACTCCTACGCAATGTGGCGTATTGCTGACGTTGAGCGTTTCTACACCGCAACATCGGGTGACGAAGCGCGTGCTAACGCACTGTTGGCCCAGCGTGTAAACGACGGTCTGCGTAACAAGTTTGGTGCGCGTGATCTGCAAGAAGTCGTTTCAGGTCAGCGTGATGCGTTGATGATGGAACTGACCGAAGAGCTGAATACCTACACCGCACAGGAATACGGTATTGAAGTCATCGACGTTCGTGTAAAACGAATCGATCTGCCTGACGATGTACGTTCCTCTGTATATGAGCGTATGACCTCAGAGCGTCAACGTGAAGCGCAACAATTGCGTTCACGTGGTAACGAGTTGGCAATTGGTATCGAAGCGGATGCCGATCGTCAGGAAGCGGTTCTGTTGGTTGAAGCCTACCGTGATGCAGAGCGCATCCGTGGTGAAGGTGATGCACAAGCGTCAGCCATTTACGCCAGTGCTTACACACGTAATCCTGAGTTCTACTCGTTTACCCGCAGTCTGAACTCTTACCGTGACAGCTTCTCATCCAAAAGTGATGTGCTGTTACTGCAACCAGACAGCGATTACTTCAAGTATATGCGCGGCGCCGACGCTCGCTAACACTGGGTTCGCGGCGGGATTTGAGTATATAAAGGCAGGATAGACAACGATGACACGTGCTGACCGCTGGCTGCTGCCAGAGGGCGTTGAGGAGGTATTGCCTCCTCAAGCGCTGAAACTGGAAACCTTGCGCCGCGATATTCTGGATCTCTATCAGGCCTGGGGTTACGAGCTGGTAATTACCCCGTTAATTGAGTTTTTGGACTCGCTGCTGGTCGGCTCCTCGCACGACCTGGATATCCATACCTTCAAAATCACCGATCAGCTCAGCGGTCGTATGATGGGCGTGCGCGCGGATATTACGCCGCAGGTTGCTCGCATCGATGCGCGTAATTTGCATCGCGAAGGCCCGGCGCGTCTGTGTTATGCCGACAGCGTACTGCACACACGTCCAAACGGATTGCTGGATTCTCGAGTCCCGATTCGTATTGGTGCCGAAATGTTTGGTCACGCCGGCACCGCATGTGACGTAGAACTGATTGTGTTGATGGCGCAGACTCTGGAGTTGGCTGGCATCAATAACATCCATATTGTTCTGGGAAATGTCGGCCTGTTCCGCAATCTGATGGCCGCTGCTGGTCTGGATGGGGAGGCAGAAGCTGATCTGTTCGACTGTTTCCAGCGCAAGGCTTATGGGGATCTGGATGCGTTGCTGGCGCAAAAGCTGCCTGACAACACACAGTTTGCAGCTATGCTGCGCGCGTTGTCGCGTCTGAGTGGCGATGTGGGTGTACTCGATCAGGCTGATCTGGCGTTTGCCAATGCTCCTGCCAATGTCCGCGCCGCACTCGCCGAAATCCGCGCTGTTGCCGCGCGTATTGCCCGTCGTCTGCCGCAGGTTACGCTGGGATTTGACCTGTCAGAGTTACGTGGGTATCAGTACCACACTGGTATGGTTTTCGCCGCTTACACACCTGGTTATGGCCGCGCGGTTGCCAAAGGTGGTCGTTTTGATGATATTGGCGAAGTTTTTGGGCGCGCCCGCCCGGCCTCCGGCTTTGATGCTGATCTGAAAATTCTGGCGCGGCTGAGCAACCGGGAATACCCGCCTCGATGTGTTATTCTGGCGCCTGATCAGGATGAGCCAGACCTGCAGAAACTTGTAAACAGTCTGCGTACCGAGGGCAAGACTGTTATCACTCATATTGGAAGTGCTGAACCGGATGCGACACTTGTCAAAGAATTGGGATGTGCTCACCGTGTAGTGGCGGACTCCACTGGTGGTTGGCAGGTAGTAGAGATCTAACAAATTTCGGCGCCGCTGGAGCTAAAGTTCCAGCGGGCTTTTCATTGAATTTTTTATACACAGAGTATGAGGAAAATGGGCAAGAGCGTTGTTGTTTTGGGCACACAATGGGGTGACGAGGGCAAAGGCAAGATCGTAGATCTGTTGACCGAACAGGCATCAGTCGTAACCCGCTTTCAGGGTGGCCACAACGCTGGCCACACTCTGGTGATTGGTGGCAAAAAAACCGTTCTCCATCTGATCCCGTCAGGCGTTCTGCGTGATGGAGTCACTTGTGTGATTGGTAACGGTGTAGTGATCAGCCTTGAAGCATTGCTCAAGGAAATCGGTCAGCTGGAAGCACAAG
The DNA here is from genome assembly GCA_964535565.1 of uncultured Pseudohongiella sp. Classification (GTDB taxonomy): domain Bacteria; phylum Pseudomonadota; class Gammaproteobacteria; order Pseudomonadales; family Pseudohongiellaceae; genus Pseudohongiella. The sequence goes on along the minus strand of CAZHUJ010000005.1, from coordinate 92,268 downwards.
GTATTCCGGTGCGCGAACGTCTGAAAATCAGCGGTGCTTGCCCGGTGATTCTGCCATCTCACGTTGCACTGGATCAGGCGCGTGAACAGCGTTTGGGTTCTGGCAAAATTGGTACTACCGGTCGTGGTATCGGCCCGGCGTACGAAGATAAAGTGGCGCGTCGTGGTATCCGTATCGGTGAGCTGTTTAATCCAGAGCTGTTTGCTGAACGCCTGCGCGAGGTGGTGGCTTACCACAACTTCATGCTGACGAATTATTACAAAGTTGAAGCGGTTGATTACGACAAGACACTGGCTGAATGCCTGGCATACGCAGAAGAGATTCGCCCAATGCTGGCCGATACTGTTGAACTGATCCACGAACACCGTAAGGCTGGCGACAACCTGATGTTCGAAGGTGCTCAAGGGTCTTTGCTGGATATCGACCACGGTACCTATCCTTTTGTAACTTCGTCCAATACAACCGCCGGTGGCACCGCAACAGGTAGTGGTTATGGTCCTTTGTACCTGGACTACGTTCTGGGTATCACCAAGGCTTACACCACGCGTGTGGGTTCCGGTCCGTTCCCGACTGAACTGTTTGACGACGTAGGAGCCCACCTGTCCAAAGTTGGTATGGAGTTTGGTGCTACCACCGGCCGTGCCCGCCGTTGTGGCTGGTTCGATGCTGCCGGCGTCAGACTGGCAAACCGTATCAACAGCGTGTCTGGTATCTGCCTGACCAAGCTGGACGTTCTGGACGGTCTGGAAACCATCAAGGTGTGTGTTGCCTATGAAGGTATTGCTGAAGGGGAAACTCTGGCGTGCAGGACCGTTAGCCACTATGAACAGTTAAAACCGGTTTATGTTGAATTGCCGGGCTGGAAAGAATCCACCGTGGGTGCGCGTACTCTGGAAGAACTGCCGGAAAATGCCCGCGCTTATATTCGTTTCATCGAAGAACAGATCGAAGCTCCTGTGGACATCATTTCTACTGGCCCTGATCGCGACGAGACTATTATTGTGCGTCATCCGTTCAGCGCTTGATCCGCTTTGTCTGACGGAGTGCCGCTGACGAACTCATGGAGGCACTCCCTCAGTTGCTGGGCATCTGCTAGTGCGGTCATGTCCTGCCCATAAAAACAACAGGGGAAATGATGGATATACTGACCATTAATAGTCTGTTTTTGATCGGTTCCCTACTGGTCGGATTCAGCGTATTGGTCAGTGCGTTGTCATCCCGGTTCGGCATTCCCATTCTCGTAATTTTCCTCGGCGTCGGTATTCTGGCTGGCGAAGACGGGGTCGGTGGCATCATCTTCGATGACTATTCGCTGGCTTTTCTGGCCAGCAATCTTGCTCTGGCAATCATCTTGTTTGACGGCGGGATGCGAACCCGCGTGCAGACTTTTAAAGTCGCCCTTGGGCCAGCGCTGTCATTGGCGACTTTCGGCGTGGTGATCACCGCTGGTATGACCGGTGCACTCGCCGCCTGGTTGTTTGATCTTAGCCTGTTACAGGGATTATTGATTGGTGCCATCGTGGGTTCCACCGATGCGGCTGCCGTGTTCTCGCTTCTGGGTGGTCGCGACATCAACGAGCGGGTGCGGGCTACTCTGGAGATTGAATCCGGTAGTAACGATCCCATGGCGATCTTTCTCACTGTAGCCCTGATCGAAATGATTGGGCGCGCCGGTAGTGTCGAAGGCAATAACTGGTTTGCATTTCTGGTTATGCTGATCCAGCAATTCAGCCTGGGTGTTATTCTGGGGGGGATTGGTGGTTACCTGCTGTGGCAGCTGATCAATCGCTCCACGCTGGCGAACGGCTTGTACCCATTGCTGGCGGTTAGCGGGGGACTGTTTATTTTTGCGTTGACGGCAGTCATTGGTGGCAGCGGGTTTCTTGCCATTTACCTTGCTGGTCTGCTTCTTGGCAACAAACCCCTGCGCAGTCGCACGTCTATTCTCAGTGTTCTCAACGGGATGGCATGGCTCAGTCAGATTGGTATGTTCCTTGTGTTGGGGCTGTTGCTGACGCCTACCGACTTGTTTCCAATCGCAGTCCCTGGTCTGTTGCTCGCGCTGTGGATGATTTTTATTGCCCGTCCGTTGGCCGTATTCATCTGTCTGGCGCCTTTCAGTCGCTTCAAAATGCGTGAACGTTGGTATATCTCCTGGCTGGGATTAAGAGGAGCGGTACCCATCATTCTGGCCGTGTATCCAATCATGGCAGGACTTCCAGATGCCCAGCTTTATTTTAATCTGGCATTTTTTGTGGTGCTGGTGTCACTGTTATTACAAGGCACCTCTATCCCGCAGGCGACCCGCCTTGCTAAAGTCCAGATACCTTCTCAGCCGCAGCCCATTTCCCGAGCGGGTCTGGAGATTCACCCAACCAGTGCATGGGAGCTGTTTGTGTATCGGCTGGGCGCTGAAAAGTGGTGTATCGGCAAAGAACTCCGCGGTTTGAGAATGCCGGAAGGAACGCGGATTGCAGCGTTATTCCGCGGTCATGAGTTACTGCATCCCACCGGAAGCACGCGCTTACTGGCTGACGACGTGCTCTGTATTGTTGGTCACGAACATAACCTGCCGTCCCTGGGCAAACTGTTCTCCGAAGCACCAATAAAAAAAGGTGTGGATGAATGGTTTTTTGGTGACTTTATCTTTGATGCCCGTGCCAAAGTCGGTGATCTGGCTCCGATATACGGCTTGCACCCCGACCCCTTGGTCGCACCTCAGTCGATTGGTGAGCTACTTACCGTTAAGATGGGAGGCAAACCTGTGGTCGGAGACCAGCTCGAATGGCAGGGCTTCATCTGGACCATTGCTACTATTGAAGACGGGAAAGTGCAGACAATCGGTATCAAAATCGCCTGAAATTCACAATAAAGATAAGAGGAACAACGTATGGCATTAACACACACAACAACTTTGCGTTCAAAAGCTGCCGGATGGCTGGGTTCGCTGCTGCTGGGCAGCAGTCTGGTTATCTGCTCTCTTAGCGCAACAGCGCAGCAACCCCCGTCAGAACCTCCAGCAGATTGGGGCCCCATTTCATCCACCATGGATGAGATCCAATACCCCTATCCTGTTCATCTGTTGCCTGTGACCCACTATGGCAAGTCCGGCAATATGGCGTATATGGATGTGGCGCCTACTGGCCGCTCGAATGGTCAGACAGTCATGCTGTTCCACGGTATGAACTTTGGTGGCATCGGTTTTACACCAACGATTGCAGCGCTGGCTGAAGCCGGGTTCCGCGTGGTAGTGCCGGATCGTATTGGTTACGGCAAATCATCCAAGATGGATATCCCGTACAACCTGCACATTTTTGCGCTGGACTCCAAGCGTTTGCTGGATCATCTGGGTATCAGCAAGGCTGCTATTGTCGGTCACTCCATGGGTGGAATGCTGGCTGCCCGTTTTACGATGACCTATCCGGATACGGTCAGTCACATGGTACTGGTCAACCAGATTGGTATGATAGATCAGCGCCAGGGTCGTGGCTGGACCGATATTGAAGAGGCTGCAAAACGAACTGAAGCCACTACTACCTATCAGTCCATCCTCGCCAACCATATGCGTTATTACAACACCGAGATCAAACCTGAATATCTGGAGTTTGTGCGCATGCAATATGGTCAGACGCTGAGCGCGGACTGGCCTCTGCTGGCAAAAATCCGTGCCTGGCAACAAGCGATTCTGTTTTTTGATCCGGTAGTTTATGACTGGCAACACATCAACACCAAAGCAATGGTGCTGGGCGGCGCTGATGACCGTCTGACCAACGACTTTGCCGGTCAGGCCCGCCATGTGGCTGAAAGTCTGCAAAATGCTGAGCTGAAACTGTACCCCGGTATTGGTCACAACCCGCATTTTGAGTATCCCGACCAGTACCATACCGATCTGATCGCTTTCCTGCGCTCAGACCCAGTGCAAGCAGCAAATCAGAGCTGGCGTTAATTCCTGCCTGCGCGGCGGGTCTGTCTGACTCGCCGCGCTTTTATCTTCTTTTATTATCAAAAATACGTTCAAAAATTACATCTTCGGCAAGTGGATACTTTCCTGCGGTGTAAGGACATATTTTGGCTTCCCCATTTCTCTCTGTTGTCGCAAATTCAATGAGTCACCATTCCAAAACGAACCAGTGTTTTGTGAATTCGCTCACTAATTTTTTGTGGGCGTTGGTATTTGACGCGTGAAAAAAATAAAAATCAGAAATTGCACAGTGGAGAGCACGAATGAACGCAAAAACCAAGAAAAGACCCGTGCGGCTGGCAGGCGCTTCTGCCCTGTTTTTATCACCGTTTTTTTTGACCTCTCAAATAATATATGCCCAGCAATCCGGCGGCGATGAAGCCGAGCGTGAAGTAGAAGAAGTGGTTGTAACCGGTTCGTTTATCCGCGACAGCCAGTTCACCAACGCTTCCCCGGTTACTACCATTTCCCAGGATGATCTTTGGCAATCAGGGGCTGCCAACCTTGGTGAATACTTGCGGGATATGCCGTATATGGAAAACATTGATACGGTCGCGTCCGTACTGGCAACACAGGATGGTCAGCAGGACTCGAACTCTGCCCGTTTTAACCTGCGTGGCCTGGGCACAGAAAGTACACTGACCCTGATGGACGGGCGTCGCGCGGTAAACGACAGTGCGGTCGCCGCGCTGTTGCCGGGAATTGCGCAGCGTTCCGTACAGATTGTTGTGGATGGTGGCGCTGCCCTTTATGGTTCCGATGCGGTTGCAGGTGTAGCCAACCTGCTTCCGTATAAGCAGTATTCCGGTATGAAGGGGCGGGTATATTACAAAACTGACCAGGAAAACAGCTCTGAACAATACACTGCCGAATTCATGATGGGGCACCGTTTTAATATAGGCAGTGGTGTGGAATGGGTGGGTGCGGTGGAGTTGAACCGCCGAACTCCTTTTCTGGTGTCTGAGCGGCCGCGTTATCAGGAGTATTACGATCAGGACAGCGCCTACAACAATCCGGGGCGCTGGCTTCCGACAGGAAGTGCTGTTGGCCGCACTGATCCAAGTTGCGGCACCTTTAACACTGATCAGACCGATATCAGCCAGTTTGGCTCTTACCCCAGCGGTGAGCCCTATGCCACAGGGTGTCGGCTTTATTTCGGCGAATGGCAAGACTTTGCGCGCCCCTCTGAAGGGATAACGCTGTATAACAACTTCAATTATGAGGCGACAGACTGGCTCACGCTGGAATTCCAGATGACCCACAATGACCGCACCTCAACGCTGATGAGTTCACCCAGCAACTCAGTTAGCACCAACCTCACCAATCTTGTGGTGCCGGCCAATCACCCGGCCAACCCCTGGGGAATAGCGGTGCGTCCATCAACATGGCGGCCATTTACCAAAATAGGGACGCTGCCCAGTGTGCTGAACGCAGCGGGATTGGGGGAAACGGACTACAACTATTATGCTGACGCCTACAAATTGGGTGGCCAGTTTGACATCGTGGGCACTAGCTGGGTTGGTGAAGCCTGGTTCGGCCACCAGAGCTCCTGGCGCCAGTTTGAGGGGCGCGGTATGCGCCTGTCGAAAATGAGAGAAGCCCTGAACGGGCGTGGTGGCCCCGCTGCTAACGAGTATTTCAACCCCTTCGGCTCGGCTGATCCGCGCTCTCCGTACTATGTCGCCGGTGTCACCGAAAACAGTCAGCAACTGGTGGACTGGCTGGTAGACGAAGTCAAATGGCGCGATACCTGGGACAGGCTGCGTTATCTGGATGTTGTGTTTAACGGGGACGTATTTGCCGTGCCTTCAGGTATGGTAAAAGCCGCCGTGGGCGGGCAGTGGCGATCACACAAGGATTTTGATTTTGAGCACCCGCTGACCGCTCAAAAGGACAATCTGTACTCCAGCGTCATCGCCGACCTCCCCGAGCGGGTAGACCGTGAATCCGGCGTGCGTGCGCTTTTTGCCGAGATCGAAGTGCCTATTCTGGCAAATCTTGGTATTAAGGCTGCAGTGCGCAGCGAGGATTTCTACAACATCGGTTTTAGTGCCACCAAACCCAAAATCTCGTTGTTGTGGGAGCCGCTGGAAACACTGGCCTTGCGTGCGAGTTACGGCGAAGGATTCCTTGCTCCCTCACCCTCTCAGCTGCGTCCACTGGCCAAGGATGTTTGTACACTGGTGACTGCTGGTGTGGATCCGCTGACCAACCTCACGTTGGATGGTACCGACAGTTGTACCTCGGGTAACCCCGGTTTAGGCGCCGAGGAGTCCAAAATTTCCAATATCGGGGTCAGCTGGCTGCCGCTTGAGGGGCTCAGTATCGACCTGGATTATCAGGAAATTGAGTACATCGGCCGGATTTCCTCGCTGGTTACAGCTGACGTCACTCGCCGGGAGCTTAATCGCTTCCTGCGCGAAACCGGCCGTTCTGTCGCCGAGTTCAATGCAGCTACCAATCCTGCTGATGCAGCGGCAGGCATTGCCTGGGCGCTGGCGAATCCAAATGAGCTGATTGTGCGCGATGCTACCGGCAAGGTGACCGATGTTTATCGGGCACCTATTAACTTGTCCTCTCAGTTTATCGAAGGCATTGATTTCCGCGTGCGCTACAGTTTCTCCATTGGCGATCTGGGTAACTTCTCGACCAGTCTGAGTGGGAACTACTATACCCGCTGGGAATACTTGCCCGATGAGTACTCAACCGTCACCAGCGCTATTGCGATGCAGAACGCGGAAACCAGCCTGGCTCCGCCGATGTCGCGCTACAAGGCCAACATCAATCTGTCCTGGTTCAAGGCAGCCCACAGCGCCAGTATCAGCATGCGTCACGCCAGCAAACTCAAGTTTGACAACCCCACGCTGACGCTGGGTTATGAAGCCTTTGCGCCGGTATACGTCCGCCCGATCACCAAGGTGGATGCGCGTTATTCCCACCGGTTTACCGCCTTTGGCGCAGACTCCAACGTTACCTTGGGTATTACCAACCTGTTTGATCGCGATGCTCAGCGCCTGCCGCAAGCAGGTGGGCTGGAAACCCGGGTTGACGATCCCTATGGTCGTCAGTTTTATGTCTCCATGGACTTCGAACTATAGTCCTTTACCTACAGCCGCCCGCATCGGGCGGCTGTATTCTGGATCCAAAGTTACAGACTGTAGCAAATTTGTTCAAAACGCTACATGTGATGTATTATCCGGCCGCTCCAAATTTCGAATCTCGTCGATGCAACATGCATTTCATAGATTGTTCAACCTCAGTTGTACACATGAATGACGACGTTAGGTAGTAGTCCAATTCTGAGTTGAGAGAATAACAATGACCCACAAACGTAAAGCGAGTCCCGCCATTCTGGCAGGGGCTTCAGCCCTGTTTTTGTCACCTATGTTCCTGGCGCCGGTAGTGGCTCAGGAAGTGGAAGAAGTGGTTGTTACCGGTTCTTTTATCCGTAACAGTCAGTTCACCCAAGCTTCACCGGTAACCGCCGTATCCCAGGAAGATCTCTGGCAGTCAGGCGCGGCGAACCTTGGTGAGTTCCTGCGCGATATGCCGTACATGGAAAACATTGATACGGTATCTTCGATTCTGGACACTGCGGATGGTCAGCAGGATTCCAACTCCGCACGTTTTAACCTGCGCGGTCTGGGTACTGAAAGTACTCTGACGCTGGTTGACGGTCGTCGTACTGCTAACGACGGTGCGGTAGCAGCCCTGCTGCCAGGCATTGCCCAGCGCAGCGTAGAAATTGTTACTGACGGTGGTGCAGCTCTGTACGGCTCTGACGCCGTTGCGGGCGTTGCCAACCTGATCCCTTACAAGCAGTTCTCCGGCCTGAAAGGCCGTGTGTACTACAAGGCAGACGCTGACAAAGCGTCCGAACAGTACACTGCCGAGTTCCTGACCGGTAAGCGTCTGAACATCGGTAGCGGCATTGAGTGGGTAGGTGCAGTCGAAGTAAACAAACGTACTCCAATGATGGTCAGTGAAAAACCACGCTACATGGAATACTTTGACCAGGACAGCGCCTACAACAACCCGGGCCGCTGGGTCCCGGTAGGTGCAGCTGCTGGTCGTACTGACCCAAGCTGTGGCACTTTCACCGGTGGCCAGACTGACATCAGCGGAAATGGTGCTTACCCAAGTGGTCAGCCCTACGCAACCGGTTGCCGTCTGTACTTCGGCCAGTGGCAGGACTACGCACGTCCTGCCACTGGCGTCACCCTGTTCAACAACTTCAGCTATGAAGTCAGTGACTGGATGACTCTGGAATTCCAGATGAGCCACAACGACCGTTCTTCCACGCTGATGAGCTCTCCGAGTAACGCGGTTTCCACTAACCTGGGCAGCCTGATTGTTCCGGCCAGCCACCCGGCTAATCCATGGGGTGTTGCGGTACGTCCATCCACATGGCGTCCGTTCACCAAGATTGGCACTCTGCCAAGCAAATTCAGCGACACCGGCATTGCTGAAACCGACTACAACTACTGGTACGAAGCGTACAAGTTCGGTGGTCAGTTCGAAGTGAAAGGCACTTCATGGCAAGGTGAAGCATGGACTGGTTACCAGGACTCCACGCGTGAGTACTCAGGTCCAGGCATCCGTCTGTCCAAAATGGTTGATGCTCTGAACGGCCGCGGTGGCCCGAATGGCAACGAATACTTCAACCCCTTCGGTTCAGCAGATTCACGTTCTCCGTACTACGTTGCCGGTGTAACCGACAACAGCCAGGAACTGGTTGATTGGCTGAGCGACACTGTGACCTACCGTGATACCCAGGACAAACTGCGTTATGTTGATGTGGTGTTCAACGGTGACGTATTTGAAGTGCCGAACGGTATGGTAAAGGCAGCGATTGGTGGCCAATGGCGTTCAAATAGAGAAAATGGCTTCCAGAGCCCATTTGTAGCAGCGCGTGACAGCCTGTACACCTCTGTAACCGCCGACCTGGCTCCGGTACAGGACTTCGAAACCAATGTTCGTGCAGTATTTGCGGAAGTAGAAATCCCGATTCTGGACACCCTGGGTGTGAAGGCTGCGGTACGTAACGAAGACTTCTACAACATCGGTTTCAGCGCCACCAAGCCAAAAGTTTCCATCCTGTGGGAACCGCTGGATGCAGTCGCTGTTCGTGCAAGTTACGCTGAAGGCTTCCTGGCTCCGGCTGCTTCCCAGCTGCGTCCGCTGGCAAAAGATTCCTGCACCATCGTAACCAGTGGTGTGGATCCGCTGACAGGTCTGTCTCTGGAAGGTACTGACAGCTGTACATCTGGTAACCCGGCTCTGGGTGCCCAGGAGTCCAAGCTGTACAACGTTGGCGTGAGCTGGCTGCCAATTGATGGCCTGAGCATCGACCTGGACTACCAGGAAATCGAATACACCGGCCGTATCGCTGAGCTGGTAACATCTGACGTAGCGCGTCGTGAACTGAACCGTTTCCTGCGTGACACGGGCCGTACTGCGGCTAACTTCAACCCGCAAACCAACCCTGCGGATGCAGCAGCTGGTATTGCATGGGCTGCAGCTAACCCAACTCAGCTGATTAAGCGTGATGCAACTGGCAAGGTCACCGACGTATACCGTGCGCCGATCAACCTGTCTTCCCAGTTCATTGAAGGTATTGACCTCCGTGTTCGCTACACCTTCGACTACGCTGATCTGGGTACCTTCACTACATCTCTGAGTGGTAACTACTACACTCGTTGGGATTACATGCCGGATGAGTTCTCCACAATGACCAGTGGTATTGGCATGCAGAACGCTGACACCAGCCTGGCTCCGCCGATGGCTCGTTACAAAGCCAATGCAAGCCTGAACTGGTACCGCGATAACCAGGCAGCAGCTATTACTGTTCGTCACGTGGCCAAACTGAAGTTTGACCAGATTACGCTGACAACCGGTTACGAAGCGCTGGCTCCGGAATCCATTCGTCCAACTACCAAAGTTGATGCGCGTTACTCATACCGCTTCAATGCCTTTGGCACAGACTCCAACGTTACTGTTGGTCTGCTGAACATGTTCGACCGTGACGCACAACGTCTGCCACAAGTAGGCGGTCTGGAAACCCGTATCGACGATCCGTTTGGCCGTCAGTTCTATGTCTCATGGGATTTTGAGATGTAATCCTGCGTTACAGGCGCCAAAATAACGATTAATCGTTTAAAGATGCTGCCGTCCCCGAAAGGGGGCGGCAGCATTTTTATTTGCAAAATTATTCATCAGGAAAATTTGTATGCGAGGCCATTAAACACGGCCCCGCCAAGCTGCGTGGACGTCTGTAATCAACTACGTTCAACAATGGCAGCCACACCCATTCCGCCAGCGGTGCATACGGAAATCAGCCCGCGCCCCTCTCCTTTTTCTTCAAGTATGGCAGCAATGGTGCCGAGGATGCGGGCACCGGTCGCGGCAAACGGGTGACCAAAGGCCAGCGAGCCACCCTTGATATTCATTTTGCTGCGATCAATGGCGCCCAGCGCTGTTTCCCTTCCCAGTTTTGTGTGACAGAAATCTGCATCCTCCCAGGCTTTGAGCGTGCATAACGCCTGAGCAGCAAATGCTTCGTGAATTTCGTAACAGTCAAAGTCCTGCAAAGAAAGGCCCGTCATTTTCAGCAGCTCGCTGACGGCAACGGTGGGAGCCATCAACAAACCTTCACCGTTAACAAAATCCACTGCGCTGCTGCGTCCTGCAACCAGGTAGGCGCGAATTGGAATGTTGTTGGCTCTGGCCCAGTCTTCACTGCATAACAATACCGCAGCCGCGCCGTCAGTCAGCGGAGTGCTGTTGCCCGCTGTGAGAGTACCGTGTTTTTTGTCAAAGACAGGTTTCAGGCCGGCGAGTTTTTCCAGTGTGCTGTCCGCGCGCAAATTATTATCGCGACTGACCCCTTCATAGGGTGTGACCAGCCCGTCAAAAAAACCGGCTTCATAAGCAGCTACTGCCTTGAGATGACTCTCCAGAGCCAGCTGGTCCTGATCTGCGCGGCTAATACCCCATTCGCGCGCCATCAGTTCACAGTGCTCACCCATCGATAGTCCGGTACGAGGTTCTCCGTTTGCCGGGGATCGAGGCGCCAGTTCTGACAGTTTGAAGCCTTTTAGTGTTTGCAGACGTTGTTTGAGTGTGCGGGCCTGACCCAGTTTAATCAGCCGGCGCGCAAAGCGCCGTTGGAACACGATAGGGGCATCGCTGGTTGTATCGGTGCCCGCAGCAATCCCGCACTCAATCTGACCACTGGCAATTTTTCCTGCCAGCATCAGCGCCGCCTGCAGCGACGTGCCGCAAGCCATCTGCAAGGTGGTGCCCGGTGTCGCTGGAGATAGGTCAGTGCTTAACACGGCTTCACGTGCAAGGTTCCAGTCTTTGCTATGCGTGGTCACTGCGCCGGCAACGACCTCGTCAATTTTTTTGCCGGCCAGAGAAAATTCCTTGCTCAACTGCTGCAAGGTATCTGTCAGCATATCCAGGTTGCTCAGTTCGGCATACACTGTATTAGAGCGGCAAAAAGGGATACGTGTCCCCCCTGCGATAACTACACGACGAACAGTCGCTGCAATTTTTTGTTCCTTGCTTGCATCAGACACGAGTTTCAGTCTCCTGTTCAGGTTCATCCGCTGATGGGGTAGTGGCATCGTCCTCGGGTTCAGTATCTGTCACCTCCGGTTGCAATTCACGATGCTCCAGATAATACAAAGGTCCTCCGCGGAAAGGCGCAAAACCGGTGCCAAAAATCATGCCCGCATCGAGCAGGTCGCTGTCGCTGACTACACCTTCTTCCAGGGCTGCCTGACATTCGTCTGTGTAGGCTTTGATCAGTTGTTCCGCCAGATCTGCCAGTGGGTAAGTGCGGGTGGCATCCGGCTTTTTCACAGGCTTGCCATTTTTCCAGACGTACAAACCTTCGCCGGATTTTTTTCCGAGTTTGCCGGAACTCACCAATGACTGGATAAACTGCTTTTCAGCAGATGTTGTGTCAGCACCCTTGTCCAGAACGCCCGTCACCATCAGGCACACATCCAGACCAACGGTGTCTGCAAGTTCCATAGGGCCCATGGGCATACCAAACGCTTCTGCGGCCGCGTCCAGGGCTTCTGCCGCAACGCCAGTGCGATGCAAACGCAATGCCGTCATCATATAAGGAGCGAGGACGCGGTTAACCAGGAAACCCGGACTGCTGCGAACCGGCAATGGGAAGCGGCTGATCTGCTGACAAAACGCGGCGCCTTTAAGACGCTCACTGCTGTCCGTCTGCTCACTGTAAACAACTTCCACCAGTGGCATCTGAGCCACCGGGTTAAAGAAGTGTAGCCCGATCAAACGTGACGGATTTGCAAGCACCGAGGCCAGTGTTTCCAAAGGGATTGCCGATGTATTGGTTGCCAGAATAGCGCCCGGTTTCATGCGCGGCTCCAGATCCCGGAACAGGGCTTGTTTGGCTTCTACATTTTCAAAAATGGCTTCGATAATTACGTCTGCCCGGGGTACGTAAATACCATCGACATCTGCTCGCAAGCGCTCCAGTGCCGCTTTGACGCGAGCAGGATCCTTGAGTTTGCGTTTAAAAAGTGACTCGGCCCGTTTCAGGGCGGGGATGATATATTTTAATTCGCGATCCTGCAGACTGACGTCCAGTCCACGCAGTACACACCAGGCTGCAATGTCGCCACCCATAACACCGGCACCGATCACGTGTACATGAGCCGCTTTAAAATCGCTGCTTTTGCCTTCGGCCTTCAGGCGTTCCATTAGATGAAAGACCCTGCGCAAACTGTTAGCAGCAGGTGTCACCATCAGTTCGCCGACGGCTTTGGCTTCAGCTTGCATCATCTGGCGATAGTTACCGCCGTATTGTTCCCAGGTGTCTATCAGCCGATAGGGGGCGGGATAGTGATCCGGACGCGCTTTACGAGCAGTCTGCTTGCGCATCTGTGCTGCCAGCAATTTACGGGCAGGTGCCAGGTTGCTCAGACGCCCTGTGAGGCCAGGCCCACGGCTCTTGCGTCCTGACAAAACGGCTTTGCGGGCAGCCCACACCAGCTCTTCATGACGGCTGATAACCTGGTCAACTAGACCCAGTGCCAGCGCGGTGCGCGCGTTAACCTGGCGCGAGGTCAGCATCAGCTCCATGGCCTTGAGTCCGCCCATCGTGCGTACAGAGCGGGCGGACCCGCCAAAACCGGGGAATATTCCAAGCTGCACTTCTGGAAAACCCAGCCTTGTTGAAGGTACGTCTTTGGCTATGCGGTAACGGCATGCCAGCGACAGTTCCAGGCCGCCGCCCAGACAATAACCCTCAATGGCAGCAACTGTGTAGCAGTCGAGTTTTTCCAGGCGATTAAACATTTCGTGCACACGTTCAATTTCAGCGGTGACGTCCTCTGCGTTGTCAAAACCATCGAACTCGCGCACGTCAGCTCCAAAAATAAAACCGCTACGTTTGCCCGACAGCAATACCAGCCCACGCGGTACTTCACGTTCGGCAATCACAATCAGTTCTTCCAGTTCTTCCAGAACTTCACGCGAGAGTGAATTCACACGCTCGTTGGCGCGATCAAGGCGGGCGTAAAGAATGTTGTCGCTGTCTCGGCTCAGGTGCCAGTGCCGCAGATGGCTGCCAATACCATTCAGTGGGCTCTGGGGAGCTGGCGTAATATCCTGGGTAGACGTCGCTGTCATGAAAACCTCGTAGCGTTGAGTGGCGCCGGAATAAACCAAGTGGTATGAATGTACTCACCGTTTGCCTTGAGTTGTCAATGATAACTCAGGAGTTTTTGTGACCACGGTCAAAGTGCCTTTTAATCATACTTTGAAATAATGAACAAGTTCAGTAATATGTGTTTCACTACTCAAACATTACCAGTTCCCTGTCCAGAGGATCGCAAATGTTCGCCGCAATTATGAAGTACATGCGTGACAACAATGTTCTGCCACGCATTTCCGATACAGAAAATCAAGCGCTCGAAGCAGGGACGGTATGGATAGACGGGCAGTTCTTTTCGGGGAATCCTGACTTTGCCCGCATGTTGCAGGAGCCCTACAGCCATCATTCGGCGGAGGAGCAAGCCTTCCTGGATGGGCCCACCGCTGACCTGTGCCGACATATCGATCGTTACAAGATCACCACCACCCGCAAGGTGCCCGATACCATTCTGGAAGAAATCAAGCAGCAAGGTTTTATGGGATTGTTAATTCCCAAACAGTACGGCGGCAAGGAGTTTTCAACCCTGGCTATTTCTTCGATTATGGCCAAGGTCAATCCCTACTGCCCAACCGCTGGCACTTTTGTTGTCATCCCCAATTCGCTGGGTGCTGCGGAGCTGCTTAAACATTACGGTACCGAAGAGCAGAAAAACGCGTATCTGCCCAAGTTGGCAAGTGGTGAATACGTCCCCTGTTTTGGCCTGACAGAACTCACTGCGGGATCGGATGCCGCCTCTATCAAAGCCGAGGGAGTGGTATTTCGTGACGAGCAGGGGGAAATCAAGATTCGTCTGAATTTCCGTAAACGCTACATCACTTTGGCACCGGCAGCCAATCTGATTTCGTTGGCGTTCCAGATGCACGATCCGGATAACCTGCTCGGCAAGGGCGAGTATCCAGGTATCACTGTTATCATGCTGCACAAGGGTACGCCGGGACTGACCAATGGTGATCATCATTTGCCGATTGGTCTCAGCTTTTATAACGGTCCTATCATTGGTGAAAATGTGATTGCGTCTGCCGAGCAGATTATTGGCGGCCCGGAGTACGCGGGTCAGGGCTGGCGGATGCTGATGGAACAGCTTGCAGGCGGTCGAGCGGTTTCCCTGCCTGCAGGTGCAATTGGTGGAATGAAATTAATCGCAGCGGCCACCGGCGCCTATTCAGTGATCCGTCACCAGTTTGGAATTCCTATTGGTCTGATGGAAGGTGTGCAGGAGAAAATTGCACGCATTGCTGCGCTGACCTACCTGTTTGAAGGGGCTCGCGTATACGCCTGTTCCGCACTCGATAATGGAGAGCAGCCACCAGTAATTTCAGCGCTGCTGAAATCCAGCAGTACCGAATACGCACAGAAACTGATAATCGATGGCATGGATGTATTCTCCGGCGCCGGTGTAATGCAGGGGCCTAACAATATCCTGGGTGGTGGATATTGCAGCGCCCCGGTCAGTGTCACGGTGGAAGGTGCCAATATCATGACCCGTACCCTGATTACCTTCGGCCAGGGTGCAACCCGCTGTCATCCGTTTGCGCTGCCTTTGGTTAAGGCTGTTGAAAACAATGATGCGTCTACGTTCCGCAACAAACTGCTGGGTTGGTTGTGGCATACCACCACCAACTTCTTCCGCAGTAAAGTGCGCAGCCTGACACGCGGCTTCAGCGCAGGCAGTCCGGAAAGTGGGGCAGTTGCTACCTATTACCGGCGTCTGGCATGGGCGTCCACACGCTTTGCGCTGTTATCGGATCTGGCCATGTATTTAATCGGTGGCAAACTCAAGGCCAAAGGCAGCCTGGGCGGGCGCTTTGCAGACGTCTTGACCTGGCAG
Source organism: uncultured Pseudohongiella sp. (assembly GCA_964535565.1). Lineage (GTDB taxonomy): Bacteria > Pseudomonadota > Gammaproteobacteria > Pseudomonadales > Pseudohongiellaceae > Pseudohongiella. The sequence goes on along the minus strand of CAZHUJ010000005.1, from coordinate 76,779 downwards.
GTACTGGCGTTTTCTGCATTGCGTCGTTACAAGGCTGAAGGTAATCGTCCAGAGGATCTGCCGCTGGTTTCGTATGCCTGTGAATATGCACTGGCGCGTATTCAGGAAGCCTTCGAAGGTATTCACGCGAACTTCGATGCCCCCGTGGTTGGCTGGTGGCTGCGTGGTCCGTCGGCATTGTTCCTGCGACTGAATCCGCTGTCACGTGGTCCCTCTGACCGATTGGTATCCAAGTGTGCGGCGACCATACAGTCGCTCGACGATCAGTATCGGCGTATCACCGATGGCATTGCGCCTGTGGATGAAAACAGTCCGGGCATGGGGCGGCTGATGAAGGCCTTCCGTTTGCACACTGAAGTTAAACCGATTGTTGCCAAAATTGTTAAAGCGCAACGTTCGCGTGAACTGCCTCGCGGCATGGCTTACGATCTGGCAGACCTGGCGCTGAGCAGCAAGGTGATTTCTGCTTCTGAAGCGGCCATGTTGAAAGAAGCCAGCGCGGCAGCGCTGGCAGCAATCGAGGTGGATGTGTTCAAGCCGGAAGATTATTTCCTGGATGTCAGAAGCTGACGGCAATACCGTCGCTGATCAGGTCGGACGGGTACAAAATTACATTGTCCCCGTCCGATAAACCGTTTAGAACCTGAGCAAATTCCCGGTTGCGATCGCCTATCTCCAGCGCGCGCAAAGCCGCCCGGTTATTCTCGACAATAAACACGTGCCACTGGTCATCGCGTCGGAACAGCGCGCTGACCGGCACAGCCAGTGCCTGTTGATGGCGTGCAACCACGATTGCCGCTTCAATACGGTAACCAGCACCCAGCATGGCAGCAGACTGCACCAGCGAGCCGATCACATTGACGCGTTGTTCTTCCACTCCCAGTGCCGAAAACTTTGTAAACGCTTGTGGCTCCAAATAGTCGACCACCGCACGCAGTTCAGTATTGTTGCCCCAGCCAGTGACCACAATCTCATCACCCGGACTCACCCTGACCGCCTCCTGTGTTAACAGATCAACGACCAGCTCCATCGCATCACCATCGCTGATTTCAAACAGCGCTGTGCCGGCACTGACAGCACGATCGCCGCGTTCCAACACGCGCAGTACCGTACCGTTGACTGGAGCAGTTAATACCAGTCGGTCCTCACTGTTGCTGTCTGTACCCATCAGCCGCGCACGCGCCGAAGCGACTTCTGCCAGTGCTGCACTGACCGATGAGCGCGCACTTTCAACGCGCGCTTCGGCGGCAGCCAGTGCCTGTTGATAGAGTTCAAGTTCCTCGCGACCAATCAGTCTGTCCAGTGCCAGGCGCTCACGCCGGCCCGCCTCGCTGCGGCTGCGTTCCAGCGCAGTTTCCGCTTCAGCCAGACTGGCTTCCGCCACTCGTCGACGGGCTTCGGCCGCGTCCAGCCCTGCGCGATAGGCAGCTTCCGTGCGGTTGTCTTCCGCCAGCAACGCTAACTCCGCCAGCATCTGACCCTGTTCTACACGCTCGCCTTCGACCAGTGTGGTGCGCAACATATAAGCGTTAACCGGTGCCGTCACGGTGTAGGGCAGACGTGCTCGTGTACGTCCCTGTTCCTGCACAGTAATCACCAGATCCTGCTGTTTGATCATGGCGGTTTCTACCGGCACTGCAGATGATGTTGATATCATCAGATAAACCGCAACTATTAATAAAAGCGCCAGAGCGCCCACAATCCACTTACGCATGATCTACTCCCGGGTTTTGAGCACACTGATCAGATCAAACTGATCCAGCCGTCGTCGCACTGCTATGCCGCTGGCCAGCGCCGCTGCTAGTGTGATCAGCGCGGAATATAACCAGGTTTGTGGGTTGACTACATATGGAACCCTGAACATATCGGTGGCCATACCTTGTACCACCAGCCATGCCATGCCGTAACCAATCAGCCATCCCATGGGAATCGCAAACAACGTAATGACGGCCTGCTCACCTAACAACAATATCGCGACCTCACGCCGATGAAAACCCATCACACGCAGGCTGGCCAGTTCGCGGCCGCGCTCAGACAGTGCAATGCGAGCGCCGTTATAAATCACACCGATCGCAATCACCGAGGCGAATCCAGCCAGAAATCCGACAGAAATAAAAATGTTCTGCGCCATCTGGGTTTCAAACGAAGCCAGCATGTCAGCGGGTGAGGCAACACCGGCTACCATGGGCATGTTCTTGAGTGACTGATATAAATTTGCGCGCTCATCCTGTGTCACTGACAACCACGCACCACTGATCAGCCCGTGTTCACCACTGAGCCGGTGCAAAGCGTTGATGTCCATATAGGCAGTGACGCCCAAAAAGTCATCAACAACACCCGCCACGCGCACTGATTGCTGTTGACGCTGGCCTTCCAGCATCTGCACATGCAGCCAGTCACCGGCGCTGACTTGCAACCGATTGGCCAGCATACGGCTGAGTACCAGACCATCAGCAGGCAATGGGTAAACCCGGCTGCGACTGCTGATAATACGACGCAACTGGCCATCCGCCTGCATACCCTGAATGGCAGTGTCGCGGCTCAAATGGGCATTGGACAAACGCACCGGCACCGCGCGAAATACCTCAACACGGGTGACGCCCGGCAAGCGCCATAGTTCATGCACTACACGATCAGACTGGTGCTGCTGAAAATTGACAGAGACATCTTCTCGCTGGATTTCGCGAAACTGCAAGTCCATCAGAAAACGTACACCGTCAAACATAAAAAATCCGACCACAAGAATCGCTACCGAAAAGGCCACCCCTAGCGATGACACAAAACTCTGGCCTGCTTTGCGTTCCAGATTGCGCAGAACCATACGTGCCGCAGATGGCAACAGGCGTGCGATACCAATACGTTCCATCACACCCGCTTTGAAACTGGCCGGCGGTTCTGGTCGCATGGCTTCGGCAGGAGGCAAGCGTACCGCTTTGAGTACTGCGTGACCCGCGCCGGTACAGGCGCCCACTACACTGATCAGCGCTGCGACGGCTACCAGAATCCAGTTCATCTGGTAATACAAACCGGGTAGATCAAAATAAAGCTGATAAATACTGATATAGGTTTGCCCCAACCAGTTACCGCCAACAGCTCCCAGCACAATACCCAGCACTACCGCCGCTACAGCAAACAGCAAAAAGTGTAATCCCACTTCACGATTGGTATAACCAAAGGCTTTGAGCACCGCAATTTCGCCGCGCTGGGTGCTGATCAATCGGCTGAGTACCAGGTGTAACAGGAACACCGCCACACTCAGAAACAGGGCTGGAATTACCGTGCCCATGACGCGGTTCTGATCAAGCTCTCCCTGAAGAATCAGATGTGACGCCTGATCACGGCGCGGGTAGGCGCCAAATCCTCCATAAGGCTCCAGCAAGCTGTTCAGCGCAGCTACCACGGCTAACACATCAGCGTCTGGTGAGAGTTTGACAAAGGCCTCGTTAAACGCACCATCCATGTCATATGCCGGCCCCAGTGCGCGCTCGCCCATCCACAAGATGCCATAGCGTGAATCCTCAGGCATCAGCGAACCGGGTGGCATCGCGTAAATATGTTCGGGTGAAATCGCCACACCAACAATATCCAGCTCGCGAGCACGACCATTGATGATGGCACGAACGCTGTCGCCAGGTTGCAGGCTGCGGGCGTTGGCGAACTTTTCACTGATAATAACTTCGTCCGCCGCGCCGGGTTCAATGTAACGCCCGCGGCGGATCTGTATGTCATTAAGCGCAGGTCGTGAATTTTCCGGCAGCGAGATAAATCGCCCAATCGCGGGCGCATCCAGACCTTCCAGATCCAGCGTAGCGATAAAGCTGATGCGAGCGTCGGCTAATGCAACACCCGGCAGATTCGCAATCTGTGTCCGCAAGGTGTCAGGTGCACGCCTTAACGAAACCCAGACATCGGCAAAACGTGTTTGCTGGTAATAGTTCTGCTGCGCAATCACCAGTGACTCGTAGCTGCCACGCATGGTAACAACGGTCATGATGCCGGTTGCTACCACTAACGCAATGGACAGCATCTGACTTTTTAAATGCCAGAGTTCGCGTAGCAGTTTGCGATTAAGTGCGCTGACCAGCATGTCACTGTTCTCCCATCTCACCAGTCCACGCTGTCCAGGCTGCCACGCACAGGATTGTGATGGCGCTCGGTAATTTGTCCGCTGCTCATACGTAGCACCGTGTCACCCAGTGAACCAATGGCAGCGTTGTGAGTAATGATTGCAGTGCTGGTGCCGGTTTCGCGATTAACTTCGTTAAGCACCGATAGCACCAGTTTGCCGGTTTTTGCATCCAGTGCGCCTGTGGGCTCATCACACAGCAATATCGCCGGGCGTTTGGCAATGGCACGTGCAATCGCTACCCGCTGCTGCTCACCACCGGAGAGCTGTGACGGGAAATGGTCCATACGTGCTTCCAGACCTACCAGTGCCAGAGCGTCATCTGCTTTCATCGGGTTGATGGCGATGTCAGTGACCAGGGCGACGTTTTCGCGAGCGGTCAGACTGGAGACCAGGTTATAGAACTGGAATACAAAACCCACATGCTGACGGCGGTACAAAGTGCGCTCATGGTCGCTGGCACGGGTCAGGTCACGCCCGTTGTAAATCAGACTGCCACTGTCGGGCACATCCAGTCCGCCCAGTACATTCAACAGTGTGGATTTGCCACTGCCAGAAGCGCCCAGCAGTACCAGCAGCTCACCTTTGTGGAGGTCGAGGTCTACATCACGCAGCGCATGCACAATGACTTCGCCCATTTGGTAGCGCTTGCACAGCTTTTCCGCCCTGAGCACAACGGGTGTTGATGGTTCCACTAGTTACAGCTCTCTGCAATTGGGGACGATATAAGCAAAAGGCACATCACTATTGTCCTGGTCATCAAACCCGAACTGCAAATCCTCGCTCCAGGCCACCTGCCCGGCCAGAAAAATCCACCTGGCACCTGTCATCAGGGTAATACCACCGCTTGCAGGCGTGGATGTTCACAGTCATGCAGCGCAGATTCTATGCGGGGATTGATACTGCCGTTAGCGGCATCAATGTTCAGCACCTGGGCGCTGCTGTTCTGTACACAGATAACCTGTTCGGAACTTTGACGTTCCGGGTGTACCACTCCATCCCAGAGAATATCGGGCAAGGCGCCTTCTTCACCAAAAACAGCCACTCTGAGCATATCCAGTTCAGGAAAACCTGGCGCCTGCCCACCGGGACCAAACTGGTTGTCATAAATAAAAATACCTTCTGGATACGGGTCAAACGACTCCGTCATTTGACGCTCGTTATAACCGGCACTGAAGTAACTGGAAATCACTATGTTGGCAGTATTGTTGCCAGAGATTATGTTGTTAAAAATTTCGACCTTGTCGTTTGAGTTGATAATTACACCCGAGCCAGCTGGAACACTGGCAACAGCAGTGCCCGCAGGGGCAAAGTTTGCGGTGTTGTTGTTTTCTATAACATTGTCGAAAACGCGGGTGCTGTGACCCGGCAGCAGCAGGTTAGGCATATTAAATACCAGGATGCCGCCGGTATTGTTGATGGCTACGTTCTCGTAAACATCGGCATTGAAGCTGTTTTCGATTTCAATGCCGGCGACGTTAAATTCGGCACGGTTGCGACGCACAATAATATTTTCGGATTGGCCTACGTAAATGCCGGCATCAGAGGCGGCAATTGCCACAGAATCTTCAATCAGGGTGTTGCGAGTCAGCACCGGATAAATACCATAGGCACCATTATTGACGTCGGGTCCGTTGGTCCATTCTGTGCGTACCCGTCGAACAACGATGTCGTCGCCACGCGCAATTTTTAAAGCATCACCGCGACTGTCCTCAATGCCAAGGTCTTCAATTACGATGCGATTGCCGTTGACCAGAAGGCCTTCTCCGCCGGCGATCTGATTTCGGAACGACAATACTGAATTGTGCATGCCTGCACCGCGCAAAACGATATCATCAGCAGTCAGTGTCAGGCCGCGCTCGAATTCGAAAGTCCCTGAAGGCAGCACAATGGTTTCACCTGGGGTAGCTTCCAGCAGGCGTAACTGCAGCTCTGCGACCGGGTCGGTTACATGAACAACGCGGGTGCCGTTGGTGCCGGCCTGATTGTCTTCAGCGGGAGAACAGGAGAGCAGAAATGCAGTGAACAGCACGCCGCTGAGCGCAGAGCGCAAACTCCAGGAATGGACGAACAGCGAGTGGTGCAGTGACATGACAAACACCTCGTGTTTTGTTGTTGTAAGCCATCAGGCTGACATCAAAACTAGCGCGCAGACATACAATTTGCAAGCGGGTTAGTGGCCAGTGCTGAATTGTAATAACGTGGATCATCTGATACCTCGCGTGCCAGCCAGTCAGGTGGAATAAAACCGGCATGTTCAGACTCGAGTTCAATCTCGGCCAGCCACAGTCCCTGATTGGCACCGTGGAACTCGTCCACTTCCCAGACCCTGCCGTGGACGGTGATCCAGTAGCGGGTTTTATCTATCACTGAACCTTTGCAAAGCACCATCATCGCCTGAGCATCAGGCAAAGGGACCGGATATTCAAATTCAGTGCGGGTAATGCCCTGGCTTGGGCCTTTGACCGTCAGCACGGCCTGATCGCCGCTGATCCGAATGCGAACGGTATTGCCCTGACTGTCGGCTTGATCGGAGCCTCGGCACAGATAACCTTGAGTCAGACGACGGTGCTGACATGAGGTCAGATCAACACATTGCTTCAGATAGTCGGCATCAATCAGGAATTTCCGTTCGATTTCGATAGCCATTACAGTTGCTCCAGGTTCTGATTGATAAAACGTCTCAGCGCCTCGGCACTGGCCGTGCGTTCGGAACGGGCCATAGAGCGTCCATCGGGAGCAAAAAAGACCATTTGACCATCGGTGACACTGTGCTCGGCGCCAAAATCCACACCCGAGGGATGCCCTGTATGTACGACCAGAAAAACCATTTGTGATTCAAATTCAGGATACACCTGAAGCATCTGTTCCAGTACCCGTTCTCCGCCCACAACACCAATATCGCGCAACATCACCAGCGCAGGTTGGCCCTGTCCAACGCGGCTCAGATCACTGGAAAAAGCTGCCTTGGGCAACAACTGCCAGAGAATCGTGGCCACAATAAACAGAAAGACAACTGTGCTCAGGGGTTTGGCGACACGCATCAGGGCGGATCGGGACATAGTGGTTCCTCAGAATTGATGACGTAACTTGATCATGGCATGACGGCCCAAGGTATTATAGCCATCGACCACCTCGTAGTTTTTGTCGAAGATATTGCCAGCTTTGACCTGCACATCCAACGCAGGTGTCAGGTGCCACGTAAATACGGTATCCAGTACACCATAACCGCCGACATGGGAGCGCGCAAACGTCACTGGGTCCAGGTCAGCCTGCTCGCCGCGCAGCTGCCAGTCCAGCAACACATCAAGTTTTCCAAACTGACGTGAAGCGCTGACATTGGCATATTGGCTTGGGCGCCGCAAAAGCGACTGTCCGTTGTCACGATTTTTATGCGACAGCAGTGTCACTGCCAGGCTGCTCTGCCAGCCAAGAATATCACGGCTGGCGACCAGCTCCATGCCATTGATACGTGCCCGGCTGATGTTGGTCAGACTGCTGAACGAAGCATCGCTGCCAATCAGATCACGAATCTGGTTGTGAAACAGGTTGATCTCCAGATTGGTGCCCAGGGCCTGACTGCGTAAACCCGCTTCCAGGCTGCGTGCTTTTTCGGGATTTAGTTGCGGGTTGGCGTAAAAGAAAAAAGCCGGGAAGTCCACATACAGTTCAACCAGGGTAGGCGCCTTGTAGGCAGTGGAAACTGACGCCCACACGCTGGTGTTGTCACCCAGATCTGTACCCAATGCCAGCCGGCCTGTGGTGTGTTCACCAAACTGCTCATTGTCATCAACACGTACGGATGCCGTGAGATCTACACTGCCCACCTCATGCTGGTGAACCGCAAATACAGCCTTGTTGTTGCGACTATTGACGTTTAACACCGCGCCGGTGCTGAGATAGTCGAGTTTTTCTTCATCGACATCCAGGCCAACTACTGTGTTGCTGTTGGTAAACAGTGACAACTGGTTCTGCCATTGCAGGCTGTTACGCCAGGTGGTGCTGATTGAATCGCCCCATTGACGGGTCAGGTTGTCATCCTTGAAGCGGCTGAGCTGCAGGCGGGTTTGCCAGTGCTGGTTAACCCGACCGCTGATGCCGGCTGAGGTTGTACGCTGTGAAGCTTCGCTGTCACCACCCTCAAACAGTTTTTCCGATTCTGTGGCTAGCCAACTCGCCCAAAGTTGCCAGTTGTTATCAACATTATGACGCGCGCCCAGCGACAGAGACTGGTTTTGCCAGGCAGCGTCGGTAGTGGAGGGGATCGGTGCATTTTGTGCGGGGATGCCGTCGGTTTGATGATGAGAGAGATCAACATCTATCACCGTACGGTCCAAACGCGCGCGAAAACCGGCATGAGCAGTCGAGGTAGATTCGGTACCTGCACCGGCTTCTATACGACCATCATACCCGGCGCCACTGCCTTGTGAATTTGTCGCTGAGTCCAGACCGCTGCGTGTAAAAATCTGTATCACCCCGCCAATCGCATCGGCGCCATACAGACTGGATTGTGAGCCGCGAATAATTTCAATACGTTCGATCTGGTGCAGTGGCAGGTTTTCCAGACGGGCAGCACCTTCGCTGGCCGTATTCAGACGTACTCCGTCCAACAATATCAATGTGTGGTTAGAATTGCTGCCGCGTAAAAACAGACTGGTCTGGGAACCCTCGATTCCGGTGCGTGCCATTTGTACACCGGGCACACTACGCAACAACGCAAACAGGTCGCTGGCGCCGCTGTGGCTGATGGCTTCGCGATCCAGCAAGCTGTGAGCATTCAGGGTGTCGTTGGATAACTGGGCAAAGCGGTTCGCGGTTACCAGCATTTCTGCCGGAGGGGTCATGGCAATAGCCGCAGGCAGACAAAATAAACTAAACATGCGCAATACTCCGTTCACACTCTCACCCGAGTGTGATTAATCAGATGTAATGCGCTGCGCGAGGCAAAAAAATCAGCCTGACCCGTCTGCCCGCCGCAGCGCGTTGAGATGCAGCAGGCCGGTCTCCGGGCTGACAAGGCGCTGTAAGTTGTATTACAGCAATGATGCGTCGCCTTCCCATTAAACTTGTGTACAGACTGATGTGATCTGTATTACAGAAGTGAATTAACAGTGGCATCTGACGCAGCGGGCTTGTTTACCGTTGCGGGGGCAGCGCCGGCTTTGGCAATATCCTGAGTCTGAACTCATTGCCGCACCGGCTTCCCGTTTCATTCCCCGTTTTGCGTCCTGCAAAACGGGGAACACCTGAAGCGCGGGCACAATAGGCCAAAACAGCCTCAGAATGCAAGGCCAGGAGCAAGCGGAAGGGCGCGCAGTCCTGGTTGTTTAGTCAGTGAATATAGGTGTATATCCCATCTCCCATAAAAACACCGTCACACCCATCAGCGCTACCATCAACACCAGACCCACGGCCACTGCTGCGCTGGCAAAAAGAAACCCACGCTCTTTAGGCATGTCATAAACAATAGGAATGCCTATATACAGCAGATACACCGTATAAGCGGCCGCCAATGTTCCCAGCAGCATGTCTATCCAAAGATTTGGGAAAAATCCGGTCAGACCAACCAGAAACATCGGTGCACACATATAACCGGCAACGTTAATGCCATGGGCAATGTCATCGTTGCGGGCGTCATAGGTTTTTGCCATCCAGTGGATCATAAATCCAAGAAAGGCAACACTGACCAGAATGGTCACGTAGAACAGACCCATGATCTGCGCAGCAGATTCCGGCGTCAGTCGTATCTGCCGCCCGGAAATTTCCCAGCCGACCTGGGATGCTCCGAACCACCAGGCAACCGGCGGCAGAATAGCAACCCAGATCAGATAACTGAGGTAGTGTCTGGGCACCGAATCAATACGATCACGAATTTTTGTCCACTCTGCGTGCGGACGCACAATAATGCCCAACAGATGATTCATTTTAGGTCTCCTTGTTGATCAACCTGCTTTTGTTCCTGAACCAAAATTCCGGTTATTTTTATGTTGCCAGCCTCAGTACACCCATCACTATCATAGTTATGCCACACAACTGCCTTAACCACGGCTGTTTCAGCAGCGGCAGCAATGATTGCAGTAATGCTCCGCTCAGCAATACAAACGGCAGGGTGCCCACACCAAATGCCAGCAGGATAGCCATCCCCTGCAACGGGTCTGCGCTGGCCATGGCCAGTGCCAGTGCGCTGTACACCATGCCGCAAGGCAGCATGCCCCAGGCAAAACCTGCCAGCCATTTGTTGCGTGTTCGGGTCAACGCCAGTCCTCGCAGTTTTTGCAGCAGCGGTTGCCAGAGCTTATAGGCCATTTGCTCCAGTCGTGCCATGCCGCGCCACCAGCCCGCTATATACAAGCCCAACAAAATCAGCAGTACCGACGCTATGCTATCAAGCACAAGCGGCCCTGATCGAAATGAGCTGCCCAGCAGATAACCGCCAGTGCCGACAAGAGTGCCCAGTGCCATGTATCCCGTTATTTTGGCGATACCGTAGATAGCAGCATCCTGTATCAGTGGCAACTGGCGACTGTTCACAGCGCCGGCGCTGCTGGCAATTAAATGTGCAGGCCTGCCTGCCAGCAATAAGGCGCCGGTTATACTGCCGCACATGGCTGCGCAGTGTGGTGCACTAAAAAGACCGAGTGCAAAAGCTGCAATCACTTCAGTGCTCACGGCTTTTTATCCTCGGTTTGGTCCGGTTTCTCGTCGAAGAGCACCGACCAGCCATGGCGTTCAAGGTCATCAAACTGATGATTGTTGACCGACCAGACAAAACTCCACAGTGCAAATGCAACCAGTCCTACACTCAGCGGAATCAGCACATAAAGGATTTCCATCTAGTTCACCTCCGCGGAAGTACTCATGACGGCATCCTGCGCAGGCGACCGGCATTGCCAACCACCAGCAGCGACGAAAGGCTCATACCCAGTGCTGCCAGCCACGGTGGAACCAGGCCTACCAGTGCCAGGGGTATGACGCTGAAGTTGTAACAGATTGACCACATAATATTCTGGCGAATAATCCGGCGCGAACGTTTGGCCAGCGCCAGCACCGCCGCAAGTGTGCCGGTGTTGTTGCCAACCATAACGGCATCGGCTGCGTTCTGCACAAAACTGTCGCGAGGTGATAGCGCAAAAGAGGTATCAGCTGCGGCCATCGCGGCGGTGTCGTTGACGCCATCTCCTACCATCATTACACGATGGTGTTGTTGCAGCTCGCGTAGCAGCGTGACTTTATCCTCAGCGCTCAGTCCGGTATGTACCAGATCAATACCAAATTGTTCGCGGATACTATCTGCGGACATGGAAGCATCTCCGGTCAACAACGCAGTCTGTAGCCCATTACTGTGCAATCGTTCAACGGTTGTTTTGGCGTCTGCGCGTATACGGTCGTGCAGTTGGAAATTTGCCAAAGGCTTGAAGTCACGCGTGAGCATCACCCGCATTGATGGGTCTGCATCGGGCTGGTCGAGGGCAAAAGCAGGCAAACCCACTCTGTAAAGATGCCCCCCAATGCGGCCCTGCACGCCCTGGCCCGGGAAAACCAAGGCGTCTTCGACAACAAATGTGTGAGGCGCATCAAAAGCCAGCGCAATAGGGTGATCACTGATCGCTTCCAGCGCTGAGGCCAATTCAAAACATTCCTGGGCAGAAATTTCCTGAAGTGCATCAATGCCGGTTACCTGCACACTGGCTTCGGTCAGCGTGCCGGTTTTGTCGAACACTACCATGGTGGTTTCTGCTGCACGCTCCAGAAAGGCGCCATGTCGCAGCACTACACCGGCACGTTGCAAAGTGGTGCAAGCCACGCTGTAGGCCACCGGGGTTGCCAGCGACAAAGCACAAGGACAAGACACCACCAGTACGGTCAGTGCAATAACAAAATAACTGCTGCTGCCTGCCATATACCAGAACACACCTGCGCCCACTGAAATCAGCAATACGGCGGCCACAAACCAGCGTGAAGTGCGATCGGCCAGCTGCGCCCACTGTGGTCGCCAGTTGGCTGCCTGATCATTAAGACGGGAAATCTGCATCAGTACACTGTCATCAACGGTGCTTGTGACTTCAATCAGCAGATCACCGTCGTGGTTGATGGATCCAGCCAGCACACGTGCACCTGCCTGCTTGGACAACGGCAAGGGTTCGCCGGTAAAAGCCGCCTCGCTGACACTGCTGTGACCGCCAACCACAATGCCATCTGCGGGGACTGTTTCTCCAGGCAGTACCTGTACCACGTCTCCCACTTGTAGCGAGTTGATGGCAACGCTGACAAAAGTGTTCTGGATGAGGTCCTGTTTTCGGGCGCTGTCCGGCAGCAGATGCAAAAGCAGATCCTGGCTTTGCTGGAAATGGTGGCGAGCCACCAGTTCTGCAAAGCGGCCCAGTAACAGGAAAAATGTGAACATGGTGGCGGTGTCAAAATACACCTCATGTCCCTGCGTCAGGGTGCTGAAAACACTCAGAACCCAGGCGGACAGAATCGCCAGTGATACGGGTACATCCATTGCCAGCGTGCGATGTTTGATTGCGTACCAGGCGCCGCGGTGGAAAGGCCAGGCGCTATACAACACAATCGGTGTTGCCAGCGCCAGGCTGGCCCAGCGCATCAGGGTTTCCAGTGAGCTTTCCATCTCGCCCTGAGCCAGATAGGAAGCCAACGCAAACATCATGACCTGCATCATGCCAATACCGGCGATGCCAATTCTCAGCAGCAGGCTGCGGCGGTTTTCTGCGTAGGCATTGCGTGCAGCATCCGGTAGATCTGCGCGCGCGCTGTAACCCAGCTGGTTGATTTGCCGGGCCAGTTCAGACGCGTTGGTGCGCTCATCAAAATCTACCTGCAGGCGCCGGGTCGCATAATTAACACCGATATCGAGTACGCCTGGGTGCTTGCCCAGAACCTGTTCCAGCAGCCAGACACAGGCCACGCAGCGAAGATCCGGAATCAACAAGTTCAGGCGCTTTTTGCTGTCGCCAATAGACTGAACTGCCTGCTGTAGTTGTATCTCGTCAGGCGCCACTGTCGCGTTTGCTGCAGCACCGGTACCGCCGCACTGTTCGCGGTACTGGTAATACGAATCAAGATTGAGCTCCTGAATAAACTGCACAGCAGCCAGGCAGGAGGTGCAGCACAGCAGACGGTTGTGGCCGTCTATCAAAATGTGAGGATGGCCACCTGCAGGTTCCTGCAACGGTAGCGGCGAGTGGCAGTGGAAACACAGTTCCTCCGCCTGCTCGGCCATCATTGCATTATGATCGCTGCTCAGTGCCATACTCATCAGAACACAAAACCCTCTGTAGGGGTGATAACACGCTGGCGCAGACGCCAGTTATTGTCTGAGCCTCTAAGCTCAAAATACCAGCTGCTGTCATCCGCCAAAATGTCATGCAATAGCTGGGTTTCCGCTGCGGTGGTGGGTTCATACACCCCCTGGCCGGAAAAAGCAGGATGAAACGCAGGTGCCAGCACAAACTCGCGGTCGCGGTGGTTGTCAGTGGCATGGAACACAAACAACATCAGACCGTCCTCAAGCAGCGGCTGATTGTCAGCGCTCAGCTGCAGCTGTACCCGGTCAGATACTTGCTGGAGTGAGGCCTGGATGTGCCTGCTTGCGGCAGCTTCATCCAGTGCCAGTGAACGGTTGATGCCGCGCCCTTCCTGATAATAGTTATCCTCAACAAGAATGGCCGGATTGCGGATGGCCAGCACAATCATCACGATACCAAGCGCCACGGAGCTGGCAGGAACAATCATTAATAACCACGGCCATCGATGTTTGTACCAGGGCTGGGTCATGGTGCACTCCCGTTTGGTTGAGCGGAGAGCGAAGACGCCGGTGCTATAAAACGGTTATCCACTTCCGCACTGATATTGCGACCGTCCTGACCAGGATCCAGGGTTGTAACGCGGAACAAAACGCGTTGATTCGCCTGCTGCAAATCGGTTGGTGCAACCTGTACCCGTAAAAGCAGATCCCGGATCTCGCCAGTCTGCACTGTTACCGGCCGGTCCGGGACCAGCGCTGCGGCAGGCAAATCCGGCAGGCTGACAACAAACTGGTGATCCTGTGAGTCGCGATTGATGATCCGCAACTGGTACACGTTTTCTATGCGACCGTCAGCAAGTTCCTGGTAAAGCGAAGCGCGGTCCCGCATCAGTTCCACTGACACCAGTTCACGGCCTGTCAACACCACAACAAACAGTACACACATAATCAGCATGGCGGCGCCATAACCGATCAGTTTGGGACGTTTCCAGGTCCATGAACCACCGGCCTGCTTGTTTTCGGTGGTGTAGGAAATCAGTCCACGGGCATAACCCATCTTGTCCATGATGTCATCACAGGCATCAATGCAAGCCGCGCAGCCAATACACTGGTATTGCAGACCATCACGAATATCAATACCTGTCGGGCACACCTGTACACACATTGTGCAGTCGATGCAGTCACCCAGACCTTGTGCTTTGTAATCACTGTTGCGCCGCCGCGAGCCGCGCTGTTCACCACGAGCCGGATCGTAGGAAATCACCAGCGTATCGCGATCAAACATCACGGACTGGAAACGCGCGTACGGGCACATGTAAATGCAGACCTGCTCGCGAAACCAGCCGGCGTTGATATAGGTGGCTAGCGTAAAAAAAATACACCAGGCTACTGCAACCAGTGGCAGCTGCCACTGCCAGGCATCCATTACCAGGTCACGAATACCATAAAAGTAACCAATAAATGTAATGCCGGTGAGCGCGGCAAAACCCAGCCACATGCCGTGTTTGAACAGACGTCGTGCGGTTTTTTGCAGTCCTGCGCGGTTCCAGCCTTTGGGTGACAGCAACGAGGGTTGTTTGTCGAGTTTGATACGCTGCAGGCGTTCACCTTCGGCCAGTTGTTCTGCCCACATAAAAATTGCTGTCCACACCGTTTGCGGGCAGGTGTACCCGCACCAGACGCGGCCCCACAGCGTGGTGACAAAAAACAATGCAAAAGCGGCAATCGCCAGCAGCCAGCCCAGCAGCACAAAATCCTGAGGCCAGAATGTTATCCACAGAATATGGAATTTGCGTGCCGGCAGATCAAACAGTACGGCCTGACGCCCATCCAGGTTGATCCACGGCAACAGGAAATAACCCAGCAGCAAAGGCCAACCGGTGAGCAAGCGAATGCGCTGAAAAAAACCTTCGATAGTGCGGGTGTAAATTTTTTCCCGCTTCTCGTAGAGATTAAACACACGCGAGTCGACGTCATCGGCAATAACTTCTTGTGCCGGAATTCTTTGCATGGTCATTTCCCGTCATGTGAGCCGCTGCTTACTGCTCAGCGGCCAGACTTCTGACATAGGCATTAAGAATATGCAGGCGGTTGTCATCCAGGCGGTCAGCAAAACCTGGCATGCGCCCGTTGCGTCCGTTGCGAAGTACATCCGTAATCTGCTCACGCGATCCGCCATACAACCAGATGTTGTTGGTCAGGTCCGGTGCGCCCAGCATCGGTTGGCCCTTGCCTTCAGGGCCGTGGCAGGCAGCACAGTAGCGGTCGTATTCGACTTTGCCGGCAGCAGCCTGGTCGGCAACAGGCTCGCGTCCTGACAACTGGATCACATATTCGGTGACATTGCGAATACCGATGGCATTGAGTACGCCGGACCAGGCCGGCATCGTGGCCTGCCTGCCATTGCTCAGCGTGGCGTGAATCTGCTCCGCGCTATTACCCCATTGCCATTCCACATCTGTGAGGTTCGGGAAACCATAAGAACCGGTGCCCGCACTGCCGTGGCACTGTGCGCAGTTGTTGGCGAACATACGTTGTCCCATGCGCATGGCTGCAGGGTCATTGGCAAGTTCTTCCACAGGAATGGTGCGATATTGCGCAAACACCGGACTGTAGCGCTCATCGGCTTGCGCCTGTTGCTGCGCCAGCTGATCCGCTGAAGTCCAACCACTCAAACCTGCGAAGTTGCCAAGGCCGGGGTACCAGATCAGGTAACCGAGAGCAAACACAATGCTGAGCAAAAATCCCCAGAACCACCAGGCTGGCAGCGGGTTGTCATATTCGGAAATGCCATCAAACTCATGGCCGGTCGTCTCGCCAGGTTTTTCGACTTTCCTGTTCAGAACAAGCAGCAGGGTGTAGACCAGCAGAGAACCCAGCGTGCCGATAATCACAAAAAGACTGAAACCGGTACTCATTGATCATTCCCCTTGCTGTTAACAGGCTCATCATCATGGTCAGCAAATGGCAGCTTTTCGGCTTTGTCAAAACGATGTTTGCTGCCTGGACCATAGGCCCACCAGACCACACCGGCAAAGGCAATCACGACCAGGACGGTAGCCAGTGACCGAAAATCATTAATATCCATCTCAACGCCGCTCCTTGATCAGCACACCCAGTTGTTGCAGATAGGCGACCAGGGCTTGTGCCTCGGTCACACCGGCAAGACCGTCGGTAGCATTGGTTATGTCTTCGTCGCTGTAAGGAACCCCCAGCCGCTGCATGGCTCGAAGTTTGCGCGGCGTGACTTCCAGATTCAGTTCGTTTTCAAACAGCCAGGGATAGGCGGGCATGTTTGAGCCGGGTACCACGGAGCGTGGGTCCAGCAAGTGAGCATAGTGCCAATCGTCACTGTACATGCCGCCAACACGTGCAAGATCAGGTCCGGTACGTTTGGAGCCCCATAGATGTGGATGGTCATAAACCAGCTCACCCGCCACTGAGTAGTGGCCATAACGCTCAACTTCTGCACGCAGTGGACGAATTTTCTGTGAATGACAGGTGTTGCAGCCTTCACGAATATAAATGTCGCGACCTTCCAGAACCAATGGTGAAGGTGGCTCCAGCCCCTCAACAGGCTCCTGTACCACGCGTTGTGACATCAGTGGGATGATTTCCACCGCGCCGCCAAAACTTACGGCGACGATGGTCAGCACAATCAGCAGACCCAGGTTTTTTTCGATCAGTCCATTCATGCCAGTGCCTCCTGTTCCGCCATTTTGTTGCTCTCAGGATTACGCAGGCTGAGTTCGCGTGTTTTCCACACGTTCCACGCCATTACCAGCATCCCTCCCAGGAAGATGGCGCCGCCGATAAAACGCACCACATAACCAGGGTAACTGGCGATTACGGTTTCAATAAAACTGTAGGTCATGGTGCCGTCGTCATTAACGGCGCGCCACATCAGCCCCTGCATCAAGCCATTGACCCACATGGACACGATATAAAGCACAGTGCCGATAGTTGACAGCCAGAAGTGCAGATCCACCAGTTTGATGCTGTACATCTCCCCGGGTTTACGACCGTACATCAGCGGAATCATATGGTACATGGCGCCGATTGAAATCATGGCCACCCAGCCCAGTGCCCCGGCGTGAACGTGGCCTACAGTCCAGTCAGTAAAATGCGAAAGAGCATTCACCGACTTGATCGACAGCATCGGGCCTTCAAAGGTGGCCATGCCATAAAAAGACAGTGAAACCACCAGGAATTTCAGAATCGGGTCGGTGCGCAATTTGTCCCATGCGCCCGACAGCGTCATGATGCCGTTGATCATGCCTCCCCAGGATGGCGCCAGCAGGATCATCGACATCGCCATGCCCAGGCTTTGTGTCCAGTCCGGCAAGGCGCTGTAGTGCAGATGGTGTGGGCCAGCCCAGACGTAAACTGCAATCAGTGCCCAGAAATGCACAACTGACAGTCGGTAGGAATACACCGGACGTCCGGCCTGTTTAGGGACGAAATAATACATGATGCCCAGAAAACCGGCGGTCAGGAAAAAGCCAACCGCATTGTGACCCCACCACCACTGCACCATGGCATCTACGGTGCCGGCATAAATTGAGTAGGATTTGCTTAATGTCACCGGTACCGCGAGATTGTTCACGATATGCAGAATGGCAACCGCGATGATAAACGCGCCAAAAAACCAGTTCGCCACATAAATATGTTTTTGCTGCCGTTTGGCAATAGTGCCAAAAAACAGGACCGCATAAGCCACCCAGACCACAGCAATCATGATGGAAATGGGCCACTCCAGCTCTGCATATTCCTTGGATGTGGTCATCCCCATTGGCAAGGTGATGACCGCCGACACAAGAATGGCCTGCCAGCCCCAGAATACAAATGAAGCCAGGCCATCGCTGAGCAGGCGCGCCTGGCAGGTGCGTTGCACAACAAATAATGAGGTTGCCATCAGCGCACTGCCACCAAAAGCAAAAATAACACCGTTGGTATGCAGCGGTCGCAAACGTCCGTAACTTAACCAGGCAGTATCAAAATTCAGCGCAGGCCATGCCAGTTGTGCAGCAATCAGTACGCCAACTGCCATTCCGACAATACCCCAGAACACCGTGGCAATTGCAAACTGGTGAACAACGCGGTAGTTGTAACGGGGATGCGCAGAAGGGTCGAACGTGTGGGTAGTCATCTGTAATCCATCCGTATAAAGGTACACACAGGCTTGGTGGAGTAAATTTTTTACTCACCAGTATAATTCTGCGTTAGAAAGGATCAAGTCTATTCCTGGAATTCAGGGCAGACGGGGACGGGCAGTTTTTTTTCTTCAACGGAGGGCCTGTCAGATCAATAATAGGCCTGTTGGGAATCAAAATGTTGATCTGGATCAAATCGTGGGGACTGGTCGCAGTACTTGCATACTCTGGCTGGCGCGCAAAATCAGCTGCTGGGGGGTGTCGCCAGGCTCGAGCATAGCCCAGCCTGCAGCGTGTTTTAGCGCATTTTCAGGGCTTTTGCCACCGCAAGCAGCACACAAGCGCGCCAATGCGCGCTCGGGGCCGGGCGGTTCAGTATCCAGCATCAATACAACAAAATCATCATCCCTGTAGCGGGCAACCAGATCTGAGCCGCGGAAAGTCTCTTTTAACAGGTCGCTGAAGGCTATCAGTGCCTGATCGCCTGCAGCAGGGCCGTGTTTTTCGTTAAAGCGTTTAAAATCCAGCATGTCAAAAAGCAACAATCCGGCACTCAGCCCGACGTCCTTACAGAGCTTGATGGCTTCTTTAGCACGGGTTTCAAACCCCCGGCGGTTCAGTAGTCCGGTTAACTGATCGACATGAGCGACGTAGTCAGCAGTCAGCTCATTTTCTACCATTTGTGCAATATTCCCCAGCAGGGTGTGATCTGCTGCAGAGAATTGCCGCGGTTTCCGATCAACCAGGCATAAAGTGCCCAAGCGGGTGCCAGTATCCGCGTGTATCGGACAACCGGCGTAAAAGCGGATGAATGGCTCCGATGTCACCAGCAGATTATTGCAAAAACGCGGGTCCTGCGTGGCATCTGGCACTATCAGAATGTCAGCACTCTTGATGGCGTAACTACAAAAAGAAATATCGCGGGGTGTTTCGCGAACGTCCAGACCCAATGCCGATTTAAACCATTGTCTGTCGGTGTCAACCAGGGAGAACAGGCTTATCGGTACTTTGAAGAGGCGCGCAGCCAGGCGTGTAATGCGGTCAAATCGTTCATCGGCGGGTGTATCCAGTATGCCCAGCGAATGCAGTACCTTTACGCGGTGTTCTTCGTCAGCGTTGCTGTTTTTACGCAACCAGTTCAGTACGGCATCACCTTCCATTGGACGTGCAATTGCATAACCTTGTGCCAGGTCACAGCCAATACCGCGCAGATATTCCAGTGTTTCCTTGCTCTCGATTCCTTCGGCAGATGTATAAAGTCCTAACCCGTGGCCCAGATCAATGATGGTTTTGATAACCGTGCGTGATTCCTTTGATTCGGCCGCTGTCATGACAAAGGATTTGTCAATCTTGATTTCAGAGAAAGGCAAACGTGCCAGTTGTAACATTGATGAGAAGCCGGTACCAAAATCATCAATGGAAAGATGGAATCCCTTCATACGTAAACGCGTGAGAATATCCAGTGAGCTGACCGGGTCTTCCATTGCACAGGTTTCAGTAAGCTCAAAAATGACACGTTCGGGACTGATGCCCATGCTCTGGCAATAGTCATCCAGGCGCTCAAAAAGATCCAGGTGTCCCAGCGAGCTGGCGGAAATGTTGACTGACAGTGTTAGTTCACGCAGGCGCCGGCGTAAATAGTCATACTCCGGTCCGGCGCCCAGGCTGTTGGGCAAACTGGTATACCAGCGCAGTGCCTGCAACATCACCGATTCAGTCAGCGCATCAATCAGCCCTGACTGTTCAGCCAACGGGATAAACTGGTCCGGGCCAATAAATCCGCGAACAGGATGGTGCCAGCGCGCCAGCACCTCAAAACCGGCGAGCAGGCCAGTGCGGCAGTTAATTTTTGGCTGATAGACTACAAAAATTTCGCCATGACTGATGGCGTCGGCGAGTTCGTGTGATGGAATGTAACTGATGCTGGCATCGGTCGCGCTGCTGTTTTTGCCGCCAATAGCCACCGCAGGTACGCTGGTTTTTCGGTTAAGCAACTCGCGCAGTCGCGCGGGTGAAAAAGGTTTGGCGAGTATGCCAACAATATTCAGACCATGTTCGGTAGCAGAGCGTGCGGCGGCATCAAGTACTCGTCCTCCAACGCCGCTGGAGATAATGATATCGGCGTTGCAGTTTAAACGTGCCAGTTCTACCATGACCTGGACACCGTCCATACGTGGCATCACCAGATCAATTGCAATAAAGTCTGGTTGCCAGTCCTGGATGATACGGAAAAACTCGAGTGGGTCGTCGGTATAACGCGTCTCGACGCTGGAGAGTATTGCGATGTTGGAGATGGTCTGCCCGGTTAGGGGGTCATCGTCCAAAATCAGCAAACGTGTAGCAGCAGTCATTAGCGTGTACTCTTAAACAGATCCATTTTTTCTAGTTTTTGCGCCAGATCATCGCGCCGCCATGGTTTGCTAAGTAATATAGCGCCCGACTGTA
This sequence comes from uncultured Pseudohongiella sp., assembly GCA_964535565.1. Taxonomy (GTDB): domain Bacteria; phylum Pseudomonadota; class Gammaproteobacteria; order Pseudomonadales; family Pseudohongiellaceae; genus Pseudohongiella. The sequence continues at coordinate 55,790 of CAZHUJ010000005.1, read as the reverse complement.
AACGTCCTTGATGACTGATAGCATTTTCGGAATATCCGGAGGTGAAAAGCACCGGCAAATCCGCTTGTTTTTCCTGAGCCAATTTAGCAAGTTCAGGCCCGTTAATACCGCCGCTCATCATGACATCGGAGAATAGAAGGTCAACTCTTTTATTGGCGGCCAGGCATTCATCCAGTCGCGCCAGTGCCTCATTGCCGTTGCTTGCGCTGACAACTTCAAAGCCGAGTTCGCGGAACTGTTTTTCAGCATATTGGCGCACCAGCTCTTCATCTTCAACCACTAATACGGTGGCATGTTGCTGCGCCAGGCCATTGATAAATTTTCCTGAAGTGGCGGCGGGCTCAGCGGCCGGAATGCTCACTTCATCGCGGGTGTACACAGGCAGATACATACGGATTTCAGTGCCCGTGCCGAGCTCGGAATAAACACCCATATGGCCCCCCGACTGTTTGATAAAACCATAGACCATACTCAGCCCGAGTCCGGAGCCTTCGCCCACTTTTTTTGTGGTAAAGAAGGGGTCAACCGCGCGCTTGCGGGTTTCTGTATCCATGCCACAACCGGTATCGGTCACGGAAACCAGCACGTAGTCGCCGGGGGTTGCACCCGGATTAGCCGCACAATAGTCCTGGTCCAGCTCTATACAGCGTGCCTCCAGTGTGAGTGAGCCTTTACCGTCGATAGCATCGCGCGCATTAAGACCGAGGTTCAACAGCGCGTTTTCCAATTGTGCTGGATCTATTATCACTGCCGGCAGATCAGCGCCGGTTTTTAATTGCATATCAATGCGTTCCGGCACTACCCGCCGAATCAGGGGCAACATGTTAGCCATCAACGCAGCGATGTCAACCGGGTGTGGGTCCAGTGGTTGGCGGCGGGCAAAAGCCAGCAGACGTTGGACCAAAGCAGCGGCGCGTTCGCTGGCCTGGCTGATCATCTGTGTCAGTGGCAGCAGAGTTTTATTGCCGGCAACAGCTTCGGTTAGCAGTTCGTTATTACCCTGGATCACAGTCAGCAGGTTGTTAAAATCGTGCGCCACACCGCCGGTGAGCTCGCCAACGGTTTGCAGGCGCTGGGAATGGCTAAGTTGCTCATTGAGCTGATTGCGCTCGGTGACGTCCGTCATGCCGCCTATCATGCGAACTGCGCGGCCATTCTTGTCGCGTACTACAAAACTGTTTTCTTCGATCTCTGCGATTCTGCCGTCGCTGCGAATAAAGCGGTAACTCAGACTCATGCGGTTACGGTCAGATTTAACGGTTTCCTGGATTGTGGTGAGAACGCGCTCGCTGTCATCCGGGTGAACATACTGGAACCAGGCGCGTGGTGTGCTCATCACCTTGTCGCGGTCATAACCAAACAGGGTGCTGATGCCGTGATTCCACCAGATGGTGTTGTTTTTGATATCCCAGTCCCAGATGGCGTCAATTGTTGCGTTGGCTACTGTTTCGAAGCGTTCGGCGTAGGTATGCAGATCATGAATATCAATCGCTGAGCCACACCATTTGATGATAGTGCCGGTTTGGTCACTGACCGGAGCGCCCTGTATCAGGTGCCAGCGCCATTCGCCGTCATAGCGGCGCAGCCGGAATTCAATGTCGTAGGTTTCTGCGTTCATGATGACGGTGCGCCAGTGCTGCTGCAGGAAGTCCACATCATCCGGATGCACCGATTCCAGCCAGCCATCACGGTTCACAAATGTTTCGCGTTTACGCCCGGTGTAGCGGGCAAAGGCCAGGTTGACATAATCAACGCTGCCATCTGGTGTCGCAGTCCAGACAATTTGCGGAATAGCGTCAGCAAACAGTTGGAACTGTGGTGAGTGCTGGAACGGTGCCAACGGGTTGTCGGGTGACGGCGTCAGTTTGCGCAATTGGGAATTGTCTTCAGCCAACGCTTGCTGTTTTTCCCGTTCTTGCTCAAGATGTCGCATCACAGACAGCGAGAGTGCACTTATCACACACAGCTCAGTAGCACTGAGCAGACGGTTGGATAGCCAATATTCGATTCCCAGGCCAGGGGGTGACAGAGCCGCCCCGACGCCAATCAGCAGAACCGACAAGGCAGTCACCGCGATTACAAAACGACGGTTTCCGGACAGAATTGCCAGCAGCAAACTGGCCAGATACAGGTCCCCATTCGCAAAACCCAGCGGAGTGCGCATATCCAGCGCCAGTATCAGCATCATGCTGATGATGCTGCTCCACTGCAGCAGCCGGGATGAGTGTTTGGACCTCAAAAGCGGAGATTTGTTCGATAAATCAGTGGTGCCGGTCATGTCGTTTTTATAATCCGGTTGATAACGGAGTTGATTCTAGCATCGACAGGTATTGGCGATGACAGCAGTTTTTTTGTATGGTGCACGGGTTTCACTTAAAGGTGCCGTTTTAGACATTTGCACCGACAATAACCATATGGGGAGTTATTCATGTCAGATATGTTAGAAGGCGCACTCAGCCAGCTTGAGAAGGCCGCCCGTCACACACCAGTCCCGGAAGAAGTACTTGATTCGTTAAGATATCCGCGTGAAGTATTGACGGCACGTCTGACTATCCGCATGGACAACGGCTCCAGACGCTCGTTTCAAGCCTGGCGCTGCCGTTATGACGATACCCGCGGCCCAACCAAAGGCGGAATCCGTTATCACCCCGACGCCACCATGGAGGAAGTGATCACGCTGGCGTTCTGGATGACATTCAAGTGCGCCGTTGCCGGTTTGCCATACGGTGGCGGTAAAGGGGCGGTGCGCGTAAATCCCGCAGAGCTGTCCAAGCACGAACTGGAGCGCCTGTCACGTGCCTATGTACATGCATTTGCGCGCATGATTGGCCCGGAGCGTGATATTCCGGCTCCGGATGTTTATACCAATTCCATGATTATGGGCTGGATGGCTGATGAATATTCGTCGCTGGTGGGATACCCGTCTCCTGCTGTGATTACCGGCAAGCCTATTGCACTGGGTGGATCACTGGGACGTGAAGACGCTACCGCCCGCGGTGGTTTTTACGTGCTGAACCGGCTGATTCGTGAACTGAAGCTGGATAAAAGCCAGCGTCGTGCGGTGGTTCAAGGTTATGGCAATGCCGGCTCCATTATTGCCCGTATGCTGCATGCCGATGGCTGGAAAATTCTGGCAGTTGCTGACACTCGCGGGGCAGTGTACTCGCCGGACGGTCTGGATCCGGCAAGACTGCAGCAGGTGAAAGACGAGACGGGCTCTGTGGTCGGCTATGAAGGCGCACAGGTGCTGACACGTGACGAAATGTTTGCGTTGGACTGTGACCTGCTGGTACCGGCAGCGCTGGAAGACCAGATCACCGAACACAATGCCGGTTTGATCAAGGCGCCGGTGATTCTTGAACTGGCCAATGGTCCGATCACGGCCTCTGCAGATCCGATATTGGAGCAAAAGGGTATTCTGGTGCTGCCGGATATCCTGGCCAACGCCGGCGGTGTAACCGTGTCCTATTTTGAATGGGTGCAGAACCGTCAGGGTTTCTACTGGACTGAGGAAGAAGTGCAGCAACGTCTGAAACCCATCATGGAGCGTGAAAGTATCGCGGTATGGCAGATGGCCCAGGCCAAAAACATTCCGCTGCGAACAGCAGCCTACGTGCTGGGGCTGGAACGGCTGTCGTCCGCAATTCGTGCCCACGGCACTCAGACCTACTTCACCCCCTGAGAGATCTGTCCGGTCTCCAGCACTGAGTCAACCTGGGTATTCTGCCACAGCGGAATGCCCAGACTAAATCGCGTGCCCCTGTGATCACTTTCTGTTGTCACGATGGCGCCGATCTCGGTGCTGCGACTGTGGATATTGCGCAAACCATTGCCTGCACTGGTATCGGGCTGAAAACCTCGGCCATTATCAGTTACCGTGAGCAGCAACTGATCCTGATTGCGCAGGACAGTGATCTGCACTTCGCTGGCATCAGCATGGCGAATAATATTGCTGACCACTTCTTTCATAATGCGATTCAGATTGAAGGCAACTGCGGACGGCACTACAACCTCGGGCAGATTAGCCTGTTTCCAGTCGACGTTATGCCCTGAACCCGTCAGCCTGAGTTCGGTTTCCTCGCGGATGTCCGCCAGCAAACGCTGTAGCGGCTGGTCGGGTGTATTGGCCTTTGACACCGCCTGTCGCAAACTTTCCAGCGCTAAACGTGCCATGTGACCCAGTTTGTTGTCGGAATCTGCGTGAATGATGGACAGTAATCTGGAACCGACATCATCATGCAGGTCGCGGTATATTTTCAGGCGTTCTTTCTCGGCAGCCTGCTCCATTTCCAGAACACGGCGCTGTTCAAAACTGCGCTCAATGATCTGCCGGCTTTCCTCCACTTTCTGCTCCAGCTCCCGGTTCAGTGTTTCCGCTGTATCAAGTGCTTCGGTAAAGCGACGCAACAGAACCACGGAAAAAATCAGTAACAGTACCGGCAGTCCAAAATGGGCGAACATCAGTGTTTCGTCCCAGGCTTCGCCGTTACTGAAAAACATCTGAAACGCGTTGATAAGAAACAGTGCAATCTGTGCCATAAGCGCCAGCGTGATAATCACAGCTTCGATCTGGCGTCTGCCAATGGCAATGTGGATCACGCGCAGCAGGATCAGCGCCAATGCAATCACGCCTACCAGATGCATGCCGTAGGTGACCTGCCAGAACCACTGCGGTGGCAGCACCAGGTTGATAACGGCGGCAGTCAACGTCCAGGCCAGCAAAAGTTTTTCGCGCGCCGGTTTGCGTGTGCGTGCCAGGCGGCCAATAAAGCCATACATACAGAAGATGCAGGTATCAATCGCGATATGCACCAGTGGCAACCATTGCTGCGGAGCTAACCAGTTGTGGTAGATCACGGTATGACTGGTGGCAACTCCCCAGGCCAGCGACATCATGCTGAACCACAAATACACATCGTCCTTTCTGCGCATCAGCCACAGTGCAAATGTAAAAAAACTGATGCTCATTGAGAATGCCAACAGGATGCGATTGATCTCGACCTGGCGAAACAGGCGAGAGGCATACATTTCTTCGAGCTGGCTGCGTGGTCCCAGAAGGGGCGGTGCCAGATTGCCGCCCATCGGTGTGATGGAGAGTTTTACCAGCAGCTCATTGCCTTGGGTTTGCCACTGGCGGCTGCTGATGTGCGCCAGCAGCGGACGATTCCAGGCGGTGGTGACACGTCCTGCGCGCTGACTGTTGGCGGCAATTTCCTCGCCGTTAAAAAACACTGTCATCGAATGGTTATAACGACGGAACAGCAGACTGACCGCTTCATTATCCGGCGGTGCATCCAGCAGAAAGCGCAGCCAGACAATGCCGTCAGGGGGAAAGCGGCCCGGGTCCTGCAGGCCGTTATACGCGCTGACAAAGGGCAGCTGCACGGGTTGCCACTGTGCGCTGTGATCGGGCAAACCCGGTTTGTTCCACACGGTGTATGTAGCCGTTTCCAGCATCACCGCAGTTTCCGCCGCCGTTGTAGTACGGGGAGACAAAAACAGTAGTGTGACGATAAACAGCATGGCAGCCACGCGGGCACAGGACCGGAAGTGGTTCCAGCGAGTGAATTTAAGTCGCCTGGTCATTTGCATGCGCGCTGCCGACTGCCCCCAATCGGGGGTATACAAAAAAAAATCCATTGTCTACAGTCAGGCCGCAAAAGCAATATCACCACACCGTCTTTATGGGTTATGGAGAGTTTCTAGCATGTGGGGCACTGGACAATCTGGCAGCGGCCAGGCGTTGGTGGTGGAGGATAATCCGGAAACCCGAGGCTGGCTGATCAGTTGTGTTGCAACCGCATTTCCCGGTTTGCAGATTTTGTCCGCAGCCAGTCTTGCCGATGCCATGGCTCTTCTGGTCGGACACCAATTTGATCTGGCGCTGGTGGATCTGGGGCTGCCAGATGGCAGTGGTATGGAATTGATCCGCGCGCTGCACAGCAGCCAACCCGCCTGTTATGTGGTGGTGGCGACCATATATGACGATGATCGTAATCTCTTCACAGCGCTTAAGTCCGGAGCCAAAGGTTATATTCTGAAAGACCAGGATCGTGAGCGTATAGTCAGTTATCTGCAGGGGATTCGCAAAAATCAGCCGCCGCTGTCGCCAGCGTCGTCAAAACGCCTGATTGACCATTTCAACAGCAAGGCCGATGCCCTGGCTGAAGTTCATCTGACGCCGCGGGAAATAGATGTGTTGTGTCTGATAGGCAAGGGTTACAGTGTCGAGGATGCTGCAGCCATGCTGCAACTCTCCGCCGACACTGTAAAAGGTTACGTCAAAACCATTTACACCAAACTAGGTGTATCCAATCGTTCTGAAGTCACTCTGGAAGCAATCCGTCTGGGATTGATTGATGCGCTCTGAGCCGGTTTGCGATTGCCGTTGTTATTGCCATTGGCGCTGCGATTGCGGCTGAACGGTTTGTCGGCATCAAAGCCGCCCGCTTTGCGCGCTGGGCTGCGGCTGTCTGAACGCCTGTCGGAACGAGTATCTGAGCGGCTGTCAATGCGAGGGGCCGGACGACGAGCCGGTTGGGCGCGCCGTGCTGGCGCTTCTTCCTGCACCTGCTCACGCTGCTCAAAACCAGGAACGGTTTTTAATGTCAGCCGTGTTTTTAACACACGTTCAATCTGACGCAGCTGTTTGGTCTGATCCTGGCTGACCAGGGAAATTGCTTCACCTTCCGCACCGGCACGTGCAGTACGGCCAATACGGTGTACGTAATCCTCCGGCACATCAGGCAGGTCAAAGTTGATTACATACGGCAGCTGGTCAATGTCGATACCACGAGCGGCGATGTCGGTAGCAACCAGCACCTGCAGCTGACCGGTTTTAAACTGATGCAGCACCTTGGTGCGCTGAGCCTGGCTTTTGTTGCCGTGGATTGCGGCAGCGTTAATGCCGTCTTTCTCCAGCATCTGTACCAGCTTGTTGGCGCCATGTTTGGTGCGGCTGAATACCAGCACCTGATACCAGCTGTTGCTGCGGATCAGATGGCTGAGCAGCTCCGTCTTGCGGGATTTGTCTACCGGATGCAATGTCTGCGTGACGCGCTCGGCAGTAGTGTTCATAGGTGCCACGCTGATCTGCGCCGGATTTTTCAGCAGGCTTTTGGCCAGTTCCTGGATTTCGCCGGAGAAGGTTGCCGAGAACAGCAGGTTCTGGCGTTTGGGCGGCAGCAGCGCCAGCACTTTTTTGATGTCACGGATAAAACCCATGTCCAGCATGCGGTCGGCTTCGTCCAGAACCAGGATTTCCAGTTCGTCAAACTTGACGGCGTTCTGCTGATGCAGGTCCAGCAAACGGCCCGGTGTTGCCACCAGCACGTCAAGGCCGCCGCGCAGAATCATCATCTGCGGATTAATTTTTACGCCGCCAAACACCACTGCAGAGCGAATCTTCAGGTATTTGCCATAGGTCTTGAGGCTGTCATGTACCTGTGCAGCCAGTTCACGGGTCGGCGTCAGTATCAGTGCGCGCACTTGACCTGCGCGGGTACGTTGTTCACGACCAGCGAGCTTTTGCAGTATGGGCAGAGTGAATCCGGCGGTTTTTCCGGTTCCGGTCTGGGCGGATGCCATCAGGTCGCCGCCGCCGAGAATGGCAGGAATGGCTTGCGCCTGAATAGGGGTTGGTTCGGTATATTGTTGCTCGGCAACAGCTTTCAGCAGGGCTTCTGACAAGCCCAGGTTTTCAAAACTCATTGATATCCTTGATAGGTGCATTGTGCACCAGACTGGGAGCTACGAGGTTTGATAACCGGGTAGCCATAGGTAATGCGGGCCCATCGAGCAGGGCAACGATTCGTCAAATGAGCATAGCTCAGGTTGAACGGGCGACACTTTAGCACATGCGCTCGCTCCAGGATAGGCCGGATGCGGTGAGATGAGTACAAACTATTTGCCAGTTACCATCGTTTTTGCGTAACTTACGCGCTTCACCAACATTAAAATCATGAGAATTCAAATAATGAATCGGTATGCATTAAGTGCCGCTGTTCGGCGCTCGTTGTTGCTTGGTCCACTGTTCACGGTCTCCCTGCTATCCTCGCCAGTTGTATTGAACGCTCAGGAACTGGTTGATAACTCTGCGAATATTGTCTATCCGTCATCTTATTTCGAACAATGGGCGCCTGTTACTGCCCAGGATATGCTGAACCGTATTCCAGGCCTGAGCACCACAATGACCGGTAGCTTCAGCACCTCCAACACGTCACGCGGACTGGGTGGTGGCAGCGGTAACCAGATTCTGATCAACGGCAAACGTGTCGCCGGCAAGGCCAACGAAGCTGATGCACAGCTGGCGCGTATTTCCGCCAGCAAGGTTGAGCGTATTGAGCTGATTCGTGGCAGCTCGGCGGATCTTGATGTTCGAGGCGACCAGGTTGTGAACATTGTTCTGACCGAAGCGCTGTCCAGCCGCTCGTATTCTTATGAGATCAACACTGACCGCTATATGGACGGTTTTGTGCAGCCAGGTGGCAAATTCTCAATGAATGGCCAGCTCAACGGCCTCAGCTACATGGTGAGCGCCGAAGCGGAACCACGCCATGACTACCGTCCCAGTTTTGAAAGCAGTGTGCTTGGTGATTTTTCAGCAAACGACACAATCTCCGAAAAACGCACCAGAGACCAGTACACCAATACGGTGGCGGCCAACCTGGGCTACGAGTTAACTCTGAATAGCAGCGCGCGTGTCAACATGCTCTATTCCAACTACGATAACGATATCGAGATTGTGCGTAGCATCACCAACCTGCGCACAGCACCACCTACACCCCGTTGGGAAATGGAAGAAAACCCGGCTGACAACAGCAACTGGGAAATTGGTGGTGACTACGAACTGCGTTTGAACAACAACCATCTGTTCAAGACGTTGTTTATTGTTAACGAGAAGGATGAAAACACCACGCGTGAGCGCTTCCAGGTTGGCGCAGGCGGTGCGCTCAACAAGGATCTGTTCCTGAATTCTGACAGCATCTACAGCGAGCGAATCATCCGTACCTCCTATGCAATGCCACTGGCCAATGGTCAGGGTCTGGAGTTGGGTGTTGAGCGTGCACAAACCATTCTGGACTCAAATCTGCGTCTGGGGGCACCTGGCACCGCTCCAGCTTCCCCGAATCATGGTGGTCTGACTCCGCAGACTGTTAACAATGCCAATTCCAAAGTGGAAGAAATCCGGGTCGAGCCGTTTGTAGTTCACAACTGGCAGATCAGTCCACGCATGTCGATTGAAAGCTCACTGATTTATGAAGCCTCTGAAATTGAGCAGACCGGTGACGTTTACAACAAGCGCGACTTCAGTTTTGTAAAACCTAAAGTCGACTGGCGCTTTGATGTGCGCCCGGGTCTGCAGATCCGTGGTACTGCTACCAAGTCTGTACGTCAGTTGAGTTTTGCTGACTTCGTGGCCTCCAGTGATGACCGCGACAATGACGCGGCAACCATGGCCGGTAATGCCAATCTCAAGCAAGAGCAAGTGTGGAACTTCAATCTGAGTTCTGAATATCGCCTGCCAAATGATGGCGGCGTTGTCGAAGCCAATGTGTTCTACATGCAACACATCGATGTTATTGAGCGTATTGATGTTACCCGTCCAGGTGGTCGTCCAACCTCAGCCAATGGCAACATTGGTGATGGCGACATGTACGGTTTTAACGGTAAGGCCAGCGTGCGTATGGGTATGATTGGTCTGCCCAGTGTCATGCTGATCAGCAGCCTGGAAGTGAAAACCTCGGAAATTACCGATCCGTTCCTCGGTATCGATCGCCGTTTCCAGAACTACGAGCGTGGTCGTTTCCAGCTGGGTTTCCGTCATGACCTGTCACGTTACCGTGTAACTTATGGTATGAACTGGAACAACCGCTTTGATGGCAACATCAAGCGTTACGATATCGATAACATCGAACGCACTTCTGGTGAGCCTAACGTCACCGCATACCTGGAATACATTACGCCGCAAAATATCCGTATCCGTTTTGACGCACGTAATGCCACTAATAACGACCAGTGCCGTGAGCGCAGCCGTTATAACGGACGTATCACCAGCGGTGTGATCACTGAGATTGAAAGCTACTGCTTCGACGCTGCTCGTGTAGTATCCATCAAGATCAACGGTACCTTCTGATCGTTTGTCAAAACGCTTGCATAAAAAAGCCCGGGTTAACCCGGGCTTTTTTATTTGGGCTGTTGCAGATTTTTTATGCCGCTTTTAATGGAATCAGTTTAACGCCCCGAGCGGTCAATGTTTCCACACTGTGTTTGCAAACCCCGGCGCGTTGTATCAGTTTGGATTCACAGATATCACAGCGCACACATTCCTTGAAATCAATCTGATGACGTCTGATGGCTCCGGTAGGGCAGGCATGTTCACAAACCGTACAGGCCGTGCACTGCTGAACCCGTTTGATGCGCGACAGACTGACCAGTGACAGTACACCCAGCGCTGCTCCCAGCGGACACAGATAACGACAATAAAAACGTTTGACCACCGCCGAAGCAATCAGGATAAGCGCCAGGATGCTCCACAGCACAATGGATGTGCTGTAAAAGAACAAGGTGCCAAATGGCTCAAAATACTGGAACACACTGACGCCGCCATAAAATATGGCCATCAGCATGATCACAGCCAGGAAGGCATACTTCAGGTAAATGGCTTTGTCGTGAATGGTCTGTGGCATAGGACGCTGCCAGCGTTTGGGCACAATGCGCGTCAGAAAATCCTGCAGCGCTCCAAACGGGCACAGAGACGAACAGAACACCCGCCCCCAGATCAGCGTCGTAACCAGTGTAAATATCACAATCGTCAACAGCGGGATGTCGCTCAGTATCATCGACGGTCCCAGATTGATGGTGTTGGTAATGTGTGACACCGACAGGAATCCGCCATCGACAAAACCCAGATAACCCAGTGTCACGGCCAGCGTCAGCCAGCGCAGGCGGGTGTTCTTGCTGAGGAAGCTTGCCATTACCAGTGCCAGGATGGTCAGCAGCACACCCAGTCGCAGCCAGTTGGTGTCGCTTCCTGGGCTGTTGGATGAAGAGGCGCCAGGTGGCAGGATTTCATTGCCGAGGGCGACTTCGCGCATCAGTCCGGTCGCTTCAAACACCAGCGATGATTTGGGCTGGCCGTTCACCGGATCGTAGAACACTGTAAACGGACGCGATACATCAATTTCCAGCGGCAGCACCATAGCGCCTACATAACTGGCGTGACCATCAATCTTGCCAGTGTCAGCACTGCCGGCATAAACAAAACGGCGGCGAGGCATTTCATAATCAACGCCATCCTGCTGCAGGCTCAAACGTTCCTGACGGAAGGGGTCGGAGGCGTTTCCGGCAATACCGGTCATGACCAACTGGCCAGCATCAAAGCGGTTGCTGGCGTCGCGTTGTGCGCGCGAGTACTCATCCGCGCCTACCAGCATTTCGCCCAGAACTTCATTGTTACCTATCCAGGCAAAGGAAAGATCGAGAGCTGTACCATCTGGCAGAGGAACATGCATTTCACGAATCATGTCTGCCGCTTTCATGTCCTCCCAGCTCAGCGGTTCCAGATGCTGGCGCAGATTGCCATCGGAATCCTGGCCTGCAGCAATACCGCTATCCGGCAGATAGGCAACAGCAACACGTCTGGCAGCGTTATAGATGCCGCGGGTTGTGGCCCAGCTGGTAATAGTGGCACGTGATACTCCGCTGATGTCGCGGCCAACGCGAAATTCATCAATTAATTGCTTGCGACGGAACTGTTCCTGGAATCCGCGCGAGGACAGGAAATCTCCACGGCTGGAGCGGAACGACTCGTTGTAGTCCATCACCTTGACGGCTGTGATGGTGGCGGAGGTGTCCAGTGCCACCAATACTTCAATAGGAGCACTGAAACCAATTTCTTCAGGCGGGAGATCGGATGTCTGGAAAACGTAACCAATAATCCCTGTTTCGCCGGACTCCAAAGTACCGTAAGCGGTAAATACGGGCGGGTCACCCGCTTTTTCGCTGAAACGGGTAGCCTGCGGCATTACCTGTTTGAGCATGTCTTCAGTGACAGTGTCGGTGAACGGTGTCTGGGATTGAGCTGGCAGGGAAATCAGCAGGGTTATAAATACTAGCAGCCGGCCTGCACACCGGAGCAACTGCGACTGGATTTTATTCATTGTTATTATTCCTGAAACTACTGATCTACTATCGTGACTCTCAAATCATAAACGCGCTGCTGGTAAGCCAGAGGGTATAACACAGATACATTGCCAGCAAAAAAAGCCCCTTGCCGCGCGTAAGCAAACCGCTCTGGCCTTTTTTGGCGTAGCCAAGTACAAACAAAGAGAGGGTCAGCAACAGCATGACAGTAATGTCGCGTGTCAGTACTTCGCTGGCTACGTTCATGGGATGTACGGCGCCGGCAATGCCCACTACAGCCAGTGTGTTAAATACGTTGGATCCGAGAATATTCCCCATCACCATGTCATGCTGGCCTTTGCGTGCGGATACCACTGAGGACGCCAGTTCCGGCAACGAGGTGCCTACCGCAATAATAGTGAGTCCGATAATAAGATCGCTGACACCCAGGTTTTGTGCCACGACCACCGCACCCCAGACCAGCAGACGTGAGCTTGCGATCAGCAGGACCAGCCCTATGACCAGCCAGATCAATGCAAACTTCAAGGGCATAGGATGGGCCAGAAGGTCATCTTGCAGATCTTTTGATACGATCTCATTGCTTTTATCACGCATGCCTTGAAATATGGTCCATCCCATCAGCAGGGCAAAAACCAGCACCAGCCCGACGGCGTCGGCCTGACTCAAGTAATTGTCCAGAAGCAAGGCGGCGGCAAACAGACTGACCAGTGTCAACAACGGCAAGGTGTGACGCAGCGCCTGTGAATCCACGGTGACCGGAGCGACCAGCGCAGTGATACCCAGAATCAGCGCAATATTGGTGATATTGGAGCCGTAGGCATTACCGAGTGCAATGCCAGGGTTACCTTCCAGAGAGGCTAAGGCGGAGACCACCAACTCGGGTGCTGATGTGCCAAAACCTATGATCACAACGCCGATCAGAAGCGGGGGAATACCAAAATGGTCTGCTGCCGAAGCTGCTCCATCTACAAATCGGTCAGCACTCCAGACCAGGACTACAAGTCCGGTGACTATCGCAAGCAGGGGTAGCAGCATCAAAAACGGTATCCAGTAAAAAAAAACAACAGCGCACAAGTCTATGCGCTGCCGCGTGTATTGTCAGCCTGAATTGTGCAGCTTATTAAAAGCTGCCATTTTCGTCGACTATTCAGCTGTAATACGCTCTTGGGAAGTACAGTTTGATGGTGGTGCCGCCACCATCGTTGGAGACTATAGTGGCAAGCCCTCCGGACTGACGGGTAAAACCGTAAACCATGCTCAGTCCGAGTCCGTTGTGATTGTGGGTCTTGCGGGTAAAAAATGGCTCAAACGCTCGCAGTCGGGTTTCCTCGTCCATACCGGTGCCGTTATCGGAGATGGAGAGCACCACGTAGTCACCTGCGCTCAGATCCGAGGACAACAGTTCAGGGGCATTGTCTACGCTGACATTGTCGGCCTTCAGCACCAGAGCGCCAGCGCCGGACATGGCATCGCGGGAATTGGTACAGATATTGAGAATGGCTTGTTTAAATTGTTCAACGTCCAGACTCACTGGCCACAGAGTGTTGTCCAGGATGTAGTCAACACAGACCTGCTCTCCCATCGCACCTTGTATGCCGGGCAGCAGGTCTGTCAGTGTCTGGGCAATATTGGCGTTCACCGGCACAAGCGCTTGCTGACGTGCAAACGATAGCAGGCGTGTTGTAAGTTCCAGGCCATAGGATGCAGCGTCGCTGATCTGTTGCAGTGATTGCTGTTGTGGCGGCGGCGGATTCAGGGTGCTGGCCAGTATATTCGTGTGTTTAATGATATTGGACAGCAGCGCATTAAAGTCATTGGCGACACTGCCGGTCAGCTTGACCAGTGCTTCCAGTCGCTCCATCTGCAGCAGTTTTTCTTCAGTCTGACGGATCTGCTCGCGCTGCCTGGCGCGCTCCACCGCAACACGAACAAAATGGCTGATGCGATTAATGAAGTTGATTTCAGCTCGATTGGGTTCTCTGGCGGTCGGGCTGTAAATAGCAAAAGTGGCCAGCGGTTGATGTTCTGCATCCAGAACCGGTGTGGACCAGCAGGCGCGGATATTGTGCTCAATTGCAACTTCGCGGAAGTCCTCCCACAGTGGATCAACCTGTGCATCGAGCACAATCACTTGTCGGCGCCGCCAGGCTGCGGTTCCGCACGAACCAACTTTGGGTCCGATGGCCAACCCATCAATTACAGCGTTATAGGCTGCTGGCAGATTGGGCGCCGCGCCGTGGCGAATATGGCCGTTTTCAATCAGCAATATAGAAGAGCGCACGTCAGCCATCAGCCTATCCACGGTCAAGGTGATATCTTCCAGCAAATCCCGCAGCGGAACGTTGTCGCTGAGTCGCGTCAGGATGCGCGTTTCCAGCGCATGTAATTCAGCAAATAGTGACAGGGACTGACTCATTTTTTCTATATTTCAGTGTTTGGTGTGGTTGTCTGCCTGTATTTCGGCGTGCGCAATTGCGGCATCAATCTGCTTTTCCAGTCGTTGCTCCCAGAAAGTAGCGTTTTTGATGCCAAGGCTGATTGGATCAAAACCTATTGGGCCGCCAAGCTTGCGTTGGGCTTCGTAATCCTTGAGGCAAATAATTGCCGGCTTGGAAACAAAAAAGATCGCCAGAATGCCAATAATATTGATCCACGCCATTAACCCTACGCCGATATCACCAATTGTCCAGATATATCCAGCGCTGTTAACAGTGCCATATGCGACAACCAGCATGATGACCACTTTCAGCATTGTCATCGGAATGCGCGCCTTAAAATAACGATTCAGGTACGCGATGTTGGTCTCAGCAATATAGTAATAGGCCAGAATTGTGGTGAAGGCAAAAAAGAACAGAGCCAGGCCAACAAAGATCGGGCCAAACCCGCCAAATATACTTTCCAGTGCCAACTGCGTAAACGCCGCGGAGCTGATGACCGTTTCAGGCGCTACGTTCTGGAGTATAAATTGACCATCGGGCAGGGTGCCCTGGACGTTGTATTGCTGAGTGATCAGAATCATGAACGCGGTAGCCGTACACACCAGCAGCGTATCGACGTAAATTGAAAACGCTTGCACAAGACCCTGCTGCGCCGGATGTTCCACTTCAGCGGCCGCAGCCGCATGAGGGCCAGTGCCCTGACCCGCTTCGTTGGAATAAATGCCGCGGCGTACACCCCAGCCTATTGCAGCACCAAAACCGGCCTGAGCAGTAAAAGCGTCGCCGATAATCATGACAAACATGCCGGGAATAAGATCGTAGTTAAGAAACACCACAATCAGTGCCATGATGATGTAGCCCAGCGCCATAAACGGCACCACCACCTGGGTGAAGTGGGCAATACGTTTGATGCCGCCAAAAATGATAAAAGCCAGGACCATCAGAATAACAGCGAGCGCGACCAGCTTGTTGGTGCCAACAATACCGAAATCTGTTACTACCATCGAACCTTCGCCGAAAATTTGTGCAACGGCATTCCCAACCGCATTTGCCTGGACGCCGGGCAGAAACATGCCGCAGGCCATAATCGCTGAGAGTGCAAACAGAACTGCCAGCCAGCGTTGTCCCAGACAGCGCTCAAAATAATAAGCTGGACCACCGCGGTATTGGCCGTCTTCTTCAACCTTGTACAACTGTCCCAGAGTTGACTCCGCGTAAGCCGTGCTGGCGCCCAAAAATGCAACGGCCCACATCCAAAACACCGCGCCGGGTCCACCAAAACCGATAGCCGCGGCCACGCCGGCAATATTGCCAACGCCTACCCTGCCTGAAAGAGAAACTGCCAGCGCCTGAAATGAGGAAATGCCTTCAGGAGTTTCGTTGCCGCGAAATAACAGGCGCCACATCTCGCGAAAATGTCGTACCTGGGCAAAACGGGTCTGTATGGAGTAAAACAATCCTGCCCCCAAACAAAGAACCACCAAAGCGGGGCTCCATACAATGTTGTTAACGAGGGTAACAATTGTTTCCATAACCAATATTCCTGTTCGGGGTGGTTCCCCTGTTGTTATCAATGAACAATACCTGACGCAAGTACAGGCTTTCAATGAGATTGTTAAATCAGCTTTTGGCAACAACGGCCATTGTGAGGCGGGACACACAAACCGTTTTGCCAGCGTCAGTGCTGATGACAATTTCCCAGACCTGTGTGGTGGCACCCACATGAAGCGCACGTGCGCGGCCGGTTACCCATTTGCCTGCCGGCACCGGACGGATATGGTTGGCGTTGATATCAAGTCCGACGGCAATTTTTCCTGGCACAGCAATGCAGTGATTGGCGGCTATACTGCCCAGTGTTTCTGCCAGCAGCACAGATGCACCACCATGCAGAATGCCAAACGGTTGCACCGTGCGTTCGTCTACCGGCATGCGGCCTTCGAGCCAGTCATCACCGAAGTTGGTGATTTCTATGCCAAGATTACTGGCCGCTGTGTTGCGGCCATGGTCATTCATTTGTTGCAAATCAGGTTGTCGGTACCAGATGGACATGAGGAGGCTCCACGTAACAAAATTTGCCTGAGTGTAAACCACACATGCCCGGTTGCCATGACAATTTGTCAACACGATGCCGGCAAGGCTAAGCTTGGCCTGAAATAAAGCGTTTTCCAGGAGTACACATTGTCCCGTTCCTTGCTTGAATTTGAACATCTTGTGCAGATCAATGACCCCAATAACAAACAGCTGGCGCTGTTGAGTCGCGAAGACCTGTGGCAGGGTCTGGTGTTCCGCACCCGTTATCCGCACCACTTCAACCCGGCAGTCCAGGCTGAATTGCAGGATGAAACTGACACCGGTTTTGTCCGCATTCTGTCTGCGGGCTCCATGCGCCTTCGTGATGAGGTGATACTGATACCGGATACTGAAATTCGCACAATCATTGATGGCCGCACGCAGCATATGCATGCTGAAAGTATTACGCGCATTGAAGAACCCGAGCCAGGTTATCTGTTTGTACGCTTCAGCTACAGGCGTGATTCAATTTCTGATCAAGGCGGAATTGATGCTGATGATTTTTTAAAATCGGCTTATTTGCAGAATGACCGCGAAGCCATTACCACTCTGCGGCAAATGTTTGCTGAAGGCTGGGACGGCGTGCCAACCTGATCGTAGGTTGACAGCGGTTGCTGCATGCGGAGGACAAATCGATGTCACAAACTGAACAACATCCACTCGATGCTGCGATTGCTCTGACGGAGTTGGCACCTGGCAAGTACACCAGCAAAACCCACCCAGGCTATGCCAACGCAGTGGGGCCTTTTGGTGGGGTCACCGCTGCGCTGCTGCTCAATGCTGCACTGCAACATCCGCAGCGTCTGGGTGAGCCGATTTCGCAGACAGTTCATTTTGCCGCGCCTGTCAGCGATGAGCTGATTGATATCGATGCCCAGCCCGTGCGTACAAACCGCTCTACGCAGCACTGGCTGATCCTGGCCAGACAAAATGAACAACCGGTGGCCATGTGCACCGCAGTGTTTGCACTGCGCCGTGAAACCTGGTCCGCAACCGATCTGCAGTTCCCGACAGATTTGCCTGCGCCCGAGACCGTCGCGGCAATGCAGTGGGAGCACCGACCTGAATTTACCCGTCGTTACGATCTGCGTTATATCAGCGGTATTGTGGCCTTGGACAAGATTGGCAGCGAAGCTGCAGAGCGCGATGATGCCGAGTCTTCATTGTGGGTGCGTGATCAGCCGCCACGACCGCTGGATTTTGCTGCCCTGGCGTCCATCTGTGATGTGTTTTTCCCGCGAGTATTTATCCGCCGCCAGCGCTGGACACCAATGGGCACAGTAACGCTGACCTCTTATTTCCACACAGACAGCAAAACGCTTTCTGAAATCGGCACGGACTATGTGCTGGGCAGGGCGCGCGGCAACGGCTACTGGAATGGTTTTTTCGATCAGAGTGCCGACGTGTGGTCAGCCAACGGCCAGCTGCTGGCAACCACTCACCAGATGGTGTATTTCAAAGATTAGTTTTGTTTAAAGATGGCTCGCCACCGATGCCTGCTTGGACATGCTGTAGACAAAGGCGGGCAGAATATTCAGTGGCACAAAACTGACATCGTCCATTTTTTTGCCAAACACCTGCTCAATATCCGACTGGTTGCTTTTGAAGTACTGATACTGCAGGTAGGTGCCGCCTTCTTTCAGGCCGTGGCGCATGGCGCGGATCACGCGGTAGAGGAACTCGTGCTGGCTGCTGGGGTCTTCAAAGTTTTTCAGCGGCAGCGACGATAGAATGACATCGTAGCACTCGGCTTCAGTCAGCAGCTGTGTCACACAGCAATTGTGCAGGCTGATCTGCTTGCCCGGATGGGCGGCAATCAGCTGTTCTATCCAGGGGTTGTACTCGGTTTTGATTTCGCAGATATCCAGCCGTGAATCCGGTGACATGCGCTGGATCAGCTCGCGCGTAAAGGCGCCACGACCGCTGCCAATTTCCAGTATTCTCAAAGGCTTGGAAAAATCAATTTTGCCCACCATGGATTTGACCAAAAATGGTGAGCTGCTGATGATCAACCCGTCTTCGGTGATATTGCGTTTTATATGACGGTATATCCTGATCAACATGATGGTGTTTCTGTGACTCCGGTGAGTCGCCAACCGGCGGCGACGAGCACGGATGATAACCTGAGCCGGTTCAGTTGCCTATCCCGTTTGGTGGCGGGTTTGATATAGCTCAGATTGGGAAAATTTGCGGAGTCCATTCTCTCAGTTGCTGGTTTGCTTTCAGGCGCGCGCGCTGGTGTTGCATGGCATGAAACACCGTCTGCACATCATGAATGCCGCCGTTGTCATTGCCGGCCAGCAGCGGCAACGCCGACTCTGCCTCAATAAAAAACTGTTGTTGCAGCGCGGGCTCTTGCAGATAGGCCTGCTGCCACCAATCCAGGATCAGTGGCTGTGAGTGCTGCAACAATGCTGCGGAGGGCAATTTGTCTGCTTTGGCGCTGTTGGCTTGCGAGGTGACAGGCATCAGGTTCCACAAATCATTGTTCAGCCAGCGCGACCAGGGGAAACAATGATCGATGGCAAAACTTTCATGACGCAGTTTTTTTCAGTCCATACGCAGCGTAGCGGTGCTCCCCGGTGTTGCAGTTGCAACGCGAGCGCGCGCGCAACCGAGGTGTCGCGACTGGCATCCACCCACTGGAACACAGTGTCGTAAACACGCAGATCATATTCGCTTCGCCAGCTCTGCATCAGTCGGATCCATTCATTAAAAATCGCCGGTTCCAGCCAGCAGGCATATTGCCCCATGGTTTGCCATTTTTACTTTCGGTGTTGCACTCAAAGACTTGCCGGTTCTGACCAGGCCAGGTGATGTAATTGGCTGGCATCTTCTGGATGTTCACACAGGCATCGCGGATTGCACCAATCAGGCGCCACGCTACATTGGCATCAAAGCGCGCACCAATGCGCAGGTCATAGGCCGAGATGTCCTGCAGACTGTAAAAGTGATTAGCTTTGGCCCAGCCATAACCTTTTTGTTCGGCATGATTCGCGGTAGGCGTCTGAACCAGATTGTGCCTGAGCACGAGGGGCAAATAGGTTTTGACCCAGTACAAACCCACCAGACCAAACGGAATTTCCACCCAGTCATCACTGCGCCGCAGCACCATGCCCGGCGCGCCTTCGGCAATGCGGATCAGCACACGCAGCAAACCCAGTTTGTAACTTGCTGCTTTGTTGTCATTCACAATAATGTGACGCAGCAGCGGCAAGCCGCCGGTACCGTCGTCCGGCAACTGAAAGACCAGCGTATCCCACTCAATCTGAGCCCGCCTCGAGTCAGGTCGCCGCTCGCGCCTGTTCAGGAGCAGCGCGCGGTCATGCGCCAGTGTAATCACTTCATCCGCGCTGACTGGATAAAAACGCCCGTGCTCATCCGGCCCCTGCCGCAAACTGATCACCAGCAGCCCACCTGGTGCCAACAGCTCACTGAGGATGCGCATGGCACGTGCGTGTTGTGAAGGGGGCAGGTGCATCCATACGGCGCTCATCAGAATCAGGTTAAAACGCTGGTCGAGGGCACGCAGTTTTTTAATTCGGGCAGACTGTCATCCAGCCAACTGATGCTGCCGCTTGCTGTTTTCTGTTCGCCCAGCACTCGCAAGTGGCTGGGCTCAACCGCCACCACGTCCCAGCCCAGTGACGCCAGCCAGCGCGCATCACGACCGGTGCCGGCGCCAACGTCGCAGGCCAGTCCGGGTTGCACAGGCATCAGGGGCAACCACGCCTGATGCACCTGCTCAGGAGGCAGGGACTCGTATTGCTCAAACAGTTGCTGCGTGTTGTTGTAGTAGTTCATGCTCCTGCGTCGCGTAATTTACCCGCCAATGATTTCAGTCAACCCTTCAATGATATGTGTCAGCTCTTCGGTAGCGACTTCCCCGATTTTGTTGCCAATGCGCTCGGTAGACAAGGTGCGTATCTGGCTGATTTTTACCCATGAGCGCTTGGGCAATCTGGACTCATTCAGCTCATAAGTCAGCGGGAAACCAGCCTTTTGCTGCTGGCTCGTCAATGCCATCGCAATCACGGTGCCCGAGCGCTCATTGAAGATGTCCTGACTCAGAATCAGAACCGGTCTTTCGCCGGATTGTTCCCGTCCGATTGTAGGGTTAAGGTCAGCCCAGCGAATTTCACCCCTCAGTATTTTGGCCATCCATCCAGCTCCTCAGACAATCCTTCGTCAGCCATCGCCTTCTCAAAAGCCGGATCAAGCTTGGCACATTCCTCGGCCAGTCGGTTACGCTCAAGGCGTTCAAGTTTCTCCTGCACCGCTTCCTGAATTGCCCGGCTGCGATTGCTGAAGACTTTATGCCGCACAAGCGCATCAACCTTGGCGAGAACACCTTCTTCAATGGTAATTGCTACTTTAGTTTGTGCCACGATGTTGCCCTCTCTGGTATGACAATTGATCATACTCTTGGGGCGGGCCAGGCACAACCTCAACTGGCAATCCCCCAACACCCGTCCTATACTCAATTCCGATCCTGCAATAACCAATAAAAACACAAGGAGTCCGCACGATGATAATTCGCCTGCTCGGGCGGGGGCTGTTGTCCCTGCTTGTTCTAATACCGGCGCTGGCACTGGCGCAGACCGGTCCATCCGCTACCCCGGTCGAGCCGTTCAAGCTCGGCACCTTCCAGATTCAGGGTGTGCCCAAAGTCGGTATTGTGCTGCGTGACCAGTACATCATTGATCTGGAAGTGGCCAACCGCGATCTGGAGATCAATCCCATGTACCCGCGGCTGCCGATGCCGGCGGACATGATCCAGCTGATTGGCCAGTACGAATACGGTCTGAAGTACCGCCTTTACGAACTGGTGAATCACCTGGTTGCCGGTAATCGTGTGACCGGCGCGAATCAGGCGGAGTTTGTCTACGAACGCGAGGACATCCGTGTGCTGCCGCCGCTGATGTATCCGGGCAAAATCCTTAATGCCGCAGTGAACTTCTACAGCCACGTTAACGAAAGCGGTAGCGAAGAGCAGCGCCGAGAAGCCATGCGTCAGCGTCAGGAAAATCGCGGTGTGCCTTATTTGTTCCTGAAACCCACGCGAGGCGCAATTATCGGTGCGGATGACGAGATCATCATTCCCTACGGCCGCGATCGCACGGACTGGGAAGTGGAGCTGGGCGCGGTGATTGGGCGTCCGGCCAAATACGTGTCAGCGGTGAATGCACAGGATTATGTGTTTGGTTACACCATTACCATGGACATCTCTGACCGCGGTGGCCGTCCGCCGGGGGGCTATGGTGTCAGTTCTGACTGGTTTGTGGGCAAGGGTCACGACACGTTTGCGCCGATGGGCCCGTGGATTGTGCCCAAAGAGTTTTACGGTGACCCGATGGCGAACCTGCGTCAGACGCTGAGTGTAAACGGCGAGCGTATTCAGGATGCGCAAGCGGGCGACATGATTCACTCGCTGTGGGAGCTGATCGAGTATGGTTCGTCCATCATCACCTTGTTCCCGGGTGATGTGATCAACAACGGCACCTCCGGCGGCACCATGGGCGCGCGTGCGAGTGGCCAAAGTTTCCTGCAGGATGGCGAAATTGTGGAAGCATCGATCGAGGGCATCGGCACCATGCGACTGCGTGCACGCGCCGAGACTTCACGACCTGAGGGTACAGGTGCTCAGCTGACGCCGGTGCGGGAGTATCGACCTTAAGGTCTGGTTGCTTGTTTATCAGTGGTATTCGCTCCGGCGGTGCCAGGGTGGATTCAAACCGGCCACATCCATTCAGCTACCGCCGGGCGCTGCGCAACTCACCCTCACGCGCGAGCGCGTTCGGAGTTCGAACAGTGCTCGCGCGGTTTCCGGCGTCCACTGAATGGATAAACGTGGCCTGATTGGTTTGAATTCCACCCAGGCACCACCGGAGCTCAAGTTGCTGCAAACCCTGCTCGATGGGGCAGCCTGCTAGCCCAAAATTGGCACAAGTGCGGGGGACGGGGGGCAGGCGCGGACCAATCAGGCCGCGCTTATCCGCCGGGAGTCCGACCGAAAAAGTGCGAGCACTGTCTGAGCTCCGAGCCCGCGAAGCGCGCGAGGGCGAGTTGCGCAGCACCGGTCGGATGACCAGAGGATGCGGCCGGTCCGCGCCTGTCCCCTCGTCCCCCGCGCGTAGCTCAATATCAATGAAGTGGCCAAGCCGCCCTCACCCCATCGGATACAAAATATCCCGATGCACCGCATCACACGCCTTTAACACCTCCGGCGTCAGCTGCACATCCAGCGCCGCAAACGACTCATCAAGCTGATCCGCCGTTCGCGCCCCAATAATTGTCGACGCTACAAAATCAAAATGCATGCTCCACGCCACCGCCAGTGTGGTTGGCGACATACCGGCCTCGCGGGCAATGTTGATATAACGTGCGGTCGACGTCAGAGTGCGCTCATTCAAAAAACGATCCGCCATTGCGCGCTGACGTGGACTTTCCATTTGCAGGTATTCACCAAAGCGGCTCACCGGTGGAATCTTGTCTACGTTGTATTTGCCGCTGAGCACGCCACCGCCAATCGGAGAATACGGCAGCAGCGACACATTTTCCCGCCGACACACCAGTGCCAGCTCGTCCAGAAAACGCCGGTTCAATAATGAAAAATTATTCTGAATGGAATGAAAACGCGCATAACCCTCGTAATGTGCCACCGTGTTGGCCTTGGTCAGGCCGTAGGCGTTTTCATTGGAGGTGCCCAGATACCGCACTTTGCCAGACTCAACCAGTCGGTCCAGCGCGGCCATGGATTCCTCAATCGGCACTACCGTATCCGGCCAGTGCACCTGGTACAGGTCGATGTAGTCGGTGCCGAGCCGGCGCAAACTGCCTTCAATTGCGCGCTCAATATGGTGGCGGTCAATGGCTGTCAGACCTTGGCGAACAGGAGGCACAAACCATCCGGAGGCAGCGCCGGCCACTTTACTTGCCAGTATGATGGAGTCACGGTTTTTGGTTTTTAACCATTTGCCGATGATGGTTTCAGTGACACCAACGGTCTCCGCGCGAGGCGGAACCGGGTACACCTCGGCAGTATCATAAAAGTTGATGCCGTGCTCGTAGGCCTTGTCCAGAATGCGGAATGACTCCTGTTCGTCACTCCAGCTGCCAAAGCTCATGGTTCCCATACAGATTGGACTGACGCGCAGGCCACTTTTGCCAACGTAGCGGTAATTCATGACTGATCCCCAAAAACGTTCCTTAAAATTTGGCCCACGATAATGACACAAGGGCAGCGGCCGTTGTCAAACTGGCGCTGATCTGTATCGAACAGCTGCACGGTATGTAAAGCGGTGCTAAGCTCGCAGCGGTCTGCTTTGATCTGCGCAGCACTAACTCAACCGAGGGAGATTTCTGTCATGCAAAACAACAAAAATCATGCGACAACATCTATAACACGCTCTGCCCGCTGCTGGCTGGGAGCCGGATTGCTGAGCCTTGTGGCAACTGTGGCGCAGGCACAAGGACCTGCTGCAAACATCAGTCAGCTGTCGTGGATGACTGGCAATTATGCCGGCGCAGTAGGTCCCAATACCCTGGAAGAGAACTGGATTGGCGCACAGGCAGGCTCTATTGCTGCGATGGTGCGTATGACCGGACCCAATGGCACCTCCATGTTTGAAATGATCACCATTGAAGAAGTTGATGGTTCACTGGTTCTGCATATCCAGCAATTTGATCCAGGTTTTAAACCGCGTACGCCGGAGCCCATGAAAATGGAGCTGGCGATGATTGCCAATAACCATGTGCACTTCAACAATACCGGCTCCACCGGAATGAAATCTCTGGGTTATACCCTCAGTGGTGACACCTTCACTATCCACGTTGAACAACCCGACGGCCAAAAAAGAGACCTGGTACTGACCCGCCGCAATCTGTGGTGATAAGCCGAAAAACCAAAAAATAAAAGGGGAGAGCAGATGAGAACCACACAATCCTTCAAATTGAGACCGCTGGTGCTGTTGCTGTCGTGCGCGACTTTGCTGGTGGCTTGTGCGGGTACCGATCAATCCGTAGCAACCGGTGTGCGCGAGCATGATAGTCGCAGCTTTGCCGTGGCTGCCGACCTCAGTTTTGAGGCATTGGCAGGAGCGCGTGCCTATTACGGCAGTTATGCGGGTTTGCAGGGGGATGCTGTTTATGCGGCGGAATTTCCTGGCAACTGGAGCGGTGGTTTGGTGATGTTCACTCACGGTTATCGGGGTGTAGGCAGTGAACTGGCAGTTTCGGTGCCTTCGGCCGCGTTCCGCGAAGCTGTGTTGGCGCAGGGTTACGCTTGGGCGGCTTCCTCCTATTCAGCCAACTTCTATGATGTGCGCGCCGGGATTGAGGACACCAACAAGCTGGCGCTGGAGCTGACGCAGTATCTGCAACGTGACTGGAATGTGCAGATACCCCAGCCGACACAGTTTTTGATTTCCGGCAGTTCACTCGGTGGCCATGTGGCAGCAGCGGCCGTTGAACGCGAGAACATGCAGCGCACGTTGTATCAGGTGCCTTATGCCGGTGCCGCGCCGTTTTGTCAGGCGGAGCAGAACCAGTTCCAATGGCTGGGCGATTACAGCCGGCTGGCGATGACCCTGGCCGGCTTCGGTTATATGGACTACAGCCGTTTTCCCGAGTTATATGGACAGACAAACACCCAGACGCGCCAGTTTGAAGCCGGTCCTCTGGTGCGCAACCTGTTCCAGCTGAACGCGGAGGGGCAACCCACTTGGCAGCCAGCCAATGTCAACGGCGAGCGCCTGATGCAGATGGCGATGCGTTTGACCGGTGGTCAGCGTCCGATTTTTGAATACGGCTTCCGCTCCAATTATCAAAACACAGTGATGTCCAGTGGCGGTGACGATGGCACCATCCGTGGTGTTCTGGATCGTAATATTTACGACAACCGGGATCGGGTATATCGCTGGACTGATGGCGCAGAACCCACAGCGGAAGAACTGGAGTTTAATCGGCAGATGCCACGTGTTGCTGCCGCTTCCGGTGTCAACGCCAGACGCAGCGATGGTGTGCGCTGGTTGCCGGAGATTCACGGCGATTTCGACGTGCCGGTGCTGACCATGCACACACTCGGCGATTTTTATGTGCCTTTCCGCCATCAGCAGTTGTACCGGGAAGGTGCGATCCGCCATGGCAACGAAGCGCTTCTGGTACAACGGGCTATCCGTGCCCCAGGTCACTGCGACTTTTCTCCGGATGAAACGCGGCAGGCGGTGACCGACTGGATCGTTTGGGTCAATGGCGGACCAATGCCCGCCGGAGACGATGTCTTAAGTCCCGCAGTGGTAGCCGGCGAGCAGTATGGCTGCAGTTTTACCACGCCGGACAGGCCTGGTTTGCCTGCTTGCAGCCGCCCCTGAACTCACAAACCGCCTGCCAAACCCGGGCGGTTGCGTGTAGATCGCAAGCAATCAGGGCCATGTTACAATCGCGATCCAACTTGGAAGCACGTAGCGGGATTAATTCATGAAACAGGTTTTGGCCCTGATTGTTGTACTGGGTATGTCATTGGGGCTGAGCGCAAGCGCTCACGCTGATATTTTTGCTGTTTTCCGTTATGCCGATGGTCGCACCAACTGGCAGTACATTGCCAACACCAGCGCCAGCCTGCTGATCATCATCCTGTCCATTGTGCTGATATCCCTGGTGCGCGCTCATCTGCGCGCGCGTCGCTCCAACAAGGCTCTGACAGAAATCAAGCAAACCCTGGAGCAACGTGTAGAACAGCGGACGGCAGTGCTGCAGGAAACAGCCGAGCAGCTGCGCAAAAGCGAAAACTATATCGCCAGCATTGTGAACTCTATGCCGGTGATGCTGGTGGGGTTGAACCAGCAGCTGGAAGTCACGCAGTGGAACCGCACTGCTGAAGAAACCACCGGCCGTCCTTTTGATGATGTGGCCGGTCTGAATTTGTGGAAAGCCTATCCGGCAATTACCTTGAACGAAGACCAGGTTCGTCATGTGCTGACAACCGGCGAAACTCTCCGACTCAAACACACCCAGCGTGGCCAGTACAGTTTTGATATTACCCTGTACCGTCTTGAACATGATGATGACACCGGTATCGTGATCCTGATCTCCGACATCACCAAACAGGTCAACGCCGAAAGCAAAGTGGCCGAGCGCGACAAACTGTCTGCGCTGGGTGAGCTGGCGTCGGCAATGGCCTATGACATCAGCATGCCTATCAATACAATTTTCCAGCATGTATCAGATGCCCGCCAGCGTATTGAGGCCGTTGATCTGGGGCCAGCCAGGGATGTGTTATTGCGGGAAGTAGAAATTGTGCGTCAAAGCGCACAGCAGGCGAAGTCAATTTCCGAAAATCTGCTGGCGCTGTCAGCCAGCCATCAGCGTGAACAACAACAGGCGGATGTTACACAGATTATGGAAAGCAGTATTGCGCTGGCTTCCGAACTTTTTAACGATGTGGACGGTCTGGCATTCCGCGATGTAACACTGCGTCGCCGATATGAAGACAGCCTGCCGCAAATCAAATGTGTGCCAGGTGAACTGGAGCAGGTTTTTGTGCGACTGCTGCGAAGTGCGTTTTATGCACTCAAAGACGGCGGTGCTGCCAAGCCACTGGAGCCGGTTATTACTGTGGATATCAGCAACTTTATGGATACACTGTGGATCAAGGTGTCACATAAAGGGCGTGTCTTAAGTGATGAAGAGCAGCTGGAAATTTTCGAGCCCTATTTTGCAATTTCCTCCAAGACTTCGTCCTGCCCGGTAGAGCGTCGTTTGTCGTACCCGTACTTTATTATCACTGATCACTATCGTGGTCATATGTCTGTTACTTCGGACGAGAGCTCAGGTACCACGTTTAATATTCAACTTGCACAGGTGTAGATCATGTCTCTGAAAGCGCCGGTTCTGTTTGTTTCGCATGGTGGGGGCCCTCTGCCACTGTTGGGAGATCCGGGGCATCAGGGAATGGTGGATGCATTTGTTTCGATTCGCCGGCGTATTGAAGCGCTGGAGCCTGCCCCCGCTGCGCTGCTGTATATCAGCGCGCACTGGGAGACAGGTCAGCAGCCTGAGCTGACCAGTGCCAGCAGTCCAAATCTGTACTTTGACTATTATGGATTTCCGCCTGAGTCCTACAACTACCGCTATCCTGTGCCAGGTGCCCCGGATATAGCGCAACAGGCAGCACAACTGCTGCGCAGCGCCGGGTTTACTCCCGAGCTGGATTCGCAACGTGGTCTGGATCACGGTGTGTTTGTGCCGGGTCTGATGCTGTTTCCTGAAGCAAACATTCCGACGCTACAGCTGTCACTGTTGTCGACACTGGATGCTGCGCAGCACTGGAAATTGGGCGAAGCGCTGCAGTCTTTGCGCGAGCACAATGTGATGATTATTGGCTCCGGTTTTTCCTTCCACAATATGCGAGAGTTTTTTGGTCCGGGCAGCGCGCAGGCGGATCAGCTGAACCACGCCTTTGAACGGTGGTTAACCGAGTCGTTGTCTGTGCAGGATAATAACAAGCGCCGGCAAACATTGCTGGCATGGGAAAAGGCACCCGGTGCGCGCTTCTGTCATCCGCGCGAAGAACACCTGATGCCTCTGCATGTGTGTGCCGCAACCGCTGCCAGTGTTTTTGATCAACACTGGCAATTTACGGTGCTGGGCAGACAGGGAAGTTGTTACTGGTGGTCGTGAGCCTTAGAGCTCTTTGACCGCCTGAATCAACTCATTGGCCACTTTCTGGCCGTCACCAAACAGCATACGGGCGTTGTCAGCCACAAACAGCGGGTTCTCCACGCCGGAGAATCCGGTGCCGCGACCACGTTTGACCACAATCACGTTCTCTGACAGTTCAGCGTTCAGAGTTGGCATGCCATACAGCGGGCTGCTTGGATCATTTTTTGCGGCCGGGTTCACAACGTCGTTAGCACCAATAATCAGTGTGACAGTGGTGTTGGCAAAGTCAGCGTTGATGTCATCCATGTCATAAATCATGTCATAGGGGACACCGGCTTCTGCCAGCAATACGTTCATGTGTCCAGGCATACGTCCAGCTACCGGGTGGATTGCAAACTTCACGGTCACACCCTTGTCCGTCAACAGCTGTGTCAGTTCCCAGATTTTGTGCTGGGCCTGCGCAACCGCCATACCGTAACCTGGCACAATAATGACCTGGCTGGCATAGGCCATCATGATGCCGGCATCCTGTGGCTGAACTTCTTTTTGTGTGCCGCCTGTTTCCGCAGCTGATGAGGTTGCTGCCGCGTTGGTACCAAACCCGCTGAAGAAAACATTGGATACGGAGCGGTTCATAGCCTTGGCCATCAAGTGTGTCAACAGCGTACCTGCTGCACCTACGACGGTACCGGCAATAATCATCGCTGCGTTGCCCAGCACGTAACCTTCAAAACCTACAGCAAGGCCTGTCAGCGCGTTAAACAGTGAAATGATCACTGGCATATCGGCGCCGCCCACCGGGACGGTGATAAACACACCCAGCACCAGCGCCAGAACAAAAAAGGCGATGATCAGGTTCAGACTGCCACTGCTGTAAACAGCCACCGCAATGCCAATCAGCACTACAGCAAGTACCAGATTAATCAGCTGTTGTTGTGGCAGCAGGCGGTTACTGTTCAGACGACCGTCCAGCTTGGCCCAGGCAATAATACTGCCAGACAGTGCAATGGTGCCGATGATGGCGCCCACAATAGCCAGAATCGCGACATCAGCGCCCAGATACGCCGGTACACTGCTGTACAGGCCACTGTCGACAGCCGCTTGTGCTTTCAGCAGTTCGACTGCAGCAATAGCTGCAGCGGCACCACCACCCATGCCGTTATACATGGCAATCATCTGTGGCATGTCAGTCATGGCCACACGTTTGCCGGTGTACCAGGCGTAACCGCCACCGATGGCAATTGCCACAACAATCAGCATGACGTTGGTTGCAGCCTGATCGTTGCCGGTGATCTCTTCAGCAACAAAGGTAACCAGTGTTGCCACGACCATGCCTGCGCCAGCCCAGTGAATGCCGCGACGTGCGGTCACCGGTGAGCTCATCTGCTTGAGGCCCAAAATAAACAGCACGGCGGCCAGCAGGTAACTGATCTGAATAACAAGTTCCATTTATTTCTGAGCTCCCTGCTTGTTGGTGCTTTTGAACATTTCCAGCATGCGCTCGGTAACCACATAGCCACCGACTGCGTTGCCGGCTGCCAGCAATACTGCAATAAATCCAATCACTTGTTGTGAGGTGGTTTCTGCAATTCCCAGCGCGATCATGGCGCCGACCAGCACGATGCCGTGCACAAAGTTGGAACCTGACATCAGTGGGGTATGCAGAATCACCGGAACACGGTTGATAATTTCAAACCCGGTAAAACCGGCCAGCAAAAATATGTAAATTGCTGCAAGTCCTTCGATCATTATGTTGTCTCCTTAATTTCCGGCCTGCATGCGCTCGCGCACTGCCGCATTAACAATTTCGCCACCGTGTGTGATCAGGCTGTCGCGGATGATCTGGTCTTCCAGATCCACCACCAGTGCATCATCACGAACCATCAGTGCCAGCAGGTTGAACAGGTTTTTTGCATACAGTTCACTGGCATGGTTAGGCACGGTTGCCGGTACATTGACGGGGCCGTAAATGGTGACGCGCTGATGAACAACAATTTCACCTGCTTGCGTCAATTCGCAGTTACCACCGCCTTCGGCTGCGAGGTCTACAATTACGGCACCACCTTTCATGGCGTTAACCATGTCTGTAGTAATAATACGAGGTGAAGCTTTTCCTGGAATTGCTGCCGTGCAGATCACAACGTCCGCTGCGGCAACGTGACGGGCAAGAATATCCTGTTGTTTTTGTTTTTCTTCTGCTGTCAGTTCACGTGCATAACCACCGCTACCTTCGGCTTTGATATCGATGTCGACAAATTTTGCGCCCAGGGATTCAACTTGTTCTTTTACTGCTGCGCGAACATCGTATGCCTCTACCATTGAGCCCAGACGGCGAGCTGTAGCAATCGCCTGCAGACCCGCCACACCGGCACCTATAATCAGGACTTTGGACGGACGCACGGTACCGGCTGCAGTTGTCAGCATCGGGAAAAATTTGCCGGACAATGACGCTGCTATCAGTACTGCCTTGTAACCTGCAATTGAGGCCTGGGATGACAGTGCATCCATCGCCTGTGCACGTGAAATACGCGGTACCATTTCCATCGACAGACTGCTGACTTGTTTTGCGCGCAGTTGCTCAAAGCGGGAGGTGTCCGTCCACGGGTTCTGGTATCCAATCAGGATGCAGTTTTCGCGCAATTTCTGCAGTTGGTCGTTGTTTAGCGGGTTTACCGTCAACACTACGTCTGCTGTTGCAAGCAGACTGTCGTCCTGGCAGATCTGCGCACCGGCCGCGGCATAGTCGTCGTCACTGTAACCGGCGTGTTCACCGGCTCCACTTTGTACGTGCACGGATATTGCGGTGCTGGCCAATTTTTTGACGATATCCGGTACCAATGAGACCCGTTTTTCTCCAATTCGGGTTTCAGCTGGCACACTGATCACTATCGACATCCTGAGTTGCTCCTTGTTGCTCTAAAAAAGTGCACAGAGTACCACTGACGCCGAAATACAGCACCTCTTGACGTGTTAAATACTCCGAATTTTGGCCTTTTCATAGAGATTTTCTACGAGTCGGCTCACTTGTGCAGTGTATTGGCTTGAGGCAGAATCAAAAGAAGCCTGATTTTCAAAATCAGGTATCAATAAAAAAAGGAGTAAAGACGATGGGCCAGAATAATAATAGCGCGGGCGGCAAGTGCCCTGTTATGCATGGCAGTCTCACCGTATCCGGCATGACCAATGACCATTGGTGGCCGAAAACGCTGAATCTGGACATCCTGCATCAACACGACACCAAGACCAACCCGCTAGGCACGGACTTTAATTATCGCGAAGAAGTCAAAAAGCTCGACGTTGCCGCACTTAAAAAGGATATGCATGAACTCCTGACAAACAGCCAGGACTGGTGGCCAGCAGATTGGGGGCACTATGGCGGTTTGATGATTCGAATGTCCTGGCATGCGGCGGGCAGTTACCGTGCTGCTGACGGTCGCGGTGGTGCCAACAATGGAAACCAGCGCTTTACACCTCTGGACTCATGGCCGGATAACGCCAACCTCGACAAGGCCCGCCGACTGCTGTGGCCAATCAAGAAAAAATATGGAAACAAACTGAGCTGGGCGGATCTGATCGCGTTGGCAGGCAATATTGCCTACGAATCGTTCGGCCTGAAAACCTATGGTTTTGCCTTTGGTCGAGAGGATATCTGGCATCCTGAAAAGGATATCTACTGGGGCGCTGAAAAAGACTGGCTGGCACCAACTGACAACCCTGACAGCCGTTACTCCGGTGATCGTCAGCTGCAAAATCCGCTGGCGGCGGTAATGATGGGACTCATATACGTCAACCCGGAAGGGGTTGATGGCAAACCCGATCCTTTGCTGACTGCCAGGGATGTGCGCGATACCTTCAAACGCATGGGTATGAACGACGAAGAAACGGTGGCGTTAACGGCCGGCGGGCACACCGTGGGCAAAGCCCATGGCAATGGTGACGCCAAATTGTTGGGGCCGGCGCCTGCTGGCGCAGAAGTTGAAGACCAGGGGCTGGGCTGGCTCAATAAAACCAGCCGTGGAGTCGGTAATCAGTCTGTCACCAGCGGACTGGAAGGAGCCTGGACCTCTCATCCTACCAAATGGGATAACGGATTCTTTGACATGTTGCTGGATCACGAATGGCAATTGGTCAAAAGTCCGGCGGGTGCTAATCAGTGGGAGCCGGTGGCGATTAAGGAAGAGGATAAACCGGTTGATGCCGAGGATGCGTCCATTCGTCATAACCCGATGATGACTGACGCGGATATGGCGATGAAAATGGATCCGGAGTACCGCAAGATCTGCGAACGCTTCCGTAACGATCACGCCTATTTTTCTGAAGTATTCGCTCGCGCCTGGTTCAAACTGCTGCACCGCGATATGGGGCCGCGCTCACGCTACATCGGACCGGATGCCCCGCAGGAGGATTTGTTGTGGCAGGACTCCGTACCGCGTGGCAATACCAACTATGACGTTGCTGCGGTCAAAGCGGCTATCAAGGCCAGCGGTCTGAGTGTCAGTGACATGGTGGCAACTGCATGGGACAGCGCGCGGACTTTCCGCGGTTCTGATTTTCGCGGCGGTGCAAACGGTGCGCGTATCCGGCTGGCACCGCAGCGGGGATGGGCGGGCAATGAACCTGAGCGTCTGGAGCGTGTGCTGACTGTGCTGGAAGGCATTGCCAGCCGCCACGGCGCCAGCGTTGCTGATGTGATTGTCTTGGCGGGTAATGTCGGAATTGAACAGGCCGCAAAAGCGGGTGGATACGATATTACGGTGCCGTTTTCACCGGGCCGCGGGGATGCTTCGCAGGAAATGACGGACGTGGAATCTTTTGCCGTGCTGGAGCCCGTTCACGACGGTTTCCGTAACTGGTTAAAGGATGATTACATTCCGACACCGGAAGAGCTGCTGCTGGATCGCGCTCAACTGATGGGGCTGACTGCTGTGGAGATGACCGTATTGCTCGGAGGTATGCGTGTACTGGGCACCAACTACGGTGGCAGCAAACATGGTGTGTTTACCAATCGAGTGGGTTCACTGAGCAACGACTTTTTTGTGACGCTGACCGACATGAACTACACCTGGAAGCCTGCGGGCAACAATGTGTACGCAATTACCGAGCGTCGTACCGGGAATGTGGCTTATACAGCGACGCGCGTGGATCTGGTGTTTGGTTCCAACTCCATTCTGCGTGCTTACGCAGAAGTCTATGCGCAGGATGACAGCAAGCAGAAGTTTGTTAAGGACTTCGTTGCGGCCTGGACCAAGGTGATGAATGCGGACCGGTTTGATCTGCAGTAGTCGTAATCTGCAGTAGTCATAAAAAGAAAGGGGCATCCCGGTTGGGATGCCCCTTTCTTTTTAGCTCTTTTAACTGGTGGAGCTGGGGGGATTTGAACCCCCGTCCGTCAGTCCGCTGCCCTTGGCTCTACATGTTTAGCGTCGTCTATTAAGTTAACCCTTACCGGCCCGACGGGCAGGGTGGTTTGGGCGAGCCCGATACTTTTAGCCGCTTCGTGTCAGGCGCACTAGGCTAGCGATCCTGTTCTATATGACAGTCGCAACACACCGGTTTACAGGCATCCCGGGGCGACCGCTCGCTGCGCCTAATTAGGCAGCGAGGGCGTAGCTTTCGTCGTTGGCAACTATAAAGTTGCATAGATTGATTTACGAGAGTCTATACCCTCTCGACATGCACCTCGGGGTTTGATACCGGCGTCGAATCCTAATCAGCCCCAATGTGTGTGCAGTCTAGCACAAGACTCTTAATGGAGCCTGAACAGAATTTTTCAAGGGTGTGATTTAAATTACTCTAACAGCAGGTTGCGCAGGGATTCAGTGTTGTCGACCAGGGCCAGCGGTTTGCAGGCGCTGAGCACTGCCTCCGGGTGAACACCCCAGCGTACACCGATGGCAGGCATACCGATGTTGCGAGCCATCTGCAGGTCGTAGCTGGTGTCGCCTATCATGACCGCTTCTTCTGGCGCCAGCTGCAGGTGCTCCAGAATCTGTACCAGCATGAGCGGGTCAGGCTTGGAGCGGGTTTCGTCGGCGCAGCGGGTGATGTGAAACAGTGAAGCCAGTCCACTGGCGCCCAGTGCATGATCCAGACCGTGACGGCTTTTGCCGGTAGCAACTGCGCAGGAGCGGCCGGTTGCGCCCAGCTCCTGGATCAGCGGCTGCATGCCTGGGAAAATCTTTTGATGGTTGGCGGCGGTGCTGAAAAAATGTTCGCTGTAGGCTTTGCGCATAGCAGCGACGTCAATGTCGTTGGCCTCGGGATAAAGCCTGCGTAGCGCCTCAACAATGCCGAGACCAATAATGTTGCGGTATGTGGCGCGGCTGAGTTCGGGAAATCCGGTGACGGCGGCAGCGTGGTGCAGGCAGTCGGTGATGTGTTCGACAGAATCGACGACTGTTCCATCCCAGTCGAAAATAACGGCTTTAAAACTCATCGTGATACCCGGATCGTGTTAGCAGGGCAGGTCAGCGCTGCTTGTGGCGCATGACCCGCTGCTTTTCAATATTCCACTCACGATCTTTGACGGTGTCGCGTTTGTCGTGGTCCTTTTTACCTTTGGCCAATGCAATTTTGCATTTGATCAGGTGGCCTTTCCAGTAAATGGCGGTAGCAATACAGGTGTAACCCTTTTGCTGGACCGCAGAAAACAGGCGCGCCAGCTCCTTGCGGTGCAGCAGCAATTTGCGAGTACGGTCAGGCTCAGCGATGACGTGGGTGCTGGCACTGTTCAGTGGCGTGATGTGACTGCCAAGCAGCCAGGCTTCGCCATCCTTGATCAGTACATAGCTGTCAGTCAGCTGGCCTTTGCCCTGACGAAGGCTTTTGACTTCCCAGCCTTCCAGCTCCATTCCTGCCTCAAAAGTGTCCTCGATAAAATAGTCGTGGAGCGCTTTTTTATTGCGGACAATGGTACTATCTGCGGGCATTGATTTTTTGGATTTACTCATGGCAGCGGATTATACCGATTATCGCTGGCCGTCGTTAGTGTTGTTCCGTTCGCCATCGCCGGCGCGCTGATGAGGGAAGCGGGTCAGACAGATCATACATAATAAAAGGGGCAGCTATGGCGATAGATCGTGGTCAATTCAGCTCTCGGCTTGGGTTCGTACTTGCCGCTGCTGGCTCAGCCGTTGGGCTGGGGAACCTGGTGGCATTCCCGGTTATGGCATCTAAAAACGGCGGCGCCGTTTTCCTGATCGTCTATCTGCTGTTTGTTGCGCTGATCTGTTACCCAGTGTTGTTAGCTGAAATTGCAATCGGGCGTCATACCCGTCGCAATCCTGTGGGTGCATTTACCAGCCTTGCCGGGAAAGACAGTCCGTGGCGCTGGGTAGGCCGGCTGGCCATTTTGACGCCATTTATGATCGCGGTTTTTTACACGGTTGTAACGGTTTGGATTGTCATTTTTATGGTGCGCGCCTTCACCGGAGGATTGGAACAGCTGGCGCATCCTTCGGCGTTTACTGAAATGGTGGCCTCGCCTTCAATTTTCAGCTGGTTTGTACTGGTGCAGATTGTGACCTTCGGGATTTTGCTAGGGGGGGTCAAAGGCGGTATTGAGAGGTTGGCTCGCGTGGCGATGCCTGTGCTGCTGGTTATGCTGGTTTTGCTGATTCTATTTGTACTAACACTGGATGATGCAATATTAGGCGTAAGGTATTACCTGGTACCTGATTTCAGCCGCTTTAACGGAGAGGTTCTGAACGCAGCACTGAATCAGGCGTTTTTCTCGCTGTCCCTGGGTATGGGCATCATGATTACCTACGGCTCGTATTTCAGTCGAAATGACAGTATCCCCGATTCCGGCAAGCTGGTAGTCACAGCCGATACCTCGGTTGCCTTTCTGGCTGGGTTATTGACGCTGCCCGCAATCTTCGCCTTTAATCCAGCAACCAATCCCGATGAGCTATCTTCAAGCAGTATCGGTTTGACGTTTACCTATTTGCCGCAAATTTTCCTGTCGATGCAGGATGTTGTGGGGTATGTCGGGGCCAGCCTGGTTGCTGGCAGTTTTTTTGTTCTTGTATTTGTGGCGGCGTTAACCTCTCTGGTGTCAATCCTGGAAATCCCGATTTCCTACATGATTGACGAGTTGCATTTTTCCCGACGTAAAGCAGTATTACTCTACGCAGTGCTGGTCAGCGTTTTTGCAGTGCTTGCAGCCATGTCGTTGGGTATGTCACCCTTTTTGACAGATTTTATTTCCTACGGTGGCGGTTCGCGTTCGTTGTTTGATTTATTGGCCGACACGTTTTCCGAGGTTATTCTGCCTTTGGGTGGTTTTTTTGCCTGCGTTTACTGCGCGTTCCGCTGGAAAGCTGGATTTGCGGGGGAGTTGAGCCAGGGCAGTCCAGGTTTCAGTGATTCGCTGCTGGCACGATATCTGAGCTTTTCGTTGCGCACTTTTGTGCCTGTAATATTAATGTTTGTATTTATCAATTCAGTGTCGCAGAAATATTTCGCCGTGGATTTGCTGATGCTGTTTACCGGTTAGTCAGGGTTTGAATGGTTACGATTGAACGCAGTGCGCTGGTTCCGTTTTCAGCGCCGCAGATGTACGCACTGGTTGATGACATCAGCCAGTATCCCGAATTTATGCATGGCTGTATCGCCGCAGAGGAAATCAGCCGCTCCGATCAGGAGCTGATTGGCAAGCTGACACTGGGTATGGCAGGTATGCGTTATTCATTCACTACGCGCAATGAGTTGTTCGCGCCGGAGAGTATGAATATGACGCTGGTAGAGGGACCTTTTCGCAGTTTTAATGCGACATGGCACTTCAAGGCGTTGACGGATCACGCCTGCAAGGTGAGTCTGACGATGAAGTTCGATTGGGCTGGTGGCTTGCTGGGTGTAGCAATGGAGAAACTGTTCCAGCATTCTGCGAACACTTTGGTTGATGAGATCGTTAACCGGGCGCACAAAATATACGGAGCATCATGATAACTGTCGAAGTCGTCTATGCACTGCCGGATATACAACATCGCGTTAAATTGCAGGTGGAGGAGTCGTGCACCGCAGCGCGCGCATTTTACCTCAGCGGATTTCAGCAGCGTTTTGGTGATCTCGGCAATCCGGATCTTGGAATCTATTCGCGGCTACTCGATGGACGTACAAATCCGGCTCCAGACCTATATGTAATGCGCGATGGAGACCGTCTTGAGGTGTACAGACCACTGCAGATCGACCCTAAAAAGGCTCGGTTGCAGCGTGCCGCCCGTAGCCGTCTGAAAAAATAGCAGGTACGGGAGAATGACGCTTAATAATCAAACGTGGAGAGGATGCACAAGATGAAAGGTCTCAACCAGTTAAAGCATAAACGGCTCTGGTTCCCTGCGGCTTTGGGAGCGCTGGCGCTTGGACTTGCAGCCTGCGATAGCGGCAGCCCACAGGGTGCAACTTCCGTTGCTACTGTAGAAGTGGCGTTGCCAGTCAGTCTGAAAGAAGTGAAGGTCGCGCTGATCAACAAGGTATCCGATCCGATGTGGACAGGAACCTGGAATGCGCCACAAAACGAACGCGATTGGCGCGAACTTGAGCATCTGGCTTTCCAGATTGAACTGGGCGGCACCTTGCTGAAATATCCTGGAACCGGCCCGCGCGACAGGGAGTGGACGTCTAACTCTGACTGGCAGGCGCTGGCCAGCCAATTAAGTCAGGATGGCGCCCGTGCTGTTAATGCGGTTCGCAGCCGCAATCGGGACTTAATGGACAGAGCTGGCAGTCAGTTGATCGAAACCTGTGAAGCCTGTCACCGTGCGTTTAATCCCAATATGCCTACGCTGGACAGAATTGCAGAGCTGCCGCAAAGGCCGCCCGTGTCGCTGTGATGTGAATTGGCCGGGTCAGACTGGCCCGGCTTGCTGACAGTTTTTGCAGAGCCCGTGGAATTCGAGCTGCTGGTGAGCAAGCGCAAATCCAGTGTCTTCGATATTGGCACTGAGTTCTTTGAGAATTTCCTTGCGGATGCCAACTTCGTCAACCGTCTTGCAGCTGTCGCAGATCAGGAACTGCGGAATCTCATGAGAATGCACGCAGCTGATATGTGAACACGGCAAATACTGATTGGTCGTTTCCAGGCGGTGCACCAGCTCGTTTTCCTTGAGGAAATTGAGCATTCGGTACACAGACATTACAGACAAGGTTTTGCCATAGATGTCGCGGTACTGGTCGGCAATCTGATAAGCAGATAAAGGCTCGGATGATTCCAGCACAACTTTCAGCACGCGACGCCGTTTGTCAGTAAGTTTTGCGCCCTGATCGACACAGATCGCCTGTGCTCTATCCAGTACCTGCTCGATATTCTGCGACTGGATGTCGTGTATGTTGGCACCAATGATCGTCATGTTAATCCGCTTTCCCGACAAGGCTCTTTCCCGATAAGACTCAGGAGTTGTTGTCCTGAGCCGCATCAGCTGTGTTGTTTGTACTCTGATGCCAGGCAGATTCGGGGCCCGGCTCAAAATCACCGGACATGCTGATCAGCTGGTCGTTTTCAAACAGCAGGGTAACTCGCTCCTGTCCGCGCACACCGCCGCCAGGCTGGTAATTAAACACGTAATCCCAGCGATCCTGTTTATAGGGATCGCGCACCAACGGTGTGCCCATTACAAAAATGACCTGTCTCCGCGTCATCCCCGGTTCCAGCTGATCAATCATCTCTTGGGTAATGATGTTGCCCTGGGCGATAGCGATTTTGTACACGCCAGGAAACTGTGGCACAGGCAGACTGGAGCAGGCAGTCAATGCTGACAGGAGCAGCAAAGCGCCG
Source organism: uncultured Pseudohongiella sp. (assembly GCA_964535565.1). Taxonomy (GTDB): domain Bacteria; phylum Pseudomonadota; class Gammaproteobacteria; order Pseudomonadales; family Pseudohongiellaceae; genus Pseudohongiella. The sequence goes on along the minus strand of CAZHUJ010000005.1, from coordinate 16,703 downwards.
GCAAACCGGATACCAATATTCGGGAACAGCGACTTGCGCGAGTGTTGCATAGGGCGGGCCTGAACTTTCTTCTGGGGTAACATGAGTGCATAATACCCCAGCAGCCCCGGATGGCAAACAGGCTTCCGGTAATACACGTGTGTTATGAACGGGTAGTGTCATGTCCTCAGAAAATCAGGAACTGCGCAAAGCAGGTCTGAAAGTTACTTTGCCGCGGGTGAAGATCCTGCAGTTGCTGGAGAGCTCTGAAACCAGACACCTGAGTGCAGAAGATGTTTACAAAGCGCTGATTGAGGCAGGGGAAGAGGTGGGTTTGGCCACCGTGTACCGTGTGCTGACACAGTTTGAGTCTGCCGGTCTGGTTATGCGTCATCGTTTTGAGGGCGGGCATTCTGTATTCGAACTGCACACTGTAGAGCACCACGATCACCTGGTCTGCAATAAATGTGGTCGAGTTGAGGAGTTTTTTGACGAAACCATCGAAGCTCGGCAGGACAAAATAGCAGCAGATTTCGGCTTTGAAATTACCGATCACAGCCTTTATCTATACGGTATCTGCTCGGAGTGCCGCGCGGCCTGATCAGGCCGTCTGGCGCAGGGGCCGGGCTCAGGCGCCAGACAAAATCAACTCGCGGGCATGCGCCAGCGATTCCTCACTGACAAGCCCTTGAGCATTTTCACCGCCGAGCATGCGGGCGATTTCCTGCAGACGTTGTATTGAGTCCAGTTCTTCCACGCGCGACCTGGCGCTGTCCCCATCCGAGGATTTGCTGACGCGATAGTGCTGATGTGCCAAACCCGCCACCAGCGCCTGGTGTGTAACACACAGAACCTGGCCGCGTTCGCCCAGTTGTCGCAGCAGTTGTCCCACAACACGCGCTACTGAGCCGCCAATGCCTACATCCACTTCGTCAAATACCAGGCACGGTGTTTGTGAGGTCATCGCGGTAATTACCTGAATAGCCAGGCTGATACGAGACAGTTCACCGCCAGAAGCAATTTTTGCCAGAGGTCTAGCTGCCTGGCCGCGGTTGGTGCTGATCAGAAACTCTGCGGTTTCCAGGCCGTGAGCCTGCGGCAGTTCAGGGCTGGAGTCCAAAAGTGTGATTTCCAGTCGGGCATCGCCCATGCCCAGTGATTGCAGCTGTTCATTCACGCGTTGGCTGAGTTTAAGTGCAGCCTGCTGGCGCCCCTTGCTGAGTTTTTGCGCAATTTGAAGCCATTGCTGGTGCAGGATGGACAATTGTTGCTGCAGCCGCACGATTTCCTCGGCGTTGTGTTGTACTGAATCCAGTTTGGCGGACAACGCTTGCTGCAGCGTTGTTAACTCGTCGGGGCGTACCCGGTGTTTACGCGCTACCTGGTGAATCTGGTTCAGACGCTGGCTCAACTGTTCCAGCCGTGCTGGATTGATATCAATGCGATCAGCCAGACGGTTCATTTCATCTGAGGCTTCTTCCACCTGGATTAATGCGGTGTCCAGCATTTGTGCAATCGCATCCAGCTGCTGTTGCGCACCGCTCTGTCCAGAGTTGCTGCGATCAGAACTGCTGCGCCCCTGTTCCAACTGTCTTAACAGATGCAGCGCATGCTGCAGCTGCTGTCGGATATTAACTTCATCGTTGTCGCGGCACAGTTGCAGCAGGCTTTGCAGTGCGGACATGCGGGTTTCCGCTTGAGCCAGTTCATCCATTTCCTGTTCTACGGCCGCCAGTTCCGAATCGCCAAGATCCAGCTCTGCCAGCTCATCCAGCTGGTAACGGGCCAGTTCATTCATCGCCTGCTGTTCTTCGGATTCAGATTTCAGTCGCTCCAGCCGCTGTTGCAGCTGTCGCCATTCGTCGGCTAAGCCTTTGAGCTTGAGGACGGCGCTTTGATGACCCGCAAAATCATCCAGGAGAATCTGATGGGTGGCTTTTTTGAGCAGGGAATGGTGTTCGTGCTGGCTGTGGATGTCCATCAGGCGTTCACCCAAAGCCGCCAAAGCTTGCAGAGTGGCCGGAGTGTTGTTGATCCAGGCGCGGGAGCGCCCGTCACTGCTTACGCTGCGTCTTAACAGGCACAGCGCTGGATCATCCGTGGATACAAGCTCATTTTCTTCAAGCCAGTGGCGGGCGTTATCCAGACGACTGATGTCGAACTCCACGCTGATGTCGGCGCGTTCGCAGCCATCGCGCACAACGTCGCGGTCGGCCCGATCCCCCAGCGCCAGGCCCAAGGCTCCCAGAATGATGGATTTTCCGGCGCCGGTTTCGCCGGTAATGGCTGTCATGCCTGACTTGAAACTGATGTCCAGTTCGGTGGCAATGGCGTAATTTCTGATTGACAGGTGAGTCAGCATGGTTCCATTACTATAGTTGCAAAAATTGCATCCGTCCCGGGACTTTGTGGCCTTGAATCATATCACGGCGCCCCCATATTGAGCAGATAGTGGCTGCCTGCGCTGCAGGCTTGTGTTTATAGAATAAATGACAGGAACTGCTAATGAGTAACGACTTCAATCAGAACACCGACGCCGGAAACCCGGATTTGCAAAGCAATCCAGCCGCTGAGGACAGCCTGGCAACCGAGGCTGTTACCCCCGATGACCTGGGCGCGCGACTGGCTGCGGCCGAAGCTGTTATTGCCGGGCATCAGACAGAAGTTCTGCGCCTGCATGCAGATATGCAGAACGTGCGTCGCAGGGCTGAGCAGGATGTTGAGAAAGCTCACAAATTTGGCCAGGAAAAACTCGTTTCCGAACTTCTCCCGGTATTGGACAACCTGGAGCGTGCGCTGCAGGCCTCCAGCACTGATCAGATGTCAGATCAACTCAAGGCGCTGCGCGAAGGTGTTGAACTCACGCTCAAGAGTTTTCTCGACTGCCTGCAGAAATTTAACGTGGCCGTGCTGGATCCGCTGGGTGAGCCTTTTGATCCGCAGTTCCATGAGGCCATGGGCATGATGGAAAGTCCTGCAGCAGAGCCAGACAGTGTGCTGGTGGTGCTGCAAAAAGGATATACCTTGAATAGCCGTGTATTGCGCCCGGCGCGGGTGATGGTCGCCAGAGCACCTTCTGCCGGTGTTGATGTGAAGGCTTGAAGCACGAATTAAATACGCGCTTTGCCCTTGAAAAGGGTGCGCTCAAACCAATATAGGGACTCAACGTACTTTAAAACTGATTACCGCAAGCGGATATCGGGTGAATCACTGGAGAAAAGCTAATGGGCAAAATTATCGGAATTGACTTGGGAACCACCAACTCCTGCGTGGCCATTCTCGAGGGCGGCAAAGCCAAAGTAATCGAAAATGCGGAAGGTGATCGCACCACCCCGTCGGTGATTGCGTATACCAAAGATGGTGAAACGCTGGTGGGCCAGCCGGCTAAACGTCAGTCAGTCACCAACCCCAAAAATACGCTGTTTGCTATCAAGCGTCTGATCGGCCGCCAGTTTGGTGATGATGTTGTACAGAAAGACATCAAGATGGTGCCCTACGAAATCGCCAAGGCTGATAACGGTGATGCGTGGGTGCGGGTAAACGGCGAGAACATGTCTCCGCCGCAGATTTCCGCGCAAGTGCTGAAGAAAATGAAAAAGACCGCTGAGGATTACCTCGGCGAGCCAGTTACCGAAGCTGTGGTGACAGTGCCTGCTTACTTCAACGACTCTCAGCGTCAGGCAACCAAGGACGCAGGCCGTATCGCTGGCCTGGAAGTCAAACGTATTATCAACGAGCCAACTGCGGCAGCGCTGGCGTATGGCATGGACAAAAAGTCCGGCGACAGCACCATTGCTGTATACGACCTGGGTGGTGGTACCTTTGATATCTCCATCATCGAAATCGCTGAGACCGATGGCGAACACACCTTTGAAGTACTGTCCACCAACGGTGACACATTCCTGGGTGGTGAAGACTTTGATATGCGTCTGATCGATTATCTGGCGGATGAGTTCAAAAAAGAATCCGGCATGGATCTGCGCAACGATCCACTCGCGCTGCAACGTCTGAAAGAAGCTGCAGAAAAAGCCAAAATCGAGCTGTCTTCAGCTCAGCAAACCGAGATCAACCTGCCATACATTACGGCAGATGCTTCAGGTCCAAAACACCTGGTGCAAAAGCTGACTCGTGCCAAATTTGAGTCTCTGGTTGAAGAGCTGGTTGATCGTACGCTGGAGCCGGTGCGTATTGCATTAAAAGACGCCGGTCTGGATACAAGTAAGATCAATGATGTGATTCTGGTGGGCGGTCAAACCCGTATGCCGCTGGTTCAGAAAAAAGTAGCTGATTTCTTCGGCAAGGAAGCGCGTCGTGACGTGAACCCTGATGAAGCGGTAGCACTGGGTGCTGCAGTTCAAGCGGCAGTACTGTCAGGTGAAGTAAATGACGTTCTGTTGCTGGACGTGACTCCATTGTCTCTGGGTATTGAAACTCTGGGCGGCGTGACCAGTGTTCTGATCGACAAGAACACCACTATTCCTACCAAGAAAACCCAGGTGTTCTCGACCGCTGACGACAACCAGACTGCTGTGACCATTCACGTAGTTCAGGGTGAGCGTAAACAGGCCAGCCAGAACAAATCGCTGGGTCGCTTTGACCTGAGCGATATTCCACCGGCTCCGCGTGGCATGCCGCAAATTGAAGTAGCATTCGACCTGGATGCCAACGGTATTCTGAACGTGTCCGCCAAAGACAAGGCAACAGGCAAGCAGCAATCTATTGTGATCAAGGCCTCCAGCGGTCTGTCCGAGGAAGAAATTCAGAACATGATCAAGGATGCGGAAGCAAACGCAGCTGAAGACAAGAAGTTTGAACAGCTGGTAACCGCGCGTAATTCCGCAGACGGCCTTATCCATGCTACCCGCAAAACGCTGACGGATGCGGGTGACAAGGTAGATGCAGCAGAGAAGAGCAAAATTGAAGGCGCGATTACTGCGCTGGAAGATGCATTAAAAACCGATGATCTGACTCAGATCGAAGCTCGCACCAAGGAGCTGACAGAGGCTTCTTCTGGCCTGGCACAGCGTATGTACGCTGAACAGCAAGGCAATGCAGGGGGAGCTGGCGCAGCTGATGCTGGCGCCGCTGACAGCGGCGCGGCAGCAGATGACGCTGTAGATGCCGAGTTTGAGGAAGTTAAAGACGATAAATAAGCCTGGCTGAAGGACTATGTCGAAAAGAGACTATTATGAAGTGCTGGGCGTAGCCCGCGATGCGTCGGAAGCTGATTTGAAAAAAGCGTACCGACGCGTCGCCATGAAGCATCACCCGGATCGCAATCCGGACAACAAGGAGTCGGAGGAGCTTTTTAAGGAAGCCAACGAGGCCTTTGAAGTCTTGTCGGATCCGGACAAGCGTGCGCGCTATGACCAGTATGGTCATGCCGGCGTTAATGCTCAGGGCGGTGGCGGTCAGGGCGCTGGTGATTTCGGCGATATCTTCAGTGATATTTTTGGCGATATTTTTGGAGCTGGTGGCCGTGGTGGTGCACGTAGTGGCGTTCGCAAGGGTGCAGATCTACGTTACAACCTGGAGCTGGATCTTGAAGATGCCGTCAAAGGTACTACCGTCAAGATCCGTATCCCGACAGCTGTAAAATGTTCAACCTGTGAAGGCAGTGGCGCCAAGAAGGGTTCGTCTCCGGTCGATTGCAATACCTGTAACGGCGTTGGACAAGTTCGCATGCAACAGGGCTTTTTCTCTGTTCAGCAAACCTGTCCACGCTGTCAGGGTAGTGGCAAGATGATCAAGGATCCTTGCAACAGCTGTCACGGTCGTGGTCAGGTCGAAGAACAAAAGACCCTGTCGGTCAAAGTGCCGGCCGGTGTTGATGATGGCGACAGAATTCGTCTCAGTGGCGAAGGCCAGGCTGGGATGGGTGGTGGGCCTTCCGGTGATCTTTATGTGCAGGTTCATATTCGTCCGCACAAACTGTTTGTGCGCGATGGCCGTGATTTGCATTGTGAGATTCCAATCAGTTTTGGTGATGCTGCCTTGGGTGGTGAACTTGAAGTTCCTACACTGGACGGCCGTGTAAAACTGAAAATCCCGGCGGAAACACAAACTGGCAAGTTGTTCCGTCTGCGTGGCAAGGGGGTGACCTCTGTTCGTGGTGGTCCCCCCGGCGATCTGCTTTGCCGTGTGGTCGTTGAGACTCCAGTTGGCTTGACCCGTCGTCAGAAGGAACTGCTGCAGGAGTTTCAGGCCATTGGTGAAAGCGAGGGTTCGCAGTCGCCGAAAAAAACCAGCTGGTTTGATGGTGTGAAAAAGTTTGTGGATGATCTGCGTGCCTGATGTGTGCGCTTTGATTACAGACTTTAAAAAGGGCGCCTTGGCGCCCTTTTTGTTTTAAACGGATATGTCCGGTATCAGCTGCGATTGGCGAGGAACTCCTGGTAGATCTGTGCGTGCTGTTCAGGTGTCAGTCGCGGACCAAACTGCGATACAACTTTTGCTGAAGCCAGACTGGCCAGATCTCCTGCATCCTTGAAGCTCATACCCTGAGTCAGACCATACAGGAAGGCGCCGGAGAACATGTCGCCAGCACCATTGGTATCAACGGCTGTGATTTTGTGAGGCGCAATTTCGATATAGTTGTTGCCGTCATACAGCAGCGCCCCTTCTGCCCCGCGGGTGATAGCAAACTGTTTGGCAACGGTTTTTACTTTCTCACAGGCTGCGTTGAAGTCTTGTTCACCTGACCAGATACGGGCCTCTTTGTCGTTGCAGAACAGCAGATCCACACCGTTGCCAATCAGCTCGTTGATCCCGTCGCGGAAGTATTCAACCATCGCCGGGTCAGAAAATGTTAGTGCGGTTTTAACGCCAGACTGCTGGGCAAATTCTTTTAACTTGATCGCGGCGTGCCGTGCAGAGTCAGAAGTAACCAGGTAGCCTTCAATGTAGACAAACTTGGCTTCAGCAGCAGCTTCGAGTCGCAGCTCGACCTCAGAAACATTCTGCGAAATACCCAGATGAGTCAGCATAGTACGTTCTGCATCCGGTGTGACCATCACGATACAACGGCCTGTGTTACCCGGTTCGCGCTCCGCACTGAGATTTGTGCTGATATTGCTGTTGCCAAGTTCGTTGAGATAAAAATCCCCGGATTCGTCATTGGCCACTTTGCATGAATAAAACGCTTTACCGCCAAACTGGCTGAGCGCGTAAAGTGAATTGGCCGCAGAACCTCCTCCAGCACGTTTTTTCAGCGAGTGTCGGCGCAACAACAACGACAGCAGTTGTTCCTGCTGCGTTGCGTCGATCAGTGTCATAAATCCTTTTTCGATTCCGGCTTCTGCAAAAAACGAGTCATCAACTTCAAATTCCTTGTCGACCAGTGCATTGCCAATTCCGTATACATCCAGCGTTGTCATACTTGTATCCGTTGTTGTGTCAGTTCTTATTTAAGAGCGGCGAAAGCTTTCTCTGCAGCTTTTAATGTCAGCTCAATTTCCTCGTCACCGTGCGCTGCGGAAACAAATCCGGCTTCAAAGGCAGAAGGTGCCAGGTAAACACCATTTTCCAGCATCAGGTGGAAGTAGCGTTTGAACTGCTCTACGTTGCACGCCATGACTTGATCAAAGCTGGTGATCTGTTTAGTTTCAGTAAAGTAGCAGCCGAACATACCACCAACCTGTGCAGTGGTGAATGCGATACCGGCAGCCTCTGCGCGTTCTTGCAGACCGTTCAGAAGTTTGGAAGTGTTGTCTGTCAGACGCTGATAAAAACCAGGTTGTTGAATCTGTTTGAGCATCGCCAGTCCTGCAGCAACTGCCAGCGGGCTGCCCGCTAATGTGCCTGCCTGATAAACCGGGCCAAGTGGTGCAATACAGTTCATGATGTCAGCGCGCCCGCCAAATGCGCCTACCGGCAGGCCGCCGCCAATTACTTTGCCCAGAGTAGTCAGATCCGGCTTTATTCCATAAACAGATTGAGCGCCACCGAGTGCTGTACGGAAACCGGTCATCACCTCGTCGAAGATCAACACGCTGGCGTGTTGTGTACACAGTTCGCGCATGGTTTCCAGGAACCCCGGGATTGGCGGTACCAGGTTCATGTTGCCGGCGACTGGCTCTACAATCACGCAGGCGATGTTGTCACCATCTTTTGCAAACAGTGCTTTTAACGCTTCAATGTTGTTAAAGGGCAATACATAGGTAAGGTCAGTATAGGCTTTGGGTACGCCCAGAGAATCGGGTTCGCCCAGCGTCAGTGCGCCTGAACCGGCCTTTACCAGCAGGCTGTCGACGTGGCCGTGGTAGCAACCTTCGAACTTTACAATCTTGTCACGACGGGTAAACCCGCGCGCTACACGAATGGCGCTCATGGTAGCTTCCGTACCAGAGGTAACCAGTCGCACTTTTTCTATGGAAGGCACCAGCGTGCAAATGGTTTTAGCAATTTCCACTTCAGCTGCAGTGGATGCGCCGTAACCCAGGCCCCGCGTGAGCTGATCCTGCAGCGCTTCAATAACGGCAGGGTGGCGGTGCCCCAGAATCAGCGGCCCCCATGCACCAACGTAGTCAACGTAGCGGTTATTGTCTTCGTCGAACAGCCAAGGGCCTTCAGCGTGGCTGAAAAACAACGGAGTTCCGCCCACACCGCGAAACGCGCGTACTGGTGAGTTCACACCGCCAGGAATATAACGTTGAGCTTCTTCAAAAAGTGCCGCTGAGTTTTTGGTTGAAATGTGTTGATTCTGCTCTGACACGGACGCTTACCTCGAATGTCTGAATAAACTGGACAGGGCTTCTGCGCGTGTGAACACGTCGTTGCCCGAAAATAAATAATGTATCACTGCGAGCATGTCAGCCCCGGCATCCAGCAACGCTGCGCCATTGTCAGCGGTTACTCCGCCAATGGCCACCAGTGGAATGTGAGTGATTCTACGGATACGTCTTAAATCCTCAAGGCTGGCCGCTGCAGCCTCAGGTTTGGTCCTGGACGCAAAAAACCTGCCCAGAGCCGCGTAATCAGCGCCTTCCTGTTCGGCCTTGAGTACAAGTTCGTCCTTGTTGTGACAGGTGACGCCAATAATGGCATCAAAGCCCAATCGCCGGCGGGCTTGAGCCACTGAGCCATCCTGCTGACCGAGATGAACACCATGGGCATTGGCCGCCTGGCAAAGATCGATATCGTCGTTGACAAGCAGGTACGCGCCATACCGTGTACAGAGCTCAGTCAACGCGGCAGCTTCTTCTCGTCTTTGCGCGAAACTTTTGGCTGCTGATTTGCTACGGTACTGCAATATATGGACGCCGCCACGCAGTGCATGCTCACACACATCAAGTAGTTTGTTGTCAGGAATCAGCTTTTCATCGGTAATGGCATAAATACCGGTGAAGCGTTTGTCTCTGATCTGCGTGGCAGTCAATTTAATTTTCCGTCGAAGACTCTGTCTTCGAATAGTTCAGTGTGGGGGCTATTCTAACAGAGCAGCTGCGCCCTGGGCTGCTTGTTACTGCGGGAAGCGGCGGTCCGGCAAGGACTGGCCCTGTGCCGGTTTGATAGCCTGCTTTAGTGCATTCCATGTAAATTGCTGAGCAGCTTGCGCTGCCGAGCTAACGGATTTGCCCAAGGCAATACCGGCCGCAACTGCTGAAGCCAGTGTGCAGCCTGAGCCGTGGAATTCGCCATCCAGCCGCTGCCAGGACCAGCGCTGATCAAGCTCTGCTCCGTTGTACAGTCGGTTGATCACATCGTTTGTATGCGCATGGGTTCCAGTCAATAGAACATGTTGACATCCGCTGTGGACAATCTCGGCCAGTGCCTCGTCTTCACTGGTCGCATTCGGGCAAAGCCGATACAGCTCTGGAACGTTGGGGGTCAACACCGTGCAACGAGGCAGAACAGACTGTCTGTACGCGTCGATGAGTTCCCGGGTGCTGAATTCAAAGCCGCCGCCAGCTTTGAGAACCGGATCAGCAACCAATGGAACGGATGGCAATAGTCTGAATATCTCTGCCAACACTTCAATGGTTTGGGGGCTGTCGATCAATCCCAATTTGATGCAATGAGGTAGAAGTCCACTGTCGAGTAAGGTCAGGATCTGGTCGCGTAATAGTTCCGGGTTGCAGGGGTAGGTCGCTTTAACATTCACCGGTGATTGCACCGTCAGCGAACTGATGACGGGCAAAGCATGGCAGCCAAGTGCGTTCAGAGTTTCAATGTCTGCCTGAATGCCAGCCCCGCCGGTAGGGTCCAGTCCGGACACACAAAGTACCAGCGGTTTATGTGCGCAGGCCTGGCTCAAAACGGTTTAACCACAACCAGAATCACAATTCCGATAAGAAGAAATACCGGGGCTTCATTAAAGTAGCGAAAGAAGACATGGCTGTGTGTATTTCGCTCTTCACGAAAACGCGTAATAAACCAGCCGCAGCTGAGGTGGTAAATAAGCAGTAGCAGAACCAGTGTAAGTTTGGCGTGCAGCCAGCCTTGCTGAAGGTAAAAGTCGGGGGCTGAACCAATCATCCAACCACCAAAAATAATAGTGGCAACTGCCGCAGGGGTCATGATGCCACGATAAAGTTTTCGTTCCATGACCACAAAACGATCCTTGCTGACCTGATCTTCACTCATAGCGTGATAAACAAACAGCCGCGGCAGATAAAAAATCCCGGCAAACCAGCAAATTACTGAAATGATGTGAAAGGCTTCAACCCACGCCATGGTTTAACTCCTGTTGGTTATTGCGGGCCTGATTATGCCGTCGTCGAGCAAGTCAGTACAGCAAATCGAGGCATGGATGGTAGAATGGCGCCCTTGGTAGATATTTCCGCACTTGTGCGGGTTGGAGGCGATGGTGATCAAGGTTGGAATCGTAGGTGCAACAGGTTATACCGGCGTTGAATTGTTGAGACTGCTGGCTCCTCGCAAGGATGTCTCAATTGACGTAGTGACTTCCCGTGAAATGGAAGGCACCCCTGTATCTACGCTGTTCCCGAACCTCCGCGGCTACGTTGATATACCGTTTACCGTGCCGGATGACGAAGTCCTGGCGCGTTGTGATGTAGTGTTTTTTGCGACTCCACATAACGTGGCGATGAAATCCGCGCGCACACTGATTGAGCGCGGAGTACGTGTAATCGACCTTTCTGCAGATTTTCGTCTGAAAAACAGGGCTGAGTGGGAGCACTGGTACAAGGAAGCGCATCAGAGCCCCGAGCTGATCGATCTGGCCGTCTATGGCCTGCCGGAAGTCAATCGCGACAAAATCCGTGAAGCAACGCTGATTGCAGTGCCTGGTTGTTACCCGACATCAGTGCAGCTGGGATTTATCCCGTTGCTGGAAGCGGGCCTGGTGGATCCGACTCGTCTTATTGCCGATGCCAAATCTGGTGTCAGTGGCGCAGGCCGGAAAGCTGCCGTTGGCAGTCTGCTTTCTGAGGCATCTGAATCCTTGAATGCCTATGGCGTAGCGGGGCACAGACATCTCCCGGAGATTTCCCAGGGGTTGCGTCTGGCTGCGGGCCAGGATGTTGGACTGACTTTTATCCCGCACCTGACACCCATGATCAGAGGTATCCACGCGACTCTGTACGCCACTCCCTTGGGCCAGGTCAATCCAGCGGAGCTGCAGGCGCTGTATGAAAAACGTTATGCCAACGAACCGTTTGTCGACGTAATGCCAGCAGGTAGCCAGCCCGCCACTCGTAACGTGCGTGGCTCCAACCGATGTCAGATTGCAGTGCATTATCTGAAAGCCAGCAACACAATTGTTGTGCTCTCGGTTATCGACAATCTGGTTAAAGGCGCGGCCGGTCAGGCAGTTCAGAATATGAATATTCTGTTCGGGTGTGATGAGTCGGCTGGGTTGGATGGTATCGCCCTGCTGCCGTAACTGGCAGCAGGAATTCCTGAATAGTTGACTGAAATAGTCGGGTAAGCCCATAATCAGCCGCTGTTTAGATCCTGCAAATAGAAGTTAAACATGAGCACTGTTCAGTCCTTTGATCCCGTTATCATCAGTATGACCGACAACGCTGCCGCCAAGGTAAAGTCGTTGATCGAGGAAGAGGGCAATCCGGCTCTGAAGCTGCGTGTTTTTGTTACCGGTGGTGGTTGCTCAGGTTTCCAGTATGGCTTCGCTTTTGAAGAGGGCTTGGCCGATGATGACACTGTGGTCGAGCATAAGGGGGCGACAATGCTGGTGGATCCGCTGAGTTACCAGTATCTTACCGGCGCCCGTATTGATTATGTTGAGAATCTTGAGGGGGCCAGGTTTGTTGTCAATAACCCCCAGGCAACCACTACGTGTGGCTGCGGTTCATCATTCTCGATCTGATATCAGGCGTAATATACCCCGCCCAGAATGACGCGACTTCTGGCACCGGTCAGTGGCGTTGTATTGATTTTTTCCCTGTTTAGCGTTTTTGTGGCCAGCCATGCAAACGTGCTGGCTTCGATCCAGTCCGCGGACATGCCGTGGACGTCTGTTGATGCTACAGACATGCCTGGTATTAACGACTGCAATCGTTGCATCAGCTGTGCGTTATGTGCGCCACCACCACACACCAAGAGTTCGGCTTTATCAGCAGATCTTGCGGAGGGTCTGGATACCTCAATAGCGTCCGCTATGGTGCGTGCCGTCAGCTCCAGCAGTGTGCGCTGTATGTCCCGAGGGGAGACAGCCTCAAAGCCTATTAACTTATTGTCCAGCCAATGGCGGTTAAATAGTTCTCGCCCCGTGCTTTTAGGGCTGGCCATCGAAAAGTATGGCTCTTGCAGAAGAGTCTGCAACAGGGTGTTATTAACATTCCCGGTCGCAGCCCAGTCGCCATTGCTGTCATATGGCTGTCCCAGCCACTGGGTTGCCCACATATCCAGAAATACATTGCCGGGGCCGGTATCAAAGCCTGTGGGCGTGTCGTCTGAAGCCTCTCCAATCCAAGTAATATTACTGATTCCACCAATATTCAATACGCAGCGTAGTGTGCCGGGTTTGTGGAAAAAGTACTGGTGAAACAGGGGCGCTAAAGGGGCTCCTTGGCCTCCAGCACTCATATCTCTGCGGCGGAAGTCTGCCACAGTAGTGATGCCTGTGAGTGTTGCGATCGTATTTGGATCACCTATCTGCATACTGAAGGGATATTCCGCCTGGGGGGCATGGAAAATAGTCTGCCCGTGGCTTCCAATGGCAATCACGTCTGCGGGATCAATTTGCTGTTTTGCCAGCAATTCATTAATGCCTTGGGCAAAACATTGGCCAACAGCAACATCCAGCTGGCCCAGTTCTAGCAGGCTTAATTCAGGAGCTGCGCAAACTTTAAAAAGGCGCTCGCGCAGTGCTGGGGGGTACTTGGCTGTATTGCAGGCGACGAGTTCGAGCTTATTGGCGTGGAGCTGGATAACAACGCAGTCGATGCCATCCATGCTAGTGCCGGACATAATGCCCGCAACAAAACCGGCACCCGTTGATGACATTACTCTTGCCCGTTATCGAGGAGATCCGGTGCGTTGTAGGACAGCAGGCGACCATCAGGTCTGTTCTGGCGGAACTGTTTGAGGATTTCGCGGCTGTGCTCTTTGAAGCGCTGCATTTCTTCGTCGTCCAGGGCGATTGCCTGCGGTAATTGATCCAGCACGGTTCGTGGATCTTTATGAACGCCACCTACCAGGAATTCATAATGAAGATGAGGGCCGGTTGCGCCACCAGTGGCGCCTACGTAACCAATAATCTGACCCTGGCGAACTTTGCTGCCTTTTTTGATGCCATTGGCATAATCGTTCAGGTGAGCATAGCGGGTTTCATAAGAACCATGGTGCTCAACAATAATCAGTTTGCCGTACGAGCCGTTACGAGCAGCCCAGCTCACTGTGCCATCGGCTGTTGCGCGAACTGGCGTTCCGGTGGGTGCCGCGTAATCGGTGCCGCGGTGAGCACGGATTGTGTTGAGGATCGGGTGCATGCGGGTTGGATTAAAATTCGAACTGATTCTGAACACATCCAGAGGGTTCTTCAGGAATGCCTTCTGCATGCTTTCGCCATCCGGGTTGAAGAAAGCAACCTCGCCGTTGGCGTTTTCATAACGGACAGCAATATGTTCTCGCCCTTGATTTATAAACTGCGCGGCTATGATCTCGCCAGTACCAATAAATTGGCCGTCCAGATACTTTTCTTCGTATACGATGCTGAATTCATCGCCTTGTCTGGGGTCCATCAGGAAGTCGATTACGCCGCCGAATACATCGGCCATGCTCATGATAACGCCAGCTGGGATGTCTGCACGCTGTCCTGCTACAAAGAGGCTGTCTGCGATTCTGCCTTGGCGCATAACATTAACAACGTCAGCGGTTCTCACAATGGGTTCAACTTCATAACGAGCATCAACCAGCGTAAACACGTAACCTTCAAGCGGTGACGTAAAAACCTCGAGTCGTTTGAGTTGGCCGGGTTCCGGGATATAGAAACTCAGCTGGTAACCAGGGAATAGGCGATTTAGTACAGATGAGTCTTCTGAACTGTTGATAACTCTGAACAGGTCTTGGGCATTCAGGCCAACCTGTCTGAACAAGGAAGACAGGTTGTCGCCTTGCTGCACGGTAACCTGTTTGATATGGGCTTTTTCCGCAGATTGCTGGGCAGCTTCCTGGGCCGCTTTGGCCACGCTTTCCATGATTTGCTGGCTGGCGGGCCCCTTGCCGACAAGAGTATTGCCCTCGAGATTTTCGACCAGGCCGTTTATCTCATGCCGAAGACGGTCTCCATGGGCGGATTCTTCTGGTGCCAGCATCGCGAGCACCATCACGCCTGCGCTGAGCGCACTGGCAAGGAGTAAATGATTGCGAGGATGGCGTTTCCCGAAAAGCTGTCGTATGGATGTAATTGGAGCCATGAAAATTCTGGTTATATGTAAGTTCTTATTTCATATTCTGGGGCATCCATTCCCAATTCTGCCCGTCTGTCGATGCGCCTCGTGAGAGTGCGACGACCGACCAATTCTTCAGGCTTTTCTGGCTGAGGTCAAGTCTTATTCCGGATGTTGGTGTAGAATCTCCAGCCTCGAATTTCTATGCGGAGTTAGACAGTGTCATGGTTTATAAACCGGCAGATTTATTAGGAGATCTTGGGGCAAGAGGCTTGATATCCCAGATGTCGTCTGAGGATGAGTTCAGAGCGCATATTGCCAGTGGTAGCCGCACCCTATATAGCGGGTTCGATCCAACCGCGGACAGTCTCCATATCGGTCACCTTGTACCTTTGCTGGCACTCCGCCGCTTTCAGCTTGCTGGGCACAAGCCTGTCGCTTTGGTGGGTGGAGCTACAGGCATGATCGGCGATCCCAGTTTTAAGGCTGCGGAGCGTCAACTGAACTCTGCCGAAGTGATCGGTGGGTGGGTGAACAGGCTCAAATCACAGCTTGAGGGGTTTCTGGATTTTGATTGCGGTGGGAATTCTGCGGTTGTTGTAAACAATCTGGATTGGACGAAGGATCTTAGTGTGCTCGATTTCCTGCGCGGCATAGGTAAGCACTTCTCCGTAAACGCCATGATTCAGAAAGAGTCAGTAAAGCAGCGAATCGATCGCGAGGGTTCAGGTATTTCCTTTACCGAGTTCAGTTATATGATTCTGCAGTCATACGATTTCGCAGAGTTATATAAAAGGTATGGTTGTACTATACAAATAGGTGGTAGTGATCAGTGGGGCAATATTACTGGCGGCATTGATTTGGCTCGTAGAATGCATCAGGGTCAGGTCTACGGTTTAACGTTGCCATTGGTTACAAAGGCTGATGGGCAAAAATTCGGCAAGACTGAGTCTGGTGCTGTGTGGCTGGATCCTAAAAAGACATCACCCTATGCTTTCTACCAATTCTGGCTTAACGCCGCTGATGCGGACGTCTATAAATTTCTGAAGTACTTTACGTTCCTGTCTCCTGCGAAGATTGATGAGATTCAGCGGGCTGATGTCGCTGCGCAGGGTCGCCCACAGGCTCAATCTATTCTTGCGGCTGAAGCAACTACAATGGTTCATGGCGAAACGGGTGCTCGTGCTGCGAAACGGATTACCGAGGCCCTGTTTACTGGCGATCTGACCGACCTGGCTGAGACCGACTTTGAACAACTGCGGCTCGATGGCCTGCCCAGTACAGATGTGCAAGAAGATTCTGTGGGTTTGGTGGAGATTCTGGTGAGCTCTGGACTGGCTTCGTCTAACAGAGCAGCGCGAGAGTTTATTGATGCGGGTGCGGTGGCTATTAATGGTGAAAAGGTATTGCAACAGGATTACAGAATCGAGCGCAATGCTGCTACTCTTTATAACAAGTATGTGGTTCTGAAGCGTGGCAAAAAAATGTTCCATCTGCTTCGGTTTTAATAAGTGTCACAATTTTTAAAATAGTGCTTGCCAGAAAAAAGTACTGTGGCATAATGCGCGCCCTCGACACGAGATGCTTCACGAAGAAGTGAGTGACGAGGTAGTGAATCGGGCAGCTGATTCAAATTGTTTTTAAGTGATGCGTTTTACGCAAAGCTGAAAAAGAATTCTGAAAAAAGTGCTTGCCAGGATGAATCAAAGGCGTATAATTCGCGCCCCGCCACGGAGAGCTTCGAAAGAGGATTCGGTGGCAGGAAGATGAGTCAGCAGCTTGTTGATGATGTCTTTAGAGTGGTGTTAGCGCTGTTAACCTTCTCGAAAAGAGTTTCAAAAAAAGCTTGCCGAGACGAATCAGAAGCGTATAATACGCGGCCTGCTCAGCCACGAAGGCTGAAGGCAAAAA